>CAWEHE010000011.1:0-215928 GCA_963808735.1 uncultured Thermoleophilia bacterium | reverse complement strand
CTCTTGCGGCCCCAGACGCCGCGCCGGCAGCTCCACCGGGTGGCGCACCGCCGCTCGTCCGGTCAGAAGACCGTCCTGAAGTCCTCTTTCACGCTGACCACGGTCCAGCCGCGCGCTTCGGCCGCGGCGAGCGCCTGTCCCGCCCCCTCGTCGTAGGCGAACTCGCGCGCGTCGTCATCGTGGTGAACGAGGAGCGCGAAGCGCGCGGCCTGCAGCATCGGGACGTCCCCGTCGGCGTTGCCGCCGGCGAGCAGCGGCTTGCGCCCGGTGCGGGTCCAGATGTGGATGGGCTTCCCCGGCCCGTCGTCGATGGGCTGCTCGACCTCCGCCGTGCGGTACAGGTCGCCGTCGCGATACTCCAGGGCCGCCGCCGAGCCGATCACGCGGTCACGAGGCAGGCCGTAGAGCCGCTCACTCACGGCGCGGACGAAGTCGCGGCCGCCCGCCGAACAGATGTAGACGCGAAAGCCGTTCCCTTCCAGGAACTCGATCAGCTCGCGCATCGGCCGGTACGTGGCGTCGACGTACGGGACGCCGAGGGTCGGGTGTGTGGCGGAAGCGAAGAACTCCCGCGCTGCCGCCTCGAAGGCCTCCGTGGTGATGCCCTCGTAGGCCTCGGCGACGCCCTTGATCAGCTCCGGCGCGTGTGCGTAGACGTCCGCGAGCCATTCGGCGTCGCCCTCGACGAGCGCCTTGTAGGGCTGCTCCGTGGCGCGCCGAGGATCCTCCCTGACCATTTCCTTCCAGCGACGAGAGACGAAATCGGCCTGGATGTACATGGGCTTCTCACACCAGAGCGTGCCGTCGTTGTCGAAGGCGGCGATCCGCTCGGCCACAGGTACGAACGAGTCTCCGGGTGCCGTCACCGAGCGGACGAACTCGAGGATGGCGGCCTTTGCCGGTCCGTCGCTCCAGCTTGGGAGTGGTGCGTCGTCCTTGATGGCGTCCTCCCGTCGGAAGAAGTACACGAACGACTACATTATGCCGTACGGTGGTACCATGCCAACGTTGACGGGCGTTTCGTTTCTGCCGACCTGACGGAACCGGAGCAGACGATGGAGCCAGGAGAGGACGCGGCCGCCCGCCGCAGACGACCGCGGCGGTCGCGCGAGGATGTCAGCCAGGCCCTGATCGACGCGGCGGCGGCGCTCTTCGCCGAGCGCCCGTCCGGCCGCGTCACGGTGCGCGACATCGCCGACAGGGCCGATGTGAACCCGACCTTCGTCCACCGCTACTTCGGCTCGAAGCACGACCTGATGCGCGCCGCCATGGAACGGGCGCAACGCCACGTGGCCGCCACCGTGGAGGAGATCCCGGACGTGGTCGAGGGAGCGGCGGCCGTCGTCCACGCCACGCTCCAGGAGCGCGAGTTCATCGCCGCGCTCGCGCGCGCGACCCTGGACGGCGTGTTCGACGGGGTCCCGGCCACGAGCCCGGCAATGGCCGGGCTGCTGGAGCGGTTTCGCGCGGAGCTCGAGAGCGGGGCCGTCCGCGGGCGGCACGACCCTCGCATCATCGTCGCCTGCCTCAGCTCGGCCACCGCGGGCTATGCGCTGCTCGGCCGGTACATCCGGCACGGCGTCGGCCTGGACACCGAGCCCGACGAGCGCGTCGAGGCGGCCATGGTCGAGGTCCTGCGCGACGTCGCGAGGCTGGCCTTTCGTGAGTGACGGGCCTCCCGTCCGCCAGCGTGAAGTGACCGGATGACGGGCGACGCGGTGCGGCGGGGGAAGGGGCGCGCCTGGCCGATCCTCTCCTGGGTGCCCGGCTACCGGCGGAGCTGGCTCCGCCTCGACGTCGTCGCCGGGCTCACGGTGTGCGCCATCCTCGTCCCCGAGGGCATGGCCTACGCGGAGCTGGCGGGCGTGCCCCCCGAGTACGCCGTTCTACGCGGCGCCGATCGGCCTGCTCGCCTACGCGCTGCTGGGCAGCTCGCGCCAGCTCGTCGTGGCGGTGTCCTCGGCCGTCGCGATCATGTCGGCGGCGACGATCTCGGAGCTCGCCGCCGCGGACAGCGCCGAGTACGTCGCCCTGACCGCCGCCCTGGCGATGCTGGCCGGGCTGGTCTCGATCGCGGCCGGGGTCCTGAGGCTCGGTCGCATCGCCCAGTTCTTCTCCGAGTCCGTGCTGCTCGGCTTCGTCTTCGGGCTGGCGCTGCTGATCACCATCAAGCAGATCCCCAAGCTCCTCGGCGTGGAAGCCCATGGCGACACCGCGCTGCAGCTCGTCCGCGCCCTGCTTCCCGCAGCTCCGAGCGAGACCGACCTGCTCACCCTCGCGGTGGGCGCCGGCTGCATCGTGGCGATGGTCGTGCTCGAGCGGCGCCTGCCCCGCGTGCCGGCTGCGCTGGTCGTGATGCTCGGCGTCCATCGCGGTATCGGTCGCCCTCGGCCTCGAGGCGCAGGGCGTCGCAGTCGTCGGCGACCTGCCGGCGGGCCTCGTGGGGCCCTCGCTGCCGGGCGTCGGTCTCGAGGCCCTGCCGCTCCTGCTGTCCGGTGCGCTCGGCGATCGCCCTGGTCGCCTTCGCGGAGGCTATCGGGCCGGCCGACGAGTTCGCCCAGAAGCACGGCGGCAAGATCGACCCGAACCGCGAGCTGATCGCCCTCGGTGCCGCCAACGCCGGCGCCGGCCTCTTCTCCGGCTTCCCCATCGGCTCGTCGCTGTCCAAGTCGGCCGCCAACGACCGGGCAGGAGCCCAGACGCCTGCCTCGCTGGTCACGGCCGCTGCGGCGACGGCCCTGCGTGGCCCTCTTCCTGACGCCGCTCTTCGAGCCACTTCCAGAGGCGACGCTGGCTGCGGTCGTCGTCGTCGCCGTGAGCGGGATGATGAAATTCGGCAAGATGCGCCGGCTCTGGCAGCTGCGCCGGGCCGACTTCTGGCTGGCGATGATCGCCCTGGTCGGGGTCCTCGTGATGCCGACCCTCGTGGCGCTGGCGATGGCGGTCCTCATCTCGCTGGGCCTCCTGGTCTGGCGAGCGAGCGAGGCGCGCCTGACGTTCCTCGGCCGGCCGCGCAGCGGCCTCGAGCCCGTGGACCTCCGGACGGACCCGGACGCGGCCATCCCGGGCCTGCTCATCGTCCGTCCCGACGAGATGCTCTTCTTCGCCAACAGCTCGCCTCGGTCCGCGACGCGCTCGTCGAGGCCGTCGCGGACACCGAGCCGCGTCCCTCGGTCGTGCTGCTCGACCTGTCGCTCACGCCCGAGGTCGACGTCCCTGTGGTCGAGGCGCTGGAGCACCTGCACGAGCGCCTGGCCGCCGACGGGATCGCGCTCTGGCTGAGCCACCTGCGGCCCGACGCGCGAGACCTCCTCGACCGTGCCGGCGCGCTCGCCGCCATCGGACCCGACCGCGTCCATGCCCGCGTTATCGACGGGATCCTGGCATTCGCCCTGCGCATGCCGGGGGCCGCGGAGCGCGTCGCCGTGCTCACCGACCTGCTCGCCTTCATCCGCGAGCGCAAGGCACGGCCGGGCGTGAGCGCGGAAGGCGCCGAGGTTCTGGCCGCCTTGGAGGAGCGGCTCTCGGCGGAGCTGGCGGCGGCGGGTGGGCTCGGTGCTCAGGCAGCGGCCTCGCGCTGACGAAAGGCCTGCTGCACGGCGCGCTCATCACCCTCGACAGAAGGAAGGGCGGGCGCGCTTGCCGCACGCCGCGTGGAATGGGAGGGGAGACGATGGGGGCTACTCAGACCGGCACCAGGCCTGTTCTCCTGGCCACGCATCCTGAAGACTACGAGAACTTCTCGGGCACGAGCTCCACGGGGACCAGCAGAAGCGTAGACGGGGCGCGGGCTGCCTCAGCACGAGCGAACCGCGCCCCGTCCGAGCGACTGCCGATCGCCAGGGGAGAAGGATGACAGACACCGCATCGGAACAGCGCGTCCTGGCGCGACACTGCCGGCGGCTCCGGATCATGGTGGGACGGGCGCTTGTTCGGCATGCTGGATCCTGGTCAACGGCGTCGCCTTCCTCGTGATCCCCGTCGTCGCCATCCTCCTTGAGTGTCTGGCGTCCGCGGCGACGCACGATCTCATATACGACCAGCGTACCCTTGCCGTGCTGATCGTCGCCGCCGTCGGGGCCGCAACCCAGGGGGTCATCCTGGGAGCGTGGCAGTGGCGACTCCTGCGGCGCCGTATCCCCGAGCTGCAGCGGCGACGCTGGGTGCGGGCGACGCTGGTGCCCGCGTTTTTCGTCTGGCTGCTGGTCATCTCGCCGGCCGCGGTGGACACTCTTGCCCGCGGCGGCGACACGCTGGCTGCGTTCGGCAACGGGATAGTCCAGGCCCTCGTCCTGGGGCCGCTCATCGGCATCGCGCAGGCAACCGCCTTCCGCGGTCACACCACCCGCTGGGCGTGGTGGCTGGCCGCGAACGTCGTGACCTACCTGAGCGGTGCAGGGTTGTACGAGGTCGGCACCTGGTTGCAGCAGGCCTTGTCCTTGCCCGGGCGCATCCCAGCCTTCTTTCCGGCGGTGGCAATCGCGATCCACGGCGCCTTCGTGCTCTGGGTGACCGCGCCGGTGGCGATCACCGATGCCCGCCCGCCGCGTCAAGAAGCCGACGCCAAGCCCGGACCGGCAATTGCCATGCCACAGTCAGGGGAAGAGCATGGTGAGACATAAGCGCTGCTACGTCGGTGCCCGGGAAGTCCGCCGGCAAGACCTCGGCAGACCAACGCGATGGGCCGGCGGCGACAGCGGGACGGCTTCCCGCAACCGGTCTGCAACCGAACTCAGCGGCACTGGTTGGCACTCATGACCTCTCGTTGGCACTCGCGACAGCATTTCGCACGCTCAGGATGGCACTCAGGAGCATTCGCTGGTACCTACTGGCAGACTGATCAGCGCCCCTCACGGCGGCAACGCGACGCCTTCGATTGCCGCGCGCCACGACTCCTGCCGACACACAGCCGACGAGACTCCTCGTCACGGCCGACCACACGAGGACATGTCTCAGCACAGAGGTCGCGCAGAACCTTGGACTGTGCAGCACAATCGCGCCCGGCTGAGCATCGATGGTCACGCCTGCCGCGTGTTTCCTAAACCTGGTGTCGCTGGTTCGATTCCAGCCGGGGGCGCCATCCCTCTTGCTGCACGGTGCGCTTTCGTGCTGTAGCGTTCGGCAGCACTCCTTCCGAATCGGCAAGACTGCCGACATTCTGCCGACGAGACGCGTGGAGACGGCAGGTGTTTGGCCAGCACGAGCCCGCACGACGCACCCTCGCCTCTCCGTGAGCATGGCAGTAGACTCGGCGCAGCTGCCTGGCTAGGGATACGGCTGGGTCGAGCATTCCGCAACGCGAGGGCGAGGGGCCGTGATCAGCTGTCCTGCATGCGGGGCCGAGAACCCGGACCGCTCCAAGTTCTGCAACGAGTGCGCCGCCTCGCTCGCCACCCCGCTTCCCGTCCCCGAGGAGCGCAAGACCGTCACCACCCTCTTCTGCGACCTCGTCGCCTTCACCGCGATGAGCGAGGCCGCCGACCCCGAGGACGTCGACGCCCTGCTCGGCGAGTACTTCGCCCGCGCCACCAAGGTCATCGAGTCGCACGGCGGCACCGTCGAGAAGTTCATCGGCGATGCGGCGGTCGGCGTGTTCGGCGTGCCCGCCGTACACGAGGACGACCCTGAGCGCGCCGTGCGCGCCGGCCTGCGCATCCTCGAGGCGCTCGAGGGCATGACGTGTCCCGATGGCAGCCCGCTCCAGGCGCGCGTCGGCGTCAACACCGGCGAGGCGTTGGTCCGCCTCGACGTCGACCCCGCCTCCGGCCGCGGCTTCCTCACCGGCGACGCCGTGAACACCGCCGCGCGGCTTGAGGCAGCAGCCCCGCCTGGCGGTGTCGCCGTCGGCGCTCTCACCCACGAACTGACCGAGCGCGTCATCGAGTACGAGGAGCTGCCCGATGTCACCGCCAAGGGCAAGGCTGAGCCGGTCCTCGCCTGGTGCGCCATCGCACCTGTCGCCCGACGGGGCGGCGACACAGATGCGGCCGACCTCACGCCCTTCATCGGTCGCGGCGGCGAGCTCTCATACCTCACGACTCTTCTCGAGGACACCCAGGCGTCGGGATTGCCGCGGACGGTGGTCATCAGTGGCGAGCCCGGCATTGGCAAGACCCGGCTCGTTCGTGAGCTCTATGCGTACGCGGACGATCTCCCCGGCCTCGTGACCTGGCGCCAGGGACGCTGTCTCGCCTACGGCGAAGGGGTCGCATACTCCGCTCTCTCGGAGATTGTGCGCGGCCACGCTGGCATCCTCGAGAGCGACGATGTCGAGACGAGGGAGGCGAAACTCGACGGGGTGCTCCCACAGGGGGACGACCGTGAGTGGCTGCGCCAAAGGCTGCGCGCGCTCGTGGGCCTCGACGCGGCGCAGGCGGGGCGCAACGAGAGCTTCGCCGCTTGGACGAGCTTCCTGGGCGCGGTCGCGGGGACTGGACCCGCCGTCGTCGTGTTCGAAGACCTGCATTGGGCGGACGACGCGCTCCTCGACTTCCTTGATCACTTGGCCGGGCATGCTGCCGAGGTGCCGCTACTTGTCGTTGCCACGACGCGTCCCGAGCTCTTCGAGTCGCACCCCGCGTTCGGCACCGACGCGCGCGCGAACCGCCTGTCGCTTGAGCCGCTGTCCGGCGCTGAGACGCAGGCGCTGGTGACCTCTTTGCTTGGTGACAACGACGGGGGGCTGGCGGCGCGCATCGTCGAGCGCGCGGGCGGCAACCCGTTCTTTGCCGAGGAGTCGACTCGCCTCTACCGCGAACGTCGCGGCCGCGCGGCTGAGGACGTGCGCGAGACGCTGCTCACCGGCTCCGTGCAGGCGGTCATCGCCGCCCGGCTCGACATGCTTCCGCCGGACCACAAGGCGCTGCTGGCCGAAGCCTCCGTAGTAGGCCAGGTCTTCTGGGCCGGCGCGCTGATTGCCGTCGGCGAACGCGTCGCTGATGAAGTCGGGGACGCTCTAGACGCTCTCGCGGCGAAACAGTTGGTGCGGCGGCGGCGCGAGTCGTCGCTGGCGGGCGAGCGCGAGTACGCCTTCGCTCACGCGCTCGTGCGCGATGTGGCCTACGCGCAGCTGCCTCGGGCGGTGCGTGCCGATAGGCACGCAGCAACCGCCGTCTGGCTGCAGTCGCGAGCCGGCGGCCGGCTCCGCGACGTCGCCGAGGTGGTCGCCGGGCATTTCGAAGCAGCTCTGGCCCTGACGAGCGCGCTCGGCGACGGCGCCGGTGCGGCGCAGCTGCGCGAGCAGGCCGTTGCCAGTCACGCGCTCGCCGCCCAGCGCTGGCGCGGGATCGATCGCGGAACGTGCAAACGCCACTGTGAGCGCGCGCTCGAGCTCGCCGATGCCGACAGCCCGGAGCGCCCGCGCCTGCTTGCGTACTGGGCCGAGGTGCTCGACGGCGAGAACCGCTACCGGGAGGCGACCGAGGTAATCGAGGAGGCCATCCCGCTTCTCCTCAACGTCGGCGACGCGGGGGCGGCGGCAGTCGCGATGTGCGAGCTGGCCATCATCCGCCTGATCCGCGGCGAGCCCACTGGCGACCTTCTCGACGAGGCTCTGGCGCTGGTCGACCGTGACGAACCGTCGCCTGAGCTGGCCGAGGTGCTAGTCGCCTGCATGGGCATCGCGTTCATGGAGCGTGGCACGCCGATGACGGACGTCATCGAGCTCGCCGACCGGGCCGTGGCCGTGCGCCGCGAGCTGGGGCTGCCGCTGCCGGCCAAGGCGATCAGCTTCCGTGCGGCCGCCAGGCTCGAGCTCGGCGATCCCGGCGGGCTGGAAGACTACGAGCTGGCGATTGCCGAGGCGCGGGCGCAGGGCCTTGGCTCTGACCTGGTGCTGATCCTCTTCAACCAGACGAGCGAGATCTACGCGGCGGCAGGCCCGGTCGCCGCCAGCGCGGCGGAGACTGAGGGACTCGACCTCGCCCGGCGGCGCGGCCTCGCCGATTTCGTGCTGGCGTCTCGTGCCTTGCTGGTGGAGTCGCTGGGCGCCATGGGTAACTGGCCCGCAGCGCTGCACGCCGCCCAGGAGCTCGGCCCCGAGACGGAGCGCTTCGAGGACACCTGGGACCTGCTGTACGTGCGCTCCCTGGAGGCGATGCTCCTGGGCCGAATGGGGCGAGTGCGTGAGGTCGAGCCGTGGCTCCGGTGGCTGATCGCGACGGGCCGGGAGAGCGAAGTGGCCTGGCTCACTACATACGCTCTGCTCGCTGCCGCCGAGGTGGAGCTGCTGCGGGGAGGCACGGCGGCTGCGCTGGACATCCTGGAGGAATGGGCCGCACTGCCGCCGACTAGTGGGGAGCCCAAGCACGTCGGGCTCGTCCCGGCAGCAGTGCGCACAGCGCTGGCGGCGGGTGATGCAGCCCTGGCCGGCCGTATCGCCGCACGCCCCGAGTCCGTTCACGCGATCGGGGAGCATGCGAGGACGAGCGTCGACGCGTGCCTGCTCGAGTTCCGTGGCGAGCACGAGGCATCTGCGGTGGGCTTCGCCGACGCCGCGACTCGCTGGCACGACTTCGGCGTGCCCTACGAGGAGGCGCAGGCGCTGCTCGGGCAGGGGCGCTGCCTGGTGGCGCTCGGCAGAGCGCCCGAGGCGGCGGCGCCGCTCGCCGCGGCCCGCGAGATCTTCGCGCGCCTCGGCGCCAAGCCCGCGCTTGCCGAGACGGATGCGCTTCTGCAGCAGGTTCCGCCTGCCTAGGTGAGACGGAGCGTCTGCCGACAGATTGCCGACGAGACGCGTCACCACGGCCCAACACAACCGAACACAGCCCGGCACCGACCTCGCCCAAAACCTTGGACCTTGCAGCATCTTTGCGCACTGGGCGCCACGCCCCGTCACGTCTGCCGCATGATTCCTGAACCTGGTGTCGCTGGTTCGATTCCAGCCGGGGGCACCACCTCTGATGCTGCACAGGGCCGTTTCGTGCCGTGCGGTCCGTCAGCAGACTTGCCCACCTGGATAGGATTGCCGACGCGATGCTGACGAGAGTGGGCGGGATCCGACACACCGGAGAAGATGCCTGGGTGCGAAGTGCCTGCTGTCGATGGCGCCTGCCTCTTCTGGAGGCGAGGGCTCCGCTGTAGAGTGGGCGCAGGCAGCTCCGAGGGGGTCGGTCGGATGCGGTGGCGGGAGCCAGGGGACGGGCAGCACGTCGGGCGACGGAGATGATCGCCTGTCCGGGCTGCGGCTTCGAAGCCCCCGATGACTTCAGCTTCTGCCCGAAGTGCGCGGCCAAGCTCGTCGCGGCGACGGCCGCGGTCGAGGAGCGCAAGACCGTCACCACCCTCTTCTGCGACCTCGTCTCCTTCACCGCCATGAGCGAGGCGGCCGATCCCGAGGACGTCGACCGCATCCTCGGCGAGTACTTCGCCCGCGCCACCAAGGTGATCGAGTCCCACGGCGGCACCGTCGAGAAGTTCATCGGCGACGCCGTGGTCGGGGTCTTCGGCGTCCCCGCCGTGCACGAGGACGACCCGGAACGGGCGGTGCGCGCCGGCCTGCGCCTGCTCGAGTCGCTCGAGGGCATGGTTCGCCCCGACGGCAGCTCCCTCGAGGCCCGCTGCGGCGTCAACACCGGCGAGGCCCTCGTGCGCCTCGACGTCGAGCCCACCTCCGGCCGCGGCTTCCTCACCGGCGACGCCGTCAACGTCGCCGCGCGCCTGCAGGCGGCCGCTCCGCCCGGCGGCGTCGCCGTCGGCGGCCTCGCTCACGAGCTCACGGCTGGCGTCATTCAGTACGAGCAACTCCCCGCTGTCGCCGCCAAGGGCAAGACAGAGCCGGTACTGGCGTGGCGCGCGGCGGCGGCGCTGGCTCGTCGCGGGATCGACGCACGTGGCGGCGACCTGACGCCGCTCGTCGGCCGCGAGGTGGAGCTGTCCCACCTCTCCGCGGTCTTCGATGAGACGATGGCCACGTCGACCTCACAGTTCGTCCTCATCGTCGGCGAGCCGGGCATCGGCAAGAGCCGTCTGGTCCGCGAGCTCCTGACCTTGGTCGACGCTCGACCGCAGATGACCACCTGGCGACAGGGGTACTGCCCGCCGTTCGGTGAGGACATCACCTTCTGGGCGCTGGCAGAGATCGTGAAGGGTCACGCCGGCATCCACGACACCGACCAAGGTGCGACCGTCGAAGCCAAACTCGAGTCCATCCTGCCCTCCGGCCCGGACCGGGAGTGGCTCCGCCAGCGTCTGCGGGCCCTCCTGGGACTCGCCGCGCCGGACGCGTCCCGTGAGGAGAACTTCGCCGCCTGGGCGCGTTTCTTCGAGGACGTGGCCGCCGGCGGGCCTACCGTGCTGGTCCTCGAGGACCTGCACTGGGCCGATGAGGCGCTGCTCGCCTTTCTGGAGTACCTGCCGACGCACGTGGCGTCCGCTCCTCTGCTGACCATCGGGACGGCGCGCCCCGAGCTGTTCGAGCGGCTCCCCGGCTTCGCCCGCGGTGGCCGGATCGACCATCTCCACCTGGAGTCTCTCTCCGCGGCCGAGACGGCGCGGCTGGTGGCCGGTCTGATCGGCGAGTCGGACGACGGTGATGGAGTCATCAGACACGTGGTCGAACGCTGCGACGGCAACCCCTTCTACGCCGAGCAGTCCGTGCGGCTGCTGAGCGACACTGAGATGGACGCGCAAGTGCCCGACTCAGTGCAGGCGGTCATCGCTGCTCGCCTGGACGCCTTGCCTGCCGACCAGAAGAACCTCCTCGGGGACGCGGCCGTGGTCGGCACCGTCTTCTGGGACGGGGTCCTCGCGGCGATGGGCGCGCGTGAACCGGACGAGGTCGACGGCATGCTGTCCGGCTTGCTGGAGCGCCAGCTGATCCGCCGGATCCACGAGTCTTCGATGGGCGATGTGCGGGAGTATGCCTTCGTCCACGCGCTCGCTCGAGACGTCGCCTACCGGCAATTGCCGCGCGCCGCACGCGCCCGCAGGCACGGAGCTGTCGCCCGCTGGCTCGAGGCGAAGGCGGAGGGTCACCCTGAGGACATCGCCGAGCTCCTGGCGCACCACTTCGCGACCGCGCTCGACCTGGCTCGGGCCGCCGGCGAGGGCGACTTGGCGGCGCAGTTCGAGGGACCCTCGGTACGCTGCCTGACACTGGCCGGCGACCGCGCCTTCAACCTCGACGTACACGCTGCCGAACGGTTCTACGCGGCGGCACTGGAGGTGCCGGCCGCGGACGGTCCCGGGCGCGCCCGCCTCCACCTGAGGCTCGGCGAGGCGGCCCTCTGGAGCGGGCGAAGCGCGGAGGCGGCTACGCACTTGGAGCTCGCGACCGTCGCCCTGCGGGCGACCGGCGACCTGCGCTCGGCTGCCGTCGCCCTCACCCGTCTGGCGCGAGCTCGTGACAATCTCCAAGTGAATCCACGTGAAGTCGCGGGGCTCTACCGCGAGGCCGTCGGCCTCCTTGACGACGACGGGCCGTCGGATGCGCGGGTGACCGTCTTGACGGAGTGGGGTCGCGAGCTCCTGAACTCGGGAGAGTCGGACGCCGCGCTGGAGGCGTTCGAGGGCGTCCTCGAAGCGGCGCGTGAGCTCGGGGTGCCGGAGCCGCCGCTTGCCCTCTCTCTGCGCGGCAGCATACGCGGCAGTGAGGGCGATGCGGGGTTCCTGGAAGACTACCGCCGCGCCCTGGAATTGGCGGAGACACAGGGGCTCGGCATCGAGCGCGCGCGGATCTGGGGCAACTTCGCCTTGGACATCGGCCTCGTCGAGGGCCCCCGGCGCTCCCTGGAGGAGTATGAGCGCGTGCTCGCCTTTGAGGTGCAGCTCGGTTCGGCGCTCGGCTACGCGCGTGACAACCGGGTCGTAGCACTCGTCTGCGCGGGCGACTGGGACGAAGCGCTCCGGGAGGCGAACGAACTGGAGAACGACTTCGCGGCGAGATCACTCGGCGGCGTACGGGATCTCCTCTTGGTGCGTCTTCTGAGACTGTTGCCGCTGGTCTGGCGCGGCGCGGACGCTGAGGTGAGCAAGTACCTGTCACCGACGGTGGACGAGGCGCGCCGAAGCGACGTTGCCGTAGACCTCTGCTGGGGTCTGACGGTCTCCGCTATCGCGACTGCCCCCCGCGATCTGGACGAGGCGCACATCCTGCTTGAGGAGATGGTCTCGACGGCCACGACCATCAACGACGTGTCGCTGTACCACATGCTTCCCGAGGCGGTCCGCGTCGCACTCCATTGCGGGGACAGCGAACTTGCCGAGAGAATCTCCGGTGTCGTGCGCGGACGGCTCCCAGCTGTGCGGAACACTCAGGCGAGTGTTTCTGCGCTTTGCGGAGAGGCGCGCGGAGAGCACGAGGCTGCGGCTGCCGGTTTCGCAGACGCCGCTTCACGCTGGCACGACTTCGGTGTGCCCTACGAAGAGGCGCAGGCGCTGCTCGGCCAGGGGCGCTGCCTGCTGGCGCTCGGCAAGACGCCTGAGGCGGCAGCGCCGCTCGCCGCGGCCCGCGAGACCTTCACGCGGCTCGGCGCCAAGCCGGCGCTGGCGGAGACGGACGGACTCATGCAGCAGGTCGCGTCCGCGTAGCTGTACCGCCCGAGCCTGAGTCACTCCCCAAGCGCTGCCGACACGGACCGCTGGAAGACGTCTTCTTCCGGCGTCACGCCCGTCCACGACTCGAAGAGCTGCATCGCGAGCTGCACCAGCATCTCCACGCCGTCCACGACACCACAGCCGCGCTCCTTCGCCGTCGCGAGGAACGGCGTCAGCCGCGGGTTGGTGATCACGTCCACGGCCGTAAGGCCCGGGCCCGCGCTCTCCCACGCCACGGGCACGGGCGCGAGCTCGGGGGCGGCGCCGAGGGTGGTCGCGTTCATGAGGATACCCGTACCTTTGGGGATGGTGACGACCCCGTCCCACGCGAGCCAATCGGTCGGGATGCCCGCCGCGCGGTGGACCAGGGCAGCGACCTCCCGGCCCTGCTCCTCGCGACGCGTGACTACCGTGAGGTGCGAGGCGCCCGCCCAGCCCAGCTCGACCGCCATCGCCCGCCCGGCGCCGCCGGCGCCCATGATGACCACGCGCTTGCCGGCGATGGGCGTGACCTTGAGGATCGCTTTGACCACGCCCTTGCCGTCGTTGTTGTGGCCGATGAGTCGGCCGTCCTCGACGGTCACATAGTTCGCGGCGCCGATGACGCGCGCATCCTCGTCGATCGCGTCCAGGTGGGGGATCGCGGCGATCTTGTACGGCACCGTGATGCCGTAGCCGCGGAAGCCCAGGGCTCTCGTGCCGGCGATCGCCGCCGGCAGGTCCCCGGCCGCGACGTCGCACTTCCAGAACTGCCAGGGCAGACCGCAGTGCTCGTAGACCGCGTCGAACATGCGGTCGATGGGGTTCTCCGCCACCGGGCGCCCCAGCATCCCGGTCATCTGCTTCTGTGGCGGGAGGGGGGAGAATGCCATCGCGGAGCTCCTCTGTCGGCAGCCGGCAGCCACCAGTGTCGGTAGACCGGCCGTACTTCTGCAAAGGCAGCGCGGCTACGCAGGTGTGCGAGCGAGCTGCTCCTGTCGTCTTCCGTTCCTGCGACTCCTGGTCACTGCGCGCCCGCCATGTCGTGCTCCAGCGACTCCTCGTGGATCTTGCGCTGGTAGAAGATCTGCTCGAACGCCCCGCTCTTCTCGTAGTGCTCGACGCGCTCGCCGGCCTTGTAGCAGTCCAGGCTCGTGGCCGCCAGGAAGCGCATGTAGCCGCCCGGGTAGCGGATGAGCTTCATCAGTTCCTTCTCCCAGCCCTTGGCGAAGTCGATCCAGGTGTAGGCCACCAGCGTCTTCTGGCGCGTCATCATCAGCTCGTAGCGCGTGTCTCCGTCCTCGTAGTCGAAGGAGACCGCGTCCGGCTCGGGCTTGCCGGTCTTCTCGTTGATCTCGGCGCCGTGCGTCGTGAACGTCATCTTGGAGCCGTCGTCGGCGATGACCTTGCCGTCGCGGGCCAGCATGTACCAGTGGAACGGCGTGTAGCCGTACTTCTTCGTGGCCACGATGTGCGCCGCGAGGAACGTGTAGGGGCCGACCTCCCCTCGCGCCCACCACCAGTGGTCGATGAGGTGCCCGAGGTCGGTGTTCGTCCAGTTGTGGTCGTGGTACCCCCTGCCGGTGGCCTCGTGGACCTCGTCGCCGATCTTGTAGGTGGCCGTCACCTTGCCGAACGGCACGAACGGCGTCCAGCCGAAGAAGTGCTCATCCTTGGGCCCGAAGAGCAGAAGACCGCTCTCCGGGCGCCACGGCTCCGTGATCCCCTCGAGCCGGATGTCGGCCGAGAGCTCCTCGGCGTGCCCCGTGACCCTGTACTCGTGCAGGTCGCCGGTGAAGCGGCAGTCGCCCATGCGGACGTCGCAGCCGTCCTTGGACGCGCTGAACTCCTCGATCTTGGGATACCAGGACCGCACCATGCGCGTACCGTCGGGCAGGGTGATGTCGATCTCGAGCTGCGGCCCGAGAGGCTGGTGCGGCCGGGTGCCGTCCTTCGTCGCGAAGATCATGCACAGCCCGGTGCCGTCGTCCAGGTCCGCATCGATGTACCACCACTCCAGGTTGGGCGCGGCGGTGTCGATGCGGATGCCGTCCTCCCACGGCTTGATGAGGCGTCTCTCGAGATTGAGGCGCGCATAGTCCTCGGGCCTGTCGGCCTGACGTGCCGGATGGGTGGTCATGGGGATCCCTCCTTCTCGTGCTCCCTTGCTCAGTCCAGAATCAGCAGTCTGGGGCAGACCTGCCTTCACTCCCGCATGAGCATCGCCACCGCCTCGCGCTCCAGGTTGAGATAGGGCTCGCCGCTCACGTTGACGCTCACCTGCTTGATGGTGCCGCCGGTGAACCGGTAGGGGGACTCGCCGGGGTAGTCGTCGGTGACCGGGGCGCCGCTGTCGCGCCCGACGCACAGCCCTTCGCCACCCAATGAGAACTGCCCGGGCTGGGTCTTGATCCGCCCCTCGCCCACCTTCTTGTCGCCGTAGTAGAGGGACAGCATGCCCGTGGCGACGCCCGGCGGGTCCTCCCCGTCCTTCTCGAAGGTGGCGGCCAGGATCAGGTTCTCGCCGGTCGGGACATCTTCCGTCGCGTCGATCTTCTGCTCCATCACTCCCACGAAGCTGTAGACGTAGTGCAGCCTGTCGTCCTTGACGTAGAGGGCGTGCCCGCCGAAGCGTGCGCCGTGGGCGAACAGCACGCCCTCGGCGCCCGGCGCCGGGATGTCGACCAGCGCGCCGAGGGAGTAGGAGCGGTTGCGGATGTTGACGGACTGGCTCTCGGGGACGTCCGCGATGCCCGGGTAGTAGACGTACTTGTCGCGCGGCGCGGAGAGCTGCGGCCGCTCCGCGAGGCCGATCTCGAGCACCAGGCGGTCGTCGAGCGGGAACGCCGCGTTCCTGCCGGCCTCGGCGAACCAGAGGTTCACGAGCTCGCGCACCTTGTCGGGCATCTCCGCGGCCAGGTCGTGCAGCTCCGCGCGGTCGACGTCGGTGTGGTAGAGCTCCCAGTCGTCGTCGTTGAAGTCGCTCCACCCGCTGAGCGGCGGATGGGTCGTGACCGCCTTCCACCCGTCGTGCCAGATCGCGCGCTGGCCGAGCATCGAGTAGAACTGCGTCGTGCGCGTCCCCTCAGCGGAGGCGTCGTCGAAGCTGTACCGCATGCTGACGCCGTCGAAGTCGCTCTGGACGTTCCCTTTGATGGTCTCGGGAGCCTCCACACCGAGGCAGTCGAGGATCGTCGGGACGATGTCGATCGCGTGGTGGTACTGCTCCCTGATCTCGCCCCTGGCCTTCGTCCCCGCCGGCCACGAGATGATGCATGGGTCGGAGGTGCCGCCGTTGAAGTTGTAGCGCTTCCACATCTTGAACGGCGTGTTGAAGGCCATCGCCCAGCCGGTCGGGTAGTGGTTGTAGGTCTTGACGCCGCCGAGCTCGTCGAGCAGCGCGAGGTTGGTCTGGAGATCGTCGGGCATGCCGTTCACGAACAGGTTCTCGTTCACCGAGCCGACGGGACCGCCTTCGCCGCTGGCGCCGTTGTCGGAGACCAGGATGACCAGGGTGTTCTCGCGCAGCTCGGCCTCGTCCAGGTAGTCGAGCAGCCTCCCGATGTGGTGGTCGGCGTGCGCGAGGAAGCCGGCGTAGACCTCGGCCATGCGCGCGAAGAGCCGCTTCTCATCATCGGACAACGAGTCCCACGGCTTGGTGAAGTCCAGTGCCGGGAAGGGCTGCCCCTTCGGCCCCGTGCGCGTCGCCGCCGTGCCGATCGGGATTCACCGGCGGCAGCTCGGTGTCGGGCGGGACGAGACCCATCTCCTTCTGCCGGGCGAGCGTCTCGACCCGCATCGCCTCGTACCCCGCGTCGAAGCGCCCCTTGAACTTGTCGATCCACTCCTTGGGCGCGTGGTGCGGTGCGTGACACGCCCCCGGGGCGTAGTAGAGGAAGAACGGCTTGTCGGGCGCGATCGCGTTGGCGTCCTTGATGAACTCGAGCGCCTTGTCGGTGATGTCCTCGGTGAGGTGGTAGCCCTCCTCCGGCGACTTCGGCTGGTCCACCGGGTGGTTGTCGTAGACGAGTTCCGGATACCACTGGTTGGTCTCGGCGCCGAGGAACCCGTACCAGCGCTCGAAGCCGCGCCCGCTCGGCCAGTTGCGCCGCGGCGCGGCCAGGTTCATCTCGTCGGTCGGGCAGAGGTGCCACTTGCCGACCATGTAGGTGTTCCAGCCCAGCTCGCCGAGGATCTCGGAGAGCATGCCGTTCTCGGGCGGGATCGGTGCCGCTCCCGTTCGGGAACCCGATCGCGCCCTCGGTGATGCAGGCCATGCTGTTGCGGGTGTGGTTGCGGCCGGTCAGCAGGCACGAGCGCGTCGGCGAGCAGAGCGCGGTCGTGTGCCACTGCGTGTAGCGCACGCCCTCGGCGGCGATGCGGTCGATGTTGGGCGTCTCGATCGGCCCCCCGTAGCAGCTCATCGCCGAGAAGCCGACGTCGTCGAGCACGATGTAGACGACGTTGGGGGCGCCGTCCGGCGCCTTGGGCGGCTCGAACGGCGCCCAGTCCGGCGTCGAGTCGCGGATGTCGACGTTGATGACGCCCTTGAATGGTTCACTCATGTCCCATCACCCCTCCAGCTCGACTGCGCGTGTTTCGAACAGGAGCGCATCTCACCGCTCGCCGTGGATCGTGCGCTGCCAGTAGCACTCCTCGAAGGAGCCGTGCTCTTCGTAGCGCTCGGCGACCTCGCCACCCTCGTAGCGCTCGAGGACGACCGGCCCTGAGAAGCGGAGGTAGCCGCCCGGATACCTGATGATCTCGGCGATGATCTTCTGCACGCCCGCCGCGAAGTCGACGAGGGTCTGGCTGACGAGGGTGTGCTCGCGCGAGTAGGTGAGCACGTAGCGAGCATCCCCGTCGCGGTACTCGAAGCACATCGCGTCGGGCACCGGCTTGCCGGTGTGGGCGTCCGTCTCGCTCCCGCTCTTGCTGAACGTCACCTTGGCGGCGTCGTCGGCGACGACCTTGCCGTCCCGGGCGAGCATGTAGTAGGGGAACTCCGCGTAGCCGTACTTCTTGGCCGCCGTGATGTAGGCCGTGACGTACGAGTAGGGGCCCACCTGCCCGCGTCCCCAGTACCAGTGGTCGACAAGGTGCGCCATGCTTCGATTCATCCAGTTGTGATCGTGGTAGCCCATCCCGGTGGTCTCGTGGACTTCGGCGCCGATGCGGTAGGTGGCCGTCACCTTGCCCATGGGCACGAAGGGTGCCCAGGCGAAGATGGTCTCGCCGTCGGGCCCGAAGACGAGGTGCCCGGTCTCGGGCCGCCAGGGCTCCGTGATGGACTCGAGCCGGACCTCGGCCGAGAGATCCTCGGCCGCTCCCGTGATGTGATACTCGCGCAGGTCGCCGGTGAAGTGGTAGTCGCCGATGTGCACGTCGCAGCCGTCCCTGGAGGCGGCGAAGTCACGGGCCTTGAACCGGCCGTACTTGGACATCCGCCTTCCGTCCGGCAGGTCCAGGTCGATCTCGATGAGAGGCTCGAGGGGCTGATGGGGCCGGGACGCGTCCTTCGTGCAGTGGATGACCGACAACTTGGCGCCGTCGTCCAGCAGCGAGTCGAAGTACCACCACTCGATGTTGGGCGCGCCCGGGTCCAGGCGAAGACCGTCCTCCCACGGTTCGATCTCGCCCTTCTTGAGCCCGAAGCGCGCGTAGTCCTCAGGGCCGGCGGCCAATCGGACTGGATCAACGTGATCCCCCATGGCGTTCATCTCTCCCCTCCCGTCTCGCTCTCTCGGCCCCAGACGCCGCGCCGGCAGCTCCACCGGGCGGCGCACCGCCGCTCGTCCGATCAGAACACCGTCGCTGAAGTCCTCCTTCATGCTCACCACGGTCCAGCCGCGGGCCGCCGCTGCAGCCAGCGCCTGTTCGCGCCCCCTGGTCGTAGGCGAACTCGCGCGCGTCGTCGTCGTGGTGGACGAGGAGCGCGAAGCGCGCGGCCTGCAGCATCGGGACGTCCCCGTCGGCGTTGCCGCCGGCGAGCAGCGGCTTGCGGCCGGTGCGGGTCCAGATGTGGATGAGCTTCCCGGGCCCGTCGTCGATGGGCTGCTCGACGCTCCGCCGTGCGGTAGAGGTCGCCGTCGCGATACTCCAGGGCCGCCGCCGAGCCGATCACGCGGTCCCGAGGCAGGCCGTAGATCTGCTCGCTCACGGCGCGCACGAAGTCGCGGCCGCCCGCCGAGCAGATGTAGACGCGAAAGCCGTTCCCTTCCAGGAACTCGATCAGCTCGCGCATCGGCCGGTACGTGGCGTCGACGTACGGGACGCCGAGGGTCGGGTGTGTGGCGGACGCGAAGAACTCCCGCGCCGCCGCCTCGAAGGCCTCCGTGGTGATGCCCTCGTAGGCCTCGGCGACGCCCTTGATCAGCTCCGGCGCGTGTGCGTAGACGTCCGCGAGCCATTCGGCGTCGCCCTCGATGAGTGCCTTGTAGGGCTGCTCCGTCGGCTCGCCGAGGATCCTCCCTGACCATTTCCTTCCAGCGACGAGAGACGAAATCGGCCTGGATGTACATGGGCTTCTCACACCAGAGCGTGCCGTCGTTGTCGAAGGCGGCGATCCGCTCGGCCACAGGTACGAACGAGTCTCCCGCCGCCGTCACCGAGCGGACGAACTCGAGGATGGCGGCCTTTGCCGGTCCGTCGTTCCAGCTGGGGAGTGGTGCGTCGTCCTTGATGGCGTCCTCCCGTCGGACGAAGTACACGAACGACTACATTATGCCGCAACGGTGGTACTATCCCAGCGTTAAGGAGGGAGTCTCGTTTCTGCCGACGCAACGGAGCCGGAGCAGACGATGGAGCCAGGGGAAGACGCGGCGCCCGGCCGCAGGCGGCCGCGGCGGTCGCGCGAGGATGTCAGCCAGGCCCTGATCGACGCGGCGGCGGCGCTCTTCGCCGAGCGCCCGTCCGGCCGCGTCACGGTGCGCGACATCGCCGCCAGGGCCGATGTGAACCCGACCTTCGTCCACCGCTACTTCGGCTCGAAGCACGACCTGATGCGCGCCGCCATGGAACGGGCGCAACGCCATATGGCCGCCACCGTGGAGGAGATGCCCGACGTGGTCGAGGGAGCGGCAGTCGTCGTCCACGCCACGCTCCAGGAGCGCGAGTTCATCGCCGCGCTCGCGCGCGCGACGCTGGACGGCGTGTTCGACGAGCTCCCGGCCACGAGCCCGGCGATGACCGGGCTGCTGGAGCGGTTTCGCTCCGAGCTCGAGAGCGGTGCCGTAGGTGGGCGGCACGACCCTCGCATCATCGTCGCCTGCCTCAGCTCGGCCACCGCGGGGTATGCGCTGCTCGGCCGGTACATCCGGCACGGGGTCGGCCTGGACACCGAGCCCGACGAGCGTGTCGAGGCGGCCATGGTCGAGGTCCTGCGCGATGTCGCGAGGCTGGCCTTTCATGAGTGACAGAACGGAGCTCGCAGATCCGCGCCCTCAGGGGCGAGAACCGCCGTCTCGACAGGGCAGCCGGAGGAGCCGTTCGTGCGCCGGCCGCCGGTGGACCGCGTAGGGGAGGGGAACGATGGCCGAGGGCGTCACACCCACGCCGCAAGGACCGGGCGGCACTGCTCCTGACCCGGACAGGCCGCGGCCCCATCGCTCGCGGCCGTCCGTCTCGATGCGGTGGGGCGTCTGGGTGGCGCGACACCGCTGGTGGGTGCTGGGGGTCTGGATCGTGCTGCTCGTCCTGGCCGTCCTGGCCTACCCGCATCTGTACAGGAACCTGTCCGCGCCCGACTACAGCGTCACCGGGTCTGACTCGGCAGAGGTCACCGACGTCATCCAGTCGGACTTCACGGCGGCCGGCGCCGAGCAGGACATCATCGTCTTCGACTCGGACAAGCTGAAGGTCACTGACAAGGAGTACACGGACGCGATCGACCGCGTCGTCAAGGCCGTCGAGAAGAAGCCGTGGGCCGTGGCCGTCGTCAGCCCTCTCGACGTCGGGGCGGAGAGCCAGATCTCCAAAGACGAGACGGCGGCCTACGCCACGCTGGGCCTGAACGGCGACGACCGGCAGCGCGCCGACCGCTCGAGCGAGCTTCAGGACGTGGTCAAGGACGCCGTGGGGGCGGCGGCGGTCGGGGCCTACATGACCGGCTATTCGCAGTCGTCCAACGACCTCACCGAGGTGGAGAACGCCGACGTGGAGCGGGCCGAGTCCATCGGCATCCCCATCGCGCTCGTCGTCCTCGTCTTCACGCTGGCCGCCGTGATCGCCGGGTTCCTGCCGCTGGTCATGGCGCTCTGCAGCCTGCTGTTCACGTACGGGGTGCTCTCGCTGCTCATCACCTGGCGGCCGATGGATTCGTTCCTGCTGTCGATCGTCACGATGCTCGGCGTCGGCATCTCGATCGACTACTCCCTGTTCATCATCAGCCGTTACCGGGAGGAGATGGTCAAGGCGCGCGACGCCGGCGACCCCGAGCCGGTCGTGACGGCCGTGGGCGTAGCGATGCGCACCAGCGGCCGGACGATCCTCTTCTCGGGCTGTATCGTCATGATCTCGCTGTTCTCGCTCTTCGTCGTCAAGTCGCCCCTGTTCATCGGCATGGCGTTCGGGGCCGTGCTGGTCGTGCTCTGCACGCTGCTCACGGCCTGGACGATGCTGCCGGCCCTGCTGGCGGCGCTCGGCTGGCACGTCAACAAGCTCAGCCTGCCCAAGAGGTTCCAGCCGGCGACCCTGGAGGACACGTCCGTGGAGGACAGCGGCTGGGGCCGGTGGGCGCGCACAGTGCTCAGGCACCCGTGGCTGGCGATCCCGGCCGTCGCCCTGCTCATCCTGTTCGCCGTGCCGATGTTCAGCATGGAGCTGGGCATCGACCTCGGCCTCGCGGCCATCGAGGACACGGCCACCGGCAAGGCCGAGATGGTCCTCCTGGACAAGTTCAGCCCCGGATTGCTTTCGCCCATCCAGATCCTGGCGACGCACGAGGGGTCGGGAGGGCTGACCGAGGCCGACCTCGAGACTGTCGACAGGTTCACCAACGCGATGGCCAAGGACGAGCGTGTCGACCAGGCCTACTCCATCTCCACACTCCTCGACCAGACGGTGGGTGACGTGTCACCGCAGGGCCTCGAGACGCTGGAGCAGGACCCGCAGGCGGCGAGCTACGTCGACATGCTGGTGAACGTCGACAACGGTTCCGACCGCACCATCATCACCGTCGTCACCAAGGCGCCCATCGACTCGCGAGAGGCGCAGGACCTCGTCGGCGACCTTCGCGACGAGATCATCCCCAAGTACACCGCAGACGCGGGGCCGCAGATGCTGGTCGGCGGCGAGACGGCCCAGTTCGACGACCTTGGCGACGAGACGCTGAGCAAGCTGCCCCTGGTCATGAGCATCGTGCTGGTGCTGTCGTTCTGCTACCTGCTGCTCGTGTTCCGCAGCCTGCTGATCCCGGTGAAGGCCGTGCTCATGAACCTGCTGGCCACGTTCGCAGCCTTCGGCCTCACTGCGTGGGTGTTCGCCGACGGCCACCTCGAGAGCGTGTTCGGCTTCACCAGCGTGGGGTTCGTGCAGACCTTCCTGCCGATCATGGTGTTCGCGGTGCTGTTCGGCCTCTCCATGGACTACGAGGTGTTCCTCGTCGGGCGCATGCGGGAGGAGTGGCTGAAGACGGGCGACAACGACCAGTCGGTGGTGGCCGGCGTCGCGCACACCGCCAGGGTGATCACCGCGGCGGCCGCGATCATGGCCGCGGTGTTCGGCTGCTTCATCGTCGCCGACGTGCTCGAGCTGAAGGAGTTCGGCTTCGCACTGGCGGTCGCGGTCGTGCTGGACGCCACGCTCATCCGGCTGCTCATCGTGCCCGCCGTGATGAAGGTCGCCGGCGGGAAGGCGAACTGGTGGCTCCCGGGGTTCCTCCAGACGGATCCTGCCCAAGGTCACCGTCGAGTGACCGGACGGCGAGCATGCGGGGACGGGGATAGCGTGGCGCTGAGATGCGGCCACGACGGCAGCCCGGCGGGCGATCGGAGACGACGATGACGGACCATGCGGAGGAGCGCGCGCGAGGTCGCGGCTGGCCGGTCCTCGCGTGGCTGCCCGGCTACCAGAAGAGCTGGCTCCGGTTCGACCTCATCGCCGGGCTCACCGTCTGCGCGATCCTCGTCCCGGAGGGCATGGCCTACGCGCAGCTGGCCGGCGTGCCCCCGGAGTACGCCTTCTACGCGGCCCCGATCGGGCTGCTCGCCTACGCGCTGCTCGGCAGCTCGCGCCAGCTGGTGGTGGCGGTCTCCTCGGCGGTCGCGATCATGTCGGCGGCGACCATCTCCGAGATCGCCACCACCGGTAGCGCCGAGTACATCGCCCTGACGGCGGCCCTGGCGATCCTCGCCGGTCTGGTCTCGATCGCGTTCGGGGTCCTCAAGCTCGGGCGCATCGCCCAGTTCTTCTCGGAATCCGTCCTCCTCGGCTTCGTCTTCGGCCTGGCGCTTCTGATCACCATCAAGCAGATCCCCAAGCTCCTCGGCATCGAGGCCCACGGGGACACGGCGCTCGCCCTCGTCCGCGACATGCTCCCCCACTTGAAGGAGACCGACCTGCTGACCCTGGCGGTCGGCGCCGGCGGGATTGTCGCGATGATCGTGCTGGAGCGGCGGCTGCCGCGCGTGCCGGCCGCGCTGGTCGTGCTCCTCGGCTCGATCGCGGTCTCGGCCGCCTTCGGCCTCGAGGCGCAGGGCGTCAAGGTCGTCGGTCCGCTTCCCGCCGGCCTCGCCGGCCCCGCGCTGCCGGGCGTCGGGCTCGACGCTCTGCCGCAGCTCCTCGGCGGCGCCCTCGGGATCGCCCTGGTCGCCTTCGCCGAGGCGATCGGGCCGGCCAACGAGTTCGCGCGCGAGCACGGCGGCAAGGTCGACCCGAACCGCGAGCTGATCGCCCTCGGCGCCGCGAACACCGGCGCCGGCCTCTTCTCCGGCTTCCCCATCGGCTCCTCGCTCTCGAAGTCGGCCGCCAACGACCGCGCCGGGGCCAGGACGCCCGCCTCGCTGGTCACCGCCGCTGCGGCGACCGCCCTGGTGGCGCTGTTCCTGACGCCGCTGTTCGGGCCGCTGCCGGAGGCAACGCTCGGGGCCATCGTCGTCGTCGCCGTCGCCGGGATGATGAAGGTCGGCAAGATGCGCGAGCTGTGGCGCCTGCGGCGGGCGGAGTTCTTTCTTGCGCTGATCGCCCTCGCCGGTGTCCTCGTGATGCCCACCCTGCCGGCCCTTGCGATCGCCGTCGTCGTCTCCTTGGGCCTGCTGGTCTGGCGCACCAGCCAGGCGCGCCTGACCTTCCTGGGCCGGGCACGCGGCGGCCTCGAGCCGGTGGACCTGCACACGGAGCCGGACGCGGCGATCCCGGGCCTGCTCATCGTGCGCCCCGACGAGATGCTCTTCTTCGCAAACGTGGCCTCGGTGCGCGACGAGATCCTCCAGGCCGTCGCGGACGCCGACCCGCGCGCCACGGTCGTGCTGCTCGACCTGGAGCTCACGCCGGAGGCCGACGTCCCCGTGGTCGACGCCCTGAAGGACCTCGACCAGCGCCTGGCCGGCGACGGTATCGAGCTCTGGCTGAGCCACCTCCGGCCCGACGTCCGGGACCTGCTGGAGCGCTCGGGCGCGCTTGCCGCCATCGACCCCGATCGGGTCTACCCCCGCGTCCTCGACGGGATCCTGGCGTTCGCTCTGCGCATGCCTGGGGCCGGGGAGCGCCTCGCCGCCCTCACTGACCTGCTCGCCTTTATCCGCGAGCGCAAGGCCCGGCCGGGCGAGAGCGCGGCAGCGGTCGAGGTGCTGGAAGTCTTGGAGCAACGGCTCTCGCTCGAACTGGCGGCCGCGGGAGGGGCGAGTGGACACGGGGCGGCCCCCACGATGACCTCCGAGATGTGAGGCGAGGTTATTGGCGCGCTACCACCGCACGGGGCGCGAGCCGCTGCCGACGCAGTGCCGACGAGACGGCTCGTCACCGTCCATCATGGTTGGCCACCAGCCAGCACCGGAGTATGCCAGAACACCGGCCTGTGCAGCCTGATCGCGTCTCGCCGAATGCCACCCGTCACCACTGCCGCGTGTTTCCTGAACCTGGTGTCGCTGGTTCGATTCCAGCCGGGGGCGCCACGTCTTGCTCGCTCGGGAGATGGTGCAGCGCGACCCCTGGGCCGTCTCAGGACCGACTCTCGCCGCGACCACTCGCGTGGCAACGCCTTCTCCAGCGTTCGCTGTCAGTTCCCTCGCAGGTCTGGCGCCGCCTGTATATAGTCCGTCTCAGGGACTGCGGTGGGGATCTCGCGCCCGCCGACAAGTGAGAAGCAGGGGGGTATCCTGATGGGGCGTCGCTTCTTCCGAGGTGCGGTACTCGCCGTTTGCCTTTCGTTGTTCGCGATCGCCGTTCCGGCCGCCGGCGCCGGCGTCTCGACCGGCGACGGTACGTGGGTGTGGCAGAACCCGTTGCCGCAGGACAACCGCTTGCTCGCCACCACCTTCGTCAGTGCCACGACGGGCTGGGCCGTGGGCGAATCGGGAACGATCATGCGCACCTCCGACGGTGGCGTCACCTGGGCCGGGCAGGCCTCGGGGACGCTCTACGACCTCACCGGTCTGAGCTTCCCCGACGCGCAGCACGGCTGGGTCATCGGTAGAGCGCACGTGGAGAACGAGGACGGGAACACGCTCGGTGTCACCCGGCTCTTGCTCCACACGGCCGACGGCGGCGCGGCTTGGCAGCGGCAACCCCTGCCTCCCAGCCCGATGCCGTACCACCCGACCGGCGTCTGCTTCGTCGACCCCCAGCACGGCTGGGTGCTCGGCCAGACGGACGGGTACGGCAGCGTCCTGCTGCGTACCGTCGACGGCGGCCACACCTGGGACTTCCAGTATCCCGACACCTGGCAGCCACTGAGCGCGATCACGTTCATCGACGCGACGCATGGATGGGCGGTCGGCTGGCGCGACGTCTACCGCACCAGTGATGGCGGCCAGAGCTGGAGCCTTGCGTGGGAAGACCCGGACGGCTTCGGCACGACCGACTACAAGACGATCGCCGTGTCCGGCGGGAACGTCCTCGTCGGCGGGACCGACAACAGCATGAACCCGCTCATGGTCAGGAGCGGCGACGGCGGCGCGACCTGGCAGCAGATCGCCTCGCCGCCCGAGTTCGTCGCGCCGCCGAGCTTCACGAGCAGTCTGGAAGGGTGGGGAATCGCCGTCGACTGGAGCCACAACGGCCTCGTCCACACGACCGACGGCGGTGTCACCTGGCAGACGCAGTACGGTCCCCTCTTCACCGACTCCCGAGACTACAGCGATCTGCCGCTGACCGGCCTCGCGGTGGCGGACGCCCGGCACGGATGGGCGGTCGGCGCTCTCGGAGCGATCCTGCGCACCACTGACGGATCCGCATGGCGCGACCTGAGGACGAGTCTGACCGACGCTGACCTGCACGGCGTCGAGTTCGTCGACGATCTCCACGGCTGGGCTCTTGGTGGGGGCCACCTGTTCCGCACCACCGACGGCGGCCAGAGGTGGGCCGCTGTCGCCGCCGGGACCGACTTCGGCTTCGGCAGCGTCTCGTTCGTCGACGCCGAAGAAGGCTGGGCCGGGGGAGCCTACGACTGGACCAGCCAGAGCGCCCTCATGCACACCACGGACGGGGGAGCCACGTGGTCGTACGTCCCGACGGGTGATGCGGTGGGGACGTCCGCCGTCGCCAAGGTGCAGTTCCTCGATGCCGACCGCGGTTGGATCCTGCTGAGCTATGCCGGCCAGATGGCGCGTACCACGGACGGCGGCGCGACCTGGCAGGCGCTGGATACCGCGGGGATGACCGGCACGAACGACTTCACCTTCCTCGACGCGCAGCATGGATGGCTCGTGGGTCAGGCGTCACAGGGGGCCGACGGAACGCCCATCGGCAAGACCGCCTACACCACCGACGGCGGGGTCACCTGGACGCCCGACGGAGCGGCGCACTCGGGCGGCTACACGACCGCGACGCGCGTCGCCTTCGGGGACACTTCGCACGGCTTCGCCGTCGGACAGGGTGGATGCGTGCAGCGCACCACCGACGGCGGCGTCACCTGGCAGCAGGTCGACCTTGCCGCGCAGACACCGCCGCTGCCGTTCCACGTGACGACGGCCGACTACAAGGACGTCGTCGCGACCGACGCCATGCACGCCGCCGCCGTAGCGGGTAACGGCGTGATCCTGCGCACCGACGACGGCGGCGCGACCTGGTTCGAGCAGGACTCCGGGCGCGAGCGCCAGCTCTCTCCATACGAGCGCCAGTACCAGCCGCCGCTCCTGGCCGCCATCGCCGCATCCGATGCCACCCACCTGTGGGTGGTCGGGTCCCACGGCGCCATCCTCGCCAGCTCGCGGTCCGCTGCGGGCGCCGACGAGACGCCGCCGGCGACGCTCCTTCCCGACGCCGACGGGGCCTGGCACGACGGTGGCATCGTCCACCTCATCGCGAGTGACGGCGGGTCCGGCGTCGCGGAGACGCGCTACAAGGTCGACAATGATGTCTGGCGTTCGGGTACCGTCGTCTCGCTCGGCGAAGGGACGCACGAGCTCTCGTACTTCTCCACCGACGTCGCCGGCAACGTCGAGCAGACGCATGCCGCCCAAGTCAAGATCGATCTCACGCCTCCGGTCACCACGGCCAGTGGCCAGGACGACGCATGGCACGATCAGCCGGTCACCGTGACCCTGGACGCGGGTGACGCCCTGTGCGGGATCGCCGGCACGTGGTCCACTTTGGACGGGACGGTGCCTGTGAGGAGGGATGCGGTCACGGTGCCCGCGCCGCCCGGCGGCGTCAAGGACGGGGAGTGGCATGTGACCTTCTGGTCGCAGGATACGGCGGGCAATGCTGAGGAGGCAGGAACGGTCATCGTGAAGATCGACACCTGGGCGCCGGTGGCCACGAGTGCCAGCGACGGCGCCATCGCTTCGCGCAGTTCCTCCGTCACGCTGTCGGCGAGTGATGTGAACGCCGACCCGGCGATCGCGGCCAACAGCGGCGTCACGACGATCGAGTACGCCGTGGACGAGAGCGCCCCCGGTGTGAGCAGCGCTCTGACTCGGCTCGCTGCTCCGGCCTGGACCGCGGCCCGTGCCGCCGCCGCACCTTCCCTGACTGTCGCCGTTCCCGTCAAGAGCCTGGGGGTGGCCGACGGCCTCCACAGGATCGTCTTCCACGGCGTCGATGCCGCCGGCAACCAAGGGCCGGCGGCCTCGATCAGGATCAGGGTCGACACCCACGCGCCGTCGACGCTGGCGCCGTCGGCGGCCAGCGTGCGGCGCGGACGTACGGTGTCCCTCAAGTACCTGATCAAGGATGCCGCGCCGAACGCCGGCTGGGCTTCGCCGACCGTGAAGGTCCGGACGCTTCGCGGGAAGGTCGTCGGTTCGTTCTCGCTCGGCCGGGTCAGGGTCAACAGGGCGCTCGTCGCACCATGGCGCTGTACCCTCCCTCGCGGCCGCTACCGCTTCTTCGTCTACGCGAAGGACGCCGCCGGGAACGCGCAGAGCAAGACGGGCGCCAACATGCTGACGGTCCGGTGAGTCTGGTTCGATCTGGTCTCGAGCCGCTACGAACGCAGCTCGATCATCATCGTGAGCTCGAACAAGACCTTCCCGGGCTGCACTGGCTACCCGGATACTCGGGGCGATCCGACGCGACGAGGTCCTCGGCGAGAGGATGGCTGCTCGGCCAACGCTGTCGTGAGCCTTGGTCGCAGTCCAGATCAACCTGCCCTGCCGCGCTACGAGGCGCCTGCTACCCCGAAGCCGGCGCGGCTACGACTCAGGAATCGGGTGCGTCCCGCCGTTCGCGACACGGGCGTCGTCGCCCAGCAGCGCCAGCGCCTTGGCGGCAACTGTCGCTCTGAACGCCAGCCTCGAGGCCGTCAGGGCGTCCGGTCCCTGGTACGGCGGCTTCAGCCGGTACTTCAGACGGAAGGGCATCGCCACCTTCACCGGCCTCATGGCCGCGGCCGCCCAGCGTCGGGTCCCAGCGGTCGCGTGCGCGGGCGATGCCAGCGCAGCGAGCAGCGTCAGGGCGGCTCCTTCGCCCAGCACATCCTCGATCGCGGCCGACGTCAGCGTGGCGACGATCGTCCCGACGATCTCGGGGTCTTCGAGGTATACCTCGTCGCCGGGAAGAGCAGTGAACCTGGCGAGCGGGATCAGCCTGGTCTTCGCGTCGACGATCGCGGGCAGGGCGCGGCCGTGCCTGCGCAGTTCTTCGGGGAGAGAGCGCGCGACGTCTACGACGCGCCGTGCCAGCAGAGGGTTGACGACCTCGCCATAGCGGCATTTGATCTCGGTCAGCGGCGCCAGGACGTAGGGGATGTAGGCCTGATGACTGAGGCGGTCGCGATACGCCGTGGGTGCCTCTCCGGCGAGCGGCTGCAGGCGCTGCGGCCAGTGCTGCTCCGCCAGTCCGAGACGGCGCACGAGGTGGTCCTCGGGGTAGTCCGTGAGCAGGGTGCCGTGCGCGTGCCTGCGGGCGCCGTCGAACGAGGCCATCCGGGACCGCACGACGAGGGGTTCGTCGCCCCGGATCACGCCGTACGCACCTTGGGCGAACAGATCGCGCCACATCGCGCAGCCGTCGATGTAGGCGGCGAAGGCATCGGTCGAGCCTTCGCCAAGTTCGACGAAGCGCTGGAGCGCGGGGCCGAGACCTTCGTCGGCGCGGTCGAAGAACGCGTAGCGGTGCGCGGCGTTGAAACGCCGGGCGACGATGCGCGCGACCTGGGCGTCCGACAGCGGCTTGCGCATCGCAGCGCGCGTCGTCCACGTGATGCACCTCGGCGGCCGCCCCGAGCGAGCCATGCCTTCGAGGATCGCACGACTGTCGCGGCCTCCCGAGAGCGGAAGCAGCCAGCGATCCCGGTCGATGTCGAGGTTGGCGCAGCTCCAGCCCACGGCTTCGCGCAGGCGGTCGAGATGCTCCCGGTGACTGCCCGGATCGGGGGCGAACACCGCCGGGCGCTGGACCAGCTCCGCCTGCCAGGTGCGGCGATCCACGGTGAACCGGGAATCGGACGGCACGCGTCGCACCCGCGTGTCCCACACGGCGTCGGGACCGAGCGTGCCGGACAGCAGGAACCACGTCACGGCTTCGCGGTTCAGATCGAGGCCGCCGAGCATGGCGACCACCGCCCGTTGCGAGGTCGAGACGATGAGGCGATGCTCGTCCTGCGCGTACCAGAGAGCACGTGAGGCGGTCGCGTCGGTCACGAGCTCCACGGCCGCGGCCGAGTACCTGACGAGCGCGTAGGTGCCGTCGGGCGGCTCGCTGCCGACCTGCCACCACTGGCCCGCCGGGCCGATCACCACACCCAGCATGAGGCCGCCCTCGGCGACGTAGACGCCCTCGGGGGATGGGTTGGCGATGGCCGCGCGCAGGTCGGCTGCGTCGATGGTCCGCGTCGGACGCGCCTCGATATTGTCGGGCACGAGCCTCGCCGCCACGCGAGACAACCGGTCGCGCCCTTCCGGCCCTTCTCCGTGCCCCTCACGGACGCATTCGAGTATGAGATCAGCCATTCGTTCCTGCCGGCACTCTGCTCCAGGACAGCGAAGCCTGACGACGATCGAACTCGATTCGATGATACCAGCCGCCTGACCGGCACGCGCGGCTGCGCCGCCACCAGCTACTACGTCACTCGCCGCGGCTCTCGACCGGCCGGCGTCCCTGATTCGGTCAAGGTCTTGCCCCGTCCGGGTACGTTGTCCAAGGCGGTTTCGACCGCGCCCGCAGTGAAGGGAGAGAGACCATGGCGGATCCGATGGAAGAAGCCAAGCGTGAGGCTGAGGCAGACGCAGCGGACGACAGGCTCAGCAAGCTGGTGGAGTCGCTGGGCGGCGCCGCCTCGGCCAAGGCGGTGTTCGGCGAGCCCGTCGAGAAGGACGGCGTGACGGTCGTGCCCGTCGCTCGAGTGCGCTTCGGCGCGGGCGGCGGCGGCGGTCGCGGACCGGGAAGCAAGAAGAAGAAGAAGGCCGATGCCGGCGACGCCGAGCAGGTCGGCTATGGCCACGGCGGCGGCGTGCAGGCCGCACCCGTCGGCTACATCGAGCTGTCCGGCGGCGCGGCCACCTACAAGCGCATCGCCGATCCCGCGCGCCCCATGGCCATCGCGCTGCTCTTTCCGCTGGTCGGGGCGATCTCGATCGGCATCGTGATGCTGGTCGCCGCGCAGCTCTGGAAGCGACGCGTCGCCTAGCCTGGTTCGACCCCGGCTGCCCACTACTTCTCGGCCACGCCGCGGGGCCGCCTGCGCGAACGTACCCGCGGCCCCGCGCGTCGCCATGCCTGCTATCCTGCAGCGAACGGGGCCACGGTGAGCGACTGACGCCCAGGGAGAACGACTTGGCACGACACGCATCCCGATGGGGCTCCTTTCGCCGCGGCCTGCGGCAGCGGAGCCCCGTGGTGCTGGCCGTCGCCGGCGCCGCGTGCCTGCTGCTCGTGCTCGGCGTGCAGCACTTCTTCTTCGGCGGCGGCATGCTGGCCGTCGCCGAGAGCCGCCTGCTGCGCATCGAGCACGACGACTACCTGCACATCGCCTACCGGGTGAACCAGATCCAGAAGGACCCGCCGGAGGGCCAGACGGTCTACCTGTTCGGAGGCTCCGGCGCGATGGAGGCGATCGTCGGCGACCGCTCGTTCGCGGGCCAGATCGAGGACCATGGGGGAGCGCCGGTCACCGTGGTGAATCTGGCCAACCACGCCCAGTCGCTGGCCCAGAACCTGGTGATCGTGGACAACCTGCCGGAGGGCGAGGCGCATGCTGCTGATCGGCCTCGCTCCGATGCGCTTCAACACGGCGCCCGCCGAAGACGTCGGGCTGCTCTCCTCGCGCTCCCTGCTGCTGCGCAGCCCGCGCCTGCGGGAGCTGGCGCCGGGGCTCTTCGGCGAGGAAGCTGCGTGGACCGGCGGCCTGCCCGGCGCCGCCAACTTCATCTCGGGCTACCTGCAGACGCGCATCAAGTCCGGTCCCCTGCCGGGCCGGCGGCAGCCCTACGCCCGGCACTACTACGGGCGCGACTCGGCGGCGGCTTCACCGGAGGCGAAGCGGGCCACGCTCGATTCGGTGTGGCGCTACAACCGCACGCGCTACGCGGCCAACCACGCGTACAACCTGACCGTGCTGGAGGAGCTCATACGCTTCGCGCGCGAGCGGGGGTTCGAGCCCGTGCTCTTCGAGCAGCCGCTCAACACCGAGGTCGCGGGAGACTGGGCGGGCGTGCTGCCCCGGTACCGCGCGGACGTGAAGCGCCTCGCGGCCGACTACGAGCTTCCGTACCTGCGCGTCGACCGGAAGCTGGCGCTGCGCGACGAGGACTTCGCCGACCTCTACCACCTGATGCCGCCGGCGCGCGCTCGCTGGCAGGGGCAGATGGCGCGCGAGGTCGGAGCGCTTCTTGCGGCGCCGGCCGCGTCTCCCCAGCCGTAGGCGCTGCCCTCCCCAACGGCGTCGATGGGCCGCCGCCGGGGGAAGCTCGCCACATACCAAGACATCAAGGGAGACCCATCATGGACCTGCAGAAGAAGAACTTCGGCTCGCCGGACGAGATCCGGCCGATGGCCGATGGGAGTCGCGTCGAGATCCTGAGGATCGGCGACGGCGTCGTCGGCAAGGCGACGTTCCAGCCCGGCTGGCGCTGGTCGCTGCACGTCAAGCCCAAGGCCGGCACCGACAGCTGCCAGGCGGCTCACCTCATCTACATCGTCTCCGGGCGCCAGAAGGTCGTCATGGACGACGGCAGCGAGCTCGAGTTCGGCCCCGGCGACGTGGCCGCCATCCCGCCCGGCCACGACGGCTTCGTGGTCGGCGACGAGCCCTGCGTCTTTGTGGACTTCGCCGGCATGGAGCACTACGCGGAGTAGGTCGCGCGGGCAGCGGCGCCGCGCGCGCCGCGCACCACCACGCCGGCGGAGGCCCCGCGCCGCCGCCGGCTCATCGACCCGGAGGAGGAGCGGCCGCATGCCCAAGTCGAAGGTGGACGTCCGAGCTCGACAGGCGCCGATCCGGCAGCGCTTCAACGACGATCCCGACGGCGCCCCGGAAGTGCTGCGCGTGACGGGCGGCAGCGCCGACCTCGCCGACCCCCTGCACTGCGCCGTCTCGCCGGAGTCGCTGCCTGACGTCGTGTTCCGCTCCGGGGCGCACCCGGCCGTCGGCGGTGACGGCGACGTGCCGTGCTCCGCAGATCTGCTGCTGGCCGCTCTGGCCGCCTGCCAGGAGACCACCGTGCGCATGGTCGCGGCGAACATGGGCATCGACCTCGAGGAGCTGGAGGTCTCGGTCGAGGGAGACTGGGACCCGAGAGGCACGCTGGCGATGGGCAAGGAGTTCCCCATCGGCCTCACCGCGGTGCGCGCCCACACACGCGTGGTGGTGCGGGGGGACGAGCGAGGCGAGCGCGCGGAGCGCCTGCTGCGCAGCGCCGAGAAGTACTGCGTCGTCCTCGACACGCTGCGCTCGGGGGTCCCGGTCGAGTCCACCTTCACGCTGGAGAGCGCGTAGCCGGGAGGCCCGCGGGCGGTGGGGCAGGGCGGACGAGCCCTTGCGCCGCAGCCGCCGGTCGGCTAGCTTGCCGCCATGGGATACACCGTCTTCCGCCCCGACGAGCGCGCGTTCCAGCCGCCCCTGCGCGGCGACCCGCGGCGGGGTCGCGCGCCCCTCTCGGAGGCTCTCCACGAGATGCGCGCCGCCATCTGGCGCCTGCCGGCAGGCGCCCGCGGCACCCGCCACCTCGAGCGCGTCCAGGAGGAGCTGTTCGTGGTCCTCGAAGGCGCCGCGACGCTCCTGCTCGGCGACCCGCCCGAGCGCGTCGAGCTCCCGTGCGGTTCGGTCGCCGTGGTCGAGAAGGAGACCGCCCTGCAGCTCCGCAACGAGAGCGACGCCGAGATGGTCGTCCTGATCGTCGGCGCCCCGCCCGTGGAGGGCATGGCCGAGTACCTGCCCGACGCGGACTGACCCGAGCCGGGCTGCCGGCCTCCGGTCCCTACCCCGCAGCCCCAGGCGCTGGAGTTCCACGGCCGCCAGTCGGTCCGCCTCGCCGGCCGCCAGGTCGCGCCAGGGATCGTCGCTCAACTCGCGCAGACGGTCGTAGGGGAGGCCTTCGATGGCGCGCTCGGCGAGGTAGCGCTGCAGCACGGGGTCCGAAGGGTCGCGGGCGAGGGCGGCTCGGATCGCGCTCACGTCCCGCCGCCAGGGCAGCCTCACCGGCAGATAGACCGCCAGCGCGACGAGGACCGGCCCGAGCGCGATGATCAGGCCGATGACGAGGCCGACCTGCTCGATCTGGTCCTTGACGGCCTGGGCTTCGGCCTGAGCCTTGTCCGCGGAGCCGGTCACGCCGCCCACGACGCTGCCCAACGCGCCGCCGATGAGCGGCACGGAGCTCAGGCTCTCGAAGCCTCGGGCCGTCTCCTGCAGCCCCGCGGCGTTGCGGATCACCGGGTCGGCGATTCCCCCGACGTCCCAGATGGCTCGTCCCACCAGGACGCCGAGCAGGACCCAGAACACGATCCAGACGACGAGCGTCACGTCCAGGGCCCGGATCTTGCCCGCGGTCATGAAAGGACGGCGTCCGGTAGCCATGCGCCCATGATACACACCGGGTCCACAGCTCCGGCAGCGGCGACCACGGCGCCGACGGGTTTCGAAAACGCCCGCCCTGTGGAATTGGTCGAGTCATCCGCAGTGGGATTCGGGATGCAATCATGAGGGAGGAAGGTGCACATGGGACCGGTCGACTACCTGCTCGTGGAGTTCCCCGGCAACGACTTCAAGGGCGAGATCGTGCCGGCGCTGGCCGAGCTTACCCAGAGCGGCACGATCCGCATCATCGATCTGCTCTTCGTCCGCAAGGATGAGGAGGGCAGTGTGACCTGGCAGGAGTTGAGCGACCTGCCCGGAGCGCAGGCCGCGGCGTTCGACGACGTCGACGGCGAGATCGACGACCTGCTGAACGAGGACGACGTAGCGATCGCGGCCGAGATGCTGAAGCCACACAGCTCGGCGGCGGTGCTGGTGTACGAGAACGTGTGGGCCACGAAGCTGCGCGACGCCGTGGTCAACGCCGGTGGCCGCCTGGTGGATCACGCGCGCATCCCGGCTGCCGTCGTCGATGCGGCCATGGATGCCGCCCAGGGCGGCGCCGAATAGCCGGGCGCCATGCGCGCTCCCGACAACGACCAGACCCACCCGTGTAGAAGGGACTTCCAGTGAGACGAGGACGAGGACCAGTAGTAGTCGGCCGTCGCGGCCCCGGCCTGATGGGCACGATGGCGCGCACGGCAGTCGTCGCCGGCACGGCGACGGTGGCCGTCAAGGCCACGAGCAGCATGATGGGCGGCGGCTCGAAGAAGCAGGCCGAGGCCGCCCAGAACCAGGACATCGCCCAGCTGCAGGCGCAGCAGGACGCGCTTGCACAGCAGCAGGCCGCGCAGGCGGCAGCAGCAGGCGGCGGCGCAGGCGGCCGCGGCGCCGGTGGCAGCGCCGGTCGCGGCGCCGGCCGGGAGCGGCCTCGACGATCAGCTCATCCAGATCCAGAAGCTGTCGGCGCTCAAGGACCAGGGCCTGCTCACCGACGAGGAGTTCGCCGCCAAGAAGGCGCAGATCCTCGGCATCTGACGGGCAGGTGATGCGGCGGCGCTCGCGTAGCGACGCGGGTCAGCCGCCAGGCCTCCGGGGAGGGGCTAGCTCCGGCCGCGCAGGGGGTCGATGCGGTCGGCGTAGTCGAGCGCCCACTGCAGGTCTTCGCGCAGCGACCCGCCGTCGGCCGTGGTGACGTCGCCGTCGCCGAGATCCGCCAGCGCCTCGCCGGCGTAGGCGCGCAGGTCGCGCGCCTTGCGCCACTCGGCCACCTCGGCCGTGAGGCGGTCCAGGCGCTGTTCGTCGGCGTACTGCTGCTCGATCGCCTGCACGCGACGCCGTGCGTCATCTTCGAGAGCGGCGTCGCGAACGCGCTCTTCCTTCTCGCTGAGCGGCGTCTCGCCGCGCGGCCGGACGATCAGCCACGTGATCACCGCGGCCAGGCCGAACTCGACGATGAAGGTGACGGGTCCGGCCATCGTGAGCAGGCTGTCCGCGGAGACCATGCCGGCGGCCAGCGACACGATCAAGAGGAAGGCGTGCAAGACGAACGCGGTGATGACGAAGATCGCCGCATAGCTGAACCAGCGTGGCACCGCCGCTCCTTCCCGCGGACGCTCGAATTGTCCGCGCAGTCCGGTCTCTCCGGTACGGAGTCGCTCCCAGCCCCGATCCACGGCCATTGAGCGACCCGCCGCACCATACTAGCGGCAACGTCGGGTCCGTGTGAAGGACGCCGCCCTCGGGCGGGGTCCCACGGGCGTCCGTTTGCAGGGACGCCCGACGAGGGCAGGCTGTGAATGAGCCGGGCCCGACCGACGCGGGCCGGCACGACCGAAGGACGGGACGGATGCCTGAACCTGCGACCGAGAACCTTGAGTACGACGTCATCGTGGTGGGGTCGGGGCCGGCGGGCATCTCGGCCGCCGTCAACGTGGCCAACCGCCGGCGCACGGTGACCGTGCTGGCCGGCCAGGCGCCGCTGGGTCGCATCGGCAAGGCGCACACGATCGCCAACTACCCCGGCTTTCCCTCGGCGAGCGGAGAGGACCTGGCGGCGGCGTTCGCGCGCCACCTCGCCGAGTTCGACGTCCCTCTCATCGCCGAGAAGGCGTCGAAGATCATCCCCGACGAGACCGGGTTCGTGGTCTTCAGCGAGCGTCAGATGTATCACGCCGGCGCCGTGGTGCTCGCCACCGGCGTCTACCGCGAAGCGGAGATCGAGGGGGAAGAGGAGCTCGTGGGTCAGGGCGTGAGCTACTGCGTGACCTGCGACGGCAGGCTGTTCGCCGGTCGCCGCGGGGCCTTCATCAGCTACGCCCCCGAGGGGGAGGAGGAGGCATCGGCGCTGGCGGAGGACTTCGGCGTCGAGGTCACCTACGTGCCCCTGTACCAGGGCGACTACCACCTCCCGGGGGCGTGCGCGTGCTGGCGGGAGCGCGCCCGACGCGGCTGGCGCGCGCCGACGACCACGTGCGGGTGTCGCTGCCCGGTGAGGAGCTCCAGGTCGACGCGGTGTTCATCTACAAGAACAGCGTCTCGCCGCGCACGCTCCTCGACGGGCTGGCCTCCGACGGCCGCCACGTGACCGCCGGCCGGCACATGGAGACCAGCGTGCCTGGGGTCTTCGCGGCCGGGGATTGCGCGGGCGAGCCCTACCAGACGGCCAAGGCCGTGGGCGAGGGGCAGGTCGCGGCGCTCGAGGCGGTCCGATACCTCCGCAAGCGCTCCAAGGAGGGGTCCGCCGATACGCCGTGAGACCGCGACCGAAGCTCCTCGAGCAGACGGTTTCCGCTGGCCCGCCCTCGGGGTAGGTTCGCGTCGACTTCGCAGCGGTCGCGGGTGGCCGGCGGCCGCCGGTAGAGCTTTTGAGGGGAGAGGTGGGACATGAGCGCTCAGGAAGGCCTGGCAGCCTCGGTCGCGGACATCCGCGAGCGAGGGCGACGTCTCGCGCAGCTCCACCTCGAGCTGCTGCGCAGCGAGCTCAAGGAGAAGGGCCGCAAGGTCGGTACCGCCGCCGGGCTCTTCCTCGGCGCCGGGCTCCTGGCGCTCTACGCGATCGGGTTCGCCCTGGCGACGATCGCGGTGGCTCTGGCGCTCGTCATGCCGTGGTGGCTCGCGATGCTCATCGTCACGCTGGCGCTCTTCCTCATCGTCGCGATCATGATCCTCGTGGGGCGCGGCATCGTGCGGAAGCTGCAGAACGGGCCGCCCGACAAGGCGCTGGCCGAGGCCAAGGCGACCGCCGAGCTGTTCAAGGCCAACGCCGGCGGGACGGCAGCGCGCGTGCGCGCCGGGGTCACGCCGGGGCGCGCCGCGGAGGATGTGGACGCGGCGAGCGAAGCCGGCACGGCAGGCACCGAGGAGCCGGTCGCGGCCGAAGCGGCGGCTCCCGGCGGCGCAGCGCCGCAGGCGCCTGCGCCACCCGCCCCTGCGCCGCCCGCGGCCGCGCCGGAACAACCTGACCTGGGCGGGCGACCGCCCGAGCCGTCATCCGACACAGGAGTGAAGGACCAATGAGCACCGATACCTCCGACGCCGAACCCAAGGCTCCCGCGCGCCCGTCCGGCGAGATCCTCGCCGACATCGAGAAGGAACGCGCCGGTCTCACGGAATCGTTCGATGCCCTGGGCAGCGACGTCGACGAAGCGATGGATGCCGGGCGGCAGCGCGCCCGGAAGGTCGGCAAGAAGGCAGCCGTGATCACACCCGCGGTCGCCGCGGTCATCGTGGTGATCGTCATCGTGCTCCTGGTGGCCAGGCGCCGCGCGGGCAACGAGTAGAGGAGGACGACCGGGATGATGATCAGAGGCGACGCGCTCGAGCTGGCGTTCAGGATCGTGCTGAGCTGCCCCTGTCCGGTCACGAGCGAACAGGAGGCGCGGGTGTTCGCCTACCTGCGCGGTCTGGCTCCGGACGAGGTGGCCGACTACGACCCCGTTCTCGCGATCTTCGACTCCGCCGATACGCCGTTCCACGGCCTGGCGGAGTTCACCGGGTGGATGGGGGACCCGAGCCCGGACGCGACGATCGAGCGCGAGCACGTGCTGCGCTGCAACGGCTCCGGGTATCACTGGCAGCTCGCCGCGGAGTCCCTGCCGTCGCATTCACGGCACGTCTCGTCGGTCTCGCGCTGGCTGCTCTCGCACACCGTGATCCCGGTCACGCTGGCGGAGGCGGCCGACGGGTCCCCGCGGGCGGAGTACCGGTACGGGAGCGGCTCGGCCGCGTTCGACAACATCTTCCTGCCGCCGGAGTTCGACCCGGGCGCTTCGCAGGACTGGGCCCTCCATCTCGGCGTCGTGGTGAGCCCGCTGAGCGCCGCCGAGGCCGCGCTCCTCTCGCAGCTCGGCGAGGCGAACCCCCAGCTCGTCCTGCACCGCGACCGCGTCGCGCGCATCGACTACGCGGACTTCGAGCTGTTGGGCGACTACCGCGAGTTCTGCCGCCGGCGCCACGCGCCGTTCTGGGGCGCCGGCGCGGGCTGAGGGCGCCCGGCGCGGCGCGGCCGCCGGCCGGGCACGAGGACGGGGAAGTGCGCTTTTGCCCGTCGCGGGGTATAGATACTTGACTGGTCAAGCTGCGTGGCGCCGACGGTCGGCGCCTCTTGTGGTGCAGCGGACGCGGCCAGGAGTCGAGAGGACGAAAGCGCATGCCCACGGCCACCACCCCCAAGACCTTCGACTGCACCGTCTGCAGCGCATCGCTCAAGTCGCAGCGGGACCTCGACAACCACAGGTGCCTGCTGCACGATGACTGCGGCGAGGCGCGTCTCGGCACGCCGATCACCTTCCGCTGCATCACCTGCGGTGAGGCCTTCACCCTGCGCAGCGACCTCTTCGCCCACCAGCAGGAACTCGGCCACGGCCACCCTACCGAGTGGGACAAGGCGCGGCCGCCGGGCGAGCAGCGCCCGCGCCGTCGAGCCAAGAAGGGCTGAGCCGGGCCGCTCCCGGGCGCGGCGACCTGTCGCCGAGGCCCCAGGCGGCGGCCGCGAACGTTGACCCGGGCTCCGCGACCTGCCACGCTGGGTCCGCCACGTGTCGCTTCTCCCGTCTCCTCCGGGACACGCAATCCCCTCGCCGCGGAACAGGTCGTCGACCCGTGCCCGGAATCGGCTCACAGTCAGGACGGCGGTCATCGAGCTCCTTCTGCTCTCCAACTCCACCAACTACGGCGGCACGATGTTCTCGCACGCCGCCGAGGCCTTCGCCGGCGTCTCCGCCGGCGACGTGGTGACCTTCGTCCCCTACGCGCTGGCGGACTGGGACGACTACGCGGACCGGGCTATCGCGGCGCTGGGATCCTTCGGCATCGAAGCCGTGTCCGCGCACCGCTCCAGCGCGCCGGCGCGGGCGATCCTGGAGGCCGACGTCGTGATGATGGGCGGCGGCAACACCTTCCGCCTCCTCGACTCGCTCTACGCCCTCGGCGTGATCGACGAGCTGAGCCGCCGCGTGCGCGAGGGCGCGACCCGCTACGTCGGCGCCTCCGCCGGGACCAACGTCGCCTGCCCGACGATCCGCACCACCAACGACATGCCCATCTGTCACCCCCCGAGCTTCGCCGCGCTCGGCCTCGTCCCGTTCCAGATCAACCTCCACTACATCGACGCCGACCCGGCGTCGACGTTCATGGGCGAGACCCGGGAGGAGCGCATCGCGGAGTTCCTCGAGGAGAACGATTGCGAGGTGCTGGCGCTCTACGAGGGCTCGTGGCTGCGCGTCAGCGGCGAGAGCGCGTGGGTCACCGGCAAGGCGCGTCTTTTCCAGCGGGCCGGCAGCTACACCTTTCTCGAGGGGCTGGACGCGTCCGGACTCCTCCATCTCACGCCGCGCTTCGACGGCGGCAGACGCCCGGAACCGGGAGGTTCTTCATGATCGGCAAGACTGCCGTCGTCTACTCAGAGGCGTTCTTCGGCACCCCCGACGGCAAGACCGCCAACGGCCTGGTGCGCCACTCGGAGAAGTACGAGATCCTGGCGGTGATCGACAGCACCAAGGCGGGAGCCGATTCCGGCGCGTACCTCGACGACGTCCCCAACGGGATCCCGATCCGCTCCGACCTCGCGGACGCCATCGCCCACGCGGGCCGCGTCCCCGACTACTTCATCCTCGGGGTCGCGCCCCTCAGTGGCCTGCTGTCTCCGCACCAGCGCGGCGTCGTGCTCGAGGCGATGCGCCGCGGGATGTACATCGTGAACGGCCTGCACGAGTTCCTCAACGACGACCTCGAGTTCACGGCGGCCGCGGCGGCCTACGGCGTCCTCATCGACGACGTGCGCCGCCCGCGCGCCAAGAAGGACCTGCGCATGTTCACCGGCGACATCGACAGGGTGACCTGCCCGCGCATCGCCGTGCTGGGCACCGACGGCGCCATCGGCAAGCGCACGACCGCGGTCATTCTGACGCAGGCGCTGAACGAGCGCGGCATCAAGGCGGTCATGGTCGGTACCGGCCAGACCGGACTCATCCAGGGCGCGCGCTACGGCGTGGCGCTCGACGCCATCCCCTGCCAGTTCTGCTCGGGGGAGGTGGAGGCCGCCGTCGTGGAGGCGTTCGACGCGGAGCATCCGGACGTGATCGTCATCGAGGGGCAGGGCGCGCTCAGCCACCCGGCCTATCTCTCGTCGACCTTCATCCTGCGCGGCGCGCGGCCGGACGCCGTGATCCTGCAGCACGCGCCGGCGCGCCGCAGGCTGGGTGACTTCCCGGAGGTGCCCACGCCGATGCCCGTGGACGAGATCGCCCTGCTGCGAGCCTTCGCCGGCGTCAAGGTCATCGGCCTCACGATCAACCACGAGGACATGACCGACGCCGAGGTCAGCGCGGCCATCATCCTGTACGAGCTGGAGCTCGGGATCCCCGCCACCGACGCGCTCACGCGGCCGACCACGCGGCTCGTCGAGATGGTGCTGCACGCGTTCCCGGAGATCGAGGCGAGGCTGCCGGCCGACGCCGTCTGACCTCGTCGCAGTGGGCCGTTCCGGACGGCTCGTCGCCACCGTGCCCCAGCCGCGGACGCTGCGCTTCGCGTCGCCGGCCCCCGCGTCACTACGGCTGGCGGGACTTCTGCCGATAGTAGGTCTGAGCGACACGACCAGGGAGGAGCGATGCGAACGTGTGAGAAGTGCGGCTTGTCCATCGGCGACGCGGCGACGTTCTGCACCGTGTGCGGCGCGCGCGCCGATTCGCCGACGGCCGGCGCAGCCTCCGCGGCTCCCGAAGCGCGGGTCGCGCCGGACGGCGGGAACGGGAGTGACCAGGCAGCTGGCCCGGACGACCGCGCCTCGCACGGCCGGGAGGACGCACCGTCGCGCCGTCTGCGCGAGGCGGCGCTGCCGATGCACGAGGCACGCGACTGCGAGACCACCGACCCGGCCAAGGCCGTGTCGTTGTACCGACAGGCGATCCTTGCGCTGCTGGAGGCGGCGGCGGACCCCCTGGACCGGGAAGAGGTGCGGCACGACCTGCTGGTCATCTTCGATCGTCTGAGCCTCGTGCTCAAACGCGAGGGACTGCCGAAGGAGGCGCTGGAGGAGATCGACTGCGCCGCCTCGCTCGGCCTTCTCGACTGCCGGGATCACGGCATCAAGGGACACCGGGAGGCGCTGCTCAAGCGTCGCAAGAGCCTGCAGCGCGTCCTGGAGGCAGAGCCCGCTTCTCGCTGAGGGCGCGACGCCTCTTCAGACCCGCTCTTACGGTTGGTCGAGCTGGAGCAGCGGGTACCCGGCCGCCTCCCACGCCTCGAAGCCGCCGTCCAGGTTGAAGAGGTTCGTGTAGCCGGCCCCGGCCCATTCCTCCACGGCGATCCGGCTCATGCGGTCGCTGCGGCAGTACACCACGATCTTCGCGCCCTTGTCCGCCGGAAGCTGGTCCACGAGCTCGGCTGCCTGGTCGTAGGGGAGGAAGAGGTCCGTCTGTTCGATCTCGCCCTCGTACGGGACGTGGGTGTTGATCAGGACGAAATCCTTCTGCTCGAGCATCGTGGCGAGCTCGTCGGGGCTGATGTCGGCGTAGGCCGCCGGAGCTGCGCTCGTCGCCGGCGATGAGGCGTCCTGGGCCGAGCCACATCCCGCCAGCAGCAGGATCGCGGCGAGGAGGCCGGCCAGGACCGCGTAGCGGCGCAGCCGACGGCGAGATGCCGCCGGAGAGTCCAACCTCTGCTGTCGATGCGGTTCCACAACGCCCTGCATGCCCCGGAGCGCGTCTCTCGAACCGTTCGCTTCGTGGTGCGTACCGGGTAAGACCGGGCCAGGAGGTACGCCATGCACGCGATCGTGATCGACGAAGGACGACTTGGCTGGCAGGAGAGGCCTGATCCGCAGGCCGGCGACCACGAGCTGCTCGTCGCTGTGCGAGCCGCCGGGGTGAACAGCGCCGACCTTGCCCAGCGCGACGGACACTATCCGGCGCCGCCCGGCTGGCCGCCGGACATCCCCGGCCTGGAGTTCGCCGGCGAGGTCGTGAGCGTGGGGCTGCGGGTGACGCGGTTCGCGCCGGGGGACCGCGTCATGGCGCTCGTCGGCGGCGGCGCCCAGGCGACGCTGGCGACGGTCGACGAAGCGCACGCCCTGGCGGTGCCGGACGGGCTTTCCTGGCCTGAGGCCGGCGGCTTCATGGAGGCGTTCGCGACCGCCTTCGACGCGCTCTTCGGCCAGGCAGGACTCACGCTCGGCGAGCGGGTCCTGGTCAGCGGCGCCGCCGGCGGCGTGGGCAGCGCCGGCGTGCAGCTCGCGGCGCTGGCCGGCGCGCACGTGGTCGCCTCGGTGCGCGACCGCGCCCGGCACGACGTCGTCACGGCGCTCGGGGCGGCCGAGGTCGTCGAGCCCGACGAAGTCGGCGAGCACGGCCCCTACGACGTCGTCCTCGAGCTTGTCGGCGCGGCCAGCCTGCCCGCTGCGCTGGACGCGCTGGCCACCACCGGGCGCGTCGTGGTCATCGGCGTCGGCGGCGGCGCGAGCTTCGAGCTCGATCTCCTCCTGCTGATGAGGCGCCGGGGCCGGATCTTCGCCTCGACCTTGCGGCCTCGCAGCCGCGATGAGAGGGCGGCGCTGATCGCCGCCCTCGGCGCCCGGGTCGTGCCCTCCTTGGCCGCCGGGCGCCTGCGCGTGCCGGTGCACCAGACGTTCCCCCTGTCTGAGGCTGCGCGCGCGTACGAGCGCTTCGCCGCAGGCGCGAAGCGCGGCAAGCTCGTCCTCCTCGCCTGAGGGTACGGACCCGGGCGGGCCGATGTGCACGAAGCTCAGCTGACGGCCGTCTTCCTGTGCATTCGCACACTTCCGCTGTGTCGCCGGTCCTCGTAGCCTCGCGCTGACGGCGCCGTCTTCTGGGCGTCCTCGCCGATCGGCGCGAGAGAGGAGCTGCAGATGAGCGCAGGCGTCCCGTTCGTCCCCAATTCGACCGGCCGGCTGCGCAAGGTGCTGCTCTGCCCGCCGCGCTACTTCGACTTCCGCCCGATCAACGAGATCACGCGCAAGGTCCTCGCCGGCGGCGAGCACGCCGACCTCGAGGCGGTCAAGCACGAGCACGAGGGGTTCGCCCAGGCCTACCGCGACGCCGGCGTCGAGGTGGTCATGATGGAGCCGTCGCCGGACCTGCCCTACATGGTCTACGCTCGCGACTTCGGCGCCTGCCTCGCCGAGGGTGCGCTCATCGGCAGCTTTCGCGAGCCGGTCCGCCAGGGTGAGGAGCTCCTCTACGAGCGCAAGCTTCACGAGCTCGGCGTGCCGATCATCGGCCGCATCGACCGCGGGTTCTTCGAAGGCGGCGACTTCTGGTTCCTCGACGAGGCGACCATCGCCCACGGCGTGGTCGCCCGGAGCGACTGGGAGGGCGTGCGCGCCGCGGCGCGCATCCTCGAGCCGCTGGGCTACACCGTCACCGGTGTGCAGTTGCCCTCGAAGAACCTGCACCTCGACATGGCCTTCAACATCGTGGCGCCGGGTGTCGCCGTCTGCGCCACGGAACAGATGCCGGACTTCTTCCTGCGCATGCTCGCGAAGCGTCACTTCGAGCTCGTGGAGGTGCCCAGCGAGGGCGTCTTCCTCCACCACTGCAACCTCCAGTGCCTCGGCGGCGAGCGCGTGCTCACCTTCGCCGGCAACGCCGCCGTCAACGCACGGCTCGAGGCCCTCGGGCTGGACGTGATCACGCCCGAGCTGACGCAGATCCTCAAGGGAGGCGGCGGGCCTCACTGCATGACGTTCCCGCTGCTGCGCGATGCGTGAGCGGGCCCTCATCGACCTGAGCCATCCGCTACGCACGGGCATGCCGGTGTTCCCTGAGGACCCCGAGGTCGTCCTCGAGCCGGCAGGGGCGCTCGCTCCGTGGCAGGTGACGCGGCTCGGCCTCGGCACGCACAGCGGCACCCACATCGACGCCGCGTCTCACTACGTGCCCGAGGGCACGACCATCGACCGCTACCCGCTCGAGCGCTTCGTGCTGCCGGCCTACGTTGCGCCGGTCCGGGCGGAGGCAGGTGAGGAGATCCACTGGCCCTCGCTGCAGTCGGTCCTGCCCGCTGATCTGCGCGGCGTGGGCGTGCTCCTCTACACCGGCTGGGACCGCCACTGGGGCGACGACAAGGCGGTGGCACACCCGTATCTCGGCGAAGACGCCGCGGCCGGCCTCGTCGCTCACGGCGTCGCTCTCGTCGGCACCGACGCGCTCAACGTCGACGCCACCGAGGGCGGCACGACGCACGCGCATGCCGCCCTCCTCGGCGCCGACGTGCTCATCGTCGAGAACCTGACCGGGCTGGGCGCGCTGACGCCCGGCCGCCCGTACACCTGCGCCTTCGTGCCGCTGCGGCTCGAAGGCGCCGACGGCTCACCCATCCGCGCTTACGCGATCGCCGGCGATGACCGACCGGATACCGTCCACGTCTCCCGCAAGGAGCGCCTCTGAGATGATCGCGATCCAGCCCACACGCTTCGCACTGCAAACGGGGAGCCGCGAGACGCGGCCAGCGGCCGCCCGCGCGGCCGCCTTCATCAGGGGGTGATCGAGTGGCGACGCCAGACGACAAGACGCAGCCGCAGGTCTTCGTGCGCAAGGCCAGCGGCCTGATCCGCACGGCGGGGACGTGGGACATCCTCGCCTACAACATCAACTTCACCAGCATCGGCCTGCTGCTGTTGTTCCTGTTCCTCTTCGGCCCCGCCTTCTATCCAGGCGCCAGCCTGCCGTGGGCGGCGGTCATCTGCGTCATCTGCCTGATACCACTGGCGCTCGTGTACGGCTACCTTGCCTCGGCGATGCCCCGCTCGGGCGGCGACTACGTCTACGTGAGCCGCGTGCTCGGACCGGCGCTGGGCATGATGAGCAACTGGAACATGACCATGTGGTGGTTCTTCTACGGTGGCGTGCCCAGCGCGTTCCTCGCCCGGTACGGCCTCGCCCCGTTCTTCCGCACCATGGGCATCTACACCGGCAACTCGACGCTCACCGACATCGGCAACTGGTTCGCCACGGGCGTCGGGACGTTCGTCCTCGGCGTGTGCCTCATCATCGGGCTCATCGTGATCTTCTCGATCGGCACCAAGACGTACTTCAAGCTGCAGAACATCCTCATCCTGTTCGCGGTCGCCAGCACCGTGCTGACCGTGGCGGTCTTCATCGGGAAGGTGCCGGCCGACACGATCAGCGCCTTCAACGAGCACCTGCGCGAGATCTCCGGCAAGGTCGATCCGGCCGCGTACGTGCGCGTCTCCGCCAAGGATGCCGGCTACACGGGCCTGGCTCCGACCTCGCTCTTCTGGACGCTCATGGTGATGACCTGGATCTACCTCAACCTCAGCTTCATGAGCTCCTCCGCCTACATCGGCAGTGAGGTCAAGAACGCGCGCAAGCTGCAGCTCTGGAGCATGCCGGCGACGCTGTTCATCGTCGGCTTCGGCGTGCTCATCAGCACGTGGGTCGTCGATGCCGCGGTGGGCTACAACTTCCTCGCCCAGCTCGGCTGGGCCGACCCGACGGGCCTCGGCCTCGAGTCGACGCCGGTGTTCACCGAGCTCGCCTCGTACGTCGCCAACAACATCTGGCTCGCCTTCATCATCCTGTTCGGCTTCATCTTCTGGAGCTACGCGTGGCTGCCCGGGCAGATCCTGAACGGCTCGCGCAACATCTTCGCGTACTCCCTGGACGGGCTGCTGCCCAAGTGGTTCAAGCAGGTCAACCCGCGCTTCAGCACGCCGGTGAACTCCCTGCTCACGATGGGCATCGCCAGCATCATCGCCCTGGGCATCTACGTCTTCACCGACCTCTTCTCCACCCTGGTCGGTATCTTCGGCTTCATCCTCAGCTTCATCGTCATCTCGATCGCCGCGGCCGTCCTGCCGTACCGGCTCAAGGACGTGTTCGAGACGTCGGCCGTGAACCAGCGCATCGCGGGCGTCCCGGTGATCACCATCATCGGCATCCTGAGCGTGATCTCGCAGGGGTTCATGGCCTGGGTGTTCCTGCGTGACCCGAGCGCCGGCCTCAACGGCAACCCCAAGATGATCTGGTTCAACGTCATCGTGTTCCTGAGTGGCCTGGTCGTGTATTACGTGGCCAAGTTCATCCAGCGAAGCCGCGGTGTGGACGTGGACCTCAGCTTCAAGCAGGTCCCGGAGGAGTGACGGCCTGATGCCCCTGTTCGGCAAGAAAGCCAAAGGCAAGACGACGAAGCTGTTCTTCGTCACCGACGTGCACGGCTCGCAATCGACGTTCCGCAAGTTCGTCAACGCCGGCACGTTCTACGCGGTCGACGTGCTGGTCCTCGGCGGCGACATCGCCGGCAAGATGGTCGTGCCGATCCTCGACCTGGGCGGCGGCAAGTACCGGGCGACCATCCAGTCGATCACGCAGGAGCTGGACGGAGCGGACGAGGTCGCCGAGTTCGAGAAACGGGCGGCCAAGCTCGGCTCCTACACCGCCGTCGTGACCAGCGACGAGTACAGGGAGCTCGCCGCCGACGCCTCGCGGGTCGACGCCCTCTACCATCGGCTGGCGACCGAGAGGATGCGCCAGTGGATCGAGTTCGCCGAAGAGCGACTCGCCGGCACCGGCATCCGCTGCTACATCACCGGCGGCAACGACGACTCGCCCGACATCCTGGAGCCGCTGATCGCGCACGACGGCGCCAGCGTGATCGACTGCGAGGACAAGCAGATCGCCATCGACGACGACGAGCACATCATGCTGAGCCTGGGGCTCAGCAACCCGACGCCGTGGGACACGCCTCGCGAGGTGCCCGACGACGAGCTCGCGCGGCACATCGAGGGCATCGTCGCCGGCGTCGACGACTTCTCACGCGCCATCTTCAACTTCCACGCGCCGCCGCAGGACAGCACGCTCGACACGGCGGCGAAGCTCGACTGGACCACGGACCCGCCCAAGGTCGTCACCTCGGGCGGGACGCCCGTGATGTACGGCGCCGGGAGCGCGGCGGTGCGGGCCGCGATCGAGAAGTACCAGCCCCTGCTCAGCCTGCACGGACACATCCACGAGTCGCGCGGCCAGACGAACATCGGCCGCACGGTGGCGGTGAATCCCGGGAGCGAGTACGGCGAGGGCGTCCTGCGCGGCGCCATCGTCACCATCGCGGGGGACACCGTGGACAACGTGCAGCTCACGTCGGGCTGAGAAAGGACAGCGCATGCAGCACCACTTCAAGGGCAAGGACTTCCTCAAGCTCGCCGACTTCACCCCGGAAGAGGTCGGCTACCTGGTCGACACGGCGATCGACCTGAAGCGCCGGCACGCGATGGGCGAGCTCTTCCAGCCGCTCGCCGGCAAGACCTTCGCGATGATCTTCGAGAAGCTCTCCACGCGGACCCGAGTCAGCTTCCAGGCCGGCGCCGCGCAGCTCGGCGCGCAGACCTTCTACATGAGCCCCGACCAGATGCAGACCAGCCGCGGCGAGCCGATCCGCGACACCGCGCGCATCATCGACCGCTACTGCGACGGCCTCTTCATCCGCACCTTCGGTCAGGAGGTCGTCGAGGAGTTCGCGCAGTACATGCGCAACCCGGTGATCAACGCCCTGACCAACGAGACGCACCCCTGCCAGGGACTCTGCGACCTGATGACCATCAAGGAGAAGAAGGGCGCCTACAGGGGGCTCAAGATCGGCTACCTCGGCGACATCTGGAACGTCTGCCACTCGCTGATGATGGGCAGCGCGATGATGGGCATGGACTTCTACGCGGCGCAACCGAACGACGACTACCAGCCCAACCCCGAGCAGGTGGCCATCGCCCAGAAGTGGGCGTCGCTCAGCGGCTCGAAGATCACGTTCACGAAGGACCTCGAGGAGGTGGCCGGCGACGCCGACGTCATCTACGGCAACACCTGGCACTCGATGGCGACGACGAACCCCGAGCAGCGCGTCATCGACTTCGCTCCGTACCAGGTGAACAGGCGCGTCATCGAGATGGCCGGGCCGGACGTGATCTACATGCACTGCCTGCCGGGTACGCGCGGCGAGGACATGGTCGACGAGGTCATCGAGAGCGACTGCTGCGTCTTCTGGGACCAGGGCGAGAACCGCATGCACACCGAGAAAGCGGTGCTCGTGCTGACCACGCTGTGAACGTAGCGCTTCCAGCCTGGATGACCGGCGGCGGGGCGGGCGGGGACGCGGGCCCCGCCGCCCGCCTCGTCGACCTGTCGCACCCGCTCACCGAGAGCGTCCCGATCTACCCCGGCGACCCCGAGCCGCGGATCTTCACGGCCACCACGGTCGCCCGCGACGGCTACAACCTCAGCCACGTGCAGATCGGGACGCAGACGGGCACGCACATCGACGCGCCGTTCCACTTTCGTGACCACGGCGCGTCCGTCGACCGCATGCCGCTCGAGCTCACCGTCGGGCCCGGCGTCGTCGTGCGCGTTTCCGGCAAGCCGCCGGGCGAGCGCATCACGCTCGCCGATCTGGAGCCGCATCGCGAGCACCTCGGCCCCGGGCGCATCGTGCTGTTCGCGACCGGCTGGTACGCGCATGCGGGCACGGACCTGTTCTTCGACCACCCGTACCTGGACGCCGCCGTCGGCGAGGCGATCCTCGAGGCGGGCGTGCGCACCATCGCCATCGACACCCTCAACGCCGACTTCACCGGCGGCGAGGAGTTCCCCATCCACGACCTGTTCGCCGACGCGGGCGGCTTCATCGCCGAGAACCTCGCCGGGACGGCGGCGCTCACCCCTGGCGTCGAGCCGCTCCTCGTCCTCCTCCCGCTGAACCTGGTGGGCTGCGACGGCGCCCCAGTGCGGGCCGTGGCCCTGGAGCCGGCGGCAGGCTGATGCGGAGGGGCGCGGCCCCCACCAGGGCCGCGCCGCACCGTCGTCACGATGCCGCGGGGTATCATGTGCGGTGCACATGCTCACCCCGGGAGGCAGCGCGGTGGCGGAACGCTCATCCAACGAGGCCCTCACGATCCGCGAGCTCGCCACGGCGGGCGGGCTCGGCCTGGAGGTCGTCGCGGGCCATGCCGGGATCGACAGGGCCATCGAGGCGGTCTACATCGGCGACCTCGAGGATCCGACGCCGTGGATGGTCGGGGGGAGCCTGCTGCTCACCACCGGACCGCGCTTCGAAGAGGATCCCGCCTCGGCGGCGAGGCTCGTCGAGCTGCTGAGGCAGAGCGGCATGGTCGGCGTCGGGGTGGCCATCATGCCGCACGTCCGCGCGATCCCGGCGGAGATGGTGGCAGCGGCCGAGCGCGAGCAGCTGCCGCTGCTCCGTGTTCCCGAGGGCACGCCCTTCCGCGAGATCACCAGTTACGTCTTCAACGCGCTTTCCTCTCGTGACATGCATCGCCTGCGTCGGAGCGTGGCCCTGCAGAAGCAGCTGCTCGAGGTGCTGCTCGCCGAGCAGGACCCGAGCGGGCTGGTCCGGCGCGTCGGCGAGTTGCTGAGCGCCTCCATGCTCCTCTTCGCGGCGTCGGGCCGCGTGGCCGGGAGCTTCATGACGGCCGCCGAGCGAAGCGGCGACACGTTCGCGCGCGACGCCTGGGACGCCTATAAGACGGTGGTGCTGAGCGGGACGCCCCGCTCCGTCCTCGAGGTGCACGGCAGGCACGTCGCGTTCCGCGAGGTGCGCGCGGGCGGCGCCGTGGAGCAGGTCTTGATGGCCGCGTATCCGGAGGAGAGCCTGATCTCCGAGTTCGCGGACGAGGCGCTGACGTTCGCGCAGCGCCTCCTCGAGGTCGAGGCGACGACCGGGCGCAACGTGTCGCTTCTCCGGCGCCGCACGCGGGCCGGGCTCCTGGACATGCTCATGCACGGCCGCGGAGCCACGCCGGAGCTCGGGGAGCGGATGAACTACCACGGCATCGAGCCCACCGAGCTCTGGCGCATGATGGCGTTCTCGGTCGGCGCGCCCGGGGGCAGCCGCCGAGACCACCCGTCGGTCGCCGACGCCATGGCCGATGCCCTGCTGGGCACGATCGACCGGCTGCTCGAAGAGGGCGGAGTGCCCTTCCTCTCGCGCCAGAGCCGCGGCCAGGTACTGGTGCTCGCCCCGCTCGCCGAGCACGAAGGCGCCGCCGCCGTGCTTCGGTCCATCACCGGCCTCGCCGCGAGCTGCCGGCACCCGCCTGCGCACCGCGCGCATCGACGTCGGCTTCTCTTCCGCCATGTCGGGGCTCGACATGGTCCCGCGAGCGGCCGGCCAGGCCCGCCTCGCTCTGCGCCACGCGGACCTGGCGGGGGGCGGGACCGCCAAGGTCGTCGCCTTCGACGATCTCGGGCAGCGCTACAAGGTCCTCGACGGCCTCCGCGACGACCAGTTGCAGGAGCTCGAGGACGCGGTGGTCGGCCGGCTGCTCGACGCCGACCGTCGCGGCCACGGCGATCTGCTCCGGACGCTGGAGGCGTATCTGGCGTGCGGCGGGTCCGCCGTGGATGCCGCGGCCGAGCTGTACGTGCATCGCAACACGCTGCGCAAGCGCGTCGCGCGCATCGAACAGATCCTCGGTGTCGACCTGGGCACGGCCGGGGGCCGCGTAGAGGCGTACCTGGGGGTGCGGGCCAGGGATGTGCTGGCCACGCGGCGGGGGTGAGACGCCTTGCGGGCTCAGGCCGGGTGGCATACGTGAACACCTCGTCGTCGGCGCTCCCCGACTGATCGCGCGGCCGCCCCCTTGACCTTCCCCCCGGGGAAAGGTCCACTGTGTGCGGACACGTTCCGCGGCGTGCGCGGAGAAGGGGGGATCCCGTGACCGACGACCTGTGCTACCTGCCGGCCAGCGAGGCGCTTGCGCGCTTCCGCCGCCGCGAGCTCTCACCTGTCGAGTTGCTGCAGGCGACGATCGACCGCGTCGAGGCCGTCGATCCGGTGGTCAATGCACTGCCCATCCGGTTCTTCGACGAGGCGCTCGAGGCGGCGCGGGCGGCCGAGGCCCGCTACGCGGGCCGAGGCCCGGAGCCGCGCCCGCTCGAGGGCCTGCCGGTGGCCGTCAAGGACGAGGTCGAAGTGGCGGGTCAGCCCTGCACCGAGGGCTCGCTCATCCTCAAGGACGTGGTCGCCGACCGCACGGCGGCGTGCATCCAGCGGATCGTCGACGCCGGCGGCATCATCCACGCGCGCTCGGCCACGCCGGAGTTCTGCTGCGCGGCGATCACCGACTCGCGGATCTGGGGCGTGACGCGCAACCCATGGAACCTGGAGTACAGCCCCGGCGGCTCGTCGGGCGGCTCGGGCGCCGCCCTCGCCGCCGGGATGGCGAGCCTCGCCACCGGCTCGGACATCGGCGGCTCGATCCGCATCCCGGCGTCGTTCTCCGGCGTGGTCGGCTTCAAGCCGCCCTACGGCCGGGTGCCTCAGGAGCCGCCCTTCAATCTCGACCACTACTGTCACGACGGGCCGATGGCCCGCACGGTCGAGGACTGCCGCCTGCTGGAGAACGTCATGGCGGGACCGCACCGCGACGACATCGTCTCGCTGCGCCCCAAGCTCACGATCCCGCCGGATCCGCCGGGCATCGAGGGCTGGAGGATCGCCGTGAGCGCCGATCTCGGCGGCTTCGACGTGGACGGCGAGGTCCGCGACAACCTCCGCGAGGCCGCCGCCGTGTTCGGCTCCCTGGGAGCCGAGGTCGAGGAGGTCGACCTCGGCTTTGACATGGGCGACGTGCGCGAGGCCGCGCGGGCGCACTTCGCGACCATCTTCGGCAGCCTCATCGGGCAGTCCCTGCCGGAGCACCGCGACCTCATGACCACCTACGCCATCGCCTTCGCCGAGGACTCGGCCCGGCCGACCGTGGGCTACTACCGGTCGCTCGAGATCGAGAGCGCGATCTACGCCGAGGTCGCGGGCGTCCTCGAGGAGCACGAGCTCCTCGTCGCGCCCGTCTTCGGCGTGCCCGCCCTGAAGGCCACGGTCGCCGACTACGACATCGAGGTCATGTATCGCCACGGCATGACGCTGATCTTCAACATGTGCAGCCGCTGCCCCGTGCTCGTGGTGCCGTGCGGCCGCTCCCGCGACGGCGTGCCGCTCGGCATCCAGATCGTCGGCCGCACCTACGACGACGTCAGCGTGTTCCGCGCCGCGGCGGCTTTCGCCGCGGCGCGACCCTGGTTCGCAGATCCCGCCACCCGCCCCGCCCTCGAAGGGAGCCCAGAATGAGCTTCTCCGCACGCGCCAGGCGCCTCCTGCTGCCGGCTCTGGCCGTCGCCATCGCGGCGGCCGCCGTCGCGCTCGCCGCCGGCCTCGCGACGGCCCGCGCCGACAGTCCTGCTCCGGCCGCCAGCCCGGACGCCCTGACGCTCCGCATCGGGTGGACGTCGCAGCCGGACAACCTCAACCCCTTCATCGGGTGGCAGAACGTCACCTACGAGATCTGGTCGATCAACTACGACTTCCTCTTCGGCTTCGGCAACGACAACAGCCCCACGCTGGACCTGGCCCGCGAGTTCCCGACCGAGGAGAACGGCGGCATCTCGGCCGACGGCAAGGTGTGGACGATCAAGCTGCGCACCGGCGTCAAGTGGTCCGACGGGCAGCCGTTCACCGCCGAGGACGTCGCCTTCACCTACAACTACATCGTCAAGAACGAGATGATGACGATGGCGATCACCACGGTCGGCATCAAGGACGCCAAGGCGCTGGCGCCCGACGTCGTGCAGATCAACTGCACCAGGCCCAAGGCCGACATGATGCACATCTTCCTGCCGATCCTGCCCAAGCACGTCTGGGAGAACGTGGATCCGAAGGAGGCGCAGACCAGCTACGTCAACGAGCCGCCCATCGTGGGCACCGGTCCCTTCATCACGACCGAGTTCAAGAAGGGCAGCCACGTGAAGATGGAGCGCAACCCCTACTACTGGGGCACGACGCCGACGCTCGACGAGCTCCTCTTCGAGTACTACACCAACGGCGACACCATGACCGCCGACCTCAAGTCGGGCGCCATCGACGCCGCCTGGGGCATCCCCGAGGCGCAGTTCGACTCGCTCTCCTCGGTGGAGGGCATCCAGCCGGTCGCCTACAACTTCTTCAACTGGGACTACCTCAGCCTGAACTGCTACGAGGGCAAGTCGCTCGGCAATCCGGTGCTCAGGGACTGGCGTTTTCGCCACGCGCTCAACTACGCGGTCGACAGACAGGCGCTCTGCGACATCGCCTACGTGAAGAAGTCGGCGCCGGGCACCACCATCCTTCCTCCCGGCATGTGGTCAGACCCGGACTACCACTGGGAGCCGCCGGCGGACCAGCTGTACCGCTTCGACCTCGCCAAGGCGGGGCAACTCCTCGACGACGCGGGCTACAAGCTCGGCCCCAACGGGGTCCGCCTGGACCGCGGCAAGCCGATCGAGCTGCGCCTCTGGACGACGACCGAGTCGGCGCCGGCGCAGACGAGCCTCAAGCTCATCGCCGGCTGGCTCAAGAAGCTCGGCCTGAAGATCGAGGTCTCGGTGCTCGACACGGGTGCGATGCAGGACCGCATCTGGAACTTCGAGGGCGACACGTACGTCCCCGACTTCGACATGTACATCTGGGACTGGGCGGGCTACAGCGACCCCGGCCAGACGCTCTCCGCCAACGTCACCGCGCAGATCGGCAACACCAACGAGCCCTGCTGGTCGAACCCGCGGTACGACGCGCTCAACGCCGAGCAGGCATCGGAGATGGACTCGGGCAAGCGCAAGGTCATCATCGACGGCATGCAGCAGATCATGTACGAGCAGACGCCCTGGGTGGTGCTCACGTATCCGCAGTACCTGCAGGCCTACAACGACGCCGACTGGACCGGCTGGGTGCGCATGTTCGACGGCGCCGGGCCGGCGTTCCTGACCACCGGCTACACGCAGTCCTACATCGACCTCGAGCCGGTGGCTTCGCAGGCTTCGAGCGGCGCCTCCACGCTGTGGATCGCTGCGGTGGCCGCGGCCGCCGTCGCGGCGCTCGTCATCATCATCTGGCTGGTCCGGCATCGGCGCGTGCGGGCCGAGGAGACCTGAGCGCGCCCTGTGACCTGACTACGCGGCGGAGCGCTCTCGCCGCGCTGCAGTCACGGTCCGCGGCCGCCCCTGAGCCAGAGGGGGACCACCGGCGCCCAGAGGAGGAACAGCACCGCCAGCACGGCGATGGTGGCCCGGGGGCCGAGGAGCGGGACGACGGCGGCGGCGGCCAGGGCGCCGAGCACTCGCGCGGTGTTGAAGCCCAGGTCGATGGCCGTGAACACGCGTCCGCGGTAGCGGTCGGGCACCGCTTGCTGGGCGAGCGTGTCGGCGGGCACCCGCGTCCAGCCGTACGAGACGCCGAGCAGCACCGCGCCGACGGTGAGCGCGAGGACGATCGCGTCGACCCCCGCGACGGCGGGGAGAAGGGCCAGGAACCCGAGGAGGAAGGCCGCTCCGATGAGCAGCCGGCTCGGCATGAGGGTGCGCAGCGCCCCCGCCGTCAGGAAGCCGAGGAAGACGCCGACGCCGCCTGCCGCCACGAGCCCGGAGAACGAGACGAGACCTTCGCCGAGACTCTCCTTCATGACCACGAGCACGGTCGGCGATGACCATGACCTGCAGGAACTGGCCGACGGCCACCGTCAGGACCGGAGCGAGGGCGGCCGGCGTGCGGCCGATGCGCCGGAAGCCGTCCACGAGATCGGCCATGACCGCCGCCAGCTCGCCGCGCAGCTCGCCGGCCGCCTTCTGCGGCGGCAGGGCGCTGGAGAGGCGCGAGCTGACGACCGACGTCGCCACCCACAGCGCCCCCGAGAGGGCGATCACTGCCCAGGTGCCGGCCGCGGCCGCGACGAAACCGCCAGCGGCGATGCCGCCGAACAACGCTACCGTCCCGACGACGGACGCGATCGTGTTGGCGGTGAACAGCAGTATGTCCGTGGGCGCTGTTCCCGGCCCCTGCGCTCGCTCTTCGGCGGCGCCGACCACGCGGGGGATCACCGCGGTCGTCGTGGCCTGGAAGAGCCGGTTGCCCGAGAACACGATGAGCGCCCCGGCGAAGACCGCGCCGCCGCCGATCCCGGGCAGCGCGAGCAGCGCGGCTGCGGCCCGAACGAGCGGGAGGACGACCAGGATGGGGCGACGGGGCCAGCGGTCGACGAAGACGCCCGCGAACGGCTCGAGCAGCGCGAACGGCAGCAGGGTGAGGGCCGTCGCGACCGCGAATCCCCGCACGGTGTCCTGCGACTCGGGCAGGAAGACCACCGCGTTGAAGATCCCCGCCAGGAAGGCACCCTCCGCGACCTGACTGGCGAAGCGGGTCGCGAGGAGGACGCGGAAGTCGCGGTGGCCGAGCACGACCTGCACCCGATCGAACCTGCCCTCAGACAGTGCCGCCCTCCTCCCGTCCTCGGGTCCAGTGTATCCGCGCGGCCAGGATCCGACGCCACGGTAGGCGCCACGGATGGCGCTTCTCGCGCAGGCTGCGCCGCGCCGGCCGGCCTGCGGCGCGACTCTCGCGCGTGGCGCCGGTGCTCCCGCCTCGACCGGCCCATGTCCGTGTTGCCTTCTCCGACAACGCTCTTGCGCCGCCGCCGACTGTTGTTTTCGGCTCCGATGCGGGCACAATCGCGAGGTGAAGGCGGGCCGAAGCCCGCCTGCGGGTACGCGCCGGCTATTGCGGGGGCAGTGGGCGGCGAAAGGGAGCAGAAGGGGGTACCGATGAGACTCGGCAAAGCCACGGTGGTCGGGATCGTGGCGCTGGTGACGCTTCTCTGCGTTGCGGCACCGGTGCTGGCAGCCGGCCTCACGACCGAAGAGGAGCTCGGCAAGGCGCTGTTCTTCGATCAGAACCTGTCGGCCAACAGCAACCAATCCTGCGCGACCTGCCACGCGCCGGAAGTCGGCTACACCGGACCGACCGCGGCGGTCAACGCCCACGGCGCGGTCTACGAGGGCTCGGTCGCCGGGATGTTCGGCGATCGCAAGCCGCCGACTGCCGCCTACGGTGGCGAGAGCCCGAGCTTGTACTTCGACGCCGTCGCCGGCCTATGGATCGGCGGCATGTTCTGGGACGGCCGCGCGACCGGCTGGACGCTGGGCGATCCCCTCGCCGAGCAGGCGCAAGGGCCGTTCCTGAACCCTCGCGAACAGGCCGTGCCAGATGCGGCGACCGTGATCGCGAAGGTGCACGTATCCTCCTACGCGCAGCTGTTCGAGGAGGTGGCCGACATGGGCTCGGCCATCTGGCTGCCGGAGAACACCAGCGCCGCATATGACGTCGTTGGCCGCTCCATCGCCGACTACGAGCGTTCCAGCGAGGTGAATCCCTTCACCTCCAAGTACGATGCGTGGGTGGCGGGCAAGGCCAGGCTGACCGCTCCGGAGATGCAGGGCTTCCGGCTCTTCATGAACAAGGGCAAGTGCGGCAACTGCCACGTGCCGCCGCTCTTCACCGACTTCACCTACGACAACCTGGGCATCCCCAAGAACCTGGAGAACCCCGTCTACACCTGGAACCCCGCCGGTCTTGACTGGGTCGACCCCGGTCTTGGCGGCTTCCTGGAGGCAAGTGGCGAGCCGCCCGCCGTCTGGACGGCCGAGGTCGGCAAGCACAAGGTGCCGACGCTGCGCAACGTCGACCTTCGGCCGTCGCCCGACTTCGTCAAGGCCTACGGGCACAACGGCTACTTCAAGAGCCTTCGGTCCATCGTCCACTTCTACAACACACGCGATGTGGCGAACTGGCCGGCGCCCGAGGTCGCGGAGACCGTCAACGTGACCGAGATGGGCAACCTCCGCCTGACCCCCGTACAGGAGAAGGCCATCGTCACCTTCATGAAGACGCTGAGCGACGGCTACACGCCATCGGCCTGTCACTGACGCAGGCTGTGCGAGCTGCGAGGCTCTGAGCTGATCAGGGCGGGGGCGCCTCCGGCGCCCCCGCCCGTTCTCTGCCCGCCGCAGGGCGGAGATCCACCGTGGAGTCGCCGGCCCGGATGTGGCACCATGGGGGCAGGCGCCGGCCGACGAAGCTGGAGCCGGCGCGGGGGAGAGGCCATGCATCCAGGGGACGCCGATCTGCATCCGTCGCCGCGGGGCGCCGGTACCGAGCAGGGGGAGTACCGGGGCATCACCCTCGGCGCGCGCTGCTTCCTGGTCATCACGATCGCCGTCGTCTTCGTGCTGGTCATCCTGCCGCTGCTCATCTGGACGGCCGGCATCCTGGCCGGGGGCTGAGATGAGCCGTTCGCGAGGCGACACAGTGTGACGCGGGCCCGGAGTGAAGGGCGGAGGGCCACGTAGCCGCGCTTCCTGTTGGGCATGAAGCCCCGAAGGACGCACCTCGCCGGATGCTGATCCGCGGATCGGTCTCTTCCCCCGGCCGAGTCCTCGGTCGATACTGGGCAGACGAGCACCGGACTGACGGAGGTTGTGTATGCCGCTGTTCCAGGGATCCCAGGCGACCGTCCACTACGAGCAGGCCGGCGAGGGACCCGACATCGTCTGGGTGGCCGGGGGAGGTGGGACGGCGGCGTCTTGGGACGACTACCAGCTGCCGTTCTTCAAGGACGCCTTCCGCAACACCACCTTCGACAGCCGCGGCGTCGGCTCGACCGCGTGCGAGCGCCCTCTGCCGTGGTCGATCGAGGACTTCGCCCTCGACACCGCCGAGCTCATCGAGGCTGCGTGCGACCCGCCGGTGGCGCTTGTCGGCCTGTCGTTCGGCGCCGGTATCGTGCAGCAGGTCGCCCTCGACTTCCCGGAGCTGCTCCGCTGCGCCATCGCCATGGGAACGGGCGCGCGCAGCGTGGGCTGGACGTGGGACTACCAGATGGCTGAGATCGAGTGGCGCAGGGCTGGCGGGCGCCTCGACGGCATGATGGCGGTGACGCACTACGCGGCGATGTACTACCCGGCGCGGGTGCTGGGCGACCGGGAGCTGTGGCCAAGGCTCCGCGACGAGCTGCTCGAGTACTACGAGACCGACACCAACGAGGACTCGCTGATCGCGCAGTGGGAGCCCTGCGTGCGCTTCGACCAGACCTCACGGTTGCCCGACTGCCGGGTGCCCCTGCACGTCATCGCCTTCGACCAGGACGTGCAGGCAGTCCCGCAGGACGGGGAGGAGGTCGCGGCTCTCTGCCCGACCGCCGAGTTCCACCTGTTCGAGGGCATGGGCCACTGCTCGATCTACGGCCACACGCACGACGTGCTCAACCCGTTCATCAAGGGACTGGTGGAGCGCTACGTGTGACGAGCCGGCGTCAGCCGGCGGCGCCTCGGCCTTTTCCCGCCTCCTCGCCGACGGCGGCCTCCTGGATCCCCGCGACGGTCTCGTCGCTCGGCACGCCCGACGACAGGGTCGCGACCATGACCGTCGGGCCGGAGGAGCCGGCCGCCCCGAATGCCGCCCGGAGGGCGGCGAACACGGCCGGCTCGTCGCCGCTGACGAAGGTGCTGAGGCGGCCGACGGTGATCTGCACGCCTTCCTCGCCGGCCGCCGTCAGGGCGGCCTCGATCGCGGGCCGCAGGTGCGGCTGCCGCAGCGGGTAGACCGACAGCTGCAGGTTGACCTCGCCCGAGTCCGCGGCCGGCTCGGCCTCTGCCGCATCGCCGTCCGCCGCCGCCCCCTCATCCGCCTGCAGCACCGAGAGGACGTTGCCGGCAGGGTCCTTGAACCAGGCGATGGGCGGCCCGTACTCGGGACTCGGCGGCCGCAAGATGCCTCTGGCGTCGTGGGGCATGCCCTCATAGCGCTCGAAGACGACGCCGGCCGCCAGGAGCTCGTCGGCCGCCCGGTCGATGTCGGCGACGGGGAAGTTCAGCACCGTGAACGACGCCGGCTCGTGGTCGTCCTTCGGGTAGATGAGGACCCTGCCGCCGCCGGCGAGGTGCAGGGTCAGCATGCCGTTCGCCTCGGTGATCTCGAGGCCGAGCGTGCCGGCGTAGAACTCCCGGGCCTTCTCGATGTCGTCCGCCGAGAACCCGGAGAACGCGTGACTGTGGGTGAGCATCGGGGCTCCTCCTGACGGCAGTGTGATGCCTTGCGTATTCCCGTCCGCCCCGAGGACGGACCCAGGGCGTCCTGTGCGCGGCCGCGCGGGCCGCGCGCGGGTCAGGGCGTCGAGCGCGCGAGGGTGACGGCGACCGCGTCCTGGGCGGCGTGCGCCCGCGTCAGCGGCAGGGCGCTCCCGTTCATGAGGATCGAGAAGCTCAACGTGTGCCGGTTGGCCGTGGTGACGTAGCCGGAGAGACTGCTCGCGGCGTTCAGCGTGCCGGTCTTGGCGTGCACGTTGCCGGCGGCGCTCGTCCCGCGCATGCGGTACCGCAGCGTGCCATCCACGCCGGCCACCGCGAGCGACCGCCAGAACACCGGGAAGTCAGAGCGCTTGGCCATCGACCCGAGGATCCGCAGGACCGCCCTCGCCGACAGCTTGTCCTCGTAGCTGAGGCCGGACCCGTCGCGGATGCGGAACCCTTCCGTGAGGCCGATGCCCTGGAGGTAGCGTTTGGCGACGTCGGCGCCGGCGACAGTCGTGCCGCCCTCACCGAAGCCCGCGCCGAGACCCTTGAGCAGTTCCTCGGCGAGGTAGTTGTCGCTCGGCTTGTTCATCGCCGCCAGGATGCGGCTCAGAGCGGCCGAGCGCTCCGTGTACGCAAGCGTCGCGGTGCTGGGCACGATGCCGCGGGCCGGCGTATGCGTCACGCGGATGCCCGCGGCGCGAAGCTGCTTCGTCAGCTTGCTCGCCGCCCACAGCGAGGGATCGCTCACGTAGCGGCCGTCGGATCCGAAGCCTTCGTTGAGCGTCAGGGCCGAGAGCGGACCGCAGAACGCGATCATGCTCGGCCGCCAGTTGGCGACGGTGCGCGCGCGGTCGAAGTAGCCGTCGTCGGCGACCACGCGGCCGGTGATGCCGGTCACGCCCAGCGTGGTGAGCCGGGCGACGAAGTCGTGCACGTCGGAGGTCTTCATGCCGAAGTACCGTGACTGGAAGGATGCCGTCGAGAGCGTCGGGTCGCCCAGCCCGCGGAGATAGACGTCGCCGTGCACGACGCCGTCCTCGTCCGGTCCGGGGGCGGCGATGAAGAGCTGGGTGCTGAAGCGGTAGGTCGAGGTCCAGGCGGCGAGCGCCGCCGACGAGGTGACGAGCTTCTGGTTGGAGGCCGGCAGGCGCAGCACGTCCGGCCGCAGCTGGTAGACGGAGCGCTTCGCCGTGAGGTCGAAGACCGCGACCGACGTCCCCGGGCCGGCCATGCCTTGAGCCGCCAGGGCGGCGGCGATCCTGTCCTTGAGGCCGGCGGTGGCCGCCGCCGGCGCCAGGAGCAGGAGCGTGAGGGCCAGGCACGTCAGCGCGACGAGCAGCCTGGCCCTGATTGTCCGCGCGGCGTCCATGGCCGTCCACCGTAGCATCAGGCCGCGCCCCGCGCCTCCCGGGGAGGGCGCGCGGGGCGCGGCCTGACGGGCCTGCGCCGCTGCGCCTACTCCCAGTGCGCGGCGAACTCGCGCACCGCCGACTCCGTGAGCGGGTGCGCCGGCAGGGCGCGCAGCACGTCGAGCGGCGCCGTGATGTCGTGCGCGCCGTCGAGGAGCGCCTCCACGACCTGCGCCGCCGACTTGAGGCTGGCGGCGAGGATCCGCGTGCTGCTGTCCAGCTGCTCCAGGACCGCCGCCTGATCCAGCACGACCGCGCCGGCGGAGTGCCGCGCCGCGCGGTCCACGTACGGGATGATCCACACGCAGCCGGCCTCGTGCGCGAGCAGCGCCTGCGCCGGGCGAGTAGACCGCGGTGAGGGCGCTGTGGATGCCGTCCTTCTTCAGCTCCGTCGCCAGCGTGATCGCCTCGAGGGTCGCCGGCAGCTTGGCGACGACGCGCTCGGGAGCCAGCGTCGCGGCGGCCCGCGCCTGCTCGTTCATCTCCTCGTAGGTGCTGCGCGTGGGCTGGTAGCAGATGGGTCCCTCGGCAAACGCCTCGAGCAGGCGCGCGAGGTGGGCGAGCGGCTCCTTCGTCTCGCGCGCCATCAGGGCGGGGTTGGTGGTGATGCCGCGGACGAAGCCGAGCTTCGCGGCCGCCGCCGCATCGTCCAGGGAGGCTGAGTCGAGCAGGATCGCCATCGGGTCACTCCAGCGGTCGCGGGTCGCGGTCCGGTGCGGCGAGGCGCTCCGCCGTCTGCGCCGCGCGAGGGCTCCGCCACGCGAGGGCTCCGCCAAGCCGCACCGGCGCAACCCTCGCATCAACGCGGCACCGCATCAAGGCCAACGTTGTGTTTCGTGCCTCAGCGGCCTACATTGAGAAGTGGCCGGCCTCGCCCGGCGCCGCCGGCCATCACCGGAAGGAGGAGCCGTGGAGGAACCACTGTTCCCGTTCTTCAGTGAAGGCGACGAGCACGAGCAGCAGCACTGCCACTTCTGTGGTCTGCCGCTGCCCGACGGCGGTGACTCGGACGTGATCCGGGTGCCGGTACAGGCGGAGTCGGGTGCGTGGTATCTCGCACCGGCCTGCCGGCGGCACTGGCGCGACGCCCAGACCTCAGGCCGGGACACGACGCAGCACTAGTCAGCGGCGCCACGGTGCGTCGCCGGCCCGCCCCGGACCGCCGCCGCAAGCAGCTCCCTGACGGCGGCTGCCGACTCGGCGGCAAGCGCCTCGTCTGCCATTCGGCGGGCGGCCGCCGCGTCGGTCGCGCGAACCGCCTGCTTGACCGCGGGGATGGCGACCGGGCTCATGGAGAGTTCCCGCACGCCCAGCCCCAGCAGCAGCGGCACCGCCAGACGATCGCCGGCGATCTCGCCGCACACGGCGACCTCCCGGCCCGCCGCGTCGGCCGCCCGGGCCGTCATGTCGATGAGCCGCAGCACGGCCGGGTGCAGCGGATCGGCCAGCGCGGCGACGCCGGCGTTGCCGCGTTCCGCCGCGAGCGTGTACTGCGTCAGGTCGTTGGTGCCCACGGAGAAGAAGTCGACGAGCGGCGCCAGCTTCGCCGCGACGAGGGCGGCCGACGGGACCTCCACCATGATGCCGACCTCGAGGCGCGCGGGGACGGCGACGCCGCGCGCCGCGAGCGACGCACGGGCTTCGTCCACGAGCTCCCGCGCCCGTGAGAGCTCGTCGACCGTGGCGACCATCGGGAACATGACGCGCACCGGGTGCGCCGCGGCGACGCGCAGGACGGCGCGAAGCTGGCAGAGCAGCTGCTCGGGATGGGCGAGCCCCAGCCTGAGGCCGCGCACGCCGAGGAAGGGGTTCGCCTCAGGCGGCGTGGGGAGGTACGGGAGCGGCTTGTCCGCGCCGGCGTCGAGCGTGCGGATCGTCAGGGGGCGGCCCTGCAGCGCCGCCGCCACGGCGGCGTAGGCGGCCGCCTGCTCCTCCTCGTCCGGCATGGAGGCGGCCTCGAGGAACAGGAACTCGGTGCGCAGCAGGCCGACGCCGTCGGCGCCGGCGACGACGGCCGCCCGTGCCTCGTCCGGCCCCGCGACGTTGGCCTCGACGCGCACGATCTCCCCGTCACGCGTGACCGCCGCCCGCCCGGCCGCCGCTCGTGCCTCGGCGGCCTCGCTCTCTTGCGCCTGCCGCCGCCGGTCCACCGCCGCGACCGCGTCGGGCGCGGGCTCCACGGTGACCGTCCCGGCGTCGCCGTCGACGGCGAGGAGCGTGCCGTCGGCCACCGCCAGGAGCCCGGCGCCCGCGCCGACGACGGCCGGCAGGCCGAGCGCGCGGGCGAGGATGGCCGCGTGCGACGTCGGGCCGCCGAACGCGCAGGCGACGCCCGCTGTCGCGGCGCGGTCGAGCCCCACGACCTGCGCCGGGCTGAGGTCCGGAGCGATCACGACGCCCGGGCCGGTCGCGCTCATCGTGGGGCTCACTCCGAGCAGGTGGCCGAGCACCTGGTCGCCGACGCTGCGCAGGTCGGCCGCCCGGGCGCGCTGGTAGGGGTCCTCGAGGGCGTCCCATGCCTGCGCCGCCGCGGCGACCGCCGCGCGCCACGCGCGCGCCGCCGACTCGCCGTGGTCGAAGACGCCGGTTCGGGTGGGCGCGAGCAGGGCCTCGTCCTCCAGAAAGAGCAGATGGGCGTCGAAGATCGCCGCGTCCTGCCCGCCGGCGACGCCCTCCAGCGACGCCCGTGCCCGCAGCACGTCCGCGGACGTCGCCTCGAGCGCGGCGCCCAGCGCGTCCCACTCGGCGGCCGGCTCGCCGGCGGGGGCATCGGGAATCGGCACGGCGCCCTCTACGAGTCGCCGCGCCGGTCCGACGGCCGCGCCCGGGGACGCCGGGACGCCGGCCAGGACCGTGCCGGGCGCCGGCGCCGGAGCGACTGGTGCGCGCGAGGGCGACCAGTCGTCCACTTGCTCAGCCCGCGTGGTGTCCGGCTCCTGCGGGTGGAAGTCCTCCGGCTCGCCGAACCCCTCTTCCGCCAGGCGAGCGATGGCGGCGAGTGCCTGGGCGGCCTGCGGCCCGGTGGCGGTCACGACGAGGTCGTCGCCTCGGCGAGCGCCGAGGGTGGCGACGCCGTTCAGGCTGCGGGCGCTGACGGGCCCACGCCCGCTGGCCGCGCCGGCGACGGTGACGTCGGCGTCGAAGCCGCTCGCGGTGCGCACGAGGAGCGCCGCCGGCCGGGCGTGAAGACCCAGCCGGTTGAGGACCGTGATGCGGAGTGTCTCCTTGGGCCCCTTGCGACCGGCGCCGTCTTCACCGGCGAGCCCGGCCATCGGGCCGGCGTCCGCGGCGCCCGCCGCCGGCGCGAGGTGGGCGGCCTTGGCCGTCAGGCCGCCTCTGGCCGCGGCGGCCACCACCTCCAGGGACCCGCCGATGCCCGCCGCCACCGCCGCCGCGACGGCGCCCTCCACGAGCGGCGCCTCTGTGAGCAGCACGCGTCCGCGCCGGTCCTCGTCCATGAGGTCGACCGCCAGCTCTGCCGAAAGGACGGCGCTGCCCAGATCCATGAGGACCAGGACGCCGTCCGCGGACCACACGTCCTCCACGGCGCGCAGCACCTTCGTCGCGTCCGTGCCCAGCGCGCCGCCGGGCTCGTCCAGGCCGCCGGCGGAGCCGATGCGCACGTCGGGCCCGGCCATCTGGGCGGCCAGCTCGGCGACGCCTTCGGCGAGCGTTCGCGCTGTGACTGACGAGGACGAGGCCGACCATGGCTACGTGGGGTCGGCGAGCGTCCGTGCCGCTGTCTCGAGCAGCAGCCAGGACGACGTCGCGCCGGGGTCCTGGTGCCCGGCGCTGCGCTCGCCGAGGTAGCTGGCGCGTCCTTTGCGCGCGACCAGCGGCGTCGTCGCGCGCATCCCGGCCTCGGCGGCGTCGGCCGCCAGCGCTCAGCGCCTCGGCCAGCGACGCGCCGGAGCCGGCGGCGGCGCGCAGCGCCTCCGCCGCCGGCAGCAGCGCGTCGACCATCGTCTTGTCGCCCGGCTCGGCCTTGCCGCGCATCTGCACGCCCGCGACCCCGGCGCCGACGACCCCGGCCCACTCGGCCGCCGTGAGCGTCGTCCTGTCCGCGGCGGCCTTGCCCAGCTCGAGGAACAGCGTGCCGTAGAGCGGCCCTGCCGCGCCGCCGACGGTGGACACCAGCGTCATGCCCGCGGTCTTGAACAGCGGGCCCAGCGGGGCGTCCTGCGCCGGTCCGACCGCCGGATCCGCGAGCTTCGCCGCCACCGCCTGCATCCCCCGGTCCATGTTGACGCCGTGGTCGGCGTCGCCGATGGCGGCGTCGAGCTCGGTGAGTTCGTCCCGGCGCGCCGCCACCTCCGCCGCGTAGGCGCGCAGCCAAGCGGTCACGCCCGCCGCGGTGACGACGTCCGCCTGCACCGCGGCGCTCACGCGCCCCACCGCAGGCCGGGCGTGTCGACGGGCGCGTCCCAGAGCCGCGTCAGCTCGTCGTCGAGACGCAACAGCGTGATCGAGCAGCCGGCCATGTCGAGCGACGTGACGTAGGAGCCAACGAGGTTGCGCGCGATGCGTGATGCCCCGCTCCTCGAGGCAGCGATGCAGTTCGGCGTAGACGACGTACAGCTCCATGAGCGGCGTGCCGCCCATGCCGTTGACGAAGGCGAGCACCCGGTCGCCGCTCACGTAGGGGAGGTCGTCGACCACCGCCTCCGCGAGCGTCTCCACGACCTCGCGTGCGCTCGCCAGCGGCCGGCGCTCGCGCCCGGGCTCGCCGTGGATGCCGACGCCCACCTCCATCTCGTCGTCCGGCAGGTCGAAGGTCGGCTTGCCGGCCATGGGCGTGGTGCACGAGGTCAGCGCCACGCCCATGCTGCGGCTGGTACTCGTTGACCTTGCGGCAGAGGCCGGCGACGTCGGCGAGCGGCCGGCCCTCCTCCGCTGCGGCGCCGCAGATCTTCTCGGCGAGCAGGGTCGCGCCCACGCCGCGGCGCCCGGCTGTGTACAGGCTGTCCTTGACGGCGACGTCGTCGTCGATCAGCACCTGCTCCACGGAGAATCCCTCGTCGCGTGCGAGGTCGGCGGCCATCTCGAAGTTCATGACGTCGCCGGTGTAGTTCTTGACGATGTGCAGACTCCCGGCGCCGCCGTCGACCGCCTGCGTCGCCGCGAGCATCTGGTCCGGCGTCGGGGAGGTGAAGACCTCGCCCGGGCAGGCAGCGTCGAGCATGCCCGGGCCGACGAAGCCTCCGTGCAGCGGCTCGTGGCCGGAGCCGCCGCCGGAGACGAGCGCCACCTTGCCGGCGACGGGGGCGTCGGCGCGGGCGATCCAGTGCGGGTCCGTGTGGACGACGAGCCGTCCGGCGTGCGCCAGGGCGATGCCGGCGAGTTCCTCCCTGACGACGTCTTCCGGCCGGTTGATCAGCTTCTTCATCACTGCCCCCTCCGAGCTGCGGCCGCGGCGGGATGTCCCGCCGTCGGCGTCATGGTCACCCCCACATCGTTGGCCGCGCACGGGCCGGCGTCAAGGTCCGTCGTCCCGCTCGCCACCCGCCCGTGGCCGCCGCGCCGCCGTCTCGCGCGCCGCCGCGCCGCCCGCGCGCCTCCGGCGGCCCCGCGGCGTCAGACCCAGCCGCGCTCCTCGTAGAGGCGCCAGCCGGCGGCGAGCGCCGCTGTGATCTGGTCCCTGAGGTCCGGCGTCATCCGCCTGAGGCGGAAGCACGACTTGCCCGCGAGCGTCGCCAGCAGCTCGGGGCCGAACAACGCGGAGAGCTCCTGGTCGGCGTACAAGGGCATGAAGTAGAGGCCGACGTGGCTCTTCTGGATGACGAGCCCCGCGAAGTTGACCTCGTTGCGCTCGCGGTCCGCGACGACGACGTCCTTCTCCGACCAGAGGTCGTAGTAGCCGGGGTCGTCGCGGCGCACTGTCAGCCGCTCGGCGTAGGGTTGGAGCAGCGCCTTCACCTCCGCGAACAGCGGCAGCAGCGCCTCGTTCTTCACGATCATGACCGGCCTCCCGTCTCGTCGCGGCGTCGTCCCGTCGGCCGTGGCTCTGCTGTACCCCGCGCGCGAGTGGCGTAGACTCGCCGTGCACGCCGCGCGGCGTGCCAAGACGCCGACTGGAGGTGCCGTCCATGCCCCGCACCGCGAAGCCCTACAGACTGGTCCCCGCCGAGGTGCCGCCGATGGCCGGCAGGCGCGCCGGCCTCTACGCGGAGATCGTCGCCGACTTCGTCGCCTCGGGAGTCGCGTCGGCGCTCGTCGAGGTGCCCGGCCGCAAGGCGAACTCGGTCAACGTCGGCCTGCGCAAGGCGGCGACGGTGACCGGCGCGAGCGTCAAGGTCGTCACCCGCAGCGGACAGGTGTACCTCCTCCGCGTCTGACGGCCCCTCCGTACCGTGCGCACGGCCCGCCGCGCCTCGAAGGCGCTGAGACGCCGCTGTGAGTCGCCGGGTACACTGGGGGTATGACCGTCACCGCTCCCGCTCCGGGGCCCGGCCTGCTGCGCCGTACGTTCCGCTCGCTCCACACGTTCAACTTCCGCCTGTACTTCTTCGGCCAGATCGTGTCCATGAGCGGCACCTGGATGCAGTCGCTCGCCCAGAACTGGCTGGTCCTCGAGCTCACCAGCAGCGGTGTCGCCCTCGGAATCACCGTCGGGCTGCAGTTTGGTCCGGTGCTCGTCCTGGGCCCGTGGGCCGGGGTGCTCGCCGACCGGGTCGACAAGCGCCGGCTGCTCCTCATCACCCAGACGGTCGCCGCGCTGCTCGCCGTCGTCCTCGGCGTGCTCGCCGCCACCGACGTCGTCACGCTGTGGATGATCTGGGTCATCACCGGCCTCAACGGCATCGTGCTCGCGCTCGACCTGCCGTCCCGGCAGAGCTTCGTCTACGAGATCGTGGGACCCGACGACCTGGCCAATGCCGTCGGCCTCAACTCGGTCGTCATCAACGCGTCGCGCATCATCGGGCCGGCGATCGGGGGCGTGATCATCGCCGGCGCCGGAGTCGCACCGTGCTTCTTCCTCAACGCTGCCTCCTATGTGGCCGTCATCGTCGCGTTCTTGCTCATGCGCAAGGCGGAGCTCTCTCCGTCGAAGCCCGTGCGGCGGCAGCCGGGCCAGGTGCGCGAGGGATTCCGCTTCGTGTGGCGGACGCCGTCGCTCCGCGTGCCGCTGGTGATGCTGGCCGTGGTCAGCACGCTCGCCTACAACTACTCGGTCATCCTGCCGCTGCTCACGAAAGACGTGTACGGCCGCGGCGGCGGCGCCTACGGCATCCTCTCGGCGGCCATGGGCGTGGGCGCGCTCGCCGGCGCTCTGCTGATGGCCAGCAGGGCGCGACCGTCGCGGCGGCTGCTCGTGGCGAGCACCTTCGGGTTCGGCATCGTCACCCTCGTGCTCGCCGTCGCGCCGGGGTACGCGATGGGAGCGGCGCTCCTCGTGCTCGTCGGCGCGGGCGCCGTCCTCTTCATCAGCACGACCAACGCGTTGCTGCAGGTCAACGCGCCCGACGCCATGCGTGGCCGCGTCATGGCCCTGTGGTCGATCGTCTTCCTCGGCAGCACTCCGATAGGTGGGCCGGTGACCGGCCTCATCGTGCGGGGGTTCGGCGTGCGCTGGGCGGTGGCGGTCGGCGGCATCGCCGCCCTGGCCACCGCCACCGGCGCCGTCCTCGCCCTGCGGCACCGCGAGGTCGAGGAGGGCTCGTGCGAGGCGCCGGTCTGCCTGCCGGACGGACCGGCGCCCGGCGACGCCCTCGGCGAGGCGGTGGAGGTCGGCGCCCGCGCGCGCCGCGCGGACGCTCAGGCCTGACCGGCTCGTCGAGCCGCCGCGGCGAGGTCTGCGGCCGCCGCTCCAGTCTCAAGTCGTGGTCGGCGTTGCCGATGGAGGATACGAGGCGGCGCACGGGCGCGGCCTCGCCCCGCGCGGGCGCCGGTCACGAAAGGAGGATGATGCTTCTCCAGGGCAACCTGCAGGAGTTCAGCCTCCCCAACATCCTCCAACTGGTGAAGATGAGCGCCAAGAGCGGGGCGCTCACCATCCGCCGCGAGGGTGAGTCGGGCAAGATCTTCTTCCGCAACGGGATGATCTACTACGCCTACGCGGCGCCGCAGTTGCTGCCGCTCGGCGAGCGCCTGATCAAAGCCGGCGCCATCAGCGGCGCGCAGCTCGAGGAGGCCCTTGCCGCCCAGAAGAAGGCGGGCGAAGGCGCCCGGATCGGCAGCATCCTCCTCCAGCAGGGCCGGATCGACAGGGAGACCCTCGAGCAGGCGGTGCGCGAGCAGATCCAGGACACCGCCTTCAACTTCTTCAGCTGGTCGGACGGCGAGTTCGAGTTCGGCGCCGAGGAGAGCCCGCTGGACGAGGACATCCTCGTCGAGATGAGCGTCGAGACGGTCATCATGGAGGGCTGCCGCCGCATCGACGAGTGGGAGCTGATCTTCGAGCAGCTGGGATCGCTGGAGCGCGTCCCGCACCTGGCCTACGGCGATCACGTCGATGCCGAGGGCTCCCTCACCCTGACCGCCGAGGAGTGGCGCGTGGTCGTCCACATCGACGGTCGCGCCGACATCAACACGATCCTCCGCGACTGCGGTCTCGACCGCTTCCACGGCGCCAAGGTCATCTACGGCCTGTTCTCGAGCGGGCTCATCACCGTGAGCGACGCCGTTATCGAGGGCATCGGCAGGGGGCCGAGTGTCGCCGTCCGCGGGCCCATCGACATCTACAACGAGGTCTTCATCAACACGCTCACCGACTCCAACGTGGTCAAGCAGCTCCGGGTCGAGCTCATCGACGAGAAGGAGGTCGAGATCCCCGTGGTGGCCGGCCAGCTGACGGGGAGTAATGGGAACGGAGCCGCCGCCACGGAGGCCGAAGCCGACGGTCACGACGACGAGGACGTCGTCGTCTTCACCGCCGCCTCCACCTGTCCCGAGCAGGCGTGGAAGCGCCTGGCCGGGGAGTGCTCGGCCTGGGTCCTGCTCGCCAACGCCAACGACGCCGACAGCCTGCGCTCCACGCAGGCGGACCTCGAGTTCGTCAAGAGCCTGGACCACGCGACCTACGTCGTCGCCACCTACATGTCGATGGCCGGCGAGGAATTGACGGTGAAGCAGATGACCAAGGCGCTCGGCCTCGACGCCAAGACGCCGGTGCTGCCCTGCCATCTCCGCGATCGGGAGTCGGTGACCGGCGTCGTCAGGTCGGCTCTGCAGCTGGCGGAGGCGCGGTCCGCCGGCTGAGCCGCGCCGCTCCGCGCCCGGCGTCCAACGCCCGTCCGCACTTGTCATCCGTGCGCCACGGCGCGAAGATTGACCGTCCGGGCGGGTCGCGTCCGGGCCCGCACGAAGAAAGGACGCCAGCGCATGTACTACCCCAGCTACCGCATGAGGCGCCTGCGCAGCACCCCGGCCATCCGGGACATGGTGCGCGAGACCAGGCTTCATCTCGAGGACCTCATCTACCCGCTCTTCGTCATCGCGGGCGAGAACGTCAAGAACCCCATCTCGTCGATGCCCGGTTGCTTCCAGCTCTCCATCGGCAACCTGCTGCCCGAGGTGCGAGAGATCGTCAGGCTCGGCATCCCGGCGGTGCTGCTGTTCGGCATCCCGTCGCACAAGGACTCCGCCGCGAGCGGCGCCTACGACTCCGAGGGCGTCGTCCAGATGGCGGTGCGCGCGATCAAGGACGAGTTCCCGGACCTCATCGTGATCACCGACGTGTGCCTCTGCGAGTACATGGACCACGGCCACTGCGGTGTGATCCACGACGGCGAGATCGTCAACGACGTCACCCTGGAACTGCTCTCGAAGATGGCGATCACACACGCCGAGAGCGGAGCCGACATCGTCGCCCCGAGCGACATGATGGACGGGCGCGTCGCCGCCATCCGCAACGCGCTCGACGACGAGGGCCTCACGGAGACGATCCTGATGTCGTACTCGAGCAAGTTCGCCTCGGCCTTCTACGGGCCGTTCCGCGAGGCGGCCGGGTCGGCGCCGGCGTTCGGCGACCGCAAGACCTACCAGATGGACCCGGCCAACCTCGAGGAGGCCGTGCGCGAGTCGCTCCTCGACATCGAGGAAGGCGCCGACATCATCATGGTCAAGCCGGCGATCCCGTTCCTCGACGTCATCCACGCCGTCAAGCAGGAGACGAAGTTCCCGCTGGCGGCGTACAACGTGAGCGGCGAGTATGCGATGATCAAGGCGGCGGCGGCCAACGGCTGGCTCGACGAGCAGCGCGCCGTCATGGAAGCGGTCACCGGCATCAAGCGCGCCGGCGCCGACCTCATCATCACCTACCACGCCAAGGACATCGCCGCCTGGATCGCGTAGGCGGCTGTCGGAGAGGGCCGGGCGGCGCACCCGTTCGTGCGTTGCGCCGCCCGCCCGTCTCTGGCACACTGGTACCGGTTTGCATCATCCACACGCTGAAAACCCCCACGCCATGACCGCGCGGCCCGGCGACGCCGGGGACGGCGTCGCACCTCCGCGCGTGATCGCCTGGGAGGTCACGCGCAGCTGCAACCTCGCCTGCGTGCACTGCCGCGCCAGCGCCGTCCACGGACCCTACGCGGGCGAGCTCAGCACGGCCGAGGCGTTCACGCTGGTCGACCAGATCGCCTCGTTCGCCAACCCGATCCTCATCCTGACGGGCGGCGACCCGCTCATGCGCGCCGACATCTTCGACATCGCCGAGTACGCCATCGGCAAGGGCCTGCGCACGGTCATGTCGCCCAACGGCACGCTGGTCACGCCCGAGGTCGCGCGGCGCATGCACGACGTCGGCATCGCGCGCGTGAGCATCTCCATCGACTTCCCGAACGCCGCGGAGCACGACGAGTTCCGCGGCGTCCCCGGCGCCTTCGACGGGGCGGTGCGGGGCATCCGCAACTGCCTGGACGCCGGCGTCGAGGTGCAGATCAACTCGACGATCACCAAGCTCAACGTCCACTACCTGCCGGCGCTGCTCCAGCTCGCCGACGATCTCGGCGCCGTCAGCTTCCATCCGTTCATGCTCGTCCCCACCGGGCGCGGCAAGGAGCTGGAGGCGCAGGAGCTGCCGCCGGACGAGTACGAGAAGGCGCTCGAGTGGATGTACGACGCCCAGCAGGAGAGCGACCTGTTCATGAAGCCCACGGACGTGCCGCACTACTGGCGCGTCATGCGCCAGCGCGCCAAGGCGCAGGGCCGCAAGCTCGAGGTGCACCCGCACAGCCACGGCGGCATGAACACGCTCAGCCGCGGCTGCCTCGCCGGCATCGGCTTCTGCTTCATCAGCCACATCGGCGAAGTGCAGGGCTGCGGCTACTTCGACAAGGTCGCCGGCGACGTGCGCAAGCAGACGTTCCCCGAGGTCTGGCGCGACTCGCCGCTCTTCAACGAACTGCGCGACTTCGACGGCCTCAAGGGCAAGTGCGGCGCCTGCGAGTTCAAGAAGGTCTGCGGCGGCTGCCGCGCGCGGGCCTACGAGGCGACCGGCGACTACATGGCCGAAGAGCCGTACTGCGCCTACGTACCCAAGGGCTGGTGCGCTCCGGCCGTCGGCTGAGCCGCCAGACCTGACCCCTCAGACGAGCAAGAGCCAGCCTGCAGAAGTCTCATCCTTTAGTAGAGGTTGAGACTTCTTCGGCGTTCAGGCTGCGTCTGCTGTCGCCGGGCCGCGCAGATCCAGCCGCATGGTGAGTGAGTCGCCCTCACGATCGACGACGACGAAGCCCGCCCGCTCGTAGAGGCGGCGGGCGGTCGCGTTCCTCTCGGAGACGCTGAGGCCGAGGGCCCCGATGCCCTGCTCGCGGGCGAGATCGACGGTCGCAGCGAGCAGCGCCGAGCCGAGGCCTCGGCGGCGATGGGCCGGCGAAACGCCGAGGCCGAGCCCCGGGACCTCCTCGCCCAGAAAGCCGTACCCCGGTCTCTCGGCGGTGAAGCGGCGGTACCAGCAGGCGCCGGCCGGCTCGCCGTCCACCTCGGCGACCACGCCTTCGTCGCCGGGGCGGCCCCACCCCTCGACGTAGTCGGCCACCTGCGGGACCGCGAGCAGCTCGGCCACTGCAGGGGGCGGCTCGCCGGACGGCCGCTCCCAGCTCGCCGCCTCCGCCAGCATCTCGGCGATGAACGCAGCGTCCGCTTCGGTGGCCCGCCGCAGCAGTCGCCGTTCGTCCATCAGCGGGTCACGCCTCGAAGTGCGTCTCGAGCAGGACCGACGCCTCCGTGAGGCCGGCGTCGCAGTAGGCCTTCTGCGCCGCCTGGTTGTCGGCGCCGGTGCTCACCGAAGCCTCGGCGCAGCCGGCTTCGCGAAAGACGCGCAGCGCCGTCTCGACGAGACGGCGCCCGATCCCTTCGCTCCTTCGGGCGCTGGTCACGACCAGCAGCTCGATGAGCCCGGAGTCCGCGGTGTGGAACAGCCCCGGCACGATGGCGTAGCTGAGCAGGCCGACGGCGTCCGCGCCGTCCTCGGCGAGGAGCGCGCCGCTGACCGGCGAGGCGAGGAAGTGCCGGACGTAGTGCTCGTCGGTCGCCGAGACGTCTCCCTCGCCCTCGGCCATCTCGCGGACGAGGCGCACGATGGCCGGTTCGTCACCGGGGCAGGCGTGGCGGATGGTCACTGGCATGGCGCGCTCCTCGGGCCGGGTGGCTGCTTGCTCAGCCGTTCGGCGGCCGTCCGCTTCTTCCTGTGGGGATGCGCCTTCGCGAATGGCGGGTAGGTTGTGTACCGACGCACATGCCGCGCGGCGGCGCGTAGTATAGTCCACAGCCTGCACAGGCATTCTCACTCGCAGGGAGGACCCGGGTGAACACCGCAACGTCCGCTCGCCTCTTCGAAGAGGCGCTCAAGTACATCCCCGGAGGCGTGAACTCGCCGGTCCGCGCGATGAAGGGTGTCGGCATGCCGCACCCGCTCTTCGTCACGCGTGCGGAGCGCAGTCACCTCTGGGACGCCGACGGCAACGAGTTCGTCGACTTCGTGTCCTCGTGGGGCCCCATGATCCTCGGCTGGGGGCACCCCGAGGTCGTGGGCCGGCTCAAGGCCCAGGTGGACCTGGGCACCAGCTACGGCGCGCCGACCGAGCTCGAGGTCGAGCTGGCGCGCCTCATCTGCGAGGCCGTCCCGTCGGTCGACCTCGTGCGCATGGTGAACTCCGGTACAGAGGCGACGATGAGCGCCGTGCGCGTCGCCCGCGGCTTCACCGGCCGCGAGAAGATCGTCAAGTTCATCGGCTGCTACCACGGCCACTCCGACGCCTTCCTGGCCGCCGCCGGCAGCGGCGTGCTCACGCTCGCGCTGCCCGACAGCCCCGGCGTCACCAAAGGCACGACCGCCGACACCCTGCTCGTGGAGTACAACGACGTCGCCGCGCTGACCGAGCTCTTCGCGGCGCGCGGCGAGGAGATCGCGGCGCTCATCGTCGAACCCGTCGCCGGCAACATGGGCGTCGTGCCGCCGCAGCCCGGGTTCCTCGAGGCCTGCCGGGCGCTGTGCACGCAGCACGGTGCGGTGCTCGTCTTCGACGAGGTCATCACCGGCTTCCGCGTCGCGTGGGGAGGCGCCCAGGAGCGGTTCGGGGTCATGCCCGACCTCACGACCCTGGGCAAGATCATCGGCGGCGGGCTTCCCGTGGGCGCTTTCGGGGGGCGCCGCGAGCTCATGGAGACCGTGGCGCCGCTCGGCTCCACCTACCAGGCCGGCACGCTGTCCGGGAATCCGCTGGCCATGGCGGCCGGCGCGGCGACGCTGAGAGTGCTCGCCGAGCCCAACGTGTACGAGCGCCTCGAGGCGGCCGGCGCCCGCGTCGAGGAGAGCCTGCGCGCGGCCGCCGGCGCCGCCGGTCGCGCGGTCACCATCAACCGCGTCGGCCCGATGCTCACGATGTTCTTCTGCGAGGGTCCGGTGCGGAGCTTCGCGGAGGCCAAGGGCGCCGACACGACCGCGTTCGCCTCCTACTGGCGGCACATGCTGGAGCGCGGCGTGTACCTCGCGCCGTCGCAGTTCGAGGCGGCGATGATCTCGCTGGCGCTCACCGACGACGACCTCGAGCTCGCGGCCGCGGCCGCGGCCGACTGGTTCGCGGGAGTGGAGGCCTGAAGATGCGCGACTTCGACAGGAAGAAGGTCCCCAGCGTCACCGTGCCGCGCCTCTCGCTGTACTTGCGCAAGCTGCGCGAGCTGCGCGCCCGGGGAGTCGACAGGGTCTCGTCCAAGGACCTCGCCGAGATGATCGACCTGAACGCGGCGCAGATCCGCAAGGACTTCTCCTACTTCGGGGAGTTCGGCACCCGCGGGGTGGGCTACGAGGTGCCCGTCCTCGTCGACGAGATCACGCGCTGCCTTGGGCTGGATCACACCTGGAACGTGGTCATCGTGGGAGCCGGTCTGCTCGGCACGGCGCTGGCTCGCTACCGCGGCTTCGGCGAGCAGGGCTTCCGCCTCGTCGGCATGTTCGACAGCTCGGCGACGGTCGTCGGCGCCCGCTACGGCTCGAGCGAGGAAAGCCGCGTGCGCGGCGTGCACGAGCTGGACGAGTTCTGCCGCAAGGAGAGGGTCGACATCGCCATGGTCACCGTGCCGGCCGCCGAGGCCGAGAGCACGGTCCAGCGGCTCGGTGCGGCCGGCGTCAGGGCCGTTCTCAACTTCGCGCCCATCAAGGTGCACGCCCCCGAGGGCATGCTGGTGCGCCAGGTCGACCTCTCCAGCGAGCTGATGTCGCTGTCCTTCTACCTCGACCGGGAACAGGCCTGACCGTGGACCTCGCCGCCGGCTTGGCCGCGGCGCTGGCGGCGGCCGGGGAGGCCTTCGGCCCGGCGCCGGCCGCCGCTCCCGCTCCGCGCTGGGGAGCGTTGTACGCAGCGCTCGATGCCGACGCCGACGACGGGTTCGCGACCGACATCGAGCTGATCTACGAGGGCTACCTGCTGCACTACCGCGAGAGCCGCGCCCTGGCGCTCGCGGCGGACGATCTGGAGACCCGGCTGCTGGCCGGGGACTGCTACTACGCGCGCGGCCTGCGCGGCATCGCCACGCGCGGGGACGCCGACGCCGTCGGCCTGCTCGCCCGTCTCATGGCGGCGTGCTCGTACCTGCGCAGCGCCGGCGCTGCGTTCGCCGACGACGATGCGCTCTGGGCCTACGCCGTGGCCGGCATCGCCGCCCAGCACGCCGGCGCGGCGTCGGAGGCAGTGGGCGCGCTCTTCGACGAGGTCGACGCCGGCTTCCATGCGTCTCCTCCAGCGGACGTGCCGGCCGCCGTCGCGCGCGCCGCGACCCGCCTCGATCTGCCCGATCCCGCTCCGCTGCTGCGCGAGCTCGAAGCCGTCGCCGGGAGGTGACCGTGGACCTGCGTGCCTTCATCAGTCTGCTGGAACGCGAGGGCGAGCTGGCCCGCGTGCGCCCCGAGGTCGACCCCTATCTCGAGATGGCGGAGATCGCCGACCGCGCCAGCAAGGCGCACGGTCCGGCCGTGCTGTTCGAGCAGCCGAGGCGACCGGCAGGCCAGCCCGCCGTGCCGGTCCTCATGAACCAGCTCGGCTCGTACCGCCGTCTCGAGCTGGCCCTGGGCGCGCCGCTCGACGACATCGCCAGGCGCATCGGCGGGCTGCTGGAACTGCAGGTGCCGAGTGGCCTCGTCGGCAAGGTCAAGGCGCTCGGCCAGCTCAAGGAGCTCGCCTCCTACGGCCCCAAATACGGCAAGAAGGCCGCCTTCCGCGAGGTCGTCGTCGACCCGCCGGACCTCGCGCGCCTGCCGGTGCTCACCACGTGGCCCGGCGACGGCGGCCCCTTCATCACGCTGCCGATCGTCGTGACCAAAGACCAGCAGGGCCGCCAGAACGCCGGCATGTACCGGCTCCAGGTCTTCGACGGCCAGACCACCGGCATGCACATCCACATCCACCACGACGGCGCCGCCAACTTCCGCGAAGCCGGCGACCGCATGGAGGTCGCGGTCGCCCTGGGCACCGACCCGGCGGTCACGTATGCCGCCACGGCTCCGCTCCCGCCGGGCATCAGCGAGTTCATGTTCGCCGGCTTCCTCCGCGGCGAGCCGGTGGAGATGGCGCAGTGCGCCACCGTCGACCTCTCCGTGCCGGCCGACGCCGAGATCGTCCTCGAGGGCTACGTCGAGAAGGGCGAGACGCGGCTCGAGGGGCCGTTCGGCGACCACACCGGCTACTACTCGCTCGCCGACCAGTACCCGGTGTTCCACCTCACCGCCATGAGTCACCGCCGCGACCCCATCTACCCGGCGACCATCGTCGGCAAGCCGCCGATGGAGGACGCCTACCTCGGCAAGGCCACCGAGCGCCTCTTCCTGCCGCTGCTGCAGCTCGTGCAGCCCGAGATCGTCGACATGGACCTGCCCATCGAGGGCGTCTTCCACGACTGCGCCATCATCAGCATCCGCAAGGAGTACCCCGGCCACGCGCGCAAGATCATGAGCGCGGTGTGGGGCATGGGCCAGATGATGTTCACCAAGTTCGTCGTCGTGGTCGACGAGCACGTCGACGTGCACGACTACAGCGAGGTCACGTGGCGCGTGTTCAACAACGTCGACCCGGAGCGGGACTGCGTCATCTCGCGCGGCCCCCTCGACGTGCTCGACCACTCGAGCCCGACGGCGCGCTACGGCGCCAAGATGGGCATCGACGCCACCAAGTCGTGGCCCGACGAGGGGCACCAGCGCGAGTGGCCGGAGGAGCTCGCCATGGACCCGGCCGTCGTCCGCCGTGTCAACGAGCGCTGGGCGGAGTTCGGCCTGCCGTTCGCCTGACCGCCTCCGCGAGCCGCCGCGACGCCCGCGCGCGTGTGGCGGGCACATACGGGGGGTGGTACAATCCGCGCCAGCCTGGGCGGCCAGGACGAGGGGTCTGCCGCGCAGGGTTCGTGAGAGCCGAGTCCACGGGAGTCACTCTTCTTGGCTGAGAGAAACCATCGCCATCGGCCCGCGCCGCGCGTCTGGTACCGCACGACGTGGTTCGCCTGGGTCGTCGCCATCTCCATCGCATTCATCTTCGTGGCCATCCTCGTGCTGCCCGTCGCCGCCATGGACTCCGAGTCGTACTGCACGTCCTGCAAGGCGATGAAGCCGGCCGCAGCGACGCACGCCGACTCCTCCCACAGCTACGTCACGTGCACCGAATGTCACATCCCGCCCGGCGTCGCGGCGGCGTCCCGTTGGCGCCTGCGCGAGGCCAAGAACGTGTGGGCCGACTACCTGGGCATGCCGAGCTCAAGTGGCCGGGAGCACCTTCCCGCCAACGCCAACTGCCTCACCTGCCACCCGGTGACCGAGATCCCCAGCGAGACCGACGGCGTGCGCATGAACCACGAGCAGCACCTCGAGATGCGCGGCCTGCTGTGCACCGACTGTCACAACACCGTCTCGCACAAGCGGCCGGGCCAGCAACAAGGTGTGCGCATGGTCACCTGCACCATGTGTCACAACGAGCAGGGCGCGCCGGACGACTGCAGTTTCTGCCACGCGGCCCCGCCGGCCAGCGAGCACGCACCGGACTTCATGAAGGATCACGGCCAGAAGGCGCTCGTGAACGAGGCGAACTGCCTGCGCTGCCACCACGACAAGCAGGAGTTCTGCGACAAGTGCCACGAGCTCCCGCCCGCATCGCACTACTCCGGCAGGTGGCGCTACATGCACGGCGCCGACGCCAAGGACGATCCCGCGAACTGTGAGGCCTGCCACGACCAGGCCTACTGCGATCAGTGTCACGCCGTGAGCCACCCCTCCGGCTGGCAGGACTACCACGGGACCATCGCCAAGAAGGGCCCGAGCGCCTGTCTGGTGTGCCATCCACAGGGGATGTGCGACGCGTGCCACGAGCAGAACGGAGTGACGCCGTGACCTTCCGCCGCGCCGGCCTGGCCTTGGCGCTCACGTGCGTCGCCGTCATCGGAAGCGTCGCTCTGCTGTCCGGCGTCGCCGTGGCGGCGAGTCCGACGGGATCCGGCGGCGAAGCGCTCAGCGCCAACCAGAACGACGCCTGCTTCGAATGCCACGGGCAGAAGCCGGTCGACGGCACGATCACCGTCGACGGCGAGCAGGTGCCGGCGTACATCGACGTGAACGGCCAGAAGAGGAGCCTCTACGTCGACCGGGCGCATCAGGGCGCCTCCCGCCACGGCAAGCTGGCCTGCATCAGCTGCCATATCGGCTTCAACGCCGGCACGCACCCGGAGAGCGTCACCCAGGACTGGCTGAGGACGGCCAAGTTCACCGCCTGCGGCGACTGCCACGGCGAGGAAGCCCGCATGTACCAGGGCTCATTCCACGGGGCCCTGTCGTTCACTGATGATCGCGACAAGGCGCCGCTCTGCGCCGACTGCCACGAGGCGCACAACATCCTCTCCCCGGGCACCCCGGAGTTCCGCGCCACCCAGATGGCGATGTGCACGCGCTGCCACGGCGGCAAGGAGGACACCTTCCTCGACAGCTACCACGGTAAGGCCTACCTGCTCGGCGACGAGAACGCCGCCGTGTGCACCGATTGTCACGGGGGTCACCGCATCCTGCCCGCCTCGGACCCGGAGAGCTCAGTCTCCGACGCCAACATCGTCGAGACGTGCGCCCGCTGCCACCCGGGGGCCAACGCGAACTTCGCCGACTTCGACGTGCACGTCAATCCTCAGGACCCGCGCTCGTCGTGGCTGGTCTGGTTCTTCTGGATGGCCTACGTCATGCTCATCGCCGTGGTATTCACCTTCGCCGCGGTGCACACGAGCCTGTACATCTATCGCGGCGCCAAGGAAGGGCTGTACTCGCGCAGCCACCACCCCGGGCGGGACCGCCGGGGTGACAAGCGCGTCGAGTACCGGCGCTTCAATCTCTTCCACCGCTGGATGCACTTTCTCGTCATCGTCAGCTTCACCGTGCTCGTGTTCACCGGCATGCCGCTCAAGTACAAGGACACCGCCTGGGCGCAGTGGTTCATGGACTTCTTCGGAGGCGTCACGGCGGCGGGCATCTACCACCGGCTGGCCGCGATCGTGACCGTCGTCTATTGGAGCGCGGAGATGCTCTTCATGATCGTCATGGTCGTTCGCCGCCGCGGCAAGAACCTGCGCGGCCCCGGCTCCATGATGTTCGGCAAGAAGGACCTGGAGGACATGGTCGGCATGTTCGCCTGGTTCTTCGGCAAGGGGCCGAAGCCGCAGTTCGACCGCTACACCTACTGGGAGAAGTTCGATTACATCTCGCTGGCCATCGGCACGGTCATCATCGGCCTCACGGGCTTCATGATGTGGTTCCCGCTCAAGACGACCGAGTACCTGCCGGGCGTCTTCCTGAACATCGCCATCGTGATCCACTCGAACGAGGCGCTGCTCGCGATGGGCGTCATCTTCATCTTCGTGCACTTCTTCAGCGCCCATTTGCGCCCGGAGTCGTTCCCCATCGACAAGGTCATCTTCACCGGCACGCTGCCCGTCGGGCACTACCGCGAAGAGCGGCCGCTCGAGTACGCCCGCCGCGTGCGGGAGGGTACACTCGACGAGGTCCTCGTGGAGAGGACCGTCACGTGGAAGACGATGTTCGCCGACAGCATCTGGTGGATCATCACCGCGGTGATGGGGTTCTCGGCGCTGCTCATGACGGCGTTCATCATCTGGTCGGTACTGGACTGAGTGATGACTGCCCCACTCGGATCGAGACAAGCGCACCAGGAGGCCAGCGAGCGTGACAAGCGCGCACGCCGCTTCCTCCTGAGACTGTCGCTGATCAACTGGGGGATCGCCGCCGTCGCGTGGTCGACCAGCGCGTTCCTGGGCATCACGTCGCCGGCCAGCCTCATCGTCTACTCGGTGTTGTTCGTGATCGGCCTGATCGCGGCCATCGTCGCGATCCTGAGCTACCTGCTGGAGAAGTTCGCGCACCGTCCTCCGGCCCCGGAGCCCGGCGACGAGGCGGACGAGCGGGAGGGCGGCGACCAGGAGGACGGGCCGGCGGAGGGCGGGCCGGGGGCAGTCCCGGCGGAGGACGGCCCGGTTGCCGACGAGCCGGCGACCGAGCCCGAGGCCGCGAAGCCGGCGGCGGCAGTCTCGGCTGAGGCGGCCAAGGCTGAAGCGGTCAAGTCCGAGGCCAAGCCGGAAGCTGCCAAGCCAGAAGTCGCCCAGGCCGGAGGCGGCCAAGTCAGAAGCGGCCAAGTCCGAGGCGGCCAAGTCAGAAGCGGCCAAGCCGGAGGCGGCCAAGCCCGAGGCGGCCAAGCCCGAGGCGGCCAAGCCAGAAGCGGAGAAGCCCGCCGCGGCCAAGCCCGAGTCGTCCAGGTCCGAGGTCGCCAAGCCAGAGGCGGCCAAGCCCGCAGACGAGAAGCCCGCCGCGGGCCGGCCGACGGCCCCCGGCGACAAGGGCAGCTCTTCCACCGCCGACGCAGGCTGACCGGGATCCAGCGGGCGTGCCCGGGAGCGTCTCCGGCTCCAAAGCCGCACTCTTCGCCAGGCTCGTCAAGGTCGAGCACAGCGTCTACGCTCTGCCGTTCGCCTACGCGGGCGCGTTCCTGGCGGCCGGCGGCGCGCCCACGTGGTCACAGCTTCTGTGGATCACGCTCGCCATGGTCGGGGCTCGCAGCGCGGCCATGGCTCTCAACCGGCTGATCGACGCGGAAGTGGATGCGCGCAACCCGCGCACCGCCGCGCGCGAGCTGCCGGCCGGTCGCCTCGGGCGGCGTGAGGTCTGGCTCTTCACGCTCGTGTCGGTGAGTCTGCTGGTGCTGTCGGCGTTCCAGCTCTCCGAGCCGTGCCGGTATCTCTGGCCGATCCCCCTTGCGGCCTTCGTGCTGTATCCGTACACGAAGCGTTTCACCTGGTTCTGCCACTACGCCCTGGGACTCACGCTGGGGCTTGCTCCGGCGGCCGCCTGGCTGGCGGTGAGCGGCCGCCTCGGTACGGTGCCGTGGCTGCTGTTCTTCGCCGTGGGGCTGTGGGTCGGCGGCTTCGACGTCATCTACGCCATCTTCGACCTCGACTTCGACCGGCGAAACGGGCTGCATTCGGTGCCCGTGGCAGTCGGCGTTCGCGGCGCCTTGATCGTCGCCGAGGTCTCGCACGTCGCGGCCGTCGCACTGCTCATCGCGGTGGGGGTCGTGTCCGACCTCGGGCTCATCTACTGGGTTGGGCTGGCAGCCGTGACGGCTCTCCTGGCGTGGCCTCACGTGGACATTGCGAGGCGGGGCCTGGACCGGGTGGGCATGAGCTTCATGACGGTCAACGGAGCCGTGGGTCTCCTGTATGGCGCGGTCGTGATCGCGGCGACATTGTGGACATGAATCGAGTGCCGCTACCGGCCTCTCTCGTATACCCCGTGTGGTACAATGACCGCCGCCGAAGCGTCCGGCATCCGCTCTCGCAATCTCGTGGACGCACCGGCCACCATCACGCACTCCCAGGGGGACGCACAGGTGAGTGACGGCGACGTCCAGGAGCCACAGCAGGTAGACGGGGAGCCGCGACGCCGCTCCCGCTGGTTCGCGATCATCGCGCTGGTGGCGGTCGCCTGCGTGATCGTCATCGGCCTGCTCGTGCCCGTCGTGGCCACCTCGTCTTCGTCGTACTGCGGCAGCTGCCACTCCATGAAGCAGGCGTACCGCAGCTGGCAGCGCAGCGCTCACTCCTCGGTCCCCTGCGCCGAGTGCCACGTTCCGCCGGGCGTGATGGCCTCGCTCAGGTGGCGCACCAAGGAGGCGCGGAACATCTGGCTGGAATACCTCAACATGCACCCCCCGAAGGACCGGCAAGCACCTCCGGCCACCGCGAACTGCATCGAGTGTCATCCGCTCAAGGGTCTCATGGGCATCCCGGGCAAGATCCGTATGCCCCACGCCAAGCACATCAACCAGAACAACCTCGAGTGCATCGACTGCCATGACCACACGGCGCACGCGGCTCCCGGGCAGAGCAGCGCGGTCAGCATGGCTCCCTGCACCATGTGTCACGAGCAGACCAGCGACCCCGCCGGCTGCGACTTCTGTCACTACACGCCGCCCGAGGGAGGCACATCCCACCCGACGGACTTCCTCCAGGAGCACGGCAAGCTGGCACTGGCCAACGAGCAGGACTGCGTCCGCTGTCACCACAACAAGGAGCAGTTCTGCGACGGCTGTCACGAGAAGCCGACGCCCGGTCACTACTCGGGGAACTGGCCCTACGCGCACGGCCAGCAGGCCAAGAAGGACCGCACGCGGTGTCTGGGCTGCCACACGGAGGAACAGCTCTGCAACCAGTGTCACACGGTCGATCACCCCGCCGACTGGGCGACGTCGCACGCGCCGGTGGCGGCCAAGGGCGACCGGTCGTGCCTCGTGTGTCACCCGGAGCAGATGTGCGTGGAGTGCCACCGCGCTGAGGGAGTGACCACCCAGTGAGTCTCCGTCGCGCCATCCTCGTCGTTCTTGGCGCGGCCTGCCTGCTGGCCGCCGCCGCGGCGCCGGCGGGCGCGGTCACGTTCACCATTCCCAGCGGCGCCAGCGACCAGTGTCTCGAGTGTCACGCCAAGCCGGGCCTCGGCACCGTGAACGTCAACGGCGTCGAGAAGAGCCTGACCGTCTCCGAGGACGCCTGGCACTCCTCGATGCATTCCCGGCTGGACTGCACCGCCTGCCACGCGGGGTTCCAGCCGCGCGAGCACACGCCGGAGGAGACCCAGGGGTGGTACAAGCAGGCCAAGCTCACCGCCTGCAGCGACTGCCACGCCAGTGAGTTCCAGATGTACGACAAGTCCTTCCACGGCAATCTCGTGATGAACGAAGGTTCCGAGGAGGCGCCCGCCTGCGGCGACTGCCACGGCTCACACGGCATCGTGGACCCCAAGTCGGCCGAGTTCAGAGAGACGATCCCCGAGGTGTGCGGACGCTGCCACGGCGAGAAGTCGGAGACCTACCTGGACACGTATCACGGCAAGTCCGTGCGCATGGGCAACCTCTCGCGTGCGGTGTGTACCGACTGTCACGGCTCGCACGAGATCCTGCCGAAGTCGGACCCCCACAGCATGGTGTCCTCGCAGAACGTCGTGGCGACCTGCGGCAAGTGCCACGAGAACGCGAACTCCAGGTTCGCCAGCTTCCTCGTGCACGTCGACCGCAGCACGCCCCACTCATCGCTGTGGGTGTGGCTGATGGAGATGAACCACGCCGTCCTCATCGGCGTGCTCTTCACACTTGGAGGGCTGCACTGCTTCATGTACTTCTACAGAGGCCTGAGGGAGGGAATGTACCACCGTGGCTAGCGCCGACAGCGGTATCCGCAACGAAGCCGTGGTCCAGGAGCCGGCGGCGAGAGCGACCCCGGCCGCGGTCGGGGCGCGCACCCACTTCCGCCGCTTCACGGGTTTTCAGCGCTGGGTGCACTTCTTCATCATGATCAGCTTCTCCATCCTGGTGCTGACGGGCATGCCTCTGAAGTACAGCGACCAGGCGTGGGCGCAGCGGTGGATGGGCATCATCGGCGGCGTGCAGAACGCCGGCATGATCCACCGCTTCGCGGCGATGATCATGGTCACGTGCGTCATCTGCATGCTGGGCTACTTCGGCGTCATCCTCATCAGGTCCAAGGGACGTTTCTGGGGCCCCGGCACCATGGTCCCCAACCGGCAGGACTACCGGGACCTGAAGGCCATGGTGGGCTGGTTCGTGGGTGCGACTCCTCGCCCGAGGCTGGAACTCGACCGCTACGCCTACTACGAGAAGGGCGAGTTCTGGGCGGCGTCCGCCGGCGTCACCATCATGTGCGTCACCGGGGCCATCCTCTGGTACCCGGAGGTCGCGGCGCGGTACCTGCCCGGCATCGTGATCAACTTCGCCCTCGTCAACCACTCGGGCGGGGCTCTCCTGGCGATGGGCTTCGTCGTCGTGTTCTGGCACTTCTTCCACGCCCACCTGCGGCCGGAGGCGTTCCCGATGGACAAGGCGATGTACAACGGCGGCCTGCCGCTCGAGGAGTACGCCCACGAGCGGCCGCTCGAGTATGAGCGTCGCGTGCGGGAGGGCACGCTGGACGAGGTGCTCATCGCGCCGCTGAGCCCGAGGCGCATGAAGTTCGAGAACGTGCTGTGGTGGATCATCACCGGCGCGGCGCTGTTCTTGTGGGCGGTCTTCACCCTCTTCGTCGTCTGGGTCACCTACTACTGGCTCAGCTCTTTTTGAGGGTGAACCGCTTCACAATCACTGGTAGACTCGAATGCGTGTGGGGCTCGTCGCGGTAGGTCGCGACGAGGGGGCTCGCCGGCAAGACGGCGATAGCCTCGTGGGGGAGTGTGCCCGGCGGCCGAGCTGTGGAGCGCGGCGCCCGGACTGGGGAAGGGAGTCAGCGTGAGCGGAAAGGGTCGTTGGGCGACGGTCGCGGCGATGGCTGTGACGCTGCTCGCAGCCAGCGTGCTGGCTCTCGCGCTCGCAGCCTCGCCTGCCGGCGCCTTCGATCAGTGGCAGCACGACGGCGCGACCGGCTGTGTCTGTCACGACAACGGCAAGCCGACCGATGCGACGTGCACGTCGTGCCACCCGGGGTTTGTGAGCTACCCGGACGACACCTGCTGGACCTGTCATTACCCCGGCCAGGACACGTCGACCCTCTCCACGCCCGGTACGGCCTGCAGCCAGGAGTGCCACCTCTGGAACGCTGCCCAGAAGGCGTACACGATCCCGAGCACCCACGGCGCCAACCCGCACCTGGGCTCGAGCTCCGCCTGCACCGCCTGTCACGCGACCAGCGTCAGCATCTTCGATCCCGGGTCGAGCCCGCATCACAGCGGGCAGGCGACCGGATTCAACGACTGCGCGGCGTGCCACTCCGGCTACCAGCAGCACGCCAACAAGGTCCAGTGCACCAAGTGCCACACGACCGCCGAGGCGTTCCACCTCTACACGGCGACCAGCCCGGGCTTCAAGAACTGTCGCGCCTGCCACGCCAAGAGGCACGCCGGCAGGGCGGTCGCGCAAAGCAAGTGCGCGACCTGCCACAAGGGCACGGGCAGCGGGCCGGCGACGGCGGCGCAGCATGCGAAGTCCATCAGCAAGAAACGTGTGTGCGGGTCGTGCCACTCGCAGAAGCTGCACGCCAGCGCGGTCAGCAAGAGGGTCAGGAACTGCCGAACTTGCCACACCCGCAAGTTCCACGGCGCCCAGGGCACGCCCGGCAAGTCGGCGTGCACGCAGTGTCATAGCGTGGCCCTTCGGCACGACGACGGCTATCAGTGCACACTGTGTCACCGCAGGGCCGTCCACAACACGCGGCCCAGCGCCGTCAACTGAGACCTGCCGTTGAACTTCCGGCTCACGTCTCGCGGCGTCACCGTCGCAGCGATCGGGATCACTGCCCTCGTGGTGTTCATCGGGGTCGCTCTCGCCGCGACGTCCTCGCCGCGTTTCTGCGCGGCCTGCAAGAGCCACGTCCCCTATGTCGACGAGTGGAGGCTGTCGGCCCATGACGGCGTGAACTGCGAGCAGTGCCACACCAAACCGGGACCGTTCTTCTTCCTCACCTCCAAGCTCGAAGCCCTGCAGCAGCCGATCGCGCAGATCACGGGCGACTACGAAAAGCCCATCCTCGGCTATGTGCTCAACCAGTCGTGCCGGCGCTGCCACACCAACGACACGCTCTTCAAGCCCGTCACCAGGAACGGGATCCGCGTGGACCACCAGCACCTCATCGAGGCGGGCTTCCTCTGTCAGCGCTGCCACTCCACCACCGCGCACGGACTCGCCATTCCCCCGGGATCGCGCACGTATCCGGTCATGGAGCAGTGCCTCATCTGCCACAACAACGAGTATCGCGCCCCCGACGGGACGGTGGCCACGTCGCGCTGCGACCTGTGCCACGTCAAGCGCGGCTACGGGGCCGTCCCCTCCTCGCACCAGGAGTCGGACTGGAGCACGCGGCACGGCGCCGTCGGCGTGCTCTCCACCTGCAGCGCCTGCCACGTCGAGAAGGACGCCTGCAGCAAGTGCCACAGCGATATCCTCATGCCGCACCCCGACGCGTGGCTCTACGCGCACGGCAAGTCCGCCGAGGCCAAGGGGCGGCAAACGTGCGCCCAGTGCCACAACGTCAAGGAGTACTGCAAGACCTGTCACCAGGTGCCCATGCCACATCCGGAGGACTTCGTCTCCAGCCATCCGGCCGCCGCGGCTCGCGCCGGCGCTCCGACGTGCTTCAACTGTCACGTGCTGGACAACTGCCAGGCCTGTCACGAGCAGCATGCCTCGGGCGACCCGCGGGCGCACAGCCTGTTCGACGGTGTCGACTACACCCCGTCCCCGCGCGTGACGCCCACGGTGACGCCGGTACCGGGGAGCGAGTAGACCGTGCCCAGAAACAGGACCCCCAAGAGCCGCGTGCTCCTCGAGGGCAGGGTGCCGAGGTCGTGGCTGATCGGCGTCCTCGCCGCCCTCGGGGTCGTCTTCGTCGCGGCCGTCATCGCCTTCTCGGCAGTCAACAGCATCGCGGCCTGCGAGGTCTGCCACGTCATCCAGCCCGAGGTGGAAACGTACAAGCAGTCGCCTCACTATCGCGCCGGCGTCGGCTGCCAGAAGTGCCACACCAAGCCCGGCGTCTTCAACTACCTCATCAGGAACCTCCAGGGCGTCACGAACCTCATCCTCTACGTGTCCGACACGTACCAGCGCCCCATCACCACCGCCGTGGGCACCGCCAACTGCGTCCAGTGCCACCCCAAGTCCCAGATCGAGCGCGACCAGGTCTACAACAACATCCGCGTGAACCACACGGGTCTCCGGGAAGCCGGTTATCAGTGCACGGCCTGCCACGCCAATATCAGCCACCCCGGAACGCAGCTCGAGGTCGCCCGCGTCTCGCAGAACAAGATGCCGATCTGCGCGCGCTGCCACGACGGCAAGCGGCTGCCGGACGACTGCGACATCTGCCACGTCGGGGGCGCGCCTCCGGAGGAGATCAACGTCCCGATCACGGGGAAGGTGACCCCGTCACAGTGTCAGGGATGCCACAAGACCGGAACGATCTGCGCCGACTGCCATCACGGGCTCGACATGCCGCATCCCGAGGGTTGGATGAAGAGCCACGGCCCGATCGTCGTCGACCGCGGCAAGAGCATCTGCGTCTCCTGCCACCTCAAGGACGACCCGACGTTCTGCATCGACTGCCACGGGCTCGTGATGCCGCATCCGGGCAGCTGGCTGTCGAGCCACGGCGCTTACTCCCAGGCGAGTCAGAAGAATCGGGAGAAGTGCGTCAAGTGCCACGGGCAGGACAGCTGCATCAAGTGCCACGGCCTGCAGATGCCGCATCCGTCCGGCTGGCTCTCCACGCACCCGAGCACGGCCCTGAGCTCGCCCGGCCTGTGCAGCAAGTGCCACAGCAACTCCTTCTGCGTGGGTTGCCACGGCGTCGAGCTGCCCCACAGCAGCGCCTTCATCGGCGATCATCCGAACTACACGTACAACCAGGGCAGCGTGTGCATGAAGTGCCACGGCAACGGCGGCACCGGGCCCAATGGCTGCTACGGTGGCCAGTGCCACGCCGGCTCGATCAACTAGCCCGCGCCGAGCCACCCCACTCGGGGAGCATCACGCATGACCGGTAGACCACCACAGAGCGTTTTCGTCGGCGTCAGCGGCGCGAGCGGCGCGCCCTACGCCGCGCGGCTGGTACAGGCGCTGGCGGCGGCCGGCTGCGCGCTCCAGCTCAGCATCTCCGAGAGCGGCGTCCTCGTGCTCGAGCACGAGCTCGAGCTGGACGCCGCCGGGCGCGACGCGGTCACGGCGGCGTTCCTCGAGCGGACCGGCGTGACGGCGGACGTCTTCTTGCCGGACGACCTGGGGGCGCTTCCCGCCAGCGGAAGCAGCGCCCCCGACGCCGTCGTCATCTGCCCCTGTTCGATGTCGACGGCGGCGCACATCGCCCTCGGCACGACGCGCACGCTCATGCATCGCGCCGCCGACGTCGCCCTCAAGGAGCGGCGGCCGCTCGTCGTGGTCCCGCGCGAGACGCCGCTCACGCAGATCCACCTGCGCCGGCTGCTCGAGCTGGCGGAGGCCGGCGCCGTCGTCATGCCGGCGATGCCCGGCTTCTACTCGCGGCCGCGGTCGCTGGAGGACGTCGTCGATCACGTCGCCGGCAAGGTGATGAGCGCCCTCGGCTTCGAGCAGGATCTGTTCCCGCCGTGGGACGGGGGCCGGCGCTGACGACGTCCGGCCGGCCCGCGCGCGCGTCCGATGACCTCCCGATCGATCGCGACCCCTCGCGGATCGAGGCCATGTTCGGCGGCATCGCGCCGCGCTACGACCTCATGAACCGCATCATGACCGTCGGCCTCGACGGCCGCTGGAGGAGGATGGCTGCCGGCGAAGCTGCACTCGCTCCGGGCGACCAGGCCCTGGATGCATGCTGCGGTACCGGCGACCTCACCTTCGGCCTTGTGGACGCGTGCCCGGGCTGTCGCGTCACGGGGCTCGACTTCACGCCGGCCATGATCGTAAGGGCGCGGGAGAAGGCCGCGTCTCGCGAGCGCCGCGGCCTGCCCGTACCGCACGCCTTCGTCGCCGGGGACCTGCTTTCGCTGCCCTTCTCCGACGGCGAGTTCGCCGCCGTCACCGTCGGCTGGGGGGTGCGCAACGTGCCGGACGTGCCCCGCGCCTTCCGCGAGATGGCGCGGGTCACGCGCCCCGGCGGCCGCGTCGTCTGCCTCGAGTCGACCCAGGCGCCGGACGGGCCGGGCAGGCGCTTCCACGACCTCTGGCTCGGCCGCGTCGTGCCGATCCTGGGCCGGGTCGTCACCGGCGACCCCTCGGCCTATGCCTATCTGCCCGCGTCGGTGGCGGCCTTCCCGCGGGCAGACGGACTCGCCGCCATCATGGCCGGCGCCGGGCTGGTGAACGTGCGCTACCGGCGCCTCGGTTTCGGTGCCGTGGCTCTCCACGTGGGTGAGGTGCCGGCGTGAGCCCCAGACCATCGCTGACATGGCATTCGGCCGCGCAGAAGCGGCGCCTTGCGCGCGGCCTCGAGCTGGTCGAGGAGCGTCTCACAACGGTCGCATCGGAGTACCCCGACGACCTCGGCGACGCCTGCCGGGCGACGCTGTCTGCGGGAGGCAAACGGGTGCGGCCGCTCCTCACGCTGCTCTGCGCCCGCCGCGGCCAGGCGGCGGGCGAGCCGGTGCTGCGGGCCGCGGCCGCGGTCGAACTCCTCCACATGGCGACGCTCGTCCACGACGACGTCCTCGACCGGGCCGAGCTCCGTCGCGGCCGTCCCACGGTGGCGCATCAGTACGGCGCCGCCACGGCGGTGTCCGCCGGCAACTACCTGCTGGCCCGCGCCTTCTCCGAGCTGGTCGGCGCGGGCGTCCCTGCGGCCGTCGACCTGCTGAGCGCCACCGCCGTCGGGCTCAGCGAGGGCGAGGTCCTGCAGCGCGCCGAAGCCTACGACGTCGGCGTCGGCGTGGACGCGTACGTGCGCCGCTGCGAGCGCAAGACCGCAGATCTCTTCTCTGCCGCGTGCTCGCTCGGCGCCCTGCTCTCGGGCGCCGGGGACGATGCGGCCGGCGCCGTCGGCGAGTACGGCCGCCTCATCGGCATCGCCTTCCAGGTCTTCGACGACATCCTCGATTGCAGCGGGGACGAGGCCGCCACGGGCAAGCGACCCGGCACCGACGTCCGCGACGGCACGGTCACTCTGCCGCTGATCTACGCCCTCGAGGCCCGGCCTGACCTCGCTCCGATCCTGGGGAGTCCGGGAGCGGAGGATGCCGCGGTCGCCTCCGTCCTCGGCGCCGTCGCGGAGAGCGGCGCGCTCGAGCGTGCCCGCCGCGACGCTTTGCGGTACATTGGAGATGCCAGGTCGGTCCTCGATGCCTGCCCAGACACCGTCGAGCGTGAGCTGCTCGCGCAGGTGGCGGCGCAGGTCGTCGACCGCTACAGCTGACGACCTTCGGAGTCGATCCCGTGAACCCAAGTGAGATCTCCGCGCTCGCCGCGCGCTCCGGCCTCGACCACCTCTGGCGCAAGGTCGAGGCCGCCGAGCGTCTGACCGGCGACGATGCGACCGAGCTGCTCTCCAGCAGCGACATCCTCGCGCTCGGCGCGATGGCCGACTTCGCCCGTGCGCGCATCGCCGGCGACGAGGTCTACTTCATCTGCAACCGGCACATCAACCACACCAACGTCTGCCGCAACCGCTGCCTGTTCTGCGCCTTCAGCCACGACGAGGGTGATGCCGACGCCTACACGCTCAGCGTCGACGAGGTGGTCGACAAGGCTCGCGAGACGCTCGCCGTCGGCGGCATCAGCGAGATCCACATCGTCGGCGGCGAGCATCCCGACCTGCCCTTCGACTACTACCTGGGGATGATGCGCGCGCTCCGGGAGCTTGGCCCCGGACGTCCACATCCAGGCGTTCACCGCCAGCGAGATCTCCCACTTCGCCAGGATCAGCGGCAAGTCCGTGACCGAGGTGCTGCAGGAGCTCAAGGACGCCGGGCTCGGCTCGCTGCCGGGAGGCGGCGCCGAGGTCTTCAGCGGCCGCGTGCGCGACCTCATCTGTGAGCAGAAGATCAGCGGCCAGACGTGGCTGGACGTCCATCGCGCGGCGCACGAGGTCGGCATGAAGTCCAACGCGACCATGCTCTACGGCCACGTCGAGACGCCGGAGGAGCTCGCGGACCACATGGTCCGTCTCCGCGAGCTCCAGGACGACACCGGCGGCTTCAACGCCTTCATCCCGCTGTCCTTCCAGCCGGCCAACACCGGACTCAGTGAGCTGCCCGGGCCCACCGGTTTCGACGACCTCAAGATGCTCGCCGTCGGCCGCCTGGTGCTGGACAACTTCCGCCACGTCAAAGCGTTCTGGATCAACGTCGGCCTCAAGCTCGCGCAGGTGTCACTGGCTTTCGGCGTCAACGACCTCGACGGTACCGTGGTCGAGGAGAGGATCAGTCACGCGGCCGGCGTGGATACGGCCCAGGAGCTCAGCAAGGCCGAGCTCGTGCGCGTCATCCGCGCCGCCGGCCGCGAGCCGGTGGAGCGCGACACGCTCTACAACGTCGTGCGGCGGTACGATGACGCCGGCGCCTGAGAGCCGGGTGGGAGGCGCCGCGCCCGGCAGGCCCACCGGTGCGCGTCGGGCGCATCGAGTTCGTCAACTGCTTTCCGCTCTATCACCACTTCGAGCGGGAACTCGCCTCTCGCGGCGTGCGCGCCGACGTCGTCGGGGGGTATCCCGCGGCGCTCAACGAGATGCTCGTGGAGGGGGCGATCGACGTGGCCCTGCCGTCCTCGATCGCCTTCGCTCGCGACGCCGACCAGCTGATGCTGCTGCCGCAGGTCTCCATCAGCTCCTTCGGCGCCGTCGACTCGATCCAGCTCTTCGCGCGCACGCCGCTCGCGCAGCGTCCGCCGGGTCGCGCTGACGGAGAAGAGCGCGACCTCCATCTGCCTGCTCAAGGTACTCTGCCGCGAGTGGGGCATCGCGCCGGAGTTCGCGCCCCGCGAGGGGCCGCTGTCCGAGGTCCTCGAGGACTTCGATGCGCTGCTGCTCATCGGCGACGAGGCGCTGCATCTGCTGCGCGTCGAGGCGTACCCGCACCACTTCGACCTCGGCGCCGAGTGGAAGCGCGTGACCGGGCTGCCGATGGTGTACGCGGTGTGCGCCGCGCGCCGCGACTTCGCCCGGGCGCGGCCAGAGGCGGCCGCCGCCGTCGGCGCCGCGCTCCTCGCCTCGCGTGACGCCTGCGCGGCGGCGCCCGAGGCGACCGCCGCCGCCGCCGCGCAGGTGTACGACTTCAGCCAGGCCTATCTCATGGACTACTTCGACCAGCTGAAGTTCGGCTTCACGCCGGACTATCGCGCCGGGCTGCGCGAGTTCTACCGGCGCGCCGCCGCCATCGGCGAGCTGAAGCACGTCCCCGTCCTCGACGACCCGGCCGGCCGGGCCGGGGGCGCCTGAGGCTGGACGGCGACGTGTCCTGCACCAGCCTCATCTTCCGCCGGCCCATCCCCGACGACTGGGACCGCGTGATGGCGGTCATGCCGGGGTGGTGGGACGGGCGCGACCTGCGTCCGCTGCTGCCCAAGGTCTTCTTCGAGCACTTCCGCGGGACGTCGCTGCTCGTCGAGCACGAGGACAGGCTCATCGGGTTCCTCGTCGGCTTCTTCTGCCCCGATCACGATGATGAGGCCTACGTCCACTTCGTCGGCATCGAACCGGCGTGGCGCCGCGTCGGCCTCGCCGGCGACCTGTACCGGCGCTTCTTCGCGCTCGCGCGCACGAGCGGGCGCACGGTCGTGCGCGCCGTCACCGCACCGGTCAACGGCGGCTCCATCGCCTTTCACACGGCGCTCGGCTTCTCCGTGCTGCCGGGTGACGACGAGGTCTGCGGCGTGCCCGTGACCACGGACCGGGGCCCGCACGGAGACCACCTCGTCCGCTTCCAGCTGTTCCTCGAGCCGGAGGCCGGTACGTGACCGGCGGCCGGACTTCGCCCGCCGCCGCCCCGCCCGCCGGCCGCATCACCGACGCCGAGGCCCTCGCGCTGCTCGAGGGCGGCGACCTGCTGGGCGCCGGCGCGCGCGCCGGCGCCGTCCGTCGCCGCTTGCACCCCGGCGACGAGGTCACCTTCATCGTCGACCGCAACATCAACTACACGGACTACTGCATCTCGGGCTGCCGCTTCTGCGCCTTCTACAAGAAGCCGGGGAGCGGGGAGGGCTACCTCCTCGCGGAAGAGGACATCCACCGCAAGATCGAGGAGACGCTCGAGCTCGGCGGCACGGCGATCATGATGCAGGGTGGCCTGCATCCGGACCTCGATATCTGCTGGTTCGAGAAGGTGTTCGGCGGCATCAAGGCGCGGTACCCGATCCACATCCACTCGCTCTCACCGCCGGAGATCGTCCACATCTCGAAGCTGAGCGGCCTCACCGTAGAGGAGACGCTGACGCGGCTGCACGCCGCCGGCCTCGACAGCCTTCCCGGCGGCGGCGCCGAGGTGCTCGTCGATCGCGTGCGCACGGCCATCAGCCCGCACAAGATCCCCACCGACACCTGGCTGAACGTGATGCGCATAGCCCACGGGCTCGGCATGAAGACCACGGCGACGATGATGTTCGGCTCGCTCGACACTCCTGCCGAGCGCATCGAGCACCTGCGCCGCATCCGCGACCTGCAGGACGAGACCGGCGGCTTCACCGCCTTCATCCCATGGACGTTCCAGGCCGGCAACACGGAGCTGCAGGCCGGCCACGTCCCCGCCACCGGCATCGACTACCTGATGATGCTCGCGGTCACGCGCATCTACCTCGACAACGTGCCCAATGTGCAGGCCTCATGGGTCACGCAGGGCCTGCGCATGGGCCAGGTGGCGCTCGCCTTCGGCGCCAACGACATGGGTTCCACGATGATCGAGGAGAATGTCGTCGCGGCCGCCGGCGTGCGCAACCAGTGCGACGTCGACGAGATGGTGCGGCTCATCCGTGCGGCCGGCCGCACGCCGGTGCAGCGCGACACGCTCTACCGCGAGATCCGGCGCTACTGATCGTTCGCTGGTGCTGACGCGCCGTGGCCCTCACTCCGGGCCGCGCGGCGGCTCGGCCGCGAACGCGGTCCTCGTGCCGTCGGCGAGCCGTTCCAGTTCGGCCTGTGTCGGCATGTCCCCTGCCGCCTGGAGCCGTTTCCACGCCCGGTAGAGGATCGGCGCCGCAATCGCCAGCCCGGCCAGGGCGATGATCCCTGCGAACGTGAGCACCCGTCCCGAGATCCTTGCGTACATGAGCGGCGCCGTGAGCGAACCGAGCAGGCCGGCCAGCTGCATCGAGGTCGCCTCGACCCCCGTCACGGTGCCGAGCCAGCGCCGCGGGCTCACCTGGATCAGGAACGCCTGTTTCGCCGGATAGGAGAAGGCGATCGCGATCCCCTCCAGCACGTTGACCACGATGAGCGCCACCAGGTTCGTGGAGATGCCGTAGAACATCCAGGCGAAGCTCGAGAGGGCGTACCCGACGACGAACAGCCAGAAGCGACTGTGGCGGTCCGCGAACATCCCGCCGACGAAGCTGAGCAGCATCGGCACGCTGAACGCCACCCACGTCATGCTGATGTACGTCTTGGAAGCGCCGAGGTGAGAGAGGTAGAGGCTCCACACGACGTCCCAGGCGCCCATGGCGTAGTGGCTGGTGAACGCGATCAGGACGAAGGCGAGGATCGGCGGCGTGAAGATGGAGCGGTAACGCTTCAGGGCCACCCGCCAGCCTGCGTGCGCCTCGCGCTCGCGGCGGCGCTGCGTGCGCCGAGTCTTGAGCGCCGCCGGTTCGCGCACGAACAGCAGGATCGCGGCCAGCGCGAGCCCGGAGAGGATCGCGCCGAAGTAGAAGATGGCGTAGAAGCCGCTGGTGCCGCCGCCGCCCAGGGCGTAGAGCGGTGCGGCCAGGGCGGGCCCCACGATCAACCCGCCGAACTGCGCCGTCGTCAGGAACCCGTAGGCCTTGCTGCGGTTGTCGTCCGTGGTGATGTCGGCGACGAACGCCTGGGCGGCGGGGCCGAAGGCCGCCGTTCCGATACCTTCGAGCAGACGGAAGAGGATGAACCAGTACGGATCGGTGGTGGTCGTGAAGAGCAGCAGCGCGATGGTGTACACGACGGCCCCGCCGACCATGACCGGCTTGCGGCCGATCGTGTCGCTCAGCCAGCCGAGGGGCGACGAGAACAGCAGGGTGCCCACGTAGAACATCGCCGCGATGACCGCCCAAAGAGTCATCGAGGCGTGCGCCTGCTCCTCGAGGAAGAGCGGGAGGTACGGGATGATGGCGCCGAAGCCGGCCCAGACCACGAACTCGGACACGCTGATCACGCCGAGCTGAAGCCAGCTCGTAGGCTGCGCGCCGCCGTCGCGGGGGGTCTGTGAGTCGTTCCGGGAGGTCATGGCGTCCTTGCGTTCACGACCGGCGACGGACGGCCGGCCCCACCCCGGCGCGTCGCCCTCGGGATTCCGTTAGAAGGCTATCACCCGGTCGCCGGACGGCGCAGCCGGCCGGGCCGCGGGTGGGAGCGCTTCTAGGACTCCCGGACCTCTCGCGACAGCAGGCCTACCACCGCAGACGCCGCGACGATGGCCCCGGCGACGACGAACAGGATGCGCACGTCCACGATCCCGGCGAGCGCGCCGCCTACCAGCACCGAGAGCGCGTACATGCCCTGGGTGAGCGTGAACCGCATGCCGAGCACGCGGCCGCGCATGCCCTGCGGCACCACCTGCTGCATGTACGTGTCCACGGCGATCAGCGCTGCTGCGTTGGCCATGCCGAAGACGGCGAACGGGATCGCCGCGATCCACACCGAGCCGGCCGTCGCGACGAGGGCGAGGCAGCCGCCCATGAGCGCCAGGCCGCCGATCATGAGCCGGCCCTTGCGCACGCGCGGCGCGAAGGCGACCACGGCAAGCGAGCCCGCCAGGTACCCGGCGCCCACGACCGCCTCCAAGGCGCCGAACGCCCCCGTGCCGCCGTCGAACACGTTGACGGCGAGGAGGAAGGTGAGCGGGTAGGAGGCGCCCAGTCCGGCCACGCAGACGAGGACCATGACGGTGTTGGCGCGCAGGCCACGGTCGTGGCGGAGAAAGCTGAACCCCTCCTGCATCTCGCGCCAGAAGGCGCGCGCGGTCCGCTCCGCCGCCGCGCGCGCCGGCGCCCGGTAGGGCATGAGCGCGAGGGCGACGGCCGAGACGGCGAAGGTGACGGCGTCGAGTTCGAACGCGACCGACGTGCTCACGGAGGCGAGCAGCACGCCGGCGAGCGCCCAGCCGAGGATCTCGGTGAGGTTCTCCCCGGTCGAGAGCAGCGAGTTCGCGCGCAGCAGCCGGCCCGGGGGCACGATCTCGGGGAGGATGGCGAGCTTGGCGGGGTCGAAGAACACGGCGGCCGTCGAGATCGCGAAGCTGAGCACGAAGACGGCGGGCAGCGAGCGGCCGGCGACGAACGGCACCGCCAGGACGAGGGCCGCGCGGGCCAGGTCGACGGCGATCATGAGCCGCCGCTTGTCGAAGCGGTCCACGGCGACGCCGGCAAAGGCGCCGAACAGGACGTAGGGCAGCGTGTAGAGGGCGAACACGGCGCCCGTCCCCAGTGCGGATCCCGTCGTCGTGTAGACCAGCCAAGGGAGGGCGAGGGCGGCGAGCCGGTCACCGATCTGCGAGATGAACTGGCCCGCCCAGAGCAGCAGGAAGCTCGCGTTGCGGTTGAGCGGCACGACCTGAGCTTCGCTGGCGACGACGTTCGCCTCTATCGCAGTTCCCCCACGGCGCGGTGTGTGCTGAATGGGGCCTCGAAAGGCGACGGGCCCCGCGGCGCGCCTGCGGCGGCCGCGCCCGAAGCGTACACCAAGAGGGCTGACGTGTCGCGACCCGGCAGCGGCTTCGCAGCCCCACGAGAAAGGCGTTGTCCATTCTGGCAACCGGTGTTCCGCACATTGCCCGGTTTGTCCAAGTCCGCGGGGTAGGCGAGGCCAGCCTGGCGTCCATAGAGTCACGGCACAGCATCGTCAACCACATCCTATCGGCACGTGGTGGCGAAAACGTGAGCCTCCGGGAGGAAAGCCATGATCAGCTTCGCCGGCAAGATGCACATTCAAGTTCCGCTGGAAAGATGCACATCAGCTTCGGCTGGGAAGATGCACTGACCGCGAGCGACCGATCGACTGAGGTAGCACCATGAGCAAGAAGATCGAGAAGACGCTCGCCTCCCTGCTGTACGCGCTCGTCACGAGCGGCGGCGGCAGCAAGATGCACTGAGCGCTCAAGCTCTCTACAATCGGTGCCGATAGACGGGTCACTGCACACCCGGAGAGGTACCGTGTCGATACCTGAGCGTGACTACCGCGTGCTCACGTCGGGCTTGGCGCTCTGCGCCGGGCTCGCTGTGGCGTACGCGTTCCGCTTTCCGGGGCCGATTCCCGTCTCGACGGCCGTCATCCGCGACGCCGTCGTGTTCGCCATCCTCGCCATCATCGCCGACGAGATGTCCGTCGAGGTTTCCGACCGCGTCACCCTTAGCGCCGGTAACCTGCCCATCCTTCTGGCGATCATGTTCACGGGCAGGCTGCCGGCCATCGGCGTTGCCGTCGCGGTCGGGCTCTGGGGCGCCTGGCGCGAGAGTTCGCGCTTCGTTGTCGTCTACAACACCGCCAATTACGTGATCGCCGTCTTTCTCGCCTCACTTGCTTTCGACGCACTGCTGGGTCCCTTTGGCGTACAGCTCGACCAGGTGACACTAGGGCTCCTCGCTGCGGGAGCTGCGGCCGCCGTGACCTTCGAGGCGACGAACCTCGCTCTCCTCAGCCTCGGCATGCGCGTCAAGTACCGCCGTCGCTTCCGCGCCTTCTGGCGCGAGGAGATGCCACCCTTCCTGCGCTCGCTCGGCGTGCTCCTCCTGCTGGGGCTCGCGATCGCAGCGCTCTACGCCGCCGCCGGCATCATCGCCGTGGCGCTGCTGTTCGTGCCGCTGTTCGCCGCCCAGTACATGTTCAAGCTCCTGGTGCGCGAGCGCGAGCACGTGGCGCGACAGACCGAATTGAGCGACCAGTATCTCGAGATGAACATCGGCCTGGCCGCTGCCATGGTCGTCCTGCTCGACAGCAAGGACGAGTACACGGCGCAGCACTCGGCGGCGGTGGCGATGTACTGCCGCGACATCGCGCTCGCGCTCGCTCTGCCGGAGGAGGAGGCCGAGGCGCTGCACTTCGCCGGGCTGCTCCACGACCTCGGCAAGGTCGGCGTGCCGGACGCCGTGCTGCGCAAGGCCAGCGCGCTCGACGATGCCGAGTGGGAGTTCATCCGTCAGCATCCCGAGAAGGGCGCCGAGGTCCTCTCGCACCTGGCCGCCTACCAGGAGGTCGCCGACATCGTCCGCTACCATCACGAGCGCCTGGACGGCAGCGGCTACCCCAACGGTATCCGCAGTGAGGCGATCCCGGAGCTCAGCAAGGTCCTCGCGGTCGCGGACAGCTACCACGCGATGACGTCGGACCGGCCCTACCGCGGAGCCCGGAGCTCGTTCGAGGCGCTCAAGGAGCTGCGCATGATGGCCGGCACGACCCTGGACGCTACCTACGTGGAGGCCCTCGCCAAGGTCCTGCGGGACAAGGACCTCGCCTATCGCGACGGCAGCTCCACCGACTTCATGGGCGAGTACGAGCGCGGCCGCATCAACCTGCGGCTCCGCGGTCACGCCCTTGCCGACGTCAGCGGCCTCGCCGGGACGCGGCAGGAAGACCCAGCGGCAGGCTGACGACCGCTCGCGCCGTGAACGCCGCGGCCACGGCCTTCACCACGTCGATCCACACGAACGGCGCCACGCCGGTCAGCACGGCCGTTTGGGCGCTCAGCCCCAGCTGCAATGCGAGCCACCAGGCGCCGACGGCGTAGATGGGCACGAGGCCGGCGAGCCCAGCCACCAGCAGCCGCGGCACGGTGCGCTCCCCCCGCCGCGCGATCAGCCCCGTGACGAGCACCGCTCCGAGGAAGCCCCAGAGGTAGCCCCCGGTGGGGCCGAACAGTGCGCCGAAACCGGATGCGCCGCCGGCGTACACCGGGGCGACGAGGCCGAGAACGAGGTAGGCCGCCACGCTGAGTGTGCCCAGACGTGGTCCGAGCACCATCCCGGCGAGCAGCACCACGTACACCTGGAGCGTGAACGGCACGGACCCCACGGGGATGGCGACGAAGGCCCCGACCGACATCAGTGCCGTGAAGAGGGCGGCGGTGGCGATCTCTCGGGTGGTGAGACGGGACAATCGTCAACCTCTCGGACGTACGAAGAGGTGACAATGTAGCTGGCCCCCGGGCGGCCGTCAAACGGCCTACCCGGGGGCCGGCGGCTCAGGAGCGAACGGTGACGTCGCCGGAGTGGAAGCTCCGGACGCGACGGTGCGGCAGTTCGACGAGGAGCGCGCCGCGGTCGTCGATGCCTGCCGCGGCGCCCACCACGGCCCCCTGTCGCGTCTCGACGCTGATCGTCCGGGCCAGGAGGTAGTCACGCTCGCGGAACGCCGTGAGGGCGCGGTCGAAGCCGCCGCGCAGTGCGGCCTTGTAGTGCGTCTCCAGGCTGAGCAGCAGGCTGGCGAGCACCTCGCTGCGGTCCATCGTCTCGCCGCCGGCCATCTTGAGGGACGTGGCGGTGCGCCGCAGCGCGACCGGGAGCTCGCTGAACTCGGTGTTCACGTTCAGGCCGATGCCGAGGACGACCCAGTCCACTTCATCCTGCTCGCCCGAGACTTCCATGAGGATGCCGCCGGCCTTGCGGTCGCCGATGAAGAGATCGTTGGGCCACTTGATGGCGACGCGCGCCGCGACGTGCTTCTCGATCGCCTCGGCTGCCGCTGTGGCCGCGACGATGGTCAGCAGCGGTGCCTCGCTCATCGGTAGTGACGGACGCAGGAGCACCGAGAACAGCAGGCCCTTGCCCGCCGGCGACGTCCAGCGGCGCCCGAGGCGCCCGCGGCCTGCGGTCTGCGCCTCGGCTACCACAACCGTACCTTCGGGGGCGCCCTTCCGGGCGAGGGTCTTGGCCTCGAGGTTCGTGGACTCGATCTCGTCGTGATAGCGGAAGGAATGGCCGAACATGGTGTTCTCGGTGCGCTGCGTGACGTGGCCCATCGAGAGCCGCGCGGGCTCGTCTTCGAGGCGGTAGCCGCGACGGGACACGCCGACGATGCGGTAGCCGCGCTTGCGCAGGGACTTGACGTGCTTGTGCACGGCGTTGCGCGAGATGCCGAGCACGTCGCTGATCGCCTCGCCGGAGACGAAGTCGTGGCTGTCACGCAGGATGTCGATGACCGTCTGCTTGCGCTGGCTCATGGTGGCGGACTCGATGTAGGTGACTGAGATTGACGATTCCATCGCTGTCTCCTCGGTGGACCCGGTTGCCGTGAGGAGAGGCTAGCGACGCCGCCGTCACGCGGAATCATACCCAGGGTGGATTTCCGGTCACGGCCTTGGGTGGAGACGAGGCGGGTCGAACCTCGGGTAGTCGCCCGTCGCCCCCAGGAGCCGCTGGTATTCGAGCACCGCGCCCACACGGGTCGTCTGGCCGAGCTTGCTCAGGACGCGATTGACGTGCGTCTTCACGGTCGAGAGCGCGATGAACAGGTCGCCGGCGATCTCATCGTTCGTCCTGTCCTGGGCCATGAGCTCAAGGACCTGCCGTTCGCGTGCGGTGAGTTCGTCGAGCGCAGAGCCACCGCCGACTGGTGCTCTCCCCGCTGCCTCGCGCCGCCGCCGTGCTGGAGCAGCCGCGTCCGCGGTGCCCGGTACGCTGGGGCTTCGTCCGGCGTCGAGGTGGTCGATCCACGTGCCCACCTGCGACTGGCAGCTGCCCCTGAGGATAGGCGCGGCTTCGCCGAAGCGTGGGTGCCGGCTGAGCGCCCCGAGCAAGGACGGTCCGAGCCCATTGCTCCGATGCCGCCGGAGAACGAGGGTCGCGAGCTCGGGGCGAGGACACAACTCCTGGGCGACCAGGTTGATGTGGCCGAGCTCGAGCTGAAGTGGCAGGCACTCTTCGAGCAGCTCGACGGCCCTGGGTCTCGCGCCGGCTGCCGCAGCGAGAATGCCTGCATACAGGAGAGCCTTGAGTTCGACGAAGCTGCAGCCCAGCGGATCTGCGCCTCAGCGGACAGACTCCGATCAGCGCAGCTCTGCGCGGTCCGCCCCGAGAAGGCCCTCGGCGAAGCGCGAGATTAGCGGACGCGTTGAAAGCGAGATACGGGTCTCGACTCGACGATACCGTTTGTGCTGCGAGTCCGGTCGCGTAGAGGCTGGCTCCAGTGCTCTCCGAGCGCGTCGAAGAAGCAGTCCCCTGGTGACTAGCACGAAGCCAACAGAGTCGGTTCGGTGGCGTCGTCTCGTTCGCAGCAGGGCCTGCAGTCGCGGGAGGATGCGGATCGAACTGCCCTCGCGCGGCCCCTCCAGGAAGCTATGTTGTCCTCGATCATGTAGGAGGCCAGGGCATGGCCGAAGCCGGCAGCTGCCTCGGCCGCCTCCCGCAGGTGCTCGGCCGCTGATGCGTACTCGCCCAGCGAGGTCTCGATCATTCCTCGCGTGTTGAGCGTCGCCGCCCGTTGGGAGGCCGTGTGGCGAGGATCGCTGCAGTGCTGGATCAGGTCGTGGGCGGCACGCACGTCGCCTCGGTAGAAGGCCGCGTGAGCCCGCAGCGCCTGCGCGCGAGCGGCCTCTTCGGGTCTCGCGCGCGGCAACAGTGCTTCTGCCCGGCTCGACGCGCTCGCGACGGTGTCCCAGCGCCGCATGTCGACGGCTGCGGAGAGCAGGCTGAGCAGCGTGTGCAGCCGTTGGGCGTCGGCGTCGGCGTATTCCAGGGCGCGGGCGCAGGTGGCCATGCTCGCCGACGAGTCGCCCGACCAGAACTCCGCCCACTCCATGATGGAGAGCACCTGATAGAGGCCCTCGCGGTCACCCTCGTGCTCGAGTGCCTCCGCGGCGAGACGCAGATCGGCGAGTGCGTCCGAGAAGCGACTCTCGCGCGCGCCGAGCACCCCGGCGACCACGAGCGCCCAGGCCCGGCCGGCTTCGAGCGCCGGCGACAACTGCGCGACCCAGAGGCGCAACTGCTCGGAGGGGCGGCGCTCCAGCTCGGCTTCGCCGCCTCGGGCGACCACCTCGAGCGCCAGTCCCGGCTCGTTCGACCCAAGGAGCAGCTCGATGGCGCCGGGCCGGTCCCCGCAATCCTCCAGCGCGATCGCGGTGTCCAGCTGCAGGACGTGGTATGCCGCCTCTCCCTGATCCTGGACGACACGCTGGCGCAGGAAGTCGCGTAGAAGGTTGTGGTAGCGGTACGTCCCGGCCCTGTCGGTGTCGAAGGTGAAGATGTGGTTGCGGGCGAGGAAGTGGAGGTGGCGGGAGGCGCCGCTCGCTCCCGTCAGCTGTTCGGCCAACTCCACCGTCACGTGCTCGGGGCAGCAGGTACGCAGGAGGAACTGCTGCACTTCCGCTTCCTGGCGCTGCAGGACCTGCTCGGCGAGGTAGGAGAAGACGTCGGACCTCAGCCGCGGATCGCTGAGCGCGTCTCCGAGCGACGCGGCGTCGAGCCAGGAGAGCGCCATCCCTGCGAGCACGACGCTCGCCGGCCATCCCTCCGTGAGCTCGAGCAGCCTCCGGATGTGCGCGGGGTCGTGGTCCTCTCCGGAGCGCTCATGCAGCACGTCCGCGGCTTGTCCGGCGTCGAAGAGGAGGAGATCACGAGGGATGCGCGCGACCTCGCCGCCGAGGTGGAGCTTCTCGAGCCTGAAGGCCGGCTCGTAGCGCGTCAGGACGACGAAGTGGATGGTGGCCGGGCAGTTCTCCAGCAGATAGCCCAGCACATCGTTCATCGCCGCCGAGTCCATCGCCTCGTGGTAGTCGTCGAGGACGACGTGGTGGTCTTCAGTCACGAGGCGATCGCATTCTGAGCAGAATCGGGCGGCCAGGACGGCGGCGGGCAGGTCCCGGACCGGCCCGGATTCGAGCTCCAGCAGGAGAGCTTCCCCAAAGCCTGGGCAGGGGCGCTGCAGCGCGCGCACCAGTCCTGCGAGAAAGGCGAGGGGGTCGTGGTCGAGCAGGTCGAGCTTGTACCAGGAGGTCCTGTAGCCGAATCGCTCGAGCACGGCGGCCGTGGAGGTGGTCTTGCCGTAGCCGGCGGGCGCGCAGACGACGGTGAGCCGGTGCGTGAGCGCGGCGGCGTAGGCCCCGCGCACGTCCGGCCGGAGGCTGGCGCGGTCGTGCCGCGGCCGGATGTACTTGGCCTCGATCGCCACCTGTCTCGCGCCTTCGTTCCGCACCCGATCTCCCGTTTGACGCAGCCCGCCTCCGTCAGGGAGCGGCAACTATAACAGCGGGAGGGCTGCGTTTGGGCTCGACCCGGCGGTCCAGGGGTGGACGATCGCCGAGTGGAGCGAGCCCCGCCGCCGGCCGCGTCAGTCGAGATCTGCGAGGGCGAGCTCGACGGCCTCGGCGGGCGTCGCCGCCCGCCGCACCCCGTCGAGCTCGCCGCCCTCGGGCGGCGTCACGCTCCAGGTGTCCAGCAGGATCACCGGCTTCTCCACGTTGCGCGCCAGCGCGATCTCGCTGAGCGTTCCCCAGGCTCCGCCTACAGCGATCACCACGTCGCCGCTGGCCACCACGCTGAGGTTGCGCGCGTAGCCCATGGCGCTGCACACGGTGTACGTGAGGTCGGGGGCGGCGCGAAGGCGATCGGCCTCCGGCAGGATGCCGATCGAGACGCCGCCGCTTCCTCTTCACGCCGCGCGCTACCGCCTCCATCACGCCGCTAGCGTCCGCCGCAGACCACGACGCAGCCGCGCTCGGCGAGCAACTCGCCGAGCGCCTCGGCCTTCGCCGCCAGCTCCGGCGTCGCCCGGCTGGCGCCGATGACGCTGACGTACTTCGGATCGTTCATGTGCCCTCCCTGGCGTCCGGCTCCGCGCCCGCACGCTTCGCGTACAGCAGGTGCACGAACGGGGTGAAGCCGCGCCGCTCGTAGAACCGGCGCGCGGACTCGTTGTCGTGCATGTGCCCCACGAGGAGGTCGTCGACGCCGAGGTGCTCGAGTTCTAGCATCGCGGCGTCGAAGAGGCGGCCGCCCAGTCCGGCGTCTCGCTCGCCCTCTGCCACCACGAGCGTCTCGATCCGCGCCATGCGCTCGCCGGTCAGGTAGGTCTCGTCGCCGTCCGAGATGTCGACGAGGATGTAGCCGATCGGCGTGCCTCCGCGGCTCGCGACCAGGACGAAGGAACCCTCGTCGGCGAGCCAGCCTTCATACTGGCGACGTCGCCGCTCCCAGGTCTCCTCGGCGCTGCGCATCGGCAACAGGTGCCAGACCTCCGCGTGCCGCGCGACGAGGGCGCGCCAGAGCGGCTCGAGCTCGTCGAGGCACGCCGGGTCCATATGCTCGATGACGGGCTCGGGGGGCGCTGCCGGCACGGTCGTCAGCTGCCGGTCGTGTCGCCGCCGCCGGGTGCCCGGCCCGCCGGTGCGAAGCGCCCGCGCCCGGCCCGCCGGTCCTCGTCCTCGCGCCGCAGGCAGGCCCAGGGCTTGCCGCCGGGCGAGCCGTAGAAGATCCGGAAGTCGGCCCGGTAGCCGCGACTCTCGTACAGACGGGTCGCGGCGTCGTTGCCCGTGTCGACGCCGATCTCGACGTCCTCGATCCCGCGTCGCTCGAGCTCGGCGTCCATGGCGTCGAGCAGCAGGCGGCCGAGGCCGTTGCCGCGCTCGGCCTCGTCCACGCAAAGGTGTGCCAGCACGGCGTGCTTGTCGCCCGTGTACCAGACAGGGTCCGGGCCTTCGACACAGACGAAGGCGTATCCGGAGATGACGCCGCCCCGGCGCGCCACGAGCACGAAGGCTTCGTCGGCCAGCGCCTTGAGCATCTCCTTGCGCTCCAGCTCCCACGACTCGTCGGCGGGTCGCACCGGGACCAGGGCGTCGGGCAGCGCGGCGACGTGGTCGATGAGCTGCTTCCACAGATGGCCGACCTGCTCGATGTCGGCGGGGTCCAGCGTCTCGATGTGAGTCTGGTCGGATATGGCGACCCTCCCGTCCGTGTCGTGGGGGGAGCCTATCGCAGCGGGGCCCGCCTGCGCAGCGCCGCACGCCGGCCGGGTGCGGCAGAAGGCCGTCGAGAGAGGCCGGGTGGACGGTCGCTCGGGCAGGTGTCAGCTTGGTGCGGTCGCGATCACGGCGTCGAGCAGCGCCACGGCGCCGTGCTTGCTGAGCGGCTCGTTGAGGTTGCCGCACTTGGGGCTCTGGACGCACGAGGGGCAGCCGCTCTCGCAGGGGCACTCGGCGATCAGCATGCGCGCGTCGCCGGCGAGGTTCTCGAAGGCGTCGTAGCCCCGGCGCGACAGGCCGATCCCGCCGGGGTACCCGTCATACACGAAGATGCTCGCCGCGTCGGTCTGCCAGTGCCACGGCGTGCTGAGGCCGCCGATGTCCCAGCGGTCGCACATCGCGTACAGCGGGAGAAGGGCGATCAGCGCGTGCTCGGCGGCGTGGAGCGCTCCGGGGGCGGCAGGCTCGTCGCTCCCGGCGATGCCGGACAGTGCGCGGTCGAGCACCGGCTGGGGGACGGCGAGCCAGAAGGCCTGTGTCGTGAAGGTCTGCTGCGGCAGGTCGAGCGTCGTCGTATCCATGATGTGACCGTCGGTCATGTCGCGGCGCTGATAGGCGATCACCTGCTCGGTGACCTCGAGGTCGCCGGCGAAGAGGACGCCGCCGGCGAGTTCCCGCGAGCCCGCCTGTCCGGCGACGGCCACGTTCTTGTCGGTCTTCGCCTGGGTGTAGTAGCCGCCGTCGAAGTCGTCGATCATGACGACGCGGTCCTCGAGATCGAGGTGCTGCACGAGGTAGCTCTTGCCGAGGTGCAGGTACACGGCGCCGGGATGGCAGAAGCGGAACACGCGCTCGCGCTCCACGGTGCCGATGACCTCGCCCTGGCGCCCCTCGACGATGGCGAACTGCTCGTTGCTCGCGGTCCGCAGGCCGATGCCGGCGGCGGGGGAGTACGGCCTGGCCCAGACCAGGCCGTCCTTGCGCCGCCGCAGCCGGCCGCTCTGCGCCAGTCGCTCCGCCTGCAGAAGGCCCTGCTCCCCGAAGTACTGTTCGTCGGCCGAGGTGAGCGCGCGCTCGTAGGCGGCCGCCTCGAGGTGTGGTCCGCTGATGTGCGGGTTGTGCAGGTCGATGATCGCCTCCTCCACGCTGCGTCCGAGGAGGCGGTCCGGCTCGCGCATGAAGTACTGGTCGAGGGCGTCCTGGCCGGCGACCAGCACGGCGTAGCCGTGCCCGGACCGGCCCGCCCGCCCCCAACGCTGGCGCAGGCTGGTGATCGTGCCGGGGAAGCCGGTCACGATCGCCACGTCGAGGCTGCCGACGTCGATGCCGAGCTCGAGCGCCTGCGTGGCGATCACGGCATCGAGCTGGTGTGCGAAGAGGCGACGCTCGATGTCGCGGCGCTGCTCGGGCGTGTAGCCGGCGCGGTACGGCTGCACGCGCTCGGCCGCGCCGCGCTTGCCGCGGTCCTCGAGGCGGCGGCGGACGTGCCCGTACACGAGCTCCGCCGCCTTGCGCGTGGGTGCGAAGGCGATCACACGCGCCCCGGCGAGCAGGCTCTCCGCCGTGACGTAGCTCGTCTCCGCGAGCGCGCTCCGGCGCGTGCCCGCCGCCGGGTCGTCGAGCGGCGGGTTCCAGAGCACGACCGTGCGCTCCGGGCGCGGCGCCTGATCTTCGTCGATGACGGTGAAGGGAACGCCGACGAGGCGCTCGGCGAAGGTCTCCGGCTTGGCGATCGTCGCCGACGTGAGTACGAACCGGGGGTCGGCGCCGTACTGCGCACACAGCCTCCGCAGGCGCCGCACCACCTGAGCCACGTGGCTGCCGAAGACGCCACGGTAGACGTGCGCCTCATCGAGCACGACGAAGCGGAGCTGGTGGAGGAACTCCGCCCATCGTTCGTGCGCGGGGAGGATGCCCAGGTGCAGCATGTCGGGGTTGGTGAGGAGGATCGTCGCCGTGCGTCGCAGAAGGGCGCGCTGGTCCTTTGGCGTGTCTCCGTCGTAGATCGCCGGGACGATGCCGGGGATGCGGAGCCGGGCGAGCTTGCGCGCCTGGTCCTGGGCGAGCGCCTTGGTGGGGAAGAGGAAGAGCGCGCGCGCCTGCGGCTCGGCGGCGAACGCCTCGAGGACGGCGAGCTGGTAGCAGAGGCTCTTGCCGCTGGCCGTGCCGGTGCTCACGACGACGTTGTCGCCGGCCGCCAGCGCGTCCCGGGCGGCGACCTGATGACCGTACAGCGAGGGCACGCCGGCCGCGAGGAGCGCTTCGCGCAGCGCGGCCGGCAGGTCCTCCGGCAACTCGGCGTCGCGGCCTCGCCGCGCCGCCTCGTGCGCCACGGCCACGATCTGCTCGTGACCGCCGCCGGTGAAGAATGCGCGCAGCCTGGCGGCCGCCTGGGAAGTCATGCCGGCGTCGTGGTCCACCGCTGCATCCTACTCCGCCCGCCGGCGACGCCCTCGCCCGCAGGGCGTCCCGCAACGCAGAAGGGGCGCTTGCGCGCCCCCGCCGCTCAACCCTCTGTGCCTGCGGCCTCTACTGCGCGATCCGTCGTCCGAGGTCGAGCGTGAAGAACCACACGGTGCCATCGCACTTGGCGTAGCCGGTATCCGTATTCACGGCCCCGATGCCGATGTTGCGGAAGACCTTGGTGAGGATGACGGCACGGTGAGGCTTGGAAGCCATCCACGCCTTGACGACGGCGGTGGGGCTCGAGTACAGCCCGGAGCCGTAGTAGATGTTCTCTCCGGCCTTCCAGTACCTGTAGCCCGACTTCGTGTACCCGTAGCGGACGATGCGCGTGGACCACGTCTCTCCGGTGGGCGAGTCGTGGCTGAAGTACTTCTTCTCGCCCATCTCGGCGGAGTGGGCCCGCGCCGCGTTCACGAGCTTCGTGTTCACCCAGAGCTTGGCCAGGTTGTGCTTGGCGCGCTGCTTGTTCACGAGCGCAAGGACCTGCTTCTCGTAGCTGTTGAGTGAGGTGGACGCAAGCGCCGGCGCGGCGAGTGACAAGGTGCACACGACGGCGATCAGGATGATGACGATCGGTCTCTTCATGGCTCACCCCCGAGGCCCGCGATGCGTTCGGGATCAGTTGCGGACCGCCCCTCTGCGGTCCCTCACGCCACTGGTATCGGCGTGATCGGGGTGGAGATGAGCGGTCGGAGCGCACTATCCTTCGCCAGAGCTGGCAACGTGCCGCCGCTCGGAGCGAGAACCTCCCGGGCCGTCCGGCCGACGGCGCGCGGCTTGCGGCGTGCCTGCGGCCGTTGTAGCTTGGCGTGCGACATGCACACAAGCCCGGCCAATCAGCGACGCGGGCGGTACGCCCGTCGTCGCCATCAGATTCGCCGCCGGCGTGTGGTCGCGCTGGTCGCACTCGTGGCCCTCACCTCTCTCGCGGTGTGGGTCGCGTACGCCCTCCCCGGCCAGACGCCGGCGCAGGTGCCCGCCGCGGCCGCCGAGCCGACCTTCGGCAGCGCCGCGGACTCAGGCGAGGCCGTCGTGGTCGCGCGCGTCGCCGACGTCGACGTCCTGCTCCCCGTGGCGCGGCAAGCGACGACGGCGGTGGCGTTCCACCCGGTGGACAACAGCGGCACGGTGCCGTTCACCCCGGTGGGCGATCGGCTCGGCGGGGGCGATCTCGGCCAGAAGCTCGCCGACATCTTCGCTGGGGGCGGGGGCGTGCAGTATTACCTCATGGGCGGCACGGGCGGCGAGGCGTCGTCGTCCACAGCCGGCCTCGACGTCGGTGCGGTCCCCGGTTCGCCGGTCCTCTCGCCCGTGGATGGCAAGGTCACGGCGATCAAGGACTACAGCATCCTCGGCCGCCACGATGACGTCGAGATCGACATCCAGATGACCGCTGATCCCTCGTTGCTGCTGGTCATGACCCACATCGCGGAGCCTGCGGTCGAGATCGGCGACGCGGTGCAGCGAGGGACTTCTGTCCTGGGCACGCTGCGCGGCTTCCCCGCCTCGCTCGAGCAGGCGCTCAGCCAGTACACCTCCGACAACGGCGACCATGTGCAGCTGCTCGTGCTGCGGGTCACGCCGGAGTTGACGAGTCTGTGAGCGCTTCGGCCGCCGTGCCCTCCGCTTCGCGCGCCGTCATCGGCGGCTCGGGGTCACTTGCCGCGGACTTCCCCGGCGACCTCCACGCGGACGCCCGGGTGCTCGAGACGGACCTCGTCTTCGAGACCCCATGGGGCGAGAGCCCGCCGTTCACGCTCTTCGAGCTCGGCGGGCAGCGCGCCCTGCACGTGAAGATGCACGGCTGGCGCAAGGGCGTCTCTCGCGGGCGCGCCTCGCGCCAGGTGTTCAGCGTGCTGCATCGCGCCGGCGTGAGACGGATACTCTCGGACGCCGGCGTCGGCAGCCTCGACCACCTGCTCGACCCCGGCGACCTCGTGGTCGTCGACGACTTCGTGGACATGACGACCGATCGCGACCGCTACGGCGTCGTCGCCGGCGATCACCTGCTGATCATGCGCGACGCCGTGTGCGCCGGCGGGCGTGAGGCCCTCGTGGGCGCCGCCAGGCGTCTGGCTCCCGAGCGCCGACTCTTCACGCGCGGCACCTACGTGGTGACGGAGGGGCCGCGCTTCGAGTCCCCGGCCGAGGTCCGCTTTCTGCAGACGCTGGGCGACGTCGTCGGCCAGAGCTTCTGCCCCGAGGTGTGGCTGGCTCGCGACATCGGCGCCTGCTACGCGGGCATCTACCTCATCGTCAACTACGGAGAGGGCGTCGTCCAGGAGTGGGAGCACGATGTGCTCGCCCAGATCTTCCGTGAGGACGCCGGGCTCATGGGCCGCGTCCTGCTGGACGCTCTTGCGGCCCTGCCTCCCGGCGACGACTGCCACTGCCGCGAGCTCCGTAAGCCCACGCTTCTGACCTGACTCCCAGTGTGCCGCCGGACCGGGCGCCCGAGTCCCGCGTGACTCGCGCGCCGGGCGGCCGCGTCAGCCCGTGGCCACCCATGCGGCGACGGCGATCAGGTTGAAGAGGCCGTGCATGGCGATGCACGTCCACAGCGAGCCAGTCTGTTTGTAGGCCCACGCCAGCGCGAACCCCAGCGCCGCCAGCGGCAGGAAGACGTCCAGCTGCAGGTGCGCCAGCCCGAAGACGGCTGAGGAGGCGAGCGCTCCCCACACCCAGCCCCACGAGTTGGCGAGTCCGCGGAAGAGGAAGCCGCGAAAGACGATCTCCTCGAAGAGCGGCGCCATGATCACCGCCACCAGCACGAAGAAGGCGACGCCGATCGCGCTGCGCGGGAACGCGTTGATGATCTGCTGCTGCTCGGGATGCACGACGAGATCGTGGGCGATGCTGACCACGTAGACGGTCGCCAGCCCCAGGGGGATGACCCAGAAGGCGGCCTTGGTCGGCCGCCGGAATCCCCACAGCGCGAGCTTGCGGCCGGCGATCCGCAGCGAGAAGAGCCAGGCGGCCGTGACCTGCCAGCCGTAGAGGATGAGCGATCCCACCGCGAGCGCCGCGGCGCTGCCGGCGCTGACCTTGCCGCCGGTGCTCGTCGCCGCGCCGGCGAGCAGGCCCCCCAGGTAGAGCAGCGCTTCGGGCGCCGAGCCGAGCGCGAGCCCGGCGATCGCCTGCGGCCATCCCCAGTCGGCGTCCGGCAGGTGGAACGGCTCGCCGGGGGAGGCGGCGCGCGTGGCCGGCGCCATCCCGGCCGGCCGCGCCGTACCGGCAGCCGGCGGCGCTGCCGGCCAGGCATGGAACCCGGGGACCGGCGGCGGCCACGGGCCGGACCCGGGCGCTGCCGCCTGCGGTTCGCCGGCCTGTGGCTGGGCGGGAACGCCGACGCCGGGCTCCGGCGAAGCCGCGCTTGGGGTCGCGCCCCCCGCCGCGGCCGGGGCTGTCGCTCCTGGTACCTCCGGCCGCGGGACGTGCCGCCCCCCGGCGGGGTGCTCGCCCTCGCCGCGGCCCGCGGCGCCGGCCGTCTCGTGCTGCCCTTCGATGCTCTCTCCTTCCATGCGGCCTCCACCCTACCGGGAAGCAGGCTGGAATGGGATTCCCGAGCACCTGCGGGCGCCCCCGGCGCCCGCGTCGCCTCGGGTCTCCGGCCCGCCTCCCGGCGGCACGCGCGTCGCCGCCGGCAGGCGCGGCGCGACCGGCCGGCCAACGCTCCGTTTTGCCCGACCCGTCTGCGCCTGCTATACTGCGCCGCCGTGGCCGTGACAGGCTTGCAGCCGCGTGCAGGAGCCGCCGGGAGACGCGTTGACCCTCCCGCGGAGCGCTTGGTATCCTTACGTGCTTCTGTTTGAAAGGAAGACGACGTGCGTCAACTCGTCACGCTCGCTTGCCAGGAATGCAAGCGTCGCAACTACCACACGAACAAGAACAAGAAGAACGACCCGGACCGCATCGAGCTCAAGAAGTACTGTCGCTGGTGCGGGACGCACACTGTGCACAAGGAGACGCGCTGAGCGTCTGCTCGTGTGCTTCCTAGGGCTGTAGCTCAATTGGTAGAGCACCGGTCTCCAAAACCGGGGGTCGGGGGTTCGAGCCCCTCCAGCCCTGCCATTGATCATCGGAGCGGTTGAGTGGCGAAGACTGCGAACAACAAGAAAGGCAACCAGGGCAAGGCGAAGCCGTCCGGCAAGCCGGCCCAGGACCAGAAGGCGGTGGCCAAGCGCGCCGACGCCAAGCCCTCGCGCGCCAAGTCGCAGCAGAAGCCCCAGCAGAAGGCCAAGGCGAACCGCCCGGCCGAGAAGAAGGGGCTCATGAAGTTCCTGCGCGACGTGCGCATCGAGATGGGCAAGGTCACCTGGCCCACGCGCAAGGACCTCGCGCAGTCCACGCTCGTCGTGCTCGTCGCCGTCGCCATCGCCGCCGCCTACACCGCCGTCCTCGACTTCGGCTTCTCCAAGGCCGTCGACGTGGTCGTCAACTTCCTCACCTGATCGGGGCCACTCCGTGTACAGCTGGTACGTCGTCAACACATATTCAGGCCACGAGAACAAGGTGAGGGCCAACCTGGAGCACCGGCGCCAGTCGATGCACCAGGAGGAGCGCATCCACCAGATCGTCGTGCCCACCGAGCAGATCGTCGAGACCAAAGACGGCGAGAAGATCACCAGCGAGCGCCGCGTGTTCCCGGGCTACGTGCTCGTGCAGATGGAGCTCACCGACGACACCTGGTCGCTGGTCAAGAACACCCCCGGCGTCACCGGCTTCGTCGGCGCCCAGAACAAGCCGGTCGCGCTCTCCCGCGCCGAGGTCGACCGCATCATGCACACCGCTTCGGTCGAGCGTCCCAAGCAGAAGGCCGAGTTCACGGTCGGCGAGGTCGTGCGCGTCACGTCCGGCCCGCTCAGCGATTTCTCCGGCGAGGTCGTCGAGGTCAACCTCGACCAGAGCCGGCTCAAGGTCATGGTGTCGATCTTCGGCCGGGAGACGCCGGTCGAGCTCGCCTTCGACCAGGTCAAGAAGACGTCCTAACCAGGAAGTAAGCGAGGCAACCAGTGGCCAAGAAGGTCCTCACCAAGATCAAGCTGCAGATCCCCGCCGGCTCCGCCGAGCCCCGCGCCGCCCGTCGGGCCCGCGCTCGGTCAGCACGGCGTCAACATCATGGAGTTCTGCAAGGCGTTCAACGCCCAGACGCAGGCGTCGGGCAGCACCATCGTGCCGGTCGAGATCACCGTGTTCGAGGACCGCACGTTCACGTTCATCACCAAGACGCCGCCGGCCGCCGTGCTGCTGCGCGAGGCGCTCGGCATCGACAAGGGCTCGGGCGAGCCCAACCGCGTCAAGGTCGGCACGGTCACGCGCGAGCAGGTCCGCGCCATCGCCGAGACCAAGATGCCGGACCTCAACGCCAACGACGTCGACGCCGCGATGAAGATCATCGAGGGCACCGCCCGCAACATGGGCATCGAGGTAGAGAACTAGGAGAACCTGAAGGCCGGGGAGGCTCTCGCCGCCCGGCCGCCGACGTGGGAGGCGACCAGATCGCCGTTTGCACCACAGGAGGTCACGCACATGGCCAAGCACGGCCGTAAGTTCACCACCGCCAAGCGCACCATCGAGCCCGATCGCCTGTACACGCCGCTCGAGGGCGTGCGTCTGCTCAAGTCGCTCGAGGGCGCCAAGTTCGACGAGACCGTCGAAGTCCACTTCCGCCTCGGCGTCGACGTGCGCCACGCCGACCAGATCGTGCGTGGCACCACCGTGCTCCCGCACGGCACCGGCAAGGAGATGCGCGTCGCCGTGTTCGCCGAGGGCGACAAGGCGCGTGAGGCCGAGGAGGCCGGCGCCGACATCGTCGGCAGCGACGACCTCGCCAAGCAGATCCAGGAGGGCGTCTTCGACTTCGACATCGCCATCGCGACGCCGGACATGATGGGCACGGTCGGCAAGCTCGGCCGCATCCTCGGTCCGCGCGGCCTCATGCCGAACCCCAAGTCCGGCACCGTGACGTTCGACGTCGGCAAGGCCGTCAGCGACGCCAAGGGCGGCAAGGTCGAGTACCGCACCGACCGCTCCGGCATCATCCACCTCAGCATCGGCAAGAAGTCGTTCACCGAGGAGATGCTGGTCGAGAACTACGGCGCCGTGCTGGACGAGATCGTCCGCGCCAAGCCCGCCGCCGCCAAGGGCAAGTACATCAAGAGCGTCCACATCGCCGCGACGATGAGCCCGGGCATCGAGCTCGACCCGGCGCGCACGCGGGACCTGTTCGAGAACTGAGCCTGAACGGGGGCGCCGGCGACCGCGGCAGTTGCCGGCGCCCTCTCGCTGTTCTATACTGCCGCTTCGCGGCGCGCCTCACGCGCGCCGCGGCCGATGAAGGTCGGTGCTCCTCCGGGAGCAGAATGGATCCATACGGGTCCGCCACCCGAGGCGAGACGAGCAAGGCGTTCCGCGCCCGCGCCCGCTTCCGCTTCGGGAGCGGGTTTTTTGTTGCGACTGCGAGGTCGAGATGCTGAGAAACGAGAAAGACGCTGTGATCGCCGAGGTGACCCAGCTGCTCACGGACACGGAGAACGTGTTCGTCAGCGACTACCGCGGCCTCACGGTGGCGGAGCTCGCCGAGCTCCGCGGCAAGCTGCGCGAGAGCGGCGCACGCTTCAAGATCGTCAAGAACACCCTGGGCGGCATCGCCGCCGACAAGGCGGGCCGCGAGCCGGTCAAGGAGTTCATGTCCGGTCCCACCGCGGTCACGTTCTGCGGCGACGACCTGGTCGGCGCCGCCAAGGCCCTCGCCGACTTCGCCAAGACGCACCCGCAGCTCGAGGTGCGTGGCGGCGTGCTCGACGCGAGCCTCATCGACCCTGACGGCGTCAAGGCGATCGCCAGCCTGCCGCCGCGCGACGTGCTCATCGCGCAGGTGGTCGGCACCATGGCCGCGCCGATGACGGGTCTGGTCACCGTCCTCCAGGGCACGATCAGCGGCTTCGTCCGTGCCCTCGATCAGGTGGCGCAGCAGCGCGCCGCCGCCGGCGAGGCGTGAGCCGCAGCCGCACCATCCTGTCCAGCAAGGCTTTCAAGCCCCACGTGAGGTGAACTGACAATGGCAGACAAGACTCTTACGAAAGACCAGCTCATCGAGGCCATCAAGGGCATGACCGTGCTCGAGCTCAGCGAGATGGTCAAGGCGCTCGAGGAAGAGTTCGGCGTCAGCGCCGCGGCGCCCATGGCCGTGGCCGCGGCTCCGGCAGCCGGCGGTGCCGAGGCCGCTCCGGCCGAGGAGCAGACCGCGTTCGACGTGATGCTCACCGCCTTCGGTGACCAGAAGATCCAGGTCATCAAGGTCGTGCGCGCTCTGACCGGTCTTGGTCTCAAGGAGGCCAAGGACGTCGTCGAGGGCGTGCCCAGCGCCATCAAGGAAGGCGTCACCAAGGACGAGGCCGAGGACGCCAAGAAGCAGCTCGAGGACGCCGGCGCGAGCGTCGAGATCAAGTAGCCGGTCACGAGAGCGCTTCACGCGCGTCATCGCAGCGATGCCCGGAGGGCCCGGGCCGGCAGTCGCCGGCCCGGGCCCTACGCGTCGCCGCGGACCGTCGCTGGACTGACGGCGGGGGGCGGGCGCCGCCGGCCTCCGCAGATTGCGCTTGCACCGCCCCGCCGATTGTGGTATATTTTTCGGCCGTGCGTTACCCGCGGCCATACCTCGAGTCCTCTGGTGTGGTGTGCTCTTTTTCCCAGTCACCGCGTAGACAGAGGAGACTCGCTTGAACGAGCCCCAGGCGCCTCGCGTGCGCACGTCTTTCGCCAAGCTCGAGCAGCCGCTCCCGCTTCCCAACCTGATCGACATCCAGAGGAAGTCGTGGGAGTGGTTCCTGAGCGACGGTCTCAGCGAGACCATCGCCGACATCAACCCCATCAAGGACTACTCCGAGAAGCTGCTCGTGCAGTTCGGGGAGCACCAGTTCGGGGAGCCGTCCAAGTCGCTGGCCGAGTGCCGCAACAAGGACATGACCTTCTCCGCCCCCCTCACGATGAAGGTCGCCTTCATCAACGAGGAGACGGGCGAGATCCGCGAGCAGTCCGTGTTCATGGGCGACTTCCCCATGATGACCGAGCGCGGCACCTTCATCATCCACGGCACCGAGCGCGTGGTCGTCACGCAGCTGGTGCGTTCGCCGGGCGCCTACATCATGGAGCCCAAGCAGGCCGAGCGCGAGAAGCAGGTCCTGGTCGCCAACCTCATGCCCCAGCGCGGCTCGTGGCTCGAGCTCGAGATCGACAAGAAGGGCACCGTCAACGTGCGCATCGACCGCAAGCGCAAGTTCCCGGTCACCGTACTTCTGCGCGCCATGGGCTACGGCGCCAACGACGAGCTCCTCGCGCTCTTCGACGATTCGGTCTACATCCGCAACACCCTCGAGAAGGACACGACCGGCTCCCAGGAAGAGGCGCTGGTCGAGCTCTTCCGCAAGCAGCGCCCCGGCGAGCCGCCGACGCTCGACGGCGCCACGGCGATGCTCAAGGGTCTGTTCTTCGACCCCAAGCGCTACGACCTCTCGCGCGTGGGACGGCACAAGCTCAACGTCCGCCTGCACAACCACATCAAGCCGGCCGACCGGCCGGACGCCGACGTGCGCGTGCTCGTCAACGAAGACATCATCGAGCTCATCAAGCGGCTCATCTCGTTGCCGAGCAAGCTCGGCGTGCCGGACGACGCCAAGGACTACGCCGCCGACGCGAACGTGTTCCTTGCCACCAGGCGCGAAGAGATCGCCCACGAGATCGACGAGTACGAGCACTTCGGCAACCGCCGTCTGCGCACCGTGGGCGAGCTGGTGCAGGACGCGTTCCGCATCGGCCTCGCGCGCATGGAGCGCGTCATCCGCGAGCGGCTCACCACCGAGGACCCCGACACCATCGTGCCGGCGACGCTGGTCAACATCCGCCCCGTCGTCGCGGCGCTGAAGGAGTTCTTCGGCTCGTCGCAGCTCTCGCAGTTCATGGACCAGACCAACTCGCTGTCCGGCCTCACGCACCGCCGCCGCCTGAGCGCTCTCGGCGCCGGCGGCCTCACGCGCGAGCGCGCGCCCATCGAGGTCCGTGACGTGCACCCCACCCACTACGGCCGCATGTGCCCGATCGAGACCCCTGAAGGCCCGAACATCGGCCTCATCGGCTCCCTCGCCTCGATGGCCACCGTGGACGAGTTCGGCTTCATCCGCGCCCCGTACCGCAGAGTCGTCAAGGGCAAGGTGACGGACGAGATCGTCTATCTGGACGCCTCCGAGGAAGAAGAGGAGATCGTCAACCCCAAGACCGGCGAGATCCGTTACGTCACCATCGCCCAGGCCAACGCCGGCTTCGACGCCAAGACGGGCAAGTTCAAGGACGAGCTGATCCTGGCGCGCACGCGCGCTGGCGCCGACATCGTCCAGGTGCCGCCGGCCGAGATCGACTACATGGACGTCAGCCCGACGCAGCTCGTCTCGGTGGCCACGGCGCTCATCCCGTTCCTCGAGCACGACGACGCCAACCGCGCCCTCATGGGCTCGAACATGCAGCGCCAGGCCGTGCCGCTGCTCCACGCCGAGGCGCCCTACGTGGGCACCGGCATGGAGTTCCGCGCCGCGACCGACACCGGTGACGTCATCATGGCCGAGCGCGGCGGCAAGGTCGCCTACGTGGACGCCGACCACATCGAGATCGACGCCGGCAAGGGCCAGGTCGACACCTACGACCTCGTCAAGTTCATGCGCTCCAACCAGGGCACGCTGATCCATCAGAAGCCGCTGGTGTTCCCGGGCGACAAGGTGCCCTCGGGCGCCGTGCTCGCCGACGGGTCCTCGACCGATCACGGCGAGCTCGCCCTCGGCCGCAACCTCCTGGTCGGCTTCATGAGCTGGGAGGGCTTCAACTTCGAGGACGCCATCATCCTCAGCGAGAAGGTCGTGAAGAACGACCTGCTCTCCTCCATCCACATCGAGGAGTACGAGGTCGACGCGCGCACGACCAAGCTGGGCGACGAAGAGATCACCCGCGACATCCCCAACCGCTCGGAGGAGTCGCTCAAGGACCTCGACGAGCGCGGTATCGTGCGCATCGGCGCCGAGGTCAATTCCGGCGAGCTCCTGGTCGGCAAGGTCACGCCGAAGGGCGAGACCGAGCTCACCGCCGAGGAGAAGCTGATCCGCGCCATCTTCAAGGAGAAGGCGCGCGAGGTCCGCGACACCAGTCTCAAGGTGCCGCACGGCGAGGGCGGCAAGGTCATCGACGTCAAGATCTTCTCGCGCGAGAACAACGACGAGCTGCCGCCGAGCGTCAACGAGCTCGTGCGCGTCTACGTCGCCAAGAAGCGCAAGATCGCCGAGGGCGACAAGCTCGCCGGCCGGCACGGCAACAAGGGCGTCATCTCCAAGATCGTCCCCGAAGAGGACATGCCGCATCTCGAGGACGGCACCCCCGTCGAGATCATCCTCAACCCGCTCGGCGTGCCGAGCCGCATGAACATCGGCCAGGTGCTCGAGACGCACCTCGGCTGGGCGGCGCACGCCGGCTTCCAGGCCGACGGTGAGCGCAGCAACACGCCGGCGCGGGTCGCCTCGCCGGTCTTCGACGGCGCCACCATCGAGGAGATCGACGGACTGCTCATCCGCAGCAGCGAGGAGACCCCCGACAATCCGGTCGAGTTCAAGATCAGCCGCAAGGAGCCGGCGGGACGCCAGTGCTCCGGCAAGGTGTGGATGTACGACGGCCGCACCGGCGAACGCTTCGACAACAAGGTCACCATCGGCTACATGTACATCCTCAAGCTGCTGCACCTCGTGGACGACAAGATCCACGCACGCAGCACCGGCCCGTACTCGCTCGTCACGCAGCAGCCCCTGGGCGGCAAGGCCCAGTTCGGCGGCCAGCGCTTCGGCGAGATGGAGGTCTGGGCGCTCGAAGCCTACGGCGCCGCGTACGTGCTCCAGGAGATGCTCACCATCAAGTCCGACGACACCGTGGGCCGCGTCAAGGCCTACGAGGCGATCGTCAAGGGTGAGAACATCGCCAAGCCCAACATCCCGGAGTCGTTCAAGGTCCTCATGAAGGAGATCCAGAGCCTGGCTCTCGACATGAGCGTGCAGAGCGAAGCCGGCGACGTGCTCGAGGTGCGCGAGGAGGACGACGATCTCCTGCGCGCCGCCGAGGAGCTCGGCATCGACCTCAGCGCCGGCCTGCGCCGCCAGCAGGCGGAGGCCAGCGAGCTCGAAGCGGCCGGCGTCGACTCGTCGGCCCTGCAGGACGTCATCGGCGCCGGCACGGAGCCGGCGGACGAGGTCATCGAGCTGGTCGAGGTGGACGACGCCGCGGAGGCGACTCGGGACCTCATGGCCGCCGCCGCCGCGCTGGCCAGCGAGGCGGAGGTGCTCGTCGCCGACGGCGACGTGCAGCCGGACCTCGACGACATCCTGGGGATCGACGCCGTGGACCCCGAGTCCGACGACGCCGACACCGAAACAGACTGATCCCGCCGAGGCAGAGGGAGCGACTGTGATCGACATCAACAACTTCGACTCGATCCGTATCGGGCTCGCATCGCCCAAGCAGATCGAGGCGTGGTCCAAGGGCGAGGTCACCAAGCCCGAGACGATCAACTACCGCACGCTCAAGCCCGAGCGTGACGGTCTGTTCTGCGAGCGCATCTTCGGTCCCACGAAGGACTGGGAGTGCTACTGCGGCAAGTACAAGCGCGTGCGCTACAAGGGCATCATCTGCGAGCGCTGCGGCGTCGAGGTCACTCGCGCCAAGGTGCGTCGCGAGCGCATGGGCCACATCCGGCTCGCCGCCCCGGTGAGCCACATCTGGTTCTTCAAGGGCGTGCCGTCGCGCATGGGCTACCTGCTCGACATCGCTCCGAAGGAGCTGGAGAAGGTCCTGTACTTCGGCGGCAGCTACGTGATCATCTCCGTGGACGCCGAGCGGCGCGACAACGACCTCATGATGCTGCAGGAGAAGATCGACGAGATCAAGGCGCGCTACGACCTCTACGCAGAGGTGCGCCGCGGCGCCATCGAGGCGATGCGCGACGAGGTCGTCGGCATCCTCGACGGCGAGCGTGAGGCCGACGCCTTCCACGTCGACAGCGATCCCGAGGACGAGTTCGGGTACTTCAACTACTTCGACATCTTCGAGTCCTACCGCCGCGTCGCCGTCAACGCCGCGTCGCTCGGCCCGGACGAGATGAAGCTCCAGCGCACCAAGGTCGACAAGCTGCGCGACGACTACATCGACCGCGGCTTCAAGAACGTCGAGCACGCCAAGGAGCAGATCGACAAGGCGTGGGAGCAGTTCAAGACCATCACGCCGCGCGAGGTCATCGGCGACGAGGCGCTCTACCAGCAGATGGAGCGCCTGTTCGGCCGCGAGACCGGCTACGAGCCGGAGAGCTTCGGTGTGTACTTCACCGGGGGGACCGGCGCGGAGGCCGTGCGCGAGCTGCTCAAGCGCGTCGACCTCGAGGCCGAGGCGGCCGAGCTGCGCGAGACCATCCACACGGCCAAGGGCCAGCGTCAGGCGCGCGCCGTCAAGCGCCTCAAGGTCGTCTCGGCCTTCTTGCGCAGCGGCAACCACCCCGAGTGGATGATCCTGGACGTGATCCCGGTGATCCCGCCGGAGCTGCGGCCGATGGTCCAGCTGGACGGCGGCCGCTTCGCCACCAGCGACCTCAACGACCTGTACCGGCGCGTCATCAACCGCAACAACCGCCTCAAGCGGCTGCTCGACCTGCAGGCGCCGGACATCATCGTGAACAACGAGAAGCGCATGCTGCAGGAGGCCGTCGACGCGCTGTTCGACAACGGCCGTCGCGGCCGCGCGGTGACCGGCCCCGGCAACCGCCCGCTCAAGTCGCTCAGCGACATGCTCAAAGGCAAGCAGGGTCGCTTCCGCCAGAACCTCCTCGGCAAGCGCGTCGACTACTCCGGCCGCTCCGTGATCGTGGCCGGGCCGCACCTCAAGATGCACCAGTGCGGCCTCCCCAAGATGATGGCGCTCGAGCTCTTCAAGCCGTTCATCATGAGCCGCCTCGTGGGCCGCAAGATGGTCCAGAACATCAAGGCGGCCAAGAAGATGGTCGAGTCGATGGTGCCCGAGGTCTGGGACATCCTCGAAGAGGTCATCACCGAGCACCCCGTGATGCTGAACCGCGCGCCGACCCTGCACCGGCTCGGCATCCAGGCGTTCGAGCCGCTGCTCGTCGAGGGCAAGGCCATCCAGATCCACCCGCTCGTCTGCGCGGCGTTCAACGCCGACTTCGACGGCGACCAGATGGCCGTCCATCTGCCTCTCAGCTGGGAGGCGCAGGCCGAGGCCCGCGTCCTCATGCTGAGCACCAACAACATCCTCTCGCCGGCGAACGGCAAGCCCATCGCCGTGCCCAGCCAGGACATGGTCATCGGCATGTACTACCTGACGTACCACGCCGAGGACGACCTGAGCGAGGCGGCGCCCGACCACTTCGGCGAGCAGCTGCACGCCTACAGCGGGTACGACGAGGTGCAGCGCGCCTGGGAGCAGCGGATCCTCGACCAGCGCCAGGTGCCCACCAAGCGCAAGGCCGGCATCGCCGAGTTCACGCGCAGCCCGATCCTCCTGCGCCTGCCGGGCGGCCAGCGCGTCGTCACGACCATCGGCCGGGGCCTCTTCAACATGCGCGTCGAGCAAGGCCTGCGTGAGGTCCTCGGCGACGGCTATCAGGGCGACTACACGTTCATCAACTACACGATGACCAAGAAGGGCCTGGCCGCCTTCATCAACAAGCTGGTCGCCCTCTACGGCGCCAACAAGGTGGCCCGCATCCTCGACGTGTTCAAGGAGGTCGGCTTCCACTTCGCGACCCGCGCCGCCGTCACCGTGTCCAAGAACGACGTCGTCGTCCCCGCCAAGGAGAAGGCCGCGATCCTCAGTACCCACGAGGCGATGGTCGACCAGCTCCGCGACGAGTACAACAACGGCTTCCTCTCCGAGGAGGAGCGGCGCGGCAAGGTGCAGGAGATCTGGCGTGAAGCCGACGTCCAGATCACCGCTGCCACCAGGGCCAACTTCAACCCGCTCAACCCGATCTACATGATGGCCACCTCCGGCGCCCGCGGCGACATCAAGCAGATCCGCCAGCTCGCCGGCTGGCGCGGTCAGATGGCCAATCCGAAGGGCGAGATCGTCGAGCAGCCCGTGAAGTCCAGCTTCATCGAGGGTCTCTCGGTCCTCGAGTTCTTCATCTCGACCCACGGCGCCCGCAAGGGCCTCGCCGACACCGCGCTGCGCACCGCCGACTCCGGGTACCTCACCCGGCGTCTCGTGGACGTGTGCCAGGACGTCACCGTCAGCGATCTCGACTGCGGTACCAAGGAATGGGTGCCGATGTCGCCGTGGTCGCGTCGTCGTGAGGAGAACCCCGAGCTCGAGGGCACCACCCTCGCCGAGGACGTCCGGCGGCCGCGCAGCGACCGCGTCGTGCTCAAGAAGGGCGAGAAGATCGGCCCGGCGCAGATCGGACTGCTCCGCGAGGTCTACTCCACGCTTCCCAACGCCAAGGTCAAGGTCAAGAAGGGCAAGACGGCCGCGGCGCAGATGGCGATGTGGACGCACGAGCCCAACGAGAACCTCCTCGGCCGGCATCTCGGCGACACCGTCGTCGACGAGGCCACCGGCGAGGTCGTGTTCGACCGCGACACGCACATCGACGTCGCCACCCGCGACCAGATCCTCGACGTCCTCGCACGCAGCTCGCAGACCGACCCCATGGTGCCTGTCCGCAGCGTGCTCAAGTGCGACGCCGAGATCGGCGTGTGCCAGAAGTGCTATGGCTACGCGCTGGCCAACAACTCGCCCGCCGAGATCGGCGACGCCGTCGGTCACGTGGCGGCGCAGTCCATCGGCGAGCCGGGCACGCAGCTCACGATGCGCACGTTCCACACCGGCGGCATCGCCGGCGCGGACATCACCCACGGCCTCCCGCGCGTCGTCGAGCTCTTCGAGGCGCGCAAGCCGAAGGGCGTGGCGCGCATCGCCGAGGCGACCGGCCGTGTGGCCATCGAGGACACGGAGCGCGGCTGCAAGGTGACGATCACCCCGGACGACGGTGCGGCCAAGGAGTACACGTTCGCCGCCCGCCGCACGCACGTGCTCGTCGAGGACGGCGACTGGGTCGAGGAGGGCACGCAGCTCTCGCCCGGCTCGCTCTACCCGGCCGACGTGCTCAAGCACGCCGGCGCGACCGCGACCGAGAAGTACCTCGTCAACGAGGTGCAGGAGGTCTACCGGTCGCAGGGCGTCGAGATCAACGACAAGCACATCGAGCTCATCGTGCGCCGCATGATGCGCAAGGTGCGTATCGCGACCGCCGGCGACACGACCTTCCTGCCCGGCCAGCTCGTCGACCGCTACCAGTTCACCGCGGAGAACGAGCGCATCGCCGGCGAGGGCGGCGAGCCCGCCGAGGCGGAGGAGATCATCCTCGGCATCACCAAGGCCTCGCTGGCCACCGAGAGCTTCCTGAGCGCGGCCTCGTTCCAGGAGACCACCAAGGTGCTCACCGACGCGGCCATCGAGGGCAAGGTCGACATCCTCGCCGGCCTCAAGGAGAACATCATCATCGGCAAGCTCATCCCCGCAGGGACGGGTCTGCGCCGCTATCGCGGCGTCGAGATCCACCCTGCCGGCCAGGCAGAGGCGCTGACGGAGGCCGACCGCCTTCTCACCAGCGACCCGGCCTGGGGCTTCGAGAGCGACGGCGAGTGACGATCGGACCAGCCTGACAAGAGTACGGGGCTGCGGCCGCGGGCGTCGGATGTTGCGGCCGCAGCCCCGTTTCGCTAGACTACGTGGCCGCTGTCCGCAGCGGCAGGCCAGAGAGACCAGAGAGGTCAGATGACAACCATCAGCCAGCTCGTCCGTAAGGGGCGTGAGAGCAAGTCCAAGCGTTCGAAGACGCCGGCGCTCAAGGGTTCGCCCCAGAAGCGCGGCGTCTGCACGCGCGTCTACACCGTGACGCCCAAGAAGCCGAACTCCGCCCTGCGCAAGGTCGCCCGCGTCAGGCTGGTCAACGGCATGGAGGTCACGACCTACATCCCCGGCATCGGCCACAACCTGCAGGAGCACTCCGTCGTGCTCGTGCGCGGGGGCCGCGTCAAGGACCTTCCGGGCGTGCGCTACAAGGTCATCCGCGGGTCTCTCGACGCCTCCGGCGTAGCCGACCGCAAGCAGGCGCGTTCGCGCTACGGATCCAAGTCGAAGGGGTGAGGTAGACCATGCCGCGCAGAGGCACGATCACGCGCCGGGAAGTCCTCCCGGACCCCGTCTACAACAGCAAGCTGGTCACGCAGGTCATCAACAAGGTCCTGCTGGACGGCAAGAAGAGCACGGCCGAGCAGATCGTGTACGGTGCGCTCGAGATCGTCCGCGAGAAGACCGGCCGCGACCCGGTCGAGGTGCTTCAGGACGCGATCCAGGCCCTCACGCCGCACCTCGAGGTGCGCAGCCGGCGAGTCGGCGGCGCCACCTATCAGGTGCCCGTCGAGGTGCCCGGCCGCCGCGCCCGCACGCTCGCCATCCGCTGGCTCGTGAGCTTCGCCCGCGACCGCCGCGAGAAGGTCATGGCCGAGCGGCTCGCCGGCGAGATGCTCGACGCCATCGCCGGTCAGGGCGGCGCGTTCAAGAAGAAGGACGACATCTTCCGTATGGCGCAGGCAAACAAGGCCTTCGCTCACTATCGCTGGTAATCCGCAGGAGGCCCCTCACTGACCTTCGTCGGTGAGGGGCTTTCGCATGGAAGGAACACGATAAGAGGCATGCGACAGTTCTCGCTGGACAACACGCGCAACATCGGCATCATGGCGCACATCGACGCCGGCAAGACCACGACGACCGAGCGCATCCTGTACTACACGGGGAAGACGCACAAGATCGGCGAGGTCCACGAGGGCGCGGCCGTGATGGACTGGATGGCGCAGGAGCAGGAGCGCGGCATCACCATCACGTCGGCCGCGACCACGGTCTCCTGGCGCGACACGCAGATCAACATCATCGACACGCCCGGGCACGTGGACTTCACCATGGAGGTCGAGCGCAGTCTCCGCGTGCTCGACGGCGCCATCGCCCTCTTCTGCTCCGTCGGGGGCGTGGAGCCGCAGTCCGAGACGGTGTGGCGGCAGGCCGACAAGTACGGCATCCCGCGGATCGCGTTCGTCAACAAGATGGATCGCATCGGCGCGGACTTCTTCCGCGGCCTCGAGATGATGGTCGACCGCCTCGGGGCCAACCCCGTGGCGCTGCAGGTGCCCATCGGCCGCGAGGCCGAGTTCCGCGGCATCATCGACCTCATCGAGATGAACGCCACCCTGTACCAGGACGAGCTGGGCACCGAGTTCGAGATCGTCGATATCCCGGACGATCACCGCGAGCTGGCCGACGAGTACCGTCTCAAGCTCATCGAGTCGATCGCCGACCACGACGACCATCTCCTCGAGACCTACCTCGACGGCGGCGAGATCACGCCCGAGCACATGCGCGAAGTCATCCGCCAGGCCACGCTGGACATCAGCATCACCCCGGTGATGTGCGGCTCCGCCTTCAAGAACAAGGGCGTGCAGCCGCTCATGGACGCGATCGTCGACTTCCTCCCGTCTCCTGCCGACGTACCGGACGTCACCGGCGTGCGGCCGGACGGCGAAGAGGTCAAGCGGCCCACCGCCGACGACGCGCCGTTCTCGGCGCTCGCCTTCAAGGTCGCCGTCGACCCCTACGTGGGCAAGCTCACGTACTTCCGCGTCTACTCGGGCACGCTCAAGGCCGGCTCGTACGTGTACAACCCGAGCCGCGACAAACGCGAGCGCATCAGCCGCATCCTGCAGATGCACGCCAACCATCGCGAGGACCGCGACGAGATCTACGCGGGCGAGCTCGCCGCCGCCGTCGGCCTCAAGGTCACCGGCACCGGCGACACGCTGTGCGATCCGTCCAAGCCCGTGATCCTGGAGTCGATGGAGTTTCCCGAGCCGGTCATCGAGGTGGCGATCGAGCCCAAGACCAAGGCGGACGAGGAGAAGCTCGGCAACTCGCTGGCGCGCCTCGCCGAGGAGGACCCGACCTTCCGCGTGCACACGGACGAGGAGACGGGCCAGACGATCATCGCGGGCATGGGCGAACTCCACCTCGAGATCATCGTCGACCGCCTGGTCAGGGAGTTCGGCGTCGACGCCAACGTCGGCAGGCCGCAGGTCGCCTACCGCGAGACCATCCGCAACAAGGTCGAGAAGGTCGAGGGCAGGTTCGTGCGCCAGAGCGGCGGCCGCGGCCAGTACGGTCACGTGCGCATCGACATGGCGCCCAACCCGCCCGGCGGCGGCTACGAGTTCGAGAGCAAGATCATGGGCGGCGTCGTGCCCCGCGAGTACATCCCGTCGGTCGACGACGGCGTGCAGGAGGCCATGAGCGGCGGCGTGCTCGCCGGCTACCCGATGGTCGACATCAAAGTGACCCTCGTCGACGGCAGCTACCACGAGGTCGACTCCTCGGACATGGCGTTCAAGATCGCCGGATCGCTGGCGTTCAAGAATGCGGCTCAGAAGGCCAAGCCCGTCCTGCTCGAGCCGATGATGGCCGTGGAAGTGGTCACGCCGTCCGACTTCATGGGCGACGTGATGGGCGACATCAACTCGCGGCGCGGGCACATCGACGGCATGGAGCCGCGCGGCAACGCCCAGGTGATCAACGCCACGGTGCCGCTCTCCACCATGTTCGGCTACGCCACCGATCTGCGCTCGTCGACGCAGGGCCGCGCCACCTACACCATGCAGTTCAAGCACTACGCCGAGGTGCCCGCGTCCATCGCGACGGAGATCGTCGCCAAGGTGCGCGGTGGGTGACTCACGCGAACATCGCGACGTTTGCCCAAGCAGGGCGCCGTCGTGTATACTGCCGACCTTTGGTGCGGCAGGCAGCCGTACCGCTTTTTGTGTGACCTCAACCTCCGGGTTTCGGGAAAAGGAGTAGCAGACATGGCCAAGCAGAAGTTTGACCGCAGCAAGCCTCACATGAACGTGGGCACCATCGGTCACGTCGACCATGGCAAGACCACCCTCACCGCTGCGATCACGCTCGTGCTGCACAACCGCGGTGTGGGCACCACGGAGTTCACCGCATTCGACATGATCGACAAGGCGCCGGAAGAGCGCGAGCGCGGCATCACCATCGCGACCGCGCACGTGGAGTACGAGACCGAGAAGCGCCACTACGCGCACGTCGACTGCCCGGGCCATGCTGACTACATCAAGAACATGATCACGGGCGCGGCCCAGATGGACGCCGCGATCCTGGTCGTGGGCGCCGACGACGGCCCCATGCCGCAGACGCGCGAGCACATCCTGCTCGCCCACCAGGTCAACGTGCCGAACATCGTCGTCTACATGAACAAGGTGGACCTCGTCGACGACCCCGAGCTCATCGAGCTGGTCGAGATGGAAGTCCGCGAGCTGCTCAGCGAGTACGAGTTCCCGGGCGACGACCTGCCGGTCATCAAGGGCTCGGCGCTCAAGGCGCTCGAGTGCGGCTGCGGCAAGGACGACTGTGAGTGGTGCAGCAGCATCATCGAGCTCACCAACGCCCTCGACGAGTACCTCCCCGAGCCCGAGCGCGACGTCGACAAGCCGTTCCTCATGCCCGTCGAGGACGTGTTCACCATCACCGGCCGCGGCACCGTGGCCACCGGCCGCGTCGAGCGCGGCATCGTCAAGGTCGGCGAGGAGATCGAGATCGTCGGCATGCGCGACAAGCCGATGAAGACCACGGTCACCGGCGTCGAGATGTTCCGCAAGCTGCTCGACGAAGGGCGCGCCGGCGACAACATCGGCCTGCTCCTGCGCGGCACCAAGCGCGAGGAGATCGAGCGCGGCATGGTCTGCTGCAAGCCCGGCAGCATCACCGGCCACACCCACTTCCTGACGCAGGTGTACGTCCTGTCCAAGGACGAGGGCGGCCGGCACACGCCGTTCTTCAACGGCTATCGCCCGCAGTTCTACTTCCGCACGACGGACGTGACCGGTGTCATCACCCTCGAAGAGGGCGTCGAGATGGTCATGCCGGGCGACAACACCGTGATGGAAGTCAAGCTCATCACGCCGATCGCCATGGAAGAGGGCCTGCGCTTCGCCATCCGCGAGGGCGGCCGCACCGTGGGCGCCGGCGCCATCACCAAGATCATCGAGTAGACGCAGGATCAGATCCGGCCGGGCGTGCATCCCGCACGCTCGCGTGCGCGACACGCCCGGCTACGTGAACAGGACAGAGAAGGCGAGAGTGGCACAGCAGAAGATCCGCATAAGGTTGAAGTCTTACGATCACGAGCTGATCGAGCGCAGCGCGCAGTCCATCGTGGAAACCGCGCAGCGCAGTGGCGCGACCATCTCCGGCCCCGTGCCACTCCCTACGGAGAAGAACGTGTATTGCGTGATCAAGAGCCCGTTCAAGGACAAGGACTCGCGCGAGCACTTCGAGATCCGCACGCACAAGAGGCTCATCGACATCCATCAGCCGACGCCCAAGACCGTCGACCAGCTGATGCGTCTCGATCTGCCGGCCGGTGTCCACATCGAGATCAAGCTGTAGAGCCATGACAGGGATCATCGGCAAGAAGATGGGCATGACCCAGCTGTTCGACGACGACGGCAACGTGACCGCCGTCACCGTCGTGCAGGCTGGCCCCTGTCCCGTCACTCAGGTCCGCACCCTCGACAACGACGGCTACGAGGCCGTGCAGCTTGCGTTCGAGGAGTGCAAGGACAAGCACATCAGCAAGCCCGAGCTCGGTCACCTCAAGAAGGCAGGCCTCAAGCACGGCATGCGGCATCTCGTCGAGTTCGACGGCGTCGGTGACCTCAAGATCGGCGATACCGTCACCGTGGACTCGTTCGAGGACGGCCAGGCCGTCACCGTGACCGGCGTCAGCAAGGGCAAGGGCTTCCAGGGCACCATCAAGCGGCACAACTTCAGCCGCGGCCCTGAGACCCACGGATCGCACAACGTCAGGCAGCCGGGGTCCATCGGCGCCAGCGCGTACCCGAGCCGCGTGTTCAAAGGCATGCGCATGAGCGGGCACATGGGGGCGCAGCGCGTCACCCAGCAGGGCCTCAAGATCGTCCGTCGCGACGTCGAGAACAACCTGCTGCTCATCAAGGGCTCCGTGCCGGGCGCCAAGAACTCCGTCGTCGTCATCAAGGGTAGGTAGCCGTGAGCGCCGACGAGATCAAGAACACTCCCGACGTCGAGGCCGCCTCCGAGCCTGAGAAGACCGAGGCTGCAGCGGCCGAGAAGAAGCCGGCCGCCAAGAAGGCTCCGGCGAAGAAGCCGGCCGCCGCCAAGGCCGCCGAGAAGCCGGCCAAGCCGGCCGCCAAGAAGGCCCCGGCGAAGGCTGACAAGGCTGAGAAGGCCGCTCCGGCGGCCAAGAAGCCTGCGGCCAAGAAGGCCGCTCCTGCCAAGGCCGAGAAGGCGGCGCCCAAGAAGGCCGCCGCCAAGAAGCCGGCCGCGAAGGCCGCCGCCAAGCCGGCGCCGAAGCGCGCCGCCAAGCCGGCCCCCGCCGAGAAGCCGGCTGCCGAGCGCCCGCCGAAGCCGGCGACCGCGAAGAAGGCCGAGCCGGAGGCCCGCAAGGGCGCCCCCGGCGTCGCGACCGTGGTCGACGCATCCGGCAAGGAGCTCGAGGCGCGCAAGCTGGCGGACGCACGCTTCGCCGTGGCCGCCGACGTGAACACGCTGCATCTGGTCGTGCGCTCCGAGCAGGCTGCGCGCCGCTCCGGCACGGCGTCGACCAAGACGCGTGGCGAGGTCAGCGGCTCCACCGCCAAGCTCTATCGTCAGAAGGGGACGGGCCGTGCACGCGCCGGCAGCGTCAAGTCGCCGATCCGTACAGGCGGCGGCATCACCTTCGGCCCGCATCCGCGGAGCTTCGCCATCAAGATCAACAAGAAGGTCGTCCGCAAGGCGCTCTCCATGGCGCTGAGTGAGCGCGCCGCTCACGGTCGCGTCTTCGTGGCCGCCGGCCTCGACCTGGCCGAGCCGAGCACCCGCACCGTCGAGCAGTTCCTCGTGAACCTCGACTGCGCCGCGCCCGTCCTCGTCGTCACGCACGACGAGCCTGTCGTGATGAAGTCAGTCCGCAACCTCCCGTACGCCGAGGCGGCGGAGGTGGCTGCTCTGTCCACCGAGCAGGTGCTTCGCGCCCGCTCGCTGGTCCTCACCGAGAAGGCGCTCGTCGCCCTGAACGAGGCGTGAGTCATGGTTGAAGCAGAGAAGATCATCATCCGGCCGATCATCAGCGAGAAGAGCTACGCGCAGATCGACCACAGCCGGTACACCTTTGAGGTCCACCCCGACGCGCACAAGACGATGATCGCCCAGGCGGTCCATCAGCTGTTCAACGTGACCGTCGTCGGCGTCAGCACCGCCAACGTGCGCCCCAAGCCGAAGCGTCGCGGGATGACCAAGGGGCGGACGTCGGCGTGGAAGAAGGCCGTCGTGCAGCTCGCGCCCGGCGACAAGATCGAATTCTTCGAGGGCAGGTAATGGGCATCAAGAGATTCAAGCCGACCTCGCCCGGCCGCCGCTTCATGACGGTCGACACGTTCGAGGACATCACGCGCGCCGAGCCGGAGCGCTCGCTGGTCGCGCCGCTCACCAAGAAGGGCGGCCGCAACAACTACGGCAGGATCACCACCCGGCACAAGGGCGGCGGTCACAAGCGGCGCTACCGCGTCATCGACTTCAAGCGCGACAAGGACGGCGTGCCGGCGAGGGTCGCTCACATCGAGTACGACCCGAACCGCTCGGCGCGCATCGCCCTGCTCCACTACGCCGACGGCGAGAAGCGCTACATCCTCGCGCCGAAGGGCCTCGTCGTGGGCGACACCGTCGAGTCCGGCGTCGGCGCCGACATCAAGCCCGGCAACGCGCTGCCGCTCGAGAACATCCCGTCGGGCACCACGATCCACAACATCGAGCTTCAGCCCGGCCGTGGCGGGCAGCTGGTCCGCAGCGCGGGTACGAGTTCGCAGCTGCAGGCCAAGGAGAAGGGCTACGGCGTCGTCCGTCTCCCCTCCGGCGAGCTGCGCCGCATCCGTCTCACCTGCCGCGCGACGGTGGGCGAGCTGAGCAACTCGGACCACTCGAACCTCTCCGGCGGCAAGGCCGGCCGCACCCGCTGGCGCGGCGTGCGCCCGACCGTGCGCGGCACGGCGATGAACCCCGTCGACCACCCGCACGGCGGCGGCGAGGGCAAGACGACGGCCGGTCGCCATCCGGTCACGCCGTGGGGCGTCCCGACGCTCGGGTACCGCACGCGCGCCAAGCACAAGTCATCAGACAAGTTCATCATCCGCGGCCGCAAGCGCGGCAAGCGCGGGTAAGGCAGGAGGCACCTTTTGAGCAGGTCAGCAAAGAAAGGTCCGTTCGTCGACGAGCGCCTCATGAAGCGCATCGAGCAGATGAACGCCGCCGGCCAGAAGAAGATGATCAAGACCTGGTCGCGGGCCTCGACGGTGTTCCCCGACATGGTCGGTCACACGATCGCCGTTCACGACGGGCGCAAGCACGTGCCCATCTTCGTGAGCGAGTCGATGGTCGGTCACAAACTCGGTGAGTTCGCGCTCACCCGTACGTTCCGCGGTCACATCAAGGGCGACCGCTCGGCGAGAAGGTAAGCAGGCATGGCAGTACAAGCACAGGCGAAATACGTTCGTGTGGCCCCGCGCAAGGCGCGCGAGGCGGCCGACCTCATCCGCGGCAAGTCCGTGGCGGAGGCGCGCAGCACGCTCTTCTTCGCCAACCGCAACTCCGCCCGTGTCGTGGCCGCGGTGCTCAACTCCGCGGTGGCGAACGCCGAGCACAACAACGCTCTCTCGGCCGACGAGCTGTACGTCAAGGAGGCGCGCGTCGATGAGGGTCCGACCCTCAAGCGGTGGCAGTTCCGGGCCATGGGCCGCGTGAACCGCATCCGCAAGCGCAGCAGCCACATCACCATCGCGGTCGAGCAAAGGGAGGGCCGTTCCTAATGGGCCAGAAGGTGCACCCCGGCGGCTTCCGCGTCGGCATCATCCACGACTGGAAGTCGCACTGGTACACGGAGAAGGAATTCAAGCAGTTCCTGGCCGAGGACGAGAAGATCCGCCTGCACATCCTGGGCAAGCTCTCCCACGCCGGTCTGTCGCGAATCATCATCCGCAAGGACCAGAACAACGTCACCATCGACATCCACACCGCTCGCCCCGGCATCGTGATCGGCAAGAGCGGCTCTGAGGTCGATGCGTTGCGCAAAGAGATCCACGCGATGACCAGGAAGAACGTCCAGGTCAACATCATCGAGGTCAAGCGCCCCGAGCTCGACGCCGTGCTGGTGGCCCAGTCCATCGCCGAGCAGCTCGAGAACCGGGTGAGCTTCCGCCGCGCCATGAAGCGCGCTCTCACCAGCGCCATGCGCTCCGGCGCCGCCGGCATGCGCGTACGCTGCGGCGGCCGTTTGGGCGGCGCCGAGATGGCGCGTAACGAGCACTACAGTGAAGGCCGTGTCCCGTTGCACACGCTGCGCGCGGACATCGACTACGGCTTCCGTGAGGCCCGCACCACCTTCGGCCGCATCGGCGTGAAGGTCTGGATCAACAAGGGCGAGATCCTGCCCGAGGGCTACCCCATGGACGAGGCCAAGGCTCGCCAGGAACGCGACGAGCAGCGCCGCGACGACCGCGGCCGTGACCGTCGCCCGCGCCGCGACGGCGCTCCCGGCGGTCGTGGTCCCGGTGGCCCAGGCCGTGGCCCGGGTGGTCCCGGCCGAGGCCCGGGTGGACCGGGACGTGGTCCCGGTGGCCCAGGCCGTGGCCCGGGTGGTCCCGGCCGAGGCCCGGGTGGCCAGAATCGTGGTCCCGGCGGCCAGCGGCCTTCCGTTGGCCCCAAGGCCCCGATGGGTCGTCAGGCCCCGAACCGCTCGGCCAAGCCGGCCGAAGCGCCCAAGCCTGAGGCCAAGCCCGACGCCAAGCCCGACGCGCCCAAGACCGAGCAGAGCTGACGGGAGAGGACGTAGACGATGCTCCTGCCGAAGAGAGTCAAGCACAGGAAACAACACCGCGGCCGCATGGCCGGTACCGCCAATGGCGGCACCACCGTCGAGTTCGGCCAGTTCGGGCTGAAGGCGATGGAACGCGGCTGGATCACCAACCGCCAGATCGAGGCCGCCCGTATCGCCATGACGCGCCATATCAAGCGTGGTGGCAAGGTGTGGATCAACGTGTTCCCGCACAAGCCGGTGACGCGCAAGGCCGCAGAGACCCGTATGGGCGGCGGCAAGGGCTCGCCCGAGGGATGGGTGGCCGTGGTCAAGCCGGGCAGGGTCATGTTCGAACTTGCCGGCGTCAGCGAGCCCGTGGCTCGCGAGGCCATGCGTCTCGCGGAGCACAAGCTGCCCATAAAGTGCAAGTTCGTGACGAGGGAGGGCAGTCTCTTTGAAGGCTAGCAAGCTCCGCGAGCTCTCCGACGACGAGCTCATCGTGAGCCTGAAGGATACGCGCAAGGAGCTCTTCAACCTGCGCTTCCAGCATGCCACCGGACAGCTCGACAACCCACATAAATTGAACGCGACGCGCCGCGAGATCGCCCGCCTGCTCACCATGCAGGCCGAGCGGGAGCTCGAGCGCACAGCAGCCGGTGGTGAAGCCTGATGGCGACGACGAAGAAGACAGACAGCGGCAAGCCCGCTCCGAAGCAGTCCGCGGCCCGCAAGCCTGCGGCCAAGAAGGCGGCGGCGAAGAAGGCCGCTCCGAAGAAGACCACCGCGGTGAAGAAGACGGCCGTCAAGAAGGCCGCCGCTCCTGCCGTGAAGCCGACGAAGAAGGTCTCGGCGGCGCGCAGCAAGGCTAAGGCCGAACGCCCGGCTCCCGAGAAGGTGCCTGGTCGCAAAGAGCGCCGCGGCATCGTCGTGAGCGACGCCATGGACAAGACCATCGTGGTGCGCATCGACGTGGCCCAGAAGCACGAGCGCTACGGCAAGGTCGTGCGCCGCTCGAGCAAGCTGCACGCACACGACGAGCAGAACGCGGCTGGTGTCGGCGACCTCGTGAGAGTCGTCGAGACGCGCCCGCTGAGCGCGACCAAGCGGTGGCGCCTTCTCGAGGTCCTTGAGAAAGCCAAGTAAGAACGCCGGCAGAGGAAGCAAATGATCCAGGTTGAGTCCAGACTACGAGTCGCCGACAACACGGGCGCACGCGAGATCCTCTGTATCCGGATCCGCGGCGGCTCCCAGCGGCGCTATGCCACGGTCGGCGACATCATCGTCGGTACCGTCAAGGTCGCCACGCCCGGCGGCAGCGTGAAGAAGGGCGAAGTCGTGCGCGCGGTCGTGGTGCGCACCAAGAAGGAGTTCGGTCGCAAGGACGGCACGTACATCGCGTTCGACGAGAACGCCGCCGTGCTCATCGACAACCAGAACAACCCGCGCGGGACCCGCATCTTCGGACCCGTCGCTCGCGAGCTGCGCGAGAAGAACTTCATGAAGATCGTGTCGCTCGCTCCCGAGGTGCTGTGATGGCCAACATGAAGATCAAGAAGGGCGACCAGGTGAAGGTCATGAGCGGCAAGGAGGCCGGGAAGACCGCCAAGGTGCTGCGTGTCGACACCGAGAAGCACCGCGTCGTCCTCGACCGCCTGAACATCATGAAGAAGCACACCAAGCCGAACCCGAAGACCAACCCGCAGGGCGGTGTGATCGAGCGCGAGGCGCCGGTCGACGCGTCCAATGTGATGCTTGTCTGCCCCGCGTGCGGCCAGCCGACCCGTGTGGGGTACCGGCTGACCGATGGTGGCGGCAAAGTCCGCACATGCCGCCGCGCGAGCTGTGGCAAAGACATCGACAAGGCGTAGGACGATGGCCAGGCTCAAAGAGAAGTACTTCAAGGAGATCGTGCCCGAGCTCAAAGAGGAGCTCGGCTACCGCAATGTGATGGAAGTCCCGCGAGTCACGAAGGTCACGCTCAACATGGGCGTCGGCGAGGCGAAGACCAACGCCAAGCTGCTCGACGAGGCCGTCGAGGAACTCGCCCTGATCTCCGGCCAGCGGCCGGCGATCACCAAGGCGCGCCGGTCGATCGCCGGCTTCAAGCTCCGTGAGGGCATGTCCATCGGCTGCCGCGTGACGCTGCGCGGCGAGCGCATGTACGAGATGATCGACAGGCTCGTGTCGATCGCCCTGCCGCGCATCCGCGACTTCCGTGGCATCGATCCCGGTCAGTTCGACGGGCGCGGTAACTTCGCCATGGGCGTGCGCGAGCAGACCATCTTCCCCGAGATCGACTACGACTCGGTGGAGACGTTCCGCGGCCTCAACGTCGTCATCACGACGACCGCCAAGACGGACGAGGAAGGGCGTGCCTTGCTGACCAAGCTCGGCATGCCGTTCCGTTCCAACTAGGAGCAGCTGAAGCATGGCCAAGACATCCCTCGTGGTGAAAGCCGGGCGCAAGCAGCGCTACAAGTCGCGGGAGTACAACCGCTGCCAGCGCTGCGGTCGCTCGCGCGCCTACTACCGTAAGTTCGGGCTCTGCCGCATCTGCCTGCGCGAAGTCGCGCACCAGGGCGTCATCCCGGGTCTGACCAAGTCGAGCTGGTGAGGAGGCGAGGACCATGTCAATGACGGACCCCATCGCCGATATGCTCACGCGCATCCGCAACGGCAGCTCGGCACGACACAGCACCGTCGAGATCCCGGCCTCGAAGATGAAGGCCGAGATCGCCCGGCTCATGACCGAGCAGGGCTACATCGCCGGCTACGATCAGAAGCAGGGCGAGCACGGCGAGGTCATCATCGTCGAGCTCAAGTACGGCAAGAACCGGGAGCGCGTCATCTCGGGCATCAAGCGCGTCTCCAAGCCGGGGCGTCGCATCTATGCCAAGAAGGAGACGCTGCCCAAGGTACTCGGCGGACTCGGAACCGCGATCATCTCCACGTCGCGGGGCCTCGTGACCAGCGCTGAAGCGCGGAAACTCGGCCTCGGCGGCGAGGTCATCTGCTTCATCTGGTAAGGACGGGACATGTCGAGGATCGGAAAAGCCCCAATCCCGCTGCCCGACAGCGTGGACTTCAAGTACGACAACGCCGTCGTCACGGTGAAGGGTCCCAAGGGTGAACTCACCCAGCGGGTCCCTCGCGAGATGATGGTCGAGGTCGGCGACGGCGTCATCGAGGTCAAGCGGCCCACGGACAGCGGTCAGCACCGCTCGCTTCACGGGCTCACCCGGACGCTCATCGCCAACATGGTGATCGGCGTCACCGACGGCTTCGAGAAGCGTCTCGAGATCGTCGGCGTCGGCTACCGCGCCAGCGTCAAGGGCGAGGCCCTGGAGTTGCTGGTCGGGTACAGTCACCCGGTGCTCATCGAGCCGCCGGAGCACATCGCCTTCGAGACGCCGCAGGCCACCGTGGTCGTCGTGAGGGGTATCGACAAGCAGGCCGTCGGCGAAGTGGCCGCCAAGGTGCGGTCGATCCGGCCGCCCGAGCCCTACAAGGGCAAGGGCATCCGCTACGCGGGCGAGTACGTCCAGCGCAAGGTCGGCAAGCGCGCCTAGGCGCTGCCTGAGAGAAGAGGAACGACCAGAAGATGAGCGCAAACACCATCAGAGAAGCCCGAGCCCGGCGCAAGCGCCGCATCCGCGGGCGCATCAGCGGTACGACCGAGCGCCCGCGGGTCTCGGTGTTCCGCTCGAACAAGGCGATCTACGCCCAGCTCGTCGACGACGTCGCCGCGGCGACGCTCGTCGCCGCCCGCTCGGCGGAAGTGGACGGCTCCGGCCTCAAGAAGGCGGACGTCGCCAAGAAGGTCGGCGAACTGCTGGCCCAGAGGGCCAAGGACAAGGGAATCGAGCGCGTCGTGTTCGACCGCTCGGGATATCTGTATCACGGCCGAGTCAAGGCTCTCGCCGAGGGCGCCCGCGAGGGCGGCCTGGTTTTCTGACAAGGAGAATAGGACCCCGTGGCTAGAGGATCATTCAGCGAAGGCAACGAGCTCAAAGAGCGCGTCGTCGATATCAACCGCGTCGCCAAGGTCGTCAAGGGCGGCAGGCGGTTCTCCTTCACGGCCCTGGTCGTCGTTGGTGACGAAAACGGTCACGTGGGCGCCGGTTACGGCAAGGCGCGCGAGGTGCCGCTGGCGATCCAGAAGGCGATCGAGGACGCAAAGAAGAACCTGTTCACCGTGCCGCGTTACAACGGCACGACCACCACGCACCAGGTGATCGGCCGCTTCGGCGCCGCCCGCGTGCTGCTCAAGCCCGCCGCTCCCGGTACCGGCGTCATCGCCGCCGGCGGCGTCCGCGCCGTGCTCGAGCTCGCCGGCGTCCGCGACATCCTCACCAAGTCGCTGGGCACCACGAACCCGATCAACCTGGTGCGCGCGACCGTCGCCGGACTGCAGTCCCTCAAGACGCCGGAGGGCCAGGCGCGTCTGCGCGGCATCTCCGTCGCCCAGGTGCTGGGCCTCGACCAGCGCGAGCCGGAGGCCGCCGAGGCGGACGCTCCCGCCAAGGAGGCCTGAGGCAGATGGCCGAGTACATCGAGATCACCCAGGTCAAGAGCGCGATCGGCCGCAAGCCAGACCATCGCGGCACGCTCCGCGCGCTCGGCCTCAAGCGCATCCGTCACACCGTGGTCCAGGAGGACAACCCTGTGATCCGCGGGATGGTCAACAAGGTGGCGTACCTCCTCGAGGTGCGCCCGGCAGCGAAGAAGTCGTGACATGACTGAAGAACTGGGACTCCACAACCTGCGCCCCAACCCGGGCTCGACCAAGGCCACCAAGCGTCTCGGCCGCGGCAAGGGCTCCGGCCAGGGCAAGACGGCCGGCAAGGGCCACAAGGGCTACAACGCCCGCTCCGGCGGCGGCGTGCGTCCGGGCTACGAGGGCGGGCAGATGCCGCTCTACATGCGCCTCGGCAAGCTGCGCGGCCCGCACATGAAGAAGAGCATGCCCATCGGGCCCTTCCGCACCTACGCGGTCCCCGTCAACGTCGGCCGCCTCGCGAACGCGTTCGCCGCCGGCGACGAGGTGACCCCCGAGGCCCTCGTCGCCAAGGGCATCGTCAAGAACACCCGCACGCCGATCAAGGTGCTGGGTGGCGGCGAGCTCTCGGTCGCGCTCAACGTGCGCGTCCACCTGTACTCCCGCAGCGCCGTCGAGAAGATCGAGGCGGCCGGCGGCAAGGCCGAGCTCCTCTGACCGGCGCCGGGGGGAATCCGTGAACAACAAGCTCTGGCAGTCGCTCGCCAACGCCTGGAGGATCCCGGACCTCCGCACGAAGCTCCTCTTCACGGCGGCGATGGTCGCGATCTATCGCTTCGGCTCCTACGTGCCTGTACCCGGCGTCGACATCGCGGCGCTGCAGCAGTTCTTCGAGTCCGGCAGCGCCGGCGTCGCCGGCTTCCTCGACCTCTTCTCCGGGGGCGCGCTCAGTCGCGTCGCCGTGTTCGCGCTCGGCATCATGCCGTACATCACGGCGTCGATCATCATGCAGCTCCTCACCGTGGTCATCCCCAAGCTCGAGGAGCTGGCCAAGGAGGGCGAGCAGGGGCAGAAGCAGATCACCAAGTACACGCGCTGGCTCACGGTCGGCCTGTCCCTGGTGCAGTCCTTCGGCTACATCGTCCTGTTCCGCCAGTACAACGCGCTGCCCGACCTCAACTGGTGGCGCGCGTCTCTGATCGTCTCGAGCCTCGTCGCCGGCGCCGTGATCGTCATGTGGCTCGGTGAGCTCATCACCGCCCGCGGCATCGGCAACGGCATGTCGATCATCATCTTCATCAGCATCGTCTCGCGGGTCCCGGCGGGAGCCGCGCAGCTCTTCACGATGAGCCTGCTGTCGATCATCCTCTTCATGGTGATCGCGCTGGCGGTGGTCGTGGGTGTGATCTGGATCACCACCGGCGAGCGGCGCATCCCCGTGCAGTACGCCAAACGCGTGGTCGGGCGCCGGATGATGGGTGGCCAGAGCACGTTCATCCCGCTGAAGGTCAACATGGCCGGCGTGATCCCGGTGATCTTCGCCTCGTCGGTGATGATGATCATCCCGACCTTCGCGCAGTTCCTGGGGACCAGCGGCGTGGGCGGGTGGATCACGCGTACGTTCGGGCCGAGCACGTTCCTCTTCATCATCTCCGAGGCCATCCTCATCATCATCTTCACGTACTTCTACACGGCGGTGACGTTCAACCCCATCGACCAGGCCGACAACCTCAAGAAGTACGGCGGGTTCATCCCCGGCGTGCGGCCCGGCCGGCCCACCGCGGAGTACCTCGACCGCATCCTCACGCGGCTGACGCTGCCGGGCGCCCTGTTCCTCGCGTCCCTGGCCGTGCTGCCGTGGCTGCTGTCGCGGCCGCCGATCAACGTCCCGTTCTACTTCGGCGGGACGTCCCTGCTCATCGTCGTCGGCGTCGCGCTCGACACGATGCGGCAGATGGAAGCGCAGCTCCTCATGCGGCACTACGAAGGCTTCCTGAAGTAGGAGACGACGATGAGCACGCAACACAACGTGATCCTCCTCGGCGGGCCCGGGGCCGGCAAAGGCACGCAGGCGGAGCGCATCGTCGCCGACTTCGAGCTCCCGCACATCTCCACCGGCGAGATGCTGCGTGCGGCCGTCGCCAAGGGGACCCAGATGGGGCTCGAGGCGCAGAAGTACATGGAATCCGGCGCCCTCGTCCCGGACGAGGTCGTGATCGGCGTCGTGCGCGAACGGCTCGCGGAGCCCGACGCCGGCGACGGCTTCCTCCTCGACGGCTTTCCGCGCACGATCCCCCAGGCCGAGCAGCTGGACGCGATGCTGGCCGAGGCGGGCCGAGCGATCACGCACGTCGTGCTCATCGACGTGCCGGCCGACGAGCTCGTGCAGCGCATCGCCGGCCGCCGCTCGTGCGCCGGCTGCGGCAAGCTCTACAACGTCACGTTCGACCCGCCCAAGGTGGACGGCGTCTGCGACGTGTGTGGCCGCGAGCTCGTGCAGCGCGCCGACGACAACGAGGACACGGTGCGCAACCGCATCGGCGTCTACGAAGACCAGACGGCGCCGCTCATCGGCTACTACACCGAGCGCGGCGTGCTCAGCAGTGCGTTCGGCGGCGGGAAGCTTCCGGACGAGGTCTACGCCCAGGTCCAGCAGATCCTGGCAGGCTGACCCGGCGTGATCGTCCGCAAGTCGCCAGCCGAGATCGCCAAGATCGCCGCCGCGGGTGCGGTCCTCGCGGACTGCCTCGACGCGCTCTCCGAGGCGGCGGCGCCCGGCATGACGACGGGAGAGCTCGACCGGCTCGCCGAGCGGTTCATCCGTACGCACGGCGGCACGCCGACCTTTCTCGGGTACCGGGGCTTCCCGGCGTCGATCTGCGCTTCGCCGAACGACATGGTGGTCCACGGCATCCCGGGGAAGTTCCGCGCCGCCGAGGGCGACCTGCTCAGCATCGACGTCGGCGTGACCATGGACGGCTACGTCGCCGACTCCGCCGTGACGCTGCCGATGGGGGCGGTCGAGCCGGAGGCGCAGCGCCTGCTCGATGTGACCGCCGAGTCGCTCGAGGCCGGCCTGGCCGAGTGCCGCGAGGGCCGGCGCCTGGGCGACATCTCACACGCCGTGCAGGAGGTCGTGGAGGCGGCGGGCTTCAGCGTCGTGCGCTCGCTGGTCGGGCACGGCGTGGGCAAGGAGATGCACGAGGACCCGCAGATCCCCAACTACGGGGACCCGGGACGCGGCCCGCGGCTCGAGGAGGGCATGGTGTTCGCCATCGAGCCGATGGTCGACGCCGGCGGCTACGAAGTGGTGGTGGCGGACGACGGGTGGGCGATCCACACCGTCGACGGATCGCTCTCGGCGCACTTCGAGCACACCGTCGCCGTCGGCAAGAAGGGTCCGCGCGTGCTGACGCGCCGCCGGTCTGAGAAGGGCGGCGCGGGAGGGTAGCAGGACCGCACCCCGGCGCGGGTCTCGGCCGCCGCGCCTTGCTCGAGCGCCGTGGTTTGTGAGCCACGGCGTTTGTGGTAGTATGTCAGGCCGCTGTCTGTCGACGAGTAGGGAGTATGGCGAACAAAGAAGAAGCCATCGAGATCGAGGGCGAGGTTGTCGAAGCGCTCCCGAACACCATGTTCCGGGTACACCTCGACAACAACCACGAAGTGCTCGCTCACATCTCGGGCAAGATGCGCATGAACTACATCCGCATCCTGCCTGGCGACAGGGTCAAGGTCGAACTGTCGCCCTACGACCTCAGCAGAGGCAGGATCACGTACCGGTTCAAGTAGCGGCCGCCTGAGGTCGCCCGGAGGTGGCGCGCGGCCGTCGCAGGCTCGCCGCGCTCCAGCGAGGATCACCGATGAAGGTAAGAGCGTCAGTCAAGCAGATGTGCGAGAAGTGCAAGATCATCCGCCGTCACGGCACGGTGCAGGTGATCTGCTCCAACCCGCGTCATCGTCAGAGGCAGGGGTAAGTCCGAATGGCACGTATCGCAGGCGTCAACATCCCGCCGCAGAAGCGGGTCGAGATCGGGCTCACGTACATCTACGGGATCGGGCGCTCGACCTCCAACAAGGTGCTCACAGTCGTCGGCATCGACCCGAACACCAAGGTGCGCGATCTCACCGAAGAAGAGATCATGCGGCTCCGCGAAGCCATCGACCGCGAAGTCACGGTCGAGGGCGACCTGCGCCGCGAGCGTTCCCAGAACATCAAGCGTCTCATGGACATCGGCTGCTACCGGGGCATCCGCCACCGTCGTGGCATGCCGGTGAACGGGCAGCGCACGCGCACCAACGCGCGCTCTCGCAAGGGTCCGAAGCGGACGATCAGCGGCAAGCGCAAGAAGTGACCGCAGGATAGCGGAGGAGTAGAGCAGAGTGGCCAAGCCCCAGAGAGCCAAAGGTCGTCAGCGCCGCAAGGTCCGCAAGAACATCGCGGTCGGACAGGCGCACATCAAGACGTCATTCAACAACACCCAGGTGACGCTCACCGACAAGGAAGGCAACGTCATCGCGTGGGAGAGCGCCGGATCGGTCGGGTTCAAAGGCTCCCGCAAGAGCACCCCGTTCGCCGCCCAGGTCACGGCCGAGTCCTGTGCCAAGAAGGGCATGGAGCACGGTCTTCAGAAGGTCGAGGTCTTCGTCCGCGGGCCGGGTTCGGGCCGCGAGACCGCAGTACGCTCGCTGCAGGCCGCCGGCCTGGAGATCATCAGTGTCAAAGACGTGACGCCGGTGCCGCACAACGGCTGCCGCCCGCGCAAGCGTCGCCGGGTCTAGGAAGGTCCACGTGGCGAAAGATACGTCAGCACAGTGCAAGCAGTGCCGCCGTGAGGCGGAGAAGCTCTTCCTCAAGGGGGAGCGCTGCCTCACCGACAAGTGCGCCGTCGAACGGCGTTCCTACCCGCCGGGCGAACACGGCCGCGGTCGCATCAAGCAGAGCGAGTACCTGCTTCAGCTGCGTGAGAAGCAGAAGGCGCGCCGCTACTACCAGGTGCTCGAGAAGCAGTTCCACCACTATTACGTGACCGCCAGCCGCAAGGACGGCATCACCGGTGAGAACCTGCTCAGGATCCTCGAGATGCGCCTCGACAACGTCGTGTACCGGCTCGGCTTCGGCGCTTCGCGTCGCCAGGCTCGTCAGCTCGTGCGTCACGCGCACTTCACCGTGAACGGCAAGAAGGTCGACATCCCGTCGTACCAGGTGCGCCCCGACGATGTGGTCGCGGTGCGCGCCAACAGCAAGGCCGTGGAGACCGTGCGCGCCGCCACCGACCTCACGTCGTCGGTGTCGCCCTGGCTCCTCGCCGACCACGATAATCTCACCGGCAAGGTCCTTCGCGCTCCCGAGCGCGACGAGATCGACGCGCCGGTCCAGGAGCAGCTCATCGTCGAGCTGTACTCCAAGTAATCCGCTGCAGCAACGTATCCGCGGCGAAGAGTCTACAGGAGGCCAGTTGCTACAGTTTCAGATGCCCAACATCACCCGGGAGCAGCTCGCCGGCAACCGGGCGCGCTTCGAGGTCGAACCGCTGGACCGCGGTTTCGGGCATACGTTCGGAAACGCGCTGCGCCGGATCCTATTGTCGTCGCTCGAAGGCGCGGCTGTCAGCTCCGTCAAGATCGAGGGTGTCGCCCACGAGTTCACGACGATCAAGGGCGTCAAGGAAGATGTCACCGACATCATCCTGAACCTCAAGGAGCTGGTCTGCCGGCTGCACGGTGAGCTCGACGAAGTCCAGGTCCGGCTGTACAAGGACAAGCCCGGCAAGGTCGTGGCTGCCGACATCGACATCCCGGCCGAGCTCGAGATCCTCAATCCGGACCACCTCGTCGCCACGCTGTCGGACGGCGGCGCCATCGAGATGCTGCTCAACATCCGTCGCGGCACCGGCTACGTGCCGGCCGAGGGCAACAAGACGCCCGAGACGGTGATCGGCGTCATCCCGATCGACTCGATCTTCAGCCCGATCAAGCGCGCCTCGTACCACGTCGAGAGCGCCCGCGTCGGACAGCGCACCGACTACGACAAGCTCATCCTCGACATCACGACGAACGGCGCCCTTCTGCCGGAGGACGCGCTTCGTGAGGCCGCCGAGATCCTCGTCGACCGGATGTCGATCTTCACCGACCCCGACCGCACGCGCTCGAACGAGGAGTTCCCGATCGACGGGCTCACCGCGGCGCCGGCCGGCGGCGGCATGGACGACGTGCTCATCGAGGAGCTCGAGCTCGGCGTCCGTTCGTACAACTGCCTCAAGCGCGAGGGTATCCAGACCGTCGGCGACCTGGTCTCCAAGACCGAAGCCGAGCTGCTCAACATCCCCAACTTCGGAAAGAAGAGCATCGACGAGGTCAAGGACAAGCTCACCGAGCGCGGGCTCTCTCTGCGGGGTGACGAGTAACATGCGCCATCAGAACTCAGGCCGCAAGTTCAACATGGCCCCGGACCAGCGGCGTTCGCTGCTCTCGGGCCTCGCCTGCCAGGTGCTCGAGCACGAGAAGATCAAGACCGGCGTCGCGCGCGCCAAAGAGGTGCGCCCGATGGTCGAGGAGGCCATCACGCTCGGCAAGCGCGGCGACCTGCACGCGCGCCGTCAGGCCATCGCCATGCTGCGCAACAAGAAGATCGTCTACAAGCTGTTCAACGACGTTGCGCCGCGCTACGCGGACCGGAGCGGCGGCTACACGCGCATCATCAAGCTTGGGCCACGTCCGGGCGACGGCAGCGAACAGGCGTACATCGAGCTGGTCTGACGACCGCTCGCAGAAGACGCGGGGAGGGGCGGGCGGCCGAAGGGCCACCCGCCCCTCGCCGTTTCCGGGTCCGTCCGGCCCAGCGCCCTTCGCCGGCCGGGCGCTCACGGCGATGCAGTAGGGTTCGGGGGTCATGACGTCTCCAGTCGCAGCAGCCAACGATACGCACGCGACGCCCCCGCTGATCGTCGTGCGCGACCTGCGTTACCGGTACGCCGGCGCGCGAGCGGAGGCGCTCTCCGGTCTCGACCTCGAGGTCGCCGCGGGCGAGTTCCTCGCCGTCGTCGGCGCCAACGGGTCGGGCAAGTCGACGCTGGCGCGCTTGCTCGGCGGCCTCGACAAGGCCACGTCGGCTCGGCGCGCCGTCGCCTGCGGGCACGACCTGCTCACCGGCGCGGGGAGGCAGGATGCGCGCCGGGACGTCGGCGTGCTCTTCCAGAACCCCGAGAACCAGCTCGTCGCCGAGTGCGTCGAGGACGACGTGGCGTTCGGCCTCGAGAACCTCGCCTGGCCGCCGGAGGACATCCGCGCCCGGGTCGATGAGATCCTCGAGCGGTTCGGCCTGGTGGAGCTTCGGAGGCGTGAGCCTCACCTGCTGTCCGGCGGCCAGAAGCAGCGCACCGCACTCGCCGGCGTCCTGGCTGTGCCGCGGCGCGTGCTGGTGCTCGACGAGCCGACGGCGATGCTCGACCCGGCGGGCCGCGCCGAGGTGCTGGCCGCGGTCGCGGCGCTCCGCGCCGACGGGCTCGCCGTCGTCTACGTGACCCAGGAGATGGACGAGGTGGTCGGCGCGGACCGCGTGGTCGCGCTGGAGCATGGGGCCGTGGTGTATGCGGGAAGCGTCTCGGGCCTGTTCGGAGACGAGCGCCTCCTGCGAGGGCTCGGCCTCGGGCTGCCGGCCGCGGGGGAGCTCGCGCTCGAGCTTGCCGCGCGCGGGCGGGGGCTGGGGACGCTGCCGCTGACGATCGACGAGCTGCTTGCGGCGCTGGGCGGCCGGCCGTGAGCGGCCGGGCTTCGGAGGTCAGCGCCGCCACGCGCGGAGTCGCCGCGTGAGCGACGTCCGGGGCATGAACCTGGTGTGCCGAGCCCTCGGCTTCAGCTACGAGGAAGCGCGCACGCCGATCCCTGCGCTGCGTGACGTCACCTTCGAGCTGGATGCCGGCCGGTCGCTGGCGCTGCTGGGGGCGTCCGGCTCGGGCAAGTCGACGCTGTTGCAGGTGGTCAAGGGCCTCGACGAGCCGGAGGCCGGAGATGTGCTGCTGGACGGCGTCGGCGCGGACGACGCCTCCTACCGGGACCTCCGGCGGCAGGTCGGCCTGGTCTTTCAGGCGCCGGAGCTGCAGCTCTTCGCCAAGTCGGCGCGCGAGGACGTCGCCTTCGGCCCGCGTCGGCTCGGGTGGGGCGAGGCCGAGGTCGCGGCGGCGGTCGACGAGGCGCTGGACCTCGTGGGTCTGCCGCCCGCGGAGTTCGGCGGCCGGCACCCCTACGCGCTCTCCGGCGGCGAGCAGCGCCGGCTTGCGCTCGCCGGGGTGCTCGCGATGCGGCCGCGCCTCCTGCTGCTGGACGAGCCGTTCGTCAGCCTGGACCCGGTGACCCGGCGCGAGCTGGTGCAGATCCTCTCGCGCCTGCGGTCCGGCGGCGTGACCCTGGTGCTCGCCACGCACGACGTCGACCTCGCTTGGGCGCTCTGTGACCAGCTCCTCGTGATCGACGGAGGCGCCGTTGCCGCGACCGGCGCCTGGGACGTCGGCGAGGACGGCCGCCGGCTCCTCGCCGCCAGCCGGCTGAGAGAGCCGTTTCTCGTCGAGCTCTGGCGGCGCCTCGGTCGTGATCCCGCGGGCGCGCCCCGCACCTTCGACGAGGCCGCGGAGATGCTGTCGTGAGACCGGCGGTCGCGCAGTACTACCCCGGCGACTCGGTGATCCACCGCCTGGACCCACGCGCCAAGTTCGTCGCCGTCACGGCGCTGGCGGTCGCGCTGTTCTTGCGCGACTCGTTCGCGACCCTCGCCGTGTTCGCTACGGCCGGGGTGGTCGCCTACGCGCTGAGCGGCGTGCCCGCAGCCTGGTTCTGGCGTGCCTTCAGGCCGCTGCTGTGGCTGGTGGGGCTCACCTTCCTGGCCCAGGTGCTGTTCGCCCCCGGCGCAGCCTTCGTCAGCTTCTGGATCCTCCACGTCTCCTGGCAGGGGCTGGAGTTCGCCGCCTTTCTCAGCCTCCGCCTCGTTGTCCTGGTGCTCATCGGCTCCGTCCTGACGCTCACCACGCCTCCGCTGGCGCTCACCGACGGCCTCGCCTGGCTGGGCCGTCCGCTGCGCAGGCTCCATGTACCGACCGATGAGCTCGCCCTGATGGTGACCATCGCCCTGCGTTTCATCCCGACGCTGCTGATGGAACTGGACCAGATCATGCGCGCCCAGCGTGCCCGGGGCGCCGACTTCGGAAGCGGCGGGCCGATCCGGCGCGCCCGGGCGCTGGTCCCGGTGCTCACGCCGCTCTTCGTGCTCAGCTTCCGGCGCGCCGACGAGCTGGCGCTGGCGATGGATGCGCGCTGCTACCGCCCCGGGAGCGTGCGCACGCGGCTGCACCCGCTGCAGGCCGGGGTGCCCGACGCCGTGCTCCTCGCAGCCACCGCCGCGGTCATCGCCGCCGGTCTGCTCGTGTAGGATGCCGGCGTGAACGGCGGACGAGAAGCGGATCCGGACGCGCAGGCGCCGGGAGCACGACGGCGGGCGGCGGAACGGCGCGGACCGGCGGGCGAGAGGCCCCGGGGCCCCGGCGCCGCGGTCACGTGGCGCCTGGACCTCGCCTACGAGGGCACCGCCTACCGGGGCTGGGCGAAGCAGCCCGGACACAGGACGATCGAGGGGCTCCTCGAGGAGGCGCTGGCGACCGTCCTGCGCGTGCCCGTGCGCCTGAGCGTCGCCGGCCGCACGGACGCCGGCGTGCACGCGTGGGCGCAGGTGGCGTCGTTCTCCTGCGCCCGTCTCGACCTCGCGCCCGAGCGTCTGCGGCGTTCGCTGAATGGGCTCCTGCCCCCCGACGTCGGCGTGATCCGGGTGGCGCCGGCGCCGTCCGGGTTCGTCGCTCGCGAGGCGGCCTCGCGGACCTACCGCTACGACCTGTGGGCGACCGCCGTGAGGCCGGTGCGCGAGCGCGCCTTCGTGTGGGCGCCGCGCGGCGGCGTAGACGGGGCGGCGCTGGAGAAGGCGGCCGGGCTGCTGCCGGGACGCCGCGACTTCGCCGCCCTCACGCCCTCCGCGCGCCTCTATCACTCGTGCGTCCGGGAGGTGACGGCCGCGGTCTGGACCGACGCGGGCCCCACGCCTGATGGCGAGGGCCGGCGGTGGCGGTTCGAGATCACCGCCGGCAGCTTTCTCCACAACATGGTGCGTGTCGCCGTCGGCGCGATGGTCGACGTGGCCCAGGGGCGCATGACGTTCGAGGAGTTCGAGGAGGCGCTCGCCTCCGGCGAGCGCCGCAGGATGGGCCAGACGGCGCCGGCGCGCGGCCTGGCGCTCGTCGCCGTGAGCTATGCCGGAGAGCCGGCCGTCACTCGCCGAGGAAGCGCTTGATGGTCTTGTCGCGCACCGCCTGATCGGGAGGGAGCACGACCGCCTGCCCCTCGTACCAGCCGAAGGCTCCCTTCATCACCTGCTTCTTGCCGCTGGTGGCGCGCCACTTGAGGTACGCGAGCTCGAGGATCTGCCTGGTGGTGAGGTCGGTGGCGACGCCGCTCATGAAGTGCCTGCCGATGTCCGGCAGCTTGGTGAGGTTGCCCGGCTGCATGAGCTTCTTCTGGAGGGCCTGCACGAAGGCTTGCTGGCGCGCGGCGCGCGTGAAGTCGCCCTCCGCATAGGCCTTGCGGATGCGCACGTACAGCATGGCCTCCTTGCCGTCGAAGTGGTGCATGCCTTTCTTGAAGGTGACGACGCGCTGGCTCACTCCCGGCACACCGGGGCCCGCTCCCGTGGTCACCGTCTGTGGCACGTTCAGGTCGAGGCCGCCGACCGCGTTGACGAGCCGAGGGAACCCCCGGAAGCCCACTACCATGACGTGATTGATGGGGATGCCGGTGTAGTCCTTGACCGTCTTGAGGGCGAGTGACGGTCCGCCGTACCACATCGCCTGGGTGATCTTGCTCTGTCCGTAGCCGTCGACGTTGACCAGCGTGTCGCGGGGGATCGAGAGCTGGTTGATCGCGTGGGTCTTCGGGTCGAAGTGCATCAGCATGATGGTGTCGGAGTGCGCCGGCAGCCCTGCCCCGTCCAGACCGAACAGCAGGACCGTCGTGCCTTGGCGCCAGATCCAGCCGTCGTCCGGGCTGAGTTGGGCGCGGGTCTTCTTGTCGACGCGCTTGTTTGCCTTGTCGACGGCCCGGTCGAACTTCTGGTACCCGGGCCACGCGAGAACGGTGAGGGCGACGCCGGCGATCGCCAGCACGGCGAAGACGCCGGCGGGCACGTACCACCAGCGAAAGCGGCGCCGGCGGCGCGGACCGGGGCCGGCGGCCTTCTTCGTGCGTCGGCCGCCGCCCTTGCGCCCGTCCTCGGGCGACCGTCCGTAGGTCTGGTACGCCTTGTCGTCCGGTCGCGCGCCGGTGGGCGCGCCCGCGTCGGGGGCCGGTCGCCCGTCGGCGGCCGAGCGCCCGCGCGCCGGGCGTGCGCCGGCGAGTTCCTCGTCGACCTGGCTGCGCCGCGGGCGGCGCGCCTTGTAGGTCTTGTAGGGCTTCGGCCCTTCTCTGTCGTCGTGCTGTCTCGTCATAAGGTGGCGTCTCCGGCCCGAGGACGCGCGCGACGTCGATGTGCGCGGTCTCGGGGAGGCGAGGCGCCGGGCGTTACACCAGACTACGCCCGTGAGCGGGCGTTTCCTCTGGGTTCGAGTCTACACCATGGTAAGCTCCGGGGCGTCATGAGCCCCGAGCGCACCCTCATCGGCGTCGATATCGGTGGTACCAAGGTCGCTGCCGCCCTCTTGCGCGGGCGTCTTCCCGCGCCCGGCGCGCGCACGTGCGCCGAGGTGGAGACGCCCAACGTGATCGACCGGTTCACGATGCCCACGGAGGTGGGCTCCGCGGATGCCTGCCTGGAGGGCATCCTGCGGTGCATCGCCGACCTCCAGCACGGCGCGGGGCCGGTCGAAGGCATCGGCGTGGGCGTCGCCTCCATGGTGGACTTCGCCGGCGGCCGTGTCGTCGAGTCGGTGAATCTGCCGCTCGCCGACGTGCCGCTGCGCGAGCGGCTCGAGGAGCGCTTCGGCCTCCCTGTCGTGATCGACAACGACGCGACCGCGGCGGCCATCGGCGAGCACGCCTACGGCGCGGGGGTCGGGGCGAGCGAGATGCTCATGCTGACGCTGGGTACGGGCGTGGGGGGCGGCATCATCACTGGCGGCCGCCCCAGCCGCGGCGCGAGTGGCGCGGCCGCCGAGTTCGGCCACATCATCCTCGACGTCAACGGGCCCGACTGCCCGGCCAACTGCCCCGGCAACGGGTGTCTCGAGGCGTACGTCGCCGGTCCGGCGATGGGAGCGGCGGCGGTGGCCGCCGCCCGGCTTGAGCCGGACTCCGCGCTCGGCCGTGCCTGCGCAGCGGGCCGCAGGGTCGACAGCCGGCTCCTCACGCGCCTCGCCCAGGAAGGCGACGAGGGCGCCGTGGCCGTCCTGGAGCGCGCCGGGGAGTATCTGGGCGCCGGCCTCGTCACGCTCAGCAACATCTTCGATCCCGAGGTGATCGTGATCGGCGGCGGCGCCGCGGCGGCGGGCGAGCTGCTCTTCGCGCCGGCGCGCCGCGTGCTCGCCGCCCGCGGTCTGCCGCCGGCGCGCGACCGCGTGCGCGTCGTGCCGGCGGCCCTCGGCGCCGACGCCGGGTTCATCGGGGCCGCGGCGCTGGCGCTCACCGAGCTGTTCCCGGAGGACGCGCCGGCCTGACCGCGGCGCAGGCTCGGAGGCCTTCTTGACTTCGCCTGTGCCATGCCCCTAAATGGACTCTGGAATCCCGCGCGTACTGCAGTCGCAGCGCGCCAACAGGAGGTGACGAGAACCACATGGCCTACAAGATCACCGATGAGTGCCTCGCGTGCGGCGCCTGCGTCGACGAGTGCCCCAACGAGGCCATCTCCGAGGACGATCCGATCTACGTGATCGACCCGGAGAAGTGCGACGACTGCGCGACCTGCGTCGAGTCTTGCCCAAGTGAGGCGATCGTCCCCGAGTGACCCTGCTCGGCGGCGTCTGATGCCACCGGGGCCGGCTCCGTGAGGAGCCGGCCCCGGTGCGTTTCAGGAGGAAGGAGTGGCCTCCGCCGGCGGCTCACGGTCCGCCGCCGGCCCCTCCACGATCTGCGCCCCGTCCCACGCGAGGCGGTCGGCCATGACCCGCACGGCCTCGGGGTTCACGTCGATGAGCAGATAGTCCCGGCCGAGCTTCGCGGCCGCCTCGCCGCTGGTGCCGCTGCCGGCGAAGGGGTCCACCACGAGGTCGCCCGGATCGGAGTGCACGCGCACGATGCGCTCCAGGATCTTCAGCGGCTTCTGCGTCGGATAGCCGGTCTTCTCGGCGCCGGTGGGGCTCACGATCGTCTGCCACCAGACGTCGGTCGGGGTCTTGCCGCGGGCCGCCTTCTCCGGCCCTACGAGATCGGGTGCGAGGTACGGCACGCGGTCGATGTCGTCGTAGCGAAAGACGTAGCGCGACGGGTCGCGCGCGTACCAGAAGATGGTGTCGTGCTTGGCCGGCCAGCGCCTTCTGGTCCGGGCGCCGTAGTCGTAGGCCCAGACGATCTCGTTGATGAACGAGGCGCGGCCGAAGAGCTCGTCGAGCAGCACCTTGCAGTAGTGCGCCTCGCGCGGGTCGATGTGGAAGAACAGCGAGCCATCTGCGGTCAGGATGCGCCGCGCTTCTGCGAGTCGCGGCGCGAGGTACCCGAGGTAGTCGTCGTAGGCGTCCTTCCAGGCGCTGCTGCCGAGGACCTCGGTGTGGTAGCGCTCGCCCTTGAACCCCTTGCGGTCGCCGTCGGCGTCACGCACCGTGCGCAGGCGCGTGCGCTGCTGCATCTTGCCGGTGTTGAACGGGGGGTCGAGGTAGACCAGCCGGGCGCAGCCGTCCTCGAGGCCGCCCAGCACGTCGAGGCAGTCGCCGAGGACGATGCGCTTCACAGCGGGTAGGCGTACACGCGCTGGTCCTTGACGACGCGGCAGCCGACCGCCTCGTAGAACTCGTGTGGCCCCACGCGCGCGAGATCGGCGCGGATCCACAGGCGCTCGAGGCCGCGCGCCCGCGACCAGTCCGCGGCCGCCACGAGCAGGGCGCCCCCGAGCCCTTCGCCTCGGTGCACCGCCGCGACCACGAGGCCGCCGACCTCGCCGTACGCATCCGACTCGACGACCCGCTGCACGTGCACGTCGATGAAGCCCGTCAGGCCATCTGGAGCGTCGGCGACGAGCAGCTCCCTCTCGGGGTCGAGGAGCAGACTGAGACGCTCGCGCGCCTGCCGCTCGGAGGACGGGTAGCCGAGCTGGCTGCTGAGCTCGGCGAGCGCCGGCGCATCGTCCGGGCGCGCGCCGCGGATGCGGTCGCTCCACTGCATGGCTGCAGTCTATCGCGGCCGGCCGTCCCGGTGTCTCGATGGCGGCCCCCTCGCCCTCGCGGCGCACTCCTGAGAGAATGGAGCCGTCCGCAGAGGGAGGCGCATGACCGACGACGTCTGGCGTGAGTTCTTCGACAGCTACGCGCCCCAGTACATGAACGAGGTGTTCACGACCGACAGCGTGCGCGAGGCGGCGTTCCTCGCCGAGGTCCTCGGCCTCGAGCCCGGCGCCTCGGTCCTCGACATCGGCTGCGGCACCGGCCGCCACGCCGTCGAGCTGGCGCGCGGCGGCCTCCGCGTGACGGGGCTCGACATCTCGGGCGGCATGCTGGCGGAGGCTCGCGCCGCGGCCGCCGCGGCCGGCGTCGAGCTCGAGCTCGTCGAGGCCGACGCCACCTCGTTCGACCTCGGCAGCTCCTTCGACGCGGCCGTCTGCCTCTGCGAGGGGTCCTTCGGCCTCATCGGCGGTGACGATCCGCTCGAGCACGACGCCGCCGTGCTGCGGCGCGCCTTCGCCGCCCTGCGGCCGGGCGCGCCGTTCGTCCTCACGGCGCTCAACGGCCTGCGCATGGTCCGCGACGCGACGCCGGACCAGGTGGAGCGCGGCGCCTTCGATCCCGCCACGATCACGCAGTCCTACGAGATGGAGTGGCAGGCCGACGACGGGCCGCGCAGCCTCCCGGTGCGCGAGCGCGGCTACGTCCCCAGCGAGCTCGCGCTGCTCTGCCGTACGGCGGGCTTCGCCGTCGAGCACGTGTGGGGCGGGACGGCGGGCGCGTGGGGGCGCCGGCCGGTGGAGCTGGACGAGATGGAGATCATGGTCGTCATGCGCAGGCCGCCGGCGTGAGCGGGGCGGCCGGCATCGCCGTTCGCAAGGCCGGTCCCAACGACGCCGCCGGGGTGGCCGCCGTGCTCAACGGGGCGATCCTCGGCGGCAGCCCGACGCTCCTCGACACCCCGTTCAGCGTCGAGGAGGAGCGCGCCTACATCGAGGGCTTGCCCGAGCGATCCTTCATCCACGTCGCGGTAGCTGAGGACGAGCGCATCGCCGGCTTCCAGACGGTGATCCCCTGGAACACGTTCACGACGACGGAGTTCGACCACGTGGCGACGATGGGGACATACGTGGACGCCGCCGACCGCCGGCGGGGGGTGGGTGAGGCGCTCGCGCGGGCCAGCTTCGCCGCCGCGCTCGCCCTCGGCTACGAGAAGATCTTCACCGACCTGCGCGCCGACAACCTCGCCTCGCTGGGCTATCACCTTGCGCTCGGGTTCGAGGTCGTCGGCGCCGCCCGCCGCCACGCGCGTGTGGGCGGTCGCGACGTCGACGTTCTGTTCATCGAACGCTTTCTCAAGGAGGGGTGACCGTGCTGTACGTCTGCGCGACACCGATCGGCAATCTCGGGGACGTCTCGCCTCGCGTGCTCGATGCGCTTCGCGAGGCCGAGCTCGTCGCCGCCGAAGACACGCGGCGCACGCGCAAGCTCCTCAGCCACTTCGACATCCACACGCCGCTGACGAGCTTCTTCCAGCACAACGAGCTGCAGAAGACCGACGAGGTCCTGCGTCTGCTGCGCGCCGGCTCGACCGTCGCTCTGGTCACCGACGCCGGGATGCCCGGCGTGCAGGACCCCGGCATGCTCCTCGTCGAGAAGGTGGTCAAGGAGCAGCTCGACCTCACGGTGCTGCCGGGACCGTCGGCGGTGCTCACGGCGCTCGTGGCCGCCGGCCTGCGCGGTGATGGCTTCCGCTTCGTCGGCTACCTGCCGCGGAGAGCCCGCGAGCTGGAGTCGGCGCTCGCCACCTGGCGCCGCTCCGGCGGCCTCATCGTCGCGTTCGACACCGGCCATCGCCTGCCGCGCAGCCTCGCCGTCCTCACGGCCTGCCTGCCCGACGCCCGCGCCGCCGTCTGCCGCGAGCTCACCAAGGTCCACGAAGAGGTGGTGCGCGGGACGGCTCACGAGCTCAGCGAGCGCTACCCCGTCCCCGGACCGGACGCGGGACCGACTGGCGCCGTCCGCGGGGAGATCACGCTGGTGATCGACCTGGGGCGGCCGCTCGACCCGGAGGCCGCCCGCCGCCCGGGCGCCGCCGTTGCAGTCGCGACGCTGCTCGCCCGCGGGCTTTCGCGCCGCGACGCGGCCGCGGCGCTCCACGTGTGCCTTGGCGTCCCGCGCCGCGAGGCCGAGCGGCTGGCGCGCGAGGTCGCGGCCGGCGGATGACCCGTCCGCGGCCGGTCGCGACGGACCCGCGCCGGCCGGGCCGGCGTACCGGCGTCTGCTAGACTGCGCCCCATGGACCTCTTCGCGCTCATCGCCGATCGCCCGCTGCTCCTCGACGGCGGCCTGGGCCGCGCGCTGATGGAGCGCGGGTTCGCCGCCGGCGAGTGCCCGGAGGAGTGGAACGCCTCCCATCCGGCCGAGGTGGAGGACATCCACCGCAGCTTCTTCGCCGCCGGCTCGGACATCGTGAACACCAACACGTTCGGCGGCACGGCGATGCGCCTCGAGGCGCACGGGCTCTCGGCGCGCGCCGTGGAGCTCAACGTCGACCGGCGCGCGCCTTGCCGTCGGCGTCCGCGACCGCGAGTTTCCCGGCCGCTGGGTGGCCGGCGACATCGGCCCCTGCGGCCAGATGGTCAAGCCCATGGGCAGCGCCGAGCCCGACGCCTTGCGCGCCACGTTCGCCGAGCAGGCGCGCGCCCTCGTCGCCGGCGGCGTGGACCTGCTCAACGTCGAGACGATGTTCGACCTCACGGAGGCGACGATCGCGGTGGAGGAGGCCGTCGCCGACGCGGACGGACGGCCGGTGCTCGCCAGCATGACCTTCAAGCCGGCTGCCAAGGGCTTCCGCACGATGATGGGCGTGAGTCCCGAGGCCGCGGTCACAGCGCTCCAGGCCGCCGGCGCGGCGCTCGTGGGCTGCAACTGCGAGATCAGCGCCGAGCCCATGGCCGGCCTGGTGCCGATCATGGCCGAACTCGGCGGCGGCGTGACCTACGCCCAGCCCAACGCCGGCCAGCCACGCCTCGAGGCCGGCGAGACCGTGTACGCCGAGACGCCGGAGCACTTCGCCGCGGTGGTCTCCACGTACCCCGCGCTCGGCGCGGGGATCGTCGGCGGGTGCTGCGGCACGCCCCCAGCGTCCATCGCTGCGCTCGCCGCGGCGCTTGGCCGCTAACCGCCTTCGGGCCCGCCCTCACCGCCAGGAGCCCTCGGCCCGGTGCGGGCCCCTCAGGCCGATGCAGTTGCCCCACGGGTCCGTGACCTGGCACATGCCGAGCCCTGCCTCGATGGGCATCGGGCCGCGGTACAGCGTTGCCCCGAGGTCGAGCAGTCGGCGCAACGCGCCGGAGAGCTCGTCCACGCGCCAGTAGACGACCGACCCGGCAGCGCCGGATGCCACCTTCTCGTCCGCTGGCACGAGCTCGAGCTGCACCTCGCCTACCCGCAGAAAGGGGAAGCGGCTCTCGGGGACGACCGACTTGACCGCGGACGGGAAGGCCTTCAGGTACCAGGTGAGGGCCTGCTCCACGTCGCCCACGTGCACCATCACGGCTGCGACCGGGCTCCTGGGCTCGCGCACCTCGGGTGCCTCCCGAATGTCGTGGTCCGCGTTGTCCATCGTCCTCTGATGATACTCCCGCCTTCGGCCAGGAGGTCGGCAGGGAGGCCGGCCGGGAGAGTCCCCAAGACGGGTTGACGTCCTCGTCTACTGTGAATAGAATCACAGTCGTAGGAACCGTGGGAGGATCCTTGAGCGCCGACGAACAGCAGACGGGACCGACGCCCCGACGCCGCAGAAGCGTCCCGAGAAGCGGGTGTCTCTGCAGACCGTCGAGCGGCTGAGCGTGTACCGCAAGGTGCTGGAAGAGCTCGACCGCGACGGCACCGAGTTCATCCACTCACACGAGCTCGCCGCGATGACCGGCGTGACGCCGGCCCAGCTCCGCCGCGACCTCGCCAGCTTCGGTACCTTCGGCAACATCTCCCGCGGCTACAACGTCTACCAGATGAGCCGCACCATCAGCCGCATCATGGGGACCGACCAGATCCAGACGGTCGCCCTGTTCGGCGTGGGCGACCTGGGCAGGGCGCTGCTCACGTATCGCGGGTTCGAGGAGCGCGGCTTCCACATCGCCGTCGCCTTCGACGTCGACACGGAGAAGGTGGGCCGCGTGTTCGCCGGACGGCGGTGCTACCACGTCGACCGCCTGGAAGAGGTGGCGCGCGAGTTCGACGTCAACATGGCGATCCTGGCCTCGCGGCCGGAGGGACTGCAGACGCTCGTGGACCGGGTCGCGGCCGTGGGGGTGCACGCCATCCTCAACTTCGTGCCCAAGCGCGTTGAAGCGCCGGCCGGCTGCTTCATCGAGCACACCGACATCTCGTCGAAGCTCGAACTGCTGTCGTTCCTGGCGCGCAGCGAGGCGGCCGAGACGGTCGATACGGCGGATCTCGGCGAGCCGCAGGCGGGGATGACGGCATGATCGCGGCGACGGACGAGATGAAGAGGAGTGTTTTTTTCGAGGCTACTGTGAAGGATTTCACTGTGAAGGGAGTAACTAATCGGCTCGTACCGGCGGACGCCGGCTACGCAGCGGAACAGAGGAGGAAGAACGTGAAGGCCAAGCGCATCCTGCTGGTGGACGACGACCGCGATCTGGTGGCGTCCGTGAAGGCGTTCCTGGAGGCCCGCGGCTACGACGTGGACACGGCCCACAGCGGCGTCGAGGCGCGCGAGCGGCTGGCGGAGCGCCGCCCCGACCTCGCGGTGCTGGACATCATGATGGATTACGACACCGACGGCTTCAATCTCGCCTTCGCGCTGCGCGACGAGCCCGAGGCCGAGCGCATCCCGGTCATCATCATGAGCGGGTTCACGAAGGAACTCGACACCAAGACGCACGTCTTCGAGCCGATGATGTATCAGGAGTGGCCGGCCGCCAAGTTCATCGAGAAGCCGGCCAAGCTTGCCGACCTCGCCGCCGCGATCGCCGAACTGCTCGCCGCGGACGAGGCCCCCGCCGGCGGAAAGGCGTGATCTGATGACCGCCGCCGACAGCATCATCGCCGACCGCGGGGAAGGGCTCACGCGCGAGCAGCTGATCCCGCTGCTGCAGGAGATCCAGGCCGCGGAGGGCTTCGTCTCGACCGAAGCGATGGTCGCGGTCGCGAACGCCCTGGAGACGCCGGTCAGCCGCGTGTACGGCGTCGCCACGTTCTACAACCAGTTCCGCTTCGCCGCGCTGGGCGAGCACGTGATCGAGGTCTGCCGCGGCACTGCCTGCCACGTCAAGCAGAGTCTGGCGCTGGCCCAGCACCTGAAGCGGCGGCTGAAGCTGCGGGACGACGGCAATTCGGCCGACGGCCGCTTCACCGTCGTCACGGTCGCCTGTCTCGGCGCGTGTTCGATCGCGCCGGTGATCAAGCTGGACGGCGAGTTCTACGGTCACCTCACCGTGGACAAGCTGGACGCCCTGCTGGACGAAGTGGCAGCCGCGAGCGCCGAAGCGGCGGCCTGAGCGGCCGCCCGGACGGCGCCCGTCTGTGAGACCTGAACCCGAGCCATGGACCTGAGAGAAGCGAGACGAGCATGAACCACAGCGAGCTCATGACCCCGTGCTGCACGCGCTGCCGGCACACCTCCGGGGCGCCCTGCGCCGACGCGATCGCCTGTATCGACCACGGGCCGGTCTGCCACGACGACGACGCCTGCCGCGAGGAGCGCGCGGCGCGCCTGGCGCGCGCCCGCCGGGGCGGAGACGGCATGATCCTCTACGTCGGCGCCGGCACCTGCGGGCGCGCCAACGGCGCCCTCACGATGATCGAGAAGATGGAGGACTACCTGCGGCGGAACGGCCTCAGCGTGCCGATCGTCGAGACCGGCTGCGTCGGCTACTGCCAGCGCGAGGTCTTCGTCGACCTGGTGACGGACGACGGCGTGCGGCTCAGCTACTGCGACCTCGGCCCCGAAACCGTCGACGAGTTCCTGCAGGCGGTGTTCGGCGACGGCGAGCTGCATAACCGCTTCCTTCTCGGCCGCTACGACGATCCCGACAGTCTGTACCAGGGCGTCCGGCCGATAGGGGAGACGCCCTTCTTCGCGCGGCAGACCAAGGTCGTGCTCGCCAACTGTGGCGTGATCGATCCCGGCAGCCTGGACGCGGCGCTGGCCGCAGGCGGTTTCCGCGCCGCCGCCAAGGCGCTGGTGACGATGACGCCCGCCGAGGTCTGCGACGAGGTCGTCGCCTCCGGCCTGCGCGGGCGCGGCGGCGCCGGCTTCCCGACCGGCCGCAAGTGGCGGGTCGCCCACGACCAGCCGCGCAGCCAGAAGTACCTCATCTGCAACGCCGACGAGGGCGATCCCGGCGCCTTCATGGACCGCGCCGTGCTCGAGAGCGACCCGTTCCGCGTGGTCGAGGGCATGCTGATCGCCGCCTACGCGATCGGCGCCACCAAGGGCTACGTGTACTGCCGCGCCGAGTACCCGCTGGCGATCGAACGCCTGGGCGAGGCGATCCGCCAGTGCCGCGCCGCCGGTCTGCTCGGCAAGGACATCCTCGGCAGCCTCGTCGACTTCGACATCACCATCAAGATGGGCGCCGGCGCCTTCGTCTGCGGCGAGGAGACGGCGATCCTGGCGAGCATCGAGGGCGGGCGCGGCATGCCTCGTCCCCGCCCGCCCTACCCGGCGGTCTCCGGGCTCCACGGGTGCCCGACGGTGCTGAACAACGTGGAGACGCTCGCCAACGTCCCGGCCGTCCTTGACCGTGGCGCCGACTGGTTCGAGAGTCTCGGCTGCGGCGAAGCGGCCGGCACCAAGGTCTTCGCCCTGAGCGGCCGCGTGCAGAACACCGGCCTCGTCGAGGTCCCGGTCGGCATCCCGCTGCGCGAGATCGTCTACGACATCGGCGGCGGCGCCCCGGCCGGTCACCACATCAAGGCCGTGCAGATCGGCGGCCCGAGCGGCGGCTGCATCCCCGACGAGTACCTCGACGTGGCCACCGACTACGGCACGCTGCAGGAACTCGGGGCGATGATGGGCAGCGGGGGCATGGTCGTCATGGACGAGCGCTCCTGCATGGTCGACGTCGCCAAGTTCTTCATGGAGTTCATCCGCAACGAGAGCTGCGGCAAGTGCACGCCGTGCCGCGAGGGCACGACACGCATGTACGAGATCCTGAACGAGCTCACCGAGCGCCCGGTGGGCGACGACGGGCGCCGCCTCGAGCGGTTCCGCGGCATCCTCCATCTGGAGGAACTCGCCGAGACCGTCAAGGAGACGTCGCTGTGCGGCCTCGGCCAGTCGGCGGCGAACCCCGTGCTCAGCACGCTGCGGTTCTTCCGCGACGAGTACGAAGCGCACGTCATGGAGAGCGCCTGTCCGGCCGGCGCCTGCACGGGACTGCGGGTCTTCGACATCGATCCCGAGCTCTGCACCGGCTGCGCCCTGTGCGCCAAGAACTGCCCGAGCGAGGCGATCCTCGGCAAGCGCAAGTTCGCGCACTCGATCATCGTCGACCGCTGCACCGGTTGCGGCGCCTGCGCCGACTCCTGCCCCAAACAGGCCGTGCTGGCCGTCGCCTGAGAGGAACGACCATGCGAATCACCATCAACGGAAACCAGATCGAGGCGGCGGCGGGCGAGACCGTCCTCCAGGTCGCCCGCCGCGCCGGCGTCGACATCCCGCACCTGTGCTCCCTCGACTGGGCGCCCAGCCCGGCGGCCTCTTGCCGCATGTGCGTGGTCGAGGTGGAGGGCGCCCCGCGGCTGCTCACCAGCTGCACGCTCGAAGTGACCGACGGCATGGCCGTCCACACGCACACGCCGCGGGTGCTCAAGGCGCGGCGCGCGATCATGGAGCTGCTCATCGCGAGCCACCCGCAGGACTGCCTGTCCTGCGTGCGCTCCGGCGACTGTGAGCTCGCGGCGCTGGCCGGCGATCTTGGCGTGCGCCAGCGCCGCTACGTGGGCGCCGTCAAGCAGCACCCCATGGACATCAGCTCCCCGGCGCTCTGGCGCGACCCCAACAAGTGCGTGCTCTGCGGCCGCTGCGTCACGGTCTGCCATGACGTGCAGGGTGTCGGCGCCATCGACTTCACCGGGCGCGGCTTCCGCACCAAGGTGGCGCCTGGCTTCGCCATCGGCCTCAACGTGAGCGAGTGCGTCTACTGCGGCCAGTGCGCCCGGGTGTGTCCGACGGGCGCGATCGTCGAGCGTGACCAGGTCGACGACGTGGTCGCCGCGCTCGCCGACCCCGATACCGTCGTCGTCGCGCAGGTCGCTCCGGCCGTGCCGGCGACGCTGCTCGAGGGCCACAGCAAGAGCCAGGGCGTGCGCACCATGCTCGAGCGCCTGGCGGCGGCGCTCAAGCGGGTCGGCTTCGACGCCGTGTTCGACACCAGCTTCGCCGCCGACCTCACGATCATGGAAGAGGGTTCCGAGCTGCTCGACCGCATCCAGAACGGCGGCGTGCTGCCCATGTTCACCAGCTGCTCTCCGGCGTGGGTCACCTTCGTCGAGACGCACCGTCCCGACCTGATCCCTCACCTCTCCACCTGCAAGAGCCCGCAGCAGATGGCCGGCGCGCTCATCCGCGAGATCTACCCGAAGCACGCCGACCTGGACGGCAAGCGCCTGGTGGTCGTCAGCCTCATGCCGTGTACGGCGAAGAAGTCCGAGGCGCAGGACCTGAGCGACGTCGACTACGTGCTGACCACGCGCGAGCTCGAGCATCTGTGGGACCGCTTCGGCATCGACTTCGCGCGCTTCGCGGAGCAGGCGCCGCTCGACGAGCCGTTCGCCGAGGCGACCGGCGCGGGTCGCCTGTTCGCCGGCAGCGGCGGGGTGATGGAGGCCGCCGTGCGCACTGCCTACAAGCTCGCCGCCGGCCAGGAGCTCGAGGGCGGCCCCACGGTCGCCGAGGCGCGCGGCCGGGAGGGTGTGCGCCGCTTCACCATCACCGCGGGAGACGCGCGCCTCAACCTGGCCGTGGTCAACGGCCTCGGGCGCGTCACGGAGGCCGTGGACGGCCTGCTGGACCCCGAGGCCGGCGTGCACTTCGTCGAGGTCATGAGTTGTCCCGGCGGTTGCATCGGCGGAGGCGGCCAGCCCTACGACACCGATGCCGAGGTCGTGAGGGAGCGGCTGGAGCGCCTCTACGAAGTGGACAGGCGCTCCCGCAGCCGGCGCTCACACGAGAACGCCGACGTGCAGGCCCTGTACGAGGAGTTGCTGGGTCGTCCGCTCGGCGAGGTCTCCCACAGGCTGCTCCACCGCACCTATACCGACCGCAGCCGTGGTCACGCCACGGTGGTCTGACGGGAGCAGAGATGAGCGGCACCATCATCACCACGATCAAGCAGAACTGCCGGCGCTGCTACACGTGCGTGCGCGACTGCCCGGCCGAGGCGATCCGCATCGAGGACGGCCAGGCGTTCGTCGTCGACGAGCGCTGCATCGCCTGCGGCAACTGCACGCTGGTGTGCTCGCAGAACGCCAAGGCGTACCTCAGCGGCCTCGAGCGGGCGTCCTGGCTGCTCGAGGAGGACGCCCCGGTGGCCGCGCTGCTGGCGCCGTCCTTCCCGGCGGGCTTCAGCGCGCCCGCCGGTCAGGTCGTCGGCGCCTTCAAGGCGGCCGGCTTCGAGTACGTCGTCGAGGTGGCGCAGGGCGCCGACATGGTCAGCCGCGCCTACGCGGAGCACCTTGAGGCCAACCCGACCGGCGTCCACATCGCGACCGCCTGCCCGGCCGTCGCCGAGTACGTGCGCAAGTACCACCCGGAGCTGGTCGACCGGCTGGTGCCGATCGTCTCACCGATGATCGCCACCGCGCTGGCCGTGAAGGAGCTGTACGGCGAGAACGTCCGCTGCGTCTTCGTCGGCCCTTGCGTCGCCAAGAAGGCGGAGGCGCGTGACCCGCACCTGCCAGACGTGATCGACGAGGTGCTCACCCTCCAGGAGGCGCACCGCCTGCTGGCGGCCCGGGGCGTCGATCCGGCGAAGGCGGCGGAGGCGGACTGGGACGCGCCGGACGCCGGGCGGGCGCGGGTGTTCCCGCTGCCCGGCGGCCTGCTCGAGAGCGCCGGTCTGGACCGCGGCATCCTCGACCCGGACGTCCTGGTCGTGAGCGGCCACGATGAGACCGTCGAGGTGCTGGACAGCCTCGCCGACGCCGACACGGGCCAGACCCTGCTGGTGGAGGCGCTCATGTGCCGCGGCTGCTATTGCGGGCCGGGCATCACCTCCTCCGAGCCCGGCCTGCTGCGCAAGCGCCGCGTCGGCGAGTACGTCGCCGAGAGCCGGCGGCGGGAGGCCGAGGCGGCCGGTCGCGCTGACGGCGGGGAGGACCGCTTCGCAGAGCTCCCGCTGGGCCGCGACTACATCGCGGACGACCAGCGCCTGCCCGAGCCGACCGAGCACGAGATCCGCGAGATCCTCGCGCGCACCAACAAGTTCTTCCCCGAGGACGAGCTCAACTGCGGCGCCTGCGGCTACCTCACCTGCCGCGACAAGGCGATCGCCGTGCACTGCGGCATGGCCGAGGACGCCATGTGTCTGCCCTTCATGATCGACCAGGCCGAGCGCGTCTGCATCGAGCTCAACGTGCCCTGGAGCGAGATGCGCGACGTGCACCGGCACATCATCAACACCGAGAAGCTGGCCTCCATGGGCCAGATGGCCGCCGGCGTCGCCCACGAGCTGAACAACCCGCTCAGCACCATCCTGCTGTACACGCACATCCTCGGGAAGAAGCTGGCGGACAGGGACGACCTCGACCACGACCTCAAGCTGGTCGCGGAGGAGAGCGAGCGCTGCAAGAAGATCGTCGGCAACCTCCTCGACTTCGCCCGTCAGAGCCGCGTGCACGTGGAGAACGTCGACGTGAGCGAGGTCGTCCGGCAGGCGGTCGACTCCGCCGCCGCGACGGTCGAGCCCAACGGCCACACCGTCGAGCTCGTCGTCGACGTGGCGCCCGGCCTGCGCGCCGACCTCGACCGCGACCAGATGACCCAGGTGCTCGTGAACCTGGTCAAGAACGGGGTCGAGGCGATGGAGGGCCGCGACGGCGTCGTGCGCGTCAGCGCGCGTGAGGTCGCGGAGACGGGCCGCGTCCACCTGGCCGTCAGCGACGAGGGCGCGGGCATCCCGCAGAGCGCCCGCGACAAGGTCTTCCAGCCGTTCTTCACCACCAAGAGCATCGGCAAGGGCACCGGCCTCGGCCTGCCGATCAGCTACGGCATCGTCAAGATGCACAACGGCACCATCTGGTTCGACACCGAGACCGGCCGCGGCACCACCTTCCACGTGGAGCTGCCACGCACGCACGCGGGGCAGGCCGCGCTGATCGACGACACCCACGACGGCGGGCCCGGGGCGCAGAGCGCCGGCGGCCCGCGGGGAGCGTGACACCATGACCACCCCCACGACCGTCCTCTTCGTCGACGACGACAGGGACTTCCTGGAGAGCAAGAAGGTCTACCTCGAGGCGCGCGGCTACCGCGTGCTCACGGCCGAGTCCCCCGACGCGGCGATGGCGACGCTCGAGGACGAGACTCCGGCGATCATCTTCCTCGACCTCATGATGGAGCACGTCGACGACGGCTTCCGCCTCGGCTACCGGATCGGCAAGGACGAGCGGCTCGGCCACATCCCGCTCGTCATGCTCAGCGGCGTCGCCGCCGAGACCGGCACGCGCTTCGACGGCGAGGCCGGGGGTCTGCGCGAGTGGTCCCGGCTCGCCCGGTTCCTGGACAAGCCGGTCACCGGCCAGCAGGTGCTCGCCGTCATCGAGGAGCTCGCGGTCGCATGAGCGAGGGCAGCATCCTCATCGTCGACGACGAGTACGGCGTGCGCAGCGGCATCCGCACGATCCTCGAGATGGACGGCTACGAGGTCGGCGAGGCCGGCGACGGCGCCGCCGCGCTCGAGGCCCTGAAGGAGCGCGACTACGACGTCGCCCTGCTCGACTACCGGCTGCCCGACACCGACGGCCTCAGCCTGCTCCAGACCATGAAGCAGCGCGGCTGCGAGGCCATGGTCTGCATGATCACGGCCTACGCCAACATCGACACGGCGATCGCGGCGACGCGGCAGGGCGTGGACTTCTTCCTGCCCAAGCCGTTCAGCCCGGACGACCTCGAAGGCGTGGTGGCCACGCTGCTGCGCCACAAGCGGGCGCGCACGGAGGCGGACCGCCTGCGCGCCGAGCACGAGGCGAGCCTGCTCGCCCTCGCCGAGGAGAAGACCCAGACGCACTCGCTCGTGAGCTCGCTGCGCGACGCCGTGCTCGTGGTCAACCGGGACGGCGACATCGTGCTCGCCAACCCGCCGATGCTCGCACTGCTCGACCTGAGTGACGACGACGTGCTCATGCGGCCGGCGACGGAGCTGCTCGGCGGCGGCGCCCTGGCGCCGCTCGGCCAGCAGCTGGCGGCGCCGGCCAAGGACCGCACCGTGCGCCAGCTCGAGATCGGCGAGCAGACGTGGATGGCGAGCATCGTCACCTTCCGCGACCAAGAGGGCGAGGCGCGCGGCCGCATCCTCACGCTCAGCGACATCAGCGAGGTGCGCCGTCTCGCGATGGAGAAGCAGAAGTTCATCCGCATGATGGTGCACGAGCTCAAGAGCCCGCTCGGCTCGATCAAGGGCCTGCTCGAGGTCGTGACCGACAAGAGCCTCGGCGACGACCTCGATCCCTACCTCCCGATGATCGCGCGGGCCGACCACCGCATCGACAACCTCGCCCTGCTGATCCGCGACCTGCTCACGCTGGCGCGCAGCGAGCAGACGCAGGAGGGCGAAGAGCCGGAGCTCGTCCCGGTCGCCCCCGTCCTGGACGAGGTCGTGGAGCTCGCCCGCGAGCACGGGGCCCAGCGCGGCGTGACGGTGACCACCGACCTCGCCGCGGACCTGCCGCCCGCGCTCATCCGCTCCGACGACCTGCGGCTCGTGCTCAGCAACCTGGTCGGCAACGCCGTCAAGTACAACCGCGACGGCGGCTCGGTGACGGCCCGCGGCGCGGTCGCCGACGGCTGGCTGCGTCTCGACGTGGCCGACACCGGCATCGGCATCCGCGAAGCGAACCTCGCCCGCCTCTGGGACGAGTTCTATCGCGAGTCGCGCGACGAGACGCGCGAGCTCGAGGGCAACGGCCTCGGGCTGTCCATCGTGAAGCGGCTCGTCGAGCGCGCCGGCGGCCATCTGGAGGTGGCCAGCATCGAAGGCGAAGGCTCGACGTTCAGCGTGCTGCTCCCGGCGTGACGCCGGACGGGGCGGGCGGTTCCCCCCACGGTCAGTCCTACCGCCCGCCCTCTCCGGCGTCACGCCGTCTGTCGTCCCGGCCGGCCGATGCGCAGCTCGACGTCGAGCGCCCGCGCCAGCGCACCCAACGTCGAGAGCGTGGGGTTGGCCAGTCCACCCTCGATGCGGCTGATCTTCGCCTGTGGCAGGCCGGACAGAAGCGCAAGCCGGCGCTGGGTCACTCCGGAGCGGAGCCGGGCCTGCAGAACGGCCGACGCAGTGCCGAATCGATCCTCGGCATGATGCAGTTGCGCTACGGCTGCTGACCCCTCCTTCTCGGCCTCCGCACGCACGTTCTGATACGTCTGGCGGAAGTCGACCAGAGCGACACGAGCAGCCGACCGCGCGCCGGGCCTGAGTCTGGGCGATGGGGTGTGCGGAGACTGGTCCTTGATGTCGTATGCGACATCAAGGACCAGTCCGTCCAAGGCGTCATCACCCGAGCGCTCCGCCGCCCCCAGCTCGCGACGACGGTGCCGGGCATCGCCGAGCCCGGGAGTCCACAGGCCGGAGCTGCGCATTTCGTCGGTCACTGCAGCTCCGCTGAGCAGCAGGAGCGCGCCTCGCTCGGTGCAGAAGAAGGCACTGAGGCGGGTCCTGGAATCATCGGAGCGCAGACGGAGCTCGAAGAGCGCGGGACCGTGTCTCCTGCCGATGCTCACGGAGCTGATGGCGCCTCCCCAGCACGGAAGGAAGGCGAGGATGCCGGCTGCCAGTGTGCGCCGCCTCGGCGGGCTCAGGCGGCCGTACATCCGGTCCTCGAACGACGCCCCCGGCCGCGCGGACCGGAAGACGAGGATGGGGATGCCTTCGGCGGTCATGCCGACAGCATGCGCCGGGCGGCGCGCAGGACACAGGGCCTGCTGGGCGGCGCAGGTGGACGATTCGAGCCGGCGCCGGCTACGAGGCCTGCGGCGGCCGGCCGCCGCAGGTCACTTCGTCGCTGCGCGGCGGCGGAAGACGGCGCCGACGGTGTCGAGGATGAGGCGGGCCCCGTGCAACGCGGTGAGCTGGCCGGGGCCGTCGTACTGCGGCGCCACCTCCACCAGGTCCATGCCGATCACGTTGCAGCGGGCGCACACGGCGAGCAGGATGTCCTTGGCCTCGTAGTAGCTGAAGCCGCCGGGCTCGGGCGTGCCGGTGCCCGGCGCGATGGCCGGGTCGAGGGCGTCGATGTCGAAGGTGATGTAGACGTCGCCGCCCACCGGCAGGTGCTCGACGAGGTCCTCGGCGCGCATGTCCTTGGCTTGCTGACACCAGAAGATGTGCGCCCCGCGGCTCCGCGCCAGGGCGATGTTGTCGCCGGGCGTGTGCAGGCTGCGGATGCCGTACTGGGTGAGACCGGAGAGGAAGCCGGCCTCGTGGCTGCGGATGATCGGGCTGGCGTGTGAGAAACGCGAGCCGCCCTCCTCCTCCCAATAGTCCATGTGCGTGTCGAACTGGACCAGGTGCACCGGCTTGCCGCCGCGCGCCTGGTAGAGCGCCTTGAGCACCGGATAGCCGATGGAGTGGTCGCCGCCGAGCGTGACGGGGAAGAGGCCAGATTCCATGATCGGCCGCAGCCGGTCGACGACGGCGTTGTGATAGCGCTCGGGCGACCACATGGGGCCGAGCGCGACGTCTCCGGTGTCGGCCCAGCGGATGCCGCCGAGCAGTTCCACGCCGGCCTCGCCGTCCCAGAACGGTTCGGCGTCACGCTGGAACGCGTACATCGTGGACGCCTCGCGGAGGGCGCGCGGCCCCATCCGGGCGCCCGAGCGGCTGGTCGTGCCTTCGTCCCAGCCGATGCCGACGACGGCGACGTCGGCGTCGGCCCTCGTCGGCGCCTCCATGAGCGGCGCCTTGAAGAAGGTCGCGATGCCGCTGAACGGCAGTGAGTCGTAGGTCATTTGATGCCTTTCGCGTGGCTCTTGCTCACCTCGGCGACGCATTCTTCCACGATGTCGCAGCCGAGCGCGAACAGCTCCGGCGGCATGTTGAGCGCCGGCGTGGGGCGGAACCAGTTGAATGCCGGCTCGTAGATCGGGATCACGCCGCGCCGCTCCATGGCGTAGACGACCTCGCGCGTGAGGTCGTGGGCCGGCGTCTTGGAGTCCTTGTCCTCGACGAACTCGACGCACTGGTAGCAGCCCTTGACGCGCACGTCGCCGACGATCTCGTACTTGTCCCTCATCGCGCCGAACTTCGCCTTGGCGACCTTCTCGATCGCCTTCACGTTGTCCAGCACCTTGTCGCGCTTGATGACCTCGATGAGCTTGATGCCGACTGCGCAGCCGACGGGAGAGCCGGCGAAGGTGCCCCCGGTGTACAGTTCGCCGGCCGGCTCGCTCATGCGGTCAGACCCGAGGGTGTAGCAGATCGGGATCAGGCCGCCCGACGTCCCCTTGCCGAGCGAGAGCAGTTCGACTTCCACGTCCGGGTAGGCGTCGATGAGGAACCACTCGCCGCAGCGCCCCATGCCCTCCTGGACCTCGTCGTTGTAAAGGATCCAGTCGTACTTCTTGCAGAGGTCGTACAGGCGCTTCGGCCACTCCGGCGGCGGGATCTGGATGCCGTTCTCGCCCTGGATGAACTCGACGTTGACGCCCGCGATGCTGTCCGGCGTCGCCTTGTACCTGAGGATCATCTCCTCGATGTAGCCCAGGCAGGCGATGTCGCAGGCCGGGTAGTCGAGGTGGTACGGACAGCGGTAGCAGGTGGGGAAGGGGACGTTGATCCAGCCGCTCATGAACGGCTCGATGCCGTGGTTGTAGTGGGCGTTGTGCGGGCCCATGGCGCCGGTGCCGTAGTTGCCGCCGTGAAAGCTGCCCAGGAAGGTGATCACGAAGGGACGGCCGGGGCCGGCGGCCTCGCGCATGATGCGCACCGCGTTCTCCACGACCTCGCTGCCGGTGGTGTCGTAGACGACCTTGGAGAGCGGTTTGGGCGCGATCTCCACGAGTTTCTCGGCGAGCTCGTACTGGTGCCAGGTCGTCAGTGACGAGAGGCACTCGGTGCCGTACTCCTTGAGCGCCGTGTGCGCGGCCTCGACGAGCTCGGGATGGTTGCCGCCCAGCGGCGAGGACGCCCAGCCGGCCAGCCAGTCGAGGTAGCGGTTGCCGTCGACGTCTTCGATGAACCAGCCGTCACGGTAGCGCGAGACGAAGTGACTCGGCGGCCAGGCGCCGATGAGAGAGACCCCCAGCATGATGTCCTCGCCGCGCTTCATCAGCGCCCGGCTCTTCGGGCCGGGGGGTGGGGTGTGCACGTGCGGGCGCGTCTGGTCGCCCATGGCTCTCGCCTCCCTAGGCTGTCGCCGGGCCCTCGCCCGGCGACCACTCGTAGTTGTCCTTGAGGATCTTGAGGTTGAGCACGAAGTCGGCCTGCTCGATGCCGGGGATGGTGCGGATGTGGTTGACGAGGACGTCGAGCAGCTCGTCGCGGTCGTGGGCGACGACGCCGACGATGACGTCGAAGGCGCCGGCGCAGATGCTCACGTAGTCCACCTGCGGGAGCTCGGCGACCGCCTGCGCGACGGCCTCGATGCGGTCGCCCTTCACGCGCAGGTGGATCTGCGCCCACATCAGGCCCAGGTCGAGAGGGCTGCTCACGGCGACGATCTGGATGATGTTGGTGCGCAGCAGCCGGGCCACGCGCTGGCGGACGCTCGCCTCGGAGATCCCGAGGTCCTTGGCGATGGTGGTGAACGGCCGCCGGCCATCGACCTGCAGGTGGCCGATGATGGCGATGTCGGTCTTGTCGAGGGACTGTCTGCGCATGGGACTCCTTTGGACCCCGCCATTCTACGAATGTCGTGGCTGGGATGCCAGGGGTCTGCGAATCTCACCGTGCGGTACGATAGCGGGCGGACCCCAAGGAGGCTGCGATGAAGATCGAGCGCAAACCGTCGACCGCGCTGCTCCCGACGCCGGTGGTGCTGCTGAGCGTCGCCGGCCACGGTAAGGAGAAGCCCAACATCATCACGCTGGCGTGGGCCGGGACCGTCTGCTCGGACCCGCCGATGCTGAGCGTGGCCATCCGCCCGACGCGGCACTCGCACGGGCTCGTGAACGCGGCGCGCGAGTTCGTCGTCAACGTCCCGCGCGCCGGGCAGCTCGAGCAGGTCGACCTCGCCGGGGTCTGGTCGGGGGCCGAGCACGACAAGTTCGGGGAGCTCGGCCTCACGGCGCGGCCCGCGAGCGCCGTCGCCGCGCCGCTCATCGAGGAGTGCCCGGTCAACATCGAGTGCGTGGTTCGTCACCAGCTCGCGCTCGGCGCGCACGACCTCTACATCGCCGAGATCGTCGCCGTGCAGTACGACGAGGACGTGCTCGACTCCCGCGGGCGCGTGAAGACGAAGATGCTCAGCCCCATCGCCTACGTCGAGGGGGAGTACTGGTCGCTCGGCGAGCGCATCGGGTCCTACGGCGCCGCCGCGAAGGCGTCGGGAAGACGCTAGAGTAGGGCCATGAGCTTCTACATCACGACGCCCATCTACTACGTGAACGGCGAGCCCCACCACGGGCACGCCTACACGACCATCGCCGCCGACGTGCTGGCGCGGTTCCACCGGCAGCGCGGCGAGGACGTCTTCTTCCTCACCGGCACCGACGAGCACGGCACCAAGGTCGCGCAGGCCGCCGAGGAGCGCGGGCTCACGCCGCAGGAGCACGTCGACGAGCTGGCGCCGCGCTATCGCGAGCTCGCCGCGGCGGTCGGCGCCTCCAACGACTTCTTCATCCGCACCACCGACCCGGAGCACGAGGCGTTCGTGCAGGGCTTCGTGGAGAGACTCAAGGCCGCCGGCGACATCGAGAAGCGCAGCTACGGCGGCCTCTACTGCACCGCCTGCGAGGGCTTCTGGTACGAGCGTGACCTGACGCCGGAGGGCCTCTGCCCGGATCACGGCATCAAGCCGGTCTGGCTGGAGGAGGAGAACTACTACTTCCTGCTCAGCAGGTACCAGGACCGGCTGGGCGAGTTCTTCCGCGCGAATCCGGGCTTCGTGAAGCCGAGGTCGCGCTTCAACGAGGCGCTCTCCTTCATCGAACAGGGCCTCGACGACATCAGCATCAGCCGCTCGAGCATCACGTGGGGCGTGCCGGTGCCATGGGACGACGAGCAGGTCATCTACGTCTGGGTCGACGCGCTCATCAACTACCTCTCGGCGCTCACGTACGCGCGCCCCGGAGAGGACCTCACGGCGCGCTACTGGCCGGCGTTCCACTTCCTCGCCAAGGACATCCTCAAGTTCCACGCCGTGATCTGGCCGGCCCTGCTCATGAGCGCCGGCTACGACCTGCCCACCGGCGAGCTCATCCACGGCTACCTGCTGGTCGGCGGCGAGAAGATGAGCAAGACGCGCGGCAACGTCCTCGACCCGTTCGCGGTGATCGAGGAGGTCGGCGCAGAGCCGCTGCGCTACTACCTCATGCGCGAGGTCACGCTCGGGCAGGACGGCGACGTGAGCCTGGAAGGCCTGCGCGCCCGGTACAACAACGAACTGGCCAACGAACTCGGCAACCTCGTGAGTCGCGCGATCAGCATGATCGGCAAGTACCGCGACGGCGTCATCCCTCAGGCTGGACCTGAGGGTGAGGCTTTGGCGGCGGTGGCCGCCGAGGGCGAGGCGATGGTCGCGAAGGCGGCCGGGCAGTACGACGCCCTCAATGTGACCGCCGCCCTCGACACGATCTGGGACTACGTGCGGCGCCTCAACAAGCTCGTTGAGGAAGAGGCGCCGTGGAAGCTCGCCAAGGACGAGGCTCTCGCCGGCCGGCTCGACGCCGTCCTCAACGGGCTCGCCGCGGGGATGCGCCTGGTGGCGCTGGCGGTGTACCCGGTGATCCCGGAGACGGCCGTCGAGGTCCTGCGCCGCCTGGGACAGTCGCGCGACGATGCCGACCTCCTGCTGGACAAGGCGACCTGGGCGGCGCTGGTGCCGGCCGCGGTCGTCGCCGGTCCATCGCTCTTCCCGCGGCTCGAGAGCGCCGGCTGAGGCGGTCTCCGTGACCCTGCCGCCCGCCGCGCCGCCGCACATCCGTCCATGAGCCTCGTCGACTCCCACTGCCACCTCGAGATGATCGACGACCCGCGGCGCGCCGTCGCCGAGGCCCGTGAGGCGGGGGTCGAGCAAGTGGTCACCATCGGGATCGACCTGCCGAGTTCGCGCACGGCGATCGAGTTGGCAGGCGCGGAGCCGGGCGTGTACGCGACGGTGGGGCTACACCCGCACGAGGCGCACCTGCTCGATGATGCGTTACTGGCCGAACTCGAGGCGCTCGCCGCGCGTCCACGGGTCGTCGCCGTCGGCGAGTGCGGCCTCGACTTCTACCGCGACCTCTCGCCGCGGGACGCGCAGCGCCGCGCCTTCAGCGCGCAGATCGAGCTCGCGAGGCGCGCCGGCCTCCCGCTGGTCGTGCACGTGCGGGAGGCGGGTGACGAAGCGATGGCGCAGCTGGCCGCGGAGGCCGGCGACCTCACCGTCGTGATGCACTGCTTCTCGCTGCCGCTGTACGTGGACGAGTGCAACGAGCGCGGCTACTACGCGAGCTTCGCCGGCAACGTCACCTACAAGAACGCGGCCGATCTGCGCGAGGCGGCGAAGCGCGTGCGCGACGACCGGCTGCTCGTGGAGACGGATGCCCCGTTCCTCAGTCCGGCGCCCAACCGCGGCAACAGCAACGTGCCGGCGTGGGTCGCGCACACCGCCGCGCTGCTCGCCGAGGTGCGCGGCGTCACCGCCGCCGAACTGGCGGAGCTCACGACCGGCAACGCACGCCGCGTGTTCGGGCTGCCCTCGGACCGACGGGAGCGAGGACGGACCTGACGCGTGACGTGGGCGCCTCCGGAGGCGGACCGGCCGCGGGCGACCGCAGTCGCCCCCCGCGGCCGCACGCGATGCGGCGCTACGGCCAGAACCACCTGGTCGACGCCAACATCCTGCGGGCGATCGTCGACCAGGCTGCCGTCGGCCCCGACGATGTGGTCCTCGAGGTCGGGGCCGCCGGCGGGCTGCTCACGCGCCCCCTTCTCGAGCGGGCGCGCCTCGTGCACGCCTTCGAGATCGACCGCCGGTGGCTGCCGCGGCTCGAGGAGCTCGCCTCCCGGGAGCCGCGCCTCGTGCTGCACGCCGGAGACGCGCTCAAGGCGGACCTGCCGGCGCTTGAACCGGCGCCGACGGCTCTGGCCGCCAACCTCGCCTACAACATCGCCATCCCGCTGATCATGACGACGATCGCGGAGTTGCCGTCGCTGCGCCGCTGGGCCGTCATGGTGCAGCGGGAGCTCGGAGAGCGTCTGTTCGCCAGGCCGTCGACCAAGGCCTACGCGGCCGTCTCGGTGCTGGCGCAGCTCGCCTGCCGCCTGGAGAAGTCGCGGCCGGTGCCGGCATCCGCCTTCCGGCCGCGTCCGCGCGTGGAGTCGAGCTTCCTCACCTTCGTGCGCCGCGATCCCGGGGAGCCCGGCGACGACGACGGCGCACCGGGGCCGCCCGAGTACGCCTCGGTGTCCCACCTGGTCCGGCTCGCCTTCGGGCAGCGCCGCAAGACGCTCGTCAACTCGCTGAGCGGCGCGGCCCACGCCGGAACCACCCTCAGCCGCGAGGACGTCCGCGGGGCGCTGGTCGAGCTGGCATTCGGCGAGGCGGCGCGGCCGGAGGAGCTCACGCCGCCCCAGTGGCGGGTGTTCGCCGCCGTGCTCGGCCGCCCGAAGGAGGCGCTCTCGTGAGGTTCGCCGCGAGGAGGACGACGTGAGCACCGGTACGAACGGCTCCGCCGGTCGCGTCGAGGTGGCGGCGCCGGCCAAGCTCAACCTGGCGCTGCTGGTCGGACCCGTGCGTCCGGACGGCTTTCACGAGATCGCCTCGCTGATGCTTCCCGTCACGCTGGCCGACCTCGTGACGGTGGAGCGGACGCCCGGCGCCGGGCTGGACGTCGTGTGCGACGTCGCTCCCGGCGCCGACAACCTCGCCGCCAGGCTCGTGCGCGAGCTCGAGGAGCGGCTGGACCGCTCGTTCGAGGTCCGGGTCACCATCGAGAAGCGCGTGCCCCCAGGCGGCGGGCTCGGCGGCGGCAGCTCCGACGCGGCGGCGACGCTGCTGGCGCTGGAACGGCTCTTCTCGCTCGATCTCTCGCTGAGGATCCGCTACGAGGTCGCCTCTGCGGTCGGCAGCGACGTGCCGTTCTTCCTCTGGCCGGGCCCGCAATTGGCGATGGGCCGTGGCCAGGTGCTCAAGCCGGTGGAGCTCCCCGCGCTGCACCTGGTGATCGCGATCCCCGACCTCGGGCTGAGCACCGCGGCGGTCTACCGCTGGCGTGACGAGGACGCCGAGGAAACGGTCAAGGGCTTCGTGCCGAGGGTCCGAGAGCTGTCGAGCGCCGTCCGGTCTGTGGAGTCGCTCGCCGGCGTGGCGGCGCTGGTCGCCAACGACCTCGAGCCGAGCGTGGTGGCGCGCAGGCCCAAAGTGGGCGAGCTCATCGACCAGCTTCGCGGCGCCGGGGCGCTCGCCGCCGCGATGACCGGTAGCGGCGCCGCCGTCTTCGGCGTCTTCGCCGGGGAGGCGGCGGCACTGGCGGCGCGACGGGCGCTGGCTCCCGCCCGCGCCTGGTACGTCACCGATCTGCAGCCGGCCGCGCCGCGGCGCGCCTCCGGCGCGGGCGGGCGCGGCCCCGCGCCCGCGTGATACGATACTCTGCCGCTTCGCGGCGGGCGGCCGGTCGCCTCGCGGCGCCCCGTCCGTCAGGCGCTGGGGCGTAGCCAAGCGGTAAGGCACCGGGTTTTGGTCCCGGCATCCGGAGGTTCGAATCCTCCCGCCCCAGCCAGTGACACGACAGGCACAGCCGGCATGCCATGAGAGCGCCGGCGCGATCCCCGCAAGGTGAGCCAGATGAGCACAGCAGACACGAAGCGCCCGCCGCTCGCCGTCGTCATCCTGGCGGCCGGTCTCGGCACGCGCATGAAGTCGGACGTCCCCAAGGTGCTGCACGAAGTGTGCGGCCGCCCCATGCTCTCGTACGTGATCGACGCCGCGCTCAGCGTGTCGCCAGAGCGCATCGTCGTCGTCACCGGTCCCGAGCAGGAGGCGATCGCCGCGATCCTGCCCGTGGGCTGCGAGCGCGCCGTGCAACAGGAGCGGCGCGGCACCGGCGACGCCGTCCGTGCCGGTCTCGAGCCGTTGCACGACTTCGACGGCGACGTGATGGTGCTCATGGGCGACGCGCCGCTCGTGGATGGCCAGTTCCTTCGCGAGTTCATGGACGCCCATGATGCGGGGGGCTCGAGGGCCACGGTGGCCACCGCCGTGCTCACCGATCCCGTGCACTACGGGCGTATCCTGCGCGGGCCCGGAGGGGCCGTGCGGCGCATCGTCGAGTCGCGCGACGCCGCGCCGGAGGAACTCCTCCTCACCGAGGTCAACACGGGCTTCTACGTCTTCGCCGCCGCTCTGTTGCGCGCGGTCCTGCCTCGCCTGGAGCCGGCCAACGCCCAGGCGGAGCTCTACCTCACCGATGTCATCCACCTGGCGCTCGACGACGGCGAGCCCGTCGAGGCCTCCATCGCCGCGGACGCAGAGGTGATGCTGGCCATCAACTCGCGCGTCGAGCTCGCCGCCGTGAACGCGCTCATGCGCCGGCGCCTCCTCGAGCGGCTGATGCTCGCCGGCGTCACCGTGGAGGATCCCGACACCACCTTCGTCGACTGGGGCGTCGAGGTCGGGCGCGACACCCTCATCCGCGCCAACACGCACCTGCTCGGCCGCACCACGGTGGGCGCGGCCAGCGAGGTCGGCCCCGGCAGCTTCCTGCGAGACGCCTTCGTCGGCGACCGCGCCCGGGTCATCAGCTCGCATCTGTACGAGTGCGTCATCGGCTCCGGCTGCAGCGTCGGGCCGTTCGCCTACATCCGCCCCAACACGGTGCTCGCCGAAGGCGCCCGGGCCGGCACGTTCGTCGAGATCAAGAACAGCCGCATCGGCGAGGGCAGCAAGGTACCGCACCTGAGCTACGTCGGCGACGCCATCGTCGGCCGCGACAGCAACGTCGCCGCCGGCAACATCACCGCCAACTACGACGGCTTCGCCAAACACCCCACGACGATCGGCGATCGCGTGCGCACCGGCAGTCACACGACGCTGGTGGCGCCGGTGACCATCGGTGACGACGCCTTCACCGCCGCCGGTTCGGTCATCACCCGGGACGTCCCGGCCGGCGCCCTCGGCGTCGCCCGCGACCAGCAGAAGAACGTGGAAGGCTACGCCGAGCGCCGGCGGGCGCGGCGCCTGCGCGAGCAGGAGGACGGCAGTCTGTAGCCGCCGCGGGTGGGCCGGCGAGCGGGGCGCCGTCACTCCCTTTGGTACAATCGTGGTTCGGTCGACGGGCAACACGGAAGAGAGGCGAACGGTGGCAGACAGCTCCTGCTGCGTGACCTCGCCGCGCAAGCGGCTCATGATCTTCTCGGGGCGCAGCAACCCGGAGCTCGGCGTGAAGATCGCCGAGAAGATGGGCATCAACCCCGGCGGCGTGCTGCTCAAGACCTTCGCCAACGGCGAGATCTACGCCCGGTACGACGAGAGCATCCGCGGCGCCGACGCCTTCATCGTCCAGTCGCCGTCGGACAACATCAACGACGAGCTGATGGAACTCCTCATCATGATCCAGGCGGCGCAGCTCGCCTCGGCGAGGCGCATCACCGCCGTCATGCCGTACTACCCGTACTCACGGCAGGACAAGAAGAGCGCCGCGCGCGAGCCCATCACGGCGCGGCTCGTCGCCACTCTGCTCGAGGCGTCGCAGGTCGACCGGGTGCTCTCGATGGACCTGCACCAGGGGCAGATCCAGGGCTTCTTCGAGATCCCGGTCGACCACATGACCGCCGTGCCCATGCTCGCCGACTACTTCCGCTACAAGGATTTCGGCGGCACGCCCATCGTCGCGGTCTCGGCCGACGCCGGCGGGGTCAAGCTCGCGAAGCGCTTCATCAGCCGCATGCCCGACGCCGAGCTCGCGGTGCTCACCAAGATGCGCCCGGACCACAACCGCGCCGAGACCATGCACTTCATCGGCGACGTGCAGGACAAGATCGCCATCATCGTCGACGACATCATCGACACCGCCGGCTCGATCACCAGCGCCATCGAGACGCTCTACGAGAACGGCGCCAAAGAGGTCTTCGTGACCGCGACGCACGGCATCTTCAGCGGGCCGGCGTTCGAGCGTATCCGGCAGTCGCCGGTCAAGGAGGTCGTCGTCACCGACACCGTGCACGTCGAGCTTGGGCCGGACGACCACAAGATCAAGGTGCTCACGGTGGCCGACATCCTGGCTCGCACCATCAAGAACGTGTTCGAGGACGAGTCGGTGAGCGAGTTGTTCGCCGGCGACAACCAGCTTTTCTAGCAGGAGACCACACATGGACAAAGTCAGCATCGTCGTGCAGCCGCGCGATGTCACCGGCAGCCGCGCCGCCAGGCGCCTGCGCAAGTCCGGCCTCATCCCCGGCGTCATGTACGGCCACGGCAACGAGGCGACCGTGTTCGCCGTCGATCCGCACGCACTCCGCGCCGCGCTCTCCACGGGCGCCGGCTCGCACGCGGTCCTCGCGGTCACCGTCGAGGGTCACAAGAAGGCGCACAACGCCATCATCAAGGAGATGGAACTCGACCGCGTGAAGAGCGTCATCACGCACATCGACCTCCAGGAGATCCGCCTCGACGAGACCATCGAGACGACCGTGGCCGTGAGCTTCGAGGGCGAAGCCAAGGGCGTCAAGGCCGGCGGCATGCTCGACGAGTCCACGCGGGAGGTCACGATCAAGGGCCTCGTCACCGCGATCCCCGAGCACCTGACGATCGACATCAGCGAGCTCGACATGAACGAGACCGCCAAGGTCGCCGACCTCGTGGTGCCGGAGGGCATCGAGGTCCTCAACGACCCGGACGAGGTCCTCTGCTCGGTGTTGCCTCCGCGCAAGATCGAAGAAGAAGAGGCCGTCGAGGGCGAAGCGGTCGCCGAGGGCGAAGCTGCCGCCGAGCCGGAGATCGTGGGCAAGGGCGAGAAGGAAGAGGCCGAGGGCTGATCGCCCTCCGGCGGGCCGCCTGACCGCGAGACATCGTGGCGCTGTTCCGCCCTTCATCGAGCGTCGAGCGCCTCGTCGTCGGCCTGGGCAATCCCGGGCCGGCGTACGAGGGCACGCCGCACAACGTCGGCTACCGTGTCGTCGAGGAGCTTTCTCGACGGCACGGCCTCGCCCGCGCCAAGCGGGGGTTCGACGGCCGCTGCGCCGAGGGCACGATCCGCGCCCGGCCGGTCCTGCTGCTGCAGCCGACCACCTTCATGAACGACTCCGGCCGCAGTGTGGCCGCGGCGATCCGCGCGCTCAAGCTGCGGCTGGAGGACGTCCTGGTCGTGCACGACCACATCGATCTGCCGTTCGGCCGCCTCCGGCTCGTGGAGGGCGGCGGCAGCGGCGGCCACAACGGGCTCAAGAGCATCACGGGGCTCGTCGGCCCCGGCTACGCGCGCCTGCGCGTGGGCGTGGACAGGCCACCGAGCACCGACCCGGACGTCGTGGCCGAGTACGTGCTCAGCCCGTTCCGCGAGGGCCGGGCCGAGGTGGAGGCGTTGGTCGCGGCGGCGGCGGACGCCGTCGAGCTATGGCTCGACGACGGCCTGGAGGGCGCCGCCAACGCCGTGAACCGTCTCGAAGGCTGACACGGCATGCTTGCGGAGGACGGGAGTCGCCGCCAGCACGCGCGCGCCCGGCAGGGAGGCGTTGGCCAGAGCCACGACGACGGCGTCCTGCGCCTTCGTGGCCCGCATCCAGTCCACGGACGAGCCGTTCATGAGGATCGAGAACGCGACCAGGTGGTCGTTGGCGCTCTCCACGTAGCCTGAGAGGCAGACGGCGATGTTGAGCGTCCCCGTCTTGGCGTGGGCGTTGCCGGCCGCCGCGGTGCCCTGCATGCGGTCCTCGAGCGACCCGTCCTCGCCGGCGATCGCCAGCGAATCGTAGTAGACGTCGTCGTCGTCGCGCCGGCGCATCGCCCCGAGTAGCGTGCACGATGCCGTGTGCCGTGATCCGGTCGCCGTAGCTCAGCCCGGAGCCGTCCTGGACGACGTAGGTGCCGGCCTCGAGTCCGCAGGCGCGCAGCGCGGCATCGCTCGCCTGCGTGCCCGCCGCCGTGCTGCCCTCGCCGTAGAGGTCCTTGCCCAGCCCCTTGAGCAGCATCTCGGCGAAGAAGTTGTCGCTCTCCTTGTTCATGTGTTTCATGATGCCGCGGAGCGCCGCAGAGTACTGGCGCTTGACGAGCCGGGTGGTACTCGGGACGTGGCCGCGGTCCGGCTTGCCCGTGACCTTGACGCCGGCGTTTCTCAGCGCCTCGGTCATGAGCTTTGCCGCCCACAAGGCCGGTGCCTTCACCCGGTTGCCGTCGTGCAGTCCCTGGTCGCCCGAGAGCGCCGAGAGCGGGCCGCACTCGAGCTGCAGCCCGGGCTTCCACGTGGGCACCGTCGTGAGCTTGTCGAACCAGGAGGAGTCGCCGAGGACCCTGCCCTGGACCTTCTTGACGCCGTCGCGCTTGAGGTCTCTGGCGAAGGCCTCGAAGGACGCCGTGGTGAAGTCGAGCACGGTGCGCTGGTACGAGCGCGTCGAGAGGCTCGGATCGCCGAGGCCGCGCAGGTAGAGGTCGCCGTAGACGACGCCGTCGCCGGCGACGGGGACGTCGGGCGCGTACAGTTCGGTCGCGAACTGGTGCTTCGCGCCCCAGTCCATCAGGGCCGCCGCGCTCGTGACGAGCTTCATGTTGGAGGCGGGGGCGAGTCCTGTGGAGGCGTTGTTCGCGTACACGAGCCGGGCGGCGTCGAGGTCCCACACGTATACCCCCGTGCCGGAACCGCCGAAGCCGCCGGCCTGCAGCTTGCCGGCGATCGTGTCGTCGATTTCGGCCGCCGCCGACGCGGGCCGCACGAGCGCACAAGCGACGAGCACGGCGATCGCGAGGACGAGCAGGAGGACGAAGAACGCGGGCCGCGTGGCGCATACTCCGGACGCCGGCCCGCGCCGGGAGTGCGTGTGCGGTGTCGGTACCTCCCATCGTAGGCACATACTACGATGGGCCGTCACGGCGGGGAACCCGCGCTTGACTTGTTCCGCCGCGGCGACGATAAGGGGAGCAATGAGCGTATCCACGACAGGACGGATCCGATGAGGAACCCTGCGCGCGCGTGGCTCCTCGTGGCCATCGCGCTGACGTCGTTCGTCGCGCTTTCCGGCGGCCTGCCGTCGGCGGGCGCCGCCGCGGCATCCTCTGGGGCGCCGTGGGAGACGGCCGGGCCGTACCCCCCGGCGTTCGACCTGCGCACGGAGCGGCGCGTCACCCCCGTGCGCTCCCAGGACTCCTTCAGCACCTGCTGGATCATGGCCGCGATGGGGTCGCTCGAGTCCGCCGTCATCACCTCTGAGGGCGTGGCCCGCGATTTCTCCGAGAACAACCTCGCCAACCACATGTCCACGCGGCTGGTCTACGAGGGAAGGGCGCCCAGCGAGCTCGCGGCCGCCTACTTCGCCCGCTGGGAGGGGCCGGTGTTCGAGAGCTCGGACCCGTATCCGGACCCCGGCGGATCGCCCACCTTCCTGCGCGCCGTGCGCCACCTCCAGGACATCCTCTTTCTGCCGCAGCGTGGTGATCCGCTGGACAACGACGCCGTCAAGTGGGCGGTGACCACCTACGGCGGCGTCGACGCGGCCATCGACTTCCGGCCCGGCGAGGCCAGCTACTGGAAGCGAAGCACGAACTCCTACTACGGCCTGCGCGACGACGTGCTGAACCACCACGTGGTGTGCGTGGGCTGGGACGACGCGTATCCCAAGTCGAGCTTCGCGAGCACGCCGCCGGGCGACGGCGCCTTTCTGATCAAGAACAGCTGGGGCGAGGACTGGGGCAACAAGGGCTACTTCTGGCTCTCGTACTACGACGCCAGCTTCGGCGACGCGCTCGCCGTGTTCGGCGGCGTCGAGGGCGTGGGCAACTACGACGCCGTCTACCAGTACGACGCTCTGGGCCGCAGCGGCTGGATCGACGCCCTGGGACGGAGCGCGGACCCCGGCGCCGCCGGCGACGGAAGCGCGTGGTACGCCAGTCGCTTCACCTGCGCCGGCGCCGGTACGGTGAAGGCGGTCTCTTTCTACACGCCCGTGCCGGGAGCCGGCTACGAGGTCCGGGTCGCCGGCTCCCCGGGGGGGATCGCCGGCGCTCCCGTCGCCGGGTCGGGCACAGTCGCGGTGGGCGGGTACCACACGGTCAGACTCGATGAGCCGGTCTCGGTCACGACCGGTCGGACCTTCGTGGTCGCCGTGCGCGTCACCACGCCTGGCTGGGCGGACCCGGTGCCGGTGGAACGGTCGTCGGATCTCATCGCCCCGAGGGCGCGCGCCGGGCAGTCATACGTGAGCGCCGACGGCACGACCTGGGCGGACCTCACGTCGCTCGCCGGCCTCGCGCAGGCGAACGTGTGTCTCAAGGCGTTCGTCGACGCCGCCGGCGCCGGCGACACCCGGCCTCCGCACGTGGACCTCGCCGGCGGCGTCGTCTCGCCGGGCGCGACGGCCAGGATCCGCTGGGCACTGCGGGACCCGGCCTTCTCCAGCGCCAGCGCGGTGGTCGTGCTCACGGTGCGCGACGCCGCCGGCAGGGTGATGGCGCGGCGGCGGCTGCCGGCCGTCGCCGTCGGCGAGCGGGGCGTGTGGTACCTCAGCAGCGGCTGGCCGCGCGGCAGGTACTCGGTGCGCGGCCACGCCTACGACGTGGCCGGCCGGCGCCAGGCCGTGGCCACCCGGGCGACCATCATCGTGCGGAGCTCCGTCGCCGTGGTGCGCGGCCGGCGCTGACGCGCGCGTCGGAGCGCCGGCGCGGGGCGACCGCGTAGCGGCCACGCGCCGCGGCGTTCTCGGGCGCCGGCTCGGGGCGGGGCGCCATCGGCTAGAATGAGACCAGGCCCCGCCGCGAAGGCGCGCGGGGCGTTCGGCGTGCTCCGTGCCGCCTCGGCGTCTGCCGGGCTGGCCGCCCGAGCCGCCCTGAGGAGGTCCAGCGTGTTCCTCGACTACCTGCGCAACGACGAGACGTTCGCGGCGGCCGCGCCGCGCTTGCAGCGCGGCGCGGGCGCCTACGCGCCGAGCTTCTACGCGCCCTACGTGCTGGCGGCGACGCTCGCCGGCGCCCCCGGCCGCATCGTCGTCGCCCCCGACGGCGAGGCGGCGACGCGGCTGGCCGCCGATCTCTCCGTGTATCTGGACCGGGTCGTCCCGGTGCTGCCGGCGCGCGGCGTGCTCTACGGAGCCGACGTGGCGCCGGCGCCGCACGTCGTCGGCGAGCGCCAGCAGGCGCTGGCGGCGCTCGCCGCCGGCGGCGTGGTCGTCGTCGAGGCCGTGGCGCTGCTCGAGCGCTTCCTGCCGCTCGAGCTCCAGCCACGGCCGCTCGCGCTCGCTCCGGGCGAGGAGATCGACTTCGACGCGGCGGTCGCCCGCCTCGCCGCGCTGGGGTACGAGCGCATCGAGCAGGTCCGGGCGCGCGGCGAGTTCGCCGTCCGCGGCGGCCTGATCGACGCGTACCCGGCTCTTGGCGATCCGCTGCGCGTCGAGTTCTGGGGCGACGAGGTCGAGAGCCTGCGCACGTTCTCCATCTACTCGCAGCGCTCGACCGGCACGCTCCCGGCGGCGACGGTGTTCGCGGCGTTCGAGGCCGACGCATCCCAGCAGGAGTACGTCACCGGCCTGCGCCAGGCGGTGGCGGACTGGGAGCACGAGGGTCGCGAGGAGACCCCGGCGGAGCTCGAGCGCCGCGCCGCGGTGCGCGCCCTCGCGGCGCTCGCCGGCCGGTTCACGACGCTCGGCGACGTCGCCGGCGCGGCCGGTCTCGGCTGGGCCGTCTTCAACCCCGACGAGACGTACCGCGCCCTCGCCGACTTCGACGCCGAGGTGGCGACGGCGGTGCCGGGCGCGGGCCTGCGCGAGCGGCTCTACGTGCCGCTCGCCGACGCCCGCGCCCTCCTCACCAAGGCGCTGCACCTCGACGTCGTGCAGCGCGACCAGCCGCTCCAGTTCGCGGCCTCGCGGCCGCAGTTCGCGGCGCGCGACCTCGGCAGCGCCGAGCGCGACCTCCTGCGGCTGGTCAATGACGACTACCGCGTGTTCGTCGTCTTCCGCCACGAGGGTGAGGCCGAGCGCGCCACCTTCCGCCTGCGCAACATCACGGCGGAGGTGGTCACGCCGGAGCAGCTGGCCCGGGGCGGGGAGGCAGGCCCCGGGCTCTACTTCGTCGCCGCGCCGCTGCGCGACGGCTTCGTCGCCGAGAGCCTCAAGCTCGCCGTCGTCAACGAGCGGGCGCTCATCCGCTCGGCGCCGCGCGAGCGGCGCTTCGCCGCCGGCACGCGCCTCACGACGTTCTTCGACGTGCGCCCCGGCGACCACGTCGTCCACGAGGATCACGGCATCGCGCGCTTCGCCGGTATCGAGACGCGCACCGTCGCCAACGTCACGCGTGACTACCTGCTGCTCGAGTTCCGCGGCGACGACCGCGTCTTCGTGCCGCACGACCAGATCGGCAAGGTCAGCCGCTACGTGGGCGCTTCGGGGGCGACTCCGTCCCTCGACAAGCTGGGCGGCACGCACTGGCAGACGGTCAAGACGCGGGCGCGCACCGCCGTCGTCGAGATGGCGGGCGAGCTGCTGCAGCTGTACGCCGCCCGCCAGGCGATCCCCGGCTTCGCGTTCCCGGCCGACGGCGAGCTCATGCGCCGCCTCGAGGAGGCCTTCCCCTACGAGGAGACCGACGACCAGGCCGAAGCCATCGACGAGGTCAAGAACGACATGGAGGCGCCGCACCCGATGGACCGCCTCATCTGCGGCGACGTCGGCTACGGCAAGACCGAGGTGGCCATCCGCGCCGCCTTCAAGGCAGCCGAAGCCGGCAAGCAGACACTGGTGCTCGTCCCGACGACGATCCTCGCGGAGCAGCACTCGATGACCTTCGAGGAGCGCTTCGCCGATCTGCCCGTCAAGGTCGGCATGGTCTCTCGCTTTCGCACCGGCGCTGAGCAGCGCAAGACGCTGGCGGCCTTCAGCGCCGGCGCTGTGGACGTGCTCGTCGGCACGCACCGGCTGCTCAGCACGGACGTGCGCCCCAAGGAGCTCGGCCTCGTGATCGTCGACGAGGAGCAGCGCTTCGGCGTGCGCCAGAAGGAACTGCTGCGCAACCTCAAGCTCCAGGTGGACGTCATGAGCCTCTCGGCGACGCCGATCCCGCGCACCCTCCAGATGAGCCTCAGCGGCATCCGCGACATCTCCGTCATCGAGACGGCCCCGCGCGGCCGGCACGAGATCCGCACCTACATCGGCGAGTACCGCGACGACCTGGTGCGCGTCGCCATCGAGAAGGAGCTGGCGCGGGACGGGCAGGCGTTCTACCTGCACAACCGGGTGGACACCATCGACCGGGCGGCGGAGCACGTGCGCTCGCTCGTGCCGGGCGCGCGCGTGCTCGTGGCGCACGGACAGATGGCCGAGCGCGCGCTCGAGAAGGTGATGCTCGCATTCCTGGCCGGCGAGGCCGACGTGCTGGTGACGACGTCGATCATCGAGAGCGGCATCGACATCCCGACGGCCAACACGCTGGTCGTGGAGCGCGCCGACATGCTCGGTCTCGCGCAGCTGTACCAGATCCGGGGGCGCATCGGCCGCAGCGACGCCCACGCCTCCGCGTACCTCCTCTACCCGAGCGAGGACCTGCTGACCGGCGAGGCGGCGGCGCGCCTCACGACCCTGAGCGACCACACCGACCTCGGCGCCGGCTTCAAGATCGCCATGGCCGACCTCGAGATCCGTGGCGCCGGCAATCTGCTCGGCGACGAGCAGAGCGGGCACGTCGCCGCCGTCGGCTTCGAGATGTACGCGCAGATGCTCGAGGAGGCCGTGCGCGAGCTCGCCGGCGAGCACGCCGTGCTGGCGGCGCCGGTGCGCGTCGACATGCCCGTCACCGCCTTCGTGCCGGCGGACTACATCGCCTACGAGGCGACCAAGATCGACGCGCACCGGCGGATCGCGCGGGCGCGGACGATCGGCGAGCTCGGGGACGTGCGCGCCGAGCTCGCCGACCGCTTTGGCCCGCCGCCGGAGCCGGTCGAGAACCTGCTGACGCTGCAGGCGATCCGCATCAAGGCGGCGGAGCTCGGCGCGCGCGCCGCCGCCCTCCGCGGCAGCCGCCTGCAGGTCGACGGGCTCGACCTGGACGACGAGGCGGCGACGCGCGTACGAACCTTTGACGAGCGTGCCACGTACTTCAAGAAGGACCGCATGCTGGCGGTACATCGGGAGGGCCAGGAGCCGCCGCTGCTCAGGTGGGTCGAGGCAATCCTCGATGCTATACTCGCCTCTCGTGCGTCTCACGACCAGTCGTCAATCCTTGGGAGAGAGAATCTATGAAGAAGCTCATCGTGGGTGTGGCCCTGCTCGCCCTTCTCTTGCCGGCGGTGTTGCTGGCGGGTTGCGGCGAGGCCAAGGTCCCCGCCGGCGCAGTCGCTGCGATCGGTGACGGTGTCGTCACCCAGGAGCAGTTCGACCAGATCTGGCAGCAGGCCCAGGCGCAGTACAAGTCCCAGGAGGGCGCACCGCCGTTCCCCGAAGAGGGCACGGCGCAGTACAACCAGCTCAAGGCCAGCATCGTCAACTACCTCGTCCAGAACGAGATCATCAAGGCGCAGGCGGCCGACATGGACGTGACGGTCACCGACAAGCAGCTCGAGGAGCGCATGAAGCAGATCGTCCAGCAGGTGGGCGGCCAGAAGAAGCTCGACAAGCTGCTCAAGCAGCAGAACGTCACGGCCACCCAGCTCGAGGCGCAGCTCAAGGCGCAGATGCTCCAGGACGCCGTGCAGAAGAAGGTCTACGCGGACATCAAGCTCAGCGACGAGGATCTCAAGAAGTACTTCGAGGACCCCAAGAACAAGGCGCAGTTCGAGGTCCCTGAGTCCATCGACGCCCGCCACGTCCTCGTGAAGACCAAGGCCGACGCCGAGAAGGTCCGCGCCTTGCTCGAGGCCGACAACAGCGACGCCAACTGGAAGAAGGTCGCCGCGCAGTACTCCACCGACCCCGGTTCGAAGGAGAGCGGTGGCAGTCTGGGCAACTTCCCCAAGGGCCGCATGGTCAAGGAATTCGAGGAAGCGGCCTTCGCGCTCGAACCCGGCGAGATCTCGCAGCCGGTCAAGACTCAGTTCGGCTACCACGTCATCGAGACCACCAAGAAGACCGAGGGCTCCAGCCAGACCTTCGAGGAGGCCAAGGCGACGATCGAGCAGCAGCTCAAGTACCAGAAGCAGGCGACCGCCTGGGAGACCTGGCTCAAGAAGGTCATGGCCGACGCCGGCATCGTCTACGCCGCCGGGTTCGACCCGGCGCTGCTGACCGCCTCGCCGAGCCCGGCCGCGTCGGGCGCTCCCGCCGGCTCGCCGCCGGCCACGACGGCCCCGTAAGACAGGCCGCCGAGCCAGGCGTCGCGCCGCGGCGATGAGCCTCACGCTCGCGTACATCGGCGCCGCCGCCGGACTGGCGCCCGCAGCCTCGCTGCGGGCCCTCTCCGGCGGCGGCGCCGTCTTCGTTCCGGTCGGCCTCGAGGGCGAGCTCCGCGAGCTCGTCGCCGAGGCCGCGGACCCCGGCTTCGGCCGGCTCCTGGAGCTCGACCCCACAGACGATGACGGACTGGACGACCTCGTGCGGCGCACCGCCGAGGGCGAGGTCGTCGTGGCGCTGGCCGGCCCCGGCGGGCCGCAACTGGCGCGCGAGCTGCGGCGGCGGGTCGCCGCCGGCGCCGCCGACCCGGCCGCGCCCACCGTCGCGCTCGTCACCATCCCGGCGGGCCCGGCCTTCGACGACGCCCTCCTCGGCCAGGAGCTGGTCTCGCTCAAGCGCATCGTCGACGTGTTGCGCGTGGAGTGCCCGTGGGACCGCGAGCAGACGCCGCAGGACATCGTCGGCTACACGGTGGAGGAGGTCCACGAGCTGGCGGACGCCATCGCCGCCGGGGACCTCGCGGCGGAGCACGGCGAGCTCGGCGACCTGCTGCTGCAGGTCGTGCTGCTCGCCCTCATGCTCAGCGAGCAGGACGCCGGCGACCTCGCCAGCGTCGCCCGCGACATCGAGGTCAAGCTCATCCGCCGGCACCCGCACATCTTCGCCGACGCGGTCGCCGACACGCCGGCGCAGGTCAAGAGCCGCTGGGAGCGCATCAAGGTCGAGCAGGAGGGCCGCGAGGGCATCTTCCACGACGTTCCCACGGGCTTCCCGGCCCTGCTCTACGCCAAGAAGCTGCAGCAGCGGGCGGCGAGCGTCGGCTTCGACTGGGACTCCGCCGCGGAGGCGTTCCCCAAGATCGCCGAGGAGCACGCCGAGCTGGCGGAGCTGTTCGCCGAGGCCGCCGGAGCCGCCACCGGCGACCCGCACCGCGCCGACCCGCGCGTTGCGCACGAGGTCGGCGACCTGCTCTTCGCGACGGTCAACGTCGCCCGACTGCTGCACGTCGATCCGGAGCTCGCGCTGCGAGCGGCCGGGCGCCGCTTCGAGCGCCGCGTCACCTCCGCGGCGGCGCTCGCCGGAGCGGATGGTCGCGACTGGGCGTCGCTCGACCTGCCCGCCCAGGAGGAGTACTACCAGCGGGCCAAGGCGGAGGAGACGGGCGCGGCGCCGGCCCCGGGCGACGAGTCGCCCGCGGACACCGGCGCCTGACCCGGTCCGGCCTGCCGCGGCCTCACGCCGCCGGCGTCTCGACGAGCCCGATGTCCAGACCGCCGCACTCCGGGCACGACATGAGGTCCTCCTCCACGTCGGGGAGGAACTCCGTCTTCGTGAACACGCAGCCGCAGTCTTCGCACGTGTAGTACGGGGCTTTCATGACCATCCCCCTTCGTTCCCACACTGTGAGTCTTCCCGTTCCGGTGCCTCGCCAGCGCCGTGACGGCGTGGCCGGCTCACGGGTGTGATAGCGTCCGAAGCTCGCAATGACGACGCAGGAGGACCCGGCCACATGACCACCATCATCGACGTCTCAGCGAGGCAGATCCTCGACTCTCGCGGGAACCCAACGGTCGAGGTCGAGGTCGAGCTCGAGTCCGGCACCGTCGGCCGCGCAGACGTGCCGTCGGGCGCGTCCACCGGTGAGTACGAAGCGGTCGAGCTGCGCGACGAGGGCGGCGAGTACCTCGGCAAGGGCGTGCGCACGGCCGTGGACAACGTGAACAACGTGATCGCCGAGGAGATCGTGGGCTTCGACGCGACCGACCAGCGGCTCGTCGACCGCATGCTCATCGAGCTCGACGGCACGCCGAACAAGGCCAAGCTGGGCGCCAATGCGATCCTCGGCGTCTCGCTGGCGACCGCGTACGCCGCCGCGGCCGCGCTCGAGCTGCCGCTCTACCAGTACGTCGGCGGCGTCAACGCGTTCACGCTGCCGGTCCCTATGATGAACATCATGAACGGCGGCAAGCACGCGGATAACAACGTCGACCTTCAGGAGTTCATGGTCATGCCGGTCGGCGCGGCCACCTTCGAGGAGGCGCTGCGCATCTGCGCCGAGGTCTACCACGGCCTCAAGGCGGTCCTGAAGGCCAAGAACCTGAGCACCGCCGTCGGCGACGAGGGCGGGTTCGCGCCGGACCTCGGCAGCAACGAAGAGGCCATCCAGGTCATCATGGAGGCCATCGACGCCGCCGGCTACGACCCCGGCGACGATGTGCGCATCGCCCTCGACCCAGCCGCCTCGAGCTTCTACGATGCGGCCAAGGAGCGGTACGTGCTCGAGGGTGAGGGCCGCGAGCTCACGTCGGCCGAGATGGTCGACTACTACGCGTCGCTCGTCGACAAGTACCCCATCATCAGCATCGAGGACGGCCTCGACGAGAACGACTGGGACGGCTTCAAGCTCATGACCGACAAGCTCGGCGACCGCCTGCAGGTCGTCGGCGACGACCTCTTCGTGACCAACGTGGAGCGCCTCGCGCAAGGCATCGAGAAGGGGTCCGCCAACAGCATCCTGATCAAGCTCAATCAGATCGGCACGCTCAGCGAGACCCTGGACGCCATCCAGATGGCCACCCGCGCCGGCTGGACGGCCGTGTGCTCGCACCGCTCCGGCGAGACCGAGGACACGACGCTCGCCGATCTCGCCGTCGCGACCAATGCCGGCCAGATCAAGAGCGGCGCTCCGGCGCGCACCGACCGCGTCGCCAAGTACAACCAGCTGCTGCGCATCGAGGAGATGCTCGGCGAGGTCGCGTACTACCCGGGGATGAACGCTTTCTACAACCTGCGGTAGCCCCGCGAGCGACGAGCACCTGCCGCCGCCCGGCGGCTCACGAGAACGGCGACCGCAGGTCGCCGTTCTCGTCGTAGGGCAGGGGGAAGAGCGGGCCGGCGGGGCGCAGCGCCTCGCCGGCCCGCACCTCGTCCAGCAGCGCCTCGGAGACGGCCAGCCGCGAGAGGTGCGCCGTGTCGCGGATCCAGGCCAGGCGCACCTCCGCACGATGCCTGACGCCGCTCGTCTGCAGGCAGGCGGCGAGCGCTTCGCGGTCGCTGGCGCAGGCGATCGGCAGACGCGCGTCCTCGGGGCAGTTGGAGGTGATGCAGTTCACGCCGGTGGCGGCACGGTCGACGGCGTCCGCGCAGCGCGTTGTGATGAAGTCGGCCATGCCGATGCCGCAGGCGTTGCCGTGGGTGGCCGCGGTGAGGCCGCGCACGAAGATCCTGGTGATGTGCGGCCGTACCGGCCGCTCGCCGCCGCCCCAGAAGGACACGCGGCCGATCACGTTGGTGTCCATGCCGGCCCCGCTCACGTCCTTGCCCAGCTCGTCGACGACGAGCACGTCGAGCTGGTCGAACGGGAGCCGTGGGAGCAGCTCGCGCGCCCTCGAGAGCAGTTCCGCCTCGCGGGCGAAGAACTCAGGCGGCCGCGCCACCTCGAGCACTGCCGTCTGCTCGTGCTGGTCTTCTACCACGGCGACGCCGCACAGCACGGGCAGCGCGGTGAGCAGGCGCTCGCCGTGGTCCCGCAGGACGGCGGGGAACCCGTGGCGGATGCTGTGTCCGTGAGCCGAGATGGCACCGGCGTGCTTGCCGGCGCCGATCACCAGCATCTTGACGAGGCCGCTCTCGACCTCGCCGTGGAAGTCGGTGTGAGGCTTGACGCGGTTCACCACGATGATCCCTTGCGCCTCCGCGAGGTCGCGGCTCGCCCACACCGGTCCGCCGAAAGCGCTCTCGCCCACGGCGACGACGTCCATCGACGAGACCACCTCGGCGCCGACGCTCTCCGCGGTCACGCCGAGGCCGGCGAGCACTGCGCGCTGGCCGTCGGCGGTCGCGCCGCCGTGGCTGCCCATGCAGGGCGCGATGAACGGCTCGCCCCCCGCCTGCCGTACGGCGGCCGCCGCCGCGCGCAGGATGGGCACGAGGTCGGCGACGCCGCGGCTCCCGGCCGTGATCGCGACCCGCGCGCCGGGCCGGACTGAGTCCCGGAGCCCGGCGCGCCGCAGGCCCTCTGCTGCCTCAACGGCGACGTTCACGGGCGTGCCGCGGGGGTACACTTGGTCTACGAGTTGCAGATTGGGTGCCTCGTCCCGCACACTATCCCTCACACATCATCGGCGGCGTCGCCGTCGAGCCTACCACGTGCTCCGTCGCCGGCTTCGCGCCGCGCGCGGGCGGAGGCCGTTCAGAGGGTCCTCTGGCGCCGTGGCAGGACCAGGCCGACCGACCACGACGCAAAGGATGCGCGAGTATGTACTGTCCCGAATGTGGCAACGACGCCGCCAGCGCCAAGTTCTGTCCCGAGTGCGGCGCCAACCTGTCCGGCGTCAAGGACGCCTTGGGCGGCAAGCCCGCCGCCAAGTCCGGCGGCGCCAAGGCCGCGCAGGGCGGCGGCTCGGGCGCAGGCTCCCAGGGCTCTGGCGGCGCGCCCAAGCGCATCTCTCCGGCCGTCATCTGGGGCGGCTTTGCCGCCCTGGCCGTCGTCGTGATCCTCGTCGTCGTCATGGTCTCCGGCGGGTTCGGCGGCGATGCTGCCGGCACCGATACGACGGACGCGAGCGCCGGCCCGGTGCAGGCCGTCGACGCCGATACCAGCGGCAGCTACGACGACCTCGTCGCCCGCGCCAACGGCCTGTATGACAAGGGCGACGCCGCGTTCCAGAACCAGGACTTCGAGCAGGGCGGCGCCTACTTCGCCGCCGCCGCCAAGATCTATGCGGCGGCGTGGAAGAAGCAGGCCACCGACCCCGGCGTCGGCACGGACCTGTCCGTTGCTCTCTTCTACAGCGGCGATATCGACGGCGCCCTCCAGCAGATCGACGCCGTCCTCAAGGCCAACCCCGAGTTCCAGAAGGGCTGGCTCAACAAGGGCATCTTCCTCAGTCACCAGTCGCGGCTCGCAGAGCAGAACGGCGACAAGAAGGCGGCCAAGGAGCTCAACGACGAGGCCAAGGCGGCGCTCACCAAGGCGGTCGCCATCGACGCGCAGTCGGAGGCCGGAAAGCAGGCCGACGCCAGCCTGCAGCAGCTCTCGCAGTAAGCGATCCGCCGGGACGCGCGGCAGCCGGGCAGGGACACCCGGCGGCGGCCGCGAACCCTTAGCGTGAGAAGGGGCCGCCCTGCGCGCAGCAGGCGGCGGACGGCGAGCCGGGAGCGGCACAGCGTGGCCGATACGATCACAGCAGCGACCTCGGGTGCGGGGCAGTCCGGCCGAGGACTCACCGGCTCACGAGCGCATGCGCCGCGGCCCCACCTCGGCCGCCTCGCCATCCTCGCGCTCGTCCTCATCGGCGCCGCGTTCTACGTCTCGCCGCTGCGCGCCTTCTTCGAGCAGCAGGACCGTTTCGAGAAGGCGTCGGCGGAGCTGCAGGCGGCGCGCCACGACAACGCCACCCTTGAACGCGAGATCCAGCTGCTCACCACCAAGGCGTACATCGCCCAGCGGGCCAGGGCGGACCTCACACTGGTGCCGCCCGGCACCCAGGTCTTCGTGATCAAGGGTCTGCCGGGCAGGGAAGAGGAGACCAGCTTCAGCACGGACACGCCTCCGGTGGAGAGCTCGATCTCCGTCCTCGACCGCGTCGAGGACCTGTGGCGCACCCTGCTGCACTGAGCGCGGCGTGAGCGCGGCGCCACCGCTCGTGGCCGGCGCCGACGCCGCGGTCGTCGCCGGTCAGCTGGGGCGCCGGCCACACCCGATCACCCAGGTCGCCGGACGCTGCCCGTTCGGCTTCCCGGCCGTCGTCGAGGACCTGCCCTACGACGGCCTCGGCCGGCCGTTCCCGACGCTCTACTACTGCACCTGCCCCACGCTGGTCGCCGCCGTCTCCCAGCTGGAGAGCGACGGCGGCGTCACCGCGTGGACGCGGCGGCTCGCCGCCGAGCCGGAGTTCGCCCGGTCGGCGGCCGATGCCGCCGCCGACTCCGCCGTCCGCCGGACCGACCTGGTGCGCGCCTACGGGCTGACGATGGTCGACGGCGGCGCCTCACTCACGACCGGCGTCGGCGGCGTGAGTGATCTGCTCGCCGTCAAGTGCCTGCACGCTCACGTTGCACACGCGCTCGCCAATCCGGGCTACGCGCTCGGTGAGGCCGTCCTCGCCGAAGTCGGCGATCCCTGGTGCGACGACCGCCGCTGCGCCGCCCTGCTCTCCAGAGGGCGGCGGGGAGGCCCCAGCGTGAAGGTCGCGATCGTCGACCTCGGCACCAACACCTGCCGGCTGTTCCTCGCGGACGTGACGGAGGGCCGCGTGGAGCAGGCCGAGCGGCTGACCACCGTCGTGCGGCTCGGCCAGGGAGTCGACAGCACCGGCCGGCTGCACGAGGACGCCGTCGCGCGCACGCACGCCTGCCTTGCGGGGTACGCGCCGCGCCTCGAGGCCTACGGCCCGGCGCGGCGCCTCCTCATCGCCACGAGCGTCCTGCGCGACGCCAGAGACGGCCGGCAGTTCCTCAAGGCCATGAGATACGAGTTCGGTCTGCCGTGGCGCATCCTGAGCGGGGAGGAGGAGGGGTCGCTCGCCTTCCGCGGCGGTACCTCGTGGCTGGCCGCGCAGGATGGGGCGGCTGGCGGCGGGGCCGAGGCGCCGCCCGGCTCGGCGCCGACGGCGCCGCCCGACCCGTTGCTGCTCGTCGACATCGGCGGCGGCAGCACCGAGTTCGCGGTCGGCTCCGCCGGCGCGACGCCGGCGTTCGTGCGCAGCCTCGACGTCGGCGTGGTGCGGCTCACCGAGCGCTTCTTCCACGCCGACCCGCCGCCGGCGGCGGAGATCGAAGCCCTCTCGGGCCACGTCGCCGCCGCCGTCGCCGCCGGCGTGCCCGCCGACCTCCGCGCCTCCGTGCGCGGCTCGGTCGGCGTTGCCGGCACCTACACCACGCTGGTCGCCAACAAGCTCGGCATGCGCGAGTACGACGCGCGGCAGGTCCAGGGACACCTGCTGACCCTGGGGGACGTCGACGCGGCCATCGCGCGCTTCGCGGGGATGACGAGCGCGGAGCGCGGCCGGCTCCCGGGCATCCAGCCCGGCCGCGAGGATGTGATCCTCGCCGGCGCCCTCATCGCCCGCGAGGCGTGCGTCGCCTTCGGACTGGGCTCCGTCCGCGTCAGCGAGGCCGATCTCCTCGAGGGCGCGGCGCTGGCCCTCGCGGAGGGCTCGCTGGGGAAGGCGTAGGCCGGCGGCTCCTCGCTGCCGGGCGTCGGGGGCCGCCTCGCGCCTCGCGTCGTCCGGAGCGTCATATACTGCAGCCGTGCCGGAGTGGCGGAACTGGTAGACGCCGGGGACTTAAAATCCCCTGTCGCCCCGTGCGGCGTCCGGGTTCGAGTCCCGGCTCCGGCACCAGCGACCACTCGAAGGGCGGAGCGCATGAACCTCGCACACATCGACGGCCTGCTGCTCGACATGGACGGCGTGCTCGCGATGTCGTGGCGGCCGCTGCCCGGAGCAGCGGCGGCCGTGACGCGCCTGCACGCCGCCGGCGTGCCCCTGCGCGTGGTCACCAACACCACCGCGCTCGGCCGGGCGCGCTTCGGCGCGGCGCTCCGCGAGGCCGGCTTCCCGTTCGCCGACGCCGACATCCTGACGGCGTCGGTCGCGACGGGCGCCTGGCTGCGCGAGCAGCGTCCGGGCGCCCGGGTCTTCCACCTCGGCGACGCGCAGCCGGAGGACCTGGAGGGCGTCGATCTCGTCGGCCTCGGCGACGAGCCGGAGGTCGTCCTGCTCTCCGGCTCCGACGAGTCCTACTGCTTCGACACCCTCAACCGCGTGCTGGCGCTGCTGCGCGGCGGCGCGGAGCTCGTCGCCATGCACCGCAACCTCTCCTGGATGACGCGGCGCGGCGAGAAGCTGGACGCCGGCGCCTACCTGCTCGGCCTCGAGGCGGCCACGGGGCTCGAGGCCGTGGTGCTCGGCAAGCCGGCGCCCGAGGCCTTCCGCGCCGGCCTCCGCGCGCTCGGGCTGCCGCCCGAGCGCGTCGCCATGGTCGGCGACGACGTCGAGAACGACGTCCTCGCCGCCCAGGCGCTCGGGATCACCGGCGTGCTGGTGCGCACCGGCAAGTTCCGCGAGGACCAGCTCGCTCGCGCCTCGGGCACGCCGGACTTCATCGTCGACTCGATCGTCGACGTGCCGGAGCTGCTCGGGCGCTGACGACGCCGGTCACCCGCGCTTCGCCCTCGCCGGCCGGCGCCGCGGCGCCGGCGCACCGGCCGTCTCCCCTTGTCAATCCGCCCGGGCGGCCCTACCATCGAGTCCGTACTTCATCGTGCACGCCGAGGGCCGCGCAGCGATCCTGACCGTGCACTCGAAAGGGGCAGTCATGGGTTGGGTAGCGCTCGTCGCCATCGCCGTCGTCGTCTTCCTCATCGTGGTGGGGGTGCTGTCCGGGATCCGGATCGTGCGCCCGACGCACCGGGCGTTCGTCGAGCGCCTGGGCAAGTACAACCGCTTCGCCGGGCCGGGCATCCACCTCACCATCCCGTTCGGGGTCGAGAGGATGTATCAGGTGGACATCCGCGAGATCCTCGTCGACGCCACGCCGCAGACGATCATCACCAACGACAACCTCAACGCCCGGGTCGACGCGCAGGTCTATCTCAAGGTCAAGCCGGACGAGGAGAGCGTCAAGGCGTCGCAGTACAACGTCACCAACTACCAGATCCAGATCGTGCAGCTGGCGCGCACGACCCTGCGCAACATCATCGGCACCCTGAGCCTCAAGTCGGCCAACAGTGAGCGCGGGCGCATCAACGAGGAGCTGCGCACCACGCTGCGCACCGAGACCGCCAACTGGGGCCTCGAGATCCTTCGCACCGAGCTCAAGGAGATCGACCCGCCGGCGGACGTGCAGGAGACGATGAACAAGGTCGTCAAGGCCGAGAACGAGAAGATCGCCGCCGTCGACTACGCCACCGCGACCGAGACGCAGGCCGACGGTCAGCGCCGCGCCGAGATCAAGAAGGCCGAGGGCATCAAGCAGGCCAAGGTCCTCGCGGCCGAGGGCGAGGCCCAGGCCATCCAGCTGGTCAACGAGGCCGCCGAGAGGTACTTCATCGGCAACGCCCAGGTGCTGCGCAAGCTCGAGACGGTGGAGAAAGCCTTCTGGCAGAACGCCAAGATCGTGGTGCCGGCGGACGGCAGCCTCGTCAACATCATCGGCGACCTCGCGGGCACCACGCCCGTCCCGGTGAAGGCCCCGCAGCCCAATCCCACTCCGGGACAGCCGCAGCAGAAGCGGTAGGCCGGCGGGCGGCCGCGGCCGCGCCTACGCCCTCTTCTTGCGCGCCTTCTTCTGCTTGGGCGGCAGGGACGCGGCGTACGCTGCCGCCTTGCGCACCCAGCCGGCGGCCTCCGCCGGGTCGGCGACCATGGACGGGGGCAGGGCGACGTACTCCTTCATCGCCCTGCCCGGCATGGGCTCGAAGGGCCCGCCGCCGGCGGCCGTCACCGCGGCGCGCTCGTCCTCGGGCAGACGGAGCATCACCGTCTCCTGCCACACGCCGGCGAACATGTTGCCGCCGGTGAAGTACGCAGGGCAGCCGAACATCGGCCGGTAGTCGACCGGCTGGTCGAACACGAGACCCGAGATCGTCTCGTCCAGCAGGCGGACGAGCGCCTCGTCGGGCTTGCGCCAGGTAGCCATCGTGCGCTCCTTCGGGTGAGCGGGCCTACTTCTTCTCGTGGCGCGGCACCACCAGGACGGGGATGTCGCTGTGGTGGAGCAGCTTCAGGGCCGTGGAGCCGAGGAAGGCGGCCGACATGGCGCCCTCGCCGTGGCTGCCGACGACGATGGCCACGGCCTTCTTCTCGCGCGCCGTCTCCAGAAGGACGTCGACGGCCTTGCCTTCGATCACCGCTCCGGTGGCCTGGACGCCGGCTGCCTCGAACGCCAGCTGAGCGTCGGCGATCTGCTCGTCGCCGTAGGAACGCACCAGGTCGATGTGCTGGTCGTACTCGGCGCTCATCATGAGCGGTGAGTCGGCCATGTACCCGGGGACGTACCCCACCGAGAACTCGAAGGCGTGTACGACGAACACCTCGGCGTCGTCGATGTGCCGCGCGATCTCCACCGTATGCGCGAGCGCCTTCTTGGCGCAGTCCGAACCGTCGTAGCCCAGGACGAGCGTGGTCGGCATGGCGTGCCTCCTCGTGGCGTGTGTGGTGCCCCGACTATTTCACACGCGGGGCGACGCTCAAACGGCGGAGGGGGCGGGAGTGGCCGTCAGGTGGCGCGGCGCAGCGCCCGCCGGGCGACGAGCCCGCGCCGCGGCGCGAACACGTAGGCGAGCAGGAAGGCGGCGGTGGCGATGATCACGACCGCCGCCCCCGACGCCACGTCGAGGTAGTAGCTCGCGTACAGCCCCGCGACGCTCGAGGCCGCGCCGACCACGGCGGACACGGCCATCATCGTCGCGAGACGCCGCGTGAGCAGGTAGGCGGTCGCCGCCGGCGTGACCAGCATCGCGGCGACCAGCCCGACGCCCACGGTCTGCAGGCTGACGACGATGGTGACCGCCAGCAGGATCAGCATGGTGAACCGCAGCACCTCGGGCCGTTTGCCCAGCATGTGGGCGAGCACGGGGTCGAACGAGGCCAGCTGGAACTCCTTGAAGAAGAGGAAGAGCACGACCAGCACGATCGCGGCGAGGCTCCCGATGATCCACAGGTCGCTCGTGGTCACTCCGAGCACGTTGCCGAAGAGGATGTGGGTGAGGTCGGTCGCGTAGGAGCGCACGGTGCTCATGAGCAGGACGCCGAGGGCGAGCGCGGCTGCGAAGAGGATGCCGATGGCGGTGTCCTCCTTGACGCCGCCGCGGCGGGAGAAGACGCCGATGCCGACGGCGACGAGGATCGCGGCGACGAGGGCTCCGAGCAGCAGGTTCGCGCCGAGCAGGTAGGCGATGGCGACGCCGGGCAGGATCGCGTGGGCGAGCGCGTCGCCGAGAAACGCCATGGCGCGGAGCACCACGAAGGTGCCGATCACCGAGCAGAGCACGCCGACGATCAGCGAGGCGATGAGCGCGCGCTGCATGAACTCGAAGGTGAAGGGGTCGGTGAGCCAGGCGATCATCGAGGCCCCGCGTGCGGCTCGTGGCTGTGACGGTGTCCCTCTCCGTCACCGACGTGGCCCGGGCAGCACTGGTCGATCACGACCATGCCGTCGAGGAAGAGCGCCTGGCCGCCGAAGGCCTCGGTGAGGTGTTCGGGGGTGAAGACGGTCGCCGGCGGGCCGTAGGCGATCAGCCGGTGGTTCAGGAGGGCGGCGAGCTCGAAGCGCTGCGCCGCGGTCTCCATGTCGTGGGTGCTCACGAGCACGGTGATGTCGCGCTCGCGCAGCCTCGCGAGCAGCGTGAGCAGCGCCTCGCGGGCGCTGACGTCGACGCCGGTGAAGGGCTCGTCCAGCAGGAGCACGTGCGGCTCCTGGGCGAGCGCCCGGGCGAGGAACACGCGCTGCTGCTGGCCGCCGGAGAGCTCGCCGATGGCGCGCTTCTCGAGCTCGGCGATGCCGAGCTCGTCCAGGCAGCGCGCCACCACCTCGCGGTCGGCGGCCCCGGGCCGGCGGAACCAGCCGAGGCGCCCGTACCGGCCCATCATGACCACGTCGTGCACGGTGACCGGGAACCCCCAGTCGATCTCCTCGCGCTGGGGCACGTAGGCGACCGGGTCCGCTTGGCCGCCGGGCGCGCGATCGTGCAGGCGCACGCGCCCGGTGCGCACGGGGAGCAGGCCGACCAGAGCTTTGAAGAGCGTCGACTTGCCGGCGCCGTTCGGCCCGACGATCGCCACCTGGGCGCCGTGCGGGATGCTCATGGTCACGTCGTCGAGCGCCGGCCGGCCGTCGTAGGCGACGGTGACGTTCTCCAGCGAAAGGGAGGTCTCGCCGGCGGTCGTCACCGGAGCGCCTCCACGATGCGCCGTGTGTCGTACTTCAGCATCTCGATGTAGGTGGGGGCCACGCCGCCCGGCTCGGTGAGGGAGTGGTCGAGGAGGTCGGTCACCACCGTGGCGCCGGTCTCGGCGGCGATCTGCCGCGCGAGCTCGGGGTTCTCACCCATCTCGACGAAGACCGCCCGGGCGCCGCTCGCGCGGATGGCCGCCGTGAGATCTGAGAGCTCCTTGGCAGTCGGCGTCGCTCCTGTGCTCACGCCGGGGATCACGGTGCCGACGACCTCGAGACCGTACCGGTCGGCGTAGTAGCCGTGACTCGCGTGGTTCATGACCAGCTGGCGATCCGCCGCCGGGATCTGCTCGATCTGCGCGGCGATCCAGGCGTCGAGCTCGTCCAGCTGCTTCGTGTAGGCGGCCGCGTTCGCCTCGTACTCGGCCGCCCCTGCCGGGTCGGCCTTGGTGAAGGCCTCGCGGATGGTCGCCACGTACGCCTTTGCGAGCGTGGGGTCGAGCCAGAAGTGCGGATCCGTCCCTGACTCGTCGAGCGCCGGCTCGCCCGGCTGCGGCCGCCTGCTCTCGAGGCCGGCGGATGCCTCGACGATCGTGGCCTCGCCGCCGGCGTTCTGCAGCGTGTCGAGCAGTGGACCCTCGAGCCCGCCGCCGTTGACGATGACGAGGTCCGCGCCGGCGACCTCGCCGAGGTCCGACGGAGTCGGCTCGAACGAGTGGGGGTCCGTCTCCAGGGGCACCAGCGAGCGCACCTCGAAGCGGTCGCCGGCGACGTTCTGGGCGATGTCCGCGAGATAGCTGACGGACGCGACCACGTCGAGGGCGCCGTCGCTCGACGTGGTCGTCGCGGGCCCACAGCCGGCCAGGAGCGCGGCCGCGGGGAGGAGCAGCGCGAGTCCAACGAGGGCCAGAAGGCCGTGTCGTCTCATGCTGCGCCTCGGTCCGTCGCCTCGTCCGCCGCTGCGCCGCAACCGGCGCAGAGCCCGCTCAGCTGCAGGAAGTGGTCGGTGATGCTGTACCCGGTCTCAAGCCCCGCCGCGGCCACGATGCCGCGCATGTCGCAGGCAGTGAACTCGGTCACGCGGCCGCAGGCGCTGCACACGACCGTGTGGCCGTGCGCCGCGCCGGCGGGCACGAAGCTCTCGCAGTGGTCGGGCCCGTGCACGCGGCGCAGGGCGCCGATCTCGGCGAGCACGTCCAGGGTCCGGTACACGGTCGTCAGGCCCAGCTCGGGGCAGCGTTCCCGGGCGGCGTCGTACACCTGCAGCGCGCTGAGGCTCGAGGGTGCTGCGGCGATGGCCTCGAGCACCGCGCGCCGCTGGCGGGTCAGCCGGAGGCCGCGCGCGGCCAGTTCGGCGCTGACCAAGGCTGAGTCGAAGCTCACGGCGACCTCCTTTCTGAAACTGAAAACCACTTTCAATAAGGAGGGGTGAGCCTACCACGGCGCGCGCGGCCGGACAAGGCAGGGCCGGACCAGGCGGCCCGCACAAGGCGAAGCCGAACGGCGCTGGGAAGGGCTGGAACGAGGACGTCGCCGCGGCAGGCGCCGGAGGCGCCCCGCGGTCAGTGCCGCAACGCGTAGGGGCAGGCGGCGATGCAGATGCCGCAGATCTCGGCATCGACGCTCGTGAACTGCGACATGTGGTGGCGGCAGGCGCCGGCGTCGAAGAGAAGCTCTCGCGCCATGCCCGGCCGCCAGAGGACGTCGCGGCCGCAGCCCGCGGGGCAGGCGTCGACGCACTCTCGGCAGTCGCCGCAGCGGCTCTCGACGACGGGCTCCCCGGCGGGGAGATCGAGGTCGGTGAAGACGGTCGCGAGCCGCACCGCAGGACCGAACGCCGGCGAGATGAACAGCGCCGTCTTGCCGATCCAGCCCAGGCCCGCCGAGGTCGCCGCCGTCTTGTGCGGGAACGGCTTGTCACCGTTCGAGGTCTCGGCGGTGGCGGGGACGCGTTCGGCGGCGTGCCCGTGCGCGCGCAGCACGTCGACGAGCGTGCCGGTGGCGTCGTCGAGGGCCCTGTTCACGCGCTCGTACTCCTGCTCGTAGTCGTGCGTGGGGCCGTGACGCAGCCCGCGCACGACCAGCGGGTCGAGGCGCATGAGGATGGAGATGGCCCTCGGGTGGTCGGACGCCCGCGGCAGCCGCGGCACGTTGGCGGCGACGCCCCAGGCGTCGACTTCCTTGGTGCGCAACATCTGGCCGACCGCGTGACGATCGAGAACGTGCAGCATATGACCCCTTCTGACAGCACTCGGAAGGGCATGCGCGCGGCGCGCCGGTCCTCCCGCTGGCCCAATCCTCGCATCGCCGCTCGCCGCAGGACAGTGGACGGGCGAACGGACATTCGCCGGACGGTTGGCCGTTCTGGACACCGTCGGGCGCGGACGGGAGCGTGCCGGATACGTGCTGTAGTTCACAAGCAGAGTTTATTTTCTCGGTGGGGCGGCAACGATGAAGGTGCGAATCGAGATCGCGAGGAGGTGAGACGATGGGTCCCGTGCTGTACAACAGAACCCGAGTGAAGCAGGAAGAGCGCGCCGGCAAACGTCGCAAGTGACGCGAGGCGGACGATGAGCGGCTCACTCGACATACCTGTATCGCCACCCGAGGGGGGCGGTTCGCGCGAAGGCGGATCGTCCCTCTCGTCGCGTACGGGGCCGGGGCCCGGCGCTCTCAGCTTGCCGTGAACCTCCGCAGCCGCAGGCTGTTGGTCACCACCGTCACGCTGCTGAGCCCCATGGCGGCGGCCGCCCAGATGGGGTTGAGCAGGATCCCGAACGCAGGGTAGAAGACCCCGGCCGCCAGCGGGATCAGGGCGACGTTGTAGGCGAACGCCCAGAAGAGGTTCTGCTTGACGGTGCGGATGGTCGCGCGGGAGAGCTCGATCGCGGTGGCGACGCCGCCGACGTCTCCGGACATCAGGGTCACGTCGCTCGCCTCCATGGCGACGTCGGTGCCCGTGCCGATGGCGATGCCGACGTCGGCCTGGGCGAGGGCGGGGGCGTCGTTGATGCCGTCGCCCACCATGGCCACCCTGTGGCCGCCCTCCTGCAGCGCCGAGACCTCGGCGGCCTTCTGCTCCGGCAGCACCTCCGCCACCACCCGGTCGATGCCGACCTGGGCGGCGATCGCCTGCGCCGTGGCGGCGTGATCGCCGGTGAGCATGACGACATCGAGGCCGAGATGCCTGAGGCGGGCCACGGCCTCCGCCGAGCCCGGCTTGACCGTGTCGGCGATGGCGATGGCCCCCACCGGCTCGTCGTCCACGACCACCGAGACGACCGTCTTGCCCTGGGCGGCGAGCCTCGCGGCGCGCTCGCCGGCGGCTTCGCCGGCCAGCCGCTCGTTGCCGACGAGCACCGTGTGCCCCTCGACCTCGGCGCGGATACCGTGGCCGGGGATCGCCTCGAACCCGCTCGCCGCCGGCAGGTCGAGGCCGCGCTCATCGGCGGCGGCGAGGACGGCCGCCGCCAGGGGATGTTCGCTGCCCCGCTCGGCCGCCGCCACGAGGCGCAGCAGCGCGTCGTTGTCGAGGGCCGGACCGACCTCGAAGTCGGTCCCGTGCCCGGAACCGAACAGCACGATGTCGGTGACACGGGGCTTGCCCTCGGTGAGGGTGCCGGTCTTGTCGAGGACCACGACCTCCAGCTTGTGCGCCGTCTCGAGCGCCGACCCGTCCCTGATGAGGATGCCGTTCTCGGCGCCCTTGCCGGTGCCGACCATGATGGCCGTGGGCGTCGCGAGTCCGAGCGCGCACGGGCACGCGATGACGAGCACGGCGACGAAGTTGAGCAAGGCGTAGTTGAGCGAGGGCGAAGGGCCGAGGATCAGCCACACCACGAAGGTGACCGTGGCGATGACGATCACGGCCGGCACGAACCAGGCGGCGATGACGTCCGCGAGACGGGCGATGGGCGGCTTGGAGCCTTGCGCCTGCTCCACGAGGCGGACGATCTGCGCGAGCGCGGTCTCCGCCCCGACCCTGGTGGCGCGGAAGGTGAACGAGCCGGTGGTGTTCATGGTGGCGCCGATCACCTCGTCGCCGGCACGCTTGGTGACCGGGATGGGCTCCCCGGTGAGCATCGATTCGTCGACCGGCGAGAAGCCGTCCTCGACGACCCCGTCCACCGGTACCTTCTCGCCCGGGCGCACGACGACGAGGTCGCCGACGAGCACCTGCGCCACGGGCACGTCCGTCTCCGCGCCGCCGCGCACGACGCGCGCCGTCTTGGGCTGCAGGCCGATGAGCGCCTTGATCGCGGCTCCGGTCTGCCCCTTGGCGCGCGCCTCGAGCAGCCGGCCGAACAGGATCAGCGTGATGATGAAGGCCGCGGAGTCGAAGTACATCGGCTCCCCGAGACCCTGGTACTCGAAGAAGGCGGGGAAGAGGACGCCGAGCACGCTGTAGAGGTAGGCGGCCGACGAGCCCATCGCGACCAGGGTGTTCATCGTCGTCGTGCCGTGCTTCAGCGCCGACCAGGCGGTCGTGTAGAACTGCCAGCCGACCCAGAACTGCACGATGCTGGCCAGACCCCAGAGGAAGTAGCCGTTGTGCATCCACTCGGGGAGGAACATGAACCAATGCGGCTGCATCGTGCCGGCGAAGATGATGCTGCTGAGCACGAAGCCGACGATGACCTTCAGCTTGAGGCGGCGATACGCGGTGGCGCGGGCCGCCTCTTCCGCGTCTGCCGCCGCCTCGATGCCCTCCTCGCCGGTGCCGGGCGCCGGCTCCACGACGTCGTAGCCGGCGCCGCGCACGGCCTCGACCAGGTCCCGGTACGTCGCCTGGCCGGGGATGTAGGAGACGGTCGCCTTCTCGGTGGCGAGATTCACGTCGGCCTTGAGCACGCCGGGCGGAACGCGCAGCGCCTTCTCGACCCGGCTCACGCAGCTGGCGCACGTCATGCCGATGATCGGCAGGGTCTCCTGGGCGGTCACCACTCCGTAGCCGGCTCCCTCGACGGCGGCGACGAGGTCGCCCGTCGAGACGGCGCCGGGGTCGAAGGTGACGGTCGCCTTCTCCGTGGCCAGATTGACCGCTGCCTTGTCGACGCCTTCCACTTTGCCGATGGCGCGCTCGGTCCGCGCTACGCAGCTGGCGCAGGTCATGCCGGTGATCGGCAGCTCGATGATGGTGTCGCGGTCGCTCATGGCCTCGAGACGGTCGTGATTCACGTGCCTCGGATACTGTTCCCTCGGCCAAACGATGGTACCCACTGGGGTGTGGAGGCGCGAGCGCGCCGGCCCGGCCCGCCGGAGGCTCGCCGGGCACCCGAGCGCCGGGACTCGCCGCACCGGTATGATTGCCCGCAGCACGCGGCAGCGAGGAGGCTCACACCATGGCGATCCGGGACGTCCAGCACGAGACGATGGACCGTGAACGACTCGAGGAGCTGCAACTTCGCCGTCTCGGCGCCATGCTGGCCCGGATCCACGAGCGCGTCCCGTTCTATCGGTCCCGCCTTGACGACGCCGGGTTCCAGCCCGGGGACCTGTCGAGCCTCGACGACCTGCGCCGCCTGCCGTTCACCGACAAGTCCGATTTCCGCGACAACTACCCCTGCGGCCTGTTCGCCGCGCCCATGAGCGAGGTCGTGGAGATCCACTCCTCGTCGGGGACCACGGGCAAGCCGGTCGTCGGCGGGTTCACGAGGGCAGACCTCGAGACCTGGGCCGAGCTCGTGTGCCGGCTCGCGGTGGCCGTCGGGGTGCACGAGCGCGACGTCGCCCAGATCGCCTTCGGCTACGGCATGTTCACCGGGGGCTTCGGTCTGCACTACGGGCTCCAGCGCGCCGGCGCCACCGTGCTGCCGGTCAGCGCCGGCAACACCGCCCGCCAGCTCCAGATCATGCGCGACTTCGGCACGACGGTGCTCGTCGCGACGCCCTCTTACGCGCTCTATCTGGGCGAGGTCGTCCAGAAGCGCGAGGTGCCGCTGGACGAGCTGCGCCTGCGCCTCGGCCTCTTCGGGGCCGAGGCGTGCAGCGAGGAGATGCGGGCGCGGATCGAGAGCCGGCTGCCGATCGCCGGCACCGACAACTACGGCCTCACCGAGATCATCGGCCCGGGCGTCGCCGGCGAGTGCGAGTGCCGCGCCGGCATGCACGTCGCCGAAGACCACTTCATCGTCGAGTGCCTCGACCCGTCCACCGGCGTGCCGGTGGCGGACGGCGAGGTCGGCGAGCTGGTCTTCAGTTCGATCACGCGCGAGTGCTCGCCGGTGCTTCGCTACCGAACGCGCGACCTCTCGACGCTCACGCACGAGCCGTGTGCCTGCGGGCGCACGCTGGCGCGCATGGGCAAGGTCGTGGGGCGTACCGACGACATGTTCATCATCAGCGGCGTGAACGTCTTTCCCTCCGCGATCGAGAGCGTGCTGTTCGCGATCGAGGGCATCGAGCCCTTCTACCAGATCGTGCTGGAGCGCGAGGGATCGCTCGACACGTTCGAGGTGCACGTCGAGGTCACGGACGCCCTGTTCGACGGCTGGATGGACGACCTCCGCGCGTTCGAGCGCCGAGTGACCGAAGAGCTCCGCTCGGCGCTCCTCGTCCGTCCCCGGGTCAAGCTGGTCGAACCGGGGACGCTGGAGCGCTCCGAGGGCAAGTCGAGACGTGTGATCGACCACCGCCCCGCCTGAGCTCCGGTCGCGGGGCGGCCGCGAACGCGTACGTGAAACGGCCGGCGGTGCGAGCCCCCGCTTCGCGCCGCCGGCCAGAGTCAAGGTCGCCTGGGAAGGTCCTCTCTCAGAGTACTTCCGGTCTCCTGGTCACTTCATCGGCCGTGGCCGGCGGCGACGCATAGAACAGGCGTCTACAGGTGCGCTCCAGCCGTCGTCCGCGCGGGCTACGCCCGGGCCACGACGGCGGCTTCATCCGGTAGTATGGTGATGAAGGGGGGCGCCGAGGTCGCGCTCAAAGCTGTGGAGAGAGGGGCTCTCATGTCTAGCTGTTTGAAGCGGGTGCTTCTGGCTGCCTTCGTGCTCGTGCTTCTCGTGGGTTTGCCGGCGGCGGCGCAAGCGAGGGTGGCCTACACGACGAGCAAGCCGGGATTCTCGATGAGGCCGGTCTCCGGCGTGCCGTTCACCGTCTCCGGTGTCATCACGCCGAAGGCGACCTCGGGCCCTCGCGCAGCCGTGCGCGTCAAGCTCTACCGGCTGATGGACGGGCACTACGACGTCGTGGGCACCTATGGCGCGAGACTCGGCAGTGCGCCCGCCGGGACGCCGGGTACCACGTACAAGTGCCGGGTCACCGTCCCCAGGGACGGCAGGCACGCGGTGAGGGCGTTCCACTACCGCGGCGGCAAGCTCGTCGCGACGTCGAAGCTCACCTCCTTCAACGTCGCCCAGCGGATCGACATCGACTCGATCGTCAACGGGTGGCTGGCGCCGGCGCTCGGCGACACGATGGCCCCCGCCGGCAAGCCGCTGGACATCGTCTTCAGTACCCCGGCCGACTGGGCCGCCCCGCTTGTGGACGGGAAGCCGCTGAACGGCGCCGCGCATTTCATCTGGGGTGACTTCGATAAGGTCGGCGCCGACGGGCTGATCTGGCACACCTCGGGTCTGACGCCCCGGCCGCTACGACTGGATGCGCGATGCGATGCCCAAGTGGGGCACCGGCTCGCTGGTGGTCGGCCAGAGGATCGGCATCGACAAGATCTCCCACGACGACACCCACGCGCTGCCGTACCTTCCGGCGGACATCTCCTTCGGCAACGTCAGCGCCGCGGGCATGGGCTGCGACCGCAGCATCGCGTTCCTCACGCGCATCTTCGCGCAGACGAGCCCCGACCCGCTCGTCTGGCACACCGACGGCCTGGTCCCCGGACGCTACGACTGGAAGTGCTGGATGGACGACTGCCACTACGGGACCCTGGTCGCCGATGGTCCTGCCCAGCAGGTGGCCATCGATTCCGACCCCCTGGACTCGGTGACGGTGGTGCCGGCGGGCGCGCCGGTCGATTTCGTCTTCACCGGCGCCAGGATGATGTGCTGGCGGACCATCCACTTCACGACGGCGGGTGACTTCACGAAGACGAGGGGCTATCCGGACCCGCTGACCTGGCACTCCGGCGGCCTCGCCCCCGGCAGCTACGAGTGGCAGTGCTGGATGGGACCGCAGTGCCACCACGGCACCATCGAAGTCCAGTAGGAGGGACAGCATGCGCAAGTACTCGAAGGTCATCCTGACGGTCGGTCTGGCCGTGCTGCTGCTGGTGAGCGTGGCCACGGTCGCGGGTGCCCGAGTGACCTACAAGACGAGCAAACCGGTGCTGTCGCACGCGCCGCACAAAGGCAAGCCGTTCACGTGCTCCGGCACCTTCTCGCCCAAGTCCACGGCCAAGTCCCGCGCGACCATCAAGATCATCCTCTGGATGAAGTACGGCGACGGGTGGGGGGTCATGAGCACCTACAAGGCGACCGTCTCCGGGGGCACCAGGTACTCGCGCTCCATCACGATCCCGATGAAGGGCTGGCATGGGGTCCAGGCCGTCCAGTATCGCGGCGGCAAGAAGGTCTCGAAGTCGGGGATCCGGTACTTCAACGTGAAGCCGTAGGCCTGTGTCGGATCCTGGGCAGGAACGCCCGACCAGAAGGCGGTCCTGGGTCCGTGACCTGCTTCTGCTCGTCATCGTGATCGCCGTGGCCGTACCTGCGATCGTGCTCGTGACCCGAGCTCTGACCGGCGACGGCGACCTGCGACTCGTGGGGAGCGCGACCGGCCTCCGGCAGTCCGGTGGCCGTCGCGAGCCCCACCGGCCCGCCGCAGACGTGCTCGAGCTGTTGGGTGGACAAAGGCGGTCCCGCCCCCCCGTTCTCCGGCGAGACGGCGATGGTGGACGGCGTGCAGGTCCTCAACGTCGGCCTTGTGGAGGGGTACTACCGGCCGAACCGCTTCACGGTGCAGGCGGGCGTCCCGGTGAAGGTCGTGTTCACGGGCTGGGCCCAGGACTGCCTCGGCCGGCCGGAGTTCCCGGAGCTCGGCCTCAAGGGGGACATGAGCAGCGGGCAGGCCGTGTTCCCCCTGGGCGAGCTCGAGCCCGGCATCTACACCTTCACCTGCAGCATGGGCGTCAACGAGGGCAGGATCACGGCGGAGTGACCACGGGGCGCGCCGCCGCGGCAGCTGCGCCTCAGACGGTGACGCGCAGCAGTTCGAGGTAGCTCGTGGCGCCCTCGAGGACCTTGCCGATGCCGTCGTCGCGCAGCGACGCGACGCCCTTGGCGCGGGCCATGCGCTGGATCTCGAGCACGCTGCCGCCGGTGGCGATGACGTCGCGCAGTTCGTCGTCGACGACGAGCACCTCGTAGAGGCCGAGGCGGCCGCGGTAGCCGGTGCCGAAGCACTTGGCGCAGCCGACCGGCTCGGACACCCTGAGGCGCTTCTTGGGCGCCTCGCCGAGGCCCAGTTCGCGCCAGCCGGCCTCGGTCATCGTCACCTCTCTGCGACAGTGCGGGCAGAGGCGGCGCACGAGGCGCTGGGCGACGAAGCAGCGCCAGGCCGCGGCCACGAGGTAGCGCGGCACGCCCATCTCGACCAGGCGGTTCACGGCGGCCGATGCGTCGCTGGTGTGCAGCGTGCTGAAGACCTGGTGCCCGGTGATCGCCGAGTCCGCCGCCATCTTGGCGGTCTCGAGGTCGCGGATCTCGCCCACCATGATGACGTCAGGGTCCGCGCGCACGAGCGCGCGCAGCGCCTGTGCGAAGGTGAGGCCGATGGCCGGCTTGACCTCGGTCTGGATGATCCCCTCGATCTTGCGCTCGATGGGGTCCTCGACCGTGTAGACCTTGCGCTGCGGGGTCTTGATGAGCTCGAGGGTGGTGTAGAGCGTCGTCGACTTCCCGGAGCCCGTGGGCCCGACGATGATGATGCCGCCCTCCGGAGCCTTGAGCGCGGCCTCGAACCGGGTGAGGTTGTCACCGACGAGCCCGAGCGAGGCCAGCGTCGGTGGCAGCGGCGAGACCTCGAGGATGCGGATGGTGAGGTTCTCGCCGTACATGCTGGGGATGGAGGCGAGGCGCAGATCCACGGCCTCGCCGCTGGAGAGCTCGAAGCTGGTGCGGCCGTCCTGCGGCAGGCGCCGCTCGGCGATGTTGAGGTTGCCCATGATCTTGAGGCGGCTGATGATGCCCGCCTGCAGCTCCTTGGGGAACTCCCGCATCTCGTGGAGCACGCCGTCGATGCGGCAGCGCACGCCCAGCGAGTCCTCGCCCGGCTCGAGGTGGATGTCCGACGCAGCCATGCTCGCGGCGTCGGTGAGCAGAGCGTCGACGATCTCGATGATGTCGGCGTCGATGTCGGCGGCGGAGAGCGTCACCTCTTCTGAGTCGTCGCGCGAGTCCTTGAGTTTGCCGCGGGAGCTGAAGTAGATCGCCATGGCCTCGTCGAAGGCGGACTCGGTGCACATGACCGGCACGACCCGCTTCTTGGTGCGTATGCCTACCTCGTCGATGGAGATGACGTCCAGCGGGTTGGTCAGCGCCAGCACGAGGCTGCCGTTGTCGTCGAGGCTGAGGGGCATGAGACGGCGGCGGACGATGAAGTCGCGCGGCAGCATTCCGAGGGCGGCCGGCTGCGGCGTCGTCTGCGTGAGGTCGACCACGCCGAGGTGCATCTGGCCGGCCACGGCGGTGACGATGTCGTGCTCGCTCACCAGGCCCTCGGCGACGAGCATCTCTCCGAGGCGCCCGCCGCCGTCGTGCTGGCGCTCGAGAGCGCCGTCGAGCTGCTCCCGAGTGACGAGGCCGCTGGCGACGAGCAGGGCGCCGAGCTTGAGACGCCCGGCGGCGCGCTGCGAACGCCCGTTTGTCGCCAGCGCGTCGAGCCTGCGGTGGAGCTCCTCCGGTGAGAACGGCTTGGTCATGAACTCGGTCGCGCCCACGCGATGCGCGTGCTCGAATGTCGTGAAGTCGCTGTCGGAGGCGAGCACGAGCACGGGCGTGCCGTGCAGCGCAGGGTCGCCGGTGATCAGGCGCAGCAGCTCGAACGGGTCGAAGGTCTGCAGGTCGAGGTCGAGGACCACGGCCGACGGTGGGTCGTTGCGCAGCAGGCGCAGGGTGCCGGGATCACCGAGGCTGGTGGTGACCGCGTACGCGGTCCCGAGCGTCTTGGCAAGCTCGCCGAGGAGCTCGGTGTCGTCGTCGATGATCGCCAGGGTCTTCCTGGATGTGCCGGGCACGCGGACCTCCCGCCGGATCGTGGCCACAGTCTAGCGCATCGACCGGTCGCCGGAAGCCCCGGGACGCGGGACGTGGTGGACGACGCGAGGAGAGAAAAGTGCCGGGCCGGCGGGGGCCTTCACGCGGATGCGGGCAGTCCGCGCGTCGTTCGAAGGAGACCGGCCCGGCTGTGAGAGAGGATGATATGCCGGGCCGAAGCCCGGTGAGTAGTCCTACGCGGTCTCAGGGTGCTTATCGGCAGCCGGCCGGGACTCGGGAGGGGCCGGCGGCCCAAAGCGTTGTCAGCCCGTACAACGCCCGTCGCCTCCGCCGGGCGCCCGGCTCGCGACGACGGGGTCGGCTACTGACATGCGTAGCCGGGTCGACTGGCGGTGCGCCGAAGGCACACCGGCTATTGACCTGCGGAGATGAGTCAACTGGCGGTGCTCCGAAGGCACACCGGCTATTGACCTGCGGAGATGAGTCAACTGGCGGTGCTCCGAAGGCACACCGGCTATTGACCTGCGGAGATGAGTCAACTGGCGGTGCTCCGAAGGCACACCGGCTATAATCCGGCGACCGCCAGCAAGGAGCGCCCGTGTTCAGCAAGGTCCTCATCGCCAACCGCGGCGAGATCGCCATCCGTGTCATCCGCGCCTGCCGCGAGTTGGGCGTCGGAACCGTCGCCGTCTACAGCGAGGCAGACGCCGAGTGCCTGCACGTCAGGTACGCCGACGAGGCCGTGTGCATCGGGCCGGCGCCGGCCGCGCAGAGCTACCTCGTCATGCCGGCGCTCATCCAGGCGGCCCTGCAGAGCGGTGCGGAGGCCATCCACCCCGGCTACGGGTTCCTCGCAGAGCGCGCGGAGTTCAGCCGTCTGTGCCGGGAGCAAGGCATCAAGTTCATCGGTCCGTCGCCCGAGTCCATCGACCTCATGGGCGACAAGGCGGCGGCGCGGGCGACGATGACCGCCGCCGGTGTCCCGGTCACGCCTGGTTCCGAGGGCATCATCGCCGACGCGCTCGAGGCCGAGGTCGTCGCGCAGGACATCGGGCTGCCGGTGATGGTCAAGGCGTCCGCCGGCGGTGGCGGCAAGGGCATCCGCATCGTCAAGGAGGCCTCCGAGCTGGCCGGCGCCGTGCGTCAGGCTCAGGCGGAGGCGGAGGCCGCCTTCGGCAACGGCGCCGTCTACGTGGAGAAGTACATCGGCGCGCCGCGCCACATCGAGATCCAGGTGCTGGCCGATGGTCAGGGCCACGGCGTGCACCTCGGCGAGCGCGACTGCAGCATCCAGCGGCGCCACCAGAAGCTCATCGAGGAGGCGCCGTCGCCGGCTGTCAGCCCGGGGCTCCGCGAGCAGATGGGCGATGCCGCCGTCGCCGCCGCGGTCGCCGCGCACTACGAGGGCGCCGGCACCGTCGAGTTCCTGCTCGACGCGGACGGCAGCTTCTACTTCATGGAGATGAACACGCGCGTCCAGGTCGAGCACTGCGTCACCGAGATGGTGAGCGGCGTCGACGTCGTCAAGACCGGCATCCGCATCGCCGCCGGCGAGGGTCTGCCCTTGCGCCAGGAGGACATCGAGCTCGAGGGGCATGCCATCGAGTTCCGCATCAACGCCGAGGACCCGGCGGAGAACTTCATGCCTTCACCCGGCGTGGTGACGCAGTGGATCCCGCCCGGCGGGCCCTGGGTGCGCCTCGACAGCCACGTGTACCAGGGCTACCTCGTGCCGCCGTTCTACGACAGCCTGCTGGGCAAGCTCATCGTCTGGGGGCGCGACCGCGAGGAGTGTCTCGCGCGCTCGCGCTGGGCGCTCGACCAGTTCCTCGTCGAAGGCGTCAAGACGGTGATCCCGTTCCACCGTCTCGTGATCGACCACCCGTTGTTCGTGGCGGGAGACGTGAACACGCACTTCATCGAGGACCACCTGGGCTGACGCGACCCGGGCCTTGCCTGCGGGGCGGCCTGGCGGAGGGAGGTCACATGGGAGTACGAACCCGCTCCGGCCCAGAGGCCGGGAGCGTCCCGATCGACCTCGTCCTCGTCCTGGTCGTCATCGCGGCGATCGTCGCTGCTCTCGTCTGGTCTGCGGCGTCGAGCGGCGGGCCAGGATGGATCGTGGTCATCGGAGGCTTTGCGGTGCTCGCCTTCGTCTGGACGTATGCGCGCCGCCGCCGGCGGCGCGACGAGGGGTTCGTCGAGGGACAGCGCAAGGTCGGGCACGACGACTCCTGGACGAGCGGCAAGGAAGACGAGTAGCGCCGGCTCAGGGCGTGGAGCCGGCCAGCCAGCCGATGAGCAGCCCGGCGCCGACGATGCCGGCGCCGATCATCCACTCGACCATCCCTCGCGGGCCGAAGACGAGTACCTCAAGCGCCACGATGACGGCGAGGCCGGCCAGCCCCCAGAACCGGTCAAGGAAGTCGACGAGCCAGGCGAGGGCGCGAGCCGACCGCGTGGCCTTCATCGCATCATCCGCGCCCGTGGGGCCTGGTCGTCACGACGGGGAGCGCCGGCGCCTGGAGAGCCGCCGCCCGAGAGCCAGCAAAGCGGCGCCCAGGATCAGCGGCAGCGCCGCGGCGGCGAGGACCGCCGCAGCCAGCGGCTCGGCGGCCACGGCATCCGCCACATGGTCCCACCAGGGACGGTCCACCGGTCCCCAGCCGTCACTCACTGGGGCCTGTCGTCCGGCTTCGCGGCGGCGCGGACGGAGAACCCGGCGGCGGCGATCTGCGAGAGCAGTTGCTCCGCCGCGGGCCCGAGCAGCGCGGCGACGGCGGCGTCGCTCTCGCCGCGCGCGCACACGGTGATGCGGATCACGCGCGTGCTGCCGAGCACCTTGGCGCGGGACTTCACGTACACGGCGGGGTGCGCTTCCTCCGCGGCTTGCAGGACGTCGGCGATCGCCGACTCGTCCTGCAACTCGACCTCGAGTGACCGCTCCTCGTAGCGCGCCGCGCCGAAGATGTCGGCGAACAGCGCGCCCAGGGACTCGTCGACGATCGCCATGAGTTCGCCGGGCACGCCGGGGAGCGAGACGATCTGTGTCTCGCCGGCGCGGCAGAGGACGGCCGGGGCCCCGCCGATCGGATTGACGATCGGCTCCGCCCCGGCCGGCAGGCGCGCCATCTTGCGGCGGCTGTCGTTGAGTTCCGCGAACGGAACGTAGCCGGCCGCGTGGAACTCCACGTACTTCGCGGCGACGAGGCGCTCGGCCTCGGGGTGCAGCCGCAGCCCGACCCCGAGGCCGAGCGCCACCCCCTCGAGCGTGCGGTCGTCGCTCGTCGGCCCGAGCCCGCCGACGGTGAACACCAGCGCCGGGCGGCGCGCCAGGCTGCCCCGCAGTTCCTCGGCGATCGCCTCGATGTCGTCGCGCAGCATCACCGTGTGGCGTACCAGCCCGCCCAGCCCGGTGACGCGCGCACACAGCCAGTTCGTGTTGGTGTCGAGCACGTCGCCGATGAGGACTTCGTTGCCGGCCGAGACGATCTCGACGATCGGCGCGCCGGTCTGTGGGTCAGCCGGTCCGTGGGTGGGGATGCTGCCGCTCATGCCCTCCAGTCTCGCAGACCCCCGAGCCGTCGGGCAAGGCGGGTATACTCCCCGTACATGACCGGAGAGGAGCAGAAGATGAAGCCGCTGACGATCGTCCAGCACGAGCCCGATGACCCGCCCGGCAGCGTTGCCGTCGCGCTCGAGGAGCTCGGCGTGCCGTTCGTCGTCTGCCGCATGGATCAGGCCGACGAGCTGCCCGCATGGCCCGGCGAGACCGCGGGGCTGATCAGCCTCGGCGGCGCCATGCACGCGACGCAGACCAGGGAGTTCCCGTTCCTCGCCGCGGAGATCAAGCTCATGCGCCGCATCGTCCACGAGGGAGGCCCGGTGTGGGGTATCTGCCTGGGCGCGCAGCTGCTCGCCATCGCCGGGGGCGGGGACGCGTACAAGCGCAAGCACGCGGAAGTCGGCTGGACCTCCATCGAGAAGGTCGCCGACGACCCGCTCCTGCACCACATCTCATCGCCTTTCGTCGCCTTCAACTGGCACGAGTACTCCTGCAAGCTGTCGCCCACGGCGCATCTCGTCGCGCGCTGCGGCGACGGCGTCCAGGTGTTCCGCGCCGGCGGCAGGTCGTGGGGCACGCAGTTCCACCCCGAGATCGACGCGGAGATGGCCCCGCACTGGGTGCGAGACGCGATCAAGGAGCAGAAGCATCTGGGTGAGGGTTTCGCCGAGCAGCTGCGCGCCGAGACGGAGGAGCGGCTCCCGGCCTATCCCTCCTTCTGCCGGCGCATCACCGAGAACTTCGTGGTCACCGCCGGGCTTCTGCCCGCCGAGTAGGGATCCCCGCACAGACTCCGTACGCACGAAGGCGACGCTAGCGCGTCGCCTTCGTGCACCCGTTTCCGGGCAGCCCCTCGGGGAGAGGGGCCTGTGAAAGGAGCCATGGGGCGGTACCTTGGGAGGTACCGTGCGCGGGGGAGGGGTGTGTGGAGGGGGACTCCGCCGCGCAAACGGTATATTACCATCACCGCGCCAGTTGAAACCACCCCTGTAGTGTTAAGCAATGTGAAGCGGTCTCCGGAGGGCGACAGCCGCACGGCCGTCCTCTAGACTGAGGCATCGCACCGAACGGCGGGCCCGTGCGTCTCCACGTCGTTCGCGCGCCGCCGGCCGCCCGTCCGACCCTGCCCGCGACCGCGTCACCGACTCGATGAACGATCACGACCGCGACCCAGAAGCCGCCCCCGTGCCTACCGTGCTCGGCGGGCGGTACCGCATCGTCTCCCCGCTCGGCAGCGGGGGGATGGCCGACGTGTATCTCGCCGAGGACGAGCGCCTGGGCCGGCTCGTCGCCGTCAAGGTGCTCAAGGCGCGCCTGGCCGCCGACGACGAATTCCTGGAGCGCTTCCGCATCGAGGCGCAGGCGGCGGCCAGCCTCAACCACCCCGGCATCGTCGCCGTCTACGACCGCGGCAGCGCCGACGGCGCCACCTACATCGCCATGGAGTACGTTCGCGGCGAGTCCCTCAAACAGAAGGTGCGCCGCGCCGGCGCGCTGCCGCCGGACGAGGCGGTCACGATCGCGCTGGCAGTCCTCTCCGCTCTCGGGGCGGCGCACGAGCGCGCCATCGTGCACCGCGACGCCACCTCGTACAACGTGATGCTGGACGAGGGCGGCCGCGTGGTCGTCACCGACTTCGGGATCGCCCGCATGGGCGAGTCGGCGCTCACGCGCACCGGCGCCATGATGGGCACGTCCTCCTACCTCTCGCCCGAGCAGGCCCAGGGGCGCGCCGCGGACGAGCGCTCCGACCTCTACAGCCTCGGCGTGGTGCTCTACGAGATGCTGACCGGCCGCGTGCCCTTCCGCGGCGAGTCCGACGTGGCCGTCGCCGTGCAGCACGTGTCGGCGGCGCCGCCGAACCCGCGGACGCTGGCGCCGGGGGTCTCCGAGGCGCTCGCGTGCGTTGTCATGCGGGCGCTGAGCAAGGACCCCGGGGACAGGTACCAGACGGCGGAGGACTTCGCGGCGGCGCTGCGCCAGGCGCGTCGCGGGCAGCGTGGCGACGGGACCGGCGGTGGTGCAGCTGCGGCCGGCGCGGAGGCAGCGGGGGCCGGCGCCGGGGCGGTCCTGGCCGCCGGATCGGTGCCGGCCGCCCCGGCCGCGCCGCAGCCGCGGCCGGTCGCACCGCCTCCGGTCAAGGTGTCGCCGGCAGCCGTGAGTCCGGCGCCCGGACCGGGATCGACCATCGTCGCCGCGGAGGCGCCGACGCGCTACCGCTCGGGCGGCGAGCCGGCGACCACCGTGCGCCCGCGCCGCCGCCGGCGTCGAGGGATCGTCGTGGCGCTCATCCTGCTCGCTGCCGTTGCGGCCGCCGCCGCGGCGGCCTACGTGTTCGTGATCGCGCCGGGCGCGCGGGTCCCCAGCGTCGTGGGCGAGCCCCGCGCGGACGCCGCCAACGCAGTGCGCGGCGAAGGGCTCAAGCCCGTCGTGCACTACGTGTGGTCGGACCGCCAGGAGACCGGCTCCGTGGCGCGTCAGTCGCCACGCGGAGGCACCAGCGTCGACGAGGGCGTCAAGGTCGACCTGTGGGTGAGCCGCGGCCCGCTGCACATCCCCGCCCCGGACCTCGGCGGGGTCGCAGCCAGCGTCGCGCTCCAGCGCCTCGAGGCCGAATCTCTCAGCGGCAAGAAGCGTCGCGCGGCGTCCGAGACGGCGGCCAAGGGCAAGATCTTCAAGCAGAAGCCGGCCGCCGGCGCGACCGTCTCGCGCGGCGACACGGTCACGTTCTGGGTCAGCAGCGGGCCGCCCCAGGTCTTCGTCCCCGACGTCGTCGGCCTGTCCCAGGGAGACGCTGCGGCGATGCTCGAGGACGCCGGCTTCGCGGTCGACACCGACTACGTCACCGGCTTCGGCGAGATTCCCGGGTGACGTCGTCGCACAGGACCCCGTCGCCGGCACCCGCGGCCGGCCGGGCGACGAGGTCGTGATCGAGGTCGCGGTGTTCTGATCGTGGGAGCAGTCCTACAGCTCCTGAGTGTCGCCGCCATCGCCGTCGTGGAGTTGTGGGCGGCCGTCCCGGCGGGGATCGCGATGGGCCTTCCCGCGCCGCTCGTGTGGGCCGCGACGATCTGCGGCGCGCTGGTGGGCATCGGGATCATCGTGTTCGCCGGGGACCGGCTGCGGACGTGGCTGATCGCGCGCTTCGGGCACGGTGGCGCGCGCCCCGGCGGGCGGATGCGGCGCCTCTGGGACCGCTACGGGGTGATCGGTTGGGGGTTGCTGGCGCCCCTGCTTCTGGGTGCGCCGCTCGCGGCGGCAATCGGGGTCGCCCTCGGCGCCGCCCGCAGCCGGCTCGTGCTCTGGCTGGGCGCCGGAGTCGTGGTGTGGACGACCGCGCTCACCGTCGCCGCCGTTCTCGGCGAGGAGGCCGTGCTGCGCTTCTTCTGAGGGGTGTTCCGCGACGTGCCGCGGCCGGCTGTTCTGCCGGCCTTCAGCCGGTACGGCCCGGCCGCGTGCGCGGCTCCACGGCCGGGAGCTCCCAGGCGTCCGGCCGCTGGTAGGAGAAGCCGCCGGCGGGGGGACCGCCGGCTCCGGATGCGCCGCCGCCCGTGCCGCCGGCGAAGCCGTCGCGGCGCCCGCCGGCCGGCAGCACCCCGTCGCGGCCGAGCGCCCGCGTGAGGTCGGTGATGCGGTGCGCCACCACGGCGAGGCCGTGCTCCTCGTCGTTCTGGAGCTCGC
>CAWEHE010000010.1:0-307552 GCA_963808735.1 uncultured Thermoleophilia bacterium | reverse complement strand
GTGGAAGGCGAGGACCTCCGCGAGGTCCTCAGTGCGACCGGCGGTCCGTTCTTCCAGCCATCGGGCGAGCGCCGCGTGTTTGGCTGCCGGTCGGCCTTGGTGAGCTGCGCATACGCTACGTCGCAAACCAGCGCGTGCACGAAGGAGAACTCCGCCTCACCTTCGATTGACGAGTCACGCTCCGGGCGGACCAACTCCTTGGCGATCAGTTCGTGCAGCCCCTCGAACACCTCGGCGCGATCACCACGACCGACGGCTGCCACGGCCCCCACCCAGAACGTGCGTCCCACTACGGCACCGTCGGCGAGCAGCGCCTTTCGGTCGGGGCTCAGCAGGTCGAGGCGGGCTGCGATGAGCGCGCCCATTGACTCAGGCGTGGGCAGCTCCACGCCTTCCTGAGCGCGTCTGCCCGGCTCTGGTCTCGAGCAGGCCACGGTCTTGAAGCAGGCGCACGAGTTCCTCGGCGAACAGAGGGTTGCCGCCGCTGCGCTCCAGCAGCTTCGCCGGAGGCTGACGGGCAGGGAGGTGGCGTTCAGACGCAGGAGCAGGAGCTGGGCGGTCTCGTCGCCGGAGAGCGGACCCAGCGGCAGCCGCTGGGCGGCACGACATAGCCGGCCCTGCGCCGGTCAACTCGAGGACCTCGGGGCGCCCGGTCGCGAGCACGAGCAGGGGGACTTGAGCGCCACTGCTTGCGAGGTAGTCCATGAAGGCCAACATCGCTTGTCGGCCCAATGGAGGTCCTCCACGACGAGCACGGTCGGGCCGCGGCAGGCGAGGCCCTCGAGGAACTGGCGCCAGACGGCGAAGTTCTCCTCGCGCGAGGCCTCCTCGGCCTCGAGGCCCAGGAGTGGACGCAAACGCGCCCGGGTTCGGTCGCGCCCTCACCCTCGGGCAGCACCGTCTCCAGGCGGGCCTCGGCGCGCGCCACGCCGTCGCTCTCCAAGATCCTGCCAGTCCCTGACGATCTCGGAGAGCGCCCAGAAGGTGACGTTGGAGCCGAAAGGCAGGCAGCGACCCTGGCGCCAAGTGACGCTCGTGGACCGCTCGTCCAGCCGATGAGCAAACTCGGCGAGCAGGCGGCTCTTTCCGATGCCGGGCTCGCCGACGATCAGAGCGAAGCGCGGTGCGGGCTAACGCTGGCTTCGTCGAGCAGGTCCAGCAGCGCGCTCAGCTCGTGCTTCCGCCCAACGAGCACGCTGAAAGCTGCGCAGCTCAGAAGCGGTTCTGGCGAGGGGGGTCGTCGCGATCCAAGCCTCCAGGGGCTGGCTCTTGCCCTTCAGCTTGACGGGGTGGCAAGCATCGTAGGAGAACACGTTCTCGGTTGCCGTGAGTGGCCCTGCCCACGGCGACGGCCATCGGTGGGGCAACGCTCTGCAGACGGGCTGCCACGTTGACAGCGTCGCCGGTGAGGAAACCTTCGCCACTGGCAGGGTCGACGTCGAGGCGCACGAGCACGTCGCCCGTGTTCACCCCGATGCGCCCTCGATTCGTTCACCGCCGATGCCGGGCAGCGCGTCGATCTCGTCCACCAGCCGTAGGCCGGCGCGCACGGCTCGTCGGGGTCGTCCTCATGCAGGGTGGGGACGCCAAACGCGGCGACCACCGCGTCGCCGATGTACTTCTCCACTGTTCCGCCGTAGGACTCGATGACCCGCCGAGCCGCCACGTAGTAGCGGCGAAGCATGCGTCAACCAGCTCAGGGTCATGATGTTCCGAGATGGCGGTGAAGCCGACGAGGTCACAGAAGAGCGTAGTGACGACGCGTCGCTCTTCAGCCCTGTGCTCTTGGCCCCCCGCATACGATGAGTCGCGGTCCACTCGCCCCCCAATGCCATTTCGAGTCTATGAAGTCGATACGAGCGAGACAAGAGTCGGGCGTTGGGAGAACCAAGGCGGCGCAACGGGCTCATCTAGTCAAAGGGAGTTTCAGCCATTTGGGTTGCAGAAGGCGTGCGGTTCGCGGTCGGGGCGGAGGAGTGCGCGGGAAAGAACCCTGCAAATGGCTTGGTGGGCGCACGTGGATTCGAACCACGTACCTCCGCCGCGTCTGCGCCATGCTCCGGCGGCGAGCCGGACGACCCCCGCTGATCAGACGCTCTTCGCGATCCAGGCGTCGATGTAGGCGCGCGGAATATCGAATCCGTGGTCCCCCTTGAACGGATGCCACTCCGCGTGTGCCGGCGCGGCGTCACGCTGCCACCGCTTGACTATGGCCCTCCGGTCGTCCTCCTTGGTGCCCCACAAGAAGAGGAAACGGGCGTCCTTGTTGCGGCTGAAGTAGAGGTCAGCCTCGAAGGGCGACATGCGGGCACCGTAGCGCTTGGGCGTCATGCCGGGACCCATCGGGTCGCTGGGCAGCGCGTTCGACGCGTCCATGGTGAACGCGCCGTTCAGGGCGAAGGCCTTGACGCGGTCATCCACCCCGGCGAGGAGCGCACCCATGTTGGCGCCGAAGCTGAAGCCCACGAAGCCGATGTGGGTCGCGTCGATCTGGGGCAGCGTCTCGAGCGCGTCGAGGGCGCGGCGGATGTGGACCACGTAGTCGACGAAGCCCCGTCCGTCGGCATCGGGTGTTCCGGTGGTGTGGTCGTACGTCGCGTCGAGCAGGAGGGTGGCGTAGCCCTTCTTCGCCAGGACCCCCGAGTCGGGAGCCACTGCGTGGGGTCACCCCCCGACCCCACGGCGAACAGCACCACCGGGAAGGGGCCCTCCCCCTCGGGCGTCGTCAACAGGCTGCCGTAGGACTCCCCGTTCACGTTGAAGGCGATCGCCTGGACTACCGCCCCGTACTCCGAGGGGTAGCTGATGCCCATGCTGGTGTTGAGTGGCTCCGAGCGGTCGTACTCGTACAGCGCCTTGATCTCGGAGAACGGCGGCAGCTTGTCGCCGGGCTCGACCACCGGGATCGCCGCCGGCGCCATCGTCGGGCTCCAGCTCGGCGAAGGTGAGGCGGCCGCCGCGCTCGGCAAGGCAGGCGGCGAGTTGCTCGTCGTTGTGCCCGAGCCGCCGCAGGCGGCAAGCGCGACTCCTGCGACGAAGAGCAGGGCGAGTAGACCCGCCCAGAACGATCCTGTCCGACATGGCCGTGTCATGGCCCCTCCTCCTCCGCGTCGTTGAGGGGCGCCGCGGCGCCTCCCTACAGCAAGAGTGTGGAGTCAGAGATCGGCGGTGTCTTCACCCAAATCAGGTGATTCTCAGGCGGCGGGGGCGTGAGTGTCTCGGAGCGGCGACGTCACAGCAGACGTCGAGGAATGCCACGGCGTGCCATCCACAACCGAGCATTTGGGTTGCAGAATGGTTGCAGAACGGGCTCGGAGCGGAGGGGCGAGAATCGCGATTTCGCTGCAAATCGCTGGTGGGCGCACGTGGATTCGAACCACGGACCTCTTCCTTATCAGAGAAGCGCTCTAACCGACTGAGCTATGCGCCCACAAGGGCTTTGGAGTCTACGAGCGCGGCGGCGAGGCGTCAACCGCGCTCGGAGGCCCGCAACCAGCCGCCAGAGCAGAACTGATAGAGAGTCAGCACTTGTCAGTACGAACTGACCGGTTTACATTGCGTATATTGACTTGTTCTCTCCTGTCGAAAGGACCATCATGGCGTCCGTGAGCATCACGGAACTCAAAGCGCACCTCGCGGAGTACCTCCGGCGGGTCCACGAGGGCGAGCGCTTCCACGTCACCGTCCACGGCAAGGAGGTCGCGGACATCGTGCCGGCCGACCCGGTCAGGGCGGCGCTGTGGCGCATGGTCGAGAACGGCCAGGCGCACTGGAGCGGACGCAAGCCGAAGATACCGAAGGACCTGCCGATCAACACCGGGAGGCCGCTTTCTGACATCGTGTTGGAGGATCGTGGTCCCTACTGGGATGACCCAGACCCCGAAGCGTCGTGATCCTCTACGTCGACACGAGTGCAGTCGTCAAAGCCCTTCTGTTGGAAGTCGGCTCGACCGATGTGGAGAGGTGGTACGCACGGGCGGACGAAGTGGCCGCCAGTGTCATCACCTACGCTGAGGCATGCGCGGCCCTGGGCCACAGCGCGAGGATGCACGGGTCCGACACGGCAACGCTCGCCGCATCAGTCGCCGCCCTGGAAGCACAGTGGGACGAGTTCTTCGTCCTGCCGGTTCCTGAGCGCGAGGCTGGGCAGGCTGCACTGAGGCACGGACTGCGCGGCATGGACGCCGTCCAGCTCGCAACAGCGCTTGAGCTACGGGCGCTGGCGAGCGAACAGGCGCCCGGAGTCGAGGTTGTCGTCGCGAGCTACGACCGGCAGCTGCTCGATGCCGCCGAGCGCGAGGGCTTCGCCACGCTCGGCGGCCCGGTCGCCTCCTGACCTGACGCGCGGGCGTACGAGGGGCGGGCAGCGCAGCCGCAACAAGTGTTGTCATCGGTGTGAGGTCCCTCAGGCTTGCCGTATACTCAGACCATGAACGAGGTCCAGGAGATGGTCATCTACGGCGTCAGCTTCGACGTCATCGGCAAGCAGCCCATCGTGCTGCTCAAGACGGTGGAGGGCAACCGCTTTCTCCCCATCTGGATCGGGCACCCCGAGGCCGCCGCCATCCTCATCAAGCTGCAGGGCACCAGCCTGCCGCGGCCGATGACCCACGACCTGCTCACCAGCGTCATCGGCCAGTTCCACGCCGAGGTCTCGCGCATCACCGTGACCGAGCTCAAGGAGAGCACCTTCTACGCGCGTCTCACGCTGATGAAGGACGGCGAGGAAGTGGACATCGACTCGCGCCCCAGCGACGCCCTGGCCCTGGCGGTGCGCACCGACGCCCCCATCTTCGCCAGCACCGAGCTCATCGACGAGAACGCCATCGAGTTCGAGCGCGAGGTCGACGACACCGAGGAGATCATCGAGGGCTTCCGCGACTTCCTCGACGGCGTCACGCCGGACGACTTCCGCACCGCCGAGGTCACGGCCGACGACGACGCCTTCTTCATCGACCACGACGTCGAGGACGACGATGACGATGAGGACGTCGACGACGAAGACGTCGAGGACGATGACGAGGAAGACGACGACGAGTTCGACGATGAGGCGGGCGGCCCGCCGCAGAACTGACGCGCCCGCCCTCGCGTTCGCCACCACCCCGCACCGCGCCCACCCCACACGACGAAAGGCCCTCCGAGTGAGCACCCAGAGTGACGACCCGGTCATCAAGCAGTTCCGCGACCAGATCAGCGACAACGACCTCAAGATCATCGATCTGATCAACAAGCGCCTGTCGCTGGTCGACAAGCTCTGGCGCTACAAGGCCGAGCACGGGGTCGAGATGTACAACCCGGAGCGCGAGGAGTGGATGCTCACCTTCCTCTCGCGCGCGAACAAGGGCCCGCTCTCGCAGGACGCGCTCCGCGACCTCTACAGGACCATCGTCGAGACGACCAAGGAAGAGGCCACGCGGCTCGGGGCCGGCTGAGGCGCGCAGCGCCGCCTCCGGCCTCACACCTCGAGCAGCACGAATCCCTCCCAGCCGCCGTCGCGCTGCTCGAGCGCGAGCTCGTGCGGCAGCGCCGCCGTGACCCCGCCGCAGAGCACGTGCCGGCGGAGGTCGAGCGGCTCCCCGATGGCGCGGGCGCGCAGGGCATGCTCGCTCAGCTCGTACACGTCGAACTGGGTGAGCACCAGCTTGCGCGCCTCGAAGACCGCGAGCAGCTCGTTGAGCCAGGCGGGCAGAAGAAGGTCCATGCGCTCGGCCTCGAGCTCGATCTCGACGGTCTCGTGCTCGTCGCCCTCCCGCGGGTCGCAGACGAGGGAGAAGAGCGCCCGCGCAGCCTCCTCGAACAGCTGCTCGGGCGTCGCGCCCCAGACGCGCACGCCGATGTCGTCGGCGTGGTCCACGAGTTCGTAGCCGGTACTCATACACGCACTGTACCCAGAGCGGGGCAGCGCTGCCCGCGGCGGTGTTGGAGGGCGGCCGGAGGGCCGGGCGCCGCTACGCGGCGACCGTGGCGCCGGCCGCCGACGCGGCGAGGCCGAGCGGGATCGCCGTCACGCCTTCGGCGGCGAACGCCTCGGCCATCACGCGCGCGATGCGCGAGGCATCGGTGGCCAGGCTGACGAAGGCGATCAGGCTCGGCCCCGAGCCGGACACGGCGACCGCCGCGGCCCCGGCGCCCAGCGCCGCGAACCACGCGGCGCGACCTCCGGGGATGCGCTTGAGGCGGGAGGCCTGGTGCAGCCGGTCGTCCATCACCTGGCTGAGCAGGTCGTAGTCGCCGGTGCGCAGGGCCTCCACCACAAGCGGCGTGCGCTGCAGGTTGAAGACCGCGTCGGCCATCGAGACGTGGGTCGGCAGCGCGGCCCGGGCGGCGCCGGTGCTGACGGGCAGGTCCGGCACCGCCAGCGCCACGTGCACCTCGGGGACGAGGATCTTCTTGGTCAGCAGGCGGTCGTCCTTCTGCACCACGATGGTGAGGCCGCCGAACAGGGCCGCCGCGACGTTGTCGGGGTGGCCCTCCATGTCGGCGGCGAGCTCGAGGATCGCCTCGCGGCCGAGCGGCCGGCCGACGAGCGTGTTGGCGCCGAGCAGGCCGGCCACGATGGCCGTGGAGCTCGAGCCGAGGCCCGACGACATCGGCACGCGGACGTCGCAGTGGATGCGCAGGCCGGCCGGCGCAGCCCTGCCGGCCTCCTCGCAGAGCCGCAGGAACGCCTGCGCGACGAGATTCGTCTCGTCCCGCGGCAGGCCGACGGGATCCGGCCCCTCCACCGTGACCACGACGCCCTCGCCCTCGAGCGTGAACCTGACCTCGTTCCACAGGTCGAGGGCGAGGCCCAGGCAGTCAAAGCCCGGGCCGATGTTGGCCGTGGTCGCCGGCACCCGTACCCGGCAGCTCGAGCCGGGAGCGTCGCCGACGGCGCTCACGCCTCGTCCCCGTACTCTTCCGTGCCCGGGCCGCCGAGCGTGCGGTTCTTCCGCCACCTGACCAACGCCCACACGACGATCACGACGATGGCCGCGACCACCGCGTAGTCCGCGTAGTGGAGGTACGGGCGGATGTCCTCCCAGTGCTCGCCGAGGCGCACGCCGAGCCAGCCGAGAAAGAAGACCCACGGCAGGCAGCCGAGCAGGGTGTACAGCGTGAACTTCCAGAAGGGCATCCTGGCGATGCCGGCCGGCAGCGAGATGAAGGTGCGCACGATCGGCAGGCAGCGGGTGAAGAACACCGTCGCCGCGCCGTACTTGGCGAACCAGCGCTCCGCCAGCTCCACGTGGTGGTGGCGGAGCAGGACGTACTTGCCGTACTTGTCGATGAAGGGGCGGCCGCCGTAGAGCCCGACCCAGTAGGCGATCCAGGAGCCGACGACGTTGCCGGCCACCCCGGCGACGGTGATGCTGAGGAGCGTCATGCTGCCCTCGCTCACGGCGAAGCCGGCGAAGGGCATGATCGCCTCGCTCGGCACCGGGATGCACGCGCTCTCCAGCAGCATCAGGAAGAAGACGGCCGGCAGGCCCCAGTCGCCGATCAATCCGGTCGCCCACTGCACGAGGATGTCGATGATGGATTGCATGCGCGTCAGCGTACCGTACCGCACCGCGCACGGGCGAACGTCCGCCGCCGGAGCGCGTCGCCGGTGGCCCCCCTCCGGGGGCCTGTGGTAGGTTCCGGGCTCGACTTCCCCCGCCGCAAGGAGGCGTTCGCATGGCCGTCGGACTCATGGATATCAAAGGGCAGTACGCCGAGCTGCAGGACCGCATCGAGGACGCCGTCCTCCAGGTGCTGCGCAGCGGGCGGGTGATCCTGGGGCCGAACGTCAAGGGCTTCGAGGATGAGGCCTCCGCCTACATGGGGACCACCGGTTCGGTCGGCGTCGCCAACGGCACCGACGGCCTCACCATCGCGCTGCGCGCGCTGGGGATCGGCCCGGGCGACGAAGTGATCACGGTGCCGTTCACGTTCTACGCCACCCCTGAGGCGATCGCCCAGGCGGGCGCCAAGCCCGTGTTCGTCGACATCCTCCCGGACACGCTCTGCATCGACCCGGAGGCGATCAAGGCGGCGATCACGCCGCGCACCAAGGCGATCATGCCGGTCGACCTCTTCGGCCTGCCCGCCGACGCCGACGCCGTCCGCAAGGTAGCCGAGGCGCACGGCCTCGCCGTGGTCGAGGACGCCTGCCAGGCCTGGGGCGCCACCTACGACGGCCGCCGCGCCGGCAGCCTCGGCGACCTGGCCGTCTTCAGCTTCTTCCCCACCAAGAACCTCGGCGGCTACGGCGACGGCGGCCTCGTCACGGGGCACAGCGAGGTGCTCGTGCAGCGCGCCCGCGAACTGCGCTTCCACGGGAGCAAGGACAAGAAGACCTTCACCGACATCGGCTTCAACTCGCGGCTGGACGAGATCCAGGCCGCGATCCTGCGCATCGAGCTCGAGGTCATCGACGAGTGGAACGGCCGCCGTGCTCTGGTGGCCGAGTGGTACGACGAGTACCTGCCGGACGAGGTCGTCCGCCCCGCGGTGCCCGACGGCCTCACACACGTCTACCACCTCTACGTGATGCGCCACCCGCGCCGCGACGACATCGCCGCCGCGTGCAAGGAGCGCCAGGTGGACTGCGCCGCCTACTACACCACCCCGCTGCAGCTCCAGCCGGCCTTCGCCGACCAGGGGCACAAGCTCGGCGACTTCCCGCGCACCGACGAAGCCGCGGCGCAGAACCTGGCGCTGCCGATGCACCCCAACCTCACGGAGAAGCAGGTCAAGGAAGTGGCCGCCGCGGTCGCGGCAGGGCTCGCCTGACGGCCGGCCGGACCTCCCGCCTCCCCGGCGGCCCGATGCCGGCCGTCTCCGGCCCGGGCTACGCCTCGCACCTGCGACCGGCAGGCGTGAGAGCCGGAGCGCCGAAGCCTTGACGCGGTGAGGATCTGGGTCGACATCACCGACGCCTCCGCCGTCGTCTTCTTCGCGCCGATCGTCCGGCGCCTGGAGGACGCCGGGCACACGGTCACGCTCACGGCGCGCCGCTTCGCCGGCGCCGACCTCGTCCTACGGCGCTACGGCCTCGGCGGCGTGCTCACCACGCAGCACCGCGGCGGCAGTCTCGGGACCCGCGCCGTCGGCCTGGTGAACCGGACGGCGCAGCTTCTCGGCTCCGCCTCCAGCGGCCGCTTCGACGTCGCCGCCGGCAGCCACGCCAGCGACTTCGTACTCACCGCCTGGACGCTGGCGATCCCGCAGATGACCTTTCTCGAACCGGAGCGCCCCGGGCGCAGCAACCTCGTCAACCTGCGCCTGGTCGACGAGGTCGCCGTCCCCGAGGCGGCGCCCATCACGGCGCTCACCTCCGCCGGAGCCCCTGCGGACAAGCTGTTCCGCTATCCGGGATTCAAGGAGGAGTACTACCTCTACGACGCGCAGCCCGACCCGGAGGCCCTGAGCCGACTCGGCGTGGAGCGCCGGCGCATCGTCGGCGTCGTGCGGCCGGCTGCGCCGCGCACTCGGCTGTCGTCCGCCGGCGTCTCGCCGGCTGGCGAGGCGTCGCGCTCGGCAGATGCGCCCGCAGGCGAAGTCAGACCGGCGGACGATGCGATGCCGGCCGGCGAAGCAGTCCCGGCAGCCGAGGCCCGGCTCACCGCACTCCTGCGCGGACTGGCCGGGCGGCGGAACCTCACGCTCATCGTCGCCGCCCGGGACCAGGACCAGCGGCGGCGCCTCCTTGCGCTGGACCTCCCGGGCGTGATCGTGCCCGACGGCCCGGTCGACGGTGTCGGCCTGATGGCCGCCGCCGACTTCGTCGTCGGGCTCAGCGGCGCGATGCTCCGCGAGGCCGCCGCGCTGGGCACGCCGGCCTACACGCTCTCGTCCTCGGCCGGCGCCGTCGAAGCCTCGCTGCTCGCCGACGGACGCCTCACCCGCGCGGCGGGACCCGACGACATCCTGCTGCGCAAGAAGGACACGCGCACAGCCTCTGCGCTTCCGCGCGATCCGTGGCTGTTCGCCGACCGGCTGCTCGAGCTGGCGCGCCGCCGCTCCCGGCGGGCGCGCCTCGGCCGCCTTGTACGGGACGCCGCGGACGAGTCCTCGCCGCCGCTGGTCTGACAGGCCGCGGCGCGGGCCGCGCCGGGAGGGAGTGGCTGTTACGGGTCCCGGTACCACTGGCGGCACGTCTGGCGGCACTGTCTGGTGGTACGGCCAGTAGGGCCGGGACCTCACGCGGGGAACCCTGCTCCCGGCAGGCGAAGGCGATCCGCCGCGAGCCAGCGCGCAGTGGGGGCCAGGCGCAGGCGAAAGCGTGGCGGGGCACCGGGCGCCGTCGCACCTCTGGCCTCGGGCGACTTCTCAAGATAAGCTACGCTTATGGACATCCGCCAGATACGCCTGTTCTGCCGCATCGTCGACCGTAAGAGCTTCTCACTCGCCGCCGACGAGATGCACATCACCCAGCCGGCTGCGAGCCAGCAGGTGCGCAGCCTGGAGCGCGAGCTCAGGACGACCCTGCTCGACCGCTCGCGCCGCACCGTCGTCCCCACCGACGCCGGCGCGGTGCTCTACCGCTACGGCCGCGAGATCCTCGACCTCGACGAACGCGCCCGCACCGACATCCTCGACCTCGGCGAGCTCGTCGCCGGCCGCGTCGTGGTCGGCGCGTCCACCGGCCCCGGCGAGCACGTGCTCCCCGGCATGCTCACGCGGTTCAAGAGGGACATCCCCGGCGTCGACATCTCCTTGCACGTCGACGACACCCACGCGGTGATCGAACGCGTTCTCTCGCGTGAGTTCGAGATCGGCGCCGTCGGCGCCGTCACGCCCCGCCCGGAACTCGTCGCCGAGCCACTGGCCCGCGACGAGATCGTCCTCGTGTGCGCGCCCTCACACGCGTGGGCCGCGCGCGACCAGGTGACCCTCGAGGAACTGGTCAAGGAACCGCAGCTCGTGCAACAGCAGGGCGCCGGGGTGCGCAGCGTGGTCGAGGACCACCTCGGCCGCGCCGGCTTGCGCCCCGAGAAGCTCAACGTCGTCATGGAGATGGGCCTCATGGAATCGGCCAAGCAGGCGGCGATCGCCGGCGGTGGCATCACCTTCCTCAGCCGCTGGGCGATCGGCCCAGAGCTCGAGCACGCCGCGCTCGTCGTCGTGCCGATCGAGGGCTTCCGCGTTCTGCGCGACTTCTACACCGTGCGCTCCCGGACGCGCGTGCTGAGCCGGGCCGCCGAGGCCCTGCTCGCGTTCTTCCGCGAGCAGTACGCGGCGGCCGGCTGAGCCGAGGCAGGGCTGCCGGACGACGAGCTCGTAGGCGTCCCTCACCGCTCGGACGCCAACGACCTTCACACGGTCCGCGATCTGCCGGGGTTCCCCGGCCCTGCCGCCTGAGCCCGGGGACGCACCCCGAATCACCCGGCATGGGTGACGCCATCGGTCCGCATCGGGTCTACCGTCAAGTGGTGCGACGGACGGCTCCGACGGCCGCGCCCGCGGCCCCGCCGCCCGCACGGAGGTGGATTGATGAAGTGGCTCGTCCTCATAGCGATCCTCACGGCCGTCGCCCTGCCGCTCGCCCTGGCGGCACCCGCGCCGGCGATGCGCGTGTCGGGCTCGACGCTGAACGTGGGCTACACAGACTCTGAAGCGGCGGCGGCGGCGGAGCTCGCCGCGTACATCGCCGCGGTGCGGCCCGCGTACACGGAGCTCACCGAGTGCGCCTGCTGCTGCGAGACGCTCGACCTCCCCCATCACCGCTGCGCCGCCTGCAGGGCCGCCGCAGCGAGCATCAAGGGGATCGTCGCCCGCATCCACCGGGTGCAGGCCAAGATGACCCGGCTCGAGGTGCCTGTCTCGCTCATCCTGACCCACGGCCACCTGGTCGCAGCGGTCTCCACCATGCACGTCAGCGGGGAGTACATGGCGACAACGGTCCTGAAGACGCCGGAGAAGCTGGTGCTCGGCGAACGCGTCACGGTGGGAGCTCGTCCTGGCTCGCCGGTGGTCTGGCGGCCGTCGCCGAGCATCGTCAGCGACGCGCGTCTCGCCGCCTTCGCCCACCCGAGGCCGTCCGGCGTGGCTCGCGCCGACTTCCTCCACCATCGATACGCACAGACCGAGAGCGCGACGGTGCGCCCTGAAGGCGCGCCAGGGGAGCAGGCGATGGCGTACCTCGGCATGTGGCGCGACGACCTCGCGGCGCAGGCCCGCGACGCCGGCCTGAGCCTGCCGACGGCCCTCGCCGGCTGACGCGGGGCCGAGGCGAGGCCGGTGGGGCGCCCTCCGGGCGCTGCTCCGGCCTCGCCGTCGTATTGTCATTTCGCATGACTCTGCCCGTCGCCATAAGCAGCCGTACTGGCCCGAGCCTGACCGCTCCCCTCGCGTCCGCGGAACGAGCGGCAAGATTCATGCCGCTTATTTGACAGATAAGCATCATGCTCGCATACTCGCGGCCATTCGAGCGCCGAGTCAATCCCGTGAGCCTCGCCGCCGCCTCACGAGAGGAACCATGACCGAGACCGAGAGCAGCGCCGTGGCCGTCGACGCAGCATTGAGCCTGTCGGCCCAGGGCGCCCATCCCACGCCGCCTCCGCCGGGGCCGGACGAGTGCTCGCCGGCCGTCGACGCCGATTGCGTCTACGACCCCGAGATCGACGAGGCCATCCCGCCGTTCCGGCCGGGCCCCGAGCCGACCGGAGTCTGGACGCACTCCTGGAAGGTCCGCTGGGGCCTGGGCCTCGGCGGCTGGGCGCTGTTCGTCGCGGTCATGTACTTGACGCTCGGCGGCGATCTGAACGCCTACCTCAGTCTCGCCGGCCTCATGGTGGGCTTCCTCGTCGGGCTCACCGGGATGGGTGGCGGCGCCCTCATGACGCCGGTCCTCATCTTTGTCTTCGGCTTCTCGCCGACGATGGCGGTGGGCACGGACGTGACCTACGCCGCCGTGACCAAGATCGCCGGCTCCTGGAAGCACTGGCGCCAGGGCTCGGTGGACATTCCCCTGGCGCTCTGGCTCTGCCTCGGCAGCGTCCCGGCGGCGCTCACCGGCGTCGCCGCGGTCACCTACGTCGCTCGCACCTACGGCGACGTCATCAACGGCATCCTGTACAAGGCCATCGGCTCCGCGCTGATGATGGTCGGCGTCCTCCTCATCGTGAAGATCGTCCTCCACGTCGACAAGAAGTACCGCCGCGAGAACATCAAGATGTCGGGGCGCATGAAGATCGGCACCGTCTGCCTCGGCATCGTGGTCGGTTTCATCATCGGCCTCACCTCGGTCGGCAGCGGCACCCTCATCGGCGTCTTCCTGATCCTCTTCTATCCGCTGACCACCGACCGCATCGTCGGCACCGATGTCTTCCAGGCGATGATCCTGCTGCTCGCCACGGGCCTCGCCCAGATCGGCGTCGGCAACGTCGACCTGCTGATGGTCGCGTCGCTGCTCATGGGCTCGATCCCCGGGGTGCTCCTCGGCTCGCAGCTCACCATCCACGCTCCAGCACGCGTGCTGCGCGGCATCCTCGCGGCCGTGCTCTTCCTGAGCGGGCTGGCGCTGCTGTTCAAGGGGTAGAGGCCGGGCACGACGCTCCGCCAGCCCGGCCGCGCAAGCAGGACAGGCAGACTGCACCGCCCATCTGGGCCTCAGCCGTGGTGGACCTCCATGGTCACCCGCCGGTCCCACCAGGGGCTGTCCCCGGCGGGGACCGTCTCGGCGCCGTCGCCGTCGAACGTCCGCGTGGCGCGCGGACGCACGTGGACCGTCAGGCCCGTCTCCAGCGGCCGCGCCGCCTCACGCGTAGTCTGCGCCCACAGCTTGCGCCCGTTGGGGAGCTCAAGCTCCACGCGCACCTCGAAGCCCAGGTAGGTGATGCGGTCGACGAGCGCCTGCGTGGTGGCGCCGTTGGGCTGGAGCAGCAGCTCGACGTCGTGGGGCCTGACGAGGACGTCGCCCAGCTTGTTGACCGGCCCGAGGAAGCTCATCACGAACTCGTTGCCCGGCCTCTCGTAGAGCTCGCGGGGCGGGCCGATCTGCTCGATGCGGCCCTCGTTCATGATCACGATCCGGTCGGCGACCTCCATGGCCTCCTCCTGGTCGTGTGTCACGAAGACCGTGGTCACGTGCATCTCCTCGTGCAGGCGGCGCAGCCACGCGCGGAGCTCCTTGCGGACCCGCGCGTCCAGGGCGCCGAACGGCTCGTCGAGCAGCAGGACCTTGGGCTCGACGGCCAGGGCACGCGCCAGCGCCATGCGCTGGCGCTGTCCGCCGGAGAGCTGGGACGGGTAGCGCTCCGCAAGCCCGTCCAGCTGCACCAGGTGCAGCAGTTCGTCGACGCGCACGGCGATCTCGGCCTTGGGCCGCTTGCGGATGGAGAGGCCGAAGGCGACGTTGTCGCGTACCGTCATGTGCTTGAACGCGGCGTAGTGCTGGAACACGAAGCCGACGCCGCGCTCGCGCGCGGGGCGCGTAGTCAGGTCCTCGCCGGAGATGACGACTTCGCCGGCGTCCTGGCGCTCCAGGCCGGCGATCACGCGCAGCAGCGTCGACTTGCCCGAGCCGCTCGGCCCGAGCAGCGCCGTGAGGTCGCCGCCGGCGACCTCGAGGCTGACGTCATCGAGCGCCACGAAGTCTCCGTAGCGCTTGGTGATGCCGATGGCATTGATGGTCATTGGCCGGCCTCCCTGGGCTTGAGCAGCGTCATGCCGAGCACGATGACCAGGGCGATGACGGCGAGGACGAGTGAGGATGTGTACGCGCCGATGAGGTCGAACTGCTGGAACTGCTCCTCCACGTGCACGGTGAGGGTGGATGTGCGTCCCGCGATCTTGCCGCTCACGATGCTGACCGCGCCGAACTCGCCCAGCGCCCGCGCCGTCGTGAGGATGACGCCGTACGTCACGCCGGCGCGGATCGCCGGCAGGGTGATGCGCCAGAACGTCTGCCACGTCGACGCCCCGAGCGTGTGCGCCGCCTGGTCCTGCTCCACGCCCACTTCCTGCAGCACGGGCACGACCTCGCGCACCACGAAAGGCAGCGAGACGAAGATGGTGGCCAGCACCATGGACGGCCAGGCAAAGATCACCCGGATGCCGCTGTCCATGAGCCAGCCTCCGAACCAGCCAGTGCGCCCGTAGACGAGCACCAGCGCCAGTCCCACCACGATCGGCGAGACCGCGAACGGCACGTCGATCAGCGTGTTGAGGAAGGCCTTGCCGGGAAACGAGCGGCGCACCAGCAGCAGCGCGCAGAACACTCCGAACAGCGTGTTGAGCGGCACGGCGATGGCGGCGATGACTACAGTGAGGAACAGCGCGTGCTGGGCCATCGGGTCCTGCAGCGCGTCAATGACGGGCGCCAGGCCGTTCTCGAACGTGCGGAAGAACACCATGACGATCGGCGCGACGAGGACGAGGGCGAGATAGGCGAGAGCGACGGTGCGCAGGCCGTACCGGCTCGAGCGTGACCCTCTGGCGGCCGGGAGGCCCCGGTCAGGCGAGTTCATCGGCCTTCCTTCCCCAAGCCTGGACGAGCGTCAGGATCAGCAGCACCCCGAAAGAGATGAGCAGCAGGACGACGGACAACGCGGCGGCGCCGGCGGAGTCGCCGCTCTCCACGAGGCCGAAGATGCGCACCGGCGCGATCTGCGTCTTGAACGGGATGTTGCCGGAGATGAGCACGACCGAGCCGAACTCGCCGATGGCGCGCGCGAACGAGAGGCCGGCCCCGGAGATGATGGCCGGCCACAGGCTGGGCAGGACGATGCGGCGGAACACGGTGAATCCGCCGGCGCCGAGCGAGCTGGCAGCCTCCTCGGCGTCGCGCTCCAACTCCATGAGCACCGGCTGCACGGAGCGCACGACGAACGGCAGCGTGACGAACAGGAGCGCGAGCAGCACCGCCCCGCGCGTGTAGGCGAGGTTGACGCCGAACGGGCTCTTGGGGCCGTACAGCGCCAGCAGCGTGAGCCCGGCGACGATGGTGGGCAGCGCGAACGGCAGGTCGATGAGCGCGTTGACGACGGTCTTGCCCGGGAACTCGTCGCGCACGAGCACCCAGGCGATCACCGTGCCGATGACCGCGTTGACGGCGGCGACGACCAAGGCCGCCCCGAGGCTGAGCTCGAGAGCGGCCAGCGTGTCCGGAGTGGTCACCACTCTCCAGAATGCCGCAGGGCCCAGCTCCGCGGCGTGCCAGAAGACGGCGGCCAGGGGGATCAGGACGATGATGCTCAGGTACAGCATCACCAAGCCGACGCCGGCCCAGGTGCTGCGCCGCACGCGCGCGCGGCGCAGCACTCCCGCCGGAGCCGGCCGGCTCCCGGCGGGCTGGAGCGCCGCTCCCGCGGCGCCGGCGCTAGTTGGCGGTGCTGATGCCAAGGTTCTGCTCGATCGTCGCCATCACGCTGCCGTCGGGGGCGAAGAAGGTGTCGTTGACCTGCTCCCAGCCGCCCAGGTCGGCGATCGTGAAGAGCGAGGCCGGCGTGGGGAACTGATCCGCGCCCGGGACGCCCTCGACCACCGGGCGATAGCCTTTGGAGACGAAGATCTCCTGAGCCTCGGGGGTGTAGAGGAAGTCGTAGAAGGCCTTAGCCACGGTGGACGACGCCGCTTCCTCGGTGACGGCCAGCGGGTTCTCGATGAGGATGGTCTCGGCGGGGACGATGTACTCGACGTCCTCGCCGGCCTGCTGGGCGGCGATGGCCTCGTTCTCGTAGGAGAGCAGAACGTCGCCCTTGCCGCCGACGAACGTCTGCAGGGCCTCACGCGCGCTCTTGTCCTGCACGGGCACGTGGTCGAAGAGGTCCTTGAGGTAGGCCTTGGCCTGGTCCTCGGACTTGCCCTGCTTGAGCTGAGCGCCGTACGCGGCCATGATGTTCCACTTGGCGCCTCCGGAGGTGAACGGGTTCGGCTCGATGACCTCGACCCCGGGCTGGGTCAGGTCGGCCCAGCCGTTGATGTCCTTGGGATTGCCTTTGCGGATGACGAGAACGACGACCGACTTGGTGACGAACCCGTCGTACTCGTTCTGGCTCCAGTCGGGGGCGACGAGGCCGGCGTCCACTAGCCGCGTCATGTCGGGCTCGAGCGAGAAACCGACGACGTCCGCCGGCAGGCCGGCCTCCACGCCGCGGCTCTGCTCGCCGGACGAGCCGTAGGACTCGTCGAAGGTCACGTCGGTCCCGGCGTCCGTCTTCTGGAAGGCGGGGATCAGCTCGGCGTACGCCTCGCGCGGAGTCGAGTAGGCCACGAGCGCGACGGTCGAGCCGCCCCCGCCGCCGCAGGCGACCAACGACGCAACCGCGGCGACGACGATCGCTGACAACCCCATGATGACCAATGCTTTCTTCATGTGCTCCTCCGCACCCGCCATTCTTGATAGCGTGTATCGACTTTGATTGCTTTGTCTGGTCGGGTACTATCCATCAGAGAGTTGCATAATGCAAATCACTTTTGCTTATATATAGTCGGCCTCGCATCAGAGCCAAGGCCCCGGAACCGACGGCGCAGAACTCGTCTGGTACCATTCACGGAGCGCCGCGAGCCGCGGCGGGCGACCACGGAGGACGACTGATGTTCGAGTTCCTGACGCTCCCCGAGCGCACGAGCAAGCCGCGCGAGAGCGGACTCACGCACGTGCTCGACAAGGGCTTCAGCCTCGAGCAGGTGCGCCAGTTCGTCGAGGTCGCCGGCAACTACGTGGACATCGTCAAGCTCGGCTGGGGCACCGCTGTGGTCACGCCGAACGTCAAGGAGAAGATCGCCCTCTACCAGAGCTTCGGCATCCCCGTTTGCTTCGGCGGCACCTTCTTCGAGGTCTGCTTGCGCCAGGGGAAGCTCGACGAGTTCCTGGCGCTCGTCGACGACTGCGGCATGGAGTGCGTCGAGATCTCCGACGGCACCATCGACATGGACGAAGAGGACAAGCTCGCCATCCTGCGCAAGCTCAGCAGGCGGTACACGGTGTTCAGCGAAGTGGGCAGCAAGGACGAAGCCGTAGTGATCACGCCCTCCAGGTGGGTCGACTCGATCAAGCGCGAGCTCGAGGCCGGGGCCTGGAAGGTCATCACCGAGGGTCGCGAGAGCGGGAACGCGGGCATCTACCGTCCGAACGGCGACGTCAAGGACGGCCTGCTGGAGGAGATCCGCGAGACGTTCGACGCGTCCCAGATCCTCTTCGAGGCGCCGATCAAGAAGCAGCAGACGTGGTTCATCAAGCAGTTCGGCGCCAACGTGAACCTCGGCAACATCCCGCCTGACGAGGTCATCTCGGTGGAGACCATGCGAGTGGGCGTGCGCGGCGACACGCTGCTCACGTTCCACTGAGGCGGCGCCGGTTCAGGTAACGCGTCAGCCCCGACTCCCGATGACGCTCCTTCTCATCCGACACGGCGAGACCGACTGGAACCGCGAGCCGGCCCGCTGCATGGGCTGGGCCGAGGTCGAGCTCAACGAGGTCGGCCGCGCCCAGGCGCGCGATCAAGGTCGAGCGCTCGCGGGGCGCGGCATCGAGCTCGTCGTCACCAGCCACCTGCTGCGCGCGACGCAGACCGCCGAGATCATCCACGACGAGCTCGGCGGCGAGCTGCCCGTCATCGTCGACCCGCGGCTCGCGGAGACACACCGCGGCGAGTGGGAGACGCGCCGCTTCTCGTCGATCATGCGCGAGGAGCCGGATGGGTGGCGGCACTACCGCGAGCACCCAGAGACCTTCCGCTTCCCCGGCGGCGAGAGCCTGGCTGGCCAGCAGCGCCGCGTCCTCGCCTGCCTGCGGGACTGTGCCCTCGACGGTCGCACCGCGCTTCTCGTGACGCACGGAGGGAGCATCCGTCTCACGCGCTGCCTTCTGGAGGGCCGCGGCATCGACGCCTTCCACGAGACCAGGACGGCCAACGGCGGCGTCGACGAGGTCTCGACCACAGGACTCGCGTTGCGGATCGCCACGTACCTGGACGGAGGCGGCTGATCGATGACGCCACCCGACGACCCCACCGCCACGACGCCCAACGGCTCCGAACCGCCCGGCAAGTTCAAGCAGCGGGTCATCCCGGACCCGCCGGAGATGGACCAGTCCCGGGGCGGGCGGGCGGTCTTCTTCGTCCTTGTCCTGGCGCTCGTGACGACGCTGGTCATGGGCGGGGTGCTCGCGCTCAACGTGGTCGCCGACCCCTACGGCTCGGTCGGCACCTTCCTCTTCCCGACGGTCACTACCTCCGACCGCACCGTCAAGGCCGACAAGATCGAGCAACTCAGGCAGGCACCGGAGCTCGTCGTTCTCGGCAGCTCCCGCTCGATGCGCTACGAACCGTCCTACCTCGAAGAGAAGACCGGCCTGAAGACCTTCAATGCCGGCGTCAACGGCATCGGCGGGACCGCGGACGCGTGGGCGATGTCGCAGTACATCCACGACACCCGGCCGGACGCCGACCCCGCCTATCTGTGGCTGCTCGACGTCGAGTCGTTCGTGCCCTTCGAGGTAGGCGCCCGCACCGCCGGCGAGCCGCGCCTGGCACAGTACGTCGGCCAGGCGTCCATCGGCAAGGGCCCGCGCGAGCTCGCCCGCGCGCTGTGGGAGAGCCGCTCCGTGCTGTTCTCCCTCGAAACCGGCTGGGACGCGGCGCGCCTTCTGCTCCACCGCGAGGAGGCCACGAGCAGCCAGAGCAAGTACCGCAAGCGGATCCTGGACGACGGCGTCCTCAAGCCCCGCAAGTGGAGCGAGAAGGAGTGGAAGCGCCGCTGGCCCAGGTCCATCGAGCGGTACAGCGATCTGCACGAGAACGTGTACAAGGGGCTCGACCCGACGGCGCAGGAGTACTTCGAGAAGACGCTCTCCTTCATGAACAAGCAGGGCCAGACGCCGATCATCATGCTCACTCCCATCAATCCCAAGCTCCGCAAGATCCTCGCCCCGCTGGGCTGGACCAAGCGGTACGAGGAGGTCCTCGCCTACGTCGGATCGCTGCGGGGCGAGTACGACTTCGTCTTCCTCGACATGACCGATCCCAGGGTCTTCGACTTCGACAAGAAGGAGTGGTACGACGGCGTCCACATGACCACGGTCAACACGCGGCCGGCCATCGACCACCTCCTCGAGCAGACCGGAGGCTGGCCCCCGTCGCAGCCGCCGGCGGGCGCGCAGTAGGCCCGGCGGCGTGCTCCTCAACAGCTACGCGTTCCTCCTGGTCTTCCTGCCGGTCGTCGTCGTCCTGTACTGGGTCATCCCGCGGGGCTACGCGCGGCTGCTGTTCCTCGTCGCCGCGTCGCTCGTCTTCTACGGGCTGTGGGACTGGCGCTACGTGCCGCTGCTGCTGGCGACGACACTCGTCGATTGGGTCGCCGGCCACTACCTCTCGCGCGACGAGGCCGAGGGCGCGAGCCGCCGCCGCAAGCTGATCCTCGCTGCGGCGATCACCCTGAACCTCGCCTTCCTCGGCTACTTCAAGTACCGCGGCTTCTTCGTCGACTCGCTGGACGGCGTCTTTCACCTGCTCGGCGCGAGCGGGCCGATGCCGGCCACGCGCATCCTCCTGCCGGTCGGCATCTCCTTCTACACGTTCGCCGGCATCTCGTACGCGGTGGACGTGTACCGCGGCGCGATCAAGCCCGCGAAGAGCGTGGTCCACTACCTGGCCTGGGTCACGCTCTTCCCGTACATCCTCGCCGGCCCGATCATCCGCTACGGTCACGTCGGCGCCCAGCTCGAGCGCGCGCAGCAGCGCTTCCGCTGGGCCCTCATCGGCACCGGCCTGTTCTTCCTCGTGTTGGGCTTCGCCAAGAAGATGCTCGTCGCCGACATGATGGCGCCCCACGTCAACGAGCTCTTCTTGCACCACGCGCAACTCGGCCTGCTCTCCGGCTGGGCGGCGGCCCTGGGTTACACGCTGCAGCTGTACTTCGACTTCTCCGGCTACAGCGACATGGCCGTCGGCGTGGCGATCATGATCGGCCTCCGCTTCCCGCAGAACTTCGACTCGCCGTACAAGGCGGTCAACCCCTCGGACTTCTGGCGCCGCTGGCACATGACCCTCTCCGGCTGGCTGCGCGACTACCTGTTCATCCCGCTGGGCGGCTCGCGCGGGACGACGCTGCTGACCGTGCGGAACCTGCTGATCACGTTCCTGCTCGCCGGCCTCTGGCACGGCCCGGCCTGGACGTTCGTCTTCTGGGGCCTCCTGTGGGGGACGTACCAGTCGGTGCACGTCGTGGCGAAGGAGTACGGCCTGACGCCGAGGTGGGTCTGGCTCAACCGCATCCTGACCTTCATCGCCGCGACCGTGGCCTGGGTCTTCTTCCGCGCCACGTCCCTGCGCGCCGCCAAGGACGTCCTGCAGGCCATGCTGGGACTCAACGGCGTGAGCGGCGCGGGCATCGTGCGCGTCGCACCCCTCCTCGCCGCTTTCATCGTCGGCGGCCTCCTCTGGGTGAACCTGCTGCCCAACACCTGGCAGATCCAGCCGCGGCCGAACCTGCGCTACGCGCTGCTGCTGGGAATCCTCCTGGCCGCCTCGCTGCTTGCGCTGAGCAAGCCCAGCCCTTTCCTGTACGTGCAGTTCTAGGAGACGGGCGCGGGCGTCAGAGCGCCTGGCTGAGCGCCGAGTCGCGCAGCTCCCAGCGGCGCAGCACGTGGTCCTCGGGCAGCCTGACCCAGAATCCGAAGGCCTGGTCGTTGCCGACCAGGCTGGCCTCGCCGTCGCGACTCACTTCGATCCAGCCGTGCCAGCGGCCGGCGAGGTCGAGCGGCCAGGAGGCCGTGACCTCGGTGGACTGCCCCGGCGCCAAGGTGAGCGGCGCGGCGGAGACGAGATCGCGTACCGAACTGCTCGGGCCACGGACGGCCAGGCGGATGCCCTCGAGCTCCAGCGGCTGACCGCCGGTGTTGGTCAGGGTGAACCACGCGTAGATACGCTGGCCGACCTCGCGGTCGCCGCGGTCCAGCTTGACAGAGCCCGCCAGCGCGACGAGGCCGGGCTCGGTGGAGGGCGGCGTGGTGGTCGGGGCGGCAGCGCCGAGACGCGTATCGTCCGGGTTCCCGCCCAGCGCGACCATGAAGGCCTTGACGTTAGCGACCCACTCGGCGGTGCCGTCGGGGCAGTACTTGGGGGCGATGGCGTCGACGGAGTAGAGGCCCAGACCGTAGTACAGGTCGCCGCCCAGCCCGGCGGCGACGCGGGCGACGGCCTCCTCCCAGGAGGTGAAGTCGCTGGTCGGCCACGTGGGGCCGTAGAACCAGTTGAAGGCGTTGTAGGTGCACTGGTCGCCGTCCTGCGAGTACAGCTGCAGGCCGAAGCTCGTCTCGGCGCCGGCGATGGCCACGAGGAAGGCGGGGTCGATGCCGTAGGCCTCTGCCGCGGCGACGAACGTGCCGCCGGTGCCCGCCATGGGCGAGCCGTGCTCCGCGAGGAAGGCATCGATCTGGGAGGCGTCGGGGGCCGCCGCTGCCGCCGGCGCGAACGTGAGCGCGCCGGCCAGGGCGGCGGCCAGCAGCAGCACGGCCGCCCCCGCCAGGAGGCCGCCGCGCGAACGCGCGATCAGTGTGACACCGTGCTTCACCACGCCGGACCTTTCTCCGTCGCCGGTGAGACCGAGTATAGCCGGGTCGGCGCCTCGCGCCGACCCGGCGTGGACGCCGTCCCGGGTGGCGCCCGCCGAAGTGACGAGGGCGGGCGCCGCCGGGTTCGCCGCGACCGCGTCGGCCGGCGCACGACGGAGGCGCGACCGGGTACCCCGCGGCGACCCAACAGGTAGGATGAGAGCATGGGCATCGACCTCGACCGCTACGCCTGCGACGACCGCTTTCCCGGCCCGCAGATCGTGCGCCTCATCCGCCGAGCGATCGCGGAGTCGCGCCTCGACCTCAAGGGGCTGCGCGTGCTCACCGAGGCCTCCGTCGGCTACCGGCGCATCACGCCGGTGATCGCGGCGCTGGCCGGCGCCGACGAGGTGTACGCGGTGGGCCGCGACACGGCGCAGGCCTCGCGTAGGGAGGCCGAGGAGCAGACCGCCTACTTCGCCGAGCTGGCGCGCGTCGGCGACCGCATCAAGCTCCTTTCCACGCGCCTGCAGGCCCCGCTGGCCGCCGTCGACGTCATCACCGATCTGCCGGGCGTGCGGCCGATCGACGACTCGATCGTGCGCAACGTGGCGGGGACCGCGGCCGTCACGCTGATGCGCGGAGCCGCGCACTGGCGGGCCGCCGACGTGGACGTCGCCACCTGCCGGCGAAGCAGCATCGCCGTCGCCGGCCTGGACGAGGAGGCCGTCGGCCTCTACCGCTACCTGCCGCAGGGCGTGCTCGCCGGCCTGCTCGACCTGGGGGTCGAGGTCGCCGGCTCGACGGTCGTGGTGGCCGGAGAGGGTCCCGCGCACGCCTACGTGGTGCAGACGCTCGCCCGCCTCGGCGCGCGCGTGCTCGTGGCCGCGCCGGAGACCGCCGGACGCATCGGGCTGTACGGCGGCGAGAAGGCCGGCGACGGGCTCGGTGACGACGCCGTCGCCGGCCGTCTCGCCGAGTCTGACGCGCTGGTGCTCTGCCCCGTGGCCTCCGGCGAGCGCTGGGTCGGTCCCGGCGCGAGAACGGACGCGGCCCGCCTCGCGGCGGCCGCGCCGCACCTCGCCGTGGTGGGGCTGGACGCCGAGGCCGACCTGCGGATGCTCGGCGGCGCCGGCGTACGCTGCCGGCCCGCCGGCGGCCCGGACGGCCTCTTCGACCTGCTGCCGCAGGCGGTCGTCGCCCAGCACGCCGCCGGCCTCCGGGTCGGCGAGGTGATGACGCGGGCGCGGCGGCGCGGCTCGTCCCCGCTGGCGGCGGAGCAGCTCGCCGCCGCCGAGGCGCACGCCGAGTTGCTGCCCAAGGACCTGGGCGCCGCGCGGCGCTGACTACCCAAGGTGGGTCGGCGTGTGAGGCACGCTTGGGCGGACCTCACGGGGGCGGCGACCGTCGCGCGGTCGCATCCCCGCGCCGGGGCGGGCCGGGACCGCGCCCGGTGGTAGAATCCCCGTAAACGAGGCTGGCCGGCGGTCGTCCCCCAGCCGGCCGCCCCGACATCCCTCCCGGAGGCACCACGAACCCATTCGCCCGCCTGCGCACGGGCCGACGCGCGAAGACGAGCGGCCACGGCTACTCGCTGCTGCTGAAGGACTCCGTGATCTACGGCGGCGGGCGCGCCCTCCAGAAGTTCCTGGTCGCCCTGCTGCTGCCGCTCTACACCGCCTTCCTCACGCGGGCGGACTACGGCATCCTCGGCATGGTCGTAGCGGTCACGGCCTTCCTCGACGTCTTCGTCACTCTCGGTTTCGACGTCGCCTTCAGCCGCTTCTACTTCGACGACAAGTCGGAGGCGGCGCGGCGGCGCGTCATCACCAACGTCTTCTACGTCTCCACCGTCTACCCGCTGATCCTGCTTGGGACGACCGTCTTGCTCATGCCGCAGCTCGCGCCTGTCCTCCTCGGCAAGGAGTACGACGCTGGCGACTGGCGCTACTTCGCCGTCGCGCTCGCCACGCTGTTCTTCAGCAACCTCAACGACCTGCCGTTCACGCTCTTCCGCCTCGAGCACCGACCGTGGATCTTCTCCGCCTACACCATCGGCCGCATCTTCATCCAGGTGCCGCTCTCCATCGTCCTCGTCGCCGTGTTCGACTGGGGCCCGATGGGCGTGCTGCTCGCCAACCTGTTCAGCGCCGTCTGCCTGCAGGTGGGTCTGCTGCCGACCTACATCCGCAAGGTGGACTGGCGCTGGCACTGGCAGCTGATGCGACCGATGCTCGCGTTCGCCATCCCGGCGCTGTTCACCGGTATCTCGTTCTACTGGCTCAAGCTCTCCGACCGGTACTTCCTGCTGCACTACCAGGGCAAGGCGGAAGTCGGCCTCTATACCGTCGCCTACTCGCTCAGCCAGCCGCTGTACCTGACGCTGATGGCGTTCCGGATGGCGTGGCCGCAGTGGCACTACGCCGAGCTGCACGAGCCCGAGAAGCACAAGAAGATGGTGTCGCGCTCCTCCACCTACTTCCTCGCGCTCAACGCGCTGATGCTGGTCATGATGGGCGCCTTCATGCCGTGGATCGTCCATACGTTCCTGAACGAGCGGTACTGGAGCATCGGGCCGACGACGTTCGTGCTGGCGCTCTCCGTGGCGGTCTACGCCGCGTACTTCGTGTTCTGGGTGGGCTCCAATGTGGCCAAGAAGAACCGCATGATCCCGGTGTTCTTCTTCATCGCCTCGGCGGTCAACATCGGCCTGAACTTCCTGCTGGTACCGGAATACGGGATGTACGCCGCGGCCTGGACCACCGTCGCCGGGTTCGCGATCCTCGCCGCGACGGTCTACTTCTACTCCGAGAAGTGGTACCCGATCCCGTACGAGTGGGGCCGGCTGCTCAAGATCGTGCTGGCGGCCGGCCTGACGCTGGCCGCCGCGTGGGGCCTCGGCCGGGCGCTCGGCGAGGACGTGTACATGCCCTGGGGCCAGCTCACGCTCATCTCGCTCGCACAGCTGCCCACCCTGCTCGTCTTTCCCCTCGTGCTCTTCGTGACCCGCTTCTTCACCGCCGGAGAGCGCCAGAGGCTGTCAAGGGCGCTGCGCCGGAGGCGCGGCCGCGGCGAGACGCCGCCGCCCGCCGTGGCCGGCGCCGCCACCGGCGCGGCCCCGATCGCCGACGCTGTGCCGGCGCAGGTCGACCGGACGACGCAGCTCAGCGCCGACGACATCGAGGCCGAGGAAGAAGAGCTCGAGATGGAGAAGGAGGCAGACGTCGATTTCATCGAGGGCCCCTCGACATCGACCATCACATGATGGCCACAAAGGACTGGCGGCTCACCGGCAGCCCGGGATTCGATCTGGCCTTCCAGAACGGCCGCCCCGAGGACGCCTGGGCGTTCGTCGACTACGCGCGCCGCAGGTTCCCCAAGACCCCCCTGCAGGTCGTGTGGCTCCTTCACGTCGAGGCGTTTCGTGAACAGGGTCTCTCTCCCGGTCTCATCCAAGAGCCCCAACTCAGCCGCTGGTTCCCGCCGGCACTGGTCGAGGCCGAGAAGAAGAAGCTCCCGCAGACTCCGGAGGAGGCCCCGGCGGGCAAGGACCTCGCGCTCAAGAGGTTCGGCGACGCCGGCGTCGTGCTGCGCAACCGCTACGACCTCGAGGAGGCGCGCGGACGGCCGCTCTCCCGGGCGATCGACTACTCGATCGAGACGGCGCTCGAGCGGTACGAGACGACCACCGCTGCGCTGTACCCGCGGTCGCAGAAGTACTTCGAGAAGACCATGGGCCTGCTGGACAAGGGTCGTGCTCGCGCCGCTGCACCCGCACCTGCTGGCCGCGGTGCGCGACGCGAGGTGGAACGAGAGGCGCGCGGAGGTCGTCGCGTGGCTGAAGCGCGAGCAGAAGAGACACCCCTTCCGCCTCCTCGACCTCAGCGAGTCGTCGAGCATCGAGGGTGATCCCGACGCCTTCTACGACGGCTTTCACGTCAAGCGCGCCAACGCGCGCCGGCTGGTCCGGACCGTCGTCACCGCCTTCCCGCAGACGTTCGGCGGCGCGGCCGGCGCCCAGGACTGAGCTTGCGCGAGGCTCGGCCCGGCCGTCGCCGGCCCGGCGCCGGCCGGCTCCCGGTAAGATGGGCGGGCAAGGACGACGGGGGACTCCGTGAAGAAGCTGCTCGTGATCGCCAACCCGTACCCGCCCATGGCCAGCGCCGGCACGACGCGCGTCGTGCGGTTCCTGCGGCACCTGCCCGATGAGGGCTGGGAGCCTTCCGTGCTGACGGCGACGGCGACGGGCCCCGCGGCCGTGCCGCCGGACGTTCGCGTCGCCCGCGCCGCCGTGCCCTGGCCGAAGCAGCTGCTCGGCGGCGGCCGGAGGAGCACCAGGGTCAACCGCTGGGTGGCGGTGCCCGACCCCTACTTCGCCTGGGTCGGGCCCGCCGTGCTCAAGGGCCGCGCGATCCTCCGGCGCGAGCGCTTCGACGCGCTCTTCAGCAGCTCGCCGCGCGCCAGCGTGCACCTCGTCGCCGCCGTCCTCTCGGAGCACGCGGACCTGCCCTGGCTGGCCGACTACCGCGACCCGTGGTCGACCTACCAGTTCCGCACCTACCCGACGGGTGCGCACAAGGCCGCCCACGCCCGCCTCGAGGCCTGGGCGCTCGAGCGCGCCGCCGCCGTCACGGCGGTGAACCGGCCGATCGTCGACGACCTCGCGGCGCGGCACCCGTGGCTCGCGGACCGCGCTCACGTGCTCCCCAACGGCTTCGACCGCACCGAACAGCCGGCGGACGTCTCGCTCGGCGACGGCTTCTGGATCGTCCATACCGGCCGGCTGTACGGCCGGGAGCAGCAGGTCGACGCCTTTCTCGAGGGCCTCGCCGCGCTCCCGCCCGACGTCAAGGCGCTGTTCCTCGGCGTCGACGAGAGCCGCGTGCGTCCGGAGGCCGAGCGGCTCGGGCTCGGCGACCGCGTCCGCGTCGAGCGCCTGGTGCCACTGCCGGTCGCGCTCGGCTACCAACGCGCCGCCGATGCGCTGCTGCTGGTCAATGGGCGCCGGCCGGAGAGCATGTCCAGCAAGGTCTTCGAGTACCTGCAGGCCGGCCGGCCGGTGTTCGCCATCTCGCCGGCCGGCTCCGCCGCGCGCGGGCTCTTCGCGGAGGTCGGCGGCGGTACCTGCGTGCTGCCCGACGATCCCATGAGTGGACCGCTGACCGCCTTCGTCGCCGCCGTCCGCAGCGGCGACGCACCGGTCGCGGACCCGGCCGCGCTCGAGCGCTACGAGCTCGGCCGCCTCACCTCCGAGCTGGCGGCGCTGCTGGACGGCCTGGCCGGGCAGGCTGCGGCCGCCGGCCCCGCTGCCGGGATGCGCCCATGATCCGAAGCTCCTCGACGGGAACGGACGCCGACGCCGGAGGCACGACCGCCGGCGCCAACGCCGCCCGCAGCCGCTTCTCCGCCGGCGACGCGGCGCTGCTCGCCGGCGGCGCGGTCCTCACGGCCGTCGTCGCGGCGGCCGCCACTCGCAGCCCGGCAGCCGCCGTCGCCCTGCTCGTGGTCGCCGCGCTGGCAGCGCTGCTGATCCTCGGTCGCGAGCGCATCGCCCGCACCAGCGTCTCCGGCGCCCTCACCACGCTGCTCGTCTCACTGCCGGTCCTCGCGCTTCTCGGGCCTTCCTTCGCCCTGCCGGCCGTACCGCAGGCGTTCCTCTTCCGCGTCGCCCTCGTCGCCGTCATCTACGTCGGCGCCTGCTATCTGCTGCTCCGCCCGGGACCCATCCCCTTCGCGGCCAAGGACGTCGCTCTGCCGGCGGCGCTCTGGCTCGCCTGGCTGCTGCTGGGTCTCGTGTGGGCAGCCGACAAGCTCGCGGCGCTCGACTACATCGCCATCGTCCTCACGATGGCCGCCGTGTTCCTGGCGACGGCGGCGGCCGGCGGGACCCGCCGGCGCCTCATCTGGTTCGGCTACACGATGCTCGTCGGCTACGCCTTCGTCGTCGGCTTCACCATCCTCGAGGCGCGCCTCGGCATCCGCCTGCCCACCTCGCGCCTGCTGAACGCGGCCACCTCGCAGTCCTACGCGGTCACCAGCGTGTTCCACAATCAGAACGACCTCGCCACCTACATCGTCATCTGCTGGCCGTTCATGCTCTGCGCCTTCTTCTTCACCCGTCGCCTCCGCTGGCTCACGCTCACGCTTCTCTTCATGGCCATGGGCGCCGCCGCATTCGTGCGCACCGGCTCGCGCTCGAGCCTGGTCGCCGCCGGCATCTCTTCGCTGGCCGCCGTGGTCCTGTTCTGGCACCTCGGCCCCAGACTCTCGAGCCGGAGCGGCAAGATCGTCATGGGCCTCGTCATCGTCGCGATCATCGCCGTGGCCGGGTGGCTCCTGTTCAACAACAGCTCCAACGTCATGCTGCGCCAGTTCCGCCTGGAGGCGCTGCTCAGCCAGGCCGTGTCCAACAAGGGATCCGGCGCGATGCGTTCCGACCTCACCGACCGCGGCCTGCAGATCGCCGGCGGCACCTTCCTCGTCGGCGCCGGCCCCGGACAGGCCGAGGGCATCATCGGCTCGGGCACCAACGCCCTCGGCATCGCCAACCTGCACAACTGGTGGCTCGAGACCTATGCAGACGGCGGCCTCGTGGGCTTCGCCCTGCACCTCGTCTTCTTCCTCCTGCTGCTGTTCACGCTGTGGCCGGTGGCCAGGCGCGACCCCGATCGCCTCACGAGGTACCTCGCCTGCGGCACCTGGCTGGCGCTGCTCGGCTGGACGATCGGCGCGGTCGGACCGAGCAGTTCTGTGGGCTTCGCGCCCATGTGGATCCTGTACGGGCTCGGACTCGCGGTCATCTCTCGCTCGCGGCTGGCGGCGCGGGAACGGGCGAGGGAAGAGGAGGCCGGCGGCGAAGCCGCGCCCGCCGTGACCGGCCCGGATGCGAACGCGGCCGGAGAGACCCGTCCGTGAACGTCGACAAGGGTGAGGGCCCCGAAGGTCTCCTCACCGTTGGCGAGGGCGGCCGCCCTGTGCCGGGTGGCTCGCCCGAGCCGGCGGCCGCTATCGTCGCTGCACCCTGAAAGGACATCATGCGCTTCACCACGTTTCTCGAGCGGGCCGGCGAGCGCCACCCGGCGCTGGTCTTCCAGGTCTCCTGGGCGAACGGCCTCGACATCATCCGCGACCTCTCCGCCGAGGGCGTACCGCTGCTTGCCCTGGACGCCAACGAGCGCGCGCTCGGCCTCCGCTCGCGCCTCGCGGCCGGCATGGTCTGTCCCGATCCCCGGCGGGACGAAGAAGCCTTCATCGCCTTCCTCGAACACCTGGGCCCCCGTCTGCCGCAGAAGGGCGTGCTGTTCCCCACCCACGACCAGTACATCTGGCCGATCTCGAGACACGCGGAGCGGCTCGAGCCGTGGTACCTGATCCCGTTCTCCCGCTGGGAGACGATGCGCCGCCTGCACGACAAGCGAGAGCAACTGGAGACGGCGTGGCGAATCGGCGTCGACACGCCGAAGACGGCGTTCATCGACCGCGCCGAGGACCTCGAGCAAGGCGCGGAAGAGATCGGCTTTCCGTGCATCTTCAAGCCGGTCGAATCGCTCGCCTTCAAGTCGCGCTTTCGTCGGCACGTGCTCGAGATCGACACTGCCGAGGAACTGCGCGACGTCTACGCCAGGGTGGACGACTGTGGGACGCTCATGATGCAGGACATCGTGCCGGGCGGCGACGAGGAGCTGTACACCCTCGGCTCGTACCTCGACGCGCAGAGCCGACCGCTGGCGCAGTTCACCGGCCACAAGCTGCGCCAGCACCCTCCGAGGTTCGGCCACGTGAGCATGGCGGTCGGCAAGTGGGTGCCCGAGCTCGCGGAGGCGGGGCTCCGCCTGTTGCACGAGCTCGGCTATCACGGCGTCAGCCAGGTGGAGTTCAAGCGCGACCCGCGCGACGGCGCCTACCGGCTCATGGAGGTCAACGCGCGTCACTGGATGTGGCACTCGCTGGGCACGGCCTCCGGGGTGAACCTCTCGCTCGCCGCCTACCGCGACGCGACCGGCGACGCCTACGTGGCGCGACGCCAGACCGACGGGCTCAAGTGGGTCGTCTCACTCACCGACGCGCGCGACGCCTTCTCGCGCTGGCGCAAGGGCGACGAGAAGCTCCTTCCGTGGCTGAAGAGCTACCGCGGCGTCAAGGTCGACGGCCTGTTCTCGCTGCGCGACCCGGTGCCCGGCGCCCTGCTCACGGCGCGCCAGCTGCGCACCGTCGTCACGCGCAGCGGGCGGGCGGCGGAGGGCGAGAAGCCGTGAGGCTCTGCGCCGGGCTTCGCTGACGGCCGCCCGGCGCAGCGGCCCTCACCTGGGCTCGCCGAACAGGCACCTCTCCGCGTTCTTGGCGAAGAACAGCTCCCGCACCTCCGGCTTGACGGCGGCGGTCCAGGCCTCCACAGCGGCATCGAACTCGACCAGCGGGTAGTCCGTGCCGAACAGGCAGCGGTCCTTCAGATAGGAGTTGACCGCCTGCAGCGTCGCTTCGGGAAGGTACCGCGGCCACAGAGCACTGAACTCGAGGAAGATGTTCGGATGCTTCTGCGCCACCGCCAGGCCAAGGGGACCGAAGCCGTTGGCGGCATGCGAGATCACCAGCTTGAGGTTCGGGAAGTCGATGGCGATCTCGTCCATGTACTTGGGGTCGCCGAGCCACATGCTCTGGAAGCGGTTGTAGTGCAGGCTGCCGTGCACGATGGCCACCAGGTTGTGGCTCTCGCAGTACGCGTAGAGGGGATAGAGCACGCTGGCGTTGGCCGGGACCCCCCAGATGTAGGGGCTGATGTTGGCGCCCAGGAAGCCGGCTTCGCGACACCGTTCCAGCTCCTCGAGGTTGCGGCGGACGCCGTACTTGGGATGAACGCCGGCGATGTAGTAGAAGGGGTCGTCGTCGAGAGACCGGCGGACCTCCATGAGATGGTCGTTGTCCTCGATGGAGCCGCCGCACACCACGCCCCGTGATACGCCGCCGCGGGTCATCGTGTCTACGTACTCCGGCATCGCGAGCGGCGTGAGCCTGGGCCGCATCTTGTACAGGTCGATGTACTGCGAGAAATGGGGCGCCGGGTCGTCCGGATCCCAGGGACCGAGCATGTGCTCGGTCCGGAAGCGTATGCGGAAATCGACTACAGCCATGCGTGCGTCCTTTCGTGTCTCATGCCGCCGACGTCGGTCGTCGTAGTCCTTCGAGGACGAGCGCTGTGACGTACCAGTTGGCGTTGTCCATGATCGCCGGATCCCTCCGCAGCTCCTCGGGGATGTAGACGAAGAACTGGCGAGGAGGCGGTTTCCTGAGCAAGGCGCCGGGAGAGAGGGCGGAGGTATCGACGAAGCCGGCGCTCCTCAGATGGTGGGGCAGAAGGCCGGAGCGCCTCAGGACCAGGCACTTGATGCGGGCCAGCCCGAGATCCCGGCCCCTCCCGATCAGCGCACCCAGGAGGCTGCGGAACAGCTCGGGACCGGCGGCGTCCACGAGGATGTCGACCACGTTCAGGGTGTCTCCTTGGACGAAGGTGACGGCGCAGCCGAGGAGCCGGCCGCCGCCGTACATGGTCAGGTACTCGTGCTCGACGTAGGGGTCGTTGCTCACGCGCCACCGCAGGTAGCTGGCGCTGCGGTCGACGCTGATGCCGTAGCGTTCGCGGTTCCGCTCCCAGAGGCTCGCGATCATCTCCAGCGGGGCATCGACCGTGCCGTGGACTGCGATCCGGTAGCCGTCCGAACGCGGTCGCCGCAGACGGCTGTACGTCTGGAGGCCCGCGGCGAGCACGCCGCTCAGCATCGGCGCCAGCTTCTTGGCGGACCCGCTCCTCGCCAGGATCGTGGCAACGTCCTCGCGTAGCGCGCTCGTTCGCAGCCAGAGGGTGTAGTTGGCCCAGTCGTCGAAGGCCACGTAGCCGAGCTTGACGCGCAGCCTGCCGACGGTACCGCCTGCGACCTGGCCGGCAGTGGTGAAGAACAGGCCGTACTTCTCCTTTTCCTTCTCGAAGCACTCGCGCTCGTGGGAGAAGTACAGGCCCGAGCCCCGGTGATCGGGGTGGCTCATGCAGTTCTCCGTCTTGCCCGCGACGACGGGCCGGCCCCAAACGCTGAACGGCGTGGGAATGAGGCTGTACTGGGCGACGAGCTGATCGCCTTCATCGCGGTCGAGGTCGAAGACCAGGTTCATGCTGCCCTGCCCCGCCCACGTGTCGAGCCACTCCCAAGCGAAGTCGGCGGCGCTGCGGTCCCTGCCGGTGATGGACAGGTAGAGGCGGTTGATCTGGACCTCGTCGCCCGGCTGATAAGGCCTGCTGATGATATGCAAGGAGTGGACCTGCCTTGTCGGGACCTGCTCATCGGGCGGGCCATCGTCTTCGAAGAGTATCTTCCACCATCGCATGAGAGCACAAGCGATGACCGGCGTGGCAAAACGGACGGCCGCTCGCGGCTGAAGGGGGGCGGCTAGAAGCATGTAGGATGAGCGCATGGACGGAGCCCGAGATCCCCGCCCGAAGACCAAGGGGTCCTTCCCCGGTCGTCACTCGCTCGTTCCCGGCCTCCACGGCGCCGCGCTCACCGCGATCGACGGCGCTCTGTCCGAGGACCTTCACGCCGCGGCGCCGACCTTCGCCTGTGGATGAGACTCCTCGACTCAGTCGAGCCCTCTCCGCCCACGGAGGCCCGCCGGTGAAGGCCCTCGTCGTCTCGCACCTGTACCCCTCGCCCGGGGTGGAGCGGCACCTCTTCGTGCACCAGCAGGTCCTCGCGCTCGGCGAGCTCGGCGTCGAGTCGCGGGTACTGTCCCCGACGCCGTGGGCGCCGCGGATCCTCTGGCGCAGCGAGAGGCAGCGGCGCCGCGGCCGCAAGCCGCGCCAGGCGGTCTGCGACGGCGTCGTCGTCGAGTACCCGCGCGTGCTGCAGCCGCCGCGGCGCCTCTTCTTCGACCGCCTCGGCGACCTCGCCTACCACACGGTCCGCCGGCTGCCGTCGGCTCGGTCGGCCGGCTATGACCTGGTCCACGCGCACCAGGCGCTGCCCGACGGCGCGCTCGCGCAACGCCTGGCCGCCGACCTCGGCGTGCCGCTCGTTGATCACGGTGCACGGCGCCGACGTCTACCAGCACCTGGGAAGGAGCGGAGCCGTCGAACGCCGTGCCCGCCAGGTACTCGGCGGTGCCGACGCGGTGATGGCGAACTCCAGCGTCGTCGCCCGCCTGCTCCACGACGCCGTCTCACCGGAGAAGCTGACGGTCGTGCTCAACGGCACCACCGGTCTCGGGCCGCAAGTCGCGCCGGCATCCGACTATCTGCCCGGCGAGCCGCTCGTGCTCACCGTGGGCCGGCTGATCGAGCGCAAGGGCACCGCCGATCTCATCGCCGCCGTCGGCGAGCTGCGCCGCGCCGGCCGTCGCCTCCAGCTCGCGATCGTCGGCGACGGGCCCTTGCGGCACGCCCTCGAGGAGCGCGCCTCGGCCGAGGGCGTGACCGACGCGGTCCATTTCGTCGGCCGGATGGAGCACGCGCGCGTGCTGGCGCTGATGGCGCGCGCGCAGCTCTTCGCCCTGCCGAGCTGGGACGAGGCCTTCGGGCTCGTCTACACGGAGGCCATGGCCCAGGGCACGCCTGTGCTCGCCCTCCAGGGCGGAGGGCCGGAGGACTTCATCGAGGACGGCGTGAGCGGCTGGCTGGTCCCGGCGCACGATCCGACGGCCATCGCCGGGGTGATCGCCCAGGTGCTCGACTATCCGGACGAGGCCGCGGCCGTCGGCGCGGCCGGCCGCGCCAACGCGCTCGAGCTGAGCTGGGAGCGCAACGCCCGGCTGACGCTCGAGGTGTACGAACGGGTCCTGAGGGAAGAACGCCTGGGACCATGACGACGTCGCCCCCGCTCAAGCTTCTCCTCACCGCCGCCGGCTGCCCCGGCGCCAGCACCCTGATCCGCATGCTCAAGTCCAACGGAGAGCGCGAGATCTGGATCCACGGCGTGGACATGCGCCCCGATGCGATAGGCCGCTTTCTGTGCGACGGGTTTGGCCTCGTACCCGCCGGTGCGTCGCCCGATTTCGTGCCGGCGCTCCTCGACATCGTCCGTCGGGAACCGCCGGACGTGCTCCTGGTGCAATCGTCGAGCGAGGTCGAGGCGGTGGCGCGATCGCGAGCGGCCTTCGAGGAGCTCGGCGTCACGGTCCTCGTCGGCGGACCCGGATCCATCCAGGTCTGCAACGACAAGGCCGCCATGCACGCCGCCCTGCAGGGCACGCCGGTACGGCAGCCACGGCTGCTGCTGCCGGCGAGCGTCGACGAGTTCATCGCCGGTGCTCACAAGCTCGGCTACCCCGGCGTACCGGTGTGCTTCAAGCCGCCGGTCGGCAAGGGCTCGCGCGGCTTCCACGTCGTGGCCGAGATCGGCCGCCCGTACGTGCTCGAGAGGCGCAGCGGCGTCCCCGTGCTGACCCTGGAAGAAGCAGCCTCGGAGCTCGCCGCGGAGGACCCGCTCCCTCCGCTGCTGCTCATGGAGTACATCGAGGCTCCGGAGTTCGTCGTCGACGCGCTTGTCGATCACGGCGAGATCGTGCTCTTCCAGGCCAAGACCCGTGAGGCCGTGAGAGCCGGCCTCGCGATGTCGTTCCGCACGGTCGCCAAGCCGGACCTGGTGGCCGCCTCGCGCCACATCTGCCGGCGACTCGACCTCGATCAGTTCGTGAGCATCCAGTTCGTGGGCGACCACCTCATCGAGGTCAATCCCCGCGTCTCGACCTTCGTCTACCAGGAGGACTTCAACCTCCCGTACCTGGGGATCAAGTACGCTCTGGGCGAGCTGGACGCCGAAGGCGTGGCGCTCGCCCAGTCGCGCGTGCGTGGGTCGCGCCGCTCGGTGCGGTACTACGACCAGGTGTTCTGGGACGAGTGAGACGACAGGTCGCGCAGACCCGACCGGGCACGATGCTATACTCCCCGTTCATCGTGGTCGTGCACGCGCGCGGGTGCGTGAAGGCAGCGGCGTGATCAAGGAGGCGCACATCGTGGACTGGGACGCTTACGACTATCACGCCCCCAGCGGCTCCTGGATCGCGGGGGACTTCCGGCACGGCGACCGCTTCGAACACGGCCTCCAGTGCATCATCGACCCTGACGTGGTCGTCGGCGACGACGTCAGCATCGGACACCGCGTCCACCTCTCGTCCGGCACGCGCATCCTCGACGACGTGGACATCGCCGACGACTGCGTGACCACCGGCATCTCGCTCCTCGGCAATCACGTTCGCGTCCGCACCGGCAGCTGCATCTCCAAGGCGGTGATCGTCGACGACTGGTGCTTCGTCGCGGCGGGGATCATGAGCTCGCACACCAAGAACATCGATCACGCGCGACCCAATGCTCCGCAGCGCCAGCTCATCACGCGCTTCGGGTACGCGTCGGTCATCGGCAGTCGCACCAACACCAGCGCCGGCATCACCATCGCGCCGGCAGCCGTCGTGGGCTACGGCTCGCAGGTGGTCACCGATCTCGAGACCGCCAACGCCGTGTACTACAACGACCCGCACCCGTGGGCCACGCTGCAGCGCGAGCTCGACCCCGGCAATCCCTACTACGTCGAGGTGCCGGTGGACTACGCGCCGCACCAGTTCGACGCGGAGCTGCTGGCCAGATACCTGCCGCACTGGCGCCCGTGAGCGCCACCGCGGCCGAGGTCGCGCGCTTCCTCGAGGAGATCGGCCAGCTCGAGGCCCTGGTGACGGTGGCCGGCGGCGACGCCGAGAGCATCACTCTGGACGGCGTGGCCGGCGACGCCGAGGCGGGACCGCGCGACCTCGCTTGGAGCCGCTCGCCTCATCCGGCCTCCCCCGGCGCCGGCGCCGGCCTGCTGCTGTGCCCGGAACCCGCTCCCGACCCGGTCACGCTCGTTGCGGGTCATGCCGTTGCCGTCTGCACGAGTCCGCGCCTCGCCATGGCCGAGGTGCTCGAGCGCTTCTTCGCGGAGCTCGCCGGTGACCGCGAGCCCGTGTACGCCGAGCCCGCACTGGCCGCGATCGTCGCCGCCAATCACTCCTGGGTGAAGAACGCTACCGTCGGACGTGGCGTGCGGATCGCCCAGCACGTGGTCATCGGCTGCAGCGGAATGGGGTACGAACGCGACGCCGACGGCCGCCTCGTGCCGTTTCCCCAGCTCGGCGGCGTCGTGCTCGAGGCCGACGTCGACGTCGCGGCGCAGGCGAGCATCCAGCGCGGCACACTGGGCGACACCCTGCTGCGCCGCGGCGCCAAGATCGGCCCGCACGTGAACGTGGGCCACAACGTCGAGGTCGGCGAGGACGCGCTCGTCGCGGGCCACGTGCAGCTCGGCGGCGGCTGCAGACTGGGCGCAGGTGTGGTCGTCTGGCAGTCGGCCAGCATCGCGAACGGCGTGGCCGTCGGCGAGAGCGCCGTCATCGGGATGGGCGCCTGTGTGCGCAAGGACGTCGGCCCGGCCGAAGTCTGGGCCGGTAACCCCGCACGCCGCCTGCGCTGACCGGCCTGGCCGGTCGTCGGCGCCCGATCCCTCCGCCTCCGACGGCGAGCCCTGCCGAGCCATCCGGAGTCGCGGCTCCGCCACCTTGACGAGTATCATCGCTGAGCGCGTGCGACCAGGCGCCGAGCGCGGCGCGGCGAAAGGACGGGCATGAGGTTCGAGGAGTCCCTGGCGAGAGCGGCCGGTCACGACCGGGCGATCGTCGTGCAGGTCCCGTGGGCCAAAGGATTCGACAGCAGACGAGAGGACCTCGGTGATCCCATGCCCGGCTTCACGGCCACGACGCGCCGGACCCACGGAAGCAGCGCCACGGAGGCCTGCTCGTGAGACGGGAGTCCTTCTTCCGGAGTGCGGGGCCCACCGCACCGGCGGTCGTCCTGCAGGTGAGCTACTCCTGCGGTCTTGACATCGTGCGGGAGCTCGGGCGTCACGGCATCCCGGTCGCCGCCATGGATCCCGACCCCGGAGCCATCGGCCTCCGCTCGCGGTACCCCGCCGGCCTCGTCTGTCCCGATCCTCTCGACGACGAAGAGGCGTTCCTCGTCTTCCTCGAGGAGTTCGGGCGGTCGCTGCCCCGGCCCGCGGTCGTCTTCCCCAGTCACGACGAGTACATCTGGCCGCTGTCTCGCCACGCGCAGCGGCTGGAGCCCTCGTTCATCGTGCCCTTCTCGCGCTGGGAGGTCATGCGACGCGTCCACGACAAGCGGGCTCAGCTCGAGGCCGCGTGGAGCTCCGGCGTGGACACGCCCAGGACGGTGTTCGTCGAGTCCGCAGAGGAGCTCGCCGCCGCCGCAGGCGAGGTGCCGTTCCCGGCGGTGCTCAAGCCGGCGGAGTCGCTCGCCTTCAAGCTGCGCTTTCGGCGGCACATCATCGACGTGGACTCGCCCGCGGAGCTGCGCCGTATCTACGACAAGGTGGATGACCTCGGCCCGCTCATGCTGCAGGAGCGCGTGCCGGGTGGGGAGCACGAGCTCTGGACCGTCGGGTCGTACCTCGACGCGCAGTCCCGGCCGCTGGCCGTGTTCTGCGGTCACAAGCTGCGCCAGCACCCGCACTCCGGAGGGAGCTGCCTCGCCGGCGTCAGCGCCTGGGACCAGCGCCTCGTCGATGCGGCGCTGCGCCTGCTGCAGGAGCTGCGCTTCCACGGTGTGAGCCAGGTCGAGTTCAAGCGTGACCCGCGCGACGGGCGCTTTCGCCTGATGGAGATCAACGCGCGGCACTGGAAGTGGCACGGGTTGGCCTCCGCCAGCGGCGTCGATCTCTCGCTCGCCGCCTACCGCGACGCCACGCGCGAGCCCTACCTGTCGCGGCGTCAGACCGACGGGGTGAAGTGGATCGTGGCCAACCAGGACGTCCCCCTGGCGATCCTCGAGATCGCACGCCGGCAGCGGCGCGCCGGGGAGTACCTGCGCTCCCTGCGCGGCACGCGCGTGGACGGCATCCACTCCCTCACCGACCCCGTGCCCGGCGCCGTGAACGCCTGCCGGATCGCGCGCCAGGCGGTGACTCGCGGGCCGCGCGCCCGGGAGGACGTGTGACTCCGGTACCGCCCTCGAGCCTCGCGGTCTACGTCGACGCGCCTCCGGCGTTCATTCCCCGTGCCGTCTGGGTCCTCGAGACGCTGCTTGCGCCGCTGGGCCGCAAGGTCGCCGAGATCCGTGACCCCGAGCAGGCGGGCAACGCGACCCTTGCCTACGCGCCGGCTCCCGTCGCCGGGGTGCCGACCATACCCTGCAGCGCCGAGGCCATGGGGCTGTTCGCGGCGACGAAGCCTCTGCCCGCCGGCGCGTTCGCGCGACGCGCGCTGACCGGGACCGGCCGGGCCGCCGAGGGCACAGATCCGGTCGCCGCGTTTCCCGCTGACCACGACGCCGGGTTCGCGGCGCCGTTCGACCTCGTCGCCTCGTCGTTCGCGCTCCTCGCCTGCTGGGACGAGCGCACCAGCGCCGACCGGGACCGCTACGGACGCCTGCCGTACTCCGCCAGCCTCTTCGCCGCCAATCCCGAGCTCGAGATCGGCGACCCCGCCGCCGACCACTACGTGCGGCTGCTGCGCGCCGTGCTGACTCCTCGTCTCGCCGGACTCGGGCTCGAACCCTTGCCTCCGGCGGGATGGATGTGGGGAGAGGCGTGCTTCGCCGTCGCGCTCACCCACGATGTCGACAACCTCTGGCGCTGGACGAGACGCGGCTTCGCCGCCGCGGGGTACCGTACAGCTCGCGCCGCCGGCCGCCGCGACGGGGCGGCCGCGCGCCGCGAGCTGGGTGACGCGGCCGACTGGCTGTTCCGTCACCTCCCCCGGCGGACCGACCCGTTCTGGACCTTCCCTCAGATCCTCGGGGGCGAGGACGCGCGTGGCGTGACGTCTACGTTCTTCGTCATCGCCCGGCACACCCACAAGCAGGACGGCAACCAGCCGGAGTCGTATCGCCGCCGCATCCCGGCGGCGCTCTCGCTGCTCGCCCGGCACGATCGCGAGATCGGGCTGCACGGCAACGACGCCGATCGTCTCGGCGTCGACCAGCTCGTCCACGACCGGGCGCTCCTGGCACGCGACTCCCACGCCCACATCCGCGGCATCCGCTATCACTACCTGCGCGGTCTGTACCACGAGACCCTGCCGCTGCTGGAGCGCGCCGGGTTCAGCTATGACACGACTCTGGCGTTCGCAGAGCGCGAAGGCTTCCGCTGTGGCTGCTCCTTCCCCTTCCGTCCCTACCTCCTGGCGGAGGAGCGACCCCTCGACCTTGTGGAGCTGCCGCTGGCGGTGATGGACGGGACGCTGCAGCAGCCGCACTATCGCGGCCTTCCCGCCGGTGAGGCGGAGCGCGCGGCCGTCGCCGTGCTCGACCGGGTGCGGCAGAGCGGCGGCGGCGCCAGCCTGCTCTGGCACAACAACCGCTTCGACCCCCGCCTGTCTCGCGGCTACGACAGGGTCTACTGGCGGCTCGTTGACGGGGTGCGCGGCCACGGGGGCGTCCTCACGTCGGCCGGCGACGTCGTCGCCCGCTGGCGCCGGGCGTTGGGGATGCAGCCGTGATCCGCGTCCTCCACCTCAGCGTCGTGCACAAGCCGGACGACCCGCGCATCTACGAGCGCGAGTGTCACACGCTGGCGCAGGCCGGCTACCAGGTCATGTACATGGCCCCGGGGGCGGGGCCCGGAAACGACGACGCCGGCGTGATCCTCGCGCCGCTGCCCGAACGCAGTCGCAGAGCCCGGTTCCTGAGCTCGGTGGAGATCGTGAAGGCGCTGCGCGCGCTCAGACCACACGTGCTGCACGTGCACGACCCGGAGCTGCTCACCCTGTTCCCGGCAGCGAAGGCGCTCGTGCCGCGGCTCGTCTACGACATGCACGAGTACGTGCCCGAGGCCGTGGCCGGCAAGCCGTACATCCCGGCCACCTTCCGGCCCGCCGCCTCGTGGACGACGGCGGTCGCCCAGAAGAGCCTGGCGGCGCTCGGCTCCGGCATCGTGGTCGTCACCGAGGACCAGCTGACGGCCCTCGGCAGCTCGCCTGAGCTTCGCCTCGTGCTGCCCAACTACCCGCGCGTGGAGCGTTTCGAAGGCGCCGCCGCGATACCCGAGCTCGCCGCCGACCCGCGGCTCAAGCTGATCTACGTCGGCAGCCTGTCGCGCGCACGCGGGTGCACGACGATGCTGGATGTCATGGAGCAGCTGTCGCCCGGCGAGGCGGTGCTCTACCTCGGCGGCACGTTCAACGACCCCGCCCTCGAGGCCGAGACCCATGCCAGACTGGCCTCCGGCCTCGCCGAGCGCGTCAAGCTCCTGGGCCGCATACGTCCGGCGGATCTGCCGGCCTACCTGGCGGCAGCCGACGTGGTCTGGGTGCCCTCGGTGCCGACCAGCCAGTACCGCTTCCCCTCGGTCCCCACCAAGCTCTTCGAGGGCATGGCGATGGGCCTTGCCGCACTGGTCAGCGACCTGCCGGGCCGCGGCGCTCTCGTCCGCCTCGAGGGGTGCGGCCTCGCCGTGGAGCCTGGCGTGGAAGGCCATCTGGGAGGCGTGCGGCGCCTGCTCGCCGGCCGCACGGAGCTGCCCGTCATGGGCGCGCACGGCCGGCGCGCGGTCGAGCACCGGTACTCCTGGGAGGCCGTGGAAGACCGTTTGGTAGACTTCTACAGGTCGCTCTGCGCAGGACTGGCCTAGAGGCGCCTCCGGCGCACGCGGTCCCGACGCGCGAAACGCCTCACCGGGGGGAGCCTCACGTGAGTATCGACAGCTTCGACAACGTGCTCGTCCTGGCGCCGCACACCGACGACGGCGAGTTCGGCTGCGGCGGCACCATGGCCCGCCTCATCGAGAGCGGTGTGAAGGTCACCTACGCGGCCTTCAGCACCGCCGCCAAGAGCGTCCCGGAGGGCTTCCCCAAGGACGTGCTCAAGCACGAGGTCCGCGCCGCCACCGGCATCCTCGGCATTCCCGAGGCCGACCTCAAGGTCTACGACTTCGAGGTCCGCATGTTCCCGACGCTTCGCCAGGACATCCTCGAGGAGATGATCGTCCTGCAGCAGGAACTCGACCCCGATTGCGTCTTGCTGCCGGCGCTGATCGACCTGCACCAGGACCACAAGACGATCGCCGAAGAAGGTCTGCGCGCGTTCAAACGCACCACCGTGATGGCGTACGAGATCCCCTGGAACAACCTCAACTTCCAGCAGCAAGCCTACGTACGACTCGAGGAGCGCCACATCGACAAGAAGGTGGAGGCCCTCGGCTGCTACGAGAGTCAGGGGCACCGGAACTACACACGCGAGGACTACATCCGCAATGTCGCGCTGACGCGTGGCATCAACATCGGCTGCGACTTCGCCGAGGTGTTCGAGGTCTACCGCTGGATCCTGTAGTGCGGCTCATGGCGATCTGCAGGGCCTGCGCTCGACGATAGCTGGGAGCCCTTCACTCGTGCACATCCTGTACCTGACGCACTACTTCACCCCCGAGAGCAACGCTCCCGCAGCGCGCGTGCACGGCATGGCCAGGGAGTGGGCGCGGCTCGGGCACCGGGTCACGGTGCTCACCTGCGCGCCCAACGTCCCCTCCGGCGTCGTCCATGAGGGCTACCGGAACAGGATCTACCAAGAGGAATGGATCGACGGCATCCGCACGGTCCGCGTGTGGACCTGGCTGGCGGCCAACCGCGGCCGCGTGCGCCGTGGGCTCAACTACCTCTCGTACCTGGCTGGGGCCGGCGCGGCCGGCCCGCTGCTGCGGCCGCGCGCCGACGTCGTCATCGCGACCAGCCCGCAGTTCTTTGCCGGGTGGGCGGGCTGGCCGGTCGCCCGCGCCCACGGCGCGCCCTTCGTCCTGGAGATCCGCGAGATCTGGCCCGACTCGATCGTCGCCGTCGGCGCGCTCGGGAAGGGCCGCATCGTCAGCACGCTCGGCAAGCTCGAACTGAAGCTCTACGATGGCGCCGACCACATCGTCGCCGTAGGTGACGGCTGCCGCATGAACATGATCCGCAAGGGCATCGGCCCGTCGAAGATCTCGGTGGTCACCAACGGTGTCGACACGGAGCTATTCGAACCGCGCGCGCCCGATCAGGAACTGCGCGCGCGGCTCGGATTCTCACCGGAGACGTTCGTGATCACCTTCGCCGGCACCATCGGCATGGCGAGCGGGCTCGAGGTCGCGCTCGGCGCCGCCCGCCGGATGAAGGCGAAGGGCCGCGACGACATCGCCTTCCTGCTCGTCGGCGACGGCGCCGTGCGCGCCGGTCTGGAGGAACAGGCGCGCGCGGAGGGCCTCGCAAACGTCGTCTTCACCGGCCTCGTGCCGCGCGGCGAGCTGCCGGCGTACCTCGCCGGCAGCGACGCCTGTCTCGTGCACTTCCGCAAGGACGACCTCTTCGGCACGAACCTGCCGAGCAAGTTCTTCGAGGACGCCGCCATGGAGCGGCCGATCCTTCTCGGCCTCGAGGGCGACGCCCGGACGATGCTCGAGGAGGCCGATTGCGGCATCGCCTTCGAGCCGTCCAACGACGAGGAACTGGCGGCGGCGGCCGAGCGCCTCGCCGCCGCCCCCGCAGCGGAGCGGCGGCGGCTCGGCGAGAACGGCCGCCGCTACGTCCTGGAGCGCTTCGACCGCCGCCGGCTCGCGCACGACTACCTCGAGATCCTCGAGCGCGTGCGCGCCGACCACCGGCGGGGCCGCCGATGAACACCGCCTGCTGTAGGATGTCCGCGAGCGAACGCCCCCGGAGGAGTACATGAGCAGCGACGAGAGCACAGCCATCGACGTCGGTTCCTGGTTCGCCACGCTCGCCCGCAACTGGTGGGTCATCGCCGGCCTCGTCCTCATCGGCGTGATCGTCGGCGCGGCCGTCACCATGGCCCAGCCCGACGAGTACAGCGCCACCTCCTCCGTCTACATCGGGCAGACCACCGACGCGAGCGGTAACCCCATGGCCGGCCTCAACTCCAACGCCAAGGCCGCCGTGCAACTGCTCGCGAGCCAGGCCGTGCTCAAGGAAGCGGCCGACCGCACCGGGATGGACGTCTCCGCCGGCATGCTCCGCAAGGAGACCACGGTCGAGACGCCGTCCTCCACGGTCAAGACGACGACGTCCGTCGTCAACATCGTCGTCATCACCGTCACCGACACCGACCCGGAGCGTGCGGCGGCGGCGGCCAACGCGCTCGCCGCGGTACTGCTGGAGCGCATCGGCGGCGGCGTCGACGAGAAGATCGCGGTGCTCGAGAAGCAGCTCGCCGACAACCAGAAGGCTTACGCGGCGTCCCTCGCGCGCAGCGTCACCGCGCAGAAGGCGATCGAGGAGATCGCCATCGGCGGCGGATCGACCGCGGAGAAGGCCGCCGCCTCGGCGCTCTACGTGACCCTTGCCCAGGCCGCCGCCACGCAGCAGGATTCCCTCTCCAAGAGCATCCAGCAGACGCAGCTGCTGCTCCTTTCGGCGCAGCAGAACGAGGAGCCGCGCATCCTCCACGAGGCCGCGGTCCCGGACTCGCCGAGCGGCCCGAGCATGTCGGCCAACGTGGCGATCGGCGCATTGGCCGGCCTGGTCATCGGCGTCATCGTGGCATTCGCGCGCCGCGGCTTGGCAGACCGCCGGGCCGCCAGGAACGTCGCGGCCGCCTGAACGGCGCGGCCCCCTGACCCCCTTCGGGTGGTACACTCATGAGGGGTTGGGGTAGACAGTTCGGGGGCTGCGTCGTGTGGAGATCGCGTTTCGGCATCGTCGTGCTCGTAGTTTGCGCTTGGATGCTGCTCGCACCGGCGAGCGGTCTCGCCTCCACCCACGAGGGCCACATCGACCTGGCCGATGGGTTCACGCTGGCGCAACAGTTCGGTTACGCCCCGGAGTTCCGCCAGAACGCCGTCACATTCGATGCGAACAACGTTCCCGCGATCCGCAGCCGCGGAGCCAGCCAGGACGACACCTCGTTCGTCCACCGGCTGGATGACGGCGTCTGGGTCCGTCACGACATGCTCCAGGCCCTCCGCGACGCCTACCCGGACTTCGCCGGCACCGTCAACGCTGGCGGCTTCGCGAGCGACCGCATCGACTTCGACGTCGACGGGCGCGCCTATACCGTCCTCACCGTCCGCATCGACGACGAGGGCACATTCCGCAACGTCCTCCTCGCGTCGCCCGACGGCTGCACTACGTGGTCGGTGGTCGAGTTGCCCTTCGGCAACGACACGCCGCTGCTCGACCAGACGGATCGCGGCAACATGACGTCCGAGCACGACAGTGGCAACCTCCTTCGAGGACCGCCCCTCATCGCCGTATGGCGTCAGATCGCACCCTGGAAGGGGGAGTGGGCGTCGCGCAATGAGATGTACGTCGTCCAGCCTTTCTGGTCCGGGGACAGGCTCGAGCTGCGGCCCCCCGTCCTCGTGAGCACGCAGGCCCTCGGCATGACGCAAGCCGCGGGGGGCGCCTCCTTCGCGGTCACGTCAGGAGACCGGACCTTCTTCGTCTACAGCACCGTCGTCCCCCTCGGCACGCTCCTGACGCCGACCTACGCGGCGACCTACGACCACTCAACGAACACTGTCGGCCCAAGCACTCGCGTCGCCGCATCACGCCCCGCCAACAACTGCCACGCAACGCCTGGTATCTGCATGGACAGCCTCGGGACACTGCACGTCGTCACTGGCGCCCTCGGCTGGCCCTTCCGGTACTCTCGCTCCGTATCGCCGCTGACGACGTCGTCGTGGACGCCAGCCCGGGACGTGCTCACGTCCGGCTACCGCACCAGAACGACCGACGCCGACGGCAAGGGGTCACAGACCTATCTCTCCCTGGTCTGCGACCCTGACGACACCCTCCACGTGGTCTTCCGGCAGAGACGCCGCAACGTCGACGCGCGCTTCCGCGGCCAGGCCTACCTCGCCCTCGCTCACCAGTCGTTGGCGCCCGACGCGGCGACGTGGACCCAGCCCGATCTGATCGTGGTCCCCCCCCTGCCCGGCTACTCCCAGTACTACCAGAAGCTGACCGTGGACCGGCTCGGCCGCTTGTTCGTGTCCTGCAGCTACTTCTCGCGCCGCGATCCGCCGGCCACCCGCCACTTCCGCCGCTTCCACCACCGCATGGTGCTGATCTCAGAGGACGGCGGTCGTACCTGGCGCTTCGCCACGACCGCCGACTTCGTCGGTGGCATCCTGCCGGAGTGAGGGACTCGGGCCGCCTCACCGCGGCGGCCCTCAGATCCCTCCCGCGTCGCCCGGGTCGGCCGTTGCCCGGGTCAGCTCAGCGGTCGTACAGGTCCGGTCGCCGGTGCTCCAGCGACGGGATCTGGCTTCGGACCTCGTCCAGCCGCGCCAGATCGAGGTCCGCGACACACACGCCGACGCCCTCATCGACCCGCGCCAGTACGGCGCCCCACGGGTCGACGATCATACTGTTGCCGAAGCACTCGCGCCCGGGCAGATGCTCGCCGATCTGGTCCGGGGCGATCACGAAGCAGCCGGTCTCGATGGCCCGGGCGCGGAGCAGGACTTCCCAGTGCGCGGCGCCCGTGTACGCCGTGAAGGCCGACGGCACGCAGAGCACCTGCGCGCCGCGCAGCGCGAGCGAGCTGTAGAGGCCGGGGAAGCGCAGGTCGTAGCAGATCGAGAGGCCGAGCCGCACGGGGGCGCCCTCGGCGGTGTCGATGTCGGCGGTGACGAGTTCCTCCCCCGCCGCGACCTCCTCCGACTCCCGGTACTCGACGACCCCCGAGGTGACGTCGAAGAGGTGGATCTTGCGGTAGACGGCGCGCAGGGCGCCGGCGGGGTCGAACAGCGCCGACGTGTTGCACACCCGGCCGGCCGACGGAGCAGGCTCGTAGACCGAGCCGGCGAGCAGCCAGACACCGCGCGCGGCAGCGAGGCCGACGAGGGCGCGGTTGGACGGCCCGTCCGGAGCCTCCGCGGACGCCACCATGCCCTCGCGGCGGCCTTTGAAGGCCCACGTCTCGGGCAGCGCGACGAGGCGGGCCCCCAGGTCGGCGGCCACCTCGACGAGCTCGAGCGCGGTGCGGACGTTCGCGGCCACGTCCGCGCCCGTGTTCATCTGCACGCAGGCGACGCGGAGCACGCCGCCGGCCGCGGCCGTGTCGCCTTCGGCGGCGCCTGCGCTCACGCGCCGGCCCCGGGCCCGCAGGCGACGAGAGAGAGGAGCTCGTAGGCGACCGTCGCCGCGAAGGTCGCCGTGAGGTGGCTGCTGTCGAGCTCGGGGACTACCTCGACGACGTCGGCGCCGGCCAGGTCGAGGCCGCGACAGGCCCTGATCAGCGCCAGCGCCTGCATCGAGCTTGGCCCTCCGGCCTCGGGCGTGCCCACGGCGGGCGCGAACGCGGGGTCGACGAAATCGACGTCGACGGTCACGAACGCCCTGCCGCCGGCAGCCGCGTCGACGGCCGCCGCCACCATCCCCGTGCCGAGCTGGGCGAGGTCCTCCCACGGCACGACCGTGAAGCCGAGGTCGCGCGCCTGCTCGTACTCGTCCGGGGAATCGAGCCCGCCGCGCATGCCGAAGAGGGCGGAGCGGCCGGGATCGACGACGCCCTCCTCCACGGCGCGGCGGACCACCGTGCTGTGGGCGTGCCGCTCGCCGGCGCTCTCCTCGAGGCTGTCCGTGTGCGCCCCGAAGTGCAGCAAAGCGATGGGACCGTACTTCTTCGCCGCCGCGCGCAGCTCGGCCAGCGTCACGGTGTGGTCACCGCCGATACCCAGCGGGACCGCCCCGGCAGCGTGCACGCGGTCGAGGGCGTCCTGCATGGCGGCGAGGCTGCGGTCGGTGAAGCCGGCGACGAGGTGCGCGTCGCCGGCGTCGACGACGGAGAGCCGCTCGAAGACGGCGACGCGCTGCGCCGGGTTGTACGCGGGACGGATCGTGAGCGAGGCCTCGCGCACAGCCCGGGGCCCGAAGCGGGCGCCCGAGCGCACGGCGAGGCCGGTGTCGAACGGCAGGCCCAGCACCGCGGCGTCGACGCCGTCGTACTGGGTCATGTGCGGAAGTCGCAGGAACGTGTTGACGCCGGCGACCCGCGGAGACCGCGCCCCGCCGTCGGGGCCGTATCCCTTCATGGACGCCTCCTCGCGTGACCATCGGGCTGTCGCCCAAGTCTACTGCCTAATCCTTCCCGGCACTCTGCCGATACCACCTTGTGCGCGGGCACGCACAGTCGTGCCGGCCCGCGCGCGGGGAGCCGATCGGGGGAGAGGCATGCCGGGTGAGAAGACCCACGTGCTCGTCATCGACGACGATGCCGACCTGACGGCGTCGGTCGCCGCCGTGCTCATCGCCCACGGCTACGACGTGTCGACGGCGAACAACGGCGAACAGGGACTCGAGCTCGCCTTCACCCGGCACCCGCACCTCGTCCTCCTCGACGTCGCCATGCCCGGCATGGACGGCCACCAGGTCTGCCGCGAGCTCCAGTTCGGCTACACCAAGGACATCCCCGTGGTGTTCCTCACCGCGAAGACGGACCTGGCCGACATGATGGAGGCCAGCCGGTCCGGCGCCTCGGCGTACATCACGAAGCCCTTCCGCTCCGACCACCTGCTGCGCACGCTCGCCGACGTTCTCCGCGACGCGAGCGTGTACCACGACGACGTCACCGGGCTGCCGACACTGGCCAACGTGCAGCTCGACGTGCAGCGGATGCTCTACAACCACGGTCAGCTGGGCGTCATCTACGTGAGCCTCGGAGGCGTGCATGCCCTGGAACAGTTGCAGGGTTTCGAGATCGTGGACGAGGTGTACCGCACCATCGGACACGGATTGCAGCAGGCGCGGGGGGGCCTCATCCGCGGCGACGACTACGTCTCCATCTCGAGCCTCGGCGACGCCTTCCTGGTCATTCTCTCGCCGGGGCGCCAGAGCAGGCTCGTCTCCGAAGACGACCTGGTGGCGATCAAGCAGCGCCTCGAGAGAGAGTTGCTGGAGCGGCTCGAGAAGGAGCTCGAGACCCGGCTCCTCGCGAAGGTCGACCTCTTCGTCGGCTGCTCCCGCCTCACCCAGTCGCCGAAGGTGCGGTTCAAGCGCGCGCTGCTCGACGCCATCGAGCGCGCCACTCGCTCCATCGAAGTGGAACGCGACGAGATCCGCGCGCGGCTCGGCGACGAGTTCGAGCAGGTCATCGCGCTGCAGCGGCTGACCTGCGTGATCCAGCCGATCGTCGATCTGCGCACCTACGAGGCGATCGGCTTCGAGCTGCTCTCCCGCGGCCCGCTCGAGAGCGACCTCCACCTTCCCGACGCGCTGTTCGAGGTGGCGCGCAGCCAGGGCCGCGTCACCGAGCTCGACACCCTCTGCCGCACGACCGCCACGCGCGCCGGCGCGACGCTCCCGGCCGACTGCCTGCGCTTCGTCAACACGGAGCCGGTCACGATGCTCCTCCACGCACAGGGCGACGCCTTCGTGCGGGAGTTCGTGGAGGCGACGCCCGAGGGCCTGCGCGGTCAGACGGTGATCGAGATCACCGAGAACTGCGTGATCGACGACTTCGACCGCATGAGAGAGATCGTGCGGCAGCTCCGCGCCCAGGGATTCCGCGTCGCCATCGACGACGCCGGGGCAGGCTACTCCGGACTGCAGACCATGGTCGAGATCGAGCCCGACTTCATCAAGCTCGACATGTCGCTCATCCGCGGCCTGGAGAGCTCCATGGTCAAGCAGAAGCTGGTGCGCACGCTGCGCGACTTCTGCGGCGCCGCCGGCATCGGGCTGATCGCCGAAGGCATCGAGACGCGGCCGCAGCTCGATGCCCTGCGCCGGCTCGGCGTCTCGCTCGGGCAGGGCTTCCTGTTCGGCCACCCCTGCGCTCCCGCGCCGCTCTGCGCCGCGTACCCACCGCTGGAAGCCTCCGCGGTCCTGTGATAGCATCCCGCGCACGATGCTGACCCACGACGTCATCCGCAGCACTACCGCTTGCGCCGACTGGCGTCTCTGGGCCTGGCGCGCCTAGCGCGCCTTTCTTCACACCCGCGCGGGCTCTGCCCGCACCCCGAGACCGCACCCAGTGGTCGTCCCGTCCCCTGAAACGGAGCGCAGTAGTAGTGCATCGTCATTTCGAGAGCCAGTCCGCCCGAAGCGTCATCACGAGAGGAGGTAGGTCATGAGCGAGTACAAGAAGAAGTTCGTCCTTGACGAGGAGAGGATCCCCAAGGCCTGGTACAACATCGTGGCCGATCTCCCCACGCCGCCTGCGCCGCCGTTGAACCCTGCGACCCTGCAGCCGGCCGGACCCGACGACCTGTCGCCGATCTTCCCGCCCAGCATCATCGCGCAGGAGGTCTCGGCGGAGCGCTACATCGAGATCCCCGAGGAGATCCACCAGATCTACCGCATGTGGAGGCCGTCGCCGCTGATCCGCGCCACCGGCCTCGAGAAGGCGCTGGACACCCCGGCCAAGATCTTCTTCAAGTACGAGGGCGTGAGCCCGGCCGGCTCGCACAAGAGCAACACGGCCGTCGCGCAGGCGTACTACAACAAGATCGACGGCACCACGCGGCTCGCCACCGAGACCGGGGCCGGCCAGTGGGGCAGCGCCCTCAGCATGGCCTGTCAGATGTTCGGCCTCGAGTGCTTCGTCTACATGGTCAAGGTGAGCTACCACCAGAAGCCGTACCGGCGCAGCATGATGCAGCTCTGGGGTGCGGACGTGATCCCCAGCCCCAGCGAAAGGACGAACGCCGGCCGTGCCGTGCTCGCCGAGGACCCGGACTCCATGGGCAGCCTCGGCATCGCCATCAGCGAGGCCGTCGAGGACGCCGTCACGCACCCCGGGTCGAAGTACGCCCTGGGCAGCGTGACCAACCACGTGATCCTGCATCAGACCGTGATCGGCGAAGAGGCCATCCTGCAGGCGCAGGACGCCGACGCCTACCCCGACGTCGTCATCGGGTGCGTCGGCGGCGGTTCGAGCTTCGGAGGCATCGCTTTCCCGTTCATGCGTGAGAACCTCGCCGGCAAGACGAACACGCGCCTCGTGGCCGTCGAGCCGACCGCCTGCCCGTCCCTCACCAAGGGCCAGTTCGTCTACGACTTCGGCGACGAGGCCCAGACCACGCCGCTGTTCAAGATGTACTCGCTGGGTCACGACTACATGCCGCCCGGCATCCACGCCGGCGGTCTGCGCTACCACGCCATGGCGCCGCTCATCAGTCACGCCTACGACCTCGGGCTCATGGAGGCCGTCGCCGTGCCGCAGACCAGGGTCTTCGAGGCGGCGCGCCTGTTCGTGCAGACCGAGGGCATCGTCCCGGCGCCGGAGAGCTCGCACGCCATCCGCGTGGCGGTCGACGAGGCGCTGAAGGCCAAGGAAGAGGGCGTGAGCAGGAACATCATGTTCAACCTCACCGGCCACGGCTTCCTCGACCTGGGGGCCTACGACGCCTTCCTCAGCGGCAAGCTCGAGGACTACGACCATCCGGAGGAGGCGATCGCCGCATCGATCGCCAAGCTCCCGAAGGTGTAAGACCGCCGCAGAGGCGCATGCGTCACGGAGGGCGGCGGGGCTCAGGCCCCGCCGCCCTCCCGCGCGTACGGGCCGCCCCTGGGATGGCGCACCGGCTGGGGTCCGGGTCCGGCCGCGGCGCCGCTCAGAGCAGCGGGCGGACCTGAGCGCGCAGCGTCTCGGCGAGCCGTGCACGGCTCGTGACCACGACGCCCGGCAGCCGCCCGAGGACGTGCGGCCGGCCGCCGACGGCGATGCGCACGGCCGCGGCGGCGAGCAGGGACTCGTCCTGAGACGAATCGCCGCAGGCGGCCACCTTGCCGGGCGGCACGCCGAGATGCCCGGCGAGCAGCCGCAGCGCGTCGCCCTTGTCGGCGCCGCGATGGAAGACGCCGACGAAGCCGGGGCGGATCTGCTCGATGCGCAGACGGCCGTCCCATTCGCGCCGGAGTCCGGCGAAGAGACGAGCCGCGGTCGCGGCCTCCCCGTGCAGCACGAGCCGGCTGACGTGGTCCCCGGGCTCGTCCGCGGGGCCTGCGCCGGCGATCAGCTCGCGCGGCTCGTCGACGTCGTAGACGGTGACGCCGAGGCCCTGCCGGACCGCCTCGCCGGCGACAGCGCGCGCAGTGTCCCGCGGTAGCGGCAGGTGGCGGATGGCCTCGCCGGACCTCGAGACCACCAGCGCGCCGTGGTAGCAGGCAAAGCCGGATGGATCGACGCCGAGCGCTTCGGTCGCCCTTTGGGCGGACTGCAGCGGCCGGCCGGTGCAGACGACGAAGGCCGCGCCGGAGGCGACCAGTTCGGCGAGCGCCTCAGCGACCCCCGGCACCGGAGAGCCGTCGTCCTCGAGCACCGTGCCGTCGAGATCGCAGGCGACGAGCGCTCGCGCGCCTTCCGGAGCAGCCATCGGGGGGCGCGTCAGGACCGCCGTCCCGCGGCCGGCAGCAGGACCGTGATTCGGGCCCCTCCGCCCGGCGCGTCGTCGGCGGCGATGGAGCCGCCCTGCGCCTCGACCAGGGCCCGGCAGATGGCCAGGCCGAGGCCGGCGCCCGGCGTGCCGCGCGACTGCTGCGCCCGGTAGAAGCGGTCGAAGACGAACGGGAGGTCGATGGGATCGATCCCCGGGCCATCGTCGGTGACCGCGAGGCGCACCCACGCCCCCGCCGGCCCCGTGAGCGCGCCCGCTGCGGAGCCGGCGAGGGCGTCGCCGGCGTCGACGGTGACGGCCACCTGGCCGCCGGCCGGCGTGAACTTGAGCGCGTTGTCGAGCAGGTTGGCGACCACCTGGAGCAGCCGGTCACGATCGCCGAGCACCGCGGCGGGCGTCAACTCCGCCACCAGTTCGACGCCCTTGGCCGCGAACGCCGGACGGTGACTGTCGACGGCGCCGGCGGCCACGTCCGCCACGTCTACGGGTTCGTGCTCCACGCTGAGGTCCTCGCTCTCGAGCTCGTTGAGGCTGCGCAGCTGGCCCAGCAGGCGGCCGAGGCGCTCCACCTCCTCGCCGATCACGCGCAGGTTCTCGGGCGTGGCCGGCAGGACGCCGTCCTCGAGCGCCTCCACCCGGGACTGGATGGTCGCCAGCGGCGTTCGCAGTTCGTGAGACAGGTCGCTGGTCATGTCGCGACGCCACTGCTCGTCGCGAGCCAGCCTGTCGGCCATCGAGTTGAACGCGGCAGCGAGCGCCGCGACCTCGTCGTCGCCGCGAGGCGCCACCCGCACGCCCAGATTGCCGCCGGCGACGTCGCCCGCGGCGTCGGTGAGCTCCTCCAGCGGGCCGGTGATGCGCCGGCTCACCAGGAGGCTGACGAGCAGCGCGAGGAAGCCGGCGAGGAGGCCGGCGATCAGCAGGTTGCGGGTCAGCGAGCTCTGGTACGCCTGCTCGGCGGCGGCGCGGGCGCTCCTCGGCGCATAGATCTCGGCGGTCGCCACCGTCTCGCCGCCGACCACGATCGGCGAGCTGGTCACGGTGAAGTCGGCGAGGCCGACCGGCGTCGCCTCCGGCACGGGCGTCGCGGATGCGCTGCCGGCGCCCGGCATCCCCTGAGCGTCGCCCATCATCCCCTGACCGCCGCCCATCATCCCCTGGCCGTTCCCGCCCATCATGCCGCGGCCCATGTGCCGTCCCTGGACGGTGAAGATCAGCTGGCCCTCCGGCGAGTAGACGGCGACGTCGACGTTGTTGAACGTCGCCACCTGGCTGAGCGCGAAGATCGCCGTCGCGTCCCAGCCGTCCGGCGGCTTGTAGGTGTTCTGCAGGGTGGTGACGACCTCCGCGTTGCGCTTGTTCTGCACCTGGTCCAGGTAGCTGTCGAAGCGGCGCGAGCCCGTGTACGTGACGATGACACCGACGGCGACGATGGCGAGCACGGCGATCGCCAGATGCGTCAACGCCAACCGGAAGCGCAAGCCGCGCTTCATCGCTGATCCTCGGCGAAGGCGTAGCCGCGGCCGTAGACCGTCAGCACGAGGGTGGGGGAGCGCGCGTCGTCGCCCAGCTTACGGCGCAGGTTCTTGATGTGGGCGTCGATGGTGCGTTCGTAGGGCTCGAACTCCATGCCCTGGAGACGCTCGACGAGTTCTCCGCGCGTGTAGACGCGGCCGGGGAATCGGGCGAGCGCCTGCAGTAGGCGGAACTCGGACTCGGTGAGGTCCGCCGGATCGCCGTCGAGAGTGACGCGCCGGCGCGCGCTGTCGATCTCCAGGCGCCCGCCGGCGCGCTCGAGCACGTCCGCCTGAGGCACTTCGTCGGCGCGGGCGCGCCGCAGGAGTGCGCGCACGCGCGCCGTGAGCTCCCGCGGGCTGAACGGCTTGGTCACGTAGTCGTCGGCGCCGAGTCGCAGCCCGCGCACCAGATCCTCTTCCGCGTCCTTGGCGGTCAGCATGATGATGGGGACATCCGACTCCGCGCGCAGCCTCCGGCATACTTCTTCGCCGGGCATGCCGGGCAGGCCGAGGTCGAGGATCACGAGGTCGGGGAGGCGTCTCGCAACTGCGGCGAGGGCGTCTTCGCCGCTCGCCGCCCGGTCCACCGTGTGACCCTGCCCCTCGAGGTACCCCTGCACGACTTCGGCGATGCGGACCTCGTCTTCGACGACGAGGATTCGGGCGGGTCCGACCATACGGTCATCATACCCGGCCGTCCGCCACGGACCATCTGATAGGATGCACGGCACGCCCGAGGAGGTCTCCGCTGCCCAATCTCAAGGTGTATCGAGCCGCCTGGGTGGTCGCGGCGGTGCTCGTTGTCGTCGCTCTCTTCACGCTCGGCAACCCCGACACCCCCAAGCTGAGTCTTGACCCGCCTTCTTTCGACGGCGAGTTGGCGTACAGCTATCTCAAGACCATCGTCGAGGACTACCCCCAGCGCGTCGCCGGCAGCGACCCGGACAACCGCCTCGGCATCTGGGTGGAGCAGCAATTCAAGCAGTACGGGCTCGAGACGCACATCGACGGCTTCGCCGCGACCGTCAACGGCAAGACCGTCGCGCTGCAGAACGTTTGGGGGGTCTCCAAGGGCAGCACGAGTGGGACCATCATGATCCTCGCCAACCGTGACGTCCCGCCGCTGGCCACGCAGGGCGCCGGCGACAACGCCTCCGGCCTCGCCGCCCTCCTGGCCCTCGCGGAAGCCTTCACCGTCACCGCGCACGAGCACACGCTCATCTTCCTGTGCACGACGGGCGACGCGTACGGCGCCCTCGGCGCCCGCCAGTTCACCCAGGACCATCAGACCGACGACCTGTACGCCGTGGTCGCCCTGCGCGACGTGGCCAAGCGCGACAGTGAAGGCATCGGCCTCAACGGCTGGAGCTCGGAGCCACGAGCGGCGCCGCCGTGGCTCTGGCTGCTCACGTCGCCGGCCGCCAGGCGCGACGCCAACATGAAGGCCGAGCAGCCGACCGTCGCCGCCCAGGTGCTGCGGCTCGCCGTACCGACAGGCGCCGGCAGCCAGGGACCGTTTGTGGCCGCCGGGGTGCCGGCGATCACGGTCACGGCGGCTGGCCCTTCCGCTCCTGCGCCGAACGATACGCTCGAAACGGTCTCCGGCGAGACGCTGACCAAGGTGGGCACCACGGTGCAGAACATGGTGATGGCCGTCGACGGTACCTCCGCGCCGGGAGCGCCGAGCGGCGGCACCGTCTTCCTGACCCGCAAGGCAACGCTGCCCGGCGGCTCCCTCGCTGTCATCCTGGGCGCCCTGCTCCTGCCGCTCGCCGCCGTCGCCCTGGACCTCTTCGCGCACTGCAGGCGGGCGCGCGTGCATCTGCGCCCCGCGTTCGTGCGCACCGGGCTGCACCTCGCCCCGTGGCTCGTCCTCATCGCGATCGTTTACTTCGCGAACCTCGTCGGCCTGCTCCCGCACAGCCCCGACGCGGTGATCCCGCCGGATTCGGGTCTGGCGGCGAATCCGCGCTACCTTCGCGTCGTCGTCCTCATCGCGCTGATGGTGCTCGCCTACGCCTACGCCGTCGCCGTGGAGCGCCGTCTCGAGCGGCGGGTCGCCACCGATCCGCGCGCCACCACCTTCGTCTCGCACCTGATGCTCGTGGTCATCGCCCTGCTGACACTGCTCGTGAACCCGTACGCCATCCTTCTGGTGCTGCCGGCCGCCATCCTCTGGCCCCTGGCCAGACCCGGCGGCTGGGCGCGGTCGATCCTTCCGGTGTACCTCGGACTCGTGATGGTGCCGGTGCCGCTGATCTACTACGCCCTGCAGCTGGACACGGGGTGGAGGGTGTGGTGGTACTTCTTCCTGCTCTTCGAGAATCGCACCATCCCCGCGGCGGCCGTCCTGCTGGCAGCGCTCTTCTTCTCGACCGCGGGCGTGCTCGCCCACACGTTGCACGAACGCGGCCTCGCGCCGGGCGCGCTTTCGTGGCCGGCCGCCGAGCGGCGCGATCCCGGGCGCGTGAGCGATGCGGAATGGTCGGGCGTCCCCGGGGCCGACGCGCGACGCACGCGCCGCGACGGACGCGTACGAAGGCGAGGCCGCGGGGCGCCCAAGAACTAGCGGCGCCCCGCGGCCTCGCCGGTCCTGCGATCAGTACTCTTCTTGAGAGAGCGACTCGTCGATGACGGTGTCGGTCTCGGCGTCGAGATCGACCCCGGCGTCGTCGGCCGTCGGTACCGGCTTGTCGCCACTGTCGCGCGAGAGAAGCGCTGCCTCGCCACTCATCATCGCGTCGAAGGCCTTGGCCTTGAGGCGGGCACGCGTCTCCTCGATGCGGCGTCGCATCTCCGCCTGGTCGATGCCGCCACCCTCGCGAGGAGCCTCCTCGGCGGGAGCTTCCTCGGCCGCGACCTCTTCGGCGACTGCCTCTTCAGCGACCTCTTCGGCGACGACCTCTTCTACGGCTTCTTCGGCGACCTCCTCGGTGACCACGGCCTCCGCGACCGCCACCTCGGCGACGGCCTCATCCATCTCGGCCTCGACGACGGCCTCCTCCGCGACCTCCACGTCGACGACGGCTTCGGCGACGGTTTCTTCGGCGACCTCTTCGGCTGCCTCGGCGTCAGCAGCGGCGACTTCGGCAACGACCACGGCCGCGGCGGCCGCAGCTGCGGCCTCCTCGGCGACGGCTTCGGCGACCAGGGCCTCGGCGACGGCTTCTTCGGCGACCTCTTCGGAGATCACGGCTTCCTCGACCGCCTCTTCGGCGACGATCTCCGAGACGGCGGCGTCGACGACGGCCTCTTCGGCGACGGCCTCGTCGCCACCCGCGACGGCTTGTTCGGCAACCTCTTCGGCGACGACGGCTTCGACGACTGCCTCCTCGGCTACTTCTTCGTCGACGACGGCCTCGACGATGGCCTCCGCAGCGACCTCCTCGGCTGCCTCGGCTTCAGCGGCGGCGGCTTCGGCGACGAGCACCGCGGCAGCAGCCTCGACGATGGCCTCCTCGGCGACGGCTTCGGCGACCAGGGCCTCGGCGACGGCTTCTTCGGCGACCTCCTCGGAGATCACGGCTTCCTCGACCGCCTCTTCGGCGACGATCTCCGAGACGGCGGCGTCGACGACGGCCTCTTCGGCGACCTCTTCCGAGACGGCGGCCACGACGATGGCCTCTTCGGCGACGGCTTCATCCGCCGATGAGGCGGCCTCGTCGACGGCTTCGTCGGCGAAGGGCTCGGCCAGCTCGCTCTCGACGGCGGCGCGGGTCTCGTCGATGCGCGCCCGCAGGTCGTCGCTCGGCGGCTCCTCTGCGGGGGCCTCCCACGGCGGAGCCTCGACGACCGGCTCGGCCTCGACGACCGGCTCGGCCACGGCGGCAGGCTCTTCCTCGACCACGGGCGGCGCTTCCGCTACGGCGACAGCCGGACCGCCCCAGTCAGCCACGGGCTCGGGCTGCGGGTACTCGTCGGGCGCCGCGCTCAGCAGCGTCCCGCTCGCTCCCCCGGCCAGCTGCTGACGCAACGCGCGTCCGCTCTTCGGGGCGAACAGCAGGGCGATCCCCGCGCCGATCCCGAGTCCAAGCAGAAACCTCATCAACTTCATTGCTGCCTCCTTCACCGCTGCCGTGCCAGCCGCACAGGCGCGCGAAGCCGGCGAAGTGTACGTCGGTAGAAACGTGCCCGAGCTTTACAGTTTACAGCCCTGTATACGCTGGGCCCGGGTGCAGTCCTGCCGGGGGGGCTCAGGCGAGTCGCTGGGCAGACACGGTGCCGTCGTCTCCCGAGCTCAGGAGCACCACCCAGCGAGGGCCCCACTGCTCGGTCACGCGCACCGCCGCCTCGGTGAGCGCCGCGCTCACGTCCTGACCCACGTACGCCATCAGCGGCAGCATGGGCCGGTGCTCGATCTGCACGCGCACGCCCTCGTCGCCCTGCTTGAGCAGGATCGGCTCGGCGCTCAGCGCGCGCAGCCTGGCCGCGCTGGCAGGGCCGACCTCCAGGACCGCCCGCGCGCCGGCGACCGCGGTCGGCGACGTGTCGAGGTCACGCTTGACGCTGCGTGCGTAGAACCACACGACGAGAAGCGCCACCAGCGCCACCACGAGAAAGATCAGGACCCACAGGTACACGCCGGTCACGTCTCGCTCACTCCTCGTCGTCGTCGGCCGCCGCCCGCCGCCTGATCTCGTCCAGACGGGCGGCGCGCTCGCTCTCGACCCCTCGTATCGGCACGTAGTAGCGGCGGCCTGAGAGTTTGTCGGGCAGGTACTGCTGCTGGGCCCAGCCGCCGCTCGCGTGCGGGTACTTGTACCCCGTACCGTGCCCCAGTTCCTTCGCGCCGCGGTAGCTTGCGTCGCGCAGATGCGCCGGCGGCGGCTGGTTGCCGTCCCGGCGCACGTCGTCGAGCGCCGCGTCGACCGCCTTGTAGGCGGCGTTGCTCTTGGGCGCGAGCGCGAGGTAGGTCGCGGCCTGGCTGAGATTGATGCGGCACTCCGGCAGCCCCACGAACTCGACGGCCCGAGCCGCGGCGACGGCCACCTGCAGCGCGTCCGGGTCGGCGTTGCCGACGTCCTCGCTGGCGAAGACGATCAGGCGGCGAGCGATGAACTTGGGGTCCTCGCCGCCGGCGATCATCGACGCCAGATAGTACACGGCCGCGTCGGCGTCGCTGCCGCGCATGCTCTTGATGAACGCGGAGATGGTGTCGTAGTGGGCGTCGGCCCGGTCGTAGGACACGGGCGACTTCTGCGCCGCATCCTGGAGGTCGCCCAGCGTCAGCGTGACGGGCATCCCCGGTGCGGCGGCCGAGCGCGAGCGCCAGGCCGTCTCGAGCGCGTTCAGCGCCACGCGCGCGTCACCGCGTGAGATCCCTGCGATGAAGGCGAGCGCGCCGTCGCCCAGCGTGACGCCAGCGCCTCCGAGCCCGCGGTCCTCGTCCCGCAGCGCAGCCTCCACCACCCCCTCCACCAACTCCGGCGTCAGCGGCTCGAAGCGATAGAGCTGGCAGCGGCTGATGAGCGCCGAGTTGACCTCGAAGTAGGGGTTCTCGGTGGTCGCGCCGATCAGCGTGACGATGCCGTCCTCGATGGCGGGGAGCAGGGCGTCCTGCTGCGCCTTGTTGAAGCGATGGATCTCGTCGATGAACAGGACGGTCCGCGCCGCGCTGAGGGCCCGCGCCTCGCGCGCGCCCTTGATCGCGGCGCGCACGTCGGCGGTGCCCGAACTGACCGCCGAGAGCTGCACGAGGCGTGCGCCGGTCTCGGCGGCGATGAGCCGCGCGAGGGTCGTCTTGCCGCTCCCCGGCGGCCCGAAGAAGACCATGCTGAAGAGCTGGCCGCCCTGGATGGCGGCGCGCAGCACGGTGCCGGGCCCGACGATGTGCTCCTGCCCGGCGAACTCCGCGAGCGTGCGTGGCCGCATGCGCGCCGCCAGCGGCGCCTCGGCCGCCACCTGCTCGTCGCTCATCGAGAAGAGGTCCATGGGGCCAGTGTACGCCAGGGCCGAGGCCCCTCACAGGCGCAGGGGTATCTGCTACTATCGAGACCGATGCGCAAGGTGCTGGTCCTGAACACCACCTACGAGCCGCTCAACGTCTGTTCGGTGCGGCGAGCTCTTGTGCTGCTCCTCAAAGACAAGGCCGAGGTGCTCGAGCAGTCCGGCGCCGCGCTGCGCAGCGAACGCGGCTCCTTCGAGGTCCCTCTCGTCATCCGTCTCAACTCGTACGTCCGCATCCCGCGCCGCGCCGCCTCCGCACGCATCTCGCGGCGCGCCGTCTTCGCTCGCGACCGGCACCGCTGCCAGTACTGCGGCAGCGCCCGGCACCTCACCGTGGACCACGTGGTGCCGCGCTCCCGAGGCGGCGCCGACACCTGGGACAACCTGGTCACGTCGTGCGCGCCGTGCAACCGCAGGAAGGGCGACCGGCCGCTGCACCTCGCCGGGCTGCGGCTGATCCGACCGCCTCGGCCGCCGGGTCCGGCGGCCTTCGTGCTGCTCCACGTGGACCACGTCCACGAGAGCTGGCGCCCCTACCTCAGCTTCGCCTCCTGACGACGGCGAGGGCGGCCGGCGCCTGCGCGCCGGCCGCCCTCGGTCTTCGCCCATCTGTCGCCGCTGCGGCGCTCAGACCTCCGTCTCGGCTCTCCCGCCGCGCCGCCGCAGGAGGATCACGACGATGACGACCACCACGATCCCCGCGGCCACGGCGGCGACGATCGCGCCGGTGTTCGAGCCGCCGCTCGTCTCGACGGCGGCGGCGCCGGGGTGCACGGCCAGGTAGGTGTCGGGCTGCGTGTTGTACCACCAGGCGCCCTTGTTCTCGTTGGCGCGCACCCAGCCCGTCCACTTGCCCTTGTTGGCGGCCAGCAGGTCGAGCGGATACACCAGCGGGATGTACGGCGACTCGTCGTAGACGATCTGCTGCATCTGATGCACCAGCCCGATGCGCTCCTGCACGTCGATGGTCGTCTGCTGCTCGAGGAAGAGCTTGTCGTACTCCGCGTTGGACCAGTTGCTGTCGCTCCAGTTCTCGATCGAGTCGGTGGTGAGCACGGAGAGGATGAAGTTGGGATCGACGTCCCCGCCCCAGCCCCAGATGAAGAGGTCGAAGTCGGGGGCGAACTGGTCGCCTTCGTAGTTGTACTGCTTGTCGCCGAGCGCCCCGTCGTCGATCACCTCGTAGTCGATGTCCAGTCCGACCTCCTCGAACCAGCCGGTGATGAGCTTGCCGCAGTTCTGGCTCTCCGGTGACTCGCTGCGGGCGTACAGGCGGAGCTTGATCGGCTTGCCCTGGTACTCGCGGATGCCGTCGCCGTCCGCATCCGGATAGCCGGCCTCATCGAGCGCCTGTCGAGCCTTGTCGAGGTCGAAGATGTACGGGTTGTCGGGCGTGAGGTGGAAGTCGGCCTCGGACGTGTAGAAGTCCCTGGTGACGATGGTGTCCGCCGGGGCGGCGTTGCCGTTGTAGCCGATGGCGACGATCTTGTCCTTGTCCACCGCCCACTGCAGGGCGGTGCGGAACGCCGGGTCCTGCAGCACCGGGTGACCCGTCGACTTGGGGAACTTCTTCTTGTCGGCGCAGTTGAAGCCGAGCTGGTCGAAGCCGATGGTGACTGCCCTGATGGACTCGAGATCGGGTTCGTTGTTGAGGCTGTCGAGCTGCGCCGAGGGGATGTTCCAGCCGGTCTGGATGCCGCCGGTCTTGAGGTCCTGCGCCATCGTGTCCTGGTTCTGGTAGGTCTGGAAGATGACCTCATCCACCTTTGGGGCGCCGCGCCAGTACTCCTTGTTGGCGACCATGCGCACGTACTCGCCCTTCTTCCACTCCACCGTCTGGAAGGGGCCGGAGCCGATGATCGGCGGAGGGTTCTTGAACTTGTTCTCGACCTCACTCGGCGGGACCTTGCTCCAGATGTGCTCGGGCAGGATGGGCATCCAGAGCCCGAGCATGTTGGCCTTGGGCTTGGAGCACGTGAACACCACGTGGGTCGCGTCGGGCGCCTCGACCTTGTCGATGAACTTCATGTAGTCGATGAACAGGCCGAGCTCGTTGTCGATCACGTAGTTGTAGGTGAAGGCGACGTCCTCGGCCGTCAGCGGCTCGCCGTCCTGCCACTTCGACTTGTCGGTGATCGTGAAGGTCCAGACCTTGCCGTCGGCGGAGGTCTCCCAGGCGGTGGCCAGGCCGACGCCGGGGACGTTGGCGTAGTCGCTGGCGCGGAAGCCGACGAGCAGTTCGTAGTTGATCGCCCAGATCTCGTAGCTGGACGACTCGTACCCGATGAACGGGTTGAGGTTGTCCGGGTCGTTGGTCCACCCGAGGCGCAGGATGGTCTTGCCGCCGTCGGCGGCTGGGCTCTCGCTCGAGGCCATCGCGCCGGCGATGCCCCAGAGTAGTCCGGCGGCCAGCAGCGCGACGATCACCGTCGCGAGCAGCCGGCTCCTGTACCTTGCGGATGCCGCAGTCACGAGTGCTCCTTCCGTTGCCCCAACGGGCAGACCGTGTCGGTCTCCGCTACTAAACCACGGACGCGGCGCCTGGCCAACTTCCCGTACGGCGTCGCTCCGGGCCCGGAGCCGCCAACACGTCCAGTCTCGCGCAGGCTCGCTTTCGGACCGCGGTGGCGGCTCTGGTGCTATACTCCGCCGCGTGATCATCGACGACAGCAGAGAGCCTCGGCTGCAGCTCGAGGACGCGGAGCCGTTCCGCATCGACAGCGCCGAGGTCACGCGCGACATCGAGCGGTCGACGCTGACCGGCATCACGCTGAACGGCGACCCGTACCGGCTGCCGGTGGGAGCCCGCGTCACGCTCTGGGCCGGCCCCAACGTGGTCTTCGTCGGCAAGGCGATCGACGAGCATCACGTCCTCGATCTGCTCTCCACCGAGACGGACGACGAGCTGGCCGGCGACGAGATCATCTGACCGCGGGCGCAGGGGGGCACGCCCATGAAAGGCCTCATCCTGAGCGGCGGCGCCGGCACGCGCCTGCGGCCCATCACCCACACCGCCGCCAAGCAGCTGGTCCCGGTCGCCAACAAACCCGTTCTGTTCTACGGACTCGAGGCCATGCGCGCCGCGGGGATCGCCGAGGTCGGCATCGTCGTCGGCGACACGCATGCCGAGATCGAAGCGGCCGTGGGCGACGGAAGCCGCTTCGGTCTCTCCGTCACCTACATCCAGCAGGACGCGCCGCTGGGCCTCGCGCACGCGGTGCTCATCAGCGAGGCCTTTCTCGGCGGCGACCCGTTCGTCATGTACCTGGGCGACAACCTCCTCAAGGAGGGCCTCGCGCCGTTCGTCCGGGCCTTCGAAGAGAGCCGCCCGGACGCGCTCATCCTCCTGCAGAAGGTGGCGGACCCCAGGAGTTACGGCATCGCCGAGCTGGACGACGCCGGCAAGGTCGCGCGGCTCGTGGAGAAGCCCGCTGAGCCGCGCAGCGACCTCGCTCTGGTGGGCGTGTACCTGTTCACGCAGGCCATCTTCGAGAGCGTCAAGGCGATCGCGCCCAGCGCCCGCGGGGAGCTCGAGATCACCGACGCGATCCAGCACCTGGTCGATAGCGGGCTGCGCGTCGAGCCCCACGTCGTCACCGGCTGGTGGAAGGACACGGGCAAGCTCGAGGACATGCTCGAGGCCAACCGGCTGGTGCTGAGCACCCTCGTCCGGGACATCCGCGGCGACCTCGACGACAGCACCATCGAGGGCGCCGTCCAGATCGGCGCCGGCAGCCGCCTGGAGCGCTGCACCGTGCGCGGCCCCGTCGTGATCGGCACGGGCTGCCGGCTCACCGACACGTTCGTCGGGCCGTACACCTCGATCAGCGACGGCGTCGTCGTCGACCACGCCGAGCTCGAGCACTCGATCGTCCTCGAGAACAGCCGCATCTCGCACCTGGGCACGCGCATGACCGACAGCCTCATCGGCCGCGACTGCGTGATCGCCCACAGCGAAGCGCGACCCGTCGCCTACCGCTTCCTGGTGGGCGACTCGTGCCAGATCGGGATCCTGTAGGCGCGGCCCGGCGCGCACCCGGAGGAGGAAGCACATGATCGACGGCGTCATGACCAAGCAGCTCAAGGTGGTCCCCGACGACCGCGGCCGCCTCATGGAATGCCTGCGGAACGACGACGAGCTCTTCATCGGCTTCGGGCAGTTCTACATGACGACGACGTTCCCGGGTGTGGTCAAGGGCTGGCACCTGCACGACGCCCAGTGGGACAACATCGTCTGCGTCAAAGGCATGATCAAGCTCGTGCTGTTCGACGGCCGCGGGGCCGCAGGCGACGCGGCCGCGCCGGGCTTCAGCCCGTCGCCGACGGCCGGCCAGGTCGACGAGTTCTTCCTCGGCGAGCACCGGCCGCTCCTGGTGCGGGTGCCCCCGGGCCTCTGGCACGGCTGGAAGTGCGTCAGCCCCGAGGAGGCGTACATCGTCAACGCGCCCACCGAGGTCTACAAGTACGACGACCCCGACCAGCTCGAGCTGCCGCACGACACGCCCGCGATCCCGTACGACTGGGGCGTCAAGCTGCGCTAGGGCGCGGCCTGCGACGCTCATGCCGCGCTGGTTCGTCACCGGGGCCGGAGGTCAGCTGGCCACCGCCTTCTCGCGCATCCTCGAGGGCGAGGTCTTCCTCAGCCGCGAGGAGGCGCTGGACATCCGCGACGCCGAGGCGGTGCGCACCGCCGTTCGTGCCTTCGCCCCGGACGCCGTCCTGCACTGCGCCGCGTACACCGACGTCGACGGCGCGGAGGCCGACCCCACGACCGCCGAGGCCGTCAACGTGCTCGGCACGCACAACGTGGTCGAGGCGGTGCGTGGCACCCACACCGCCGTGGTCTCCTTCAGCACCGACTACGTCTTCGACGGCAAGAAGGGCGCGCCGTACGTGGAGACCGACCGGCCGCGCCCGCTCAACGTCTACGGACGCAGCAAGCTGGCCGGCGAGAAGGAGGTGCTCCGCTGGGTGCACGGCATCGTCTTCAGGACCGCATGGCTGTTCGGCGAGACGGGCGACAACTTCGTGAAGACGATCCTCGCCGTGGCCCGGGAGCGCGCCGGGACGGGCGAGCCGCTCCGGGTCGTGGACGACCAGGTCGGCTCGCCGACGTACGCGACGCACCTGGCCGCGGGCGTGGAAGAGGCGCTGCGGCGCGGCGTCGGCCCCGGCATCTACCACCTCGCCGGCAGCGGCTACTGCTCGTGGTGCGAGCTGGCCCGCGAGGTCGTCCAGCTCGCCGGACTCGAGGTGGACGTGGAACCGATCACCACGGCCGAGGCGGGCCGGCCGGCGCGCCGGCCGGCCTTCTCGGCCCTGGACACCGAGCGGCCCATCCCGCGCCTGCCGCACTGGGCCGAGGGAGTGGCCGAGGCCGTCGACAGGCTCGTCCCGCTCGGCTAGCCACCACCAGAGGAGGGGCACACCGTGAGACTCGTGGTCACCGGCGGCGCCGGCTTCATCGGCTCCAACTTCGTGCGCTACATGCTGTCCAGGTACGACGACATCGAGGTCGTGAACCTCGACAAGCTCACGTACGCCGGCAATCTCGCCAACCTGCGTGACGTCGAGGACGACCCTCGGTACACCTTCGTGCGCGGCGACATCTGCGACGCCGCCGTCGTCGGCAAGACGCTGCGCGGCGCCGGCGCCGTCGTCAACTTCGCCGCCGAGACGCACGTCGACCGCTCCATCAGCGGCCCCCAGGACTTCATCCGCACCGACGTCCTCGGCACGCATACGCTGCTCGAAGCGGTCCGCGAACTCGAGGTCCCGCGCTACCTGCAGATCAGCACCGACGAGGTCTACGGCAGTACCGAGACCGGGGCGTTCACCGAAGAGTCGGACCTCGACCCGTCGAGCCCCTACTCGGCCAGCAAGGCCGCCGGCGACCTGCTGGTCCTCGCCTATCACCGCACGTTCGGCACGCCGGTCCTGGTCACGCGCAGCTCCAACAACTACGGCGCCTGGCAGTACCCGGAGAAGATCGTCCCTCTGTTCATCACCAACGCCGTCGACGACCAGCAGCTGCCCGTGTACGGCGACGGTCTCAACGTGCGCGACTGGCTCCACGTTGAGGACAACTGCGCCGGCATCGACCTGGTCCTGCACGAGGGAGTGCCGGGGCAGGTCTACAACATCGGCGGCGGTAACGAGGTGCAGAACCTGGCGCTCACCCGCCGCATCCTGGAGCTGCTCGGCAAGGACGACCGTCTCATCCGCTACGTGACCGACCGCCCCGGTCACGACCGCCGCTACGCCATCGACTGCACCAAGCTGAGGGCGCTGGGATGGCGCCCGGAGGTGGAGTTCGAGGCCGGGCTCGCGCGCACCGTGGCCTGGTACCGCGACCACCCGGAGTGGTGGCGGCCCATCAAGTCAGGTGAGTGGCGCGAGTACTACGCGCGCCAGTACGGCGAGATCGCCTGAGCCGGCGGGCGGACCGTCAGCGCAGGTTGTGCACGTTCGTCCCGACGGGGACGCGATCGTAGAGCCACAGCGCCTGGCTGTTGTACATGCGCGCGCAGCCGTGGGAGAAGTCGCGCGGGATCGGTCGGCTGAGCAGCCACGGCTCATTGGTGCCGTGGATGGCGATCCCACCGCGGTGCCGGTAGAACATGGCGCAGGCGCCGAGCGCGCCGCCGGCCGGCTTCCGCTTGCCGTAGATCTTGAAGTACCCGAGCGGCGTACGGTAGCCGGGGCGGCCAAGCGCCACATCGAAGCGCCGAACGAGCGCGCCGCGCTCGTAGTAGTAGAGACGGTACTCGTGCCGCACGATGACGATGTAGTGCGCGTACTTGTAGGGCACGCGGTGCGCGTTCGGCCGATTGACGATCACCTGCTCGGACGTGGAGAAGCCGGCGTCGTGTTCGGCGTCGGCCTCCATGCGGGCGCGCAGGCGGAAGTAGCCGAAGGCCTCGGGGGTCCACGACAACGCGAAACGAGAGTCGGGGCCGAGCGTCACGGTCGTGTACGGCTGCCAGACGCCGTCGACGCGGCGTTCGATGGACACGCTGGCGCCGGGATGGGCAGGGACGACGGCGCCGCGCAGTACTACCGAACCTCCGAGCCAGAGACTGGCGGGGAACGAGGTGGTCACCCGCGGCCGAACGCGCAGGCTCACATCGGCCGCAGCCGCATCATGGGCGTCATCGCCGGCGTAGGCCACGCGGTAGTCGGTGTTGACCGAGGGCGACACGCTGAAGCTGAAGGCGCCGCCGGGATCGGCGGTGGTGGAGCTGAGCAGAGTGTAGTCGGTCTCACCGGGCCGACGAGCGAGCAGATCGACGGCCGCGTTCTGTACCGAGATGGTCCCGCTGACCACCGCTGAGCCGTGGTAGACCACGGCCTGCGGGGACACCTTCGCCCACAGCTGCGTAGGCTCTGCCGCCCGCGCGACGCCGGCGAAGAGCGCCGGAGCGCACACGGCCAGGAGCGCGGCCACCGCGAAGAGAGCCGGGCGGCGAAACGTGTCGGAGGCGGAACGCGTCAGCATGCCCGGAAGTGTAGCACCAGCGCGTCCGAAACGACTGCGGCCACCATCGGCGAGTCCACGCGAATCGTGGCCGTCAGGGCTGCGGCGGCGAGGACGACTCGGGCGCCGGGGACTCGGGCGCGGGCGACGGCGTGGCGGCGTCCGAAGACGGGGACGGCGTGGTCTCCGGCTGCGGCTGCGCCGCGGCGGCGGGGGAGGGCGACGGCGAGGGCACGACGAGTTCGGCGGGCGTGAGCAGCCGGCGGCCCCAGGCGAACGCCTCCTTCCAGTAGGTCGACGTGTTCAGCGACGCCAGCGTGACGCCGTCGCTGGAGCCGGTCGAGTGGATGAACCACCCGCTTCCGAGGTAGAGCGCCGCGTGATAGATGGACTCGACGCTCGAGCTCGGTCCCTTGGGCCCGAAGAAGATCAGGTCGCCGCACTTGAGCTGGCTGCGCGTGATGCGCGGCTTGGCGCGGGCGGCCATGTCGTGGGCCCCGCGCTCGTTCACCGTGATCCCGTAGCCGAAGTGCATCTTCATGATGTAGAAGACGAAACCCGAGCAGTCGAACCCGCCGGCCTTCTGGTAGCCGTAGGGCGAGTCCTTGGTCGGGTACTCTCCGCCCCAGATGTACGGATAGCCGATGTACTTGAATGCGTAGCTGGCCACCTGCTTCTGGCGGTCGCTGAGCGCCGGGAAGGTCACGCTCTTGTAGTCGGCGAGCCCGTAGAGCACCCACTCGCCGGCCACGGTGTAGGCACGGGAGAACATGTAGGCGATCTCCGCCCTGTCGATGGGCTGGGCGGGCGTGACCTCGTGGCCGTCGCCGTCCGTCGAGTGGTTGTAGCGCAGTTGCAGCTGGCGCGAGGCGACCACGTACGGCAGGTAGGAGGGCGCCCCGGTCTTCCAGCCCGGGTTCGGCCGCCAGCTGCTGGGCAGCAGCGTACGCGAGCAGCGACCAGTCCGACGAGGAGTATCGCTCCTTGAGCCAGCGGATGATCGCCGCCTCCGCCTTGACGGAATCGACCGTCGCGGTCGGCAGGAAGTTGCCGTCCTTGTCCAGGGACATGTAGCCGCGGTGAACCGCCATCTGGATGACCGTGTAGTAGCGGTGGCCCTTGGGGACGTCCTTGATCTCGACCGGCGTGATGCGCTCGCCGTAGTGGCCGGAGGCGAGGACGATGGAGCGCGCCAGAAGCTCTCGCGTGATGGCGCGCTCGGGCTTGAACGCGGTGCCGAAGTCGTCGAGCAGGCGGTGGCCGTCAACCGTGCGGTTGGTCACCGAGGAGATCTGCGAGTACGCCCAATGGCTCTTGGCGACGTCGCTGTACGACTTGGCGAACGCCGGCGCAACGAGCACGGCCAGTGTCGCTGCGGACACTGCCGCGAAGGTGAGGAAGCGGATGAGGATGCGGCGTGGGCTCATGTCTCGTACTGCTATCGGCGTGTCGGCCGGCGCCTTGAGCGTGGCCGGGACCGCTCGTGCGGGCCCGACCACGCTTTCGCCGCCGGCCCAGCTTCTCCCTACGCGAAGCGTCGAGGGTAGCACGAGTGGACGGCCGGCGCCGCCTGCGGACAGCCTCCGGCGGTCCGCGCTCGGTGGGCCTCCGGGCGGCCGGCCGAGAGGGCGCTGCGATAGGACGGGCGACCTCCCCGGCGTCTCAAGGAAAGGAGAACTCGCCCGATGTGAGAAGCAGTGACGACCACCACAAGCGCGTTTGCCCCTCCCGAACGGGGCGCGTATCCTCTGCCGAGGAGGCATCGGTGCCTCAGGAGCCCATGGACACCCCCCACCCCACATCCCCCCAGGCCCGGACTGTGCTTCCGACGCTGCGGCGTACCCGGCGCCGGGGCAGGCTGACGCTCGCCGGCGCCCTCGCCGCCCTCGTCCTGCTGGTCGCCGCAGGACCGGCGTCCGCGTACTCGGCGGAGTACGACTTCACCATCACCGGCCACGGCTGGGGGCATGGGGTGGGCATGTCGCAATGGGGCGCCTACGGGTACGCCAAGCACGGCTGGACCTACAAGGCCATCCTGCGGCACTACTACACGGGCATCGCGTTCTCGGACGTGGCCAACTCCGTCATCCGCGTGCGCCTGCGCAGCGGCCTGAGCTCCGTGAAGGTCACCTGCCCCAAGGATTTCACCGTCAAGGGCACCGGGGCGGCGTCGACGATCCCCGCCGGCCAGACGGCGACGACGACGTACACGGGCAGCGCCTATCGCGTCGTCGCCGGCACGTTCCGCAAGGACTTCACCGCCGCGCCGACCTTCGCACCGACCTCCCGAGCGCTGCGCATCCTCACGGCGACCGACCTCGGCGACACCGGCGCCTATCGCGGCACCATCAAGGTGGCGCGGGTCGGCGGCGCGCTCATGATGATCAATCACGTGCCGCTCGAGAGCTACCTGCGTGGCGTCGTCCCGCACGAGGTGTCGCCGTCGTGGCCGCGGGAGTCTCTCAGGGCGCAGGCCTGCGCCGCCCGCGCCTACAGCCTCGGGAGCCTCCAGCCGAACGAGGCCTGGGACGTCTACTGCGACGTCCGCGATCAGGCGTACGTGGGCGTCGATATCGAGGACGCGCGCACCGACGCCGCCGTTCGCGACACGGCCGGCATCTGCCCCACGTACGGCGGCAAACCGATCTTCGCGGCGTACTTCTCCTGCTCCGGCGGCCACACCGAGAACATCGAGCTCGCCTGGTCGGGCGCTTCGACGATCCCGTACCTCAAGGGCGTGAGCGACCCCTACGACTACTACGGGTCGCTCCACGACTGGGGTCCGCTCCGCCGCTCGGCGTCGCAGGTCGGCAGTCCGCTGGCCGCCAGCGGCTCGCTCCGCGCCGTGTACACCGTCAAGCGCGGCACGTCGCCGCGCATCGTCAAGGCGGCGATCATCGGGAGCGGCGGGACCAAGTACATCGACGGCGGCTCGCTGCGCATGAAGCTCGGGCTGAACAGCGCCTGGGCGGTGATCAGGAGCATGAGCATCAGCCCGGCCGCCCGCGACGGCGCGAGCATCTCCGCCGGAGGCAAGATGACGCTCAAGGGTCGCCTGTACCCGGCCCTGGCCGCGGGCGCCAGCGTCACGCTGCACTACTACTACGACGGTCACTGGCACTCGAGGAGCGTCGCGACCACGCGCACCACCGAGACGCTACCCGGCGGCTACACCGCCCGCTACTCCGCCTACAGCGACTCCGTGAGCCCCTCGCAGACCACCAAGTACTACTTCTCGAGCGGCAAGGCGGAGTCGCCGACCACGACCATCAAGGTCGACTAGCTCCTTACGCGCGGCGGCCCGGGCCGGGTCAGGCCGGCGTCACTCGCATCCCTCGCCGAACCGGAGATCGGCGCGCTGCAACAGTTCCTCGGCGGTTCCCGGCGCGACCGCCGCCTGGTTGTGCCGCTGGATCTCGCCCTCGACCATGTAGAGGACGTCCTCGGCGATGTTGGTGGCGTGGTCCGCCAGCCGCTCGAGGTAGCGCGCAACGCTGAACAGCAGCACGATCGCGTCGAGATGCTCGAGGTCGGCGCGGATCACGCCTTTGAGGTCTTCGATGAGTTCCGCGTAGAGCTCGTCGATCTCGTCGTCGGCGGCCAGGACCTCCCGCGCCATCACCGCGTCCTGGCGGACGAGGGCATCGAGCGCCTTCTCGATGATGGTTCGCGCGCGATCGGCCATCACGGCGACGTGATGGGGCACGGCCACAGGGTGCTCGTTCATGAGCTGCAGGGCTCGCTCGGCGATGTTGGCGGAGAGGTCGCCGATGCGCTCCAGCTCGCTGTTGATCTTGATGACCGCGGCGACGAAGCGCAGGTCGCCGGCAACCGGCTGGTAGAGCGCGAGGATCTTGAGGCACTCCTCCTCGACGTCGACCTCGTACTGGTCGATCAGCACATCGGTCGCGATCACGCGCCGTGCCTTCGCCGCGTCCCGCTCGTCGATCGCCTGGAAGGCGAGGCGGAGGTTCTCCTCCACGATAGCGCCGAGGGCCAGGATCTTGCGCTTGAGCCGGTCTGTCTCACGCTGCTGATGTGTCATCGTACCCCCGCGCTCGAGCCGAAGCTGTCCTCGGCCGACGAGCCGTCGTCGACGCAGGCCGCGACAGCGAGCGGAACCTACCTCCCGGAGGTTAGCAGACGGTTAGCGCGGCGTCAGCTGGAGACGAAGGCGACCGTTGACGAAGCGCCTGCGAGAGGCGCGGAGGGAGGAAGGGCTGTTCTGGCCGTCTCTCGGATCACGCGGCGGCGCCCTTCACGCTGTCGCCGCTCTCCCCGACCACGCCCAGCAGGACGAGGTCGGTGCTCCCGCAGCAGGGGCAGGGCACGACGCCGGAGTGCGCGTTGTACACGCCGATCGGTACCAGGAACTCCTCGGTGCACACGGTGCACGCCAGGTCGACTCGCTTGCTCATGTCATCTCCTTCTCCGTACCTCATGCAAGGGTATGTACCGCAGGCATGCGAGCGGACGGCGAAACAGGTCGTGAGGGGACGACAAGCGCGAGGACGGGACGTGGAGCGGCCGCCGGATTCACCGCATCGAGGCGCCACGCTCACTTCTCCCTAACATGCCGCCGGCAGAATGTGGCCATGATCACCCGGCGCATGAAGATCCGGCGTCAGCTCCGCAGCGCCCGTGCCTCCGCGCTGTCGGAGGAGGAGCGCCGGCAGGAGCTTCGCGAAGCCGAGGCGAGAGGCGCGCACGATCGCAGTGACGCGCCGGCCGAGTCCGCGGCATCCCCCCGTGCCGCGGGCCGGAACGGCACGCCGAGGCCACCCGAAGCAGGGGCCGAGCGGGCCGGTGTCAGCGAACCCGACTGACGCCGGCCCGCCTCCGCCCACCGGGGCGCATCCGGCCCTGACCGTCCTGCTCGCCTGTGAGGCGTGTGGCGAGGAACTGCTCGTTGCCTTCCCCCGGGGAAGGGCGCGCTACGGAGCCATCGACTGCCCCAGCTGCGGGAGCAGCTACCTCTTCCTCCTGGAGCCGCGCGACGGCGGGAAGGCCCTGCCGTCCGCGAGCGTCGCCTGAGGCGCGCGGCGTGCCGCAGCGCAGCGGCTGCTCGCAGCAGGCCTACGACGTCAGGGCATCCTTCAGTCCTGCGCGGCACCAGGCTCGATTGGGGCGGCACCGGCCTCCGCCGCCGGCGCGTCGTGGACGATGCCGCGGCGGAAGACGACACGCTGGCCGCCTGGTCCGGCGTGGTCCCGCCTCACCGGCAGGCCGTCGATCACGGCGTCGCCGCGCAGGGGTACGAAGCCCAGGGCGCGGTGGAAGGCGATCGACGGGCCGGATGACGTCGAGACGGAGCGCACCCAGCGGCGCCCGTGCATCTGGGCGGTGAGGAAGAAGCGCTCGCAGAGCCGCCGCCCGAAGCCCAGGCGCCGGAACGCCGGATGGACGCCGATCATGTGCACGCAGGCCTCGTCCGGGCGCGCCTGAGAGAAGAAGCCGAGGAGGAAGCCGACGAGCTCACCGTCGTCTTCCTCGAGCACGAAGCTGGTCGGTGCGAGGTGCGAGAAGAAGACGTGCGGGAGATGCGAGCTCGTCGCCGGCCCGCCCCACCACTCGTCGATGACGGCGAGCACCCGGTCGCAGTCCGACGGGCGCACGTGGCGCAGCTGCATCGTCACGACGCCCTGCGCGCGGGCCTGGGCTCCGTCCGCTCCAGGAACCAGCCGGGACGGATGGAGAAGAGCATGCGGCAGCGCTCCGAGCAGAAGAGGTACCTGTCGCCCTTCACCTCGGCGCTCAGCAGCGACTGCTCCTCGGTCAGCTCCCGGCCGCACACCGGGTCGCACGCAAGCCGCTTGGGGGACTCGCTCATCGACTGCACCTCCGCGTCGCCCTCACCTGACCGGGTCGCCGCGCAACGGCGACTCCATCCGATGGTGGCGCGTGCGTGTTCAGGCTGCGTGAGCGCCGGGTGAGGCAGGTGCTGACCGACTGCATGGTGATCGCGCTGGTCCCGACGCTGCGCATCGTGGCTCCGGCCGCCGCGCCTTCACGCGGCGCAAACAGGCGTCACGTAACCTTGAGCCTCGTCCTCTGCGCGGAGGAGTACTTGGGTGCGAAGCGGTCGGCGGCGCGGACGTGGAAAGCCCGCCTTGGCGTGGCCTTCGGCTCGTCCGGGTAAGGCCAGGCTCATGGAGCGCGAGACACGGCACGCCTTCACCGAGCAGCTCGAAGAGCTCGAGCGGCAGACGCTGGGCGGCTTCGACGAGGTGAGCGCACAGCTCGTGCGCGCCATGGACGCCGTGAGCCGATGCGACCCAGCCCTTGCCGCGCGCGTCGTGGCCGCCGACCGCCCGATCAATCGCCGCTACCTCGACATCCACCATGAGGCGATCAGGCTGCTGGCGAGTCAGGCTCCCGTGGCCGGAGACCTTCGCCTCGTCGCCGCCCTGCTGCACATCGTCTGGTGCCTGGAGCGGATGGGCGACCAGTGCGTGAACGTCGCCAAGCTCGTGCCGCTCTCCGGCTACGAATCGCCGAGGGACGAGGAGATGCTGGCGGCGATCGAGGACATGGGGCGGCTCGTCGGTCTGCAGATCGTCCAGGCGAGGGAGACGTTCGTCTCCCGCACCATCGAGCTCGCCGAAGACCTGGCCTTCCAGGACACCAGGGTCGACCAGCTCAATCGCCAGGTCTTCCGGCGCGCCGTCGACATCGGGGACGACGTCGAGCTTCGCGAGTGGGCGATGTTCATGGTGCTCATCGCGCGAGCGCTCGAGCGCATCGGCGACAACACCGTCGACGTGGCCGAGCAGACCGTGTTCCTCGTCACGGGGGAACTGCGGGAGCTCGTCGATCTCCGGAACGCCCGCGGCGAAGGACCGGAGCCAGAGCCGGACTGACGGCCGGGCGAGATCGTGCGCGCCTCCGAGGCGAGGGCTCGCCTCAGCCGAACCGCCCGGTCACGTAGGCCTCGGTCCGGGAATCGCTCGGGTTGGTGAACACGGTGGGCGTCTTGTCGAACTCGACGAGGATGCCGATCCGGTGGTCCTTCTCGTCCTGCCCCTCGGCGACCGTGAAGAAGCCGGTGCGATCGCTGACGCGGGCGGCCTGCTGCATGTTGTGCGTCACGATGACGATCGTGTACTCCGACACCAGTTCGTCCATGAGCTCCTCGATCCGGAGAGTGGAGACCGGGTCGAGCGCGGAGCACGGCTCGTCCATGAGGATGACGTCGGGTTCGACGGCGATGCAGCGGGCGATGCACAGGCGCTGCTGCTGGCCGCCCGAGAGCGCCATGGCGGAGGCCTTGAGGTCGCGCTTCACCTCGTCCCAGAGCGCGGCCCGGCGCAGTGACCGCTCCACCAGTTCGTCCATGTCGCCCTTGTAGCCGCCGACGCGAGGCCCGAAGGCGATGTTGTCGTAGATCGACTTGGGGAACGGGTTCGGCTTCTGGAAGACCATGCCGATGCGCCGCCGTACCTCGACCGGCTCCACCTTGGGGCCGTACAGGTCGATGCCGTGGTAGAGGACGTTCCCGTGGACCTTGGCGCCCTGGATGAGATCGTTCGTGCGATTCAGGCAGCGCAGGACGGTCGTCTTGCCGCAGCCCGAGGGGCCGATGAGGGCCGTGATCTCGTTCTTGCGGATGAGCATGTCGACGCCCTGGACGGCGTAGCTGCCGCCGTAGGTCACCGCCACGTCACGCAGCTCGAACACGGTCTCCGCCGCGGCCTCGTCCCGTGCCTCGCGACGCCGCTGCCGGGTGATCTCGGCCAGCTTCGCGCTCTCCTGGAGGACGGGGTCCGCCCCCGTATCGGTGACCACCGCGGCTTCCGACAACGCCTTGGGTCTCCTGTCCGACTCATCGATCACGATTGCACCTCTGTTCCCATTCCCGGACCTCTCCTTCATGTCCGGAGAGCTCCCGCGTCAATCCTAGTCAGGTCGGCCATCACCATGTCTGCTGGAAGCGGTTGCGAAGCCAGATGGCCACCGCGTTCATGAGCAGGGTGATGCACAGGAGGACGATGATCGCAGCCGCGGCGGCGACCTGGAACCCTTCCTGAGGCCTTGAGATCCAGTTGAAGATCTGGATGGGCAACGCCGTGAACGAGCTGTTGAGACCGGTGGGGTTGAACGTGATGAACTGCAGGGCGCCGAGCAGCAGCAGCGGGGCGGCCTCCCCGATCGCGCGCGAGACGGCGAGGATCGAGCCGGTCGCGATGCCGGGGATGGAGGCCGGCAGGACCTGCCTGCTCACCCCCTGCCAGCGCGTGGCGCCGAGAGCCAAGGCTCCGTCCAGGATGGAGCTCGGGACCGCCCGGATGGCCTCTCGCGACGCGATGATGACGACCGGCAGCACCAGGAACGAGAGGGTCAGACCCGCAGTGATCACGACCGGGCCGAGGTCGAGAAGACCTCGAGACAGGAATGCCAGCCCCAGGATGCCGTACACGATGGAGGGCACGGCGGCCAAGTTCTGGATGATGACGTCGATGAACCGATTGAACCACGCCTCGGTGTCCGCAAACTGCTCCAGGTAGACGGCCGCCCCTACACCGATGGGGATGGCGACGACGAGGACGATGCCCACCATCCAGAGCGTCCCGAAGATCGCCGACTGGATGCCCGCCAGGTCGGGGAAGCTCGATGGGAACCGCGTGAGCAGGCCGAGATTGAGCCTGGGCCACCCCTTGATGAGACTTTGCAGGATGAGTGCGACGAGGACCACGAGTCCGACGATCACGCTTCCCGTCACCGCGCCGCGGAACGCCCCGTCCCGTGCGCGGTGGCGCCACCCGCGCTTGCTGGTGAGCGAGATCGACGCGGTGGATGCGCTCGTATCCGGTGTGGAGGTGCTCAATCGTAGACCTCGCGGTACTTCCTCACCAGCCGGATGCTGATGATGTTCATGACCAGGGTCATGACGAACAACGTGATGCCGACCGCAAAGATGGTCTTGTAGCCGACGCTGCCGGTCGCCTGGTCGCCGAGCCCCGCGGCCCCGATGAACGCCGTCATGGTCTGCATGGCTTCCGCGGGGTTGAATGTGAGCTTGGGCGTACCGCCGGCGGCAATCAGGACGATCATGGTCTCGCCGATCGCCCGGCTGATGCCGAGGACGAAGGCGGCGATGATCCCCGAGAGCCCCGCAGGGACGACGACCCGTGTGGAGATCTCGTACCTGGTGGCGCCGAGGGCGGCCGCACCGGCACGCAGCGATTGCGGGACGGCGAACATCGCGTCCTCGGAGATGGAGGCGACGGTCGGGAGGATCATGATGCCCATCACCAGACCCGCGGACAGGGCGTTGAACACCTGGGGAGGGGTCCCGAACAGCCAGTTCTCCCGAAGCAGCGGCGTGATGAACGTCAGGGCGAAGAACCCGTAGACCACGGTGGGGATACCGGCGAGGATCTCGAGGATGGGCTTGACGAGGCTCCTCGTCCTCCGCGACGCGTACTCGCTCAGGTAGATCGCCGCCAGCAGGCCGAGCGGCAGGCAGATGAGCGCGGCGATGAGGGTGACGACGAGCGTGCCGCCGAACAGCGGCAAGACGCCGAACTTGGAGTTCTTGAACAGGGGCGCCCATTCCGTCCCCGTGAAGAACTCGACAGGGCTCACCGACCTGAAGAAGTCGATGCTCGGTACCACCAGCGCGAACACGATCCCCATGGTGACGACGATGGAGAACGCCGCACAGAGGAACAGACTGCCGACGATGACCTTCTCGCGGTACCGGCGGCTGCCCGCCTCCAGGCCCTCGAGGGGCCGGGAGGCGGGCCGTGCAGTTGGTGCTGCGACCGCCATGTCCGCCTTACGGGCTCGGTGAGGGGCCGCCGAGCGCCTCGTCGAGTGCGGCCTCAGAAGCCGCGAGCTGCTCTGCCGTGAGCGGCACGAACAGGGCCTGCTCGGCGATGCGCTGCGAGTTGTCCAGGTAGAACTGCATGAACGCCGTCATCGCAGGCTGCTGGAGCGCCTCGACCGACGGGTAGATCCAGAGCGGCCGGCTGAGAGGCGTGTATTCGCCAGACTGCACGGTCTCGACAGAGGGCGTGACCGGCCCGTTTCCGTCGTCGATGGCCACGACCTTCAGCTGGTCGGCGTTCTGCTCGTAGTAGGAGAGGCCGAAGTACCCCATGCCGCCCTCGGTGTCGCGCACGCCCTGGACCGTGACGTTGTCATCCTCGGTGGCATTGTAGTCGGTCCGGCTGACGCCCTCCTCGCCGTTGATCGCGGCGGTGAAGTAGTCGAAGGTCCCCGAGTCCGTGCCCGGACCGAAGAGCTCGAGTGGGACGTCCGGGAAGCTCGGATCGACCTGGTTCCAGTTGTCGATCGTGCTGCCCTCGTTCCAGATGGTCGTCAACTGCTCCACCGTGAGGGTCTCCGCCCACGTGTTCGCAGGGTTGATGACGAGGACGATCCCGTCGTTCGCGACCTGCAGTTTGGTCCACTCGACGCCGTTGTCGGTGCAGATCTGCTCCTCATCCGGCTCGATCTCGCGAGAGGCGTCGTTGGCGTCGGTCTCTCCGGCGCAGAACTTCTCGAACCCGCCGCCGGTTCCGGAGATGCCGACGGTCACGCGCACATCGGGGTTCTCCCCCTGGAAGAACTCCGCCGCGGCCTCGGTGAGCGGACCGACCGTGCTCGAGCCGTCGATGCGGATGTCCCCAGAGACAGAGCTACTCCCGCCGCCGGTGTCAGCGGAATCGCTCCCGCATGCTGCTCCCACAAGCGCGATCGCCATCACTGCCGCGACGACCGCGAACCATCGTACGTGCCTCATGTGTCCTCCTGTACCTCTGTGTAGCGGTCCCTTGGTGGTCTCTCGAGACTCGCCTCATCGCTGGGCCTCGAGTAGCCGCGACTGGACCGCTGCCCCGCAGGGCATGGACAATACTTCCCAGCCAGTGTTAGCGATCAGTTAGCGGACGATGTGGTTGCCGCGAGGCTCGTCGCATACGAGTTCCCAGGCCCCAGCGGACAGACCACAACGAGCTGGGCCTTCCGCAGCAAGTCTGAGCACTCGCCGTTCGCGGGCGATGAGAACGATGTGAGCGCCGCGTGAAAAGCACATCCGAGCCGCGGCGAGCGGTCTCAGGTACCCGGCGGCATCGCCAGGACGGCTCATCGCCGGCCCCGCCTGGGCCTGGTCAGCCCCGAGGAAGGTGGATGCGGAAGGTGCTGCCGCGGCCGACCACGCTGTCGACCGAGACGCGGCCGCCGTGGATCTGGGCGACGTGCTTGACGATCGCGAGACCGAGGCCGGTCCCGCCGAGGTCGCGGCTGCGAGCCTTGTCGACGCGGTAGAAGCGCTCGAAGAGCCTGGGCAGGTGTTCGCCCGCGATCCCTTGGCCCTCATCGATGACGCTCACGACGACCTCATCGCTCGTCTCCTCCAGCGTGACGACGATGGTGCTGCCCTCGGCGCTGTACTTCACCGCGTTGTCGATGAGGTTGACGACGGCCTGCTCGAGCAGGGGCGGGCTCACGCGCGCGAGCAGAAGCCCCGGACAGCCCTCGCGCAGCTCGATGCCCTTGGCCTCCGCCTTGGGGCCGCAGACCTCGAGCGCCACGGCGATCACGTCGCAGAGGTCGGCCTCCTCGAGCTGCAGGAGCGGGCTGTCGCCCGACTGCTCGAGCGTCGAGAGAGCCAGCAGGTCCTCGATGATCGAGTTCAGCCGGTCTGCCTGCCCTGAGATGATGCGCACGAAGCGGTGGGCCGCCGCCGGGTCGTCCAGGGCGCCGTCCTCGAGGGTCTCGGCGAAGCCCTTGATGGAGGTGACCGGCGTCTTGAGCTCGTGGGACACGTTCGCGACGAAGTCGCGGCGCACCGCCTCGAGCCTCTTGAGACGGGTCACGTCGTTGAGCACGACGACGGCGCCGACGTCGTCGCCGCCATCGTCGCCGTGCAGCAGGGTGCCGTTGGCCTGCAGGTTGCGCTCCTCGGCGCCCACCCGCAAGACGATATCGGCCTCCACCGGCCTGTGGCCGCCAAGCGTCTGCGCCACCACGTGCTGGAGGTCGGGGTTGCGCACGACCTCCTGGATGGTCTTGCCCTCGGCGGCGGCCGGCTCGGTATCGAGCAGGCTGGCCGCGGCCGCGTTGACGGCGATGATGCGCTCCTCCGTGTCGACCGCGAGGACGCCCTCGACCATGCTCGAGAGCACGGCCTCACGCTCGTTGCGTTCGTGCGTCAGCGTGCGCAGCTTGCCGTCGAGCTCCTCGCCCATCTGGTTGATGCTCTCCGCCACCGAGGCGAACTCCTCGACCTGCGGCACGCGGAGCTTGTGCGTGAAGTCCCCCGCCGCCATGCGTTCAGCCCCGACCTTGATCTCTCGCATCTGTCCGCTGATGCGCCGTGACACGTACAGGCCGATCACGGCCGCGAGCACGGCCACGACGGTCGCGCTGATCAGGATGCTCCCGTACAGGGACGCCAGGGCGTTGTTGACGCTCGTGAGCGGGACCGCCGTGCGTATGACCGTCGTGAGGCGCCCGTCCTCAGTGGCCGGCACGGCGACGTACATCATGTCCTGCCGCAGGGTCTCGCTGTACCTGACCGCCTGTCCGGGACGCCCCTGCACGGCGGCGAGGAACTCCGGACGGCGGGCGTGGTTCTCCATCTGCACGGGGTCGGAGTCCGATTCGGCCAGCACCTCACCTCGGCTCGCCCCGGGTCGGTCGGCCGCGATGACCGTGATGCGCGTGCCCGATGCCTCGCCCAGCCGCTGCACGAGCGCCTCGAGCTCCTGCGGCGTGTCCGCGGCGATGGCCGGGAGCACGTGCTCGCGCACGAGCGCAGCGCGCGCCTGGAGCTCGCGCTCCGTGTGATCCAGATAGAAGTCGCGCACGGAACGCACCGCGTAGAACCCGACGGCGGCCGTGCAGAGGACGACGATGACGAGATACGTGGCGTAAAGACGCCAGAAGAGCCGCGGCCTACGCACGGTTCATTGATCCTGCAGGCGATACCCCACGCCGCGGACCGTCTCGATGTACGCGCCGCAGCTGCCCAGCTTGCGGCGCAGCGAGACGATGTGGACGTCGACTGAGCGGTCGGTCACGAAGCGGTCGTTGATGAATGAGTCATCCCCTTGGGCGGCATCGACGATCTGCTGCCTAGTGAACACCCAACCGGGACGCTTTGCCAGATACAGGAGGATGCGGAACTCGGTGGCGGTGAGCTCCACCGGCTTGTCGCCGACCACGACCTGGTGCCTGCCCGGGTGGATGGTGAGCTCCTTGATGTGGACGGTCGCCGCGTCGTCGGCGGTCTCGTCGCCGCGGCGCAGCACGGCCCGGATACGGGCCGTGAGGACCCGCGGGCTGAACGGCTTGGTGACGTAGTCCGACGCCCCCAGCTCGAGACCCGCGACGACGTCGGCCTCGCTGCCCTTGGCGGTCAGCATGACGATGGGGATGCCGCGCGTCTTGGCGTCGGACTTGAGGCGGCGGCAGACCTCGAGGCCGTCCACGCCCGGCAGCATGAGGTCGAGCACGATGAGGTCGGGCAGCTTGGCGCGGGTCGCCGCGAGGGCGTCCTCGCCGCTGGCCACCACGGTGACGCGGTAGCCCTCTTTGTCGAGGTTGTACTTGACGAGCTCGAGGATGTCCCGCTCGTCGTCGACGACGAGCACGTTCTCTCTTGCCATCGTCACATCCGTATCGTGGGTGGGAATCGGGCCAAGAGACTACCTTCCCGTTGTTAGTTCTCCGTTAGCATACAGGCCGACGCCCGGGCTCCCTGTCGGCACCCGGCGAAAGGAGATTGCGGACGTGGAACACACGGCAGACGTCATCGTGATCGGCGGCGGGCCCGTCGGGGTCTGCTGCGCGCTCGAGCTGGCGCGAGCCGGCGCCCGGACCATCCTGCTCGAGAAGGAGCCGCAGGTCTGCCCGCCGGAGAGCGGCGCGCACGCCAACTGCGGCCTGCTGGTGCCCAGCGACGCGACGCCCCTGGCCGCCCCCGGGGTGCTCGGCCAGGGGCTCCGCTGGATGCTCGACAGCTCCAGTCCCTTCTACATCGCGCCGCGTCCGAGCCCCGCATTGGCGCGCTGGCTGTGGTTGTTCCGGGCCGCCTGCTCCGCGGAGCGGGCCCAGGCGGCCATGCCGGTTCTGCGTGCCCTGCACGTGGCGAGCGCCGCCCTGCACGACGAGCTCGCCCGGGACCACGGCGAGCGCTGGCTCTTCCACCACGACGGTGTGCTGCAGGTGTACGAGACGGCGGCCGGCCTGCGGGCGGCGGCAGAAGAGGCGGAGCAGGCGCGTGCCCTCGGGGTGCGCGCCGACGAGCTCACGGCGGCCGAGGCCAGGAGGCTCTTCCCCAGCCTGTGCTGCGAGCTGACCGGCGCGTTCCTCTTCCCGGAGGACGGCCACCTCGATCCGCTGCTGTTCACGAGGTCCGTCGCGGAGCTTGCCAGCCGAGGCCGGCGCCCGGGTCGTCACCGGCGCCGAGGTGCTGTCGCTCGAAGCGGCGCCGGACGGAGTACGCGCGCTCACGACGCGAGGGGATTTCGTCGCCGGCCAGGTCGTGCTGGCGGCCGGCGCCTGGTCTCCCTTCCTCGCGCGCGGCCTCGGCCTGCGCCTGCCGATCGAGCCGGCCAAGGGCTACAGCGTCGACGTCGAGCGGCCGGAGGACTTCCCCGAGCTTCCGCTCTACCTCGGCGACGCCCACGTCGTCCTCACCCCGCTCGGCGACACCCTGCGTCTGGGAAGCACGCTCGAGCTCTCCGGGTGGGACATGCGCGTGCGGCCCAGGCGCGTCGCGTACCTGCGTGAGGGCGCGCGCCGCGCCATCGGCCTGCCGGCGGACGGCCCGGTGCGCCAACGCTGGCGCGGCCCGCGTCCGGTGACGCCGGACGGGCTGCCCGTCATCGGGCGGGTGCCGGGCCGCGACCGCGTGATCCTCGCCACCGGGCACTGCATGCTCGGACTGTCCCTCGGACCGGTCACCGGCCGGCTGGTCGCCGAGCTGGCCGGAGGGCGCGCGCCGTCGATCGACCTCGCGCCGCTCTCGCCGGCGCGCTGGTCGTAGGCTCCGCGAGAGCCGCGAGGCCGCGCCGGCGTCAGCCGATGACGGCCGCGTACGCGGCGCGCCAGTCGGAGAAGTCGCTGAAGAGGTGGTCCGGCGCGTACGCGGCGAGCTCCTCCGCGCCGTGCCGGCCGGTCGCGACCGCGATGGCCGTGACGCCGATGCTCGCGCCGCACTCGACGTCGGCCGGCGTGTCACCGATCACCACGACGTCCTTGCCGGCGTAGCGCCGGCCGGTGAGCGCCTCGGCGCGCGCCACGGCGACGGCGGGCAGGTCCGCCCGGAGCGCCGAGTCCGACCCGTAGGCGCCGACCTTGAAGAGCCGGTAGAGGCCCGTCGGCTCGAGCTTGAGACGGGCCCCCTCCTCCACGTTGCCGGTGAGCAGACCGACGAGCGCGCGGCGGTCGGCGGCGAGCGCCGTCACGAGCTCCTTGATGCCGGGCAGCGTCTCGACCTCACCGGCCGCCAGCTCGCCGGCGAGCAGGTCGACGTAGCGCGCGATGCAGGCGTCGACCAGTCCGTCGATGTGGTCGGCCGGGGCGCCGAGACGCTCCGCCAGGTCGTGAACGACCTGGGGCTGCGTCTCGCCCTCGTACCGGCCGATCACCGCCTCCGGGTCGCCGGCGCCCCACAGATCGGCCAGGTCGCGGATGATGCCCGGGTCGGTGCGTCCGTGGAACGAGTAGTCGCCCAGCTCGCCCTCGACCCCATAGACGTCGAGGATCGCGCGCATGATCGCCCGGCCGCCCGCCCCGTGGGCGTCGATCAGCGTGCAGTCGATGTCGAAGAGGACGAGGCGGTCGTGCACTCAGTCCCCGCTCGGCGGGTTGCCGCCGTGGCACGGGCAGCCGGGCTTCTGCCCAAAGCCGCCCTGATGGCAGGCGTCGCACGGCAGCGGTTCGTCACCCGCCGGTACGTGCGGTCCTTCCTGCGGGTGCGAGAACCCGGTCGGGTCCCAGTTCTTGATGGTGTGGCAGCCGGCGCACTGGGTCAGCCCGTTGTGCTGGTCTCCGTGACAGTCGATGCAACCGTCCGGCGGGGTAGCGGTGCCCTGCGTATGGCAGGTCTCGCAGGTGATCTGGCCGTGCTTGCCGGTCAGCGGACCGCCCGGATGCGGGCCGCCTCCCTTGCCGCCGCCCCAGCCGCTGATGCTGTGGCAGTCCACGCACGGACCGCGATCGGTGTGCGGAGCCGTGTGGCAGTAGGCGCAGTCCTTGGTCCCGTCGGTGTGGCAGGCGAAGCACGAGGGCATCGAGTTCGCCGGCGGCGCGGTCACGCCCGGTGCGCCGGCGTGGACCATGGAGGCGTGACACTCGATGCATTGCTGCTGCGTGTGACCCTCGCTGCCGTGCTGGAACGTCACCGGCGCCGGCGCGCCGAGCTTCAACGTCTTGCCGGTCTGGGCGCTGGTGTGGCAGCCGGAGCGCATGCAGGCCGCGTCCGGGATGTGACGGGTGACCTTGATCGGCGCCTTGACCTGGCCGGTGAAGTGGATCCAGACCTCGCGCGATGCGTAGGCCTTGGTCTCGACGAAGTTCACGGCGCCGGGCGGGATGTGGCACTGCACGCAGTCCGCGTCCCTGTGGGTCGACTTCTCCCAGGTGTCGCGGTACGGCCACATCTCGTGGCAGTCCGTGCCGCAGAACTTGTTGCTCTCCGTGAACCTCGCCGCTACCGCGCTGGCGCCGACGAAGAGCACGACGAGGACCCCCACGACGAGGGCGATGCGCTTCCACCAGCGCGACCACCAGGATCGATCGGCGGACGACTTGGCCCCAGCCATGGCAAGCTCCCCTTCTGTGCTCCACACTCCCTCATGGCAGCATACTCCCGAGCGGAGGCGCTGTCTCGCGCGTGCCGCGGCTCAGCTCCCGGGCCCGCCCTTGAGCAGCAGCAGCGGCACGTCGGTGTTGTGCCGCACGTGGTCGGCCACGCTGCCCAGCACGATGCGCTTCGCCCAGCCGTGCCCGTGCGTAGCCATGGCGATGAGGTCCGGCCGCAGCTCTGCCGCCTGCTGCACGATCACCTCCTGTGGCTCGCCCGACAGCAGCAGCGTGGTGACGGTGAGGCCGCGGCTGCGCAGCAGCTCTGCGGCCCGGGCGAGCGCGTCCTCTCCGCCCTCGAACTCATTGGCGCGCTGATCACGGGTGTGGAAGTGGGCCACGCGCAGCAGCGTGACCTCGGCGCCACAGGCGGAGGCCAGCCGGCCGACGTGCTCGAGCACGGGCGCGTCGGTATCGGTGCCCTCGATGGGGACGAGAATGTGGTCGTACACGCCCATGATCTCAGCCTCCCCAGAACGTCGTGTACAGCAGGAACGCGTTGAGCCCGATGATCAGCGCCGCGACGAGCACGCCGACGATCGTGGTGATGGTTCCCGTGGAGTCGTCTCCCATCACGCGCCGTGCCCGGCTCAGCCACAGGAGCGGGATGATGGTGAAAGGCAGTTGCAGGCTCAGGACCACCTGGCTGACGATCAGTCCCTGGTAGGCGTCGATCCCGACCGCGATCAGCACCATGGCCGGCAGCGTGAGCACCACGAGCCCGACCTTGTAGACGCGGGTGCGAGGGTCCTCCGGCCGGCCGAGGTACCCGGTGACGATGTTGGCCTCGGCCAGCGAGGCCGTCACCGACGACGACAGCCCGGCCGCCAGCAGGGCGATGCCGAAGACGAGCTGGGCGAGGGAGCCGACGAGCGGCTCCAGCGTCTGCGACGCCTGCTCGATACTGGTGACCTCGATACCTGCCGTGAAGAACACCGCCGCGGCGACGATGATCATCGCCGAGTTGACGAGCCAGCCCATGCCCATGGCCATCGTGGTGTCGGCCAGCTCGAAGTGCATCAGCCGGGCGCGCCGCTCGGGAGCGACGTCCCAGTCGCGCGACAGGATGACGTTGGAGTGCAGATAGATGTTGTGCGGCATCACGATCGCGCCGAGCATGCCCAGCGCGATGAGGATGCTGGCGCTGTTCACGTTGGGGATCACCCAGTCCGGCGCCGCCGCCGCCCAGTCCGGCTTCACGATGAACAGCTCCACGACGTAGCAGGCGGCGATCACCGCCAGAAAGACGAGGATGATGCGCTCCAGGCGGTGGTACTGCTGACCGAGGATGGCCACGTACACCAGCACCAGCGTGAGCGGAGCGCCGATCCACACCGGCAACCCGAAGAGGAGGTTGAAGCCGAGGGCCGCGCCGAGGTACTCCGCCAGCGCCGTGGCCACGCAGGCGACGGCGATGGTGAGGCCGAGGAACCACGCGAGCCATCGCGGCATGTGGGTGCGCACGTTGACGGCCAGCGAACGCCCCGTGACGATGCCCAGCTTGGCCGCCATGTGCTGCAGGAAGATGAGCATCAGCGTGCTCAGCGAGACGACCCACAGGAGCTGGTAGCCGAACTGCGAACCGGCCGCGATGTTGGTCGCCCAGTTGCCGGGGTCGATGAAGCCGATGGTCACGATGAACCCCGGCCCGAGGTAGCGGAGCAGCTCGCGCGAGAACAGGTTCCGCGCGAAGGCGCGCGGGCCGGTGGACCGCGCATCGGCCGCCGTCTCTGCCGGCGGCGCGAGCGGCGGGCCCGGCTGCGCCGGCCCGCCCGGCGCCTCGCTCAGGTTGGCTTCACTCTCGTCGCGGCCGGTCATGATGACGACACTCTACCTCGCACCGGGAAGGCGGTCCCGCAGGCGAAGCGGCCGGGGCGGCGCGCGCCGCCCCGGCCGACGGTCAGGCGGAAGCGCTGTCGTCGCCGGCCTTCTCCGCGAAGGGCCACTGCCCGGAGAGGAGGCTGAGCACGGCCTGGAACAGCAGGACGATGACGACGATCAGGAAGATCCAGAGCCACGACCAGGCGAACAACGCCAGCACGAGCAGGCCGACGATGAGGACCCCCCAGCGCACGCCGAGGACGTGATTGCCGATCCACGACGTCACCGGATGGTCCGGGATCTTCACGTCGCTGCTCCCGCCGGCGGCGCGCTTGCCGGCAGCGACCACGCCGGCGCGCACGTCCCGGCGGCCCAGCAGCCACACGAGCAGAGCCGCCACGACGCCGATCACGCAGATCCAGATGGTGATCGTGGTGAGCGGGCCGAGTGAGGCGGTGACCACATCCTTGGCGACGGTGAGGCCGCCGGCCTCCTTGAGCTTGTCGGTCAGCGCGGTCGACGCACGCTCGACGATCGCGCGCGTGAGGACGATCGCGATCGCCGCCCCGATGCCGATGGCGATCGCGGTCCGCCCGCGGCGGCGCGAGAGCCAGATCGTCACCGCTATGAGCCCGAGCGTCACGAGCGGGAGGATCCAGACGAGGCGGTCGAACCACTTCACGGCGGTCTGCGCGGGTCCGAGAGCGTCGGACTGGAGCAGGGTGACCTGCCCGAAGTCCGAGGGCAGCGGCCTGCCGGACCAGTTCGCCACGTCCTGGATGGCCGTCTGGGGATCGGTGCCCGGTGCGATGACCGGGGGACTGAACTTGTCGCCGAGCCCGCCGGGCAGCCTCTCGTCCACCCACACGAGGACCTGGCTGATCAGGGGCAGGAGGTCGAGGTTGACGTCGCTGCCCTCGATATAGACGTTGGTGGTGTCGCCGCGGAGCAAGGCGACGATCTTCTCGTGCGCGAGGCGGTTCAGCTTGAGCCACAGGTCGTACGCTTTCGGCGAGCTCAGCACCTTCTCGGCGCCCTTGGTGATGAAGCCCGCCACCTGGGTGGTGATGGGCCCGGCGAAGAACTGCGCCTGCTCCGGCAGCGCGTCGGTCACTCGCTGCTGCAGGTCGGTGGCGATCACGGCCTGGTCGCTGATGTACTGGCTGAGCTGCTTGATCGCCTCAGGATCCTTGCCGATCGGCCCCACCAGGCTCATGTAGCCGTCGGTGTTCATCACCGTGTAGTGGGTCCAGATGGTGAGCCCGGTGACGACCACGGCCAGACACGAGAGGAAGACGAGGAAGCCGACCAGGATGCGGCGCGCCCGGCTCGGCTTGCGGGCAGGGACGAGCGCCGCCGCCGAGGCTTCGTCACCGGCGGCGTCGACCTTCGTGATCGCTTCGTCCGCGGGGGCGTCCATGGCCTTCGTGACCTCGTCCGCCGGGGCGTCCATGGCCTTCGTGACGTCGTCCGCGGCGTTTGCCGGCGCGGCATCATCGGCTGCCGTGGCGCCCGCCTGCGTCACGCTCGTGACCTCGTCCGGTTCGGGGGTGCGCTCCGCGCCGCCTCCGTCAACGTCGTCCTTCATCGCGTCGTCCTCTCTCTGGCCGGTGGCGCTACGCTCGCGCCTTCACATTCCCCGCGGACACACAGAAGCCTACGCCACGGTCAACGCCTGCTCGAGATCGGCGATGAGATCGCCGGCGTCCTCGATGCCCACCGAGTAGCGGATGAGCCCCTCCGGGATGCCCATCGCCGCCCGCTCCTCGGGGGTGCACTCCACGTGGCTGGTCGTGGCCGGCACGCCGGCGAGGGTCTCCACGGCGCCGAGGTTGGCGGCGAGGTGCGCCAGTCGCAGCTGCGGCAGCACGCGCTTGACCGCCTCGAAGCCGCCGCGCAGGGAGAAGCTCAGCATGCCGCCGTACCCGCGCATCTGCCGCGCGGCGACGTCGTGGTGCACGTGGGTCTCGAGCCCGGGGTAGTTGACGGCCTCGACCTCCGGCCGCTCGGCCAGCCAGCGTGCGATGGTCATGGCGTTCTCGTTCTGCTGCCGCACGCGCAGGGCGAGCGTCTTGAGGCTGCGCACGAACAGGTAGGCGGCCATCGGGTCGAGCGACGCGCCGGTGATCTCGCGGTAGTGGTAGACGGTCTTGATGAGGTCGGCGGAGCCGCAGAGGACGCCGCCGAGCGCGTCGGCGTGGCCGCCGAGGAACTTGGTGGCGCTGTGCAGCACCAGGTCCGTGCCCAGCGCCAGCGGATTCTGGTTGATCGGGGTCGCGAAGGTGTTGTCGGCCACGACCAGCGCGCCCACTTCGTGCGCCGCCGCCGAGAGCCGGGCGATGTCCATGACCTTGAGCGTCGGGTTGGTCGGCGACTCCAGGTAGACGAGGCGGCAGCCCCTGGCGATGGCCGCCTCGATCTGTTCGAAGTCGGTGGTGTCGCACAGCTCCACGTCGACGCCGATCCGCGGCAGGAAGTCGACGAACATCTGGTTGGTGCCACCGTAGGTGTCCTTGACCGAGACCACGCGATCGCCCGGCGCGACCAGCGCGAACAGCGTGTTGCTGACGGCGGCCATGCCGGTGGAGAAGCTCGTGGCCGCCTCCGCTCCCTCGAGGATGCGCACCTTCTCCTCGAAGGCCGCGACCGTCGGGTTGGTGTTGCGCGAGTAGATGTGGCCCTGGGCACGGCCGAGCGCCGCATCCACCCACGTATCCACGTCTTCGTAGCCGAACGCGGCGCTGTACACGATCGGCACCTGCGTACCCCGGTGAGCGCGCGCCGCATCCTCACCGCCGCGGACGGCGAGCGTGGCCGGCGAGAGCTCCTCGCCGCGTCCTCTGTCGGACTGTGGTGGCGTCGTGGTCATCTCTCGTCCTCCTCGCCGGGGCGCATCCGGCTGCTCATGCGTGTCGGAAGCCCGATTCTACGGAGCCGCGAGCGCGCGGGCCAGTGGGGGTGGGTCGGGTGCGGGCCAGGAGCGGGCTCGCGTGACCGGCGTGATGGACCGCCGGCGCCGGCGGCGTCACTCGGGCCGGCGCTGGGTCACGCGAAAGAGCCGGCGCGGCAGGTCGCCCTCCTCGAACTCGGCCACCTCGAGGAGCTCGAAGCCGCGAGCCAGACGCTCCACCAGCTCGCGGCCGAAGAAGTGCACGACGAACCCGCCCGCTTCGTACATGTCGTCGCCGTGGGGCACGCCGGCGCCGCAGTCGGCGTCGGCGGTCGTACGCACCGTGTACACCTGCAGGCCGCCGGGACGCAGCACGCGGCGGACCTCCGCGGTCAGGGCCTCGAGCTGGGACGTCGTGAGCGCCATGCAGTAGAGCATGTGCGAGAAGCAGGCGTCGAACGAGGCGTCGGGAAACGGCAGGGCGTCGCGGCAGTCGTGGACGGAGGCGCGCAGCGGAAGGGCGGGGACGACCTCCTGCGCCTTGCCGCGGATGGCGGTGACGCCGCACTCGGCGAAGTCGAGAGCGTGGACGGTGAAGCCCTGCTTCGCGAAGAAGATGCTGTCGCGCCCCTGGCCGGCGCCGAGCTCCAGGAGCTCGACGGCGCCGGCCGCCGAGAAGCGCTCGGCGGCGGCGCGCGCAGGCACGCTCGGCCCGGCGCCGTACCGATCGGCGCGCTCTCCCAGGATCTGCGACCAGTGACGGCGTTGTCCGGCAGCCAGCTCGCCACCCGCGGCGGAGTCTGCCGCGGCCCGCACGAGAGCCGTCCGCAACAGCTCGTCGGGGGGCACGCCACCGGATCCTCCGGGGCCGGGATAGGAGCGTCAGCCGAGGCCGAACTGTTCGACTGCCTCGGCTCGCGGCTCCAGATCGCGTCCGGCGACGCGGATCGTCGGCGAGCCGGGAAACCGGAGGCGCCTCGCTTCGGCTTGGTCGGAGACCGGCGTCGAGACGATCTCGACCGCGACGCCGGCGGCGCGCGCGACCCGCTCCACGGCGTCGCGCGCCGCCTCCGCGTTCGCGCAGCCCGGCGCGAACAGCACGTCCACCTGGATCGCCGTCATCTCTCCTCGCATCGCGAAGACGCAGTCCTCTTGCCTCGGTCCACCAGCTTACCCGGCATCATCAGTATCGAGCCGCGGAGTGTAAGAAACCGCCTGCTCGGGTGTTGGAAGTCATGTACGGCATGAATCCAGCTCGAGGAGGCACTCATGAAGGCACTCAAGACGATCGTGGCCACAGCGGTGATCGTGTTCGCGCTCACCACCGTGGCCACGGCAGGCGTCCGGCACCTGGGCGACCGCGATGGAGACGCGTCGCATCCGGTGTACGCGCAGACGGCGGCGCAGACGGCCGGCGGCGTGACCCTGTCGGCGGAGCAGTTCGCCGCACTGCTCAAGGTCGTCAGCCACGACGGCAGCAAACACCGCGCGAAGCACGCGACGCGGACTCACGAGAAGGCACAGACGCACAGCCGCACGCACGCCTCTGAGGCCGATCACGACGGCGCCGGCGCGCATCACTCCGAGGGGCAGCAGCAGAGCTCCGGCGGCGCGACCCATCACGCCGAGACCACCGCCATGCACAATGGCGAGTCGCAGGGCGGCGCGACGCATCACGCCGAGACCGCAACCGTTCACGACGGCGGCACGCACGACGGCGGCACGCACGACGGCGGCTGCGACTGAGACGCTGAGGTGACGGATGCTCGGGTTGCGAGTACGCTGAGAGAGGCCACCGACTGATGATGAAGCCGGACTCCCCCACCGATCTCGAGCTCGTCCGCGGCCTGCACGCACGCGACCGCCAGGCGTTCGCGTGCGTGTACGGCGACTACCACGCGGCCGTGTACAACCTGTGCGCCCGCATCCTCGGCGACCGCGAGGAGGCGAAGGACGTGACGCAGGACGTGTTTCTCAAAGCCTTCGACCGGCCGCCGGCAGCTTCGGCGGACGTCCGTCTCCGTCCCTGGCTGTTCCGGGTCGCGACCAACGCCTGCTTCAACCTCGTGCGGGGCCGCCGGACCGGCGGCCCCTTCGAGGTGGAGGCGCTGCCGGCCGGCGGCGACCCCTACGAGCAGGCGCGCTCGGTGGAGCTGATCGAAGGCAGCCTCGCCGCCATGAACGAGCGTTACCGGGCCGCTCTCGTGCTCAAGGACCTGCACGGCGTGGGCAGCAGCGAGCTGGCCGAAGTGCTCGCCATCTCGCGCCCCGCGGCGGACGTGCTCGTCCACCGGGCGCGAGCCTCCTTCCGGCGCGCGTTCGCGGCGCTCGCGGGAGATGGCGCCGCAGCGCCGGCCAACCTCGCGCTGGTCCTGCCCGCCTTGAGCGTGCCCGCCGGCCTGCATGCCGTCCCGCTCCCGCCCGCTGCGCTTGCGCCCGCCACGCACGGCCCGGCGCCCACCGGACCGGTCCTCGCGGATCCGGGAGCGGCGGCGGCCGCGGGCGCCGGCCCGGCCGTCGGCATACTGGCGAAGATCACCGCCGGCCTCGGCGCCAAGGCGGCGGTGGTCGCCGCCGGCGCCGTCGTCGTGGCCGGCGGCGGCATCGCGGCGGTCGAGCTCGCCGGCAACGGCGCCACCACTCCCGCCTCTGCGGAGGGCGTGCCGGCAGCCACGGTCTCGCACGTCTCCGCCGCCGGCGCACATGGCGGGTACCATAGCTCCTTCGACGACTGGCTGGACCACCGCCGCGAGATCGCGGACCACCTCGGCGACGGCAGCCACTCCGCCCACGTCGCCCACGCGACGAGCGGCGGGCACTCCGCCGGGCACGACGGCGGCGGGACTGCGCACGATGCACCGGCCGGCGCCGACCACGTGACAGCGACGTCCTCCGGGACCACGACGCACGACGCGGCGCCGTCATCCACGTCCACCTCCGCCGGCCACGACGGCGGAGAGCCGGCGCATGACGGCGGCGGCGACTGACCTGGTCCGCACTCGCCGCGGCTGACCCCCGAGCCAGCAGCCTGCAACGGTTCGAGTACCTCAGCTGGGGGCTCGCGTTCGTCCTCGGGTTCGTCGGCATCAAGATGCTGCTCAGCCACTGGCTGCACATCCCCGTGCTCATCTCACTCGGCGTGATCGTGGTAGCCGTTGGGTCCGCAGTGGTCGTCTCGCTGGTGCTCACGAGGGGTAAGGAGCCGGACGCGGCCGTGCTCGAGGCGGCAGGGCGCGGCGACCTCGTCAAGAAGCAGGACGAGGAGGCGTGAAGCGGCCGACCGTCGTGGCCGCAGCGCCGCCCGGGGTTTGACATCAAGTCTCGTTGATGTAAAATCACATCGACCGAAGTTGATGTGAACTCGAGGAGGACGACATGAGCGCCGCCGGCGAAGACCTCAAGGACCAGATCCGCGACCACTACGCAGAGCGGGCGGTTGCGGCTTCAGAGGCGAAGCCATGCTCATGCTCCTGCGGGTGCGCGCCCGTCGAGCCCCAGGACGAGTTCGCCCGCGGCCTCTACGACGTGAGCGAGACCGGCGAGCTGCCTGCCGAGGCGGTGCTCGCCAGCCTCGGCTGCGGCAACCCCACCGCCCTCGCCGACCTGCAGCCGGGAGAGGTCGTGCTCGACCTCGGCAGCGGCGGCGGCATCGACGTGCTGCTCTCCGCGCGCCGCGTCGGCCCCACCGGCAAGGCCTACGGCCTCGACATGACCGACGAGATGCTCGCGCTGGCGCGCGAGAACCAGGAGAAGGCCGGCGCCGCCAACGTCGAGTTCCTCAAGGGCGAGATCGAGGCCATCCCGCTGCCCGACGAGTCGGTGGACGTCATCATCAGCAACTGCGTCATCAACCTCTCGCTGGACAAGGACAAGGTGCTGGCGGAGGCGTATCGCGTCCTGCGGCCGGGAGGCCGGTTCGCAGTCTCCGACGTCGTCTTCCAAGGCGACGTGACCCTGGTTCCCGAGGAACTGCTGCGCGACGTGGAGGCCTGGTCCGGCTGCATCGCCGGCGCTCTCGAGGAGCGCGACTACCTCGAGAAGTTGCGCCGCGCCGGCTTCGCCGACGCCGACGTCGAAGTCACCAACGTCTACGACGGCGCTCCGGAGAACTCGTGCTGCGGCGCGCCCTCGCTGCCGGCCGGCGTGCAGCTGATCAGCGGGTTCGTGCGCGCGGTGAAGCCGGCGGGCTGAGGCGCAGCTGAGAGATCGCAGGCCGGGGTGGCCGGCCGGGGGGCTCGACCCCCCGGCCGGCCGTCTTCGCATCTGCCTCGGGGTGCCGGCCCGCCAACGGCGATCCTTGCGCGGCCCTGCCCTACCGGGTAACATATGAACATCTGTTCAGATGTTCAGAGGAGAGGCGGCGACGTGGCGGGTGAGCCCATCCAGTATCCGGTGATCTGCGCCAAGGACGACCAGGATCTGCTCGACCACTGCGACGTGCACGTCGTGGACCCGGAACGCGTCACGGCAGTCCGGGCGCGCCTCGTGTCCCCGGGCATCGCCGAGCAGATGGCCGTCGTCTTCAAGGTGCTCGCCGATCAGAGCCGCTGCCGCCTCATGGCGGCGATCATCGAGGCCGGCGAGCTGTGCGTCTGCGACCTCGCCGCGACCGTCGACATGAGCGAGAGCAACGTGAGCCACCACCTGCGCGTGCTGCGCGCGAACGGCCTCGTGCGCGCGCGGCGCGCCGGCAAGATGGTCTTCTACTCGCCGGACGACGCGCACATCCGCGTGCTCCTCGACATCACGCGCGAGCACGTCGAGCACGGACCCGAGGACCCGTCCGCAGCACACGGCGAGGGAGGCGGACCGACGTGACCGAGCGGAGTCTCGAACTGTCGCTGCTGCTGCCCCGCGCCGCCGAGTGCGGCGGGTGCGTGGACGAGATGGGACGCGAGCTGCTGCGTCTCGACGGCATCCACGCCGTCGAGACGGACGTTCCTCGCGGCCTCGTCAGCGTCCGCTTCGACGAGAACGCGCTCGCGAGCGACGCCGTCGAGACCTTCGCGCGGCGCGCCGGCGCCGAGGCGCACTGCGAGGACCACTGCCCGCTCGCGACCCACGCGCACGGGCCTCTCGACCTCTCGCGGCCGCTGCCCGGCGAGGATGCCGGCGAGCGCCGCATCCTGCACGTCACGGGCATGGACTGCGCCGACTGCGCGGTCAAGCTCCAGGGCGCGCTGCGCAAGGAGCGCGGCGTGCGCAGCGCGGACGTCAACTTCGGCGCCGCGACCCTGGCCGTCGCCCTCGATCCGGCGCAGGCGGGGATGCCGGACGTCTTCCGCGCCGTGCGGCGCCTCGGGTACGACACGGTGGAACGGCGCGCCCAGGACGCCAAGCCGGATGCGCGGGCCGTCGAGGCCCGCGCCGGCCTCGGGTTCTGGCTGGCGGAGCCGCGGGCCATCGCCACCATCACCTCCGGCGCGTTCACCGCCGCCGGCTTCATCGCCAGCGCCGCCGCCCCCGCCGCGGCGCCGTGGCTCTTCGGCGCCGCGGTCGTCAGCGGCGGCCTCTTCGTGGCGCGCGCCGCCGTCTTCAGCCTGCGCGCGCGCCAGGTCGACATGAACGTCCTCATGACCCTGGCCATGATCGGCGCCGCCGCCATCGGCCAGTGGAGCGAGGCGGCGCTGGTCGCCTTCCTCTTCAGTCTCGGCACCGTGCTGCAGGTCGCCACGCTGGAGCGCACGCGGCGCGCGATCAGCGGCCTGATGCGGCTCGCGCCGTCGACCGCGATGGTGCTGCGGCCGGCGGCCGGCGACGGTGCCATGAGAGAGACGAGCGTGGCCGTGGCAGACATCGTCGTCGGCGACGTCGTGGTGGTACGCCCGGGGGAGCGGGCGGCCGTCGACGGCATCGTCGTCGAGGGCACGGCCGCCGCCGACCAGGCGCCGGTCACCGGCGAGTCGGTCCCCGTCGCCAAAGGACCGGGCGACCAGGTGTTCGCCGGCTCCATCATCGAGGGTGGCTCGCTGCACGTGCGCGCGACCGCGGCCGCGTCGGACACGACCATCGCCAAGATCGTCCACATGGTGGAGGAGGCGCAGGCGCAGCGAGCGCCGGCCGAGACCATCGTCGACCGCTTCGCGAGCCGCTACACACCGGTCGTGGTGGCGCTGGCGGCGGCGGTCGCCTTCATCCCGCCGCTCCTCGGGGCCTCGTTCGACACCTGGTTCTACCGCGGCCTCGCGCTGCTCATCATCAGCTGCCCGTGCGCCCTGGTCATCTCGACGCCCGTGAGCATCCTCGCCGCCCTCGCGCGCGCGACGCGGAACGGCGTGCTGATCAAGGGCGGCGCCTACCTCGAGCAGATGGCCGGCATCAAGGCGATCGCCTTCGACAAGACCGGGACGCTCACGCGCGGCCGACCCGCGGTCACCGACGTCGTGCCGCTGAACGGCGCTTCTCCCGCTCGCGTGCTCCAGGTGGCCGCGGCGCTGGAGCGCTACAGCGAGCATCCGCTGGCCAGGGCGATCGGCGACCACGCGGAGACACTGGGAGTGACGGCCGCGGGCGCCGGCAGTGCGGTCACGGCTGCCGTCGCGACCGCGGCGCCCGCGACCGCCGCGGCAGTCTGCTCTTGCGCGACTCCCGGCTGCTGCGCGGGCGCCGCGGAGGCCGAACCCCACGACCACGACCCGGCCGAGGCGGGCGGGCACGACGCCGCTCCCGCCGACCTCCACGAGTCACGCGGTCCCGACGTAGAACGCTTCCGCGCCGTCCCCGGGCGCGGGGTGCGGGCAGAGCTGGACGGCCGGCTGTACTTCGCCGGCCGGCCGGACCTCCTCGGCGCGCACGCCGCCGACGCTGCGCTCACGCAGGCCGTCGAGCGGCTCGAGCGTCAGGGCAAGACGGCCGTCGTGATCGGGGACGAGGACGGCGCGCTCGGCGTGATCGCCGTCAGCGACCCGCTGCGGCCCGGAGCCCGGGAGATGGTGGCGGAGCTGCGCGCGCTCGGGATCAGCCACATCGCCATGCTCACCGGCGACAACCCGGAGACGGCCGCCGCCGTGGCCGCGGAGGCCGGCGTGACCGACGTCCGCGCCGGCCTGCTGCCGGAGCAGAAGGTCGCCGCCGTCGCCGAGTTGCGCGACCGCGCGGGCGCGGTCGCGATGGTCGGCGACGGCGTCAACGACGCCCCGGCCCTGGCGGCGGCGACCCTCGGCGTCGCCATGGGCGCCGCCGGCACCGACGCCGCCCTCGAGACCGCCGACATCGCCCTCATGGGCGACGACCTCTCGGCCGTCCCCGGCACCATCCGCCTGGCGCGCCGCACCACGCGCGTGATCTGGCAGAACATCGTCTTCTCGATCGCCGTGAAGGCGGTCTTCCTGGTCCTCGCCCCGCTTGGGCTCGTGAGCCTCTGGCTCGCCGTCTTCGCCGACATGGGCACCTCTCTCCTCGTGACGGCGAATGGGCTACGCTTGTACCGTCGCTGAGGGAGGGACCGTGACCACGATCATCTACACCAAGCCCGGCTGCCCGTACTGTGCCACCGCCAAGCAGGAGCTCGAGGCGCGCGGCGTCGTCTACGACGAGATCGACGTGTACACCAGCCCGGGCGCCCGCGAGCAGCTCGCCGAGATCACCGGCGGCATGAACGTCGTGCCGGTGATCATCGAAGAAGACGGCGAGGTGCGCATCGCCGCCGGAGGCGGCTGAAGCATCTGACGGGCGCGCGTGACGCGCCCTACCGCTTGACCGGCAGGCCCGCCTTCTTCCAGGCCATGAGGCCGCCGTGCACGTTGGTCACCCGGGTGAAGCCCATCCCGGCGAGCGCTTTGGCCTGCCGGGGGCTGCGGTGCCCGCTCAGGCAGATGACGAGGATGTCGTCGTCGCGGTCGAGGCCCGTCTGGTCCTTCTTGATGAGCTGCGGCGGCACGCTGCGCGCACCCTTGGGGTGACCGGAGTGCGCGTACTCGCGCGCCGAGCGCACGTCGATGAGCTTGGCGCCGCGCTTGGAGCGCGCGAACGCCTCCTTCACCTCGATCGTCGGTACCTCCACGGCCGCGCCATCGCCCGCGCGTCGCCTGCTGCCGAAGGGCCACATGGTCGCTGGTCTCGCCCGGCCGTCAGACGGCGGCGTTGTCGTGCTGCGGCTCCTCGACGACCGCGTCGTAGAGCACCTCGAAGGGGCCGCTGGCGAGGATGGACTGCAGACCCTCGTAGACCCGCTGCACCAGCGGCCTCTGGTAGAACTCGTCGTGGAGCTCGAGCGACTCCCACTCGGTCTCGAAGACGAAGTGGACGTCGCCCAGCGTCGCCTCACGACCCTCGTCGCGGAGCGCGCTGGCGAGCGGTGACATGCCGAACGACCGCAGCACGCGGTGGCCTGTGTGGCCCGCCGCACCCTGCAAGTGCCCGGCGAGCTCCTGAAGCGCCCGCTCGGCACGGTGCTCCGTGCCCTTGTGGACGCTGAACATGGTCTGACCGATCAACATCGAGCTCACTCCTTCGCGGAGACTGCACAGGCAGTTGTACCCGCAAGCGCCCAGATGGAACGGGTCAGCGCACCACCTGGCGGAACGCCGCGATCAGCTTGGGGGCTGCAAGCGCCGCCTCGCCCTCGCCGCTCCACACGATCTTGCCGGCGCGGTCGATGATGAACACCATCGGCCGGAGGGTGCCGTCCTCGCGCAGCGCGCCGTACTGGCGCGCGACGCCGCCGTCGTCCGGCACCAGGGGGAACGCGAGGCCGGGGACGCCGGCGGCGAGTGCCTTGACGGCGTCGCGGCCGGCGTCGCAGACGCCGACGAGCTGGCCGCGCAGGCCCCACAGCGTGTCCGCAGCCGCGCTCAGCTGCTGCAGCGTCTGTGCTGCGCCCGGCGCCTGCGTCGGCAGGAAGACGAGCACCGGGAACCAGTCGCCCCGGTACTGGTTGAGCGTGATCTCGCTGCCGTCGATGGCGCTGAGAGTGAAGGTCGGCGCTTCGCGGCCGACGCCGAAGTCGTAGCCCACGTCGAGAACCTCCTGACGGTGCCGCGGGCGAGGCCCGCGCGTGTCGGGGGCGAGTCTATCAAAGCGCGCAGGGGATACGTCGCGGGACCCGGCCCGCGCTCTCAGGTTGCTCACAGCCGCGCTTCAGCGGATGCTCAGACAGCCTGGCTATAGTCCGCGCTGAACGGCGTGAGCGGTCTCGGCCGCCGACGCCCCTGCTTTCCCCGTAGAGAGGACCATCCATGAAGCGCACCACCGTCGTCGTTCTCGCCGTCCTGGCGCTGTTCGGCGTCGCGGCGGGGAGCCTGCTCGCCGCCGGCTGCGGTGGCGACGCGGCCTCGAGTGACGAAGTCGCGACCGTCGGCGACAGCAGCGTCACCAAGGCGGACTTCGACAAGCTCCTCACGCAGGCCAAGACTCAGCTCAAGGCCCAGGGCTCGGCCTTCCCCAAGCAGGGCTCGCCCGCCTACGACCAGTACGTCGGCCAGATCGTCAACTACCTGGTGCAGGAGCAGATCGTGGCGCAGAGCGCCGGCGACCTGGGCGTGGCGGTGTCCGACAAAGAAGTGGACGACCAGATCGCGCAGATCAAGAAGGACTACGGCGGCGAGAAGAAGGTGCTCGCGCTCCTCAAGGAGCAGGGGATGACCATGGAGCTCCTTCAGCGCTCGCTCCGGTCGCAGGCGCTGACGCAGAAGGTCGCGGCGGCCGTGACCAAGAAGGCCTCCGTGAGCGACGCCGACGTCCAGACCTACTGGGACGCGCACAAGGAGCAGCTGAGCAAGAAGCAGGCGACGGCGACCCTTGCCAAGGCCACCGCCACCATCCGCGCGACGCTGCTCGGCGCGGTGCAGCAGCAGGTCTGGAAGGCCTGGATCCTCGAGCGGACCAAGGCGCTGGGGGTCACGTACGCCGCGGGCTACGACCCCGCGCAGCTGCTGTCCTCGGCCTCGCCGTCGCCCTCCGGGGGCAGCGGCGGCTGACGGAGCCTGCGGCTCCCACAGCCGCCGCGCGCGGCCGCGGTCCGTACGTGCGACCGTGGTCCGTACGTGCGACGGGGCCGGCCCGCCGTAGCGGCGGCCGGCCCCGTCGGGGTCGTTCGGTCTGTGCCTCGGCGCCTCAGAAGGAGCGGTACAGGTCCTTGGGCGCGGCGCAGTACGGGCACTTGTCCGGCGCGTCGCCGATGATCGTGTGGCCGCAGACGAGGCACACGTGCACCTGCTGGTCGGCGATGTCCTTGCCGGCGAGCACCTGCTCGCGGGCCTCCGTGTACTGGCCCTTGTGGTCGACCTCGGACTTGAGCGCGTAGTTGATGCTGCGCACGGCCTGGTTGTTGCCCTGCTCCTTGGCGATGGCGTGGTACGCCGGGTACATCTCGTCGACCTCGAAGCTCTCGCCGCCGAACGCAGCGGCGAGGTTGTCGGCGGTGCTGCCGATGCCGCCCATGACGCGCAGGTGGTTGCGCGCGTGGCGCGTCTCGGCGAACGAGATGGCGCGGAACAGCTTGGCGACGTTGGGGTAGCCCTCTTCCTCGGCCTGGTCGGCCCAGACGAGGTACTTCTCGGCCGCCTGGCTCTCGCCGGCGAACGCCGCCTTGAGGCTCTCCTCGGTCATGGCGCCGAGGTCCTCGGTCTTGGGAAGGCGCTTCTCCATGGCTTCGTCCATCAGAACTCCTTGAAGTACGAGCCGGCGGTACCGCACTGCGGGCACTCGTCGGGGGCGTCGCCGATGACGGTGTGGCCGCAGATGGGGCAGACGCGCACGGCACCGGCGCCGAGATCGGCCTTTCCCTCGACGCCCTTGAGCGTGTTGTCGTAGATGCCCTGATGGTCCATCTCGGCCTTGAGCGCGTAGCGGATCGACGTCTGGGCGCTCTTGTTCTCCTGCAGCTTGGCGACCGCATCGTAGGCGGGGTACATCTCGTCGATCTCGAAGGTCTCGCCGCCCCAGGCCGCCTTGAGGTTGTCGGCCGTCGTGCCGATGCCGCCGAGCACGCTGAGGTGGTTGCGGGCGTGGGTGCTCTCCGCGTAGGCCACGGCGCGGAAGAGACGCGCGACGTTCGGGTAGCCCTCGGCGTCGGCGACGTCGGCGAACGCCAGGTACTTCTGCGACGCCTGGCTCTCGCCGGCGAACGCGGCGGCGATGTTCTGGGCGGTCATGTCGCCCTTGGCCTCGGGTGCGGGGGGCGTGTTCTTGAAGGGTTCTGCCATGTTGCTGTGCTCCTCCTTTGGTGTAGGGCGCGACAGTGCGTGCCCGGTTCACGGTCGGGTCGGTGACGCGGACCCCTATGGTACCAGCGCGGGCGGCGGTCGCCGTTACCTGATGCGGGCCCGCGGCTCGCGGCGACGTCAGCCGGCGCCGAATCCGCCGCCCCCGCCGCCGCCCCCGCCGCCGCCGGAGAAGCCACCGCCGCCGCCCGCTCCGGACGACGAGGAGGAGGTCGCGACAGAGACCGCCTGGCCGAAGCTCTCGTGGATCTCGTTGAAGGCCGACAGGCCACCGCCGTCACCCGGCACCCCCCACCAGAGGATGTACGGGGTGCGGAAGGCCGGGTCGCTCACGACCTCCGGGATCTTGACGGTCATCGCCTTGGCGACCTGGTCGGCGATGCCGAAGACCACGGCATAGATGAGGAACTGCTCCCACAGGACGATCGCGTCCGGCGGCTTCTCGTCGAGCCGGCCGAAGTCCTTGAGGTACCGCTCGAGGGCCGCGTACTGGGCGTGCAGCTCCGCGGCCTCCTGCGAGCGGCGCTTGACGGCGCGCGCGACGAAGATGAGCGCGATGCCTACGGGGATGCCGAGGAAGAACCACCAGAAGCCGCTGAAGACAGCGGCTGCCCCCGCGGCGACGATGGCGACGAAGGCGAACGCCGACGCCCCGAAGGCCATGCGGTCGGCCTGCGGGTCGAGGAAGCCACGCGACTCCGCCTCTTTCTCCACCTTGTGCTTCCAGGTCTGGAACCCCTTCGCGAACGCGGCGCGGTTGGTCTTGGCGAGGTCCTTGAGCTCGCCGAGCACGAGTTCCGAGCCGCCGGCGATCTCATGGAAGAGGAACTCGACGAGCTGCTGCTCGTAGGGGAGCAGCTCCCCGATCCTCTCGTCGTGCAGCGTGAGCTTGTACGTCGTCGCGCCCTCCGTCCCGCCGAAGAGCGTCGCCTTCTCCGTGGTGACGCGCTCCAGGTCGATCACCTTGCGGTTCACGAGGTCGAGCAGCGTGGCGGTGACGTCGTCGCTGCCCACGCTGCCCATCCGCCAGATGAAGGCCGCCAGCGCCGGCGGCAGCTGCGGCTCGGGGAAGTCACGCAGGTACTGCGCCTGGAACTGCGTCGTGGGCTCTCGTCCGTAGCGGAAGTACAGGACCAGGATGAGCGCCAGGGCGAGGAGCGGCACGCCGACGCCCAGGATGCCCCAGAGGCCGACCCTGACGCGCGCCCAGAGGCGCGCGCGGTTGGCGTCGGCGGCGAGCTCCTTCTCCTCGGCGAGGACTGTGTCGACCCTGGCCGTGGTGCCCGCCGGCGCCTCGGCCAGCGCCGCGGCGGGGAACAGGATGCGGCCCTCGAGAAAGGTGTTCGCCGGCAGCGGGTCGACCTTCATCACCACGCTCGCGTTCGGCGCGATCGTCACCGTACCCCACAGCGGGCCGTGCGCCCACGCGCGCACCTCGTCCCTGGTCACTCCCTCGGGGAGGTGGACGACCACGCTCACGTCCCGTGACTCGACCGCCGTCTCGGCGCCGATGAACTGCCAGTACAGCTCGGCGGTGTCGCTCCAGCGCTTGGCGGCGCCCTTGGCGACGTACTTCACGGTGAACGCGCCGGTCGTGTCGGTGAGCTCGAAGTTGAGCTGGACCCGCACGGTGGCGCCCTGATCGGCGACGGCGTAGGTGTCGGTCTCGCCGGTGTCGCTGCCGAGATACCCGGCCTCGGACGGCCTGTAGGGCACCGTGGTAGACGGGTCGGCCGTGGCCGGGCCCTCGGCTCCGGTGACCTCGATGCCCTCCGAGCCCCTCGTGGAGAGGTCCCAGTACACGTAGTGGTACGTGCCGGAGAAGTCGAGCGTCCGCGTCTCGGTGACGCGCACGTCGCCGTTCGGCAGCACCTGCGCGTCCACACTGACGCTCGTGATCGAGAAGTCCTTGGCCGCCGCGGGGCCGGCCGCAAGGGCGGCCACACCGGCGGCCAGCGCCACCAGCGCCCACAAGACGAGGAGCAGGCGCAACGCGCTTGATGCGCCGTGCCACCGGACCCTCGAACCGACCTCGGTCATCCGCTGCGTCCTCCCGCGCCGGTGCGCCCCCGCGGCGCGCTCCTGCGCGCCGCCCGGCGCGCCTCGCCGTGACTCTACCACCGCGAACATCGTCGGCCCGGCCTTGGCGAGCAGGCCGGTGAACGACTGGTCACACGACTCCGACTGTACGGCCCGTGAGCTGGGCCGGCCTCAAGCGAGCGGTGTCCCGTCTCGGGCGCTGGTGCGCTATGGGCTCGGACCCATCATGGGACAGTCACGTCGTTCTCGTGCCCTGCCGCGCCCGCACGGCGGGAGCCGTGCGCACGCGGCCTTGCGCTATGCTCGCAGGGACCTGGAGGTGACCGTGGCGACGCCGCGTGAGGCCGGCTTCTTCATGCCGCCCGAGTGGGCCCGGCACGCCTGCTGCTGGATGGCCTGGCCGTGCCGGCCGGAGAACTGGGACGACATCGAGCGGGCGCGCGCGACCTACGCCGCGGTCGCGCGCGCCATCGCCCGCTTCGAGCCTGTCACCATGACCGCCAACGCGGAGGACGCCGGCGCGGCGCGGCGCGCGCTCGCCGGCGACGCCGAGGTCGAGGTGGTCGTGGTGCCCAGCGACGACTCGTGGTCTCGCGATACGGCGCCCACCTTCCTGGTCGACGGCCGCGGCGCGCTCGCCGGCGTGGACTGGGGCTTCAACGCCTACGGCGGCATCTACGAGGAGTACGGACGGACGCGCACCATGGCGCGGCGGATCCTCGACCTGCTCGGGGCGAGGCGCTTCGCCGCGCCCCTCGTCCTCGAGGGCGGCGCCGTCCACGTCGACGGCGAGGGCACGGTGCTGACGACGACCGAGGTCGTGCTCGACCCGCGGCGGAACCCCGGGCTCGAGCAGGACGTGGCCGAGCGGATCCTCTGCGATCACCTCGGGGCCGAGCGGGTGATCTGGCTGACCTCGGCCCTCGACCACGACAACACCGGCGGCCACGTGGACAACCTCGCCTGCTTCACGGCGCCGGGAGTCGTCGCGGCGCTCGGCTGCGCCGACCGCGACGACCCGCAGCATGCCGCCGTACACGAGAACCTGGCGCGCCTGCGCGCCGCGACGGACGCACGCGGCCGCGCGCTCGAGGTGGTGGAGCTGCCGATGCCAGGGCGGCCCGAGTACCGGGGCCGTCGCCTCTCACCCAGCTACGTCAACTTCTACGTCGCCGACGGAGCGGTAGTGATGCCCGCCTTCGACGACCCCGCCGACGACGTGGCCCGCGATATCCTCGCGCGCCTCTTCCCGAGCCGAGCGGTCGTCCAGCTGCCCACGCTCGAACTGGCGAAGGCCGACGGCAACATCCACTGCGTCACTCAACAGCAGCCGGTGGCGTGAGCCGGTGACGGCGTAGACTTGAGCCATGCGCATCGCCTTTCTCGGTGACAGCCTGACCGAAGGGTGGCCCGGCGCCGCCTTCTTCCCGCTGCTGCAGCGACGCCTGCCGCACCACGAGCTGCTCAACCGCGGCAAGGCCGGCGACACGGTCGCCGACCTGTGGGCGCGAATGCAGTTCGAGGGACTCGGTCCCGTCGACCTCGCCGTCGTCTGGGTCGGCGCCAACGACGCGGTGATCGGCGCCTGGGACGCCTCAGTCCCGGGGAGCGGCTGGAGCTGGCCGGAGCGCCTCGCGCGGCTCGCCGGCGACTACGACGAGCTGCTCGAGTGGACGGAGGCGCGGGCGCCGCGGCTCGTCGCGGTGCGCCCGCTCATCCTCGAGGCGGAGGGCTCACTCTGGGAGCAGCGGGCGGCGGAGGTCGGCGAGACGCTGGCGGGGCTCGCGGCCGGGCGCAGCACCTGCCGCGAGCTCGACCTGCGTCCCGCCTTCGCCGCCGCCGGCCGGAGCGGCGAGGGGCCGTTCACCACCGACGGCGTGCACTTCACGGACGCCGGCGCGGAGGTGGTGGCCCGGGCGTTCGCCTCCGCCATCGCCGCGATCGACGCGGAGATCGATGAGGACGGCGGCGCTGCGGCCGCCGACCCCGACCAAGGAGAGGCAGCCCCATGAAGCGTCGACACGAAGTCGCCCTGGCCGCGGTCACCGCCAAAGCGCTCGCCGCGGCCTACCTCTTCCTCGCCCTGCCGCGCCTGCGGCGGTGGGGCGCGACCGCGGACGAGGTCTCGCGCCCACTCCCCGGCGACGACCTCGTCGCAAGCCCCCTGTACACGACCACCCACGCCATCACGGTGCGCGCGCCGGCCGCCGACGTGTGGCCGTGGCTGGCGCAGATCGGCCAGAACCGGGGCGGCTTCTACACGTACGACGCGCTCGAGAACATCGCCGGGCTCAAGGTCCGAAGCGCAGACCGCATCCACCCCGAGTGGCAGGACCTCCGCGCCGGTGAGGACTACCTGACGCTCGATCCGGATGAGACCATGAAGATGACCGTCGCCGTCTTCGAGCCGCCGCACGCGTTCGTGGTCCGCAGCGGCGCGCCCGGCGAGCCTCCGCAGGAGGCCGGCGACTTCTTCCGCGGCGAGCTCGCGTGGACGTGGGGGTTCTACCTGGAGCCCGCGGAGACGGGGGCGACGCGCCTCATCGTCCGCTCGCGGGCCGCCTGGCGGCGGACCGTGCCCACCGCCTTCGCCCGCGCCCTCATGCTGGAGCCGGCGCACTTCATCATGGAAGAGGGCATGCTGCGCGGCATCCGCGACCGGGCGGAGAGCGCCGCCCGCGAGGCGTAGCGGGATCGCGGGAGGCATCCATGCCCTCGTTCACCTGGCAAGGACACGCCCTGCACTACCGCGAGGCGGGAGAGCCCGGCAGGCCGCTCCTCCTGATCCTGCCGGGCAGCACCGCCTCATCCGCGAGCCACCTGGGCGACCTCAAGCATTTCGGGCGGAGCCACCACGTCGCCGCCCTCGACTACCTCGGGACCGGCGGATCGGACCGCCTGGAGCACTGGCCGCTGGACTGGTGGGAGAGCGGGGCCGCGCAAGCGGTGGCCCTCGCCGCCCACCTCGGCGCCGGGCGCTTCGCGCTCCTCGGCTGCAGCGGCGGCGGCGTCCTTGCGCTGCTCGCCGCCGCGGACCAGCCGGACGCCGTCCGCGCCGTGATCGCCGACAGCTGCCCCGAGTACATGGACCCGGCCGACCTGCGCAGGATCGTCGGTCGGCGGCTGCCCGGCGCCGTGACGCCCGCGACGACCTCCGCGGAGCAGACGGAGGAGGATGCGTCCGGCGGCGCCGGCATCGCCGAGCAGCCCTTCCCGGGCTCCCTCGTCGAGTGGGTGTGGCGTGAGGGACCGCGACGCCTGCGCCGCCTGGTCGCGCCGCCGCAGCGGGACTTCTGGCGCCAGGCCCACGGCGACGACTGGGCGGACGTCATCGCCGCGGACTCCGCTCTGCTCCTGGAGCTGGCCGAGCGCGGCGGCTGGCGGCCTCTGGCGGACCGGCTCGGCGACCTGCGCTGCCCGGTGCTGCTGACCTCGAGCCTCGGCGACGAGGAACTGCCGTCCGTCGTCCCCGGCCACCAGCGGATGGCCCTCGGCATCGCCGACTGCCGCCTCTGGGTGACGCCGCGCGGCGGCCACCCCGTCATGTGGACGGACAAGCGCGGCTTCCGCCGCCGCGCCGACAGCTTCCTCGCGGAGCCGTGAGCCCCGGGCCGGCGGGTCTCTGCGCCGGCGCCGGCGCCCGCACGCCCGCGCCCGGCTTTCATGCCTGTGGGGGCCCGTTGTACACTCGGAGTCCCTCTCCGCGCGGCGGGGAGGGACCGTCCGTAGAAGCGGCGGCCCGGTGGGCGACCGGGCGCTCGATGCCGCAGTGGAGGCTCGGGCCGCGGTGGGAGCGGCCCACGTTGCAGCAGTGGAGCAAGCGAACGGAGGCGGCATGACCGGTCCTGCAGGCGCAGAGACGACGGCGACCATCCAGGCGACCATCGACGGCCACGTGGTGAGCGTGCCCGCGGGGACGACGATCCTCACGGCCGCGCGCGACCTCGGCATCGACGTCCCCACCCTGTGTCACCACGAGACGCTGAGCCTGGCCGCGTCGTGCCGGCTCTGCGTCGTCGAGGTCGAAGGCCGCCCCAACCTGCTGCCGGCGTGCGCCACCGAGCTCACCGACGGCATGGTCCTCCACACCGAGTCTGAGGACGTCGTCGAGGCCCGCCGCCTGATCCTCGACCTGCTCCTCTCCGACCACCCGATGGCCTGCATCACCTGCGAGCAGGCCGGAGCCTGCACGCTGCAGGAGTACTGCTACCGCTACGGCATCGAGCAGACCACCTTCGAAGGCGAGAAGCGCGACCTCCCCATCGAGAGCGACAACCCGATGATCGAGCGCGACATGAACAAGTGCATCCTCTGCGGCAAGTGCGTGCGCGTCTGCGCAGGAGGTGCAGGTCACCGACGCCATCGACTTCACGGAGCGCGGCTTCGAGTCGCAGATCGCCGGCTCGTTCGACCACGCGCTCGACACCTCGTTCTGCCGCTTCTGCGGCCAGTGCGTCGACGTCTGCCCCACCGGCGCCATCGCCAACAAGCAGCTCAAGGGCGTGCGCACCTGGGACCGCCGCAAGGTGCGCACCACCTGCCCGTTCTGCGGCGTCGGCTGCAACTTCGACCTCAACATCGCCGGGGACAAGATCATCGGCGTCACGGCGGCCTACGACGCCCCGGTCAACCAGGGCTCGCTGTGCGTCAAGGGCCGCTTCCACACCGACCTCATCACGAGCCCCGACCGCATCACGACGCCGCTGATCAAGAAGAACGGCGTCTTCGAGGAGGCGACCTGGGACGAGGCCCTCAGCCTGGTCGCCGCCCGCCTGCGTGAGATCCGCGACGAGCAGGGCAACCTGTCGGTCGGCGTGCTCAGCTCGGCGCGCTGCACCAACGAGGAGAACTACCTGATGCAGCGCCTGACGCGCGCGGGTCTCAACGTCAACAGTATCGATCACTGCGCCCGCACCTGACACGCTCCCACGGTGGCCGGTCTGGCCGCCACGTTGGGTTCAGGCGCGATGACCAACTCGATCGGTGAGATCGAGCACGACGACGTCCTCTTCATCATCGGGTCCAACGCCACCGAGGCGCACCCGATCATCGGCAACAAGATGAAGCGCGCGGCGCTGAACGGCGCCAAGCTCATCGTCGCCGACCCGCGCCGCACCGAGCTCGCCGAGCGCGCGCACATCTGGATGCGGCTCAAGCCGGGCACCGACAACGCGCTCATCAACGGCCTGCTGCACACGATCATCTCCAACGACTGGCACGCCAAGGAGTACATCGAGGAGCGCTGCGAAGGCTTCGACGACGTCTGGGAGACGGTCAAGGACTACCCGGCCGAGCGCGCCGCGGAGATCACCGGGGTGCCGGTGGAGCAGATCCTCGCGGCGGCCGAGCTCTACGCCACGACGCCCAAGGCCGGCATCTTCTACACGCTCGGGATCACCGAGCACACCGTCGGCACGGCCAACGTGATGAACCTCGCCAACCTCGGCATGATCACCGGCCACATCGGCTTCGAGAACGCCGGCGTCAACCCCATGCGCGGCCAGAACAACGTCCAGGGCTCCTGCGACATGGGCGCCCTGCCCAACTCGTTCCCCGGCTACCCGAGCGTCAATGACGAGGCCGCCAAGGAGAAGTTCTCCAAGGCCTACGGCGTGCCCATGCCGGACGAGATGGGCCTGCGCATCCCCGAGATGATCGAGCTCGCCGCGCACGGCACGCTCAAGGCGATGTACATCATGGGCGAGGACCCTGCGCTCACCGACGCCGACGCCAACCACGTGCGCAAGGCGCTCGGCAACCTCGAGTTCCTCGTCGTCCAGAACATCTTCATGACCGAGACGGCCAAGTACGCCGACGTCTTCCTGCCCGCGGCGCTCTACGCGGAGAAGGACGGCACCTTCACCAACACCGAGCGCCGCGTGCAGCGCGTGCGCAAGGCGGTCGATCCGCCCGGCGACACGCGTCCGGACTGGGAGATCATCCAGGACCTCGGCAAGCGCCTGGGGATCCCGTGGCACTACGACTCGCCCGAGGAGATCTTCGAGGAGATCCGCACCATGGTGCCGCAGTACGCCGGCATGACCTACGAGCGCATCGACAAGGAAGGCCTGCAGTGGCCGTGCCCCACCGAGGACCACCCGGGCACGCCCATCCTGCACAAGGGCACGTTCACGCGCGGCAAGGGTCTCCTGCAGGGCATCCCCTTCGAGGAGCCGGCCGAGCTGACCGACGACGAGTACCCCATGCTCCTCACCACCGGGCGCATGCTGTACCACTACAACATCATGACCCGCCTCTCGCAGAACCTCGAGTGGCTGCGCCCGCACGAGCTCGCCGAGGTCAATCCCGCCGACGCCGAGCGCCTGGGCGTGGCGGATGGGGAGATGGTCCGCGTGACCTCGCGCCGCGGCTCGATCACCACGCGCATCGTGATCACCGAGCGCGTGCCGGTCGGCACGATGTTCATGACGTTCCACTTCAAGGAGTCGCCGGTCAACGAGCTGACCAACGCGGCCGGGGATCCGGTGACGATGACGGCGGAGTTCAAGGTCTGCGCCGTGCGCATGGACAAGGAGCCGGCCGCCGCGGAGCAGCGCGGAGCGGCGGCGAAGTAGGACCCGGGCCCCGCTCCGGCGGCGGCCCTACCCCCGCGGGGGGACGACACGACGACGGGCGGCGAGGCCGGAGCGCCTCGCCGCCCGTCGTCGTCCGCGTCACCCTTACCACCCTCGGGTGACCCGCCTCCCGGCGGGGTAGCCGCGGGCTCCCCCCATGGTGCCCCCGGCGGCGCGAGAATATCCCTCCGCCGCGCTCGCGCATCCACCACCCTCGGGCGATTCGCCCGTTCGCGGCCCGCCGTAGCCTCTCCTCAGGCAAGTCACCGAGGAGGAGACATCATGCGGACCACCACCATCCCCGAGCGCGAACGACAGGAAGCGCGCGAGACGCTCGAACGGCTCGAGCGCGAGTTCACCAGCGAGTCGCTCTTCAGCGAAGGCGGCCCCGGCCGCGCCGTCGTGACGGCGCGCGGCGTCACGCGCGTCTACGGCAAGGGCGACGCCGCGGTGCACGCCCTCGCCGGCGTCGACATCGACATCACCCAGGGCCGGCTCACGGCCATCATGGGCCCGTCCGGCTCCGGCAAGAGCACGCTCATGCACATCCTCGCCGGACTCGACCAGCCCACCGGCGGCCGGGTCAGCATCGACGGCGTCGAGATCACCCGGCTGAAGGAGAAGAAGCTGACGCAGCTGCGCCGCGACAAGATCGGCTTCATCTTCCAGAGCTTCAACCTGCTGGCGACGCTGACCGCCGACGAGAACATCGTCCTGCCGCTCTCGCTCGCCCGCCGCAAGGCGGACGAGGTCTGGCGGCGCACCGTCATCGAGGCCGTCGGCCTGCAGGACCGCCTGACGCACCGGCCGGCCGAGCTCTCCGGCGGCCAGCAGCAGCGCGTCGCCGTCGCACGGGCGCTCATCACCCGGCCGGCGGTCCTGTTCGCCGACGAGCCCACCGGCAACCTCGACTCCCGCACCGGCGGCGAGGTCCTCGACCTGCTCCGCCGCAGCGTCGACGAGTTCGGCCAGACCGTGATCATGGTCACGCACGACGCCAACGCGGCGAGCATCGCCGACCGCGTGGTCTTCCTCAAGGACGGCCAGATCGAGCTGGACGAGGACCGCATGACCCGCGACGCCATCTACGACACCATCAAGAACCTCGAGGTGCCCCGATGACCCGCCTCGCCTTCCGCAGCCTGGCCAGCCGGCCGCTCCGGACCGTCCTCACCGTCCTCGCGATCCTGCTGGGCGTGGCGATGATCACCGGCACGTACGTGCTGACCGACCAGATCCACAACGGCTTCGCCGACATCTTCAAGACCTCGTTCAAGGGCACCGCCGTGCAGGTGTCGCCCAAGACGGCGTTCACCCCGATGGACAGCACCGGTACCGTCGCACAGACACTGAACACCACGATGCTCGCACAGATCCAGGGAGTGCCGGGCGTCGACAAAGCCGCCGGCGCGTACCAGACGCTGGGCGCCGCGATCGTCGACGGCAAGACCGTCCAGACCGGCGGCGCCCCGACCCTGCTGACCACCAACCCAGGCCCGCCCTTCAACCAGGCCCGGCTCGTCGCCGGCCGTGGGGCGCAGGCCCGCAACGAGGTCAGCGATCATCAAGAGCTTCGCCGACGAAGCAAGGCCTGAAGCCGGGCGACAGCTTCGACGTCGCTGCCGCGGCCGGTCTGCAGCACGTCGAAGTCACCGGCGTGTTCACCTGGGGCGACTCGGGCTCGATGGGCGGCACCGTCGTCATCGCCGGCCGCCTGCAGGACGTGCAGCGCTGGGGCGGCGAGCCCGGCAAGCTGAGCGGCGTCTCGATCGCCGCCGATCCCGGCGTGACCCCCAAGGAGCTCGCCGCGCGCGTCAAGACCGTGCTGCCGGCGACGGTGAGCGTCAAGACCGGCGAGCAGGCGGCCACCGACGCGACCAACGAGACGGCGGCCTCCATCAACACCTTCCTGACGCCGATGCTCCTGGCGTTCGCCGGCGTCTCCGTCTTCGTCGGCGCGTTCATCATCTTCAACGCCTTCAGCATCACCGTCGCCCAGCGGCGCCGCGAGTTCGCCATGCTGCGCGCCCTCGGCGCCAGCCGCCGTCAGGTGCTCCGCTCCGTGGTCGCCGAGGCGCTGACGCTCGGCGTTCTCGCCTCGGCCGCCGGCATCGTCGCCGGCCTCGGCGTGGCCAAGGCCATCAACCTGCTCTTCAAGGCCATGGGCGCCGACATCCCCACCGCCGGCATCGCGCTCGAGCCGCGGACGATCCTCATCGCCGCCCTCGTCGGCGTCGGCGTGACGCTGGTGTCCGCCCTGGCGCCGGCGCTGCGGGCGACGCGCGTGCCGCCTGTGGCCGCCCTCCAGGAAGGTGCGGCCCTGCCGCCGACCCGCTTCACCAAGTTCAGCACGGCGATCGCCCTGGCCGTCGCCGCCCTCGGCGGCGCCTCGCTCGCCTACGGCATCTTCAGCGACGGGACGACCAGCAACCGGCTCCTCTCCATGGGCCTCGGCGCGCTGCTTCTCTTCGTCGCCATCGCGATGCTGGCCAAGTACATCGTGCGGCCGGCGGCGCGCGTCATCGGCTGGCCGCTGGAGAAGCTCGCTCCCACCAGCGGCCGTCTGGCCCGCGACAACGCCGGCCGTAACCCGAGCCGCACGGCCGCCACGGCCGCCGCGCTCATGATCGGCCTCGCCCTGGTCGTGTTCCTCGCCGTGTTCGCGCAGGCGATGAAGGGCTCGTTCAGCGGCGCGATCGAGAAGTCCACGCGGGCCGAGCTGGTCGCGCAGGACCGCACCGCGTTCATGGGCGTGCCGCAGAGGACCATTCGCTCTCTGGACGCCGTCCACGGCGTTGAGACGGCGGCCGGCACCGGCTACGCGAACCTCAAGGTCAAGAAGGGCGGGATCATGACCGCCTACGCCGTGGACCCCGCCGTCTTCGCCCGCGTCTGGGCGTTCGACTGGCAGCACGGCGGCGGCGACGCCCTCTTCGCCAAGCTCGATGCCCACCACGTCCTGCTCGAGGACGGCTCGCCGCTCGCCGGCAAGGTCAAGGCCGGCGACGCGATCACCGTCAGCACGCCAGGGCGGCAAGCAGGCCACGCTCACCGTACTCGGCTTCTACCGCGACCAGATGGCGTTCACCGGCATGGTCACCAGCCTGGACGCCTTCAAGGCCCTCGACCTGCCGACCGCGTCCGTCATCACGATGGTGCGCATGCAGGACGGCGCGGACGTCGGAACCGTGCAGGCTGCGGTGCAGAAGGCGCTCGCGGCCTTCCCCACGCAGAAGGTCATGACCAAGGGCGAGTACCTCGACACGATCAACAAGCAGGTCGACCAGATCCTGATGATGTTCTACGGCCTGCTGGCCATGAGCGTCCTCATCTCGATCTTCGGCATCATCAACACCCTGGTGCTCAGCGTGCACGAGCGGACGCGCGAGATCGGCATGCTGCGCGCGATCGGCGCCACCCGCCGGCAGCTCCGCCAGATGGTGCGCTACGAGAGCGTCATCACCTCCGTGATCGGCGGGGTGCTCGGCACGGCGGTCGGCATCGCCATGGCCTACGTGATCATCACCGAGTTGGGCGGCGACGGGCTGGTCTTCAGCCTGCCGTGGATGCAGCTGGGCGTGTTCCTGGTGCTCGCCGTGGTGGTGGGAGTGGTCGCGGCGGTGCTGCCGGCGCGCCGCGCCGCCAACACGCGGATCCTCGAGGCGATCCAGTACGAGTGACCCGACGACCGCCGGACACGAACCCGGCGAACGGCCTGCCCTTCCCCCCGAGGGCGCGGCCGGTCGAAAGGGCCGGGGCGGCGTCAGCCGCCCCGGCCCTCACGCGTCCGCGTACTCGCGCAGGTCGACGTCGCCGCCGGGCTCCACCTCGATCTCCCCGGCGGCGACCTTGAAGACGACGTCGGCGACGCGCTCCGGCGACATGCCCCGCATGTCGTTCATGCGCGTCGCCGTCACCGTCGGGTGCACGCTCACGATCCGCTTGTCCGGGTGCTCGAGGGCCAGCGCCTTGACGAAGCCGCGCAGGCCCCACTTGGTGGCGCAGTACGTGGGCGGCGTGCGCGACTGGTGCAGGGTCGCGGTGCTGCCGACGGTGATCACCGCATCGCTGACCAGCGGCAGAAAGCACCAGGTGAGCTTCATCACGCCCAGCAGGTTCACGTTCACCTGCTCGTCGATCTCCCCGAAGCCCTGCTCGAGGAAGGGTTTCCAGCTGATCACCCCGGCGTTGTTCACCATGATGTCGACGGCGCCGAAGCGGTCGACGACGCGCTCGAGCAGCGTGCACTCGCTGTCCTCGTCGGCCAGCTGCAGCGAGAGGGCGAGGACGTCGGGAGAGCCGAGCTCGCGGCAGCGCTCCGCGACCTCCTCGGCCTCGGCGCGATGCTCGAAGTAGGTGAGCGCCACCCGGCACCCTGCAGTGGCGAAGCGCAGCGCGACCGCGCGCCCGATGCCGATGCTCGCCCCCGTGACGAGGACGACTCTGCCCGTCAGGTCCGTACCCACGTCCTCATGCTACCCGAGAGAGCCGGCGGCGGCCGCTCGGATGCCCAGAGCCGCCGCCCGCTCTGGCTACGCCGGCGTTCCGGGCGCCGGCAGGCGGGCGCGGGTGTCGGCCGGCCACCGGGCACGGGCGCCGGCCGACCGAGGGCGCGTGAATGCCCGCGCCCGGGTACCATGCGGGCATGAAGGTGCTCATCGTCGGAGCGACAGGCCGCACCGGGCGGCTGCTGGTGAAGGGCGCGCTGGAGCGCGGTCACGACGTGACCGCGCTGGCTCGCGCCCCGGAGAAGCTCGGCGACCTCGCCGGCAGGGTCCGGGTCGTCGCCGGCGACGTCCTCGACGGGGGAGTGGTGAGCGACGCCGTCGACGGCCAGGACGCCGTGCTCGTCGCCCTCAGCGCGGCGCACAAGAAGAGCGAGCCCGCGGTGAACGCTCTCGGGACGCTCAACGTGATCCGCTCCATGCAGCGCTATCAGGTGCCACGCCTCGTCGTCCTGTCCGCCAGCGGTACCCAGCCCGGGCGGGACCCCAACCTCCCGTGGGCCTACGAGAAGGTCGTCAAGCCGCTGTTTCTCAAGCACGCCTACGCCGACCTGCGGCGGATGGAGACCAGCGTGCGCCAGAGCGAGCTGGACTGGACCATCGTGCGCGTGTCGGGAGCTCTCACCGACGGACCGCCCCGTGGCGCGTACCGCGCCGAGCCGGGCTACTCGCTTCCCGGCGGCCGGCGGATCGCCCGGGCGGACGTGGCCGAGTACATGCTCGACCAGCTGACGCTCCGCGACGACGTCGGCCACGCCGTGGCCGTCGCCTACTGACGACGCTCGGAGGACCGATGTCGACGACCCTGGGCGACCCGGCGGCGCCGGATGGCGGCGGGAACTCAGGCAGCTGGTACTCCGGGCCGGTGCCGGAGCGGCACACCGCCGGCGGATTCGTGCTCGCTCGGCTGACCGCCGCTCACGACGAGCGCGACCACGCGGCGCTGATGGCGAGCGTCGACTACCTGCGGCGCTGGTCAGACAGCGACTGGCCGATGGACGATTTCAGCGTCGCCGAGAACCGCGAGGAGCTCGGCTGGCACGACGAGGAGCACGAGGCCCGCATCGCCTTCACGTACAGCGTGCTCGACCAGTCCGAGCGGCGCGTGCTCGGCTGCGTGTACCTGCGCCCCCTCCGCGACATGCTGCTGACGCGCGGCGTGGAGCCGCCGGCGGGGCCGGGGTGGCCCGGCGGCGACGCACCCTGCGTCCGCGGGTGGGTGCGGCGCGACGAGCCGGAGCAGCTGGAGGGCCGGTTCCTCGATGTCACTCTCGACTGGCTGATGGGCCCCGGCTGGGCCTTCCACGAGCTCTGGTGGACGGCGGCGAGCGACGACGCGCGGCAGCTCGCCGCCCTCGACGCGCGCAGCTGGACGCGCGAGCTCCGCACGCCGATGGCCGGCGCGAAGCGGGAGTGGGTGTTCCGGGCCCCTCAGCCGCGGCCGAGCTCGTAGCGCAGCGCACCCTCCGAGCTCGGGGAACGAGAAGCCGAAGCCGCGCTCCTGGAGGCGCACGGGCAGGGCGCGCTGGCTGGCGAGGAACATCTCGTCGCCCATGCCGGCCGTGCCGCGGCGCAGGAGGAAGCCGGGCGCCGCCAGCGCCGCCGGGCGGCGCAGCACGTGGCCGAGGGTCTTCGTGAACTCCCGGTTGGTCACCGGCTCGGGCGCGGTGACGTTGACCACGCCGTCGAGTTCCTCGTCGTGGAGGGCCCATTCGATCGCCGCCAGCAGGTCGTCGAGGCCTACCCACGCCCAGTACTGGTCGCCGGTGCCGAGCCGCGTGCCGAGGCCGGCCTTGAAGGCGGGGAGCATGCTGGCGACCGCCCCGCCCGAGGCGCTCACGACGATGCCGAAGCGCGGGGTGACGACGCGGACGCCGGCGCTGCGCGCCGGATCCGCGGCCGCCTCCCAGGCGCGACACACGTCGGCGAGGAAGCCCGAGCCGAGCGCCGTCTGCTCGGTCACGACCTCGCCGCCGCGGGAGCCGTAGGCGCCCACCGCGGAGGCGCTCACGAGCGCGGTCGGCGGGGTGTCCATCCCGGCGATGGCCGTCGCGAGGGTCTGCGTCGCCTGCACGCGACTCTCCAGGATGGCCCGCCGCCGGCCGGACGTCCACAGGCCGGCGATGGTCACGCCGGCGACGTTCACGACGGCGTCGACGCCCTCGAGCGCCGCGGGATCGAGCCGGCCGTTGGCCGGGTCCCAGGAGACCTCGCCGTCGCCGGCGTCCGGCCGCCTCACCAGCCTGACGACCCGGTGGCCGGCGGTCGTCAGGTAGTCGGCGAGATGGGAGCCGATGAGCCCGCTCGCGCCGGCGATGGCCACGGTCAGGGCCGGGCGGTCCGCCCAGACGGCGTGCCGCATGAGGTCCATGCGCGTGCGCTCGTGGCGGAAGCGGAAGAGGCGAGCGAGGGTCTTGCCGGCCGGGCCTTCACCGACGAAGTCGGTGAGCCCGCCGGCCGGCAGGCTGTACTCGATGTGGTCGAGCAGTTCGCTCCGGTCGTCGCCGTCGGGCACGAAGCGGTGGGTGTGCTCCCACGACGCGAACGGACCCTCGAGCTGCCGGTCGACGAACTGCCGCCCCGGCATCGCGCTGCCCATCTCCGCGAGCCAATGCCGTTTGAGCGGCCCGAACCACACGTCGAAGGCGACGCGACCGCCGGTCACGTCGCCGGTCTCCTCCAGCACGCGCATCTTCTGCCACGGCGGCGCGAGCCGCCGGAACGCGCCCGGCCGCGCGTGGTAGGTGAACACTTCGTCCGCAGAGGCCGGCATGGCGCTGCGCCACTCGAAGATCGGCATCGAACCCCTCCTCGCTCGTCTGGGGAGGTGATACCCCAGCACCGCCGCCGTTAGCCCGAGGAGCCGCCGCCGTTAGTCCGCGCGCCTCTCCGGGAATGCCCCCCGCACTGGTTGCGCATTCAAGGGGAGGAGGGGCCTCGTGCCCACGACCGACAAGAGCCTCGACAGGAGCATCACCGCGGAGTCCCTGCACCGCGACTTCGGGCAGCTGCACGCGGTCGACGGCGTGGACCTCGAGGTGCCCGGCGGCCAGATCTTCGGCTTCCTCGGCCCCAACGGCGCCGGCAAGTCCACGCTGGTCAAGATCCTGACGACGATCCTGAACCCGACCGGCGGCCGCGCCACGGTCGCCGGCTACGACGTCCAGAAGCAAGGCGGCAAGGTGCGCGAGGCGATCGGCGTCGCCCTCCAGGACGTCGGGCTCGACCCGCTGATGACGGCGCGGGAGCTGCTGATGCTCCAGACCCAGCTCTTCGGCACGCCGCGCGACGAGGCGCGCAAGACGGCGGAGCGGCTGCTCGTCACGGTCGGCCTCGATGACGTCGACCCGAAGAAGCGGGCGGGCGCGTACTCCGGCGGCATGAAGCGCCGGCTCGACTTGGCGCTCGCGCTCGTGCACGACCCACGTGTCCTCTTCCTCGACGAGCCGACGACCGGCCTCGACCCGGCCAGCCGGGCGGCGATCTGGGAGGAGGTGCGGCGCCTCAACGACGACTTCGGCATGACGATCTTCCTGACGACGCAGTATCTCGAGGAGGCCGACCGCCTGGCCGATCAGATCGCCATCATCAACAGGGGCAAGATCGTCGCGCAGGGCACCCCCGAGGAGCTGAAGCGCCGGGTCGGGGACGAGGTCGTCGAGCTGCAGTTCGACTCCTCCGCCGACGCCGAGCGCGCCCACGACGCGCTGGCGCCGGTGGCGCCCAACCGCCAGCGCTCCAACCGCCAGCTGCGGCTCTACTTCGGCCGTGCCGCCGAGAACGTGCCCGAGCTGGTGCGCGCTCTCGACGGCGCCGGCATCCGGCTGCAGGGGCTGACGATCGAGCAGCCGAGCCTCGACGACGTCTTCTTGCGCGTCACCGGCGAGGCCCTGGAACACGAGATCGACGCAGACGCCGAGGATGTCACGGCCGGCGCGGAGGTGCGGTCATGAACGACACCCTGCTCCTCATCGGCCGCTCGCTGCGCAATACCCTTCGCGAGCCGGCGACGGTCCTCCCCAACATCGCCATCAGCGTCTTCTTCCTCTTCGTCTACGACGCCGGCTTGAGCAGCGTGGCCGAACTGCCTGGGTTCCAGGGCACGTACTTGGGATTCATCCTCCCGGTCGCCATCGTCTCGGCCGCGGTCGGCGGCGCCGGCCTCGCCGGGCAGTCGCTCATCAAGGACATCGACAACGGCTACTTCACCAAGCTGCTCCTGACGCCCACACGGAGGCTCTCGGTGATCTGGGGACCGATGATCGCCAGCGCGATCGTGCTCACGGCCCAGGTCGTGCTCGTGATGGTCATCGCCCTGTTCATGGGGCTGAAGGTCGCGGCGGGGCCGGCGGGATTCGCCCTCGTAGTCGTGCTCGCCTTCCTCTGGGGCATGGCGTTCGCCGGGTACGCCGCCTTCATGGCGCTCAAGACCAAGAACGCGGCGGCGGCCCAAGCGGCGACCTTCGCTTTCTTCCCGCTCATCTTCTTGAGCTACACGTTCGTCCCCGAGGAGTACGTCACGACCACCTGGCTCAGAGTGGCGGCGACGATCAACCCGACGACCTACGTCTTCGATTCGATGCGCTCGCTGCTGAACACCGGGTGGGACGCGAGCTCGCTGCTCGTCGGCTTCGGCGTCACCTTCGGGTTCGCGACGGTGACGGGGATCATGGCCCTCTGGGCGGCGCGCGGCGCGACCAAGATGTCGTAGCGCGGGGCGGCAGCCGCCCCGCGCCCCTGTAGACTCGGGGAATGCAGCTCTCCCGCCTGATTCCCGCACGCCTTCGCGAGGGCGCCGGCGCGCTGCGCCGGCGCGACTTCCGCAACGTCTTCCTCGCGCAGAGCGTCTCGGTGTTCGGCGACGGCATCACGCCCGTCGCGCTCACCTTCGCGGTGCTCGACCTGACCGGATCGGGCACTGATCTCGGCTTGGTGCTGGCGGCACAGAGCGTGCCGCTGGTGCTGCTGGCGCTCGTCGGCGGCGTGTGGGCGGACCGGCTGCCGCGCGCCGCCCTCATGATGGGCAGCGACCTCGTGCGCGCGGTGGTGCAGATCACCGCCGCCGTGCTGCTGCTGACGGGCACGGCGCAGATCTGGCAGCTCGCCGTGCTCGCCGCCTGCCACGGCGCCGCCGAAGCCTTCTTCCGCCCGGCGGCCGGCGCCATCGTGCCGCAGCTCGTACCGCCGGGGCAGCTGCAGCAGGCGAACGCGCTCATGGGCATGAGCGACAACTTCGGCTGGATGGTCGGTCCGGCGGTGGCCGGCGTGCTCGTCGCCGTCATCGGCGCCGGCGGCGCCATCGCCATCGACGGCGCCACGTTCCTCGTGAGCGCCGCCTTCCTCGCCAGGCTGCACGTACCGGCGGTGACGAAGACCGCGGCCGCCGTCCACGGCTTCGGCGCGGAGCTGCGCGCCGGCTGGCGCGAGGTGAAGTCGCGCACCTGGCTGTGGGTGATGCTGCTGCGCGTCTGCCTCGTGCTGTGCATCGTGATCGCGCCGTTCCAGATCCTGGGGCCCCTCGGGCTGCTCGAGGAGGGGTACGGCGCCGTGGTGTGGGGCTGGCTGCAGGCGGTGTTCAGCGCCGGCATGATCGTCGGCATGGCGATCGCCATGCGCTACCGGCCCAAGCGGCCGATGATCACCGTCACCCTGACCGGCAGCACCGCCGTCGCGGCGCCGCTCGCCCTCGCCATCTTCGGGGATCCCTGGGTGCTCGGCGGCGTGTACGTCCTGCGCGGCGTGGCCGTCGGCATCCTCGTCGCGGTGTGGAACACGACGCTGCAGACGCAGATCGCCAGGGAGTCGCTCGGCCGCGTGACCGCGTGGGACTGGATGGCGTCGCTGGCCCTGTGGCCGGTCGGCCTGGCGGTCGCCGGCCCGCTCGCCGAGCAGTTCGGGGTGACGACCATGTGCTGGGTCACCGGCGGGCTCGGGCTCCTGGCCGCCTTCTGGGTGCTCCTGGTCAAAGACGTGTGGCGGCTGCGGCCGGCGCCGGTGCTGGCGGGCGGAGCCGGCTCCTGGCCGCCGGACGACGGCTCACCGCCACCACCGACCGGCGGCGCCGCGCCTCACACCAGCGCCTGAGTCGTCGCGGCGGAGCGCTGCCGGCTCAGGAGGAGCGCTGTCGCTTCAGCCGGCGCGCCCTTCCCGCCGGCGCCTGCGCGCGCTCGTGTAGAGCAGGATGTCGAGCGCGATCCCGGCTGCGAACACGACCGTTCCCCAGCCCTGCAGGCCGCCGAACGAGTTCTCGGCGATCGCGTAGGCGATGGTGGTGCACGGCACGAAGAGGAAGCCGATGAAGCCCCAGATGAAGGGCAGGCCGATGCGGCTGAGGTAGTCGGTGAACAGCCAGAGGCCGAACAGGATGATGCGCGGCGACGCCGCCAGCACGCCGATGATCAGGCAGCAGCCCATCCCAGCTCTCCTCTCCCCATGTCGGCCGCCGGCGGGGAATCTTCCTAGCCTCGCCGGGATCTCGCGCAACGCTACCACGAGGGAGCGACGGTCGTGCCTGCCATGGGGACTCACCGCATGAGGATCAGACGGCACCCGCGCTCAGCCCGCGTCTCGGCATCAGGTGACGACCCCATACCGCCCCGGGGACAGACCCGGTTCCTCGCCCAGCACCCCCCCTTGGCCTCCGCGACGGGGAATACTGGGAGTGCGCGGCGCTTGCCGCGACTGCGAGGCCGTCGAGAGAAGGGCGAACGCCATGTACGAGGTATCGTGTCGAGACTTGGGCCTGACCGACTGCGACTTCGATCTGATGGCCTGTTCACTCGAGCGCCTCGAGCTCGGCATCCTCGCGCACGCGCGCTACGAGCACCCCGACGCGTGTTCGGCCGTCCTCGCCGATCCCGACTCGCCGGAGCGCCAGGCCCTGCGGGAGCGCATCGCCGCCGCGGCCCACGAGGTCGCCCTCGCGTGACGCGAGGCGGTCTGCCGGCGCTTCGGCTCGCGCGCCGCTTCGCTACCGACGCCCCGGGCCGGCCGCCTCCGCTGCAAGCGCGCCGGCGTCCGCGAGCGGGGCGGGCCCGGGGAGGTCCGCCGCCCCGTCCGCCGCAGCCCCTTCGTCCAGACTCACGTGCGGCAGCCACTGCAGCCACCTGGGCAGGTACCAGTTCCAGCGTCCCAGCAGGGCCATGGTCGACGGCACCACGACGACGCGCACCAGGGTCGCGTCGAACGCTACGGCCACGGCCAGCCCGAAGCCGATCTCCTGGAACATGACCATCTCCCCGGCGGCGAGCCCGGCGAACACCGCGACCATGATCAGCGCCGCGCCCGTGATGATGCCGGCCGTGGACTGGATGCCGAAGGCCACCGCCTCGGTGGTGTCGCCGCGCTGGTCGTACCGCTCGCGGATACGGCTCAGCAGGAACACCTGGTAGTCCATCGAGAGTCCGAAGAGGATGCAGAAGAGCAGCAGCGGTACCCAGGACTCGATGACCTCGGTCTGCCGGAAGCCGAGCAGGCCCGCGCCGACACCCTTCTGGAAGACCAGCGTGAGGAGGCCGAAGGCCGCGCCGACGCTGAGCAGGTTCATGAGGACCGCCGTGACGGCGATCACCAGAGAACGGAACGCGACGAGCAGAAGGAGGCAGCTGAGGAGCAGCACCGCGGCGATCACGATGGGCGTGTAGAGGTCGACGAGGTCGATCATGTCGGCGAACATCGCCGGGCCGCCGCCGACGAGGACCCTCACCGGCACGCCATCGACGGCCGCGGGGATGACGTCGGCGCGCAGATCACGCACTGCCTGCGCCGCCGCCGCTCCGGTCCCGTCGGTGTCCACCGCCAGCTTGAGCAGGCCGAAGTCCCCGTGGTCGCTGCGTTCGAAGCCGGCGAGGGAGAAGCGGCCGTCGGCCAGCGGCGGCGGTCTTGAGCTTCTCCACCGCCGCCGCGACCCGCGGGTCGGCGAAGTCGCCGTCGACGGCCACCAGGATCGGCGACGTCATGCCCGCGGAGAACTCCGCGGCGAGGATCTCGTAGCCGCGCCGCGTGCCCAGGTCGGCAGGCAGCCCGGCGATGCCGGACTCGCCGCGCCGCATGCTCAGGCCGGGCGCGGCGAGCAGCGCCAGGATGCCGGCGCCGATGACGAGGCTCAGCACCGGACGCCGCATGATGACGCCGGCGGTCCGCGCCCAGAAGCCGCCCGCCTGCGGCGCGGGAGCGCCGCCCTGCGCATCGGGCTTCGTCTTGCTGCGCCTCGCGAGGCGCCCGACCGGCAGCCGGAGGGCGTTCACCCGGGGGCCGAGGAGCACGAGTGCGGCGGGGAGCAGCGTGAGCGCCGCGGCCACCGCGGCGAGGACGACCAGGATCGCCCCGGCGCCGAGGCTCGTGAAGATCGTGAACGGCACGACCAGCATGCCGCAGAGCGCGAGCACCACGGTCATGCCGCTGAAGAGGACGGCGCGGCTGGCCGTGGCCGCGGCCCGCCCGACTGCGTCGGGCACCGCGCGGCCGGCCGCCAGCTCCTCGCGAAAGCGAGAGACGATGAAGAGCGTGTAGTCGATGCCCACGGCGAGGCCCATCACCGTGACGATGTTGAGTGCGAACACGGAGACCATGAAGCCCTCGCCGAGAAGCGCCGTGAGCGCCGCCCCGACGATGATGGCGACGACGCCGAGCGCCAGCGGGACCATCGCCGCGACGAGTGAGGCGAAGACGATGACGAGGATCACCAGCGCGATGGGGACGCCGATCGCCTCGCCGCGGCGGAGGTCGCTCTCGGCGATCGCCGAGGCGTCGCGCTCCCAGGCGCCGCTCCCCGTGAGAAGCACGGTGAAGCCGTCCTCGCCGTCGGCGGAGGTGACCAGTCCGTACAAGCCGTCCATGTGCTCGTCGACGCCGGCGGACGGCGTCGTCATCGTCACGGGGATGATGGTCGTCCGCCCGTCCGCGGAGACGAGGGCCGCCGCCTGCGCGGCCGCCGCCTCGGCGGCCTTCAGGGCCTCCTCATCCGCGCTGTTCGGCGTCGCCTGCAAGGCGCGCACCTGCTTCTCCGCCTGCGCGGCCGCCGATTGCGCGTCGTAGTAGGTGACCACGGAGCGCACGTCCTTGGGGGCCAGCGTGCGGATCGACGCGGCGAGATCGCGCACGCGAGTCTCGAAGGCGGCGTCGTCCACGGTGAGATCGTCCGAGCGCACGACCACGATCTCCGTGTCCGCGTCGGAGCCGGGGAGCCGCTCCGCGAGCAGCTCTTCGGCCTGCTTCGACTCCGGGCGGCCGAGGAAGTCGTCGGCGGCCTGCAGGGAGTCGCCGTAGGCGACCAGCAGGCCGACCGCCGCCGCGACGACGGCCAGCCAGACGGCGATGGTGAGCCAAGGCCGGCGGGCACAGGCGCGGGCGAGTGTCTCTGTCATGGGTCTACGTGCCATCTCGGTCTCCCGGGGATGAGGGGGCAACGCTGCCCCGTCCGCTAGCAGCCTAGCTGCTCGTCCAATCTGTCTTGAGGCCGTTCACGAAGGCGCGCAGCACGTCGCGGGCGCGCGCCCGGAACAGTTCGTCGTGGTGCTGGTGCGTGCGCTCGACGGCGACCAGCCCATGCACCATGGCCCAGGCGCCGTGCCACATGAGCATCACGTCGTCCTCGTCGCGCGCGAAGAGCACGCCCTGCGCGATGCCGTCCTGAAGCACGTCCTGGATGATCGTGAACAGCGGCGTGGGCGTCAGTACCTCGAGGCTTCCTTCCTGGACCTCGCGCGAGAGGCCGGCGAGGCTGTCGAACAGCAGGTCCAGCTCCGCCGGGTGCTCGCGCGCGAACTGGATGTACGCCAGCCCGAGCTCGATGAGGCGTTCATCGACCGGCAGCGCCTCGGGAACGGTCAGCAGGTGCGCGGAGAGGTGGTCCAGGTCCTGGGCTGCGAGGGCGAGAAGGATCTCGTCCTTGCCGTCCGGGAAGTAGCGGTAGAGCGCCGGGGCCGTGAGGTCCACGCGGCGCGCCAGCTCACGCACCGTCAGATTGCGCGCGCCCTTCTCGGCGACGAGCGCGCGCGCCGCGGCGAGGATCTCGTCCCTGGTCTCCCGGTGGTGCTTGTCCTGGCGGATCGTCGGCGTCACGAGGGCTCCTTCGTGAACAGTATTCCCATCCGTGAACGCTGTTCACTCTACGACCGTCGGAAGGACCTGTCAAGCGTCGAGTACGCCGGAAGAAAGAGAATGGGCCGCGGCGAGCGCGTTGCGCTCGCCGCGGCCCAGAGGGGCCAACGGCGCCCAGGCGCCAGGAGGAAGGCGCGCCGGGCTGACGGGCGGTCGGCTCGGTGGGGGCGCACCGTACAGCAGCCGGACCCTGCGACGTCGGGGGGGCGACTGTCGCAGCCGTTCTTGGCTTGAACACACTGTCTCAAGCGAATATGAAGCTCGTGTTCAGGTCGCGTTGAGGGACGTTAGGACGCGGCTGCATCCCCGCCGGATTCCTCCTCGAAACGGCGGAGGAAGTCCTCGTAGGAGCCGTCGACGACCTCCTGGTCCGGGCCGGCCGGCCCGCCTGCGGCGGCCGGCTCTGGGCGAGCGCCTGCCCCGACATCGCTGTCTCGGGCGGGCTCCACGTCGTCGCTGCCCTCTGCCTCGGTGGAACCGGTGTCGCCCCCGTCCTCTCCGCCTTGCTCCAGGCCGGGGTCCACCTCGTCGCCAAGGTCATCCTCGTCGGCGGCATCGTCTTCCGATTCGTCGTCCACGCCGTCTTCCGGGGGACCGTAGTCGTCGACGAAGCCTTCGAAGGCGTCGGCCTCATCGCCGGCATCGTCGCCGGGCGCTGCGCCCGGATGCTCGCGGACGAAGCGGATCTGCTCGAGCGCCGCCTGCGCCCAGTCGCCGCCCAAGGGATCGTCCAGCGTCGCCGCGAGGCTCGGCTCAGCGAAGGCGCCGAGCGCCACCAAGGCGTCGACGGCGACGCCCTTGAGCTCGTCGTCACCGCGACCGCAGAGCACCTCCGTCAGGCCCTGCGCCGCTTCGCGGCGGTCCATGAGGTCGAGCGTCTCGGCGGCGCGCTCCGGCGCCGGGCCGTCGGGGTCGTAGACCTCGCCGAGCACCGCCTCGAGCAGCAGCTCGACCACGGCGGGGCCGCGCCCGGCGAGCGTCGACTGAGCCGTGTCGACCAGTGGATACGTCTCCTTCGTGAGCGGCAGGTCGAGGATCGCGAGCAGCGCCTCGTTGGGCGCCTCGAAGCGCTGCGTGGCGAGGAAGGCGGCGATCTCATCGCAGGCGTAGTCCTCGTCTGCGCGCGTGCGCGCCTCGGCGTACGCATCGGTGAGCTGCCGCGCGAGCGCGATGAGGCCTTCTTCGTCGCTGTCGTAGCTCCCCATGGGCGGATAGTATCGCGCCGCCGGGCCCGCGAGGAACGCCCGCCGGCGGCCCGCCAGCCGGCGGCCCGGCCCCGGCTACTCGCCGTCGTCGCCGAACAGGCCTTCGTACTCGCCGTACCCCTCGGCCTCGAGTTCCTCCCTCGGAACGAAGCGCAGCGCCGCGGAGTTCATGCAGAAGCGCTGCCCGGTGGGCTTGGGTCCGTCCGGGAAGACGTGGCCGAGGTGCGAGTCACTCGCAGCGCTGCGCACCTCGGTGCGCGAGCTGAAGAGCTTGCGGTCCTCGCGCGTGGTGACGGCCTCGCCGCGCAGCGGCCTGGTGAAGCTCGGCCAGCCGGTGCCCGAGTCGTACTTGTCGCGGCTGCTGAAGAGGGGCTCGCCGCTGACCACGTCCACGTAGATGCCGTCGCGGTGCTCGTCCCAGTACTCGTTGGCGAACGGCGCCTCGGTGCCCTCGCGCTGGGTCACCTCGTACTGCAGCGGGGTGAGCTTCTCGCGCAGGTCGGCGTCGTTCTTGTCCTTGGCGTTCACAGGGTCCTCCCCGGGTCACTTCTGGTGGGCCTTGGTCCACTCCTCGTGCGTGGGCACGGGCTCCTTGACGACGTAGAGCAGGTAGTACGCGCCCACGTCGCCGAGAAAGCGGAACTCGCCGCGCAATGCCGCGACGGTGGCTTCGAAGTCGCCGCGCGAGCGCAGCCAGCCGACGAAGCCGCCGGGCAGCGCGTCAAGGGCGACCATGGCCTCGGCATTGGTGATGGTCGCCTCGATCTTGCGCCGGTTGCGGATGATGCCCGTGTCGGCGGCCAGACGCTCGACGTCGTCGTCGGTGAAGGCCGCGACCGTCGCCGGGTCGAAGTCCGAGAACGCCTCGCGAAAGCCGCCCCACTTGGCCTCGACCACGCGCCAGCTCATGCCGCTCTGGAAGACCGCCTTGGTGAGGACCTCGAGGTAGTCGGCGAGCCCGCTCGCCTCGATCTGCGTCGGTGCCTGCATGGCAAGAGCTCCCGCGTGGGTGTGCCGGTCCGCGGGCGGGTCCACGTGGTGCCGGACGCGCCCTCTCGCGGACTATTCCCGCGAGGGCAGGTCCTTCACGCCAGGCAGCCGGTCAGTGCGAGCAGGTGGCGTCCTGACCGACGGGCTCGAGATCGGCGTCGACGAACGCCTCGATCACCGAGCGGACGTCGGGCCGGTCCTCGCCGGCGAAGACGCGCATGCCGGCCTGCAGGCAGGTGAGGAGCGGCCGGCGGCCGATGCCGGCGACGATCACCACGTCGACGAGGTTCTCACCCAGGGTGAGGACCGGCGTGATGCAGCCGTCGCCCTTGCCGTGCCGGGCGTTGGGGACGACGAGGACGTTGACCATCACGTCGTCGATGAGGTCGACGATGGTGAAGCAGGGGCTCCGGCCGAAGTGCCCGGAGCGCGCCGCGTCCAGGCCGCCGGGCTCGTCCGACGGCACCGCGATGCGGAGTATCTGGCCTTCGTCATGGTTCATCGATGGCAAGCCTACACCGCCGGTGACGGCGAGCGCGCCCGCGCAGGTGCCTTTCTCGGCTCCGCGGGCTATCCTGAACTCGAGACGCGCAGCACCCGACCCGCAAGGGGGCCCCACATGCCGCTCGGCGGCTACTGCACCGCCTGCCAGCGCTGGGTCTGGCTCACGCCCTACGGCGAGTGCCAGAACGGTCATCCTGCGCTCGCCGTCAGGGACGTCCAGCAGCTGAAGCCGCAGAGTGAGCCCGACGTCCTGGTCGGCGACGTCGTCGACGAGGGTCCGCGGCGGGCGCGGTTCCGCTGGTGGTGGCGCCACTCGCTCTGGATCTGCTGGACCTTCACGCTCGGGTTCATGAACTGGGTCGGGTTCGTGTACGTGGGCGTGCGCGCCCGGCACACGCCGTGGACGCTCTCCGGGTTCGCCTACCTCGTTCCGCTGCTGCTGACGATCACGGCCGTGGCCACGGCGCTTCCGGTGTGGCCCTTCTTCCTGCTGCAGCTGCTGGTCTCGGCGCTCTCGGTGGTGCACGCCCTGTCCATCCGTCCGTACTACAGGGCGATCATGTTCGGCGACGCCTCGCCGCGGGCGCTGCCGGCCGCGCCGCAGCCGCCGGAGCTGGCGGCCGCGGCCCGCCCGCAGCTGCCGAAGAACATCGACGAGCGCGCCGCCGAAGTGCTGAAGCCGGCGCGTCGCCAGGTGGACGCCATCCTGCGCACGGCGGGCTCCATGGGCAAGCCGGCCGTGCGCGACGAGGTGGTCGGCCTCTGCGCCACCGCCGACCAGATCATCGCGGAGCTCGCGGCGCAGCCGCGCAAGATCGACGCCGCGCGCGGCTTTCTCACCTACTACCTCGACGCCGCGCAGCGCATCGTCGAGGGCTACGTCAACCTCGGGCAGCGCGGCAGCACCACCGCCGAGATCAACCAGACGCTGGACCGGGCGGAGGCGTCCCTCAAGGTCGTCCAGCAGGCCTTCGACCGCCAGCTGGCGAACGTGCTCGAAGACCGCGCCATGGACCTCGACAGCGAGATCGAGCTGCTCGAGCGCACCGTGCGCAGCGAGACCATGTACACCCAGACCGGGGAGCCGCAATGAGCGGTCTGCCTGGCTTCGACATCCGAGCCGGTTCCCCAGCGCGTTGACGGCCCGCTGGTGCACGCCGGAAGAGGAGGCGTCATGAGCGACGAGATCCAAAAGCAGGACGCGGCGGAGCTCGTGCCGGCGCCGGCGGCGCCCGTCGGCGACCAGCCCGCCGCCGGACCGCTGACGCCGGTCGACCTCCAGCGGGTCGCCGAGATCAAGGCCGCCGTCGACGTGCGCGACGCGCAGGCCGTGATCGCCTACGGCCTCCCGGCCCAGAGCCGCATCGCCAACTTCGCCGATTCGCTGCTCGGCGACGTGCGCAACAAGGACGCCGGGTCCGGCGGCGAGGCGCTCACCGACCTGCTCAAGAAGGTCCGCGAGCTGGACGTCGACGCGTTGAGCGCCGGCACCGGCAAGGCGAAGATCCCGATCCTCGGGCGCTTCGCCAACACGTTCGAGCGCTTCTCCGCCCGCTACCAGAAGGTCGCGACGAGCATCGAGAAGCTCATCGACGCCCTGGAGCGCTCGCGCATGGCGCTGCTCAAGGACATGACCGTGCTCGACAAGATGTACGAGCTCAACCTCGACTACCTCAAGCAGCTCGACGTCTACATCGCCGCCGGCGAGCAGGCGATCCACGAGCTGCACGCCGTCAAGATCCCTGCGCTCGAGGCGGAGGTCGCGGCCACCAGCGACGTCATGGCCGCGCAGCGCCTCGCCGACCTGCAGCAGGCCGCGACCAGGTTCGAGCGCCGCATCCACGACCTCAAGCTGACGCGGATGATCGCCATCCAGACGGCGCCGCAGATCCGCCTCATCCAGAGCAACGACCAGAACCTCGTGGAGAAGATCCAGAGCTCGATCCTCACCACCATCCCGCTCTGGAAGAACCAGATCGTGATCGCCATCAGCCTCTATCGCCAGCAGAAGGCGGTGGAGCTGCAGAAGCAGGTCACCGACACGACCAACGAGCTGCTGGCCAAGAACGCCGAGCTGCTCCGCGACGGCTCGGCGAAGGTAGGGCGCGAGGTAGAGCGGGGCATCGTCGACGTCGAGACGCTGCAGAAGGTCAACGCCGACCTGGTGGCGACGCTCGAAGACACGATCCGCATCCAGGAGGAGGGCCGCGTCAAGCGCGTCGAGGCCGAGGGCGAGATCGGGCGCCTGCAGGTGGAGCTCCGCCAGAAGCTCATCGAGCTGCGCTCCCAGGCGCCCCAGATCGGCGGCCCGGACGAGCCGCAGCGGCTGACGTAGCGCCGGCGAGCCTCGCGGCGGCCGGCCCGCCCGGCGGCGGCCGGCGCAGCGACCCCGGAACGACGGGACGGCGGGTATGCCGTTCGCCGACACGTACCTCCGCACGTACGTGCAAACGCCCAAGGCTACTTCCAGACGTACGCTCGGACGTGCTCGCCTACAACGCGCATCCCGCCTCCCGGTCGGAGGCGAGACGGATCGGCTGCCGCGAACGGGCCCCTGGGACGCGCCACCGGCCGGGCGTCATCACCTTGGTCGGCTCACCAGCCGGCCGTGCCCGGCCCGCCCTTGAAGGGCCCTTCGATCTCGGCGGTGATCCAACCGCCGTAGAAGTCGCCGGCCTGGGCCTGCACCCGCTCGCCGTCGACGAAGGCCGCGTCGACGCGGCTCGGGTAGAAGGCGACGTAGTCGCGGATCGCCGCGAACCGCGACGTCGGGTCCGGGTAGTACCAGGCGGCGTCGCGGACCTCTCGCTCGCCGACGACGAGGTCGTAGTAGCTCGCCCGGCCCTTCCACTCGCAGAAGCTGTGCCGCCGGCTCGGGCGCAGCGATTCGCTGCGCACGTCCTCCGGCGGGATGTAGTACACGGGCGGATGGCTCGTCTCGAGCACCCGATAGGCGCGCGTCGTCTCGGCGATCACCTCGCCGGCGAACTCGACGCGCACCAGCCGCCGGCTCGCCTCCAGACGCGGCGGTCGCGGATAGTCCCAGACCGATTCCATCAGATCACCTCTTCCTCAGCTCCGGCGCCGGACGCCGTCGACGCGGCAAGCCCTGCCGTCAGTCGGCGGGCCGCGCGATCACTCCCCCGAGCCGATCGATGTAGCGGCCGATCACGACTCGCTCTTCGGCCGGGAGCTCCTCCGTGATCGTCACGACCTCATTGGCCATCCCGTGCACCTGCGTGAAGATGCGGTCGCGCCCGCTCTTCGTGAGTGTGACCATGATGCGGCGGCGGTCGGTGGTGTGGGGCTCGCGGACGACGTAGTCGCGCTCCGCGAGCCTGTCCAGCATCGCCGTCATCGCCCCCGTCGTGATGTGCAGCCGGTGGGTGAGCTCGGTCGGACCGAGCGGACCGTCGACCGAGAGATACGCCAGCGCGAGCAGCTCTCCCGCGGACATGCCCAGGCTCTCGCCCATCTCGAGGTGCATCTGCGCCATCTTGAGGTCGAGGTGGCGCACCGCCATCGCGACGTCCATTGCCGAGTAGTCCCGCTCCGTGTCGCCCACCGGCGCTCCTCTCCATCGGAGTGACTTTCATGGTTGAGATACTTTACGACGGGTACATAGACCGCGTCAAGGAGTCTCTTCCCCGGCGACGCGCCGGAGGAGCAAAGGAAGGGTGTATCCCAATGAAGAGTTCATCGATAGCCATACGGAGGCCCGCAAGCCTCGGGCTTCTCGGGCTCGCCATCGTGCTCGCCCTCAGCCTCTTCGTCCTCACGGCCGCTCCGCAGGCCCAAGCGGCCACGCTCCGCCTCGACGGCATGCGCACGGCGCTCACCACAGACCCCGCGACCACAGAAGCGCTGTGGGATGCCGGCATCATCCCGCTCCCCGTCGCGCCGAGCACCGTCTCCGCGACCACGAATGCCGCGCGCTACACCTTCCCCATCACCACCGGTATGGTCGACGCCAAGACCACCGCCGGCTTCATCAGGCACTCCGGCGGTCTCCTGCTCGCTCGCTACGATGCAGGGACCTGGGCGGCGCTGAGCCTGACCAAGTTCACCATCAACATCACCGGCGCGCCGAACCTGACCGCCATCGTGAACGACGGCAAGCGCCTTGAGATAGCTACTCTCGACCTCCGCAAAGCCAAGATCGAGACCTTCAAGAAGCACGGCCGCATCTACCGTACCGTCAAGAACGTCGGAGTGACCCTCAACGCGACCGCGATGGGCGCCATCAACGACACGTTCGGAACCTCGCTCCCCGACAGCGTCAAGCTCGGGACGGCCAACGTGCTGGCTCGCGTCGCGCACTGACCGCTGACGTAACTCGGACATCACGCACTCGCAGAGAAGGGCGGGAGGCCGGAAGTGCCTCCGCCCTTCTTCGCGCCGGGTCCGGGCGCGGCATCCTGTCGGCTGCTTCGCGCCGTCAGTCCTCGCTCGCCTCCGCCAGCAGGTCCTCGAGGTCGAGTGCCTCGACCACCATCCCGTAGCTGCCGTCCTCGTTGACCGGCCACTCGTCGCGGGGCCGGTCCCGCTACCGCTCGAGGCCGTTGCCGTCCGGGTCGTGCAGGTAGATTGCATCGCTGACGCCGCGGTCGGCCGCGCCCTCGATCGGGTCGTTACGCTCGATCAACGCTCGCGGCGCCCGCGCCAGCGACGGGCGCGTCGGGTAGCGGATGGCGAGGTGATCGGTGCCGGTCGTCCCGCGCGAGGGCGCCGGTCAAGCGCGGGTCTCCTCGGCGTCGAGGATCTCGACCAGGGACGTCGTGAGCGCGTCGAGTTCGGCGACGGATAGCCGGCCGGCGAGGCACTTCGCCACGCCGGCCGCGACCGCTGGAGCCGCTGCCGCCGCCGCGCGGCTGCCTTCGTCCGTGAGACCCGCGTAGACGACCCGCCGGTCGCTCGGGCAGGCAGCGCGGACGACGAGGCCCCGCTCGACCAGACGGTCGACGAGTCGCGTCACGCCGCTCTTGCTCAGCCGCAGACACCGGCTTACGTCGGCCATTCGCAGGCGCAGCTCGGGCGCCCCCGCGAGCCTCACCAACAGGTCGGCCTCTTCCGGCAGGACGCCGAGGTCGGCGTCGAGCCGAGCGGCCAGCCGGTTCCGGACTGCGCCCGCCGCCTGCGTGAGCGCTGCCCAGAGATCGAGGGCTGCGCGCTCCCGCTCCATACGCCGTAGGTCTGTCGCAGCGCTTGTCATACCCATGACGTACCCATGTTTCATCCAGAATAATCGCGGTAACAACTATTGCACAAGCAAATATATTGCGCAGTGGGCGGGCAAGCAGCGCGCCAGGACAAAGGAGTCATCATGGACATCACGATCATCGGAGCAGGAAACGTCGGCAAGGCACTGACGACGTCGGTGACCAAGGCCGGAAACAGCGTCACCGTAAGCTCGGCCGGCCGGGATTCCGCCCGCGCGCTCGCCGAGGCAAGCGGCGCCCGCGCGGTCGACTCGAACCGCGCCGGCGTGGAAGGCGCGGACCTCGTCGTGCTGGCAGTCCCCTACTCCGCCGTCGACGCCGTTCTCGCCGACCTCGGTTCCGCGCTGGACGGCAAGATCGTCGTCGACGCCACCAACCCCATCAAGCCGGATTACTCCGGCCTGGCGACCGAAGGTACGTCGGGCGCAGAGGGGCTCCAGGCGCGCGTGCCCAACGCCCGCGTCGTGAAGGCGTTCAACACGGCGTTCGCGGCACGGCTGGCTGAACCGAGCGTGGGTGGACTACGCGCCGACGGCTTCGTCGCCGCCGACGACGATGAAGCGAAGGCGACGGTCCTGGGCCTGGTCGAGGCCATCGGCTTCAACCCGATCGACGCAGGCGAACTCGCCAAGGCACGAGAGCTGGAGGCGCTGGCCTGGCTCAACATCTCGCTGCAGACGCGTCACGGCTGGAGCTGGCAGGCGGGCTGGAAACTCATCGGACCCGAGGGCGACGCGTCCTGAACGTACACCGGGCGGCGCCCGCGGGCGACGAGCCCGCGCCACGAAGAAGACGTGAAGAGGGGCCGGGCCGGCCGAAAGGCCGGCCCGGCCCCTCTTCAACGATGGCTCAGTCGATCGGCACCGGCATCGGGTCGCAGGTGCCGAGCACCTCGTCACACGACGGCTCGCGGTCGTGCCTTGAGGACAGAAGCCGCACACGGCCCGGCGTCCGGGTGGCGAACAGCGCCACGAGGAAGCCGCTCAGGGCGACAAAGCCGGCGATCATGAGGCCGGTCGAGAAGCCCGTCGTCAGCCCCTGGTACAGGACGCCCGGCGGGATACTCGCGACTCCTGTGGCGCCGGCGGCTCCCTGCGCAGCTGCGGCGCCGCCGGCCGCCGCGGCCGCCATCTGGCTGGTCACGCTGTTCGCCACCGACGTCCAGGCGATCGTGCCGATCGCCGCCAGGCCGATCGAGCCGCCGACCTGCTGACCGATGTTGAGCAGGCTCGAGGCGGCCCCAGCCTCATGGTTCCTGACGTGCGAGACGACCATCAGCGTGAGCGGTACGAACATGAGCCCCATGCCGATGCTGACGAGCATGACGGGCGCCAGAAAGTGGCCCCAGTAGCCGCCCGTGTCGCTCAGCCTTGACAACCACAGGAAGCCGGCCCCCGCGAACAGCGGGCCGGCCATCAGCAGCGGCCGCACGCCGATCTTCGTCACGAGCACTCTGGCCACGAGGATGTTGATAGCGATCAGCGAGATCGGGAAGGGAAGCCAGGCGACGCCCGCCTTCACGGGGCTGTAGCCCCACACCGTCTGGATGTAGATGGTGAGGAAGAAGAAGACGGCGAACATCGCGGTGCCCAGCAGAAGCATCATGATGTAGGCGCCCGAGCGACGGCGGGACTTCAGCAAGTGGAGCGGCAGCTCGGCGTGCGGGGAGCGCCGTTCGATCAGCACGAAGACGACCAGGAGCACGATCGAGGCGCCGAGCGCGCCGAGCGTGATGCCGTCGCCCCAGTGCGACACGCCGTCCTGACCGGCGGCGGCGTGCGTCAGGCCGTAGACGAGTAGGGCCAGGCCGGCCGTGCTGGTGATCACGCCGGGGATGTCGAGCCGGCCGCGGATCTGCGCCGTCTTGGCCAGGGCGAACGGGGCCATGCCGGCGACGATGAGGCCGATCGGTACGTTGACGAAGAACACCCAGCGCCACGACACGTATGAGGTCAGGATGCCGCCCAGGAGCAGGCCGATAGCTCCGCCGGCGCCGGCCATGCCGGCCCACACGCCGAGCGCCCTGTTGCGCGGCGGTCCCGCCGGGAAGGTCGTGGCGATGAGCGCCAGCGCGGTGGGGGCAGCGAGCGCCGCGCCGGCGCCCTGCACAGCGCGCGCTATCAGCAGCCACCACTCGGTGGTCGCGAAGCCGCCGACCAGAGAGGCGACGGCGAAGACGAGCACGCCGGTGATGAAGACCCGGCGGCGCCCGTAGAGGTCGCCCAGCCGGCCGCCGAGCAGCAGCAGGCTCCCGAAGGCGAGCGAGTACGCGGTGACGATCCATGCGAGACTGGCTCCGCTGAAGCCGAGCGAGCGCTGCATCTGCGGCAGCGCGACGTTCACGATGGTCGCGTCGAGGACGATCATCAGCTGCGCCGCCGCGATGACGACCAGCGCGAGGCCGAGACTGCGGGGCACCTGCGCGCCGTCTTGGGTAGGGTCCGCCGCGACGGCGAGAGCTTGAGCAGACATGAGGGCGCTCCCGAGAAGGAGGGAAGGATTCAGGATACTTTTTATCCTGCTTCCCGGTGAGGCCAAGCCGAAACACCCACGTCGGGCGCCGAGCGGCGCCAGGACCTCGACGAACGCTCAGCCGGCCAGGCGCAGCATCGCCGCGAGGCTGCGCTCCACGTCCTCGGTCGTGGTCGACCAGCCGGAGACGCTGATGCGCATCGCCGTGCGCCCCTGCCAGACCGTGACCCCGGCCCAGCAGGTGCCGTCCTCCTGGATCGCGGCGACGACGCGGCGCGTCGTCTCGTCGTCGCCGAACGCCACCAGCACCTGGTTCAGGACGACTTCGTTCAGGATCTCGAAGCCGGCCTCGCGCAGACCTTCCGCGAAGCGCGTGGCGTGGCGGCAGTCCCGCTCGATGAGGTCGGCGAGGCCCGAGCGGCCGAGGGCGCGCAGCACGGCCCACACCTCGACGCCACGGGCGCGGCGCGAGAGCTCGGGCGCGTGCGCGGCGGGCTCGCGCATCATGCTGTCGGGCAGGTACGCCGCCGTGACGCCCATCGCGGCGCGCAGCGGCTCGGGGTCGCGCACGAAGGCGAGCCCGCTGTCGTAGGGCACGTTGAGCCACTTGTGCGCGTCGGTGGCCCACGAGTCGGCACTGCCGACGCCGCGCACGAGATGCGCGCGCTCGGGCGCGACCGCCGCCCAGAGACCGAAGGCGCCGTCGACGTGGACCCAGGCCCCGGCTTCGTGCGCCTGGGCGGCGATCTCCGCGACCGGGTCGAAGGCGCCGGTGTTCACGTTGCCCGCCTGCACGCAGACGATCGTCGGCCCGGAGATCGCGGGCAGCGCGTCCGCCCTCATCCGTCCCTGGTCGTCGACCGGCACTCGCACGACGCGGTCTCTCCCGAGCCCGAGCAGACCGAGGCCCTTCACCAGGGACGGATGCACCTCGTCACCGGCGATCACGGTCACGAGAGGCGCCCCGGTGAGTCCCTGCGCATCGACATCCCACCCGACGCGCGCCAGCACGGCGTGACGCGCCGCGGCCAAGGCGGTCAGGTTGGCCATGGTTGCTCCGGTCACGAAGCCGGCGACCGTGGTGGAAGGCAGGCCGAACAGCTCGATGAGCCAGCGCTGCGCCACCTGCTCGAGAGTGGCCGCGACCGGCGAGGCGGTGAAGGCCCCGGCGTTCTGGTCCCACGCCCCGGCCAGCCAGTTGGCCGCCAGCGACACCGGGTGAGAACCGCCGATGACGAAGCCGAAGAACCGGGGTCCGGCCGTGGCCACGGTGGCCGGCGACCCGGCTTCGTCGAGCAAGGCGAGGACGCGCCCGGGGTCGTCCGGCCCGTCGGGCAGCGGCTCGTCGAAGCGCTCGAGCCCCGCCAGGGCTTCGGCGTCCGGCGCGACGCGGCGCTCAGGCAACTCGCCGGTGTAGCGGATCGCGCGCTCCGCGGCATCCCGCAGCAGTCTGTCCATGGAAGATCTCCCGTTTCTGGCGGCGCCGGCTACCGAGCCGGCGCCGTCGCGAGGTCGTGGGCCATACGGTGGTAGCGCTCCGCCGACTCCGCTGCTCCGGGCGACGTCGCGATGCGCCGGAACTCCTCGCCGAGCATCTCCTGCTCGCGGTCGCTGAGCACCTGTTCCGTGAGTGGGAAGAGCACCGTGTCCTCCTTGCCGATGTGCAGCGGCAGCAAGAAGGCGTACAGCTTGAGGTTCTCGGCGATCACGGCCCGAGCCGCGACGGCGCGCTCCGGGTCGGCGCTCTCCGCATCGGGGAGCGCCGTATCGATGGCCCGGATGCAGTCTCGTGCGGCTCCGTGCTCGCTGAGCAGGACGCTGATCGTCCCGCCGGCGGCCGCGCTGCGCTCCTCGAGCAGCGGGAAGAGGAGGTCCTCCTCCTTGGTGTGGTGGTCGCCGTCGGTGAAGTTGCGCGTGAAGTCGACCATCTGGAGCACGCGCTCGGTGTGGACGCGGCCGGTGCGCTCGATGGACGCAGCCTCCGCCTCCATGGCGCCGACGACCAGGAGCACGAACTCGTGCTCCTCGGCCAGCTGACGAGTGGGGCTGTCGATCATGAGGCCTCCTTCCACCTGTTCCCTACCGGATTCCCCACAGCGGCGGCGCCAAACAGACGGCCGGGGCGGGCGGCACTTTCGGCCTCCCGCCCCGGCCCGCGGGGACTCTGCGATGCGCCGGTCAGGCTGCCGCGTCAGGCTCGCAGGCGAGCTCGCCGGCGGTCGCGCCGCCGTCCCGCTCGCGGCGCTCGAGCAGCGAGACCGAGTCCGGCACGACGTCCTCGCGCGGCGGGATCAGCACCGCAGCGACTCCGGCCAGGGCGACCGCGACTGCCCCGACCCAGATCGCCGGGACCATGCCGTCCACGAACGCCTGCGGGCTGACGTAGCTGCCCGCGGCGCTGAACACGCTCGCCAGCACGGCGACGCCGAACACGCCGCCGACCTCGCGGATCGTGTTGTTGACGCCGCTCGCCTTGCCCTCTTCCTTGCGCGCCACGGTGCTCAGCACCAGGTTGGCGACAGGGGCGAAGTAGAGGCTCATGCCGACGCCGGCCAGCACGAAGGCGGGGACCAGCTGGGCGTAGGGCACCGTCGGGCTGGTGACGAACGCGATCCACGCCAGCCCCAAGGCCATGAGCGCCATCCCGCCGACGAGCAGGGGGCGGGCGCCGATGCGGTCGCTGAACATGCCGGCGATCGGCGCCACCAGGATCGGCATGGCCGTCCACGGCAGCGTGCGCAGACCCGCCTCGAGCGGCGAGTAGCCCTGCACGACCTGGAAGAATTGCGCCAGCAGGAAGATCGAGCCGAACATCCCGAAGCTCATCAGCAGCGAGGTGACGTTGGCGGCCGAGAAGGCACGGTTGCGGAAGAAGCGCAGCGGGACCATCGGCTCGGGCGAGCGCCGCTCCCAGAGCACGAACGCGCCAAGCAGCACGAAGCCGGCGATGATGGGGCCGGCGACGCCGAGGCTCGTCCAGCCGTGCTCGTTGCCGCGGATGAGACCCCAGACGATGCCGAGCAGACCGGCGCTGGCGAGGCCGAGGCCGGGCAGGTCGAGCGAGCGGTTCGGGCCCTTCGACTCGGACAGACGCAGGACGGCGATCGGCAGGAGCACGAGGCCGATGGGGACGTTGAGCCAGAAGATCCACTGCCAGGAGAGGCCCTCGACGACGGCGCCGCCGACGACCGGACCGAGCGCGACGGCGAGGCCGGCGACCCCGCCCCAGATGCCGAGCGCCATGCCGCGACGCGCCGGCGACACGGCGCCGGAGAGGATCGTCAGCGTGAGCGGCATGACGATCGCGCCGCCGACGCCCTGCAGGGCGCGGGCCGCGATGAGCGCCCCGATGCTCGGCGCCAGCGCGGCCAGCGCCGAGCTGACGGTGAAGAGCGCAAGCCCCACCACGAACATGCGCTTGCGCCCGAACCGGTCGCCCAGCGCGGCGCCGGTGAGGAGCAGGACGGCGAACGTCAGGGTGTAGGCGTTGACCGTCCACTCGAGCCCCGAGAGGGAGGCGCCGAGGTCGGCCTTGATCACCGGCAGTGCGGTGGTCACGACCAGGTTGTCCAGAGAGACCATGAACACCGCCACCGAGGTGACGATGAAGGTCCAGATCGTCGCTGCTCTTGCACTCATCTCTCTCATCTCCCTTGCCATTTGTGACTTAGTAATCACTTACTTCTGAGGACCGAACAAAGGGCCGGGTCCGGCCTGGAGCCGAACGCCCGGCCCGCGTCTACTTCGTGCGCGCCTCCTTGCCGACCGCGTCGGCGGCCATCGCCGCCAGCGCCGTGCCGCTGACCGGGCACATCATGCGCGCCCAGTCGGCGTCCACGTCGGTGAGGTCCATCGCGGCGACGACGTTCATCAGCATGCCGTAGGCGAGCCACTCGCGCACGGCTTCGTCGGGCGCCCCGGAAGCGGACTGGACGAAGCTCACGAGGCGCAGCATCTCGTCGCGCACGACCTCGCGGATCGCCTCGTCCTCGCAGGCCGCGTAGGCCTGCATCTGCATGAGCAGGAGGCTGCGGTCGTCGAGCAGACGCTGATACGCCATGCCCATGGTCGTGAGGATCTCGGCGGGGCCGGCGTCGTCGCCCGCCTCGGCCGCCGCCGTCCGGAACGTCCCGATGGTGCGCTCGAAGGTGCGCTGCACGGCGGCGATGAAGAGCGCCTTCTTGGTGCCGAACAGCTGGAAGAGGTAGGGCTGCGAGACGCCGACCCGCCTGGCGATCGCGTCCACCGGCGTGCCGGGGAGGCCACCAACGGCGAACTCACGAGTGGCGGCCTCGATGATCTCGCGGCGCCGTTCGTCCTTGCTGATGCGTGTCGTTGCTTTCATGATGTGCAGTGTCCCATAAGTTAGTGGTCACTAAACACCATGCCGCCGGGATTGTCAAGCGCGGTAACGCCGGTCACGCACATCGGTCGCGCCGACTGGGGCTGCCGGCGCTCGACACGGCGCTCGTCAGGTGCCGGGCTCCCGCTCCCAGCCGCGATCGTCGTAGACCTCTTTCGGGCTGAGGCGCCTGACGTGCATCGTGGTCTTCACGTAGACGGCAGGCGTGGGGTTGAGCGAGTCCACCGTCTCTGTCCTCTCGCGGGCATACACGTGGCCGCACTCCACGACCCGGAACGGTGTGCGCGTGCCGCCGAAGCCGAACGCCTGCTTCTTCGTGTCTCCGGTGACGTTCCTCGGCAGGTGGATGATGTCGCCGGCCCGCGGCAGCGGACCGCCGGCGGGGAGATACTCGAGCGGCACCGTCTTGTGGCCGAAGGGAGGGCGCTTGTTCTCCGGGTCCAGGAGCCAGACCTCGATGAGTCCCGGCTCTGCCTTCGTGGATCCCTTCTTCTTCTTGACCGGCATCACTGCCTCCTCTGGCGGACTACTCGCGACCACACCCCTGCCGGGATGCACCCCGCTCGTTGCCCTTCATCGCCTGCGATCCTCGCCGAGAGTATACGGCCCAGCGGCTGCCATGGGGCATCGTTCAAGCGCCGGCGATGAGACCGGGCGTGGACGACCTTCAGCGGCGACCGCGGGACTCGAGGACGGCGCCGGCGACGACCCCCAGGCCGGCGCCGACGGCCAGTCCGGCCGCAAGGTTGCCGACCAGCGTGCCGAGCGCGAGGCCGACACCCGCGCCGATGCCGATGGCCGCGCCCATGCCGAAGTGCAGGGGACCGTTGAGCTTCTGCCGGCTGGGCGGCGTCGACGGCTCTTCGCCCGGCGGCTGCGCCGGGTCCGGCGGAGGCCCGGGGGCCGGCGGCTCATCATGTGTCGTGTCCGGCTCCGTCACGGTGGTCCTCCAGTTCGTCCGGCTCCCACCGCGACCTTCCGCGCGATGTAGACGAGGATCTCGCTGTCGGCGGTCGCGGCGTTCTCCGTGTAGTCGCCCAGCACCTGGATGCCCACGAATCCGGCGGCTTCGAGCATCGTCACCACCTCGTTGCGGAAGTAGAGCCGCTCGAGCAGCGCGCGCTCCTCCTCCTCGACCACCTCACCGTCGTGCCAGAGCCGGGCGCGGATCTCGCGCGTGGCGACCTGCTCGAGCGGGTCCAGCGCCGCCAGGCGGGTGAAGAGCTCGATCTCGTCGCCGTCGGCGGCGCGCTTGCGCGTGCCCTCGGCCGGCCACGGCTCCGGGAGCTTCCGGCGCTCCTCCTTGATCCAGTACGGCCACCGCTCCGCGTCAAGGTAGGGCACGTAGTAGTCCAGTACGAGTGCGCCTCCCGGCAGAAGGTGGCGGTGAAGGCGTCGAAGCGCCTCCTGGTCGTCGGCGCGTGAGCCGCCGAGGGCGAACCCGCCGCAGACGATGATGGTCTTGTACCGGCGCGGGACGTCCAGTTCGTGCGTGGCGTGGACGTACAGCCGAGGCGCCAGCTCCTCGCCGGCGGCCCTCTCCGCGCAGAGCCGGATCATGTCGGCCGAGACGTCGCTGCCATCCACGTCCAAGCCGGCGCGCAGGTACGGGAGCAGCAGGCGGCCGGTGCCGCAGGCGACGTCCAGCGCCGGCTGGCCGAAACGCTCGATCTGACGCCGGAAGTAGTCGATCTCGGGACCCTCGGTATTGAACTCGGCCCACCAGCGAGCGACGAGCCCGTAGTGCCAGGTCCCACTGCTTTCTGCCTGAGCGCCCACGATGTGATCGTCCTCTCCCTCCGCGGACCTCGGCCGTCGAGGTCGCCGCGATCGTCCTGCTGCCGGAGTCGTGCCCCACAGGGCGAGAGCTCAAAACAGCGGAGCGGCCCCCCTCGCAGGGCGGCGAGCGGCGGGCGGTCAGATCACGAGCCGGTCCAGCTCCCTGGACAGCACCCGTCGGAGCTCCGCGAAGAAGGCGTCCCTGACCCGCTGCGTGTGCACGGCCTCGCCGGCAGCGAGCGCGGCCTGATCCTTGAAGCGGTGCGCGGCCGGCTCCACCTGGAGCACGTAGGAGTTGACCCATTGATCCCAGAACCAGTCGGCGGAGCCGAACTGGATGTAGGCCGGGTCGACGGCCGGGAGCCCCGACAACGTGTCGAGAACGGCCCGGCCCCGCTCGCCGTTCTCCACGCAGAAGGCGACGTAGGCGATCCGGTACCGGACCGACCCAGCGTGACCGACGGGGACTGCCGCCAGGCTGTGCTCGTCCTGACCCGCCGCGGTCACGAAGTGCCCGTAGCAGCACTGGAGCGTGAAGCAGTACGGCAGCAGCTCGAAGGCCTCCACGATGTCGACGACCGGGTCGTCGACGGCGGTAAGATCGAGGACATCCAGAGCCGTTCGCCGCTCGTCGGTGTAGCGGGCGTTCGCTACGAGTGGCCTTGGCTCGGTGAAGGTCTCCATCAGTCCAGAGAATACACAACGGAGCGCCCGTGTCGTCACCCGGAGGCAGAACGAGCGCCGCCGGGCGTGGGCGGCCGCGGAGCTGCCGGCCTATTCCGGGTCGTTGGCCATCTGCGCGAGCGCTCGAACCGTCCGCCAGTTCCTCGTGGTGGCGGCCGTGCCGAGCTTGCGCTCGAACCAGGCGTTGTTCAGCTTGGTGCGCCCGTACCCATGCGGCAGCTTGAGGTAGACGACCGGCGTGGCCAGCGGCGGAGCGCCGACGAACGCCGCCTCTTCTCCCTCCGCTGCCGGCAGCTCGAGCTTGCTGAAGGCGGCCTTGTACACGGCACAGTAGGCCGCGTCCGTCGCCTCGCCGAAGTCTGCCTCGCCGTGAGCGCCAAAGAGGAAGGTGGCGTGCAGGATGCTCTCACCCGCGGCAGCCGCAGCGCCGCCCTCATCGGGAACGGCCAGGAACGGATTGGCCGCGGCCACGTCCGCCATCCCCTCGCCCGGGAGGACCAGGACGCCCACTCGCGGCCCGAGGTCGCGTTCGATGCGGATCTCGATCGCGGTGGCCAAGGCCCGCGCCGGCTCATCGTCGCGCGCATCGAACACCGCGTTGCCGCTCTGCAGGTACGTGCGGACGTTCGTCAGGCCGAGCCCCTCGAGCAGCGCGCGCAGGTCGGCCATCGGCAGTTTGGTGCCGCCGACGTTGACGGCTCTGAGAAGAGCGACGCAGCTCATGGCCCTTGTCTTCCCGCATGGGGGCCGTAACAAGACCGATGAGCCTCGGGCGGCGACAGGATGTCGATGAAATGCTCAACCGCCCGATGACAGACGCCGACGCCCGAGCGAGATCCCCGAGATCACTTGGCTACTCCTGATTCTTGACGCAAGGGGTTGACGGACCGCCGTTCTGCTTCTATACTTCGACAAGTATCGAAGTATGTGGTGACGACGAGGAGGCGTGGCATGGCGGACATGGCGAAGGTGTTCAAGGCCCTGAGCGACCCCACCCGCCTCGCCATCTTCGAGCTCGTACGCGACTGCGACAGCGACGGCTGCAGCGACTCCCAGGTGTCCGACAACCTCACCGAGATCGCCGAGCGCTTCGGACTCTCGCTCTCGACCGTCTCGCACCACGTCAAGGAACTGCGGAGCTCGGGGTTGATCGCCTGCGAGAAGCGCGGCCAGCGACTCCACTGCTGGGTCGACCCGGAGGTGCTGCGCGAGCTCGGAGCGTTCGCGAAGGGGTCGGCGACGTGAGTCGACTACGACCCCTTTTTTCGCCTCTTACTTCGATAGTCATCGAAGTTTCGAAGCAGACTCGGCGTCAACCGTAAGGAGCATGGGATGAAGGCAGGATCGGTGTGGTTCGGAGTGGTGCTCGTCGCCGTGGGGCTCTGCGGCTTCCTGGATGCGGCCGGGGTCGTGGACTCGTCGCAGACCATCGGTCAGTGGTGGCCGCTGGCCATCATCGGCTGGCCGCTGGTGGAGATGGCCGCCGCCCAGCGAGTGACGCTCGGCGGCGCGATCTGCGCAGCCGTCGGCGTGACGCTGCTCGCCGACGTGCAGGCGTGGGCCAGTGACGTCGTCGTGTGGTCGAGCCTGGCGGCGTTCGTGGGCGTAGCCATCCTGGTGGCCGCAGTCCGGCGCCGAGAGCACCGGGACGGCGGTGCGACGGTCAACGGCACGCCCATCAACGGGGCGGCGTCATGACGGCTACGGATGCGAAGGGCGTCGACAACGCCGGCACGGCCCGCACCCGCGCAGCCGACGACGCCGCGAGCCGGCTGCCCGCTCTCGGGCGCAAGGGTGGCGGCTGGGTCGCCATCCAGATCGCGCTCGTCGCCGCGGCCGTGGCGGCCGGCCTCGCCGGCGCGGCCTGGCCCCCCGCGGCGAGCCCCTGGCTCGCGGCGGCGGGGGTCATCGCCGCGCTCGCCGGCGTCGGCCTGCTCGTCGGCGGCGGCGCCGGCCTCGGCAGCCAGCTCACGCCCTTCCCGAGGCCGGTGGCCGACGGCGAACTGCGCCGGGACGGCGTCTACGGGCTCGTGCGTCACCCGATGTACGGCGGCGCTCTGCTGGCAGTCCTGGGCTGGGCGCTGCTCTCCTCGCCGTGGGCCTTGGTCCCGCTCGCCGCCGCCGCGCTCTTCCTCGACGCCAAGAGGCGCCGCGAGGAGGCGTGGCTGGTCAAGAGCCTCGCAGGCTACGAGGACTACCGGCGGCAGGTGCGGCGGCGCTTCATCCCGTTCGTCTGGTAGCCGCCGCCCAGAGGCCGATGCCGGCGCCGAACGCGGCGTGCCCCACGAGCATCGAGCCCACGAGGCGACGTGCGTCGCCGCTACGGCGCCCGCAGCAGCCGTACCCCATGGACGGGTACATCAGAAGGAGCGGAAGAACGGCGGTCGCGATCCCGTAGGCGGTGGCGCCGGCGATGCCCGGCCGCAGCCCACTTCGGCGCTGCGCGGCGAGATAGACCTCCGTAAGCACGACACCCGTCAGGTAGTGCGCGGCGAGCCCGATCCACAGCTCGCCGCGCACCCGCTGCTCCGCGGACATGTCCTCGGAGCGCCAGTGCCCCCGGCAGAGACCGGACGCCCACCGTCCGATCGCCTCGGGGCTGTTCTTCTCCGAGGCGAACGCGCCGGGCGCGAGCTTGGCCGCGGCCACCATCACCGCGTCCATCGTGACCGTGGCCACGACTCCGGCAACAACACCGGTGACCAAGCCGTGGCTGGAATGCTGGGCACGCATCGTTTCCGCATTCTACGCGGACTCAACGACGCCGTGATCGCGATCCACGGCGACCCCGCGCGTCAGGAACTGATCGACATCGCCTGCCCCCAAGGCTACGGCGACGTCGTCAAGTCACCGGCGACTTGGTGCGAGGGCAGCGCCCGCGGGGACGTCCCTGCCGAGCGTCAGCGCCCGAAGCCCTCGCGGTACCGGGAGCAGAGGTCCACGTAGATCTGCTTGAAGCCCGCCAGGCGGCGCGATACTCGTCGTCGACTTCGCGCTCGAGGAGGCGCGCCGGGACGCCGGCGGCGATCCTCGCCGCCGGCACCACGGCGCGCTGCGGCACCACGGCGCCCTCCGCGACGACCGCCCACACGCCGACCTCGGCCCAGTCGCTGACGACGGCGTTCATGCCGACCACGGCGTAGTCGCCGAGCAGGGTGACGTTGTGGACGACGCTGCCGTGGCCGAGCGTCACCCAGGAGCCGATGGTGCAGGTCTCGCCGGGGCGGGCGTGGACGACGGCGTTGTCCTCCACCGCGCAGCAGTCGCCGAGGACGATGGTGCCGTAGTCGCCGCGCAGACGGGCGCCCGGGCCGATCCAGCAGCGGGCGCCGATCGTGACGTCGCCGAGGACGTCGGCCGACGGGTGCACCCAGCACCCGTCGCCGATCCGTGGGGTCTTGCCTTCGAAGCTTTCAACAGTCATGGCCGGTGAAGCCTACCGCACCGCCGTGCGCGGTGATCAGGACTCCTTCGGTCCTCTTCTTGTGAAGACTTGCACTTGCGTCGCAGATGTCGTATATAAGCAAGTATGCAAATACGCAACGACACCCAGAGCGCCGAAGTCCCGGACCTCAAGCCCCTGTTCCGCATGCACGCGGAGCTCTGCCGGGCCTTGGCCAACGAGCACCGCCAGGCGATCCTGCACGCCATCTGCAGCGATGAGAAGTGCGTCGGCGACCTCGCCGCCGAGATCGGCATCTCGGTCCACAACGTGTCTCAACACCTGCGCGTGCTCAAGGAGCGCCGGCTCGTCGCGTCGCGCAAGGAGGGGCAGACCGTCTACTACCGCGTCACCAACCAGAAGTTCATGGAGGCATGCGCCCTGATCCGGCAGGCGCTCGTGGAGCAGCACCAGGCCCAGGGCGAGTCGCTGCAGGCCGTCGAGTTCCTGGACGCCGCGCAGCAGGCCGCCGCGCAAGAGGCCGCCGTGCAGACGGCCGCCGTGCAGACGCCGACGTCGGCGCCGGCGCAAGCCTGAGACCAGCGTCACCGAGCCAGGGGAGAGCAGACCAGCCCGAGTGCACCAGCAGGCGAACGGAGCATCGCTGGGCCGTCGCTTGAGAAAGCAAACACAAGCACAAGCGTCACGACACCGCAACGAGCCCCAAAGGAGCAGACCATGTCAGAGGACCTCAGCGCCATCCAGGCAGAGAAGATCGTCGACGCCCGCGGCACCAGCTGCCCCGGCCCGATCCTCGCCGCCAAGAAGGGCATCCCGAGCGTCTCCGTCGGCGGGATCATGGAAGTCCAGGCCACCGACAGCGGCACCACCAAAGACCTCCCCGCGTGGTGCAAGAAGATGGGCCATGACTACATGGGCGTCGTCGAGGAGCCCGGCTACATGCGCCTCTTCGTCAAGAAGATGAAGTGACGATGACCGAGTCCGAGGCAGCAGCCGGCCAGGCGTACGACCCGCGCATCCTGGTCTTCAGCACCAACAACATCTCCGACCCGGGCATCGACCTGGCGGGCAGCTCGCACATGCACTACTCGCCCCGGGTCATGGTGATCAACCTGCCGTGCACCAGCGCGGTCAAGCCCAGCTGGATCGTGTACGCGATGGAGCAGGGCTTCGACGGCGTCTTCATCGCCGCCGACGGCGAGGAGTGCGCCTACCTGCCGGACTGCGCGGAGCGCACCTCCGGCATCATGCAGACGGCGCAGGACCTGCTGGTCGAGAAGGGCTATGAGCCGCAGCGCGTGCGCATGGCCGCGGTCTGCTCCGTGTGCGCGGAACCCTTCACCAACTACATGCACGAGTACGCGGCTGCCCTGTCAGGACTGGGACCGGCCCGGAAGGCGGCGGCATGAGCCACAAGCACTACGACGCGCTCGTCGTCGGCAGCGGCATCGGCGGCATGGAGTCGGCGCTCAAACTCGGCGACATGGGCTACAAGGTCCTCGTCGTCGAGAAGGAGCCGAGCGTCGGCGGCAAGATGATCCTGCTCAGCAAGGTCTTCCCCACGCTCGACTGCGCCAGCTGCATCTCGACGCCCAAGATGGGCGCGACCATCCACCACCCCAACATCGACGTGATGACCTACGCCGAGGTGGAGGCGATCCGCGGCAACGGCGGCGACGGGAACGGCCACGGCCCCGCGGGCTATCACGCCAAGATCAAGCAGAAGGCCAAGTTCATCGACGAGGCAGCCTGCACCGGCTGCCGCCAGTGTGAGATGGCCTGCAACGTCGCCGTGCCGGACGAGTACAACGCCGACATGGTCTCGCGGCGGGCGGCCTTCATCGCCTTCCCGCAGGCGGTGCCGAAGAAGGCTGTGATCACGCGTGAGGGCGTCTCGCCGTGCACCTACGACTGCCCGGCGGGCATCAAGGCGCACGGCTACGTCGCACGCGTGCGCAGCGGCGAGTACGACCAGGCGTTCGACCTGGTGCTGGAGACGACACCGCTCGTCGGCTCGCTCGGGCGCGCCTGCTACGCGCCTTGCGAGGGCGAGTGCACGCGCGGCGAACTCGAGGGCCCGCTGCCGATCCGCCGCCTCAAGCGCTTCATCGCCGACGAGCGCTACGGCAAGGCGCAGTCGGGCGGCGCAGAGGTCAAGGCGATCGAACGGCCCGAGCAGAACGGCAAGAAGGTCGCCGTCGTGGGCTCGGGCCCGGCCGGCCTCACCGCCGCCTGGCAGCTCGCGCGCAAGGGCTACGGCGTCAAGATCTACGAGGCCGCCGAGCGCGCGGGCGGTATGCTCGCGCTCGGCATCCCGGCCTACCGCCTGCCCAACAACGTCGTCGACGACGACATCGGTAACGTCACCGCGATCGGCGTCGAGATCGAGACCGGCGCCCGGGTCGATGACCCGGCGGGACTCAAGGACGACGGGTTCGACGCCGTCCTGGTCGCGACGGGCACGCACAAGTCCGTACAGTTGCACGTACCCGGCGAGGAGAAGGACGGCGTCATGAGCGCCCTCGACTTCCTCGCCGACGTCAAGCTGGGCAAGAACGTCGACCTCGGCGGCCGCAAGGTGCTCGTGGTCGGCGGCGGCAACGTGGCCATCGACGCGGCGCGCACGGCGCGTCGCCTCGGCGCCGCGGAGGTCCACCAGGCCAGCCTCGAGTGCTGCGAGGAGATGCCCGCCCACGACTTCGAGGTCGAGGAGGCCAGGGCGGAGGGCATCACGCTGCACGACGGCTGGGGCGTCAACCACTTCACCGGCGACGGCAAGGTCGAGAACGCCGTCCTCAAGGTCTGCACCTGCGTCTTCGATCCCTCGGGCAAGTTCGCGCCCGAGTACGACGAGAGCCAGCAGCAGACGGTGGCGTGCGACATCGTCATCGTCGCCGCCGGCATGGGCGCCGACACCGAGAGCTTCGGCCTCGAGACCAACCCGAGCCGCACGCTCAAGGCCGACAGCGGTACGCTGCAGACGGCGGTACCGCACATCTTCGCCGCCGGCGACGTCGTCACCGGCCCGTCGATGATCACCACCGCCGTCGGCCAGGGCCGCCGCGCGGCCTTCATGATCGACCGCTTCCTCCAGGGCGAGGCCCTGGACGCCGACGCGTTCGACGAGGCGCTTCCGGTCGCGGACAAGAAGAGCGTGCTCGCGCGGCAGGACGTCTACGACCGGCGCGAGCCGTTCGAGTCCCACGCCGCGATGAGCGCCTCGCCGACCGACTTCAGCGAGACCGAGGCGCCGATGACCGAGGACGAAGCCCTCCTCGGCGCCACCCGCTGCCTCGACTGCGGCGTGTGCTCCGAGTGCCACGCCTGCGTGGACATCTGCCCGGCCGATTGCATCGACTTCAGCATGCGCGAGGAGGAGATCGAGGTCGACGTGGACGCCGTCGTGCTCGCCACCGGCTTCAAGCTCTTCCCCGCCGACGCCAAGCCGGAGTACGGCTACGGCAGGTACGCCAACGTCATCACCGGCATGCAGATGGACCGCCTGCTCGCCCCGACGCGGCCGTTCAACGGCGTCGTGCGTCCCGGCGACGGCAAGGTGCCGGACCGCATCGCCTTCATCCTGTGCACCGGTTCCCGCGACGCTCAGGTGGGCAACCCCCTCTGCTCGCGCATCTGCTGCATGTACTCCATCAAGCACAACCAGCTGATCATGGGCGCCCTGCCGCTCGCCGACGTGACCGTCCACTACATGGACGTGCGCGCCGTGGGCAAGGGCTACGACGAGTTCTACAAGCAGGCCGTGGACATGGGCTCCATGTTCATCAAGGGCCGCGTCTCCAAGATCACGGAGAAGGACAACGGCGACCTCATCGTCCGCTACGAGGACATCGAGGGTGACGGCGGCATCGTCGAGGCGGAGTACGACATGGTCGTCCTCGCCGTCGGCGTGCAGCCCAACACCCAGGTCGCCGGGCTCTTCGAGGACGGCGCCCTCGGCCTCGACGAGTACTTCTACGTCGGCGAGGCCGACGACGACATGGACCCCGGCCGCACCAACATGCCCGGCGTGTTCGTCGCCGGCTCGGCCTCGGGCGTCAAGGACATCCCCGACTCGATCCTCCACGCCGGCGCCGCCGTCGCACAGGCCGCCGCGCACATCGAGAAGGCGCGGGGGGCGGCGGACGCCGCCGTCAGCGAGGCCGCGACCGTGGAGGTGACGGCATGAGCTCCGACAAGATCGGCGTCTACATCTGCCAGTGCGGCGGCAACATCAGCGACCACGTCGACGTTGACGAGGTCGTGGCCGCCGTCGAGAAGGAGCAGGGCGTGACCGTCGCCAAGACCGCGATGTTCACCTGCTCCGACGCCACGCAGAGCGACATCATCGCCGACGCGCAGGAGCAGGGCCTGGACGGGCTCGTCATCGCCTCCTGCTCGCCCAAGCTCCACACGTTCACGTTCCGCGACGTCGCCAAGCGCGCGGGCATGAACCCGTTCCAGTACACCCAGGTGAACGTGCGCGAGCAGTGCTCGTGGACGCACACCGACGACCACGAGGGCGCCACCGAGAAGGCGGTGCGGCTGGTCCGCGCCGGCATCAACCGGACGCGCCTCACCGACCCGCTCGAGCCCATCGTCGTCGAGACGACGCCGGCGAGCCTCGTGGTGGGCGGCGGGATCGCAGGTCTGCGCGCCGCCCTCGGCCTGGCCGAGGTCGGGCTCTCCGTCTTCCTCGTGGAGAAGGAGGCCAAGCTCGGCGGATGGGTCGCCGGCTTCCGCGAGATGTACCCGAACGGCCGCAACGGCCGCGAGCTGATCGCGAAGCTCGAGGACAAGGTGCGCTCGCACCCGGCGATCGCCGTGTTCACGAGTGCGGAGCTGGTCGCCAAGAGCGGCAGCTTCGGCAACTACCAGGCCACCGTGGCCGTGAAGAACGGCGACCGGCTGGAGCAGATCCAGGTGGACGTCGGCTCGATCGTCATCGCGACCGGCTTCGACACCTACCAGCCGGAGGCGGGCGAGCTCGGCTACGGCATCGACGGCGTCATCACCATCGCCGACTTCAAGAAGCTCCTCGACGAGACGGACGGACCGTTGAAGTACAACGGGCGGCCCGTCAAGACGGTCGCCTACATCTACTGCGTGGGCAGCCGTCAGGACGAGAGCGTCGAAGGCGCGAACACCTACTGCTCGCGCTACTGCTGTACGGCCGCGGTCCACGCCGCGACCCAGGTCGACGCGAGGCCGGCGCGCGTGCACCAGTACCACTTCTACCGCGACATGCGGACCTACGGGAAGTACGAGCTGCTGTACGCCGAGGCGCTCGAGAAGGGCTCGGCGTTCGTCAAGTTCCCGGACGACGAGCCGCCGGCGGTGGAGAAGGACGCGAAGTCCGGCGGCGTCACCGTGACCGCCCGCGACCTCCTGTCCGAAGGCGAGGAGGTCGCGCTCACCGCCGACCTCGTCGTGCTCGTCACCGGCATGGTCGCTCGCGAGAACGAGGGTCTCACCAAGACGCTCAAGCTGCCGGTGGGCCAGAGCGGCTTCTACAACGAGATCCACCCCAAGCTGCGTCCGGTCGAGACGGTGGTGGACGGCGCCTACATCTGCGGCGCCTGCCAGAGCCCCCGGACCTCGTCCGAGGCGGTGGCCTCCGGGCTCGCGGCCGTGGCCCAGAGCGCGGCGATCCTCAAGCGCGGCTACGCCGAGCTCGATCCACTCGTCGCCACCGTGGACGCGGACGCCTGCACCTGGTGCGGCGCCTGTGAGTTCACCTGCCCCTACGACGCGATCACCAAGGTCGAGGAGGGCGGCAAGGAGATCGCCGCCATCTCCAGGACGGCCTGCAAGGGCTGCGGCGGCTGCGTCCCGGTCTGCCCGTCCGACGCCATCGACCTGCAGGGCTACACCGACGCCCAGATCAAGGCCATGATCGACGGCATGCTGGAGGTGGTGTGTTCATGAACGAACAGCTCCCGCCGCGGCTGCGCCCCGTGCGCGAGGTGATCCGCGACGAACACGCCATGAAGGCGCCGATCCTCGAGGCGCTCGGCAACGGCCCGCTGACGATCCCGCAGATCGCCGAGGCGGTCGGCAAGCCGTCGCGCGAGGTCACCATGTGGGTCATGGGCCTGCGCAAGTACGGCTGGATCGCGGAGATCAAGGAAGTCGATGACGACGGCTACTTCCCGTACGCCCTCGTCCCCCGAGAGGAGTCCTGATGGACACCAGCAAGAAGACGATCATCCTGTTCAGCGGCGATTTCGACAGGGTGATGGCCGCCCTGATCATCGCCAACGGCGCCGCCGCGATGGGCGACGAAGTCACCATCTTCGCCACCTTCTGGGGCCTCAACATCCTGCGCAAGCCCGAGAAGGCCGCGGGCGACGGCAAGAGCACGCTGCAGAAGATGTTCGGCGGCATGATGCCCAAGGGCACCAAGAAGCTCGGGCTCTCCAAGATGAACATGGCAGGCATGGGCGCGCCGATGATGCGCAAGGCCACCAAGGCCGCCGGCGGCATGTCGCTCGAGGAGCTCTTCGACAGCGCCCGCGAGCAGGGCGTCAAGTTCGTCGCCTGCACGCTCAGCATGGACATCCTCGGCTTCAAGCCGGAGGAGCTCATCGACGGCATCGAGTTCGAGGGCGTGGCGGCCTATCTCGGCCACGCCGACGAAGCCAACGTCAACCTGTTCATCTAGGCGGGGGGACGATGGCGACACAGATCAAACCGGGGCTCTCCGACGAGCTCCGCGCGTACGGCTCGGAGGACGTCGACAAGTGCTACAACTGCGGCAACTGCTCCGCGGTGTGCGTGCACTCCGAGGCGCCCCACGTCCTTCCGCGCCGGTCCATGCACGCCTTGCAGCTTGGGCTCGAGGACAAGCTGAAGGGACAAGTCGAGCCCTGGCTCTGCTACTACTGCGGCGAGTGCTCGGAGCAGTGCCCCAAGGAGGCCGAGCCCGGCGAGACCATGATGAGCATGCGCCGCTGGCTGACTGCCAAGTACGACTTCAGCGGCCTCAGCGGGCTGTTCTACCGCTCGCCCGCCTGGGAGATCATCGCCATCGTCATCGCGGCGATCCTCACAGCCATCGGGTTCGTGGCGTTCGGCATCTGGAACGGCGGAAGCCTCAGCGTGTACGACGGTGAGAACGCCTTCCTGCCCGCCTACTACGTCCACCGCTTCGACTGGGCGATGGCGATCGTGCTCGTGATCCTGCTCGGCATCAACGTCCTGCGCATGTGGCGCTTCGTGATGAAGGACACGGGGGCCGGCATCGGGTCGTACCTCGCGGCCCTGCCGCAGCTGCCCTACCAGTTCTTCGTCGCAGGCCAAGTACCGCCAGTGCGAGCGCAAGCGCCCGTGGGCGGTCCACCTCGCGCTGATGCTGAGCTACGTCACGATGCTGGTGCTCATCATGTTCTTCCTGCACCAGATGCAATCGGGGCCGGCGATCGACTGGCGCGTGCACGCGTTCGGGTATCTCGCATCCGTCGGCCTGATCGTGGCCGTGATCCTCAACATCCGCGGCCGCCTGAAGAAGGACCTGCCGCAGCACCAGCACTCGCACGAGAGCGACTGGATGTTCCTGTATCTGCTGCTGTGGGTGGCGGTGACCGGCGTGCTGCAGGCCGGCCTGCACCGCCTCGGCTTCAACGAGGCGGCCAACGTCATGTACATCATCCACCTCATGGGCGTCGTGCCGATGCTCGTGCTCGAGGTGCCGTTCGGCAAGTGGGCGCACCTCGCCTACCGTCCGCTGGCGATCTACTTCTCGCGTGTGCAGGTCAACGCGGAGGAGACGGCCGCGGAGAAGGCGCAGAAGGCCGCGCAGGCGGCCTGAGCGGTCGACCGATGGAGAAGGGGAGAACCGCATGAGCAAGATGGTCATCGGCCTCGCCGACGGCAGCTTCGAGAAGCTGCTGGTGACGAGCACCCTGACCGGCGGTGCCGTCGCCCTGGACATGGAAGTGCACATCTACCTGCTGCTGGGCGGCGCCTACGCCTTCCGTAAGGACGTGGCCGGCGAAGGCACCTACACCGACCGGCCTGAGCTCGCTGAGGAGATGCAGGCCGGCATCGCTGCTGCAGCCGTGCCCGACCCGATCGACAACCTGCGCAGGCTGCGCGAGGACGGCAACGTCCACGTCCACGTGTGCGGCACGGCCGGCAGGGTCTGGGGCGCCGGGGAGCTGGAAGACTTCGTCGACGTGTGTGACGACATCGTCGGCGTCGGCAGCTACCTCATGGACTGCGAAGAGGCGGACATCGTCCAGGTCCTCTAGAGAGCGAGACACATGACTGACACCACGACAACTCGGATCGCGATCCCCTCCGAGCTCCCCGGGGGTCTCGACGCGCAGCGCGCTGGCCACTTCGGGCGCTGCGCCTGCTTCACGCTCGTCGACGTCGCCGGCGAGGAGGTGCGCGACGTCGAGGTCCTGCAGAACGCGCCGCACACCGAGGGCGGCTGCATGGCGCCGGTGCTCGTCCTGGCCGAGCACAACGTGAACGCCATCGTGGTGCAGGGGATCGGCGGGCGCCCGCTCATGGGCTTCAACCAGGTCGGCATCACCGTGCTGGCCGGTGTGGGAGCGGACGTGCGCACCACCGTCGACGCGTATCTGAGTGGAGGACTCCCCGAGGTCGGGTTCGAGCACGCCTGCCAGCACTGACCGGCGCCGCCTCGGACGGAGCGGCCGACGGGCCGCCGGTGCGAACGCACCGGCGGCCCGTCGGCGTCAGGACTTCTCGCGTCAGGGCTTGGCCGCGACGACGGCGACGTGATACGGCAACAGCTCGCCGGGTTCGTGATCCTCGACCACGTCGAGGCCCATCCCGGCGATGATCGTGCGAACGGCATCCAGGCCGAGCACATGGCCGGGCGGGGGACCGACCGGGCGCTCTTCGTCGCCCCAGTCGAGCACCACGAACAGCCCGCCGGGACGCAGGACCCGGGCGACCTCCTCCAGCGCCTCCGGCTGGTCGTAGAGGTGGTGCAGCACGTCGACCATGACGACGCGGTCGGCCTCGCCGTCGTCGAGCGGCACGACGTTGTCGCCGGTCTCGACGACGATCAGCCGGTCCTCGAGCTCTGGAGTGATCTTCTCGCGCAGCAGTTCAGTGAGTCGCGACAGCGCCTCCACGGCCAGGACGCGGCCATGTGGCAGCACGGCAGCGACGGCCACCGTATAGATCCCGGTGCCGGCGCCGTAGTCGACGACGGTCTCGGCGCCGCTCAGCCGCAGCAGGTCGACGACGGCCGCCTGCGGCAGCGCCTCCAGCCGTGCCGGGTCCTCGAGCTTCCCGGCGTGCCCGGCGTCGAAGGCGTCGGCCATCAGGCTTCGGTGGTCGTGATCGCGAATTCCGGCGGCTGGTGCAGGTGCTTCTTGACCGTGCAGAGGTTCATGGCGTTGACGATGGCGGACTTGTACTTCTCGGGGAAGCCCGCCGGGAGCTTCATCTCGAGGTCGATCCTCGTGATCAGGCCGACGTTCGGGTCGAACTGCGGCGACATCGAGATGCTCGCAGCCCTCCGGGTCGATCCCCCGCTGCTGCATGAAGCCGAGCGCGAAGATGCCCGCGCACGTGCCGATGGAGGCCAGGAAGAGGTCGAAGGGCGCCGGCGCGGAGTCGTCGCCGCCGCCGCGCGCCGGCTGATCGGTCTCGATGGTGAACCCGCCGTAGTCCGCGTACACGCGCTTGCCGCCCGGGAAGTAGACCTTCATGTCCATGGTGGCTCCTTTCAAGGGCCCGGGGCGTCCCGGACCGACTGCATTTCCTGTCGTAGACGGTTGCCATGTTGCGAAATTTCGAAACTTGGTGATAATGGACCCATGAACGACGACCGACAGCGCTACGCGATCCACGCCGCGGTGTTCGCGGCGCTCTCGAATCCTACGCGCCACGAGCTCATGCACCATCTCTGTGATGCGCCGCGCACGCCCAGCGAGCTGGCCGGCCTCCTCGAGGTCAGCCGGCCCAACGTATCGCAGCACCTGGCCATCCTCCAGCGCGACGGCCTCGTCCGCCGCTACCGGCAGGACGGTCACGTGTACTGGGAGGTAGTGGACCGCCGCCTCTCCGAAGCCTGCGCGCTCCTCGACGAGATCCTCGGGCCCCAGCTCGCCCAGCGCGCTCACGCCCTCGAACCCGCCCCGGCAACCTGAGATCCACGGGAGTAGCACAACCATGATCGACGTCAACGCGCACGCCTGCCCCCAGAACCACCCCTGCCCCGCCGTGCAGTACTGCCCCGAGGGCGCCATCGTCCAGGCCAGCATCTACGAAGCCCCGCGCATCGACGACGACAAGTGCACCGAGTGCGGCGCGTGCACCAGCGTCTGCCGTGTCTTTTCGCAGGTGCGCGACGAGGTCGGGGTGCGCTGATGGCCTACTTCGCCCTCATCTGCAAGGACTGCGGTCACCGCTTCGAGTTGGTCACCGGTGGCGCCATCCGGGAGAAGCAGAAGCACTGCCCCGAATGCCGCTCACAGAACATCCGCCAGACGTTCGCCAGCTTCCTCCAGAACGGATCGCTCTCCAGCCCCACCTGCGGCGAGCACCGGCCCAGCAGCGGCTTTGGCTGAGGCTGCTGACGACGGCGCGGTCGCGCCGTACCATCTGCGATGCGGTAGGCTGGTCCGCATCCATGAACCAGCCGCTGCCTGAACTGAGCCTCGATGAGTTCATCGTCGAGATGAGCCGCCAGCCGGCGAGCTCGCTCGCGCACGCGCGGCTCATGGACCTCGCCCGGCGGCTGCGCCTCTCGGACGAGCTCATCGAGCTCCGCTCCGTCTTCGCCGGCGAGCAGTACGCACGCAACCTCGTCTGCCGCACGCCGTACTTCGAGCTGCTGGTGCTCTGCTGGCGTCCGGGACACGCGTCGACGATCCACGACCACGCGGGCTCGCTGAACGCGATCCGCGTCCACTCCGGCCGCCTCACCTCGCGGCTCTTCGCTCCGATGCGGGGCCAGCCCTCGGGCACCGGTCCCGTCGAGATGACCGCCGAGGAGCACGTCGGCCCCGGTGACGACCTGGTCGGCGTCGACCGCGACGGCATCCACCAGCTCGCGAACACGTCGGACGAGGACCTGATCACCATCCACGTGTACGCCCCGCCGCTGTCGGAGCTCACCGTCTACGACACCGAGTCGGGCGTCGTCGAGCGGCGGACGCTGCGCTACACGCTCGCCGCCGACCTCGACTGACGGAGCCCCGCGATGAGCCTGCCCGCCCGCGCTCTCGGGACGACCAGCCCTGCGGATCCGCAGGGTCAGGCGGCCGGCCGAGAGCGGCCCTGGCGAGCCTAGAGCTCGTACGTCACGTACTCCGATTCGCACGGCTGACCCTGGGCGATGTGCGCTCGTCCTTCGGCGGGTTCCCACACCATGCTCGCCGTGGTCACGCTCTGGTCCGGGTCGGAGTCGTCGTCTTCCCAGTGGTCGCAGATGCTGAAGGGCTCGTTCTCGTGGTCGCAGAGCACGCGCTTGCCGAGGTCGACGAGGTCTGCGCCCTCCTGGACGCCGGCGATCAGAAGCTCCAGCGCGCGGGCGCGTCGCAGGCGCGAACCCTCCGACCGAGAAGCGTCGCCCGGCGCCAGCTCCGGCGACACGTAGTGGTTGGTGTGCGCGAACAGCGCGGAGGCGCCGGCGCGCGCCGCGTCGGCCGGCGCCGGCGAGCCGTCGACGAGCGCCCAGCGCTCACCGCTCGTCTCGAGGTTCCAGACCCGGCCGCGCGCGTCGCAGAACAGGTGGTTCGAGCCCCGTGCACGCGGAGCGTGGACGAGCAGGTCGCGCGCGTGCTCGAGGTCGGGCTGGCCGAGCACGGCGGCGAGGAGGAAGTTGTTGGGCACGCCGACGCGCTCGTCGCGGTAGTACACCGTGTTCGCGGCGGAGCTGAACCCGGCGGCGGTCACGCCGGTGAGCGGCAGATTGTACGGGGGGCCGGCGCTGATGTAGGCGGCGGTGTCCCAGGGGCCGGCCAGCCGCACCATGCGGATGGTCTGGCCCGCGATCTCCTCCGGGTACCAGTCCTCGTTGTGGCCGGAGACGGCGCACCCGCCGGCCACGACCGCGAACGACGTGCAGTGCTCGCGCGGCCACGCGACGTCGGCTGAGCAGGTGAGCTCCTCGCTGCAGTTGAGGGCGAAGAGGTGATCGAACGGGACGTTCGCTCCCTCGGCGATCCCGCGCAGCTGGTCGACCGACTGCGGGACGTAGTCCTCAGCGGGTCGCAGGTACGGACGGGAGCGCTCGACGGCCTCCGCGAAGCCGAATCCCGCGAGCGCCTCGAAGCGCTCCGCGTAGGCATCCAGGCCCCAGGCGACGATATCGCGCGCCGCCTCGCCGGTCTGCCGGCCCACATCGCGGTGACTGCCGGACGCTTCGATGATGAGCGGCTCTGCCATCCCTCGTCCCTTCTGTGCCGGCGAGCCGAGAGTCACACCGCTCTTCGGGCGAGCCGGAACCCCACAGCTCCCCGCTCGTCACCGCTCAGCCGCCTCTGGTTTTGCTGCAGAATACAGCGAAACCAGAGGCCGTGTACGGCGCTCCGCCCGCCGGCTCCGCGCGGCCGTGATTCGGACCCCTCCAAGGTGGGAATCCCGGGGCCATGGAGGGTGACAGCGACTTCCGGTTCTCACCGCGCCCCAACCGCGCCGCGGAGATCAGGTGGCGCCCGTGGGGCGAGCCCGCCTTTGCGGAGGCTCGCCGGCTCGGGCGCCCGGTCCTGCTCTCGCTCTCGGCCGTCTGGTGCCACTGGTGCCACGTCATGGACGAGACGAGCTACTCGGACCCGCGCGTCATCGCCGCCGTCAACGAGCACTTCGTGCCGATCCGTGTGGACAACGACCGTCACCCGGACGTGAACCGTCGCTACAACATGGGCGGCTGGCCGACGACCGCGTTCCTCGCGGCCAGCGGCGACGTCCTCACCGGCGGCACCTACCTCCCGCCCGACCAGATGCTCGAGAGCCTCGCCCGCGTCAAGGCGTTCTTCGACGCCAACCAGCCGGCCATCGTCGCGCTGGAAGGCGAGCGCGGCCGGGCCGGGGACGGCAACGCCCTCGCGGACCTCGCCGGCGTGCCTCCTGACCTCGAGCAGACGCTCGCGGCGCTCGAGGGCGACCCGGACGTCCCCGGCGACATCTCGGCGGAGGTGGCCCTCCAGATCGTCCGCGGCTTCGACCCCCTCTACGGAGGCCTCGGCGCCGACCCCAAGTTCCCCCAGCCCGATGTGTTCGGCTTCATGCTCGCCTACGGCCTGCTGCGAGGCGCCGGCGACCCCGAGCACGCGCCCGAAGGCGCGAGTGCGCTGCTCCGGCCGTCTCGCGTGCACGAGGTGGTGCGCGCGACGCTCCAGGCCATGGCGACCGGTGGCATGTACGACCACGTCGCCGGAGGCTTCTTCCGCTACGCGACCCAGCGCGACTGGAGCGTGCCGCACTACGAGAAGATGCTCGAGGACAACGCCCGGCTCGCGTGGCTCTACCTGGAGGCGTCGCTCGACGCCGGCGACCACGACCTCGGCGATCCCGATCTGTACCGGCGGGCCGGCGAAGGGACGATCGACTACCTCCTGAAGACGCTGTGGCGCGACGACGTCCCGGCCTTCGCCGGCAGCCAGGACGCGGACGAGGAGTACTACCTGCTGGACGCGGACGGCCGTGCCGGGCTGACGGAGCCCTTCATCGACCCGACGGTGTACGTGGACTGGAACGCCCTCGCGGCGAGGGCGCTGCTGCGGGCCGCCCCCATCCTCGGCCGCCCCGAGCTCGCCGACCGCGCCGTCGAGTTGCTCGACCATCTGCATGCCTCCGCGCGCCACGGCGACGCCATGGCGCACTTCCTGCATGCGGACGGCGGCGTCGGCGACGGCGCGCCGCTGCTCGGCGACCAGGCGGGGGTCGCCGCGGCGTTCCTCGACGCGTACGAGGTCACCGGTGACCGGCGCTGGCTGCGGCGCGCGCGCAGCCTCGCCGCGTGGACTCTGGAGCACCTGCGCGCCGCGGACGGACGCCTGCAGGACCGGCTCGCCGTGCCGGGGCAGAGCGCCGGCCTGCTGGCGCAGCCGGTGCCGGCGATCGACGAGAACGCGCTCGCCATCGAGGTGCTGCTGCGCCTCGAGGCCTACACGGGCGAGGCGCGTCTGCGCGAGAGGGCGCTCGAGATCCTCGGCGCCTGGGCGACGCACTACGAGCAGTACGGCGTCACCGCGGCTCCTTTCGCCCAAGCCGTCCTGCGCTACCTCGAGCGCCCCGACCAGATCGTCGTGGTCGGCCTGCGCGACGACCCCGAAGCCCGGCGGCTGCACGCGGCGGCGCTCGTCGCACCGCGTCCGCTGCGGACGGTGCAGTGGCTCGACCCGTCAGACACCGCGGACGCCGAGCGCATCCGGGAGGCCGGGCTGGCCGTCGCGCCTTCGGCGGCCGGCCCCTCCTCACCCACCGGCGCCGAAGCTCCAGCCGCGGCCGCCTACGTCTGCCGCGGCCAGACGTGCTCGCGGTTCGAACCGTGAGTGCCCTTCCGCGCTGCGGTGGGATAAGCTGAACCACTCCGGCGGCCCGAGTCGTGCCGCCGCACCGCTGCGCAAGGCGTTCACGGAGGGACGATGATCACGCTCTACCAATCCGAGTGGTGCTTCTTCAGCCATCGCGTCCGCCAGGTCCTCACGGAGCTGGGGCTGACCTACACGACGGTCAACGTCCCCGCGGCGCGCGAGGACAGGGCCGAGCTCATGGCGATCGCCGGGCAGGACGGCGCCCCGGTGCTCACCGACGGCGACAAGATCTACCGCGAGTCGGACGAGATCATCACGTACCTGCGCGCCACGTACCCGGCGCCCGAGGACGCCGACGATCACGCCGCGCTTGGAGCCTGGCGCGCGGCGAAGACGGTCTCGCTCGCGCCGCGCGCCGCCCTGGCCCGGCTGCGCGAGCTCCTCGAGGAGAAGGGCTTCGTCACCCTCGCCCAGATCAAGGGTCCCAAGATCGACGAGCGCCTTCCCAAGGAGTACGTCCTCCTGCAGGTGACGGTCCCGGTGGCCGCGGTCAAAGCGCTCGCCGTCGACCCGCTGGCGCCGGCCGCCGTCATGTTCCCCATCGCGGTGATCCCGACGGAAGACGGCAAGAGCGTCGTCGCCTCCGCCGACCCCGTGGGCATGGTGTGGCTCTACGGCGAGCTGGACCTCAGGAACGTGCTGGCCGCGGTCAAGAAGCGTCTCGCCGAGGTGTTCGCGGCGCTCTGACGGCGAAAGGCCGGCGCGGCAGGGGAAGCAGCGAAGCCCGACGGCGTGCCGGCCTGCCACGGCCTCGCCGGGCCGGCGGCGTGACGGCTTCCTGCGGCCTCGCCGCGCCGCCTCACTCGACCGGCGCCGAGTAGCCGCCGAACAGCGAGAGACTGCCGGGCGGCTGCTCGGGGTCGCTCCAGCGCCCGAGGCGGCGGAACCGCTCGCGGCGCTGCCGCCGCCGCTCCGCGGCGGGGATCTCGTCGAGCTCTGCGAGCGTCTCGTCGAGCGCCTCGCCGACCCGCTGCGCCGCGACCTCGGGGTTGTGATGCGCGCCGCCGCGCGGCTCCGCGATCACCTTCTCGACGGCGCCGAGCTCGAGCAGGTGCGACGCCGTCGGCTGCAGTGCTTCGGCTGCCTGCGGCGCGAACTCCGCGTCACGCCACAGGATCGCCGCGCACCCTTCCGGCGAGATGACGGAGTAGGTGGCGTTCTCCTGCATGAGGACGCGGTCGGCCACGGCGAGGGCGAGCGCTCCTCCGGAGCCTCCCTCGCCGATCACGGTCGCCACGACCGGGACGCTGAGGCGCGCCATCTTGAGCATCGTCTCCGCGATGGCGCGCGCCTGACCGCCCTCCTCGGCGGCGACGCCGGGGTAGGCGCCGGGGGTGTCGACGAAGGTCAGCACCGGCAGCCCGTGGCGCTCGGCGAGCCGGAAGAGCCGCTGCGCCTTGCGGTAGCCCTCGGGCCGCGCCATGCCGAAGTTGTGCTCCGTCTGCTCGTCGAGCGTGCGGCCCTTCTGGTGGCCGACGACGAGGACGGCGCGGCCGCGGAACCAGCCGAGCCCGCCGACGATCGCCGGGTCGTCGGCGCGCAGGCGGTCGCCCTTGAGCTCCTCGAAGCCGTCGATCAGGTAGCCGATGTAGTCGCGGGTGCGAGGGCGCTCCTTGTGGCGCGCGATCTCGACCGTGACCCAGGTGTCATGGCGACGGTTCTCCCGCTGGAGGCTCTTCAGCCTCGCCTGGAGCTTCTCGATCTCCTCTGACAAATGGACGCCGGGCATGAGTGGCAAGCGTCCGAGCTCGCTCAACCGTTGCCTGAGCCAGCCGGCCTGGGCGTCCTGCTCTCTGCTCAGATCCTTCTCCTCGGTCAGGTTCCTCACCTCCTCCCAGCAGTCGGAGGTAGTTGCCGACCTTCTCGCGGAGGTCCTTGCGCGCGACGACCGCGTCGAGGTGGCCGAGTTCGAGGTTGCGCTCCGCGGTGCTGAAGCCCTCCGGCAGCTCCTCGCGGGTGGTCTGGGCGATCACGCGCGGCCCGGAGAAGTACAGCCGCGCGCCGGGCTCGGCGATGCACACGTCGGCGAGCGTCGCGAAGCTGGCGACGACGCCGCCGGTGCAGGGGTCGACCAGCACGGCGACGAACGGCGACGTCGCCTCGTTGATGAGGTCGACGGCGCAGCTGGTCTTGGCCATCTGCATGAGGCTGAGGATGCCCTCCTGCATGCGCGCGCCGCCGGAGGTGCACACCGCGACCAGCGGCAGGTCCTCGCCGGCGGCCAGCTCGACGCTGCGCCAGAGCTTCTCGCCGACTACGCTGCCCATGCTGCCGCCCATGAAGCCGAAGTCCATGACGGCGAGCACGCACGGCGTGCCGTCGATGGTCGCCATGCCGGTCACGATCGCCTCGCTCAGGCCGGTCTTTGCCTGCGCCTCGCGCACGCGCTCCGGATACGTCTCGAGATCCACGAAGCCGAGCGGGTCGAGGGTCTGGATCAGGGTCCAGAGCTCGCGGAAGGTGTCGTCGTCCGCCAGCTGGCGGATGCGCTCCCTGGCGCCGATGCGCAGGTGGTGGTCGCAGTGCGGGCAGACCATGAGGTTGTCGCGCAGGTCGCTGTGGCGGGCGCCCTCGTGACACGAGGGGCAGATCCACTCGGGCCGGGCCGGTTCGTTGTTGCGACGCTCGATCTGGACGGTGACGTTCATGAGAGGCTGCGCCTTCTGGTCCGCGAGGCCGGGTCGCCGCGCCGGTCAGCCGTCGAAGCGGCTGAACACCAGGGCGACGTTGTGGCCACCGAAGCCGAAGCTGGTGCTCGCCGCGACGTCGACCTTGTGGAAGCGCGCCTCGAGCGGCACGTAGTCGAGGTCGCACTCGGGGTCCGGCTCGGTGAGGTTGATCGTCGGCGGGATCAGGCTGTTCACGATGGTGAGCACGGTCGCGACCGCCTCGATGGCGCCGGCGGCGCCGAGGCAGTGACCGATCATCGACTTGTTGGACGAGATGGGCGTCTTGTAGGCGTGGTCGCCGAGCGCCTGCTTGATGGCGCGGGTCTCGGCGATGTCGCCGGCGCCGGTCGCCGTGCCGTGCGCGTTGACGTAGTCGACCGCGGACGGCTCGAGCCCGGCCTCCTTCAACGCCATGAGCACGGCGCGGGCCTGCGACTCGCCGCTCTCGTCCGGCAGCGTCATGTGGAAGGCGTCGCTGCTCATGCCGCTGCCGGCCAGCTCGGCGTAGATGTGGGCGCCGCGGGCCTTGGCGTGCTCCAGCTCCTCGAGGACCAGGACGCCGGCTCCCTCGCCGATGACGAAGCCGTCGCGGGTGGCGTCGAAGGGCCGTGAGGCGCCGTGAGGATCGTCGTTGCGGGTGCTCAGTGCGCGTGCGGCCGCGAACCCCGAGACGCCGACCGGGCTGATCGGCGCCTCGCTGCCCCCGGCGAACATGACGTCGGCGTCGCCGTGGCGGATGAGACGCCCGGCGTACCCGATCGCGTCAGAGGCGGCGGCGCAGGCCGTGCAGGTCGCGCTCAGCGGGCCCTTGGTGCCCAGCTCGAGCGAGACGTGCGCCGCGCCCATGTTGGGGATCATCATCGGGACCAGTAGCGGATTCGTGCGGTCGGGGCCCTGGTTGAGGAGCTTGTCGGTCTCCACGTGCAGCGTCTGCAGGCCGCCGACCCCGCTCGACATGACCGCCCCGACCCGTTCCGCCTCGGGGCGGGGGTCGAAGTCAGCATCGGCGGCCGCGTCCTTGGCGGCCGCCACCGCGTAGCGACTGAAGAGGTCGAGCCGCCGCACCTTGCGCTTGTCGATGTAGTCCTCGGCGACGAAGCCCTGGACCTCGGCGGCGATGTGCACCTTGTAGCCGGTGGTGTCGAAGCGCGTGATCTCGCCGACCCCGGAGTCACCGGCCACGAGACGACGCCAGAAGGTGTCCGCGTCGTTGCCGAGCGGCGAGATGACGCCGAGACCGGTGACGACGACCCTGCGCAGCTGTGCCATGGTGGCGTCCACGCTCCCCGTCAGATCCCCAGGCCGCCGTCGACCGGCAGCACGACGCCGGTGACGAAGCGCGCCGCCGGCGAGGCCAGGTAGACCACGGCGGACGCCACGTCGTCGGTGGTGCCGATGCTCCTCAGCGGTGTCGCGTCGACGATCATCTGCCTCGTCTCTTCGGGAAGCGCCTGCGTCATCGGCGTATCGATGTAGCCGGGAGCGATGGCGTTGACGCGGACGCCGCGTGCGCCGAGCTCCTTGGCCAGCGACTTGGTGAGACCGATGATCCCCGCCTTGGCCGCCGCGTAGTTGGCCTGCCCCGCGTTTCCGCGGCGGCCCACGACGCTGGAAAGATTGATGATACAGCCCGTGCGGCGGCGGAACATCCTGCGCGCCGCCGCCTTGCTCACGAGGAAGGTCCCGCGCAGGTGAGTGGCGATCACCGCATCGAAGTCGGCGGAGTCCATCATCATGGCGACGTTGTCGCGCGTGATGCCGGCGTTGTTGACGACGACGGTGAGCGGTCCGAGCTCGCTCTCGGCGCGCTCGACCATGGCGTTCACCTGCTCCTCGTCGGAGACGTCGCCCATCACGACGAGGCCCTTGCGCCCGAGCTTCTCGACCTCGGCGACGACCGACGCGCAGGCCGCCTCGTCGGCGAAGTCGTTGACAGCCACGTCGGCGCCCGCGGCCGCGAGTGCCAAGGCGATGCCGCGGCCGATGCCGCGGCCGGCGCCGGTCACCAGGCGCCGCCCCGCCGGTAAGGTCCAGTTCTCGTGTCACGCGTCCTCCAGATAGCGGCCGTCGTCGCGCAGCGCCTGCAACGTCTCCATGTCCGAGACGCGAGCCGTCTGTGCCTGCGGCTCGATGCGTTTGACCAGGCCGGTGAGCACTGCGCCCGGGCCGACCTCCAGGAACGCATCATAACCCGCTGCAAACAACGTGCTCACCGATTGCGTGAAGCGGACCGGCGAGACGAGCTGCCGCTGCAGGAGATCGGGGAAGCCGCCGGTCTCGAAGCCGACGCTGCAGCCGGAGAAGAACGCCGGGTCCGGCGTGCTCCATTCGGTGCGCTCGAACTCCTCCTGGAGCGGCCCGAGCGCGGACTGCACGAGCGGCGAGTGGAAGGCGCCACTGACGGCCAGCGGGATCACCCGTTTGGCGCCGGCGGCCTTCGCCTTCTCGGCCAGGTCCTCGAGGGCGGCCTTGTGGCCGCTCACCACGACCTGGCCGGGGCTGTTGAAGTTGGCCGGCCAGACGCCGTCCTGCTCGGCGCAGAGCGCCTCGACGGCGGCGTCGTCCAATCCGATGATCGCCGCCATGCCGCCCGGATTGGCGTCGGCGGCGCGGAGCATCTCCTCGCCGCGCCGCCGCACGATGCGCAGCGCGTCGATGAAACCGACGGCGCCCGTCGCGACCAGCGCCGAGAACTCCCCGAGGCTGTGCCCGATGGCGACGTCGAAGCGCAGGCCCTCGGCGCGCAGGACGCGGAACATCCCGACGGACGCCGCCAGCAGAGCCGGCTGCGTGAAGTCGGTGCGCGAGAGCTGGTCCACGGGCCCCTCGGCACAGAGATACTCGAGGTCGTAGCCGAGCACCCCGGAGGCCTCCGCGTACGTGTCGCGCATCGCGGCGTGGGCGGCGATGAGGTCGCAGCCCATACCGACGGCCTGCGACCCTTGGCCGGGGAACATGATGACGAGCTTCTCCACGAGGCTGGGCTACAGCTCCCACTTGGTGAGGCACGAGCCCCACGTGAGCCCCGCGCCGAAGCCGGCCATGAGCAGCGTGTCGCCCTTCTTCAGGCGACCGCTCTCGCTGGCCTCGTGCAGACAGAGGGGGATCGACGCGCACGACGTGTTGCCGTAGCGGTCGAGGTTGGCGAACACCTGGCGCTCCGTCATGCCCAGCCGGCGCGACGCCGACTCGATGATGCGGATGTTGGCCTGGTGCGGGACGAAGAGGTCGACGTCCTCGACGCCGATCTCCGCGTCGGAGAGGACCTTCTGGCACGAGTCGACCACGGTGCGCGTGGCGAACTTGAAGACCTCGCTGCCGGTCATGTGCATCGCGTGCTCGTGATCGCGGACGGTGTCGAAGGTCGCCGGCATGCGGCTGCCGCCGGCCGGCACCAGCAGGCTGGAGGCGCCGCTGCCGTCGTTGCCGAGGTCGAAGCTGAAGATGCTGCCGTTGTCGGTGGGCTGCACGAGCACCGCGCCGGCGCCGTCACCGAAGAGCACGCAGGTGCCGCGGTCGGTCCAGTCGACCATCTTGCTGAGCACCTCGGCGCCGACCACGAGCACGTTCTTGTAGATGTTGGCCGAGACGAACGCGGTGGCTATGGCGAGGCCGTAGACGAAACCGGTGCAGCCGGCCTGGACGTCGAAGGCGCCGGCCCGGGTGGCGCCGATCTTGTCGGCGACGATCGAGGCCGTGGCCGGCATGATGTGGTCCGGCGAGATCGTGGCGACGAGCACCAGGTCGAGCTCGGCGGCCTCGAGGCCGCCCTGCTCCAGGCAGCGGCGAGCGGCGACCTCGCCCAGGTCGCTCGCCGCCTCGTCCACGCGCGCGATGCGGCGCTCGCGGATGCCCGTGCGCGTAAGGATCCACTCGTCAGACGTGTCCAGGAACTGGCTGATCTCGTCGTTGGTGAGCACGCGCTCGGGCACGTGCACGCCCAGCGCGCTGATGCGCGATCCGCGCACGAGGCCGCGGCGCAGGCCGATCACAGCTTCGCCTCGCCGGCGGCCACGGCCGCCGCGTCGACGATCGCGAACATGAGCTCGCCGCGGGCGGCGAGCTGGCCGTCGACGGTCGCTTTGACCTTGGCGCGGCCGACGGGGCCGTGCACGGCGACGATCTCGGCCTCGAGCGTCAGCGTATCGCCGGGCTTGCAGACCCGCTTGAAGCGGACCTTGTCGATGCCGGCGAAGAGGCCCACCTTGTCGCCGCCCGGCGCAGCCTCGGCGGCCGGAAGCGTGTCGTCGCTCGCCGCGGCGCCCTCCGTCCCGGCGCTGGCCGCGGCGAGCGTCGCCGCCTGCGCGAGCGCCTCGACGATGAGCACGCCGGGCATGACCGGATTCCCCGGGAAGTGCCCGGCGAACCACCAGTCGTCGTCGCGGAGCGTGCGGACCGCTACGCAGCGCACGCCCGGCTCGCCGTCCACCACCTCGTCCACGAGCAGGAACGGCGGGCGGTGGGGGAGGAGCCGGAGGACCTGCTCGTGCGACAGCTTCACAGCGGCTTCAGCTCCCTGGTGCGGCGCAGGTAGCGCTCGACCTGGATGAGCACGGCGGTCGCGGCGATGCCGGCGCCGATGACGTTCTTGACCGGGATCGTGCGGCCTCCCGGGAGGGGGACGCGCCCGAGAGCCTCGTCGAGCGCCTCGAGGGCGTCGTTGACGACGCGCCCCACGGTGCGCTCGGCCGGCGCCGGCTCAAGCGCGGCCGCGGCGGCGACCCGCTCCGCGAAGCCCGGCGGCGGCGCCAGCTCGACCATGCCCCACGAGGCCAGGGCGCCGCGAACCTCGGCCAGCTGGGCGAGCTCCGCGGCGCAGTCCGGGCAGAAGCTGAGGTGGCCCTGCAGCTCGGCGACCTCGAGGTAGCCCAGCTCGCCGTCGACGTAGTGGTTGATGCGCTCGCGGAAGTAGCTGCAGTCCATCAGGCCTCCCGTTCCGCACGCAGACGCAGGCGCAGCGAGGCGCGCCCGCGGTGGACCATCACCTTGACCGTGCCGAGCGGCCGCGCCGTGAGATCGGCGATCTCCTGGTACGGCAGGCCGTAGATGTCGCGCAGGACCGTGGGCACGCGGTAGTCCTCGGGCAGGTCGCGCAGGGCCGCGGTGAGCGTCGCGGCGGTGATGCCTTCGCCCAGCTCGGCCTGCGTCTGATCGGCAGCTTCCGGGACGTCGACGGGCTCGGGACGCCGCCGCTCGCGGCGCTGGTAGTCGACCGAGGCCGTGAGCGCGAGACGGAAGAGCCACGTGCTGAAGGTCGCCTCGCCGCGGTACTGCGGCAGCTTGCGGTAGCAGCGCAGGAACGCCTCCTGCGCCGCGTCCTCTGCGTCGGTGTGGTCGCCGAGCACGTTGTATGCCACCGAGTAGACCATGCCTTGATACCGCTCCACGATCGTCCTGAACGAGTCCACGTCGCCCGCCGCCGCCTTCGCCAGATCGGCGGGCGTGGGGTCGGGCAGCGTGGCCCACTTGTGAAGGTTAGACGTCGACATGCGGCAGGAAGTTACACCGGGTGGGGAGCGGATTCACGAGCAACCCAGTGTACACCCGCGCGGACGGGCCGCCGTCCGCGTCGTCAGGCAGGACGGCGAAGGGCGGCACCGGCGGCGATCATGAGCAGCCGCGCCGCCGCGAGCGCCGTGTGTCCCTGGGCATCGCGAACGGGGACGAACTCGCAGATGTCCATGCCGGCGAGCTCGCTGCGGCCGGCGACGCCGCGCACCAGCCGGGCGAGCTGCCAGAACAGCAGGCCGCCCGGCGCCGGCCACAGCGTCCCCGGCGCGCAGCTCGGGTCGAGGCCGTCCACGTCGACGGTGATGTAGACGCGGCCGCCGGGCTCGAAGAGTTCCGCGAGGCGGTCGATGCCTGCGGCGCCGCCCTCGTGCACCTCTTCGGCACGCACGAGGACATTGCCGGCGGCCCGTGCCGCCTCGACGTCTTCCTCACGCGCGCTCCCGACGTCGCGCAGACCCACCTGAACGACCGTGCGCACCCACGGCAGGTCGCGGAGCCGGCGGATCGGGCTGGAGTAGCCGTGGCGAATCCCGGCGACCTCGTCGCGGAAGTCGAGGTGCGCGTCGACGTGCAGGATGTCGAGCGGCCGGTCATCCGGCAAGCCACGGACGACGACCGGCGGCGCGGAGTGGTCCCCGGCCACCACGAGCGGCGTCGTGCCGGCGGCCGTGATCTCGCGCACGGCCGCCGTCCCTACGACGATGTCCGCAGCCAGGTCGCCGCTCAGCGCGACGTCGCCGCAGTCCGCGAAGCGCGCGTCGGCGCTCTGGGGGACCAGTGGACCGCCGAGGTCGAAGTCGTAGTGGTCCAGGATCGGCGCGTACCCCACCGAAGCCCGGCGGACGGCGTCGGCGGCGCTCTCGCCGGCCGCGCCCGGCACGTGCCGGCTCGTCGCCGTAGGATACGTAGAGCGGCAGGCCCAAGAAGGCGAACGTGGGTCGCGCGGGCGCCCGGCGGCGCCTCAGAACGGCGCCCCCAAGAAGGTCCCACCTGTCGGCGGCAGGTTCACCCGGCCATCCTGGCCGAGGGGCGGCGGCGAGGCTCATCGGCCTCGCCGCCGCCCCTCGCGCGCACGCGTGACGGTGGGCGCCTCGGTCCGCGGTCGGATCAAGCCTCGACCGACCGACCGCGCCGCCGCGCGACCATCCAGACGATCAGCGCGACGACCGCCACCACGACAACGGCGCCGACGATGAAGAGTGCCGTCGTGTTGGCGCCGCTCTCCGTCGCCGCCGCGGCCGTCTTCGGCTCGATCTGCTTGTACGTGTCGACGTTCATGTAGTTGTAGAACGCCGCGCCGTCGTAGCCCTCGTAGTTTGACGGCGACGGCACGACGCCCTGCCACTTGTCGCTGCGGTAGGCCTCCAGCTGGTACGGATAGGCGAAGATCAGGTACGGCGAGGACTGCCAGACGATCTCCTGCATCCGCTGCACGAGCGGGATGCGCTTCTCGACGTCGATCGTCTGCTCCTGCTCGGTGAAGAGACTCGTGTACTCCGGGTCTGTCCAGAGCGTGTCGTTCCAGCCTTCGATCTGCTGCGGCGTCGGCACGCCGAGCATCATCTCGGGGTCGACATCGTAGGTCCAGTACCAGATGTACATGTCGTAGTCAGGCGCGTAAGTGTCGCCTTTGTAGTTGTACTGGGCGTCGAGCAGCACGCCGGAGTCGACGATCTTCAGGTTGACCTTGAGTCCGACGTCCTTGAACCAGGCGGCGATGAGCTTGGCCGCCGTCTGGTTCTCCGGCGAGTCGTTGGTCACGAGGAGCCGCAAGCTCAGCGGCTTGCCGTCCTTGGTCTCGCGGAAGCCGTCGCTGTTGACATCCTTGTAGCCGGCGAGATCGAGCTGCGTCTTTGCCTGCGCGGGGTCGTAGGCGTAGGCCTGGTCGGCAGCCGGCTCCCAGTGGTACGGCGAGTACGGCACGATGAGCGTGGAGCCCGGGTCGGCCTGGCCGAAGAAGGCCACGTCGACGATCTTCTGCCGGTCGATCGCCCAGTTGAGCGCCTGACGGAACTTCGGGTCGAGCAGTACCGGGTTGCCCATCGAGTTCGGGCTGTCGTAGCAGTTGAAGCCGAGCTCGTTGAAGCGCCAGTGCGTACCCTTGAGGCCGGTCACGCCGTCGGTGCTCTGCACGGACGGGAACTGTGCCTGCGGCAGTTCGACGGCCGCGTCGATGGCGCCCTGCTTCAGATCGGCCGTCATCGTGTCGGCGCTCTTGTAGTTCTCGAAGAAGAGTTCGTCGACCTTGGGCGCGCCGCCCCAGTAGTCCTTGTTGGCGACCAGGCGGATGTACTTGCCCTTGCTCCACTCGACGGTCTGGAAGGGTCCGGAGCCGATGATGGGCGGCTCGTTCTGAAACGTCGTGGTCGCCGCCTCGCCGCTGACCTTGCTCCAGATGTGCTCGGGGATGATCGGCACGACCATCGCGAGGATGTTCGCCTTGGGCTTCTCGGTCGTGATCTCGACCGTGGTGTCGTCGATCGCCGTGGCGCCGGTGATGCCGCCGGTGTAGATCGCGATCGTCTGGAGGTCGTTGTCGACGATGTAGTTGAACGTGAACGCCACGTCGTCGGCCGTCAGCGCCTCGCCGTCCTGCCACTTGACGCCCTGGCGGATCTTGAAGGTCCAGGTCTTGCCGTCTTCGGAGACCTGCCAGCTCTCGGCCAGCTCCGGACGCGGCGAAAGGTCGGCGGCATCGAAGCCGACGAGGAAGTCGTAGTTGAGGTGCCAGATCTCGTAGTCCTGGCCGAGCAGCCCGATGAACGGGTTGAGGTTGTCGGGCTCAAGAAGCCAGCCCACGCGAAGGGTGGTGTCCTCCGCACTCGCGGAAGGGCTCGAGGCCGGCGCACTGGGGACGGCCACGAGCCCGACGAGGAGCAGGAGCAGGATCAGGACGATCAGCGTGTTGCCCGGATGCCTCCACTGGTGCCTGGCGAACGTCTCTTTCATGACTCCCCCTGGTGAGTGTTCTGAGCCCCCGCTCGTGCGCGGACCTTAGACCCGGACGCCCTCATCCGCAAGGGCCTCCGCGAGGATCGCCTCGAGGCCGGCCACCTGTTCGGCCGCGAGCGTGAAGTCCCGGCCAGCGGCGAGAAGCTCGGCGAGCCGGGTGCGCACGCGGGCGCTGAGCGTCGTCGCGCCCTCGGCGGCCCAGCGGTCGTGCATGGTGTGGTCGAGCAGCGCCGGCGTCCAGAACTCCCGGTGGTGCCGGCGCGTGTACTTCGTCCCGAGGTGGTTGCCGCCCGGCCCGGCGGCCTTGATCTCATCCAGTGCCAGGCTGTAGTCGTCGACCGGCACCTCGCGCATGAACTGGCGCGCGTAGCCAACGAGCTCGTCGCCGAGGACGATGGATTCGTAGCTGCTCTGCAGACCCGACTCGAGGTAGCCGACGTCGTGCAGCAGCGTGGCGCGCGAGAGGGAGCCGTAAGCCATGCTGAGCGCCGCCTCGGCGCTCCACTGCTCGTCCAGGACCTTGGAGTCGGACATCCCGGCGTACGAGAAGCTCGGCAGGCCGTAGTGTCGGGCCATGTCGGTGCCGACCTGCTGCGCCAGCAGCGCGTCGGGCGAGACGTACGGATCGGTCATGGTGCGCATGTCCATGGCGCCGGCGCCGACGCCGTAGACGAACGGCGCGCCGCTGTTGACGTGCTGGTGCAGGACGAGGCCGCTCAGGGTCTCCGCGTTGCCGACGAGCACGGCGCCGGTGATGCTGCGCGGCCCGGTGGCCCCCATGTTGGGCGCCGGCGCGTAGATGAGCGGGATGAGCAGCTCGGCGCAGCCGATGACCTTGGTCAGCGCGTCGGGGTCGTGCATGAGGGGCGGCGACGGCATGGCGTAGATGGCGAAGCTCTCCTTCTCCCCACAGGCTTCCGCCATCTCCTGCATGCGCGCGAGCACGGAGCCGTCGCGCGGCGCCACGAGCAGTGGCTTGCGCGTGCCGCGCATCATGGCGACGACCTGGACCAGGTCGTCGATCTCCCGGGGCGCGTCCTCGGGCAAGCCCATGCTCATGACGAAGTCGATGTTGGGCAGCTTCTCGCAGAGCGCCGCCATGCCCTCGACGTCGGCGCGGCGCACGCGGCGACGCTCGTGCGTGTCCGGGTCGCAGACGTAGAGCACGTCGGAGCCGGTGCCGTAGTAGACCTCGCCGTCACGCAGGACGAGCGGCTGCGTCTCGCCGCCGCGCGGCCTGACCAGCCACTCGCGCGGCGCGCTCGCGAGCGCCTCGTCGACGAGCCGGGCCGGGACGCGCACGCGACGGCCGTCCACCTGACAGCCGGCGGCCTGGAAGAGCGCCAGCGCCGGCTCGTAACGGACGTCGACGCCGGTGTCGGCCAGCAGTTCCAGCGTGGCCTCGTGCAGGCGCCGGCACTCGGCCTCGCCCCAGACGGTGAGTCGCGCTTCCGGCATGTGGTCCCCCCAGGTAGGCTGACTGTGGCGTCAAGCTATCTCACGCTCGAAATGGAATGTCAAGCAGGTATGAAGTATGGTAAGTCTTCACAAGTGGCAATGAACGATGTACCTTGCGCCAAGTAGCGGCTGACGGAACGGAGACCGGGTGGACGGGGATCAGGTGGAACGGACGAAAGACGAGGCGGAGGTCTTTCCCCCCATCGGGGACGACTCCGCCTGCCTGCACTGGCTCTGGACGGCGCTGTACGCGCCGGACGGCGTCAGCACCGTCTGCCGGCACTGCCGCGTCATGCGGCGCTTCCACCGCGTCTCTCGGCGCCGCGCCTACGCCTGCGACCATTGCGGCACGCAGGTCTATCCCACGGCGGGGACGTTCATGCAAGGCTCGGGGCTGGGCGTCGCCACCTGGTTCGCCGCCGCGTGGCAGATGATGGAGAGCGACGGCGCCGTCGCGCCCCGCGAGCTCGCCGACAAGCTCGGCGTCAGCTACAAGACGGCGCTGCGCATCAAGCGGAAGCTCGAGGAGGCGACGGCGCCGGGCAGCGCCGACGCCGACCTGCTGGAGCGGCTGCGCAAGGATGCCGGCGGCCCCGGAGCGGCCGCCGCCGGCGTCCCGGCCCGCGACCGCTCGTCGCGCGCGAGAGAGAACATCCGCGCCGCGGCCTGCCGCGCCTTCGCGGCGCGCGGCCCCTCCGCGACGCGGATCGCCGACATCGCCCGCGAGGCCGGCGTCTCGAGCGCCATCATCCACTACTACTACAAGTCCAAGGACGAGGTACTGCTGGCGGCGCTGCAGTGGGCCAACGAGCACACCAGCCGGCGGCTTCGCGACCTGCGCCAGGAGACGTCGGACCCGATGGAGCTCCTGCGGATGACCATCGACCTGGCGGTGCCGTCCGAGGGCGTGCTCCGCGACGAGTACGTCCTCTGGATCGAGACGTGGGCGCGGGCGCGGCTGCACCCGCGCCTGCTTGCCGAGTGCGCCGCCATGTCCGACCGCTGGACGGGCTTCTTCGAGGAGCTGGTCGAGGAGGGCGCGGCGGCCGGCGTCTTCACTCCGGTCGCGCCGGCCGCCGAGATCGCCCAGCGCATGGTGGCCCTCTCCGACGGGCTCAGCTTCCGCTCCGCCATCGGCTACACGGGCATGCAGGTGCAGCGCGTGCGCGAGCTGCTGGTGAGCTTCGCCGCCCAGCAGCTCGGCGTGCCGCCGGAGGCGCTGGCCGAGCGCTGAGGACTGCCGGGCGCGACCCGGTGCCGGCCGGCCTCGGCCGCCAGGAGCGGCCGAGCCACCTGTACTCCTCGGGCACAGGTACGTCCAACGACACGTCCACGAGCACCGTTGTGTCTTGGGTCGTACGCTCGGACGCGCCACCCCGCATCGGGCACATACCCGCTGGGAGCGCCTGCGCCCGCTGACGGCCGGGCCGGGGTCGGCCCGGCCTCGTGACCTGACCCCGTACGCGCGAGGGGCGGCGGCGCCTCGGCGCCGCCGCCCCTCGCGGACTCGCTTCTTCGGGTGGCGGCTCTGGCTCAGCCGACCCCGAGGATGGTCTTGGCGGTGGCCACGGCCTCGATCGCGTCCTCGGCGTAGCCGTCGGCGCCGATCTCGTCGGCCCAGGCGCGCGTGGTCGGGGCGCCGCCGATCATGACCTTGACGCCGTCGCGCAGACCGGCGGCCTTGAGCGCCTCGATCGTCTTCTGCTGGTTGGGCATCGTGGTGGTGAGCAGCGCGCTCAGCAGCAGCAGGTCGGCGTCCTCGTCCTTGACCTTCTGCACGAAGGTCTCGACGGGCACGTCGCAGCCGACGTCGGTGACGGTGAAGCCGGCGGCGCTGAGCATGCTGCAGACGATGGTCTTGCCGATCTCGTGGATGTCGCCGGCGACGGTGCCGGCGACGGCCTTGCCGAGGCTCTGGCGGCCTCCGCCGGCGGCGTCGATGGCCGGCTGGAGGACGACCACGGCGGCCTTCATGGCCTCGGCGCCCTGGACCAGCTCGGGGAGGAAGAACTCGCCCTTGCCGAAGAGGTCGCCGACCTCTTCGATGCCCTTGACGAAGCCCTTGTCGAGGATGTCCCCGGCGGGCAGGCCGGCGTCGAGGCCCTCCTGGGCGAGGCGCTCGGCGTCCTCGACCTCGCCGTCGATGACGCTCTGCTTCATCTGCTCGTACAGCTCTTCTGACATCTGGATCCTCCTTGCACACAGTCCGCCGTGCGTCCGCAAGAACGCGTGTGGGTTCCCCACAGGGCGCCAACGATATGACCGCAAACGGGGCGCGTCAAGCAAGTAAGTTCCGAAAGTACCTGCGCCAAGTATCAGGGCCAAGGCAGGCGCAGCAAGTAACGGACCGCCGCTGTCCGAAATAGCTCGCTTGCAGCGAATTATGTGCGGCCACGTCGCCGGCGGCTCCTGACCGATGATGCAGTGAAGACACCCCCATTCTGGATCGCTTCGCGCCCGAAAACGTCGTCACGCGAGGCGAGTGGCAGCACGATCCCCGCGGAAGACAACCCGAGCCGCGACCTCCCGCTTGCGCGGCTACGACGCGGTTCCGCATGATGGTGAGTAGGCCCTGGACAAAGGACGGCGAGATGCCCAGCCTCTTCGAAGCGACGACCATCAACGGGATGACGCTCAGCAACCGCTTCGTGCGGTCCGCGACCGCGGAGGGGCTGGCGACAGCCGATGGCGGCTTCGACGCCGCGGCTCGAAGCGATGCTCGCCGAGCTGGCCGACGGTGGAGTGGGCCTGGTCATCCCCGGCTACGCCTACGTGAGCCTGGAGGGCAAGGACGAGGCCGGCCAGCTCGGTGTGTGCGCCGACGAGCAGATCCCCGGCCTGGCCGCGCTCGCGAGCGCGGTGCAGGCCGCGGGTGGCAAGGTCGCCCTGCAGCTCGCGCACGCCGGCCTTTTCGGCGTCCCGGAGCTCTCCGGCCGCGAGGCCGTTGGCCCTTCTCCGCTCGAGACGCCCGAAGGCGCTGTCGGACGCGCCATGGAGCACGACGAACTGACGGCGGTGACGCGGGCGTTCGCCGCCGCGGCGCGCCGCGCCAAGGAGGCGGGCTTCGACGCCGTCCAGATCCACGCCGCGCACGGCTACCTGCTCAGCCAGTTCCTCTCGCCGTACTTCAACCGGCGGACGGACGCCTACGGCGGCGACGTCGCCCGCCGCGCGCGACTGCTGCTGGAGGTAGCGGCGGCCGTACGCACGGAGGTCGGCGGCGACTACCCCGTGCTCGTCAAGATGAACGCCGCGGACTTCCTGCCCGGCGGCCTCTCAGTGGACGACATGCTGCGCGTCGCCGGCATGCTCGAGGCTGAAGGGATCGACGCCGTCGAGCTCAGCGGCGGGACCGGCCTCGAGCAGGGCCTCAGCTTCTCGCGCGTCGGTCGACCCGCACCGGGGGAGCCCGAGGCCTACTACGAGGCCGCCGCGCGGCGGTTCAAGCGCGAGGTCGGGCTGCCCCTCATGCTGTGCGGCGGCATCCGCACCTTCGAGACGGCCGAGCGGCTCGTGGCGGAGGGCGCGACCGACTACATCTCCCTGTCGCGCCCTCTCATCCGCGAGCCGCGCCTGATCGAGCGCTGGCGGGCGGGCGACACGGCGCCGGCCCGCTGCATCTCGGACAACGGGTGCTTCGACCCGCCCGAGGGATGCGTCGGGCTGGTCTGCGCCGTCGAGGAGCGCGAGGCGCGCCGGGCTCGCGAGCGGGAGCGGCGCGCGGGCGAGTAGCCGCCGCGCCTACCGTCTGCGCGCAGGAACCGGTCGAACGCCTCGAGCCCCGGCTCCAGACCCAGCCGGCCGAGTCCGACCCGGAAGTGGTCGGCCGGCGTCTCGGCGATCTCCGAGTAGTAGATGCTCGCCGGCAGCACCAGCACCCCCTCCTTCATGAGGAGCTGGTGGCAGAAGTCCTCGACGTCGCCGCCCTTGTACCGCGGGAAGCAGACGCACCCGCCCATCGGCGGCTCCCAGTCGAAGAGCTCCTCCCAGCGCGCGAAGAAGTCCTCGAACAAGGGCCGGTTGGCGGCCAGGATGCCGCGGTTGCGGTCCCAGATGCGTTCGCGATTGCGCAGCGCGATCGCCGTCAGGTACTCCGTCGGGCCGGCGTTGCAGATCGTCGTGTAGTGCTTGCGCTTCTCGACGCGCTCCAGGAGCGCGCGGTCGCGGCTGGCGAGCCAGCCGATGCGCAGGCCCGGCAGTCCGTACGACTTGGAGGCGACGTTGAGCGAGACGGCGGTCTCCGAGAGGTCGGCCGCCTGCGAGAGCGTCCGCGCCGGGTCGAGCTCCACGCCGCGGTACACCTCGTCGCAGAAGAGGCGGATGCCGCGCGTGTCGCACATCGCCGCGAGCTCGCAGAAGGTCGCCTCGTCCGGCACGTGGCCGGTCGGGTTGTTGGGGTAGTTGACGGCGACCAGCTTGGTGTTGGGACGCAGCAGACCGCGCAGTTCGTCGAGGTCGAGCGCCCAGCCGTTCTCCCGGCGCATGACCAGGGGGCTCACGTCGGCGCCTGTCGCCAGCGGCACGGTCTCCATCGACTGGTAGCAGGGCACGGTCACCACGGCGTGGTCGCCGGGCCCGACCAGCTCCTGCATCACCAGGAAGAGCGCCTCCTCGGCGCCGGTGAAGGCGAGCACGTGCTCGGGGCCGACGCGCTCGTAGGTGCCGGAGACGGCCTCGCGCAGCTTCTCGCTGCCCCACGAGTCGATGTACGTGAGCGGCAGGGTCATGAAGCCCTCGCGGTCGGCGTCGCTGCCCATCGCGAGGAGCTCCTCGAGCGTCATGCTCTGGGCGTCCGAGGCGGTCAGGTGGTAGCGGACGCTGAACTCCCACTTGCCGAGGAACTCCTCGAGACGGAACGTGCGCAGCGGCTTCATGAGCGTGCCTCCTTGAGCAAGGCGTAGACGGTGGTGCGGGACACGCCCAGCGCGCGGGCGGCGTGAGCGGCGGCGTTGCGGGTGGAGAAGAGGCCACGCTCGTCGAGAACGCGGACCAGGTCAAGCCGCTGCTCGCGAGTGAGGCGGTCGCGGCGCAGCCGGCGCGAGCGACACTCCTCGTCGACCGCGAGCGCGATCTGCTCGCGCCAGTCGCGGTCGAAGAGCTCCGCCGGGCGCTCCTCCACCGCGGCGGCGAACCGCGTCAGGAACTCGGCGGCGCCGTCGAACGGCCCGCGGTCGAAGTTGATGCAGAGGAGGCCGCGCCGGGCCCCCTTGGCGTTCTGCAGCACGACGCTCACCGAGGTGATCGCGCGGCCGTCGGCCAGCACCTTCGCGTAAGGCCCTATGACGCGCGCGTCCTCCGGGTAGTCCGGCAGCTGGTCGAGCAGAGAGCGCTGGCCGACCCGGCGCTCGGAGATCGGGTTCCAGATGGCGACGATGCGGTCGCGGCGGATGTCGTGCACCGCGACCTCAGCAAGCGGATGGAAGAGCGTGACCACAGCCTCGCAGACGGGGACGTGGGGCTCGAGCCATCGTGGGTAGGCCGGTCTCATGGCCGCACCGTATGTCCGGACCGGACAGTTTGTCAACCAAGCGGATGCTTGAGGCTGCCGCTCGGCATCAGCAGCCTTGAAGAAGGGCGGCGCCGGAGGCGGGAACCGCCGCCGGCGCCGCCCGACCGGATGGTGCGTCAGGCGACCGGCTCGAACCGCGCCTGGAAGAAGCGCAGGTCGCTCGGCTCGTAGACCATCTTGAGGCCCGTCACCGTGGCGCGGTGGTCGTAGACCTCGGCCACGGACTCTGCGACGACGTCCATGTGCGCCTGCGTGTAGACGCGCCGGGGGATGGTGAGGCGCACGAGCTCGAGGTTGGGGCGCCGGTTCTGACCCGTCTGCGGGTCTCTGCCGGCGCTCACGTTGCCGCGCTCCATGGCGCGCACGCCGCAGTCGAGGTAGAGCTCCGCGGCCAGGGCCTGCGCCGGGTAGAGGTCCTGGTCGAGGTGCGGCAGGAAGGCTTTGGCGTCGAGGAACACGCCGTGGCTGCCGATGGGCACGACGATCGGCACGCCGTAGTCCTGCAGCTTCTCGCCGAGGTACTTGACCTGGCCGACGCGCGCCCTGATGTGGTCGAACTGGACGCTCTCGCCGAGGCCGATGGCGACGGCCTCCATGTCGCGACCGGCCATGCCGCCGTAGGTGTGCAGGCCCTCGTAGACCACGACCAGGTTGCGGCAGGCCTCGAAGACCTCCCATTCGTTGAGCGCCAGGAACCCGCCGATGTTGACCAGCGCGTCCTTCTTGGCGCTCATCGTGCAGCCGTCGGTGAGGCCGCAGATCTCGAGGACGATCTCGGCGATGCTCTTGTCGGCGTAGCCGGGCTCGCGCTCCTTGATGAAGTAGGCGTTCTCGGCCACGCGCGTCGCGTCGTGGATGATGCGGATGCCGTGCTCGTTGCAGAGCGCGCGCACCTGGTGCAGGTTGGCGAGGCTGATGGGCTGGCCGCCGGCCATGTTCACGGCGGTCGCGATGCAGACGTAGGGGATGTGCTCGGCGCCGACCTCGTCGATGACCTTCTGCAGCTTGGCGAGGTCGACGTCACCCTTGAAGGGATGCAGGCTGGCCGGATCGTGCGCCTCGTCGATGATGACGTCGACGAAGCGGCCGCCGGCGAGCTCCTGGTGGAGGCGGGTGGTGGTGAAGTACATGTTGCCGGGGATCACGTCGCCCTGCTTGATCAGCGTCTGGCTGAGCAGGTGCTCGGCGCCGCGGCCCTGGTGCGTCGGCACCAGGTGCTTGTAGCCGTAGATCTCCTGGACCGCCGCCTCGAGGTGGTAGAAGTTGCGGCTGCCGGCGTAAGCCTCGTCGCCGAGCATCATGCCGGCCCACTGGCGGTCGCTCATGGCGCTGGTGCCCGAGTCGGTGAGCAGGTCGATGTAGACGTCTTCGCTCTTCAGCAGGAAGGTGTTGTAGCCGGCCTCGCGGATGGCGGCCTCGCGCTCCTCGCGCGTGGTCATCTTGAGCGGCTCCACCATCTTGATCTTGAAGGGCTCCGCCCAGGAGCGCCTGCGTGGTTCGCTCATCGTTCCTCCATCGGGTGCGAGTGGGCGGCCGGTGGGGCGCCGCGGGGCGGTTCCGGCCGCTCCGATACTTTCCATCATCAGTGGCCGAAAGTCAAGCAATAGAGGAACTGCCTGCAAAAGCGATTCCTTTTCGGCGCCCTTTGACGGCTCTGCCTCGCCTCGGCTACAGTGCAGGACGATGCCTCCCGCGACTTCCCCGAACTCCAGAAGCGGCAAGGACGAGGCCGAGCGCTGGCCGGCGCGCCTCGTCGGAGGACGGCTGCGCGAGGTGCGGCGCGGGCGCGGCCTCACGCTCGACGACGTCGCGGGCTCGGCCGGCTTCACCAAGTCCTTCGTCAGCGCCGTGGAGCGCGGCGAGACGTCGCCCTCCATCGGGTCGCTCTACGCCATCTGCGAGGTGCTCGGCATCACCATGTCCGGCCTCTTCGAGACCGTCGAGACGCCGGAGAGCAACGTCGTCCGGCGCGCCGACGTGGAGGGCACCTACTTCGGCGGCGAGGGCGTGGTCAACTACGTCCTCTCGCCGCGCGGCGAGCGCCGCGCCCAGGTGATCGAGACGCACATCGCCCCCGGGGGCTCGCCGGGTCCCGAGCCCTGGTCGCACAACGGCGAGCTCGTCATGGCGACGGTGCTCGCAGGCGCCGTCGAGTTCCGCTTCGGCGAGCGCACCACGACCCTGCAGGCCGGCGACACCGTCTCGTACTCGCCGGCCGAGCCGCACTCGTGGCGCAACCCGGACGCCGAGAACCCGGCGGTCGCGCTGTTCTTCGAAGTGCCGGCGGAGTACTGAGACGGAGGATTCCGCCTTACCGGGGGAGCGGGATGGGCGCTGCCGGTCGCGACGTGATCCGCAGGGCGCTCGACGCCGGAAGGACGTCGCTCGACGAGCAGGAGGCCAAGCTCCTCCTCGCCATGTACGGGGTGCCCACTCCCGCGGGGACCGTCGTGCACGACGCGCAGCGAGCCGCGGCCGTGGTCGAGGCACTGGGCCGCCCTGCCGTGCTCAAGGCGCTCGGCCCCGACATCCAGCACAAGAGCGACCTCGGGCTGGTCGAGCTCGACGTGCGGGACGCGGCCGCCGCCCGCGCCGCCTACCACCGCATCGTCGACCGTGCGGCCGGGCGGGCCGACGGCGGCGTGCTCGTCGAGGAGCTCGTGCCGCACGAGCGCGAGCTGCTCGTCGGCATGCGCCGTGACCCGCAGTTCGGCGCCGTGATCGCCTTCGGCCTCGGCGGCATCTTCACCGAGGCGGTCGCCGACGTGGCGTTCGCGCTGGCGCCGCTGGACGAGGCGGATGCGCAGGCCTTGACGGCCGAGCTCCGCGCGCAGCGCCTGCTCGGCCCCCTCCGCGGCCTGCCTCGAGTCGACGCCGAGCAGCTCCGCCGGATCATCGGGGCGGTCGCGCAGATGGCGGCGGACCACCCCGAGATCACCGAGATCGACGTGAACCCGCTGCTCGTCTCGGGCACGCACCTGGTCGCCGCCGACGCGCTGGTGATCCTCGCCGAGCCCCAGGACGACGCCGGCGGCGGACACGCCGTGCGCCGGTCTCACCACGACCTGGACGCCGTGTTCGCGCCCGCGTCCGTCGCCGTCGTCGGCGCCTCCGGGGACACCACCAAGTGGGGCGGCTCAGTGCTGATGAACCTGATCGGCGGGGAGTTCCAGGGAGCGATCTACCCCATCAACCCGCGCGGCGGCACGATCATGGGCCTGCAGGCGTATGCGTCGCCCGACGAGCTCCCCGAAACGGCCGGATCTCGTCATCGTCGCCCTCGGCGGCGCGGCGGCCACCCCCGTCGTCGAGGACTGCGGCCGCCGCGGGGTGCCCGCGGTCATCGTCATCGCCGCCGGCTTCGCCGAGGCCGGCGACGAGGGTCTGGCGCAACAAGAGCTCCTCGCCCGCGCCGCCGACGACGGCGGCGTCACGCTCGTGGGTCCGAACTGCATGGGCGTGCTCTGCACGAGCTCTCACCTCAGCGCCGTCGGCTTCGTGACCCTGCGGCCCGAGCAGGGCCCGCTCAGCGTGATCTCGCAGTCGGGCAACATCGGCACGCAGCTGCTCATGACGGCCGAACGCCGCGGCATCGGCGTGGAGAAGTTCGTGAGCAGCGGCAACCAGGCGACGACGGACGCGAACGACCTGCTCGAGTATCTGGCCGGCGACGCGAAGACCAAGGTCATCGCGATGTACCTCGAGGGCGTCGGCGACGGCCGCCGCTTCTACGACCTGGCGCGCGCGACGACGCCGCGCAAGCCGGTCGTCGTCGTGCGCGGCGGCCTCAGCGCGCTGGGGCGCAAGGCGGCGAGCTCGCACACCGGCGCGCTGGCCGGCTCGGCCGAGGTGTTCCGCGCGGCCGCCCGGCAGGCCGGGGTGATCACGACCACGGACCCGGACGAAGCGCTCGACGTCGCCTCCCTGCTCGCCTACCAGCCGCTCCCCGCCGGGAACCGGGTCGCCGTCGTGACCCTGGGCGGCGGCTGGGGCGTCCTCACGGCCGACCTGCTTGCAGCGCACGGTCTTCAGCTCGCCCAGCTGCCGCCGGATGCGATCGCCGCCATCGACGAGCTCCTGCCGCCGTTCTGGAGCCGGGGCAACCCGGTGGACCTCGTCGCGACCGTGTCGGCCGGCGTCCCCGAGCGGACCATCGAGCTGGTCGCCGCCTGCGACGAAGTGGACAGCGTCGTCACCCTGGCGCTCTTCGGGAGCCCGAGCGCCGGGAGGACGGGGCAGAGTCGCCCGGCGGCGGACAAGGACGCACCGGGTGAAGCTGACGACGGCTCAGGAGCAGCCGGCGATCCGCTGGCCGAGTTCAACGAGCGCGAGCGCGCCCTGCTCGAGCACCTCGCCGTCGTCGGCGAGCGAACCGGGAAGCCGATCGTGAGCGTGCCGCTCTGCCCGGTCGAGCGCTCCGTGTTCCCGACGCTCGGCGCGTGCGCCCCCATCCTGCTGCCCTCGCCTCCCGCGGCCGTCGGCGCGCTGGCGCGAGCGACCTGGTACGCGACGCATCCGGTCCGTCAGCGGAAGCGGTCCAGCCCGAAGCGCGCGTAGGGCAGGGCCCGGCCTTCGGCCAGGTCCGCCACCCACTCGCCGATCAAGCGGCGTGAACTTGGCCCCGTGCCCCGAGCAGGGGGAGCACACGACGATCGGGCCAACGCGGTCGAGGATGAAGCCCTCGTCCGGCGTCCACGTGTAGAGGCAGGTGTACTCGGCGACGGGGTCCGGATCGAGGCCGGGCCATGAGCGGCGCACGTGGTCGACGACCCGCCGGCGCCCGGCCGCGTCGATGCGCCCGTCGCGCTCGTCCGCCGTCGTCACCGAGCCTGGGTTGTGCTCGGCGATCTTCACGTTGCCGGCGACGAGGCCGTCGCGCCCGCCGGGGAGCGCGTAGACGCTGATCGCACCGTCCCCGTAGACGACGACGGGCCAGGGCGCCTGCCCGGCGGCGCGCACCGGTTCGGCCGGCGCGAAGTGGAAGACCTGCTGCTGCGTCACCGTCAGCGGCGGCAGGTCGACGACGCCGGCCAGCAACGGAGAGAGCCAGGGGCCGGCGGCGGCGACCACGACGTCGGCCGCGATCGGGCCGGCGGCGGTATGGACGCGGACGCCGCCGGCGTCTTCTTCGATCGACTGCACCGGCGTCTCGTGCTCCACCCGGGCGCCGGCCTCCCGCGCGAGGCGCAGCATCTCGGTGACGGCGAGCTCGGGGTCGACCACGCCTGCGTCGGGCTGGTACAGGACGTCGCCGTCGAGGCGCACCTGCGGCCAGCGCTCGCGGGCGGCATCCGGGCTCGACGAGCTCGCAGGGGACGCCGGCCGCGGAGAGCACCTCGTGGAGGCGCCGCGGCTCGCGGCCGGCCCCGCACTCGAGCGCGCCCGTCATCGTCAGCAGGCGCGTGCCGGCGAGCTGCTCCAGCGCTCGCCACAGCGCGAACGCGCGCCCGGTCATCTCGAGGTAGTCCGGGTCGAGGTACGACCGCCGCACGATGCGCGTGCTGCCGTGGGAGCTGCCCTCGCGATGGCCCGGCGCCCGCGCCTCGAGCGTCAGCACATCGTGCCCGCGGCGGGCGAGGGCCAGCGTGGAGGCGGCGCCCATGAGGCCCGCTCCGATGACGATCACACTCGCCCGTTTCTCAGCCAAACCCGTCTCCCTTCGTCCCGATGGTTCCTCGACCCAGCGAGCCATTCCTACGCGTCGCAGGTGCACCCAGCCCTGTACCCGCGCCGGCCGCGCCTCCACACCTCGCCGCGCGGCCGGCGCGTGCGCGGTTACCCTCGGGGTAAGCTCATCCGCAGATGAAGACGTTCTGGCGCATCCTCAAACTGCTCGGCGACTACAAGTGGCTGACGATCGCGGGCTTCGCGCTGGCCTTCGCCCAGATGGGCCTCGGCCTGCTCGTGCCGCGCGTCATCCAGCTGACCATCAACAACGCCCTGATCGGCGGCGAGACGGGCCTGCTCGTCACGTACGGCCTCGCTCTGCTCGGCATCGCTCTCGTGCGCTTCGTCGTCGGCGTCCTGCGGCGCCTTGCCAGCGGCAAGGCCAGCCTCGGGATCGAGTACGACCTGCGCAACCGCATGTGGAGCCACATCCTGCGCCAGTCGTTCAGCTACTTCGACCGCTGGCCCACCGGCCAACTGATGAGCCGGGCGATGAGCGACGTCCAGAACGTGCGCATGTTCCTCGGCTACGGCCTCGTCTTCTTCGCCACCAACATCGTCATGATGGTCGCCATCTCCATCATCCTCCTCGTCATGGACTGGAAGCTGGCGCTGCTCTCCCTCGCCTTCATGCCGTTCCTGCTGCTGGTGACGATCCGCTTCAGCCTGCGCCTGAAGCCGATCCTCAAGGACGTGCAGCAGAAGATCGCCGACGTCACCGCGGCCGCCGAGGAGAACGTGGTCGGCAGCCGCATCGTGCGCATCTTCGCGCGCGAGGACGACGAGCTCGTCAAGTTCAGCGACCGCAGCTACAAGGTCTTCGAGGCGAGCGTCGCCGCGGCGCGCGTCCGGGCCGTCTACATCCCGCTGATCGCCTTCATCCCCAACCTGGCCGTCGCCTTCCTCCTGTACTACGGCGGCCGCCAGGTCATCGACGGCAGTCTGAGCCTGGGCTCGCTGGTCGCCTTCTACAGCTACCTGATGATGCTCGTGTACCCGGCCCAGGTGATCGGCTGGCTCGTCGGCCTGGCGCAGCGCGCGATCGCGAGCGGCGAGCGGGTCTACGAAGTGCTGGACTCGCCGCTCGAGATGACGGAGCGGCCGGACGCGAAGCCGCTCACCGGGCCGCTCGGGCTGCCGGCGGGCGAGGGCGCCGGGGCCGCGGCGCTACCGGCGTTGCTCCCGGCCCCGCCGGCGCCGTCACCTTCGACGACGTCTGGTTCAGCTACGTCGACCGGCCGGTGCTGCAGGGCGTCAGCCTCGAGGTCCCGGCCGGGCGCACCCTCGCCCTCGTCGGCCACACCGGCTGCGGCAAGACGACGCTCACCAACCTGGTGCCGCGCTTCTACGACACCGGCGCCGGACGGGTGCTCATCGACGGCCAGGACGTGCGCGACCTGCAGCTGGCCGATCTGCGCAGCCACATCGGCATCGTCACCCAGGACCCGTTCCTCTTCAGCGCCTCGATCGCCGAGAACATCCGCTTCGGCCGGCCGGAGGCGACCGAGGACGACGTGCAGGCGGCGGCGCGGGCCGCGCAGGCCGACGACTTCATCGAGGCCCTCCCCGAGGGCTACGAGACGGTCGTCGGCGAGCGCGGCTTCACGCTCAGCGGCGGCCAGCGCCAGCGCATCGCGATCGCGCGGGCGCTCGTCATGGACCCGCGCATCCTCATCCTCGACGACGCCACCAGCAGCGTCGACGTCGAGACGGAGTTCAGGATCAGGGCCGCGCTCCAGGAAGTGATGCGCGGCCGCACCACCTTCATCATCGCGCACCGGCCGAGCACCATCTCGCTGGCCGACGAGGTCGTGGTGCTCGACCACGGCCAGATCGAGGAGCGCGGCGCGCACGAGGACCTCATGGCGGCCGGCGGCCTCTACGCCCACATGTTCGGCGACGCCGAGCGCGAGGGCTGCGAGCTCGACGACGTCGCGGATCGCGGAGGCGGCAGCGGCGGCCGGCGGCGCAGCCGGCCCGGCCGGCTCGGGGAGCGCCGCCTGATGGCGACCGCCTCCCGTCACAGCGGCCCGCACGGCACCGGCGCCAGCCTCGAGGAGCTCAAGGGCTGGCGCGCCTTCCTGCACCTGGCGAGCGAGCTCAAGCTCTCGCGCCTCGCTCGCCTCGCCTACCCCTACCGCCGCCGCGCCGCGTTCAGCATCGTCGCCATGGTCGCGGTCACGCTCTCCAGCCTCGCCGTGCCGTACCTGCTCAAGGTCGCCATCGACGGCGGCATCATCGCCGAGGACCTCGACGTCCTCACCTGGGTCATCGTCGCCTTCATCGGCGTCAGCCTCGTCAACCTCGGCGCCAGCTACCTGCAGACGTACCTCACGAGCTGGGTCGGGTCGCACATCATCTACGACCTGCGGCGCCAGCTCTTCGCGCATCTGCAGAAGCTCAGCCTCGACTTCTTCAGCCGCCAGAAGACCGGCTGGATCGTGAGCCGCCTCACCAACGACATCGACGCGCTCGACCAGCTCGTCACCGAGGGCGTCACCTCGCTGGTCACCAACTCGCTGATGTTCCTCGGGTCCATCGTCTTCCTCTTCATCCTCGACTGGCGCCTCGCCCTCGCCGTCTTCTGCGTGATGCCGTTGCTGCTGGTCGCCACGCTCATGTTCCGCTCGCGCTCCGCGGTCGCCTACGCCCAGGTGCGCAACAAGATCGGCGACGTGAGCGCCCACCTCCAGGAGTCGATCTCGGGAGTCAAGGTGCTCAAGGCGTTCCGCCGCGAGCAGAGCGACTACGAGCGCCTCCAGGTCGCCAATGCCGCCTACCGCGACGCCAACATGGCCACGGTCGTGCAGAGCGGCGTCTACTTCCCGTTCGTCGAGCTGGTCTCCGCGGTCGCCGTGGTCGTCGTCATCTGGTACGGCGGCACGCTGGTCGGCGGCGGCGCATCGAGGTCGGCGTGCTGGTCGCCTTCATCGGCTACCTGAACAGCTTCTTCGACCCGCTGCAGCAGCTCAGCCAGCTCTACAACACCTTCCAGGCGTCGATGGCCGCGGTGCAGAAGATCTACAAGGTCCTCGACACCGACCCCGACATGCTGGACGCGCCCGACGCCGTCGACCTGCCGGACGTCCACGGTTCGGTCGAGCTCAGGGACGTGACCTTCGGCTACGACGCGGGCAAGCCGGTGCTGCGCGACATCGACCTGACGATCCCGGCGGGCAAGACCGTCGCGCTGGTCGGCGCCACCGGCGCCGGCAAGTCGACGGTCATCAAGCTGCTGGCGCGCTTCTACGACCCTGACGAGGGCGCCGTGCTGATCGACGGCCACGACCTGCGCCGCGTGACGCAGCACTCGCTGCGCGAGCAGCTGGCCGTGGTGCCGCAGGAGGCCTTCCTCTTCAGCGGCAGCGTGCTGGACAACATCCGCTTCGCGCGCCCCTCCGCGGGCGACGAGGAGGTCAAGCGCGTCGCCCGCATCGTCGGCGTGCACGACTTCGTCGCCGGCCTGCCCGACGGCTACGACACCGAGGTGCAGGAGGGCGGGTCGGCGCTGAGCACCGGGCAGCGGCAGCTGATCAGCTTTGCCCGGGCGCTGCTCGCCGACCCCCGGATCCTGATCCTCGACGAGGCCACCAGCAGCGTCGACGCCGAGAGCGAGCATCGCATCGAGCGCGCCATGGAGGTGCTCTTCAGCGGGCGCACCAGCATCATCGTCGCCCACCGGCTGAGCACCGTGCGCTACGCCGACGAGATCGTCGTCGTGGACGGCGGCCGCATCGTCGAGCGCGGCACGCATGACGAGCTGGTCGCCGCCGAGGGTCGCTACGCCGGCCTCTATCGCGACTGGGAAGCGACCGGGCTGGCGCTCTGACGAGTGGGCCGGTGCGGGCGAATCCGTGTGGACATATCCTAAGGATTCCCTTAGGGTTCGCGTCGCAACGGCAACACCGGCTCGACTCGAATCGGGTCGCGCTCCCAGAGGAGGTCACCCCGTGTTCAAGGCTGTCCGTTCCCGGCGTTGGTCCCAGGCGGCCCTGGTCGCGGCCCTTGCCTCGTTCCTCGTCCTCATGGCCGCTGCGTGCGGCTCTTCCTCGGACGAGTCGGCGTCGCCCCAGCCCAAGGTGCAGGCCGACCAACTCATCGTCGCGACGACCACGAGCCTGAATGATTCGGGACTCCTCGAGGATGTCATCCTGCCGGCCTACAAGGAGCTGTTCCCGGACGTGACCGTGAAGGTCGTGGCCGTGGGCTCCGGAGAGGCCATGGCCATGGGCGCAGCGGGCGAGGCCGACGTGCTGATGGTGCACTCGCCCGACGACGAGGCTCAGTTCATGGCCGACGGCAACGGCACGCTGCGGCTGCCGTTCGCCTACAACTACTTCGTCATCGTCGGCCCCAAGGACGATCCCGCCGGTGTGGCCAAGGCCGCGGACGCCACTGCCGCGTTCACGGCGATCGCTGACTCCGGGAGCACCTTCGTGTCGCGCGGCGACGAGTCCGGGACCAACAAGAAGGAGCTCAAGATCTGGGAGTCTGCCGGCATCACGCCGGAGGGCGACTGGTACATCAGCACCGGACAGGGCATGGGCGAGACGCTGCGCATCGCCAGCGAGAAGCAGGGGTACACGCTCACCGACCTCGGCACCTTCCTCAGCCAGCAGGACACGCTCGACCTGGCGGTGCTCTCCAAGGAGACGGAAGACCTGAAGAACATCTACGACGTCATCATCGTGAACCAGAACAAGTTCCCCACGGTGAACGCGGCCTCCAGCGAGCAGATGGCGCAGCTGCTCGTGAGCAAGACGGGCCAGGCGGCGATCGCCGAATACGGCAAGGACACGTACGGGCAGCCCCTGTTCTACCCGTACGCCGGCAGTCTCGGCGCGTATTGAGGGTGAGGCCGGCGTGACGTAGTCTCGCCGGCATCATGCAGGTCATCTGGGACGGCATACGCGAGGCCATGCGCCTCATCTTCGGCGGGGACGCCGACGTGCTGCAGATCACGCTGCGCTCGCTCTGGGTCTCCGGACTGGCGCTGCTCATCGCGGTGCTCCTCGGCGTCCCCGTCGGCAGCCTGATCGCTCTGCGCCACTTCAGAGGGCGGCGCCTGGTGGTCACGACCATCAACACGGGGATGGCCGCGCCGCCCGTCGTCGTCGGCCTGCTCGTGGCGCTGTTCCTCACCCGGAACGGGCCGCTCGGCCAGTTCCGGCTGCTCTACAGCACCTGGGCCATGGTCATCGCGCAGGTGATCATCGCCCTCCCCATCGTCGCCGGCCTCTCGCTGGCGGCGCTCCAGCAGCTCGACCTGGGGCTGCGGCAGCAGATCGCCGCCCTGGGCGCCGGGCGCTTCCAGACGTTCGTCGCCCAGCTCCGGGAGATCCGCATCGCCCTGCTGGCCGCGGTGATGGCCGCGTTCGGCGCGGTGATCAGCGAAGTCGGCGCCGTGATCATGGTGGGCGGCAACATCAAGGGGCAGACGCAGGTGCTCACCGGGGCCATCGTGCAGGAGACGCGGATCGGCCGGTTCGCCATCGCCATCGCCCTGGCCGTCATCCTCATGGCGCTGGCCTTCGGCACCAACCTGGCGTTGACGATGATCCAGCAGAAGGGCCGGCACTCCGCATGAGCGCGCCCGCAGCGCCCGTCATGGTCGCGCGCGACCTGAGCGTGGTCCGCGGTGGGCGCACCCTCGTCCACGTGGAGCGCTTCGAGGTGCGGAGCGGGCTCGTGCACGTGCTGCTCGGTCCCAACGGGGCCGGCAAGAGCACCCTGCTGAAGGCGCTGAACGGGCTGGAGCAGGCGGGCGGGACGCTCGAGTTCGAGGGGCGTCCGGTCCAGGGCGCCGCGGCCCGCCTCGCCCTGCGGCGCCGCACGGCGGCCGTCGCGCAGAAGCCCTACCTCCTGAGCACCTCCGTGCTCGACAACGTGGCCAGCGGGCTGCGGTACAGAGGCGTGGGGAAGCGCGAGGCGCGCGCCGTGGCCACCGAGGCGCTGGAGATGCTCGGCGTCCCGCATCTGGCCTCCCGGAAGCCGGGCAGGCTCTCGGGAGGCGAGGCCCAGAGGGTGAGCATCGCGCGCGCGCTGGCCTGCGACCCCACGATCCTGTTCCTGGACGAGCCGATCGCCGCGCTCGACCCGCCCACGCGGCGCAGTCTCGTCGACGACCTGCTGCAGATCCTCGACAGTCGCGGCATCGCCGCCGTGTGGGTCACCCACGACCGGGACGAGGCGCTCGCCGTGGGTGACAGCGTCACCTTCATCGAGCGGGGAGAGGTCGTGCAGACCGGGCCGGCGATGGACGTGTTCTCGCGGCCGGCGACCGAGTCGTTCGCCGCGTTTCTGGGCCTGGACACCTATCTCGAGGGGACCGTCGTGGCCGGGCCGGGCGGCGACCTGCGCTTCATCCTGCGCGACGGCCAGGAGCTGTCGTGCGGGGAGGCGCCGCTGGGACACGCTGTCGCCTGCATCCCGCCCGAGGACGTGGTGCTGCTCACGACGGCGCCGGAGCACAGCATGAGCCTGCGCAACGTCCTGCAGGGCGTGGTGAGGAGGTGCGGCCGGACGGCCGCCTGCTGCGCGTCAGCGTGGCGGCGGACGGCCTCGAGATCGCCGCGCTGGTGACCAAGGCGGCGTTCGAGGAGCTCGGCCTGAGCATCGGGTCGCCGGTGGCCGCCGCCTTCAAGGCGGCGGCCCTGCACCCCATCCCGCGACACGAGCGGGCGGAGGAGGCGTCCTGACGAGGGACCGTCACGCGAGGCGCGAGCGGGGCGCCGCCCTCAAGGGCCTGGCTACGCCAGGGCCGTGACGGCGCCGGTCTCGCGCGTCACGTAGCCGCCGAGCTCGTCGATCTCCCGCCTGAAGGCGTCGTCGCCCAGCAGCTCGAGCAGCGGCGCGAGCAGGTCGCTCTCGTAGTGCTCGCGCGGAATCACGAGGTCGTAGCGCTCTTCGACGAGCGGGACGAAGTCGAGACCGTGGGCGATGGCGGCCGGCAGGATGCCGAGGGCCAGATCGGCGGCGCCCTCGGAGACGGCGCGGGCGGCGGCGGCGTGGGTCATCACCTCGTCTTGGTAGCCGGCCACGCTCGCAGGGTCGACGCCGCCGGTCGCGAGCAGCCGGTCCAGCCAGACGCGCGTGCCCGAGCCGCGATTGCGGTTGACCACGCGCGCGCCGCCGGTGACGGCGCCGGCGAGATCGTCGAGGCGGCGCGGGTTGCCCGCGGGCACGATCAGGCCCTGCTGCCGGTGCGCGAGTGTCACGAGCACGAGCGCGCGGCCCGGGAACAGGGCCCGCGCGTAGGAGCGGTTGAAGTCGCCGCTCTCGGCGTCGAAGAGGTGGCAGCCGGCGAGGTGGCCGAGTCCGTGGCGCAGGGCGATGAGCCCCTCGAGGCTGCCCATCGCCATGGTCACGACATCCGGGCCTTCCTCATCCTCTCTCAGCCGCCGGGCGAGCAGGTCGAGCGCGAGGTCGTCACTGCCGAGGATGACGAGCAGGCCGCGCTCGGCCTCCTCCGGCAGCACCATGAAGTTCACGGCGTAGGCGCGCGCCGAGGCGCAGTAGAACTTCTCCACGTAGCCCTTGGTCGGCCGCGTCTCGACCAGCTCGACGAGCCCTGCCTGTTCCAGGCTCAGGATGTGATGCCGCACCCACGCCGGATGATGACCGACGGCGACGCCGAGCTGCGTGAGCGTCGCCGGCCCGCGCATGAGCAGGCGCAGCAGGCGCAGGCGCTCGTCGTTGGCGAGCACGCGCACCGTGTCGATGGCGTCGATGTGGCTGATCTCTTCCAGGGCGAGTCCTTCACGCGGTGCGCCGCCACCGAGACGACGATAAGTCCGGGCTTAGGCTGACCCAGCGCCGCGGGAGGTGTCAACCGTCCGAGGCGCGGCGAGAGCCTCCGCCGTCACCCGTCCGCGGACGCCGCGGGCCGCGGCTCCGCAGATCCGCGCGGCCCCATGTCCTTGGGCGAGCGCACGTCGCGCCACGAAAGCTGGAAGACGCTCACCGCGACCGCGACCGCGGCGCTCCCCCACAGGACGGTGCTGACGCCGAACGCGTCGGCCAGCGGTCCGGCCAGCGCCAGCCCCGCCGGATAGAAGGCAAGCGCGCCGAGGTAGTCGTAGCTGGAGACGCGGGAGATCATGTCCGGCGCCACGACGCGCTGCATGCACGTGGTCCAGAACGGATCGTAGAGGCCCCACTCGACGCCCATGACGGCCAGGGAGACGTACAACGTCCAGACCGGCGCTTCCATCGCGAGGAGCGCCACCGGGACCGCGGCCAGGCTCATGCCGGCGGCGATGACCAGCATGGGTCGGCGAGGGCGCCAGCGCAGGCTCAGCAGGCCGCCGGCTATCTGGCCGATGCCCATCGCCGCGGAGGTGAAGCCCCAGGTGCGCGCGCCGTCGTAGACGTCGCGCGCGATGATCGGCCCGAGCACCTGGATGGGACCGTCGATGGCGAAGAGGAACACCGAGATGCCGGCGACCATCACCCACAACCAGGTGTGGCTGGTGAACTCGCGCCAGCCGGCCGTGAGGTCGCGGACGAAGCCGCGGCTGCCGGGACCGCCGGCCGCGGCCTCGCCGCCGGCAGCGGCTTCTTCGCCGGCGAGAGCGCGGCCGGGCCCGGCGACCGGGACGGCCGGCTCCCGCCGGCCGCGGAACGCCCCCGGCCGCAGCCGCAGCAGGAACCAGGCGCTCACGAGATACGTCAGTCCGTCGATACCGATGCCCCAGCCGGGGCCGACCGCGGCCACGAGCAGGCCGGCCAGCACCGCGCCCAGCGTGATCGCCATGCTCGTCATGAGACCGCTCAGCCCGTTGGCCTGCTGGAGCCGCGGGCTGCTCACCACCTGCGGCGTGAGGCCGACCGCGGCCGGCCGGAAGAACGCCTCGCACACGCCCATGCCGACCTGGAGCAGCGCCAGCTGCCAGACCTCGGCCACGCCGGCGATGAGCAGAGCCGCCGTCGCGCACTGCAGCCCGAAGCGCAGGAAGTCCGCGACCAGCATCACCTTCTGCCGCGGCAGCCGGTCGGCCCACACGCCGCCGATGAGGAGGAAGACGGCCAGCGGGACCAGGTTGGCGGCTTCGACGATGCCGATGTCGGTGGCCGAGCCGCCGATCTCGAGCACGGCGAACGGCAGCGCGACCACAGTGAACATGACGCCCACAATGGAGGTGGCCTGCCCGAGAAAGAGCTTGCGGAACTCGGGCTCACGCAGGGCGGCGACGTTGTCGGCCAACTTGGTCACCCGAGCATCCTACTCGCCGCCGCGGCGGGTGAGCTTGGCGAACATCCCTGACCCCTCCTCTCGCGACGGAACGGTATACTACGCGCGACGAGGTGCCCGCCTCGGGACGGACGAAGGACGAGCATGCCTGGCCCAGTCGAACGGACATCCGCTGGTGGTGTCGTCGTCCGCACGGACGGCGGGGTCGAAGTGTGCCTCATCCGCCCCACGGGACGCTCCGTCTGGGGGTTGCCGAAGGGCGGGGTCGAGGAGGGTGAGACCTTCGCCGAGGCCGCCCTCCGCGAGGTCGCCGAAGAGACCGGCCTGCTCGGCGACGTGGAGCAGGAACTCGGCTCCATCGACTACTCCTTCTACTCCCGCGAGCAGGGCGGCCGCATCCACAAGACCGTCCACTACTTCCTCGTGCGCGCCACCGGCGGGGACACGTCGCAGCACGACCACGAGGTGAGCGACGCCAAGTGGGTGCGGCTGCGCCAGGCGCTGCGGCTCATGACCTATCCCAACGAGCGGGAGATGGTCCGCCGCGCGGCCGACGCTCTGGGTCGTCCGGTGGGCGACTGACGGTCCCTGCACGGCCGGCGAGGCTGCGCCGGCCGGCCCCCTCACACCCAGGCGAGCGGCCGGTGAGAGCCGAGCGCCTCCTGCATGCTCCGGGTCAGCCCGTCGAGCATCTCGCCGGCGTTGACGTCGACGAAGTCGTAGTGCGCCAGCGCGAAGGTGAAGTCCGACTGCTGCCCGCGACCGGCGCAGTCGCCCAGCTCGCGGCGCAGCCGCTCGGCCGCTCCCGCAAGGCCGCGGCGACTGATGTCCGGGAGGACGAGCAGAAAGGCGCCGTCCTGCGTGAGCCCGACGCTGTCGTAGCGGCGCAGGTTCTCGCGCAGGCAGCCGCCGATCTCGTGCAGGGCGACGGCGCCGCGGTCGGCCGTCACCGTCGGCGCAGGCGCGTCTCCGCCGTCGTCGAGGGCGAGCTCGAGCAAGCCGAGCGGGAGGTCCATGCGCTTGCAGCGCTCCACCTCGAGAGAGAGGCGCTGGTCGAGCTCCTCGGGCTTGATCGCGCCGGTGTCGTCGTCGACCGGAGACGCCTCCGCGGCCAGCCGGCGGAGCCGCTCGATGGTCTCGCCCAGCCCGCTCGAGTAGCCCGCCGCGATCCGTGTCAGCGCGACGTGCTCCAGCGCGAGCAAGCGACGGGCGGCGGCCTCGGCCTCCGCGCCGCCGCCGGCAAGGATCCGGTCGTGCACGCACGTGGCCCCCTCGCTGTAGTCGTCGAGGAGCGCCTTGACGGGGATCTCCTGGGTGGAGCCCGCGGCGCGGGCAGCCGCCTCGAAGGCGTCGAGATACGCGGTCGCGTCTCCGGAGAGCATGCTCGTCAGATGGGGCAAGGCGGGCTCCCAGAGATCCCTGCCCATCTCGTCGAGGGCAAGATCGGCCGTCGTGATTGCGCTGGTGGCGTCCACATCGCCTCCCTCGGCCGCGCGACGCCGGGGCGAGGGCGCCGTCTACTTCAATTGTACCGTCGCCCGGAAAAGTGCACACTCGTTCTGAGGCCGGCGCTGACGAAGGTGAGGACGAGATGGACGTGACCCTGCTCGGCACGATGGGCTGGATGCCCCATGGCGAGAGAGAGACCACCTGCTTCGCGGTCCGCACAGGGTCGAGCCTCCTGCTCTTCGACGCGGGCACCGGCTTTCGGCGGCTCCTCGACCCGGAGCACGCCCACCTTCTCGAAGGCGCGACGGAGGTGCACCTCTTCCTCAGCCACTACCACCTCGACCACGTATGCGGGCTCGCCTATCTGTCGGGCGTGCTGCCGGGGCGCGACGTGGTCATGCACCCGCCCGGTGAGGCCCTCACGGGCGTGGATCCGCTGGCCGCCTTGGCCGGCCTGGTCCGGCGGCCCTACAACCCGGTCGACCTGGCCCAGATGAAGCGCGTGCGCGTGGAGCCGACGCGGGAGGGGGAGAACGCCGTCGCCGGGCACGTCGTGCGCGTGCGCCCGCAGCAGCACACGGACACCAGCGTGTCGTTCCGCCTCGACGACGACCTGGTCATCGCCACCGACACCCAGGTCGATCCTGCCGCCGCGGACTTCGCCGCCGGCGCCGGGCTCTGGCTCCATGAGGCCTGGTACTGGTCGGACGATCCCGGCCTCGCCACCGTACCCGAGGAGCTACGCCCTGGCTTCGCCGCACACAGCGAGGCGACGGGCGTCGCCGGACTCGCGGCGAAGGCCGGAGTCGGTCGCCTGATCCTCGTCCACCTCAACCCGCTCGCCGGCGAGAGCTCGTTCCTGCCCATGCGCGACGCCGCCCGCGCGGTGTTCCCACGCACCGACGTCGTCGCCGACGGGACGGCGGTCCCGGCGTCCGCCTCCGTTTGACACATCCGGCCGAACCCCGCGAGGATGCTCCCGTGGTCCGGTCATGATCCACTTTCGCGACAAGCGCTTTGTCGCCGTGGCGATCGTCGTCGCGGCCCTGGTCGTCTTCGTGCTTCCGGCCTTCCTCGCCTTTCGCTACACGGCGCCGGAGCAGCGGGGGCAGTTCCTGACCCATCCCTGGCGTGGCTGGAGCTTCGCCTACGCCGCGCTGGCCGTCCCCGGCGACGCCGAGCTCAAGACCTCGGGTATGGCCCTGCGCAAGGCGGACTGGCTGTACAAGGGCACGGCCGTCGACCCCCGCGAGGTGCAGCTGCTGTACGTGGCGCGCGAGCAACCGTACACGTTCGCGCACGCCATCGACGGGCGCGATCTCACCAGTACCGTCGTTCCCAGCTATCGCTTCATCTGGCAGGTACGGGGCGCGGTCGACACGCTCTCCGACCGCGGCGACACCGTCGTGGCGCTGCTGGACTACGACACGGGACGGGTGCTCTACGACATCCGCGACGACCTGACGGCCGCAGAGCTCGCTCCGCCCGCGGAGGACACCGCCTCTCCCAGCCCGGCGCCGTGACTGGTCCGGGAATCCGCAGGCGCCGATGATCATCACCGCCGCCTCCGCCACCGCCTTCTACGAGACCGACTGGTTCACGGCGGTCGTCTACATCATCATCGCGATCATCGTGGCGCGCGTGGTCGACTTCATCCTCGCGCGCCGCGACAGGGCGATGGCCAAGGTCCTCGGCAAGACGCCGGACCGCGCCGACCACACCCGGTACGTCATGATCCGGCGGCTGGTCTTCGTCGGGATCCTGTTCGTGGGCATCGGCATCGCCCTGCTGAAGATCCCCGAGGTCAGCACGCTCGCCACGGGCGATGCTCGCCTCCGCGGCCATCATCGCGGGCGTCATCGGCATCGCCGCCCGGCGCCCCGATCGCCAACCTCGTCAGCGGCATCATGATCGCCTTCTCCCAGCCGGTACGCCTGGGCGACTACATCAGCGTCGACGGCGAGTTCGGCACGGTGGAACAGATCTCGCTCATCTACACGTACATCCGCGCCGCCGACGGCCGCCGCGTGGTGATCCCCAACGAGGCCTTCGCGATGAAGGCGGTGCACAACTACTCGATGGGCTCGACGGGCAGCTCGGTGACCGTCGAGATCTCGCTGCCGCTGGACGCCGACGTCGAGCGCGCGGCGCAGGCGATGCTCGAGGTCGGCGAGTCGCTGGCCCCGGCCCCCGAGGGCAAGGAGGACGGCGTCGAGGTCGCCGACATCGCCGCCGACGGGGTGCGCCTGCGTCTGCACGTGTGGGCCACCGATCCGCTCCGGCGGAACGAGCTTGCGAGCGCCCTCCGTGCCGCCCTGCTGCGGCGGCTGACCGCGGACGGCCTCATCGGCGGCGGAGAGGCCGATGGAGGCGCCTGACCTGCCGCCGGACGCAGCTCCCGAGCCGGAGCCCGGCGGTGAAGCCGCATCCGGAGAAAGCACCGAGACCGGCGCGGCTGCCGCGCCCGCGGCGACCGGCCCGCTGAGGCGGGCGCTCGTCGCCGCCGTCGGCAGCCGCATCCTCGTCTTCCTCGTCGCCTTCGGGGCGGCCGCGCTCATCGGCATCCACGGCCTGCCGGTGGGCTGGCGCTTCCCGACGGGCGCCGAGGTGTTCACGGGCTGGCGCGGCTCGCTCTTCAATCCGTGGGCGCACTGGGACGGCGTGTGGTACATCAAGATCGCGACGGGCGGCTACGCCGACGCCGATGGCAGCACGGCCTTCTTCCCGCTCTTCCCGATGCTCCTCCGCTACGTCGGCGTGCTGCTGCACGGCAACCTGCTGATCACCGGCATCGTCATCTCCCTGCTCTGCTACGCCGGCTGCGTGTGGCTCCTGTACCGGCTGGTGCGCTCCGACTTCGACGAGTCCATCGCCAGCAGGGCGGTCATCTACCTGGCCATCGGGCCGCTGTCGTTCTTCCTGCAGGCCGTCTACACCGAGTCGCTCTTCCTGGTGCTGTCGCTGGCCTGCTTCGTGTTCGCCCGCGAGGGACGCTGGCGGCTCGCGGGCGTCATGGGCCTGCTCGCCACGCTCACGCGCAGCACCGGCGTGCTCCTCCTGATCCCGATGGCCTACTACTACTACGAGCGGCGCGGCTGGAGCTTCAAGAAGACCGACTCGCACGTCGCCAACCTGCTGATGGTCGTGGAGGGCCTGCTGGTCTGGATGACGTACCTCGCCCTCGCCTTCGGCAAGCCGCTCGCCTTCTCGAGCGCGCAGGGCCAGTGGGAGCGCGGCATCGGCGCCCCCAACTACACGGTCACCAAAGGGATCGTGGAGACGGTGTACGGACTCCGCAAGATCGTCTCTGCCGAGTACTACAGCATGTTGTGGGAGGTGCCGCGCCCCGGGTCTGACTACAGCACCCTCGGCACCAACATCCTCAACCTGCTGTTCCTCATCGCCGCCGCGCTGCTGCTGTGGTACGGGGCGCGGCGGCTCCCCGCCGCCTACTCCTGGTACGCGCTGGCGGCTCTGGCGTACCCGCTGTTCTTCCCCAGCAAGTACGTGCCGCTGATGTCGTACCCGCGCTTCACGCTCACGGTCTTCCCGCTGTACGTCGCGCTCGCGCTATACACACGTGACCGGCCTCGGCTGCACCGCGTGGTGGTGGCCGTCGGGGTGCTGCTGCTCATCGGGTTCACGGCCAAGTTCGCCGTGTTCAGCTGGGTGGCCTGAGGCCGGGCAGGGGAGCGGCGGGCGCCTCTCGGCCGGCCTTCAGGGGCTCGGGGACGACGCCGCGGCAGGGCTCGGCGACGCAGTCGCCCCGAGCGCGGGGATCTCGGCGGGCGCCTGCGCTCCGGCCCCGGCGCCGACGCGCCTGAACACGAGGACGCCGTCCTTGGCGTAGACCGACTGGAAGTTGGGATCCAGCACCAGCCGGCCAAGCGCGGCCGAGTGCATCTGCTCGTCTTCCTTGTCGTAGAAGAACGGGTGCTTCTGGTCGACGATCACCCAGTCGGCCCCGGCGAAGTACGGGAAGACGTAGGCCACCCGGCGCGCCGCCAGTTGCGCGCCTGCGTTGTTGTTGGCCGAGACCTTGACATCCGCCGGGATCATCGCCACCGCCTCGTCGAGCGCCACGTCATGAGACGTCCTGGCGTAGTCCCGGCCGTCGTAGGCCGCGCCAGGCAGCGAGAAGGGCAGCGGTCCAAGGAAGTAGTTGCCGTACAGCGCGCACAGGAGCACGAGGAGGGCCAGCGTGCCACGCCGCACGCGCTGGCCCTTCATCGACCCTTCCGACTTGCGGAAGCCACCGCCGAGCCACCGCCACAGGCGCATGACGCCGAGTACCGCCGCCGCGTAGAGGAAGGGGATCTCGAGCGCCGTGTAGTGGAACTCGATGCGGCGCTGGTAGACCGTGGTCGAGAGCGCGTTGAGCCCGTACTCGGGCAACGCGATCAGCAGCGTCAGCGGGCTCAGCAGCGACGTGAAGCCGAGCGGCCACAGCAGCCCCAGCCAGTAGCGCAGATTGGACTCGGAGAAGAAGTCGGCCGCGGTCTGGCCGGGATGGAGGACGGCGTTCTTGGCCACCTCCGCCGCGCCGCTCCCGTAGTCCCCGTAGCGGGCGATGAAGGCGCTCTGGTCGCCGTTGTAGTGGGGGATCACGACCCAGACCGCGGCCGCGAACCAGGTGACGCCGGCGAGCGTGACGACGAGCGGCCACAGCGAGCGCTTGCGGATCGCGAAGTACGCGCCCATGAAGGCGATCACCAGCGGCACGGTCTCCTTGCACGCCGCCGCGAGCACGAGGAAGACGGCGGCGCGCACCCAGCGGTCCTCGTCCATGTACAGGAAGGCCCAGAGGAGGAGCGGCGTCGCCAGAGCGACGGGGTGGAACTCGTTGAGCACCAGGAAGCCGAGCGCCGGGTAGAGCAGATAGGCGCCGGCGAGCAAGGCGCCGGCGCCCGGGTCGCGCGTGGCGCGCGTCCCGAGCCGGTAGGCGGGCCACGCGCCGGTGGCGACGATCGCGGCCTGCGCGACCAGCAGCATCACGGGGCTCGGCCACACGAGCCAGGGCAGAGCGAACAGCGCGAGGATGGGGTCGACGTGCGAGCCGAGGCGGGACATCTGCCGCGGCTCCACGTCGCCGGTGGTGATCTCGAGGAAGTGGCCGTGCGCCGTGTTGTACACGGCCTGGACCATGTTGCCGAGGTCGAAGCGGGCGTCCATGTACGCCCTGTACTTGAGCCACGAGAGCAGGGCGTAGACCGCCGCGAAGAGGATCGCGCCGCCGATCACCCACACGGCGCGGCGGCGGAAGAGGAGCCTCCGCTGCTCGTCGTCGAGCTCCTCGATCGGCGACAGGGCGAGCGGGCCGGCGCCGGGCGGCCTCGCGGCGGCGCGCCGTTGCCGGCTCACGCGGCGCCCCTCCGCCGCACCACAAGGGCGATGAGCACGACGAGGCCGACGAACACGAGCTCGACGATGGTCACCCACAGTCGCAGGAGGAGCGCCCACGTGAGCGCCACGCCCCCCGGTAGCCTTCTGGACAGGGACGCGGTGAGCACCGCCTCACGCACGCCGATCCCGCTCGGGATGAAGAACGCGATCATGCCGGCCACGTAGGCGAGCGCGTAGGCGACGATCACCAGCGGGAGCGCGTCGGCGCCGAGGCCGGTGGTCGCGCGGGCGAGCAGCCAGGCGCCCGTTCCCGCAACCAGCCAGTCCAGAGTGAAGAGGAAGAGGATCCACAGCACCGCGCCGAAACCGAGCGTGACCTCCAGCGGCGGCCGGCGGAAGAGGCGCAGGACGCGACCGGCCAGCGGCCCGAAGATCCGCGGGTGCATGAGGGCCACCAGCACCGGGATGGCGATCAGGCCGAGCGCGGTGAGACCCGGGCGATACTCCCAGAAGGGGAAGAGCACGGCGATGGCGAGGAGCGCCGAGCAGAGACCAAGCGCCTGCTCGTAGACCATTGCGGCGGTCACCCGCTCCACGGCCAGCCCCTGCGCGTGGCTCATCCAGGCGCGGCCGACGAACATGAAGACGTTGCCGGGCAGGTAGCGCGCCAGGATCGACTTTCCCCACACCGACGCGGCGGGCCAGAACGCGCTGCGCGCGCCGCAGCCGCGCAGGAGCAGCCACCAGAAGCCCGCCTGCGCGAAGTAGTAGATGAGAAAGGCGACGCCGGAGGCCGCCAGCCAGCCGGCGTCGAACGTCCAGTCGAAGTCCTTGATGCTGTCCCACGAGCGCACCAGGTAGGCGCCGAGAAAGTAGACGGTGGCGACGACGATCGCCACCTGAAGGAGGCGCACGATGAGGCGGCGGCGCGGAGAGGCCTTGGGCGCCGCGCCGCCACCAGCCGTCTCGCCGCCGTTCGTCTCGCCGCCCACGGTCACGCCGGCTCCAGGGCGGCGAGCAGCCGGCCGGCCACCGCGGCGGGCGTGAACGCCCGCCGGTACAGACCGAGCGCCGCCTCGCCGAGCCGGGCGCGTTCTCCCTCGCCTTGCAGCCTGCGCAGAGCGGCCGCCAGTGCGGCCCCGTCGCCGGCCGCCGTGAGCAGGGCGGTCTCGCCGTCCGTGAGCCACTCCCGCGCGCCGTCGGTGTCGGCAGTGACGACGGGCCGGCCGCAGGCGAGCCCATCGTAGACCTTGTTGGGCACGACGCGTCCGGCCTTGTCGGAGCGGCCGAAGACGCCGAGGCAGACGTCGGCCGCCAGCGTGTGCGCGCGCAGCTCCGCGGCGGGCAGCGCGCCCAACCACTCGACGTTGGTCAAGCCACGCGCCGCGATCGCGCCGCGGAGCTCGGCCGAGACCTGACCCTCGCCGATGAGGACGAAGCGGAAGGGCTCGGCGCGCAGCGCCTCGGCGGCCGCCAGCACGACGTCGGCCCCGTGCATCGGGCTCCACTTGCCGTACTGCAGCACGGTGAGCGGCTCCCCCGGGGCGAGCGTCCGGGCCGCGCCGTCCGCGTGCGGCTCGGGGAGCGCGCCCACCGGCGCGACGGCGAGCCGGGCGCGCTCGAGTCCGAACGCCTCCTGGAAGTAGGCGGCGTGTGCCCAGGTGTCCGCAAGCACGATGTCCGGCAGCCGGAAGGCGACCTCGTCGACGGTCCGCACGGCGGCCGACTTCACGCCGCCGCTGCGCACCAGGGCGCGGTCACCGGCGAAGGTGTCCCAGAGAGAGACGAGCGGGTCGAACACCAGGGGCGCACGGCGAACCGTCGAGACCAGGCGGCCGAACGGCACCAGGAAGTGCCCCGGATAGCCGACCACGACCGCGTCCACGCGCAGCCGGGCACGGTGCTGCGTGAAGAGGCGCGCGTAGGCCGCCGCCACGCCGGCGGCGAGCCGCGCGGCGCCGCGCCCGCCGGCCATCTCCGCAGCCGTCAGACGCGGCAGATCGGCCTGGAACTCGAGGACGTCGACGCCGTGCTCGCGAAGCCCCGCGATGAGCACGGCGTTGCGGGGGTAGTCCGGGTCGTAGGTCCCGAAGTACGCGACGGCCCGGGTCACGGCTGTGCGACGGCGCCGGAGGCGCCCCGCGAAGCGGCGTCCTCGCCGTCCGGGTGATCCGGCACTCGCTGCGGCGGCGCGACCTGCGGCCCCGCCTCCACGAGCACGGCCACCTGCGCCGGGTCCGGGCCGCGGCGAGCGCGCGAGTTGGCGATGAGCTCGCCGATGAGCCCCAGGCTCAGCAGCTGGACGCCGACGATGATCAGCAGCGCGCCCAGCAGCAGCAGTGGGCGCTGCCCGATGGGGTCGCCGAACACCAGCTTGTCGATGGTCAGGTAGAGCTCGATCAGCACGCCGATGAAGATCAGCAGCGTGCCGAACCCGCCGAACAGGTGCTGCGGGCGATGCTGGTAGCGGCCGAGGAACATGACCGTGAGCAGATCGAGGTAGCCGCGCATGTAGCGCTGCCAACCGTACTTGGAGCGACCGGCCGTGCGCCGCCGGTGGCTCACCTTGACCTCGGTCACGCGGAAGCCCGCCTGCGCGGCGACCACGGGGATGTAGCGGTGAAGTTCGCCGTAGATCGAGATGGTCTCGACGACTTCGCGCCGGTACGACTTGAGCCCGCAGTTGAAGTCGTGCAGCGGGATGCCGGAGGCGCGGCGCACCGTCCAGTTGAAGAAGCGCGAAGGGAGCGTCTTGTTGAGAGGGTCCTGGCGGCGCTGCTTCCAGCCCGAGACGAGGTCGTAGCCGTCCGTGAGCGGCGCGACGAGGTTGGGGATCTCCGCCGGGTCGTCCTGGCGGTCGCCGTCCATGGTCACGATGAGGTCGCCGCGAGCGGCGGCGAAGCCGTGCGAGAGCGCCGCCGCCTTGCCGAAGTTGCGCCTCAGCTTGACGACGCAGACGTCGTCACGAGCTTCGGCCATCTCCCGCATCACCGCGAACGAGCCGTCTGTGGAGCCGTCGTCCACGAAGACGATCTCGTAGGGGGTCCCGTACGCGGCCAGCGCCTCGTCGATCTCGGCGACGAGCGGCACGAGGCTGTCGGCCTCGTTGTAGACGGGGATGACGAGTGAGAGGAGGGAGCCCATATCGGCTAACTAGGATACATCCTCGCGGCCCGGCGCGAGGGCTTGGCAGTGGTCCCGCCTGAGGCGGGGCCACGCCTCAGGCTTCTTCGGCCTCGTCGGGACGCAGCCTGACGGGGGCGGCGGAGCCGAGCAACCGCTCCTGCACCTCACGCTCGGAGCGCGCGGCGTCGGTGCCGCCGAACGCGTCGCGCGCGCGGCGCCCGATCACCTGCACGTCGTCGTTCACGCTGCTGTTGAGCAACGCCGCCAGGTGCGGGTTCCGCACTTTCAACTTCACGCCGAAGAACTCGAGTTCGCCGCTTTCCGGAGCGTCTCCGCCATGTGCCTGCGTCGGGACCATGCGGGAGATATCGACCGATCGGGGCACTTCATGAGGGGCGGTCTGGACGGACCTGCCCGCCCGTCGCTCGCCGCAGGCGCCTGCGAACCGGCGCCCGGCGGGACGCGTTACCCCTGTGGGTACGCCTCGCGCGCGTTCGCAGCGTCGCGCGCACGCTGGCGGGAGGGCAGGCCGCTTGGTAGCATGGGTCATTGCCCCCGTCTCCCTCGGGGGCATGGAGGATGCGGATGAGCAGGAGAGTCTGGCTCGTGCTGGCGATCGCCGCGCTCGTCGCGGCGTCGTTCGCGGCGAGCGTGGTCGCCGCCAAGCGCGCCACCGAAGACCGCCCCAAACAGGTGACCCGCGGCCTCGACTACCTCCACGCCCGCCAGCAGGACAACGGTGGCTTCGGTTCCCCCGAGAACACCGCCTGGAGCATCTTGGGCGCCGTCGCCAGCGGCGAGCGCATGGGCGCCAGCGGCTGGCACGTCAAGGGCAAGAACCCCTTCGACTACCTTCAGTCCACCGACCTCGTCGCCGGGAGCACGAGTGCGGACGTCTCCAACGCGCCCATCTACTACGCCCGCCTCATCATGTCCTACGTCGCCATGGACCGGGCGGGTACGGTCGGCACCGCCGGCAGCAAGGGCGTCAATCTGCTCGCCGTGCTCCTCACCTACCAGGACACCTCCGACAGCTCGGCGAGCAAGGGCGCCTTCTCCCCGGTGCCGCCCTCGACGGTGGCCGCGGTGCGCACCACCAGCTGGGCGATCCTCGCCATGCACAACCTCGGCGTGAGCCCGACGGACAACCGGTTCAGGATGGCCGGGACATGGCTGGCCGCGCAACAGAACACTACGGGGGCCGGCGCCGGCGGCTTCGCCAGCGGCGCCAAGGGCGGCGAGTCCACCGCGCTGGACACGGCGCTCGCCTACCAGGCGCTCAAGGTGGGCTCGAGCGGCGCCTCCTGGGACCCCGTTGCGGCACGCTCCTTCCTCGACGACAGCCAGAGGACCGATGGGGGCTTCCCGGTGACCCCGGGCGGCAGGACCGACGCGGAGGCCACCTCCGCCAGCATCCAGGCGATCCTCGCCATGGGCGAGGAGCCGGAGGATCCGGCCTGGATGACCGCGAGCGGCGCAACGCCCATCGATGCCCTCAGCGGGCTGCTGCAGGCGAACGGCTCCTACAGGCTCACCTCAAGCTCCTCCGCGCGTCCGGTCCCGGTCACGAGTTGGGCGCTCGTGGCGCTGCGCCACAGGAGCTTCACGGCCTATCCAATGCGTATCGGACCGGCAGACAGGCCGTTCCGGTTCCGGCCGCGCTTCAACACGGTCTCACCCAAGAACGGCGCCAAGTTCAAGACGCGCAGCGTGCTCATCAAGGCGACGTACACGGATATCTATCCCAAGGGGACCGGCATCAAGACGGCGGCTGTCCGGGTCTATCTGGACAACGCCAACAAGACCCGGCCGGCGACGATCCGCGAGTACGGCCTTTCTCTGCAGCTCAAGAACGTGCCCAACGGCAATCACACGTACACGATCAAGGTGGTCGACCGCGCCGGCAACCAGCAGACCGTCGAGCGCAAGTTCACCGTAGCGGCGCCGACGCCGAAGCCCACGGCCACGCCGCGGCCCACGTACAATCCCGCCCCGGTCTACCCGCCCGTGAACCCCGTGACCCCGACCACTCCCAAGCCCTACACGCCGGCCCCGACCCCGACGCCCTACCAGACCATCACGCCGTATCCGTCGGTCTCGCCCTACCCGTATGCCAGCCCCATCGTCTCCGGCTCACCGATCCCGTCGCCGAGCGCGTCGGCAAGCCCTGCCGGAGCGGCAGGCGATGGGGGCGGGGGTAGTGCCGCCGGCTTCGTGGGTGGTACCCTGCTCGCCATGCTGCCCATCGGCGCCGCCATCTCCTATCTCGCACTCCACCGCCGCGAAGGCCTCCTCGACGGCGCGAGTCAGGGCGCCGTGCTCGCCGGCGGGGGGAGCTCCTGGGAGCGCTTCAAGCAGCACCTCGCCAGGTCCAAGGACCTGACCCCGCCGTCCTCCAAGGCCTGAGCCACAGATGAACGATCTGCAGCAGCTCATCTACGACATCTCCAGGATCCTGCTCTGGCCGGTGCTCATCGCCGCCGTCCTCTGCCTCGTCTGGGTGCTCATCGAGCTGGGCGTGCTGCTCTACGAGTTGTGGCTGCGGTTCCGGTACCGCGACCTCGACGCCCTCGAGGTCCGCGCGCTGCGCGCCCGCAAGGCCTTCCGCGACGGCAAGCCGCGCACAGCGTACCGTTACCTTGAGGAGAACAACTACTCCGTGGTCGTCGTCCGCTTCCTGTACGACCTCATCCGCAACTACCAGACAGAGCGCCTTGCGGCCAAGCCTCTCAAGCTCCTCCAGGAGTATGAGTTCTACACGATCAAGAGACTCGAGCGGACGCGGATCCTCGTCCGGATCGGCCCCATCCTGGGCCTCATGGGCACCCTGATCCCGCTCGCGCCCGCTCTGCTGGGCGCCGCCGACGGCGACCTGGGGGCGCTCAATGAGGGCCTCGCCACCGCCTTCTCCGTCGCCGTCCTGGGCCTGCTGATCGGCGGCCTCGCCTTCGTGATCAGCATCGTCCGCGACCGCATGTACTCGCAGGACATCTCCGACATGGAGTACCTGCTCGAGTTGCTCGAGGGCGACGACCTGCGGCTGCGATCCGGACGCCGGCTCTCCAGGACCGGCGTCTGGGACGCCGACGCCGAGATCGACTACGAGGTCACGGAGGAGGACGCGGAGCGGACGTCGATCATCACGCTGCCCGAGACCCCGGACGAACCGCTGCTGCCGGTCGCCGCGAGCAGCGCCGGCGGCTCGCGCACCACGCCCACGTCGCAGGCCACGGCCGACAAGAAGAGCGGAACCGCCGGCGGCGGGCCGGACGCGGGCGACGGCCTCACCTTCGACGACCCGAGCATGGACTGGAGCCGGGACGACGACCCCTTCGCCGATCTCGGGCCCATCGATCCTGAGGGCACCGACGATCCGCGGCCGCGCGGCTCGGGCGGCCCTTCGCGCCGTCGCTGAGCGGCCATGCCTTCCGGCCACGACCACGCCAGACTGCAGAGCCTCGGTACCGTCGTCGGCGCTCCGGAGAGCGGCCTCCGCTATATGCGCCGGCGCAGGGTCGGAACGGCCGACCGCAACGGCGACCCGCTCGACGGCCTCGTCAACATGTTCACCGTGGCCATCGCCTTCGCCGTCGCGCTTCTGGTCGCCGTCCTCATGGCGGCCGGTCTCGGCGGGTTGCTCACAAACGAGAACCTGACCATCGTCACCAACCCGGGCACGCCGGAGATGCAGGTGATCGTCAAGGAGGGCGACCAGATCACGAAGCTCGACATGGAATCCGGGGCGGAGACGAGCGGTACGGGGACGCTGCTCGGCTCGTTCTACCAGCTCGCGGACGGCACCATCATCTGGGTGCCCGCGGGCCAGGCCGCGCCCGACGGGTCCACGCCCGCGCCGGCCGCCACGCCCACGCCGGGCGCCACCCCCACGCCGGCGCCGTACCCGACGTCCACGCCCGCGCCCTACCCGACGCCGACGCTCACGCCGTACCCCACGTCGCCGCCGACGCCGACCCCCGGCGTGACGCTCACGCCCGACACCGGCGCCACGCCCCGCGGCACGACCTGACGAGCCCGCCCGCTCAGCCCAGGGAGCGCAGCAACTCGACGAGCCGCTGGAGCTCGGCGGCGTTCTTGAAGCCGATCTGGATGGACCCGCCGCGCTTGCCGCTGCGGATGCGCACCGGCGTCTCGAACACGCCGTAGAGCTCGTCGGCGAGATCGGTGAAATCGGGGCCGGCGGCCTGCCGCGCCGCAGGCGCGGCCTCTCCCGGCCCCTCCGCGAGCTTGCGTACGAGCGCCTCGACCTGGCGCACCGTGAGCCCCTCCGTCACCACCAGGCGCGCGACCCGGCGGCGCTCGCCGTGATCCGGCAGCGCCAGCAGCGCGCGCCCGTGGCCCTCGGTGAGCTCGCCGCTCTCGACCATCGCGCGCACGTCGTCGGGAAGGTCGAGCAGGCGCAGCAGGTTGGTGACGCCGACGCGGCTGCGCCCGACGAGCTCGGCGATGCGTTCGTGCGTCAGCCCGAACTCGTCCACCAGTGCCGCGTAGGCCTGCGCCTCCTCGATCGCGTTGAGGTCCTCGCGCGCCACGTTCTCGGCGAGGGCGATCTCGAGTGACGCGATCTCGTCGGCCGGTCGCACCAGCGCGGGGATGTACTCGAGGCCGGCGAGCTTCGCGGCGCGCAGGCGCCGCTCGCCGGCGATGAGCTCGAAGCGCACGCCCGTGGGCGCCGGCATGCCGGCGGAACCCGGAGCGGCCTCCGCGTGCAACGGCCGCACGACGACCGGCTGCACGACGCCGAGCGCCCTGATCGACGCCGCCAGCTCCTGCAGCTCATCGTTCGAGAACGTCCGCCGTGGCTGGCGGCGGTTGACGGCGATGTCGGCCAGAGCGAGCTCCCGAAGGCGGCCCTCGGGCGGCGCGCCGCCGGCGCCGGACCGCCCGAGCGTCGACCGGCCTTCGCCGATCAGGGCCCCAAGGCCCTTGCCCAGCGCCTTCTTGCCGCTCCCCCCGGGAGCTGGGCCTTGCGGGCGCGCGGGCGCCGCGTCGGGATCGGATGCTTCAGTCACGGGAGACGACCTCCTTGGCGAGATCGAAGTAGGCGTCGCTGCCGGCGCAGGTCGCATCATAGCGCGAGATGGGAAGTCCGTGGCTCGGCGCCTCGCTGAGCCGGACGTTGCGCGGGACGATCGTCTCGAAGACGTGCTCGCTGAGGTGCTCCTTCACTTCTCCGGCCACCTCGCGCCCCAGTCGCGTGCGGCCGTCGTACATCGTCACCACGATCCCGAGGATCGAGAGCTCGGGGTTGAGGTGCTCCTGCACGAGACCGACCGTCTCCAGCAGAGCCGCCAGACCCTCGAGCGCGTAGTACTCGGCCTGCACCGGGATGAGGACCTCTCGCGCGGCGACCAGCGAGTTGATCGTCAGGACGCCGAGCGACGGCGGGCAGTCGATGAAGACGAAGTCGTGCGTGCCCATGTGGCCGGCGAGTGCGTAGTCGAGCACGTACTCGTTGCCGTCGGCGCCGGCGAGCTCGACGACGGCGCCGGCCAGGTCCGGGCACGCCGGCACCACCCAGAGGTGGTCGACGACCGTGGCCACGGTGGCCTCGGCGATACCCGTGGCGCCGCCGAGGACGCCGTAGCTCGTGAGCCGCGCGTCCGCGGCGCGGACGCCCAGGCCGGAAGAAGCGTTCGCCTGGGGGTCCATGTCGAGGAGGAGCACGTCGAACTCGGCCTCGGCGAGGCAGGCCGCGAGATTGACGGCGGTGGTGGTCTTGCCGACCCCGCCCTTCTGGTTGGTCACGGCGATGACGCGGGTCACCGGGCTCCTCTCGCTCACTCAGGCAGCTACGCCCGTCGCATCGCGGAACGCCGTGAGCTGCGCCCTCTCGTTTCGGGGGCTCCGATACTAGCAGATGGCGCCTCCCCGCCGGTCTCGCGCGACGGCCGCCCGGGGGCGCGTCGCAGGAGCAGCTTCAGGCGCCGAGCGGCCGCTTGGCGGCCCGGCCCTCGCGCCGCGGGAGCCACTCCGGCGTCGGCGCCACCTTGCGAAAAACGGCGCAGACGGCGTCGTCCAGGGGCGACTCGGGCAGAAGGACCGGCGGCTCGGCGGCGAGGCCGCAGCGCGCCGCCGCCGCATCCGCGTCCGGGCCTTCAGCGGCCAGCGCGCGCCGCGTCTTGCTGGCCAGCAGCACGCCGCCCTCCGCGAGCAGCGGGGCCGCCAGCTCTACGAGCACCGGCAGTTCGGCGACGGCGCGGGCGAGGACCACGCCGAAGGCGTCGCGGCCCGGCGCGCCCGCGGAGGCGTAGCCCTCGCTGCGGGCGCAGACGACGCGGGCGCGGGCGCCGAGCCCGCACGCGGCGACGGCCTCCTCGAGAAAGGCGCACTTCTTGGCCGCCGAGTCGAGAAGCGTGACCTCGGCGCCGGGGAGCGCGACCGCGAGCGGGATGCCGGGGATGCCGGCGCCGGCGCCCAGGTCCAGCCAGCCGGCGCGCTCGAGCTTGCGGAGCGGGGGCGCTGCGAGCAGGGCGAGAGAGTCACCGACGAGGGTGTCGACGACGGCGACCGGGTCGCTGAGCCCCGTCACGTTGCCGCGGCGCCAGCCCAGGAGCAGCTCGACGTAGCGGGCAAGCGCTCCCCGCTGGGGCTCGTCCAATCCGTGGGTCGCCGCGAGACGCTCGAGCGCGGCGTCAGAAGACGCGGATCCGTGCATCGCCGGAGCGTACCACGCGCCCCGGCGACACCGGCGCGATCAGTCGGCCGCGACCGCCTCGCGCAACGCGCCGGCCAGCGCGTCGACGTCGCCCGTCGTCGTCTGCCACGAGCACATCCAGCGGACGACGCCGGCCGCCTCGTCCCAGACGTAGAAGTGATAGCGCTCGTGGAGACGCTCGATGACCGGCCGCGGCAGCGCGGCGAAGACGGCGTTGGCCTGCAACGGGTAGGCGATGCGGACGCCCGGCACCGCGGCGACGGCGTCGCCGAGCCGCCGGGCCATCGCGTTGGCGTGCCCGGCCGTCTCGCGCCAGAGGTCGCCCTCGAACAGGCGCAGCAGCTGCGCCGAGATGAAACGCATCTTGGAGGCCAGCTGGGTGCCCTGTTTGCGCGCGTACAGGTACTCGGCGGCGAGCTCCGGCCGCAAGAAGACGACCGCCTCCGCCCCGAGCAGGCCGCTCTTGGTGCCGCCGAGGGTCAGGAGGTCGACGCCGCAGTCGCTGGTGATCGCGCGCAGCTCCAGACCGAGCGCCTCGGCGGCGTTGACGAGCCGGGCTCCGTCCACGTGCAGGAGCAGCCCGGCCTCGTGCGCCGTCGCCGCCAGCGCCGCGATCTCGGCCGGCGTGTACACGGTGCCGAGCTCCGTCGACTGCGAGATGGAGACCACCTTGGCCTGCACGTGGTGCTGGTCACCGAAGCCGACGAGCCGGCCGCGCAGCAGCTCCGGCGTCAGCTTCCCGTCCGGCGTGGGCACGTCGACGAGCTTGGCGCCGGCGATCCGCTCCGGCGCGCCACACTCGTCGACGTTGATGTGCGCCGTCTCCGGGCAGACCACCGCCTCGTAGGGCCGGAGGACGGCGGCGAGGGCGGTGACGTTGCCGCCCGTGCCGTTGAAGACGGGGAACGGCTCCACGTCGCCGAGCAGCTCACGCAGGCGGTCGCGCAGGCGGGCCGTCCAGACATCGTCGCCGTAGGCCTGCGCCCAGCCGCCGTTCGCGGCTGTCACGGCGTCGAGGACGGCGGGGTGTGCGCCCGCGTAGTTGTCGCTCGCGAACAGCGTGAGCGGGACGACTGCGTCGCCGCTCACGCCGCCACCTTCTTCTTCAGCGCCTCGTAGAACATGCTCAGCGGGAACTCGTCGTCGAGCACTCTGTCGATCCAGGCCCGCGGCTCGCCCTCGTCCGAGTACACGCGCGCCTCCGCCCGCCACTGCGATCCGACGTTGGGCGCCACGTACCGGGAGACGAGGTCGTGCGCGGCGATCCAGTACGAGACCTTGCTCGTGTCGATCCCGTGCCGGTAGAGCTCCTCGACCAGCTCACGGAGCTCGCCCACCGCCTCCTCGACCCGCTCCCAGTCGATGTGCAGCCGGTTGTCCGTCCACTGCACCACGCCACGGTCGTGGAGGAAGCCGAACAGCAGCTGGCCGCCGAGACCGTCGTAGTTGCGCACGCGGTCACCGGTGATGGGGAAGCGGAGGATGCGGTCGAAGAGGATCGCGTACTGGATGTACCGGGCGAAGGGGAACCCGTCACGCGCGAGCTCGCCCGCCGTGCCGTAGGTGGCGAGGTCGACGCGAAGCTCCTCCAGCGAGTACATCCAGTACGGCAGACGCTGACGGATCATGAACGGGTCGAACGGCAGGTCACCGTGACTGTGCCAGCGGTCGTGGATCATGTCCCAGAGGACGTAGGTCTCGAGCGCGAGATCCGCCGAGGACGCGAGCGCCAGGGCGTCCGGCGGCAGGTCGATGCCGAGGGCTTCGGCCCCGGCCAGCGTCGAGCGCCGGTACCGCGACGACTCACGGTCGCAGAAGATGGCGCCGAAGTGGTTGGTCGGCCGCTCGGCCACGCTCACCGTCTCCGGGAACAGCACCGCGCACTCGCTGTCGTAGCCGGCGGTGTTGTCGACCAGCTGCACCGGCACGAACTTGGCGTTGTCGTAGAGCTCGCGCTCGATCCGGGCGACGAAGTCGGGCCAGGGCGTGCGCGTGATGAGCGCCTCGAAGCGCGTGTCCCGCGAGCCGTTGGGCGTGTACATCGGGAAGACGACGAGGTTCTCGACGCCGTCGCGACGCTGCAGCTCGGGCCGGAAGAGGTCCAGCGAGGCGCGTACGTCCGGCTTGCCGCAGCCGCCCTCGACCCACGCCTGCAGGTCGGCCACGACCTGGGCGAGGTAGTCTTCCTCGTGGGCAAAACGAGGCGCGAGGTCGGCGATGGCCTCGGCCATCGTCACCACGAGCGCCCGCACCTCGCCGGCGTCGTGCGCCGCCAGGTCGACCTCGCCGGTCGGCTGCTGCAGCAGCCGGAGGGCGTCGGTGGCTTCCTTGAGACGCAGCCACGCCGGATCCTGCGCCGCCCCGGAGACGATGGGCGTCGAATCGGCGCGAAACGCGGGCAGCGCCGCCCAGTACGCGAGGTTGAGCCACAGCTGCAGGTGATCGCGCCGGGTGACGTAGTCGTCGCCGAAGAGGTCCGAGTCGGCGGCGACCACCACGCGGCCCTCCTTGTACGGCACGGCGGCGAGCAGGCCGGCGCCCGGCGGGTCGGCCGTGGCGCGCGTGCGCAGCACCATCGCGCCTTCGGCGTCCGCCGCCACGACACCGGCCCGATAGAAGCCGACGTCGCGCACCAGATGCAGAATGCTGGGGTCGGCGGCCTCTCCGTCGGCCTCGGCGACGATCCAGGAGGGCACGCCGTCCCCGGACCCGTAGTCGAACACGGTGGCGCTCTCGAGCCGCACGCCGAACGGCGCCAGCAGGTCGTTGAGGTTGCCGCCGTACTTGTCCTCTTCCTCTTCGCCCAGGACGACGAGGCCGCCGCCGCCGGCCACGAAAGCCTCCACGGCGGCGATCTCGGTGGGCGAGAACGTCGGTGGATCGTCGCCGACCGTCCGCTCCCAGCGGGCGTCGCTCGGGTGCGCGATCACGAGCACGTCGACGCCGGCCAGAGCGACTTCGTCCAGCGGCCGGCCGGTGCTCGTCGCGAGCTCGAAGTCCCTCGCGCCCAGCGCGCCTGCCGCCTCCGCGTACGAGGCGGCGGCGGGGTGTGCCGGCCGCATCCGCGCGGCCGCCTCCGGCCGGATCGACCACGCTTCACCGTGGTGCTCGTCGAACAGGACCTTGGCTACCTTCCGCTGACGCAGGGTGTCGAGCATGGGGACCTCCTGAAGAGAGGCTCTTAGGTGACGCGGCTCGCGCCGCAGGTGCTGCCGATAAGGAGGTTGTTCCTGACGCGGCGGCGGCGCCAAACCCCAAGGCCGGGCGCCGGCGCGATCAGCAGTCGCGGTTCTTGGTGAGGATGAGGACGGTGCCACCCTCGTCGGGCTTGCGCAAGTCGAAGCCGTCGACGACGGCGCGGATGATCGAGATGCCCATGCCGCCCTCGGCAAGATGGATCTCGGGCATGCTCCGGCAGTCGGGGCAATCCTCGTCGTCCTCGTGGAACCCGCCGCCCTCGTCGCGGATGAGGACAGTGACGCGGTCGACGTGCACCGTGAACTCCAGATGGACCCGGCCGTCGTCATGGTCGTAGGCGTGACGCACGGAGTTGGAGCACGCCTCCGTGAGGGCCAGCTTGAGGTCGGCCACCGCGTCTTCCGAGTAGCCACCCCGCGAGCGGAGCAGGTCCGACAGGGCCAGACGGCCGAGCGCGACGTATTCCGCCTTCGCGGGGATCACGAGCTTCACACGGTCTTCCACGGGCGTGAATCCTCTCGGCTCGGAGGCTGCCAGGCCAGCTTCAGCACGCTGCGTCTTCACCACTGATCACTTCTTGAGAGAAGTGCGAACGTTCACCCTCGCCCCACACATCGCACAGAATGTTCCCCGCAGCGCGACATCCTCAACCGCGTCGCCGGTGCGACGGACGAGGAGCCGTTTACAGTTCGGGCAAACGGTGTTCTCACCTTCGTGCCCCGGCACATTGCCGAGGTAGACGAAGCTCAGCCCGGCGTCGTGCCCGAGCCGGACGGCGCGCTCCAGCGTGGGGATCGGCGTCGGCGGCAGGTGCGCGAACTCCAGGTGGGGCATGAACCGGGTGACGTGCCACGGCGTCTCCGGCCCCAGGCGCTCGACGATCCAGTCCGCGATGCCCCGGAGCGTCGCGTCGTCGTCGTTGAAGGTCGGGATCACGTTGGTCACGATCTCCACGTGGCAGTCGTACTCGGCCTTGGCCGCCTCGGCGGCCTCGAGCACCGGCGTCATGTCCGGGATCCGGCAGAGCTCCTTGTACTGCTCGTCGGTGAAGCCCTTGACGTCGACCCGGTAGGCGTCGATATGCGGCCCCAGGACCGCCAGCGCGTCGGCGGTGATGTAGCCGTTGGTGACCAGCACCGTGTACAGCCCGTGCTCGTGGGCGGCCTGGGCGCCGTCGAGGATGTACTCCAGCCAGATCGTCGGCTCGTTGTACGTCCACGCCACGCCCTGGCACTCGTTGTTGGCGGCCAGCACCGAGAGATTGCGGATCGGCAGGTCGCGCAGGTCGCGGGTCGCGTCGGCGGGGTCGGCGTGCGCGATCTGCCAGTTCTGGCAGTGGCGGCAGGCGAAGTTGCAGCCGACGCTCCCGAGCGACAGCACGGTGGTGCCCGGGAAGAAGTGATAGAGCGGCTTCTTCTCGATGGGGTCGGCGGCGACGCTGCAGACCCGCCCGTACGTGATGGCGTAGAGCGCGCCGTCGCGGTTCGCACGCGCCCGGCACGTGCCGCTCTTGCCGGGCGCGATGTGGCAGAGGCGCGGGCAGACGCGGCACTGCACCGCGCCGTCCTCGAGGCGGTCGTACAGCATCGCCTCGTGCCAGTCGCCCTCGTGCGTAGCCATCGTCATCTCCCGGACCGGCGCAGGCCGGCGATGCCGCGCCCGACGCATTCGATGAGTGCCGTCTGCAGCTCGTCGTTGCCGGCCGCCACGGTGGCCATCTGGAAGCTCGCGTCCGAGCCGAGCACCGGCCGGTCATCGAGCGTGCCGCCGTCGGCGTCGCCGAAAGGCAGGCCGGCCTCCTTGCACAGCAGATAGGCGGCGGCGACGTCGTAAGGCGAGTTGCAGAGCACGGCGCCGCGGCCGACGCGGCGGAACTCCGCCTCGGTCCACGGATGCGCGGCGATGATCGCCGGCCCGATGTCCACGTAGGCGTCGAGCTGGCCGGTGAGGATACGGGTGATGCCGTAGGTGGCGGAGCCGATGTCGAAGACGCAGCCGCCCACGGACGAGCCGTCGATGAGCTCTTCGAGGACGCTCGCGAGGATCACCGCCGGCCGGCCACGGAAGCCGAGCGTCCAGAAGATGCTCTCCAGGTCGGCCCTCGGCGTGGGGAGGAAGGGGATCTCCGAGCCGTCCTCCCGCCACATACGAAAGCCGGCGCCCTTCTCGGCGACGAAGAGGTCTCCGTTCTTGATCTCCTGGATGACGCCGGCGACCACGTCGCCCATCGTCGGCGCCGGCGACGGCGGCACCGCGGCGATGCTGACGCAGGCCATCTCGAAGCCGGCCGCCGCCGGCCGCGTGCCGTCGATGGGGTCGACGATGAGGATGAGCTCCGGGTCGGCCGCACCCTGCAGGCCACCGTCCTCGGAGTAGAACGCCCAGGTCGGGAGATGCTCGCCCATGTAGGCAGTGAGGACGGCCTCCGCCTGCTCGTCGATGCTGAAGGTGACGTCGCCGCCGACCGCCACGCCGGCGTGGCCGCGGGCGGCGTGCGTCCCCAGGGAGGGGAGCACGACAGCGCGCAGGCGGCCGCAGAGGGCGATCAGCTTGTCGGTGGCGTCGGTCAAGGGGGCCACATTCTACCCTGCTATACTCCGGTTGCCGACCGATCGCCGCCGTTTCGCGCGGGCCGGTCGTCCTTCACCATGATCCCCGTACCCGCCACTTGATGACCGACACGCCCGCGCCCGCCGGGACCATCGCCTATCGCGCCGGCGGGTCCATCTACCTCAACCTCACCAATCGCTGCTCGAGCTCGTGCTCGTTCTGCATCCGCGAGTGGACGGACGGCGTGTACGGCGAGAACCTGGTGCTCGACCACGAGCCCGATCTCGAGGAGGTCGTCCAGGCGGTCGAGTCCGCCTTCATGGACGGACCCGCCGACGAGGTCGTGTTCTGCGGCTTCGGCGAGCCGACGATGCGGCTGGACGTGGTGCTCGCCGTCACCGAGTGGCTGCGCCTGCGCCGCATCCGCAGCCGCCTGGACACCAACGGCCACGGCCAGCTCCTCAGCCCCGATGTGGATGTGCCGGCGGCCCTGGCGGCGGCCGGCCTGGAGGCCGTCACCGTCAGCCTCAACGCCGCTACGCCGGAAGACTACGACCGCGTCTGCCGGCCCGTGTTCTCCAAGTCCTACAGGGCCGTCCTGCGTTTCGCCGAACAGTGTCTTGCGCATGGAATAGAGACCACGCTGACCGCCGTCGACTACCCGGGCGCCGATCTGCCCGCGGTCGCCGACCTCGCGGCCGCCATGGGCGCGGGCTTCAGGGCCCGCGGCTATGCGGCGCCGCGCGAGCGTGCAGCTGCCGAGAAGGGAGACCGGTGATGGCCGAGTCCGGAGCGCGGATCCTGCTCGTCGACGACGAGGAGGCGATCCTCAAGCTGCTGCGCTTTCCTCTGGAGAAGGAGGGCTACCAGGTCGTGACCGCGCGCGACGGCGAGGAGGCCCTCGAGACCTTCGCGCGCGAAGAGTTCGACCTCATCATCCTCGACCTCATGCTGCCGCACGTGGACGGCATGGAGGTCTGCCGCCGCGTCCGCGCCCAGAGCATCGTGCCGATCATCATGCTCACCGCCAAGAGCGACGAGTTCGACAAGGTGCTCGGCCTGGAGATCGGCGCCGACGACTACATCACCAAGGACAAGTTCAGCCTGCGCGAGTTCCGCAGCCGCGTCCGCGCGCAGCTGCGCCGCGCCGAGATGAGCCGTAGCGCCGAGGCCACCAAGAAGGAGGTCATCAAGGTCGACGACCTCGAGGTGGACGTCCTCAAGCGCAACGTCATCGTGCGCGGCGCCAAGGTCGACCTCACCTACATCGAGTTCGAGATCCTGAAGACCCTGATCTCACACCCGGGCAGGGTCTACAGCCGGCAACTCCTGCTCCAGCTGGTGTGGGGCGACAGCGACTACCGCGACTCGCGCACCGTGGACGTGCACATCCGCCACCTGCGCGAGAAGCTCGAGGCCGACCCCAAGGACCCCGAGTTCATCTTCACGGTCCGTAACATCGGCTACAAGTTCCGCGAGTTCTAATGGGACCGGGCGCTCGGAGCGCCTGACCACATCCGATGTTCCGCTCAGTAAAGAACTGGCTCACGCTCCTCATCGTCGCGCTCGTCGCGCTGGCGATGATAGTCGCGTGGGTGTACGTCGTCCCGCCGCTGCGGGGACAGTTGGTCGACCAGAAGCTGGCCGACCAGCGCCTGAACGCGCGTCTCATCAGCGAGACGGTCAGCCAGTGGATCCGCTACGACTCGAACACGGGCCAGCTGTACGTGGACGACGAGAAGTCGCTCGACCGCACCGTCAGCACGATCGCCACGCGGCTCGGCGGGCGAGTGATCGTGTACACCCGCGATCTCGTACCGCGCAAGGACTCCGGCAGCCAGGATCCGCTGGACGTGCCTCGCTACCCGATGCTCGAGAAGACCGTCGTCCAGGGCAGGGTCACGCAAGGGACGGTGACGACGGTTCACGGCCGCGTCGCCGCGACCGCGGTCCCCCTGTACTCACCCGACACCGGCCGCACTGTCGTTGCCGCCGTCCTCGTCATCTCCTCTCTCGAAGACGTGGACAATGCCGTGGACGCCGTCCAGCGCCAGCTGCTGTTCGCCACGGTCCTGGCGCTCGGCATGAGCCTGGTGCTCGGCTACATGGCCTCCTACTTCATCGCCCGCCGGTTGAAGCGCATCGAGCGCAGCGCAGAGCTCATCGCCGGCGGCGACCTCTCGGCCAAGGTCCCCGAGACGGTGGAGGACGAGATCGGGCAGCTCGCCGACACCTTCAACGTGATGGCCGACCGGCTGCGCAGCGCCTTCGCCCAGGTGGAGTACGAGCGCGACCGGGTCGAGGTGCTGCTGAACGACCTGAGCGAGGGCGTGATCGGCGTGTCGGCGGAGGGCGCCGTCACCATCGCCAACCCGGCGGCCGCGATCCTGCTCGACGCCCCCGTGTCCGCCGGCGCCACGATCGACGAGGCGCTGCCGGAGGACGTCGTCAAGCTCTGGCACGCATCCCAGGAGGACGCCGAGTTCGACATGATCGTGTTCGCCCACGACGACGTGACGCTCGAGGCGACCACGTACCCCGTCGGCGGCGGCGCCGACTTCACCTCCATCGTCGTGCTCCGCGACATCACCGCGCAGGCGCGGCTCGAGCGCGCGCGTCGCGACCTGATCGCCAATGCCTCGCACGAGTTCAAGACGCCCCTGTTCTCCCTCGCGGGCTCGCTCGAGCTCATCGACGAGGGCGAGCTCAGCCCCGAGGAGCAGCGCGAGTTCCTGCAGATCATGCGCCAGCAGGTGGACCGTCTGCGCACCATGGCCGTGAGCATGCTCGACCTCTCGCGGGTGGAGGCGGGCTCGTTCGAGCTGAGCCCGGAGGACGTCGACCTCGTCACCGCCGGCCGCTCGGTGCTGGACGAGTTCCAAGCGCAGGCGCAGACCAAGGAGCTGACACTCACGATCGAGGGCGACGACGGGCAGACGGCGTGGTGCGACGAGCAGCGCCTCGTCCAGGTGCTGCGGGCGCTGATCGACAACGCCGTCAAGTACTCGCCGCCGGGCAGCTCCGTGCGGCTCTCGACGGCGCTCGAGGAGGCGGAGGCCGTCGTGGTCGTCGCCGACGACGGCCCCGGCATCTCCGCCAAGGAACTGCCGCACGTGTTCGAACGCTTCCATCGCGGCCGGGAGGAGCGCGGCACGACGACCGGCGCGGGACTCGGCCTCTCCATCGCGCGCGAGCTCACGGAGATGATGGGCGGCAGCATCACGGCGGAGTCGCCCGCCGGCGGAGGCGCCCGCTTCGCCGTTCGCCTGCCGCGCGCGCCCGGCGGGCGCCGCCGGCGCTCGACCCCATAGTCCGCGCGCTCGAGGTTCACGAGGCTTAACGCGTCCTGAGGGATTGCTTAACGCGCCGTAGGGAACAGGTAATACCCGACGGGCATTCTCGTAGCGGACTGCACTGAACGGCGGTAGGCCTCCTGGGCCCCGACCGTGTGATCCATCTCAAGCACGAAGGGAAGCAAGGATGACGCTCAAAGGGTTCCTGTCAGGGCTGGCCGGCGGGGCGATCGCCGCGGCCGCCGTCGTGCTCCTGCTGGTGTTCGTCTTCGACCTCGGCGAGGTCAACACGACGGTCGTCAAGGCGACGCCGGAGACGCCCACCGTCTACAGCTCCCCAGCGGCCACAGGGGAGCTCTCGCCGGACCAGATCTACCAGAGCCTCTCGGGCGGCGTCGTGATGGTCCTGTCGGAGTTCGACAGCACCGGCACGGATCAGTTCGGCCAGACCCAGAGTGGCCAGGCTCTCGGCACGGGCTTCGTGGTGGACGCCGAAGGCTACATCCTCACCAACGCGCACGTGGTGGACGAGGGCGGCCAGCGGGCGAAGAGCGTGACCGTGGTCTTCAACAAGGGCGGGTCCGAGACGCAGCGGGTCCCCGGCGAACTGGTCGGCGTCGACGTCGGCAGCGACGTCGCCGTCATCAAGGTCGACCCCGGCAAGGTCGACCTCAAGGCGTTGCCCCTGGGCGACTCCGACAACGTCGTCGTCGGCGAGTCGGTGGTGGCCATCGGCAACCCGCTCGGCTACGACTTCTCCATCACCTCGGGGATCGTTTCCGCGACCGGCCGCAGCCTTCAGGCGCCCAACGGCCAGACCATCCCCAACGGCATCCAGACCGACGCGGCCATCAACCAGGGCAACTCCGGCGGCCCCCTCATCGACAGCCAGGGCAAGGTCATCGGCATCAACGAGCAGATCGCCTCTCGGGGCGGAGGCAACGATGGGCTCGGCTTCGCCGTACCCATCAACACGGCCATCCGCTCTCTCGAGCAGATCAAGACCACCGGCAAGGTCCAGTACGCCTGGATGGGCGTCGGTCTCAAGACGTTGACCGCCGACATCGCCGGCATGTTCAACATGAAGTCCCAAGGCGGCGCGCTCGTCGAGCAGGTCTCGCCGGGCAGCCCCGCAGACAAGGCCGGGATCCAGGGCGGCGACCAGACGGTCACCGTGCAGGGACAGGACTTCACGATCGGCGGCGACGTCATCGTCAAGGTCGACGACACCGAGATCGCGTCGGCCGACGACCTCATCGCCTACCTCGGCACCAAGAAGCCGGGCGACACGGTCGTGGTCACCGTGGACCGCGACGGGAAGACCGAGGAGGTCTCCGTCACTCTCGCGGAGCGGCCCGCCAACCTCTGACGCAGAGCGGCCGGCGGGCGCAGCCCCACCGGCCCGTGCTCGACGCCCGCAAAGGGGCGGCGCCACTGTGGCGCCGCCCCTTTGCCACTTTTTCGGGTAGACTCCCCACTTTTTTTGACATGCCCACCTGCCTGGGTGTATACCGTGTATCCAGGCCGTGACCGGCGTGGAGGGCGCTGCCGCTGCCGCGCGACGTCGTACCGCCCGCCGCCACCGCCCGGGGAGCCACCACGGACGGACGACGGGAGGGTCGTTTGCTCAAGCAGCCGCTCGACGAGCACATGCAGGCGCTGCTGCCCATCGTCCGCGGCCTGGCCGAGATGTTCGGCCCGGACTGCGAGGTCGTGCTGCACGACGTGCGCCGCCTTCCCCACTCCATCGTCGCCATCGAGAACGGCGCCGTGAGCGGCCGCACCGTCGGCGACGCTCCCACCGACCGCATGCTGCGCAACCTGCGCAACACCGACGAGACACAGGACGTGCGCCTCTACATCTCCTCGCACGACGGCAAGACCCTCAAGTCGCTCGCCGTCACCCTCCGTGACGAGGACGGTGAGCCCTACGGCCTGCTCGGCCTCAACTACGACATCTCAGAGGTCGTGCAAGCCCAGCGCGCGCTCGCCAGCTTCACCGCTGTCGCCCGCCTCGGCGGCGGAGCGTCCCCCGAGGCGGGCGAGATCTTCGCCGGCGATATCCGCGACGTGGTCGCCGGCATGGTCGCCAAGGCTGTCGGCGAGATGGGCAAGACCCCCGCGGCCATGTCACGCGAGGAGAAGATGGAGGTCGTCAAGCGGCTCGAGGAGCGCGGCGCCTTCCTCGTCAAGCGTTCCGCGGAGCAAGTCGCGGAGGCGCTCGACCTCTCCCGATACACCATCTTCGCCTACCTCAAGGAGATCCGGCACGGCGCCTCCGGCGACGCTCAGCCGCGACCGGTGAGGTCCACCGCCGGCCGCTCCGCCGGAGGCAAGCGATGACCGGCGGCATCGCGAGCGCCGCGGCCCTCAGCCCCGACACGGCCACCGTGGATGCCCTCTACGAGATCATCGCCGGCTCCGGCAGCCGGTCCCTCGCCGTCATCGGCCTGGTCAAGAACGCCGGCAAGACGACCGTCGTCAACGCCCTCATGGCCAACTGCGACCACCGCTTCGGGCTCACGTCGCTCGGCCTCGACGGCGAGCGTACCGACCACCTCACGGGCCTGGCCAAGCCGAGCATCACGCCGCCCGCCGGTACGCTCGTGGCCACGACGCAGGGCTCCCTCGAGCGCTCGCGCTACGCGATGGAGGCGCTCGAGGAGCTGCCCTTCCACACGCCGCTCGGGCGCGTCGTGATCGGCCGTGCGGCCGGGGACGGCGCCATCGAGGTCAGCGGGCCGACGACGCTGGCGGAGCTCCGCGCGACCGTGGAGCGCCTGCAGGCGCTGGGCGCCGACCAGGTGATCGTCGACGGCGCCATCAACCGCATCGGCAGCGCCTCGCCGCGCGTCAGCGACGGCGTGGTGGTCGCCACCGGCGGCATGGTCGGCGACACGCTCGAGGACGTCCTCGAGACGACCTGCGGCGCGCTGGACCTGCTGCTGCTGCCCGAGGTCGGCGCCGAGACGCGCAAGCTGGTGGGGGGGCACGCGGCCGCGGGCACGCGTGCGGTCGCTTTCACGTCCGGCGGCGTCGCGCACCCGCTCGAGCTCGCGACGGTGGTCGGCGAAGGTGTCACCGTCGCCCGCGAGGTCGAGCGGCTGGGCGCGGACACGCTGCTCGTCGGCGGGGCGCTGACCCAGGAGTTCGTCGACGACTTCACCCGGGTGCTGCCGCCGCGCACGGAGCTCCGCGTCATCGTGCGCGACGCCACGGTCCTGGTACTGCCCCCGGCGATGGTCGGCCGCTTTCTGCGACGGGGGATCCGTCTGCAGGTCCTCACGCCGCTGCGGGTGCTCGCCCTCACCGTGAACCCCTTCCGCGTGCCGCAGCCGTACCAACCCAAGGTCTTCTTCTCCGCGGTCGCCGACGCCGTCGGCGACCGCGTCCCTCTGTTCGACGTCGTGAACGGGTTCGCCCGGCTGCCGGGGGGCAGCCCCGGGATCCCGAGCCAAACCGTCTCTCCGTGACGAAAGTGGGTGGTCAAGTGAACGATGCGCTCCGACTGAACCGCGACCTGGTCGACCGCGCAAGAGCCGCGGCCGACGCCATCGCCGACGACATCCAGCAGCACATCGAGGAGCACACGACCGACACCACCGAGCGCGCTACCCTGCGTCTGCTCGGCATCGCCGGCGTGAACGAGATCGACGTGCCGCTCGTCAACGTGGTCGCCGAGCACGCACGAGACCTTCTTCCCGGCGGCATCATGCGGCCGTTCGTCGACCTCATGAACCGGTCGGGCAAGAGCGCGCAGGAGGTGGCCGAGGGCGTCGCCGCCGGCGACCTGGCCCTAACCGAGGTGCCCGAGGACCGCCGGACTGCCGCGGAGACGCGCGCCGCGGAGCTCGCCCGCGAAGGCGTGGCGCGCATCGACGCCGTCCGTGCGCGCCGCAACGAGCTCGTGGCGAGCACCGGAGAGGCGCTCAAGCCCTACGTGTACGTGATCGTCGCCACCGGCAACATCTACGAGGACGCGGCCCAGGCCAAGGCGGCCGCGCGCGCGGGCGCCGACGTGGTCGCCGTCATCCGCACCACGGCGCAGAGCCTGCTCGACTACGTGCCCTTCGGCGAGACCACGGAGGGCTTCGGCGGCACCTACGCCACGCAGGAGAACTTCCGCCTCATGCGCGCCGCCCTCGACGAGGTCGGCGAGGAGCTCGGCCGCTACATCCGCCTCTGCAACTACGCGAGCGGCCTCTGCATGCCGGAGATCGCCACGATGGGCGCGCTCGAGCGCCTCGACATGATGCTGAACGACTCCATGTACGGCATCATCTTCCGCAACATCAACATGCAGCGCACGTTCGTCGACCAGTACCTCAGCCGGCTGATCAACGCCCGCGCCGGCATCATCATCAACACCGGCGAGGACAACTACCTCACCACCGCCGACGCCTTCGAGAAGGGCTTCACGGTGGTCAGCTCCGACTTCATCAACGAGGCGTTCGCGCTGCGCGCCAACCTCGAGCCCTGGCAGATCGGCCTCGGGCACGCGTTCGAGATCAACCCGGCGACGCCCGACCAGGTCGTCTACCAGATCGCCGACGCGCAGCTCGTGCGCCAGCTGTTCCCCGGGTACCCGCTCAAGTACATGCCGCCGACGAAGTACATGCCCGGCGACATCTTCCAGGGGCACATCATCGACGGGATGTTCAACTTCACCGGCATCTTCACCGGCCAGGAGATCATGCTGCTCGGGATGCTCACCGAGGCCCTGCACACGCCGCTGCTGCAGGACCGCTACCTGAGCATCAAGAACGCCAAGTACGTCTTCGAGAGCTGCCGCGACCTCGCCGGCGAAGTCACCTACAAGCCTGGCGGCATGATCGAGCGGCGCGCCAACGACCAGCTGCAGAAGGCCGTGGAGCAGCTCGAGCACGTGCGCGACATCAGCCTGTTCCAGGCGCTCGAGGACGGCGAGTTCGCCGACGTCAAGCGCGACCCTCAGGGCGGTCGCGGCTTCGAGGGCGTCTTCAAGGTCACGCCGGACTACTTCAACCCGTTCTTCGCGGAGCTGCGCGCCGGCCGGATGAGCGGGGCTCCCGAGGGTCCGGCCCCGGGCGGCACGGCCCCGGCCAGAGAAGGGGGGCACTGATGCTGATTCGACCGTATGGTGATACTCGTGACGACGGCGTCATCCAGTTCTCCTTCACGCTGCCCATGCCCTACTCGATCAAGTCGGCGGACGTGGGCAAGCAGTTCCTCGAGAAGCTCGGCTTCCACACCGTCGGCATCGCCGAGTGCAAGGCCATCGACCCCGAGTACACCCTCTTCGTCGCCTACGGGCGCACGGACGCCGGCATCGACCCCGATGAGGTGAAGGGTGACTACCTCGAGGTCGAGGAGATGGACTACTACGCGATCAACGTGCTGATCAAGGACAAGCTCGGGCGCAAGCTGTGCGTCGTCGGTGCGGCCATCGAGAGCGACGCTCACACCGTGGGCATCGACGCGATCATGAACATGAAGGGCTTCGCCGGCAACTACGGGCTCGAGCGGTACCCCGAGATGGACGCGCTCAACATGGGCTCGCAGATCCCCTGCGCGCAACTGCTCAAGACGGCGCTCGAGCGCGACGCCGACGCCATCCTCGTGAGCCAGATCGTCACCCAGAAGAACATCCACGTGCAGCACCTCACGCAGCTGATCGAGTTGCTCGAGGCCGAGGGCGTGCGCGAGCGCTTCGTCCTCATCGTCGGCGGCCCGCGGATCAACAACGCGTTCGCCAAGGAGCTCGGCTACGACGCTGGATTCGGGCCGCGGACCACGCCGCTCGAGGTGGCGTCGTTCCTCGCCCAGGAAGTCGTGCGCAGGCACGAAGAGGCGTGAGACAGCTAGCATGCGAGACAAGAGATCCAGTGAATGTGTCGTGATGCAGAAGCGTGCACGCGCGTCGGGGGCTGCAGCCACACACGCAACGGCACCAGGAGGCCACAGTGTCTGACAACGACATCGTCATCCTTTCCGCGGTACGCACCGCTCAAGGCCGCTTTCAGGGCGGCTTCGCCGGCACGCCGGCGCAGGAGCTCGGGGCGGTCGCCATGACCGAGGCGCTCAAGCGCGCCGGCGTCGCCGGCGACCAGCTCGACGAGGTCATCTACGGCAACGTGATCCAGGCGGGCCTGGGGCAGAACGTCGCCCGTCAGGCCGAGCTGAAGGCCGGGATCCCGGACAGCGTCCCGGCCATCACGGTGAACCGCGTCTGCGTGTCGAGCGCCTCCGCGCTCGCCATGGCCGCCGCGGCCATCAAGGCCGGCGACGGCGACGTGTACCTGGTCGGCGGCACCGAGAACATGACCCGCGCTCCGTGGGTGCTGCAGAACGGCCGCAGCGGCTACCGCATGGGCATGCCCACCGACAACATGTACGACTCCATGGTCTGGGACGGCCTCTGGGACGCCGCCAACAACTACCACATGGGCGTGACGGCGGAGAACCTCAGCGAGCGCTTCGGCATCAGCAAGGAGGCGCAGAACGAGGTCGCCTACCAGAGCCAGCTGCGCGCGACGGCTGCCATCAAGGATGGTCGCTTCAAGGACGAGATCGTCCCCGTCGTCATCCCTCAGCGCAAGGGCGACCCCAAGGTCGTGGCCACCGACGAGTGCCCGCGCGAGACCACTCCTGAGATCCTCGCCGGCCTCAAGCCCGTCTTCAAGAAGGACGGCGGCGTGGTGACCGCAGGCAACGCCTCGGCGATCGCCGACGGCGCCAGCGCCGTGGTCGTCACGTCCCGCAAGAAGGCCGCGGAGCTCGGCGCCAAGCCGATCGCCCAGCTCGTCAGCTACGCGACCGCCGCCTGCGAGCCTGCGATCATGGGCTACGGCGAGACGCTTGCCGCGCAAGCCGCCCTCGCGAAGGCCGACCTGACCAGCAAGGACGTGCAGCTGGCCGAGCTCAACGAGGCCTTCGCCTGCGTCGCCGCCCTGGCGATCCGCGAGCTCGGCCTCAGCAGCGACATCGTCAACGTCAACGGCGGCGCGGTCGCTCTCGGCCACCCGCTCGGCAACACAGGCACGCGGATGATCGTCACGCTCATCCACGAGCTCAGGAAGCGCGGTCAGGAGATCGGCCTCACCGGCGCCTGCGTGGGCGGCGGCCAAGGCGCCGGCTCGGTCATCAAGGTAGAGGGCTGACACAGCCCACTCAAAGGCCGGAGGCGCACCGCGCACGGAAGCCGCTCTCGTGGCCCGCGCGCGGTCCGCGCCTCCAGGGAAGGGGACAGGGATGAAGGAAGGCAACAAGTTCGGGGCCCACAGGGTCATCGAGCCGCAGGGCGTCCTGCCGCAGCCGGCATGGAAGGTCGACAACACGATGGAGATCTACGACAACGAGATCCTCATCGACGTCGACACGCTCAACATCGACGCGGCCAGCTTCACGCAGATCGAGGAGGCCGAAGGCGGCGACGTCCAGAAGATGGCGAAGCACAGCCTCGACATCATCGCCGAGCGCGGCAAGCACCATAACCCGGACACCGGCTCGGGCGGCATGCTGCTCGGCACGGTCGCGGCGATCGGCGACAAGCTCAAGGACCGCGACCTCAAGGTCGGCGACCGCATCGCGACGCTGGTCTCCCTTTCCCTCACGCCGCTGAGGGTGGACGAGGTCATCTCGATCAACAAGGACACCTGCCAGGTGAAGGTGAAGGCCCAGGCGATCCTTTTCGAGACCGGAATCTACGCCAAGATGCCCGCCGACATGGACGAGCCGCTCGCGCTCGCCATCCTCGACGTGGCCGGCGCGCCCGCGCAGGCGGCAAAGCTGAGCAAGCCCGGCCAGACCGTGTTCATCATCGGCGCCGGCGGCAAGAGCGGCCTGCTCTGCGCCTACGAGGCCAGGAAGCGCGTCAAGCCGACGGGCAAGGTCATCTGCCTCGTCCACGGCGACGCCGGCAAGAAGCGCCTCGAGAAGTCCGGCTTTGCCGACGTCATCATCCAGGGCTCGGCGACCGACCAGCTGTTCGTGTACGAAGAGGTCAAGAAGGCGACGGACGGCGAGATGGCCGACCTGACCATCAACTGCGTCGACATCCCGAACACCGAGATGGCCTCGGTCCTCGCGACCAAGGACGACGGGATGGTCTACTTCTTCAGCATGGCGACCAGCTTCACCTCGGCCGCCCTCGGCGCCGAGGGCATCGGCGCCGACACGCTGATGATCATCGGCAACGGCTACACCAAGGACCACGCGGTGATCTCGCTCGAGGTCGTGCGCGAGAGCCCGATGCTGATGGAGATCTTCAAGGACACGTATGCCACCGGCGCCGGCAACCCTGAGCCGGTGGGCCTGAAGGCCTGAGGCGAGAAGGGCGAAGCCGGCGTCGCCGGCGCGCACCGCTTCGAGAGCAAACGACTGAGGGGCCCCGCAGGGCCCCTCAGTCGTTCCTGTTTCACGTGAAACGGCTGCGCCGTCCCACCGAGTCGCTCGCGCCTCGAAGGCGCGCCGATCTCAGTAGCTCGCGCCGCCCGCGGAGCCGGCCGAGCCGCAGCCGCCGGAACAGCCCGCGGCGCCCGCGGTCGCTCCCGAGGCGTCGGCGCCGCCAGCACCCTCCCCCGCGTCACCGGGGCTCGCGGCGGCAGCATTCGGGCACTGTGCACCGGCACCCTGGGCATCGCAGTCGGCCGCAGCCTGCGGACATTGGGCGCCGGCCGTGGCTCCGTTGCCCGCGCCACCGCAGGGGGAGACAGGCGCTACCTTGTTCGTGCCATACGCGACGCCCACCACGGAGAGCGCGATAAGCGCCACTGCCGCGACGAGGGCGATCGTCCTTCCGTATCGCTTCACGTGTCTTCTCCTTCTCTGCGGCTGCGCCGCACCATATCCCTGGCCACCGGTGCCCACCGCGGACACCCGGATCGCCCGTTCTGAGCGCCATCATACACGGTACCTGCCACAAAGGTGAGTCCGCGCTGAGATCGGGGACCGGGAGAGGCGCTGGCCCTCGCGCCGGTGCGGGCCCGACCTGGCCCGTCCGGGCCGGGCCCGGCGCGATGCCCACGCAGAAGGGGCGGCCCACGTTTCACGTGAAACGTGGGCCGCCCCTCGGCGTGCTACCGCACCCTCCGGCGCGCTGGTTTCAGGGGTGGGGCCGCCGGGCGCCGGGTCAGTAGCTCCAGCCGCCCATCATGCCGCCGCCCGAGCCCATCATGCCGCTCCCGTAGCCCGTGCCTTGGGCGCCGGCGCCGCTCCCGGCGCCGCCACACGCTGCGCCGCAACCACCCGGTCCACCCATCATCCCGCCCGGCCCGACGCCGGCCGGGACCTTGATCCCGAGCTTCTTGAAGAGATCGCGCATATCGTTCCAGTGCTCCTCGCGAAGCGCCTTGAGCGCTGCCTGCGCCTCTGCGCTCGACGGATCGGCGCCGTACTGGTCGATCCAGGCCTGCATCTCCTGCCGGTGTTCGGCGCGGAGACCCTGCATCGCCTTCACCGCCTTCGGATTGCTCATGAGCGCGCCGCACGCGGCATTCCCGGCGGCCCGCCGGGTCGTCCTGGTCGCGCCGTAGGCTACGGCCACCACTGACAGCGCGATGACCACGACTGCCGTGACGATGGCGATGGTCCTCCAATGTCTCTTCATCTGATCGCTCCTTCCCGCGCCGCGTCGCCGCGCTGCGGTACATGACTTGCGACCCGGCCCCTGGGGACCGACTCACACGTTTCGACTCTCATGGTACGCGGTGGTTGTGAAGAACCTCTGAAGGGCCTGGGGAGAAGCGATGAACGAGCCGGACGCGCGGTGCCGGTCCCCGCCGCCATCGCCGCGGCCGACTACGCCCGCCCGCACGCGGGTACACACGAGAGGCCTGTGTCGACCATGGAGGTCAGCGTGACCCACGAAGACGTTCTGCGCGCGCTCTCTAGCGTCAAGGACCCGGAGCTGCAGCGCGACATCGTCGACCTCGGCATGGTCCGGAATGTCGTGCTCGACGACCGGCGGATCGGAGCGACCATCGTCCTCACCACCGCGGGCTGCCCCTTGCGCAACCAGATTCGCGCCGATGCCGAGCAAGCCCTGGCTTCCATCGCCGGTGGACGCACGGTCGAGGTCAAGCTCGACGCGATGTCGTGCGATGAACGCGACGCCCTCGCCGGCCGCCTGCAGCAGAAGGACCAGCTCGTGCAGTCGCTCTTCGGTCCCGGGTCCCGCACGCGTACCATCGCCATCGCAAGCGGCAAGGGCGGCGTCGGCAAGAGCACGGTCACGGTGAACCTGGCGACCGCGCTCGCCGCGCAGGGCAACGCGGTCGCGCTCATCGACGCGGACGTCTATGGACCCACGGTGCCCCTCATGATGGGGCTGGCCGCGGTGCCTCCGGAAACGCACCAGGGCAAGATGATCCCGCCTGAGGCGCACGGCGTGAAGGTCGTCTCCATGGGGTTCTTCCTGCCGGACAACGAACCGGTGGTCTGGCGTGGACCCATGCTCGGCCGCGCCATCGAGCAGTTCCTCGGCGACGTGCTCTGGGGCAGCCCGGACTACCTGCTCATCGACCTGCCGCCCGGCACCGGCGACATCGCCCTCACGGTCGCGCAGATGATCCCCGGCGCCGAGCTGATCATCGTCACCACCCCCCAGGAGGCCGCCGCCCGGACGGCGATCAAGGCGGCGAAGATGGCGCAGATGACCAAGCAGCGCGTGCTCGGCGTCGTGGAGAACATGGCCTACTACGTCTGCCCCGGCTGCGGCGACCGCCACTACATCTTCGGCCGCGGCGGCGCCTTCGAGATCGCACGGCTCATGGACACCCGTCTTCTGGGTCGCATCCCTCTGGACGAAGCAACGCGCGAGGGCGGTGACCAGGGCACGCCTGCAGCGCTCGACCCGTCGACCCCCGTGGGAGCAGCCTTCGCGGACATCGCGCGTGCGATCACCCGGGGCGACGGGGAAGCCGGCGAGGAGCCTGAGGCCTGACCGATGGCCACGGCGTCGTCGGTTCCGACTCGGCAGGCTTTCTCGCCTGCTTACGCTGAGTATATCTACCCATTCGTCGCTCTCTGCCAGCGGTGTGCAGGAATCCGGATAGGATTGGGGAACTTCTGAGCGTCCACTGACCCCGACCCCCATCCCGTCATGCGCATAGGACGAGCGAACGGAGAAGACTGGCTCCGCCTCGGCGAGGCGGCGGCGGAGCTCGGCGTCAGCCTCAACACGCTCCGCCGGTGGAGCGACGCCGGCAAGCTGACGTGCTATCGGAGCCCCGGCGGTCATCGCCGGTACCGGCGCGCCGACGTGGAAGCCCTCATGCGGGCGGAGGATGGGGGCAGCCTTCCTTCACGCATCTCCGCCGGTCGGCCGGGCCGCGCGGACGGGCCCTTCCCCTCGGACGACCTGTACGCGCCCCTCCTGGCGCTCGCGCGCGTCGCGGCCGAGGGCGTCGGCGTGACCGACTGCAGGATCTCGGTCCCCGCGAATGGTGGTCAGTTCTACGTCCTCAGCGCACGGAGCCGGACAGGCAGAGGCGGCGGCGGTGACGTGAGCGGCCCAGGCAAGGCGCTGCCTGCGGTGCGGGAGGTCCTCCGCACGGGGCGCCGGCTGATGATCGCCGACCTGGCCGCGACCAGCCTCCTGGACCGCCCCGACGCCGAGGTGCACCGTCGGCGCGGCGATGCGGCCCTCCTCGCGATGCCGCTCGCCGCCGACGGGCACAATCGCGCCGTCATGGAACTCGTCGGGACGCGCGCACCTCGGGCCTTCAACGGCGCGAACGTGACCTTCGCGGAGTTCATGGCGCGCCAGGCGTCGCGACTCATCTCGAGCGAGGAGGACACGGAGCGCCACGAAGAGGCGAGCCTTCCGGACGACGCGGTCTTGACGCCCGGCGACAGCGCCTTCCGGACTGAAGAGCTCCTGCACACGCTCGCGGAACGGCTGCGCCACGAGCTGCGCGCCGTGGCATGCGACGTGCTGCGCTATCATCAGGATTCCGACGCCCTCGAGCCGATGGCCGTGGCCGCTGGGGAAGGGGCGCCCCCGCTGCGAGGTCTCCTCTACCCTGCGAGCGACTTCGGCGAAGCTGCCGCTGCGCTTGTCTCCGGGGCAGCAGTGACGATCCGCGATCTCTCCGCAGCGGAGCTGTCCGGGCCGCACCTGGTCCGGCGCGACCACGGTGGAGCACGCAGCGTCCACGCGGCGCCGATCCGTCTCGGCGACCAGGTCGTCGGGTTGTTCGAGGTCTACAGCGACGCATCGGAGCGAAGCCTCGACCGAAACGAACTCGCGCTGGTCGAGGCCGCCGCGGCCACGGCGGCCCTCGCGCTGGGTGGCGAGGGCGACCCCGGTGTGCTCGCCCGCCGGATCGCCCAGCTCGACGACCTCATCGCCGGACGCAGCATCCGCTCGCCCGCCATGGACGCCGAGTCGCTTGCGCTCGCGACGCTGCAGACGCTGCGAGCGCACGCGCAGATCGCCGCCTGTACGCTGTATCGCGTGGACGACGGCGTCGCCGAGCCCTTCCCCGCCGGGGACGACGGAGGGAATGCGGCCGACGACGGCCGCCCGTGGCGCGTCGAGGAGTACGCGCCCGCGGCGGCGGCAGTGACCGGCGGCGTCCCCGTGACCGCCGGACCAGGCCAGAACGTCGAGATCGACGGCGCCGGAACGGCGCGGTTCCTCACGGCGCGCGGCCTCACCAGCGTCGTCCTCGCGCCGGTGGTCTTCTGGGATCGGCTCGTCGGCGTCCTCGAGCTCGGCGCCGCGGACGCCGAGGGACTCGCGACCGCGGAGGGCGCGGCGCACCTCTCCGCCGACCTGCTGGCCGTCGCCCTCGGCAGCGGCGACGTGATCGCACGGCTGCAGCGCCGCAACAGAGACCTCGCCCTCGTGGTCGAGGCGGGCCTCGAAGACAGCGCCCGCCTGAGCACCGAGCAGGTCCTTCACGCAGTCGCCCGGCGGCTCTCGGAACTGACGCGCACGCCCGTCGCCGACATCTACTCCGTCGAAGGCGACACGCTGCGCGTCCTCGTCAGTTACGACGGGGGCCGCTTCGACGTGGACTGGGAGGGCGTGGTGCTGCCGCTGCACCGCTGCCCGTGCAGCAGGCGCGCGGTGGAGACCGGCGAGATCGCCGTCGCCGACACGCTGGACGACCCCATCCTCGCGGGAGACGGACGCTACTCGCTCGAGAAGTGGGGCTACCAGTCGCAGCTGTCCCTGCCGCTGGTATCCGGGGGCCACGTTCTCGGGGTCGTCGAGCTGTCCGACTACGAGCCGCGCGACTTCGCCGCGGATCTCGACTTGATCCGCGGCCTCGGCCAGGTGGCGGCGCACGCGCTCGAGAACGCGTCGCTCTTCGAGCAGGTGGAGCGGCGCAACCGCATGCTCAACGAGCTCGTGGAGCTCGGCGCGCTGGTGCGCCAGACCCGCGACGCGACGGCCCTCACGCACACCATCGCGGAGCGGCTGCTCGCGGCGGTCGACGCGGCCAACTGCGACATCTACCGCATGCGGGACGGCGTCCTCCTCTGCGTGGCCAGCTTCGACCGGAGCGGCCACGACGACTCGGTGCTCGGCAGCGAATTCGACCTCGACCGGTACCCGACGACCGTGGCGGCGATGCGCGGTCACCACCCTCTCATCGTCTCCAGCCCGGACGACCCCAAGCTCAACGAGGCTGAGCGGCAAGCGTTCCGCGAGTACGGGTTCGCGAGCGAGATCTGCATCCCGCTCGTCGCGAACGACGAGGTCTTCGGACTGCTCGACGTGTACGACACGAGGGAGCGTGACTTCTCCGAGTACGTGGGCTTCCTGCGCAGTGCCGCTCAGACCATCGCCGGCGCGTTCGAGAGCGCCCTGCTGGTGGACCAGCTGGAGAGACGCGGCGCCGTGCTCCGCGACGTCGTCGAGCTCGGCGCGGTCGCGTCGCAGGCACGCGATCTGGAGACCGTCCTCACCGCGCTCGCCGAGCGCCTGCGCGACACCATCGGCGCCGCCGACTGCGACATCTTCACGCTGCAGGACGACCGGCTCCGCTGCCTGGTGAGCGCGGACAAGAGTGGACTTGACACGACCGTCGTCGGCCACGTCCTCGACGTCGACCTGTTCCCGGCTACCGCGATGGCGGTCCGCAGTGGGCAGGCCCTGGCCGTCGCCAGCCGCGACGACCCACGCCTGACGGACCAGGAGCGCGAGGACATGGCCGAGCACGGCTACGAGAGCGAACTGTGCATCCCTCTGGTCAGCGGAGACAGGGTCATCGGCCTCATCGACGTGTTCGACACGCGGCCCCGCGACTACGGCGAGTACCTCGACTTCCTGCGCAGCGTCGGGCAGACGGCCGCCGGCGCGATCGAGACCGCTCTCCTGCTCGACAAGCTGGAGCGTCGCAACACCGAATTGGCCGGGCTCGTCGAGCTCGGCAGGGAGGCGTCCGCCGCCGGTGGCCTCAACGAGCTCGTGCGCTCGATCGGGCCGCGCCTCGTCGACATCGTGGAGGCTGCCGGCTGTCAAGTCTTCACCCTGCGCAACGAGACTCTTCACTGCGTCCTCACCTACGAGAGCGGCGAGTTCATCGACGACTACGCCGACCGGCCGTTCGACCTCTCCCTGTTCCCGAGCACGCGAGACGCCATCGCGGCGAAGACGGCGCTCGTGATCGAGAGCCCGGACGACCCGCGCCTCAGCGACTTCGAGCGCGACCTCTACCGCGAGTCCGGCTCCCAGAGCGAGATCTGCGTCCCGCTCGTGCTCGACGAGCGCGTCGTCGGCCTGCTCGACGTGTACGACCACCGGCGGCGGGACTACGCGGAGCACCGTGACTTCCTGCTGCGCGTCGGCCAGATGATGGCCGGAGCCTTCGAGAACGTCCTGCTCATGGAACGCCTCGAGGACAGCAACCAGACGCTCGGCCTGCTCGTGGAGAGCGGCATCGAGTTCGGGGCGACGCTGGACAGGGACGAAGTCCTCGAGAGCGTCGCCCGTCGCCTCTGCGCGGCCACCGACGCGCCCAACTGCGATATCTTCACCGTGCACGGCGACGTCCTCCGCTGCGTCGCCTGTATCGACCACGGCGACCCCGACCCCGAGTACGTGGGGACCGAGTACCCCATCGCCAGGCTGGGCCTCGCGCGCGCGGCTCTCGAATCCAGGCAGCCGGTCTGGGCCGACGACATCGGCACCGACCCCCGCGTGAGCGAGTTCGAGCGGGACGAGGATCTGAGCTGGGGACACCGGGCGATGCTCCAGCTGCCGCTCATCAGCCGCGGCGAGGTCATCGGGATCGCCGGGATCTACGACGACCACAGCCGGCGGTTCGAACGCCTCGACTTCCTGCACAGCATGGCCCAGGTCGCCGCCCGCGCGCTGGCCAACGCGACCCTCTTCGAGGAGCTCGACAGCAGCGCCGAACGCATGGCGCTCGTGAGTGACGTCAGCTTCGAGCTCTCCTCGTCACTCGACCTCCACGAGGTACTGCTGTCCACCGCGCGCCGGCTCTGCGCGGTCGCCAAGGCGCCGATGTGCGACATCTACACGCTTCGCGACGGCGCCTGGCTGGAGAACGTCGCCAGCATCGACGGCGGCGAGGTCGATACGGCCTGGCAGGGCCGCTCGTTCCCGCTGCGTGACTGGGGCGCCGTGCGAAGGGCGGTCGAGACCCGCGAACCCGTGGTCGTCGAGAACCGCGACGACCCCCTGCTGCTGCCGGGCGAGGTCGCCCTGATGGCGGAGTTCGGCGAGTCCGGCGCGCTCGTCGTGCCCCTGATCTCCAAAGAGCGCGTGATCGGGGTCCTGGAGCTCGTTCACCGCGAGGCTCACCGGCGCTTCTCGCCCGAGGAGACCGGGACGGTCGTCTCCATCTGCCGCTTCGCCGCCATCGCCATCGACAACGCCGAGCTGTACGAGAACATCAAGCGCATGCACCTCAGCAACCTCAACGCCTTGAGTTCGGCGCTCAGCGCCAAGGACTACTACACCCTCGGCCACGCCGCCCGCGTCGCCGCCTACATGGCCCTGCTCGGCAAGGAGCTGGGCTGGCCCGAAGAGCTGCTCCGCCAGGTGGAGGAAGCCGCCTACCTGCACGACATCGGCAAGATCGGCGTCCCAGACCGCGTGCTGCTCAAGTCCAGCGGCCTCAACCAGCACGAGTGGGAGCTCATGCGGCAACATCCGATCTTCAGCGCCGACATCATCCGGCCGCTCTTCGACGACGCGCTCGTGGAAGGCGTGCGTCACCACCACGAGCGCTGGGCCGGCGACGGGTACCCGGACGGGCTCGCCGGCGAGCAGATCCCCGAGATCGCCCGCGCCATGTGCGTCGTCGACTCCTACGATGCGATGTCGTTCCGGCGGCCATACCGGCAAGGGCTGACCTACGACGAGTGCCTGGAGGAGCTCGGGCGCTGCCGCGGCGACCAGTTCGATCCGGTGATGACGGACGCCTTCCGCCGCGTGCTCGAGCGCATCGCCGACGGACGCCGCTTCGCGGCCGGCGTCGCCCGGGAGGCGGCCCTGACGATCACGGCCGACGAATGCCTGGAGTTGCGCGAGGACCCGGATGAACGGCGCCCGGCCTACGCATCGCTCACGCAGAAGCTCCGCGACGCCGGCGCCGCGGATCCTTCGATACGCTGGGTGACCGCGTTCGGCCGACGGGGGCGCGCGACAGTGATCCTCGCCGACTCGGGGGACGACGCCGACAGGACGACGCCGGGTACGGAGATCGTGACCGACGACGAGCTGGTCGAGGTCTTCGCCGGAGGCGAACTGCCGGCGAACGTGCTGTTCGTCGATCAGTGGGGGGTGTGGGTCAGCGGCGTGGCTCCGGTGCTCGCCGCGGACGGCGCCGTGGCGGCGGTGATCTCCGTCGACATCCCGGCCACGGAGGGCGTCACCGAGGTCGAGGGCCTGCGCAGCAACGTCGCGGAGACGTTCACCTCGATGCTCCACGGCGCCTCCGCACAGTCCGGGCGCGCAGAGCTCGACGCGATCACCGACGGACTCACCGGCCTCTACAGTCACCGCTACTTCCACGAGCGCCTCAACGAGGAGATCGAGCGCTGCCAGGAGCAGGGGACCAGCCTGGCTCTCCTGCTCTGCGACGTGGACGACTTCCGCGCCTTCAACGACCGGCACGGCCACGGATCGGGCGACCGGGCGCTGCGGGCCGTCGCCCGGGTGCTCGAGGCTTCGGTGCGCCACATCGATCTCTCCGCGCGCTACGGCGGCGAGGAGTTCGCCGCCATCCTCATCGACACCGACGAGGCCGGCGCCCTGGAGGTCGCGGAGCGCGTGCGCGCCGGCATCACGCGCACCCAGTTCGGCGCCGGCGCCGACACGCTCTCTGTGAGCATCGGCGTCTCCACGTGCCCCGGGGACGCGACCTTCAAGGACGAACTCGTCGACAAGGCGGACTGGGCGATGTATCTGGCCAAGCGCCGCGGCCGCAACAAGGTCATGACCTTCAGCAGCGAGCACGGCGGGGAGACGCCGGAGCAGGCCGCCGCCGTCCGTCCCGACCACGTCGCCGCGATGGGCGAGCTCGTCGTCGCCCGTGAGGCCTTTCGCCAGAGGCGTCGGTCGGCGGTCGCTCAGGTCGCCCTCGCGGTGGCGCGCGCGACGGGGGTGCCGCCCGGCGACATCCACGCGGCCGTCGCAGCCGCAGAATCCGGCACGGGCGAGACGGAGACCCCGGCGGGAAAGATCGTCGCCCTGGCCGAGACCTTCCAGGCGTTCGTGACCGAGCGGCCGTACCGGGCGCGCATCTCGGAGGCCGAGGCGCTCGACGAGCTCCTCAGGTGCCCGGCGCTCACCGGAGAGGCCGAGCTCGCGCGAGTCTTCGAGCAGGTGCTCGCGCGCTGACCTGCTCAGAAGTACGAGGCGAGGCCTCCGCGGCGGCGGATGTCGACGCTGGCGCAGTGAAAGCCGCCGCCGATGGTCTCGAAGTCCCAGAACGGGCACTCGATCGGCTCGAAGCCCCACTCCTTGAGCTTGCGCGCGAACCGCTTCTCGCCGGCGGAGACGATCACGCGCGTCTCGTCGAGCATGACCACGTTCATCATGATCCAGCGGCTGCAGTTGTACATCGGGTGTGACTCCGGCATCTCCGGCTCCGGGCAGACCAGGACGTCCCAGCCCGCCTTCTCGAACAACTCCGGCACCTTGACGACCCGCTCGGGGTTGATGAGGAGCTTGCCCGGGGCGAGCGGCGAGAAGGTCGCGTCGATGTGCATGGGGTGCGTGTCGTGGATCTCGACCTCGTGGACGGCGTAGTCGGCGCCGAGGTGGCGCCGGAGCCACTCGATGCCGAAGCGGTTGCAGCAGCTCGAACGGGCGATGAAGATGTCGCGGCCGCACTTGATGGCGTCGGCCGCGTCGAACATGGGCTCGTACTCGGTGGGCAGGAAGCGCTGGGGTTCGTCCTCCTCGGGCGGCACGAACCCGGGCGTGAAGCTCTTCTCTGAGAGGCGCGGCGGCGGCGCGGCGACCCAGCGGGCGCCGCCGCGGAAGTACTCCTTGCAGAGCTCGCGGTACGCGAGCCGCTCGGTCGACCGGCTGCGCCAGCCCATCGGCGCCTCGATGATCTGGTCGCCGATGACGAGGAGCACGTCGCGTGGCATGAGCGCGTAGCAGCTGCTCGCGACCTCCCAGTCGGGCGTGCTCAGGGCGCGCTCGTAGGCATAGGGCTCGGGCTGCCGCACCGTGACGCCGGCCTGCTCCAGGACGTCGATGAAGGCGTCCAGATCCCGCTCCGCCTTCTTCAGCATCTCGACGGGCCAGGGCGTGCCGCCGTGTTTCTTGAAGAAGTCCCACTGGGTCCTGTCGTGGACGACGGCCGGCATGATCACGTCCCACGGCGGCACCAGGGTGGTCTGGTCCACGCGCCCGACGACGATCTCCTCGAGCGGGTCCCACTCGTTGTGCGTGTTCACGACGGGAGTCGATGTGCTCTGCTGGTCCACGCTTCCTCCTTGCGGATGCATCCCGGCGGGGCGCTCGCGAGCGCGCGTCGTCCGCGGCGGGCCGGCGACGGGTCAGGCGAGTCGCCCGGCCACGCCGACGACGATCTCGGCCGCGACCCGGGCGGCGGTGTGGGCCGTGACGTCGCCGGCGATCGTCCCAGCGCCTGCGCCGCAGATGTCGGCGGCGGCGAGCAGGGCGCCGGCCACCACGCCGACGCCGGCGACGAGTTCGCGGGCCTCGAGACCCACCGGATCCCCGGCGCCAGCGACGACCCGAAGGTCGACGGAGAGATAGACGGCCTCTGTGCCGGAGGCGGCCGCCTCGAGTGCCTCCTGCGCGACCGTCTCCATGCCGTCGCGAAGAACGTCGACCAGCGAGTAGACTCCGGCGCCGAGGCCGTCGAGCACGCGGCGGGCGGGCGAGTCCGGCGGAGCCGCCCGCCCGCCGATCAGCACCAGATTGGCCGGCGAGACCACGCCGAGCTCCAGCGCCCGCGCCCAGCGAGAGGTCGCGGCATAGGCGGGCTCTGGCGCGACCTCGTAGAAGGGCGTGAAGGCGACGACGCCGAGCCGCCCCCGGAGTTTGCCGGAGAGGACCTGCATCACCGGGACGCTCACCAGCGCGTCGCCGCCGATGACCAGCGGCGCGGCCCCCGCCGCCACGATGTCGGCGAGGCGTTCGTGCGCCTGCATGAAGGCAACGGCGACGTCGTCCACGGCCACACCGACGTCACCGTAGTCCGTGGCCCGGAACCCGCCGCCGAGAGCAGGAAGCCAGTCCGCGTACGCCTGTGACGCGGCGCGGACCGCGGCAGGCGCATCGGCGGCGCCGTTGAGGGGCAGACCCAGCACGGCGAGCGCCATGCCGGTCAGCGCCGCCGGATCGTCGACCCGGTGCAGGCCCAGGAGACCGGCGCCGGCGGGCGGACGGTCCCCGACCCCGCCGGCGGCGTCCCAGAGCCTACCCAGCTCCTCCGCGTCCACCAGCACGTCACCACCGCCGCACGGCGCGCTGCGAGTCCACGTGCTCCTCGACGAGCTCGATGCCCAGACCCGGCGCATCCGGCACGTCGACCCGGGAGACGCCGTCCACCGTCCGCTGGAGGAGGCCGCGGCCGACATCGTGCGTCAGGCCGCCCGGACGCCACGGCACGTCGGCGTCGCAGCGCGTCGCGTTCGCCAGCGCGACGCCGAGGTGGAAGTGCGCGGAGAGGGCGATGGAGCTCTCGCCCATGTTGCCCATCATCACGGTGATACCGGCGGCCTCGGCGATGGCGTTGACCTTGAGCGCGTTCAGGATGCCACCGGTCTTCATGAGCTTGACCACGAACACGTCGCAGGCGCCCGCCTTGGCGCACGCGAGCGCTTCGCGTGGTCCCCGCACGCTCTCGTCGAGCGCGATGGGGACGTCCACGCGCTCGCGCACGAAGCGCGCCGCCTCGAGGTCGTCCATGCGCACCGGCTGCTCGGCGAACTCGATGCCGTGCCTCTCCAGGAGCTTGATGGCGCGCACCGCCGTCCTGGCGTCCCACCAGCCCTGATTGGCGTCGACCGCGATGCGCGCATGCGGGCCCGCGGCCTCGCGCACGGCCGCGACGCGCTGCTCATCGCGCTCGGGCGCGTCGCCGACCTTGATCTTGAAGACGGCGACGCCCTCGGCGACCATGGCCCGGGTCTTGGCGGCCAGCGTCTCGGGCTCGTCCCAGCCGAAGGCGACGACCTCCTTGACGCCGTCCCGCGTGCGGCCGCCGACGAGATCGTGGAGCGGCCGCCCGAGAGCCTTGCCCTGGATGTCCCACAGGGCCATCTCCACGGCGGCGCGGGCGGCCTGGTTGCCCACCGTGAAGAGCTCGCGCTCCCAGACGCGGTGGATCGCCTCGATGTCGAAGGGGTCCCTGCCGATCACCGACGGCCCGAGGTACTCGCCGGTCACGTCCTGGACGCTCCAAAGCGTCTCGCCGGTGAACTCGTAGGCCGGGCAGGCCTCGCCGATGCCGGTGACGCCCTCATCGGTCTCAACGCGCACGAGGTCGCAGGGGCCGTAGGCCATCGCCGACGAGGCGATCACGAACGGCTCCTCCATGGCCAGCTCGAGGGTGTCGACGTGGACGGCGGTGATCTTCATCGTCGCGGCTCCGCGAGTCGGGTGTTGCGATCCTTTGCAGTCTACGCCATGGGCGCCTCCGGCGAGTCCTTGTCCGGGGCCGTGTCCCGGCCGTATCATCGGGCCGCCCGCGAGACCCGCGAAGGGGAGCGCGAGACGACGAGAGGAGAGCGGCCATGACGGATCTCATCCGGTTCGAGCGCCACACCGAGACCGCCGGGTTCTTCAGCCCGCTGGCGGGGATGGAGTTCGCGGAAGACCGCATCGAGGTGCGCACCGACCCGCTCACCGGCATGACGGCCGTGTCCTCGGCGGGACTCGAGGCCAAGGAGGAGATGTTCCTCGGCAAGACGGACTGGGAGTACGCCGAGGCGCTCGCCGCGCGCACCCGCGAGGGCTGCTTCTTCTGCCCCGAGAAGGTGCTCGAGGCGACGCCCCGGTACCCCGAGGACCTGGTGCCCGGCGGCAGGCTCGAGCGCGGCCGGGCGCTCGTGTTTCCCAACCTCTTCCCGCTGGCCGGCGTGCACGCGGTGGTGACCTTCCCCGAGAAGCACTACCTCCGCCCAAGCCAGTTCACGCCGGAACTGCTGGAGGAAGCGCTCGGCGCGGCCTTCGACTTCGCCGGCCGCGCCGAGCGCTTCTACCCGCGCATGACGCACGTCCAGGTGAGCTGCAACCACATGCTGCCCGCCGGAGCCAGCCTGGCGCACCCCCATCTCCAGGTCTTCGGCGGCGAGACCGTCCCCTGGCAGGTCGAACTGTACTGGCGGCGCTCCGAAGCCTGGAAGGCGGTGCGCGGGGCGAGCTACTGGGACACGCTCGTGGAACAGGAGCAGGCGAGCGGCGAACGGTACGTCCACGGCGAGCACGGCGTCCACTGGCTGGTGCCGTTCGCGCCGGCCGGCGCGCGCGAAGCGATCGCCGTGGTGCCCGGCGCCGAGAGCCTTCCAAAGCTCGGCGCCGGGCAGACGCGCGCGCTCTCCGCCGGCCTCTCCAAGGTCCTCGGCTGGTACGAGGAGGAGGGCCTCTCGGCGTTCAACTTCACCGTCTTCGGCGGCGCTCTGGACGGGCGCGAGACCGGCTTCCCCGTCGTGCTTCGCGTGATCGCGCGGACCGCCTTCAAACAGGACTACCGCACCGACGACTACTTCCTCCAGAAGCAGCTCGGCGGCGAGCTGATGTTCGCCGCGCCCGAGGCGATGGCGGCGCGGCTGCGGGCGCTCTTCGCCGTCTGAGACGAGGGTCGCCCGCGCCCGCGCGAGCCGCGGCCGGACCGGCTTGCCCGGAGCGTGGGAATGTCCGATACTACGTTGTCCCGACACGTCCGGGACCGCGTGGGGCATTAGCTCAGCTGGGAGAGCGCCTGGATCGCACCCAGGAGGTCAGCGGTTCGATTCCGCTATGCTCCACCATCTTCTTTCGTCCGCTCGCCCTTCGTCGGCTCGCATCCCGCGAGGCTCGCGCACAGCCCTGCGACCCTTCCCCTCCGACCCGGCTTCGACGTCGCTGCGGCGACGCGCCCGACGATGACGGAGGCGCGCGAAAACGAGCGCCCCATTGGCGTTCTCCCGCGACTTCCGATGGTTCCCACGCCGATTCATGCGAAAATCGTCGCCCCAGCGCTTGTCTCCTCCCGTTGCTTCTGGTACAACGAGGACCGTGAATGGAGAACGGGCCGCCGCCGCGACGCTGACGTCCGCGGCGCCGGCCACGAGGAGGGAGACGACAAGATGAAGGTCCTCATCGTCGGCGCCGGCATGCAGGGACAGGTGCTCACCTGGAACCTCGGCCGCAACCCCGCCGTCACCGAGATCGTCGTCGCCGACTACGACGAGAAGCGGGCGGCGTTCGTCGCCGGCCAGGTCGGCAACGGCAAGGCCCTGTCCACGTTCATCGACGCGTCCGACGTGGACGCCGTCGCGACGGCCGGCGAGGGCTGCAAGCTCATCGTCAACGCAGTGATCCCGCAGTTCAACAAGGCGCTCATGCAGGCCTGTCTCAAGTGCGGCGCCGCCTACATGGACATGGCGCAGGGGCAGACGCAGACGCAGACCATCGACGAGGCCTACCTCGACCAGATGACCCTCGCTCCGGAGTTCGCCAAGCAGGGAATCCTCGCGCTGATGAGCACGGGCATGGACCCGGGCGTCACCAACACCTTCGCCGCCAACGGGTACGAGGACCTCGACAAGTGCTTCGAGATCCGCATCAAGGACTACGCGATCTTCGACAGCCCCGTGCCGCTGCAGGTCTGGTCGCAGGAGACCTTCTACACCGACTGCGCGCAGCCGCCGCTCCTGTACGAGGACGGCGAGTTCAAGCGCGTGGACATCTTCGGCCGCCGCGAGCACTACGAGTTCCCGCAGCCGTTCGGTCTCGGCGCCGTGATCTGCCACGACCACGAAGAGGTCAGCACGCTGCCGCGCCTGCTGCCGAAGAAGTACGGCGACAAGGGCCTGCGCTACGTCGACTTCAAGATGGGCGGCCCCGAGGACGGCATCGACGCCGACCTCGCCTTCGTCAGCTCGGGCATGGCCAGCAAGACGCCGGTCACGCTCAAGGACGGCACCCAGGTGCGCCCCATCGACGTGTTCGTGGCCTCGATGCCGGCGAACCCGCCGGCGGACGAGCTCGCCAGGCTCGCGCTCGCCGGCGAGATCACCGACTTCGGCGTCGTCACCGTCGACTGCATCGGCGAGAAGGACGGCAAGCCTGCGAGCGTGGGCTACAACATCTTCCCGCCGGACATCAAGTACGTGAACAGCCTGATCCCGGGCGGCACGAGCGTGAGCTACGGCACCAGCACGCCGGCGAGCATCTACGCCGAGTTCATCGTCGAGGACAAGATCGCCGACAAGGGCATGATCTGCCCCGAGGAGCTCCCGCGCAGCGTGCGCGACGCGTTCATCGCCGAGCTCGGCGCGCGCAACCTGCCGGTCACGCGCAAGGACGTCGTCACGGCCAACTGAGCCGCGGCACACGAAGCCCCTGAGGCGCTCCCGATACCGGGAGCGCGGAGGGCCGGGGCGGCGTACGCCGCCCCGGCCCTCGCTCTCTTCCCCGCCGGCGGGTGCGCAGCCCCGCCGCCGGCCTTGCCCACGACGCGCCGGCGTCAGGCGAGCGGCTTCTCCAGCACGTCGAAGCGGCGCGCGACGTGCATGCCGGCCGCCTCGTAGACGCGGACGGCGCCGGTGACGTTCTGGGCGTCCACGTAGAGGCGCACGACGGCTGTAGCCGCGGTCGCGCAGCGTCGTGAACGCCGCCCGCAGCAGCGCGCGGCCGATGCCGCGACCGCGCCACGGCTTGCGCACGGCGAGATCGCCGATCTGGGCGCCGTGCTCGCCGTTGACGGGGATGACGTAGCCGGCGAGCTCGTCGCCGTCCCAGGCGAGCCACCAGAGCGTGGAGTCGGCGTTGCCCGCCTCGAGATGGTGCAGGCGCCACTCGTCGTAGCCGCGCGCCGCGAAGAGGAAGTGCTCCGAGAACGCCTCGATGTCCGCCTCCCAGACGCGCCTGTCGTCGACGCCCGGCCGGAAGGCCCGCGCCTCGATCCCCGCGGGCCACGGCGCAGGCGGCAGCTCGTCCCTTGGGTCGATCGCCATCTCGAAGTACTGGCGGGTCGCCGAGAAGCCCCGGGCGTCGAGGGCCCGCCTGCGCACGGCGTCTGCGTCTTCGCACCAGACCACGAGGGTGCGCGCCGAGCCGCCGGGCCGCCGGGCGGGCAGCTCGGCCGTGCGGGCCTCGATGATGTCGAGCAGGGCGTCGCCGAGCCCGAGGCCACGGTGCTCGGGATGCACGTAGTGGTCGGCCGTCACCTCGCCGGCCGTCTCCGGCCACACCCAGGCGACCGCGGCGACGTGGCCGCCAGGCGCGACGGCCACCCACCAGTTCGACTCAGGCTGGCTCGCCGGATCCCTCCACAACGTGGCCAGTTCGTGGTCGTGGCTGCGCGGCTCTCCCGTGTCGTGGCTCTCGGCCGCGTCGAGCACGGCCTGAGCCGACCGGGAGATCGGCCTCCGTGGGATGGCGCAGGATGTAGTCGCTGCGGCGGTGGCACCTCGTCTTCCCCGGGGTCGTGTGGGGCGTTTCGGCCAGTCTATTCCCGGACGCCGCAGAACCTCATCGCCGCGACGGCGAGGGTCTCGGCCGCCGCGCGGAGGTCGTCGATCGGCACGAACTCGTCGGGCATGTGCGCGACGCGCACGTCGCCGGGCCCGAAGAGCACCGTCGGGATGTGCCCCACGTTGACGAGCAGGCGCATGTCGGCGCCGTAGGTCACGCCCTCGAGCGGAGGCGCCGAGCCTGTGACGTCCGCGGCGGCGCCGGCCACGGCCGTGACGATGGGGTCGGCCGCGTCGGTCGACGGCGGGGTCGAAGCGCCCGCCCCACCACTCCACGTCGGGCGGGTGCTCCGCGAGCCAGGGATCGGCCGCGGCGGCCTGGGCGATCGCTTCTTCGAACGCCCGCCGCGCCGCGGCGACGTCCTCGCCGACGGCGACGCCGTAGCGTCCCTCCGCCACGAGCGTGTCGGGGACGCTGCTCGCCCAGTCGCCGGCGCTCACCGTGCCGATCTCGATCGGCCAGGGCAGGCGGTAGCCGGCGAAGAGCGGCGCGCGGGGGTCGCCGGCGACGGCCGCATCCTCGGCCCGCCCTTCACCCCGCAGCGCTCCGCCTCGAGCCGGCGCAGCGCGGAGAACAGCGGCACGAACTTCTCGACGGCGCTCACGCCCTCCTCGCGCACGCAGCCGTGCGCCGACAGGCCGTGCACCGTGAGCCGGAACATCAGCGAGCCGGCCTGCGCCGGGACCACGTGAAGCCTCGTCGGCTCGACCACGACGGCGCCATCGGCCGAGTGCCCGCGGAGGATCGTCGCCAGCGTGCCCGTGCCTCCGTCCTCCTCGCCGACGACGCTGGCGACGCTCAGGCGCCCGCGCAGCTCGACGCCGGCATCGCGGACGGCCTTCAGCGCGAAGAGTGCGCAGACGAGGCCGCCCTTCATGTCGACGGCGCCGCGGCCGTAGACCCGGCCGTCCCGGATGGCCGGGTCCCAGGGCGGCGTCGTCCAGGCGGCCTCATCGCCGACCGGCACCACGTCGATGTGGCCGTTGAACAGCAGGTCGCGGCCGGCTCCGCTGCCGCCGGCCGCCCGGCCGGCAGCGGGCTCCCCATACCAGCCGACGACGCCGAGAGCCTCATCGCGGTCGACCTCGTGACACCAGTCCGGGTGGCGCGAGAGCTCCTCGAGGTCGATCGGCCACTCGTCCGTCTGGAGACCGGCGTCCCGCATCCAGGCCGCGACCCGGCGCTGGGCCGGAGACTCCCCGCCGTCGAGGCTGGGGATCGCGATCAGCTCGCGCAGAAGGGCGACCAGGCCGTCGAAGTCGAGCGCATCCAGCGCCCTGCGTTCAGCTCTGCCGAGGCCCGTCTCCACGAGACCCGCTCCTCACTCCGGGTCGCGCAGCACCGGCCGCGTGAGGCACGTCGGTCCGCCCTCGGCCTTGAGCGAAAGCGGCGCGCCGGGGAACGTGACGACCTCGCAATCGGCCATCTCGAGCAGCTGCCTGGTCACCGGGTTGCCGTCCAGCATGACGCACTTGCGCGGCGCCACGGTGAGGATGTTGGTCGCCTGCGTGTGCGCGAACTCCTCCTCCGGGACCTCGAGAAGCCGGACGCCGCGGCGTTTGAGCTCGGCCCAGAACGCCGTGGGCATGAGCGGCGGGTACGCGACGGCGAGGTCGACGTCCACCGGACTGATCAGGCTGAGGAGATGGAGGCACGCCTCCGGGCCGGTGAAGTACGGCAGATCGTAGTCGAGCACCGTCGCGCCGAGCGGCTCGAGGAGGCCGCGGAGCTGACGAACGCCTTCGGCGTTGGTGCGAAAGCCGCGGCCGACCGCCAGCGTGTCGTGGTCGAGCCACATGGTGTCGCCGCCCTCGACGCGGGCGTCGCCCTCGAGGCGGCCGTAGACCGGCACGCCGCAGTCCTGCAGCGCGCGCGCGAGCGGCTCCTCCTCGCCCCGGCGCCGCTCCTTGCCCATGCTGAGCACGAGCGTGCCACGGTCGGTGACGAGGACCGGGTCGAAGACGAAGACGCTGTCGCTGTGGTCGGGGAGCGGCTCGTCGTGGTAGAGGACCTCGACGTCCCAGGCGCGCAGCGCGTCGGCGAAGGCGTCGTGCGCGCGGCGCGCCTCCTCGAGATCGATCGCGCCGGTGTAGTGCCACGCCGCGGGGTCCGCGGCGGCCATGGCTTCGCCGGGCCGCCGCATCACCACGCGGCGCAAGCGGCCGACCATGCCTTGAGCTCCGTATCCCTGACCCATCGATCCCCCCGTCCTCTCCCGATCCCGGGCTGCCGTGTGCGCCGAGGCGGACCCCTCCGTCAAAGGATGTCGCCGCCCGCCCCGGCGACCGTGCTCTTCGGGAGCGCGAAACGGGCGGTGCGGAGCGGATCGACGATCTGCGAGACCTGCAGGTCGCCGCCGGCGCTCATCACCATGGTGGCGACCTCCAGCGAAAGGCCGAGGCGCCGCGTCAGCAGCGCCGCCATGTCGCGGGTCGCGGCCTCGGCGGCGGCGTCGAGCGTCTCCGCGGAAGCGATGGTCACCACGGAGTCCCGCGTCTCGAGCACCGGGTTCACGATCTCGAGGTCCCGCCGCACGTCGAGTCGCAGCGTGATCGCGCCGCAGACCTCGACGCCCGTGCCGCAGATCTCACCGTCGCCCATGGCGGCGTGCAGGTCGCCGGCGGCGAAGAGCGCGCCTGCGTGGGCGACCGGCAGGTACAGCACGGCGCCGGCGCCGATCAGGCGCGTGTCCATGTTGCCGCCGTGAGCGCCCGGGGTCGCCGTCGCCACGGGCTCACCGGCAGGCGCGACGCCGATCACGCCGATCATCGGGCGAAGTGGGACGGCCACGCCGGCGTCGATGTGCGCCGCGCCGTCGATAATGGGGACGATCCGGTGGAGCTGCTCGGCGAACGAGCCGCCGAGGACGCCGAAGCCAGGCGCCACCGCCATCACGCCCTGGTCGCCCGTCTCGATGGCCTCGATGAGCACCGAAAGCACGTCGCCGGGCTCGGCGCCCTCAACGTACACCGGCCCCGTCGCCGGGTTCACCCGGTCCCAGTCGACCTCGTCGAGCACGTCGCCGGGAACCTGGACCTGGTCGTCGAAGCAGTCGGCGGTCTCGAGCCGGAGCCACGTGCCCGCGGGCACGCGAAGCGCCGGCTCGGCGTCACCGCTGAACGAGAAGACCCGCCGGTCTTTGGAGAGGGTGATCACGGCCGGGGTCCGGCGCCGCGACGAGCGACCGGCTCAGTCGCCGTGGATCTTGCGCCGCCACGGCGCCCACGACGTGGGCCGCGACATGTCGGCGAACTGATGCACCGGCGTGCCCGCGGTATCGTCCAGCACCAGCAGGCCGTCGGCGCCGAGCACCGAGACGCCGTCCGTCTGCAGCGCGGCGAAGAGGCTCACGACGCCGACCGCGTCCGCGCCCCCTCCGAGCTCGTCCACGGTGAGCGTGTGGTTGGACTCGAACCGCTTCCACGTCGAGGCGAGCCGGTCCCAGGTGAGGTCGACGCGCATCCCGCGCACGAGGAGCGACAGGCTGTCGTCGTCCGACGCCACGATGCGGCCCTTGCCGCGCCAGAACACCAGCGGGAACTCCTCGCCGATCGTACCGGCGGTGCGGAACTTCATCGTTTCGATTGAGATCATGATGCCTCCGGCGGGCGCTGCGGGCGACTAGTCTACCGGGCGAGGACGCGTCTGACGAGCGTCACCCGGCTCGAGGTGGACGACCACGTCCGTGATCTGGCCGTACTCGCGCCGCAAAGCAGCCTCCACGGCATGGGCGATCGAGTGCCCGCGGTCGACGGTCGTCTCGGGGTCGACCTGCACGTGCAGGTCCACGTAGACCTGGCTCACCGGACCCCGGGTGCGCACGCCGTGACAACTCACGACGCCGGGGACGGTGGCCGCCACGGCGGCGACCTCATCCGCCGGCAGGCGGGCCGCGTCGCCGAGCGTGTGCAGGACGCCGCGAAAGATGCCCCAGGCGGTGTGGAAGATCACGACGGCGACGAGAAGCGCGACGACGCCGTCGGCTGCCTCGAAGCCCATCTTGACCAGGATCAGGCTGACGATGACGCCCGAGCTCACCATGACGTCACTCAGTGTGTGGCTCGCATCGGCGACGAGGATCTCACTGCCCAGCCTCTTGCCGGCACGGCGCTCCCACGTGGTCACGAACAGGTTCACCGCCAGCGTGCCGAGCATGATGACGAACGAAGCCGTGGTGACTTCGGTCGGCAGGCCGCGCCCGAAGAGGCTGTCGATCGCCCCCTTGCCCACGGTGTAGCCGGCGAAGGCGAGCATGACGCCGATCATCGCCGCGGCGAACGTCTCGAACTTCACGTGGCCGTAAGGGTGCTCCTCGTCGGCGGGGCGCGCGGCGAACCACATGCCGACGAGGCCGATCACGTTGGAGGCTCCGTCGAAGAGCGAGTGGAAGCCGTCCGCCTCCATCGCCGCCGAGTGGCTGATGATGCCGTAGACGAGCTTGGCGAGCGCCACGGCCAGGTTGAGCACCAGTACGACCCACAGGACGGTGCGGACCTGGCGGTTGCGGTCGGTCGTCATCAGAGAGGATGTGGTGGTCGAGCGGGTGCGGCCGGCGCCGGAGGCGCCTACGGCCGTGGCACCAGACCGACGCGCTCGCGCGCCCTGGCGAGCGTGCGGCCGGCGATGGCCTCGGCGCGCTCGGCGCCCGTCTTCAGGACCTCGAGGGTGTAGCTCTTGTCGGCCTCGAGTTCGCGGATCCGCGCCTGGATGGGAGCGAGCGCCTCGACGACGACCTCGCCCAGCCCGGCCTTGAAGTCCGCGTAGCCCTTGCCCTCGTACTGCGCCTCGATGTCGGCGATCGCTTCACCGGTGAGCGCCGCGTAGATGTCGAGCAGATTGGTGAGCGCCGGCTTGTCCGGGCCGCCGCGCACCTCGGTCCCCGAGTCGGTGACCGCGCGCCGGATCTTCCTGCGGATGACGTCCGGCGCGTCCATCACCGCGATGTAGCTGTTCTCCGACCCGGCGCTCTTGCTCATCTTCCGGGTCGGATCGTCCAGCCCCATCACGCGAGCGCCGCCCTCCTTGATGATCGGCTCGGGCACCACGAACGCCTTGCCGAACGCGTTGTTGAACCGCTCGGCCACGTCACGGGTGAGCTCCACGTGCTGCTTCTGATCCTCGCCGATCGGCACGGCGTCCGCCTGGTACAGCAGGATGTCGGCCGCCTGGAGCACCGGGTAGTCGAACAGCGCCACGCCGACGCTCTCCCCCTCCTGCCCGGCGGTCTTGTCTTTGAACTGCGTCATGCGCCGGAGCTCGCCCATGTAGGTGATCGTGTTGAGGATCCACATGAGCTCGGCGTGCGCCGGAACGTGGCTCTGCACGAAGACGATAGAGCGCTCCGGGTCGATCCCGCTGGCCAGGAACAGGTTGATGAGGTCGATCGTGTTGCGCCGCAGCTCGGCGCGCACCTGGCGCACCGTGATCGCGTGCAGGTCCACGGCGCAGTAGACGCAGTCGTGCGTCTCCTGCATCGCCACCCAGTTCTTGACGGCTCCGAGGTAGTTGCCGAGGTGGAGCGTGCCGGAAGGCTGGATGCCGCTGAAGACGCGTGGCCGGCGTGCCGCTGCTTGTCCCTGTTCGCTCACGGTCCCGGAGTCTACCGAAGCGCGCGCAGCGCGGCCACCGCGAAAGCCCGCTCGCCCGGGACGCCGGGGGACGGCGCGTTTGACGTTGCGGCCCGGCGCGCCCCGGTGCTACAGTGCCGGGGAACCGAGGAAGCCCGGCTGATGGTCGCGTGAGAGCCCGCTGCTCGCAAGGACGAGCGGGCGCCGAAGGGGCAAGGATGGCGCCCGATGCGCCGCCGAAACTCTCAGGCCAACGGAACGCAGGCCGGACGGGCCCCTGGAGTGCGCGGGAGCTGTACCCGCGGCGGACAGGGTGATGGGGACATCACCCTGTCCCTCGACGTTTAAGGGGTGAGCCGGATGAGCGCACCACGCACGACCGCAGTGGCCGAACGCATGGGACGCCTCGGGACCGAGACGGCGTTCGCCGTCTCCGCCGAGGCCAACGAGTGGAGGAGCCTCGGCCACACCGTCTACCCGTTCCACCTCGGGGACATGGACCTACCGACCCCCGAGAACATCGTCGAGGCGGCCTTCCGCGCCATCCGCGACGGCAAGACCGGCTACTGCCCCAACGCCGGCATCCCGGAGCTGCGCGAGGCGCTGGCCACGGACGTCGGCGCCTCGCACGGCGTCGCCTACGAGCCGGAGAACGTCGCCGTGCAGCCGGGCGGCAAGCCGGTGATCGAGAAGTTCCTGCTGACGCTCATGGACCCGGGCGACGAAGTCCTCTACCCCAGCCCAGGCTTCCCCATCTACGAGAGCCAGATCGAGTTCCTCGGCGGCGTCGGCAAGCCGTACGGCTTCGTGCCCGGCGAGAGGAACTTCCTCCTCGACTTCGATGCCATCGAGGCCGCCATCACGCCGCGCACCAGGCTGCTCATCTTCAACAACCTGCACAACCCGACGGGCGCCGAGAGTCCGGACGAGGAGATCGAGGCGCTGGCCGAGCTCGCCGTGAAGCACGATCTCTTCGTGCTCTCGGACGAGGCCTACTGGGACGTGCGCTACTCCGGGCGAGCCAGGTCGATCGCGTCGCTGCCGGGCATGCAGGAGCGCACCGTCATCCTCTACACGTTCAGCAAGAAGTTCGCCATGACGGGCTGGCGTCTGGGAGGCGCGATCGGGCCGAAGGAGCTCATCGCGCACATCGCCACACTCAACGTCAATCAGGAGTCCTGCACGACGCACTTCATCCAGTGGGCGGGCGTCGAAGCGCTCACCGGAGACCAGTCGGGCGCGGAGCAGATCCTGCGGATCCTGCAGGAGCGCCGGGACGCCGCGGTCGAGCTGCTCGGCGAGATCCCCGGTGTCACCTGCTTCCGCCCCGAGGCGACGTTCTACCTGTTCCCCAACGTCACCGGGCTGATGGAGCGCAAGGGCCTCGAGACCTACGACGAGCTGCGGCGCGCGGCGCTGGAGCAGACGGGCGTCAGCTTCTGCACCCGCCTGCACTTCGGCCGCGCGCTCCCCGGCGAGGAGGAGCGCTACGTGCGCTTCGCCTACTCCGGCATCGATACGGAGTCGATCCGGGAGGGGCTCGGCCGCCTCAAGGAGTGGGCACGGTGAGCGGCGAGGCCGGGGCGGGCGCCCCGCGACTGCTGCGCACGCCCTTCCACGCCCAGCACGTCGCCGCCGGCGCACGCATGGTCGACTTCGGCGGCTGGGACATGCCGGTGCAGTACCCGACCGGCATCATCGCCGAGCACCTCGCCACCCGCGGCGGCGCCGGGCTGTTCGACGTGTCGCACATGGGCCGCTTCGTCCTCCGCGGGCCGGGGTCGGCGGCGTTCCTGCAGCACGTGCTCAGCAACAACGCCGAGGCGCTCGACCTCCTGCAGGCGCAGTACACGATGGTCCCCACGGAGACCGGCGGCGCCGTCGACGACGCCTATCTCTACCGCTTCACCACCGGGGAGTACCTGCTCGTCGTCAATGCGTCCAACCGCCACAAGGACTGGGACCACTTCCGCGAGCGCCTCTCCCGCTTTCCCGACGTGGAGATGAGCGACGAGACCGGCGAGATAGCGATGGTCGCCCTGCAGGGCAAGACGTCGCGCGAGATCCTCGGAGGTCTCCTCGAGCGCGGCCGCCTTCCGGAGCCCCTGCGCAACGAACTGAGCCTCGCGACCCTGCGGATGCCCGGCGACGGACGGCTCGTGGAGGCGCGGATCGCCCGCACCGGCTACACGGGTGAGCCCGTCGCCTTCGAGGTCTTCACCTCCGCGCACGACGGGCCGGCCCTCTGGGACGCGCTGACCGGGGCGGGCGCCGTGCCCGTCGGGCTCGGCGCCCGCGACACCTTGCGTCTCGAGGCCGGCCTTCCGCTGTACGGCCACGAGCTGGGCGTCGATCCCGAAGGCCGCGAGATCCCGATCTTCAGCTGCCCGCTGGCGACCTTCGCGGTCAGCTTCTCGCCGCTCAAGGACGACTTCATCGGCCGTCACGCTCTGGAGCGGCAGCAGACGGCCTACGCCCGCATCCTGCAGCGCGACTACTCGCTGCTCGACGACCTGCCGCGGCTCACGCGGCCGGTGGCTGTGACCGGCCGCGGCATCGCGCGCGAGGGAGCCGCGGTGCACGCCGCCCCGGCGAACGAGCGCTTCGGCGCCGACGCCCTCCTCGGCTGGGTGACCAGCGGCACGGCCGTCCCGTACTGGGGCCTGGAGGGCGAGGGCCTGTGCTCGCTCCAGACGGAGGAGCACGAGCTCCGCTCCATCGCCCTCGCCTCTCTGGACAGCCGGGTGCTCGAGGACGACGAGGTCGGGGTCGACGTGCGCGGCCGGCGCGTCCCGGGTCTGGTCGTGCCGCATCACCTGCGCAGCGATGCCCCGCCCTGCGCGCGCGCCATCATCTGGGATCACACGCCGCAGCTGAGCGAGCTCGAGGGCGGAGAGGCCGGCGAGAAGGCGCTTCGGCTGCTCGGCAAGGCGATCGCGAACCACGAGTGGCGTCAGCAGGAGTGCATCGATCTCATCCCCAGCGAGATGACGCCCTCGCCAATGACCCGGCTGCTCAGCATCACCGACCCCTCGGGACGGTACGCCGAGCACAAGAAGGCGGAGGCCTTCTACGACGCCGACGTCTTCTACTACCAGGGCACCGGCTTCATCCATGAAGTCGAGCGTCTGCTGGTGGCGGAGTTCCGCGCCTACCTCGGCTGCCCCGAGGTCGAGACCCGTACCGTGAGTGGCCAGATGGCCAACACGGCGGTGTTCAGCGCCCTCGTCGACTACCTCAACCGCGCCGACCGCAAGGCGGAGCCGCGGCGCATCGCGAAGGTCGTGAACAACCACATCGCCAAGGGCGGCCACCTGAGCGCGCAGCCGATGGGCGCCCTCCGCGACTACGTCGCCCGCGACCCGCGCACGGAGCTGCCGGCGGTCGTCGACATCCCGGTGCTGCCGGACAACCCGTACAAGGCGGACGTGGGGGCGCTGCTCGACGTGATCGAGGAGCAGCGCCCGGAGCTCGTGATCCTCGGCAAGAGCATGGTCCTGCACCCGGAGCCAGTGTACGAGGTCCGGCAGTTCCTCGACGCGGCGGGCATCCCGGCCGTACTGATGTACGACATGGCCCACGTGCTCGGACTCGCCGGACCGCACTTCCAGGAGCCCTTCGTCGAAGGCGCGGACATCGTGACCGGCTCCACTCACAAGACCTTCTTCGGCACGCAGCGAGGCGTCGTGGGCGCCCGCTGGGCCAAGTCCGACGAGAAGTACGACCTCTGGGAGGCGATCGAGCGGCGCACCTTCCCCGGCTCGGTGAGCAACCACCACCTGGGGACGCTTCTCGGACTGCTCATGGCGGCCTACGAGATGAACCACTTCAAGGACGCCTGGCAGCAGGCCGTGATCGCCAACGCCAAGGCCTTCGCCGTGGCGCTCCACGATGCCGGGCTCGACGTCGCCGGCGACCCGGCGGTGCAGTTCACCGAGACGCACCAGGTCGTACTGCGGGTCGGCTACGCACAAGGCCCGGAGGTCGCCGGCCGGCTGGAGGACAGCGGCATCATCGTCAACTACCAGGCGGCGCCCGATGAAGAGGGCTTCACCGCCGCCGGCGCGCTTCGGCTCGGGGTCGCGGAGATGACGCGCTTCGGCATGGCTCCGCCGCAGTTCGCCGAGGTCGCGTCGCTGATGGCCGCGGTCATCCTCGAGGGTCGCGGGGTCGCGGACGAGGTGCGCAAGCTCCGGGCGCCCTTCACCGAGATGGGCTACTGCTTCAAGGGGCCGGGCTTCGAGCCGCTCGTGCAGCGATTGCACGAGCTGATCTGAGGACAGCACGTGGGCGACGACCCGCGCCGAGGCGCCGCGCCTGAGCCGGCAGACCGCCCGACGGCGATGAACAACGCCACGGGCAAGCGTCTGCTGGCGCTCGTGCGGGGCGCCGACTTCGCGCACCCCGGCGAAGAGGATGCCAACCGCCTCCTCTTCGCCGGGGTCGCGCCAGACCCGCGTCGCCGCGTCCTCGACGCGGGCTGCGGGGGCGGCGGCACGGCCGCCTGGGTGCAGGCACGCGGGTACGGAGCGGTGACCGGCATCGAGATCGATGCCGCGACCGCCGCCCTCGCCCGCGAGCGGCACCCTGAGGTGACGGTCGTCCAGGGCGACCTGCAGCGGGCCGGCGAGGCGCTGGCCGGCCCGTTCGACCTCATCTACTCGATGACGGCGATCTACGCCGCGCCCGACCACGCCGCCGTGTTCCGTGAGCTCGGCGCGCTGGCTGCGCCCGGCGCCGAGCTCCGACTGCTCGAGTACGCCGACCCGCACGGCCGCTTCGCCGCGGCGAACGACGGCGGCGCCAGCCGCGGGTGGTGGCGCCCGCTACGCCCGCGCGAGCTGCCGGAGCTCCTGGCGGCCGCCGGCTGGTCCCACGTGGAAGTCCGCGACCTCCACCCGGAGTTCGTCCTCTGGTATCGCGAGCTCTGTGACCGCATCGCCGCGAAGCGTCTCGACATCGTCGAGGAGTTCGGTCGCGACTGGTACGAGTTCGTGGCGCGGGAGTACGCCGGCATCCTCGACCTGGTGCTTGCCGGCGACCTGGGCGGCGTGTTGGTGCGCGCTCGACGCCGACGCGCCGGTCAGCTTCGCGCCGCGACGTCGTAGCGCAACCACAGCGCCCCGTCGTCGAACCGCTCGAGCGTGCGCAGCTCCAGCCTCACCACGTCGCCGGACCCGGCGTCGCCGGCCTGCACCAGCCAGCGGGGACTCTCGCCGCCCACCAGCCGCGGCTCGATCACGACGCTGACCTCGTTCACCAGGCCGGCGCGCAGCAGCGCCCCGACGAGGTGGCCGCCGGCGTCGACACGGACGGTCCGCACGCTCGTGGTCGGCGGCCAGGCGCTCGAGCGCCGCCGCCAGGTCCACGCGATCGTCACCGGCGACGATGGTCCGCACGCCGTCGGCGGCGAGGGTCTCGAGATGCGCCGGCGGCGTGGCCGCCGAGCACAGAGCGATGACGTCACGCCAGTAGGGCTGGCCGCGCAGCTGGCCCAGCCCGGGCAGGCGGCCGCGCGAGTCCACGGCGGCCAGCAAGGGCCGCGCATCCTCGTCGCCGCCGGCCCCGCCGCCTGATGTCCGGACTCCCCAGGCTCCAGGGCGACCGCCTCACCTGCGCTACCGAGCTCCGGCATACCCGCCAGGAGCGTCTCGCTGCCGACCAGCGTGCAGTCCTCGTGCCACGTGCCTGCGAGGCTGTAGAAGCGACCCATGTCGACTTCGAGCCCGTCCATCCGGGCATCGAGGCTCATCTCGTTGTGGACGATGAGGTGCGGGAGCGTCAATCCGCGTCGATCTCCTCATCGGTGGCGCCGCTCTCGCTGACGACCATGCGGGCGATGGCGCTGACGACGTCGCCCTCGCGCATGTTCATGACCTTGACGCCCTGTGTGGCGCGGCCGTGGCGACTGATGCCGTCGGCGCGCACGCGGATCATGACGCCGTCGCGGCTCTGCAGCATGATCTCGTGGTTCTCGCGCACGACCTTGACGCCGACCAAGTAGCCCTTGCGGTCGGTGAGCGCCACGGTGCGCACTCCGAGGCCGCCGCGGCCGGTGATGCGGTACTCGCTGATCGGAGTGCGCTTGCCGAAGCCGTTCTCGGTGATCACGAAGAGGTCGCTGTCGTCGCGGGCGATGTCCATGCTGATGACCTCGTCGCCTTTGCGCAGGCGCATGCCGTGCACGCCCGAGGCGCTGCGGCCGGTGGGCCGCACGTCGCTCTCGTGGAAGCGGATGGCCTGCCCGAGGCGGCTGATCATCATGATGTCGTCGTCGCCCGAGGTGTTGCGCACCGCCAGCAGTTCGTCGTCTTCGCGGATCTTGATGGCGATGATCCCGTCGGCCTTGAGCTTGGTGTTGTAGGAGGCGAACAGCGTCTTCTTCACGATGCCCCTGCGCGTGCCGAGGATGAGGTACTTGCCGTCGCTCTCTTCGAAGTTGCGCGTGTTGATGACGGCGCAGATCTTCTCGTCCTGGCGCAGCGGCAGCAGGTTGACGATGTGCTTGCCCTTGGCGTTGCGGCCGGCCAGCGGCAGCTCGTGCACCTTGAGGCGGTAGACCTTGCCGACGCTGGTGAAGAACAGCAGGAAGTTGTGCGTGCTGGTGATGAAGAGGTGCTCGACCTCGTCCTCTTCTTTGAGGTCCATGCCGGCCACCCCGATGCCGCCGCGCTTCTGCTGGCGATAGGTGGCGACGGGCAGCCGCTTCACGTAGCCGGTCTTGGTGATGGTGATCGCCATCTGCTCTTCGGCGATGAGGTCTTCGAGGTCGATCTCGCCCTCGTCCGGCACGATGTCGGTGCGCCGGTCGTCGTTGAAGAGCCGCCTGATCTCGGCGAGCTCGCTCTTGATGACGCCGAGGACGGCGCTCTCGTCGCCGAGCAGGTCGCGCAGCTCCTTGATGCGGGCGAGCAGACCGGCGTGCTCCTCCTTGACCTTGTCGCGCTCGAGGCCGGTGAGCTTCTGGAGCCGCAGGTCGAGGATGGCCTGCGACTGCGGCCGCGTGAGCTCGAAGGTGTCCATGAGCGCGTCGCGCGCCGTGTCGCCGTCGGCGGCGTGGCGGATGATGCTGATGATCTGGTCGAGGTTGTCGAGCGCGACCAGCAGGCCTTCGAGGATGTGGGCCCTCGTCTCGGCCTTGTCGAGCTCGAACTTGGTCCTCCGGATGACGATTTCTTTCTGGAAGGCGATGTACGCCTGGAGCATCTCCGGAAGGGTGAGCGTACGCGGCACGCCGCCGACCAGGGCGATGTTGATGACCCCGAAGGTCGTCTGCATCTGGGTGTGCTTGTAGAGCTTGTTGAGCACGACCATCGGGATGGCCTCGCGCTTGAGCTCGATGACCAGGCGCATGCCGGCGCGGTCCGACTCGTTGCGCAGGTCGCTGATCTCGGTGATCTTCTTGGTCTTCACGAGATCGACGATGTTGTCGATGAGCGCCGCCCGGTTCACCTGATACGGCAGCTCGGTGACGACGATCGCGCTGCGATTGCCCTTGATCTGCTCCGTGTGCGCCTTGGCGCGGACGCGGATGCGCCCGCGCCCGGTGCGGTAGGCCTCCTTGAAGCCCCCGGTGCCGAGGATGACGCCGCCGGTCGGGAAGTCCGGACCCTTGATGAACTCCATGAGGTCGTCGGCGGTCGCCGCGGGGTTGTCGACGAGGTGCACGATGGCGTCGACGACCTCACCGAGGTTGTGCGGCGGGATGTTGGTCGCCATGCCGACGGCGATGCCCGCCGCGCCGTTGACCATGAGGTTCGGCATGCGGCTCGGCAGCACGCGCGGCTCGCGCCGCGTCTCGTCGTAGTTGGGCATCCAGTCGACGGTGTTGGCGTCGAGGTCGCGCAGCATCTCGACGGCGATCTTGCTGAAGCGCGCCTCGGTGTAGCGCATGGCCGCCGGGGAGTCGCCCTCGACGGAGCCGAAGTTGCCCTGGCCGTCGACGAGCGTGTAGCGCATGTTGAAGTCCTGCGCCATGCGCACGAGCGTGGGGTAGATCACGGCCTCGCCGTGGGGGTGGTAGTTACCGCTGGTGTCGCCGGCGATCTTGGCGCACTTGCGGTGCGCCTTGTTCGGCGCCAGGCCGAGGTCGTTCATGGCGACCAGGATGCGGCGCTGGCTGGGCTTGAGGCCGTCGCGGACGTCGGGGAGGGCGCGGTCGGTGAGGACGCTCATCGCGTAGTCGATGAACGATGAGCGCATCTCGTCTTCGAGCTCGATGGGCTCGATCTTGCCCTCGAGTGTCTGCAGAGAATCAGACATCGAGGAACCTCACTTCCTTGGCGTTCTTCTCGATGAACTCGCGGCGCGGCTCGACCTTGTCGCCCATCAGCATCGTGAAGACTTCGTCGGCCGCCTGTGCGTCTTCCATGGACACCAGCATGAGCGTCCGCGTCATGGGGTTCATGGTCGTGTCCCAGAGCTGGTCGGGGTTCATCTCGCCCAGGCCCTTGAAGCGCTGCAGTTGCATGCCCTCTTTGGTGAGCTCGACGATCTGCACGCGCAGCTCTTCGTAGCTCGCCGCCTCGGACTTGCGGTTGCCGAGGTGCAGCGTGAACGGCGGCCGTCCGACGAGCTCGGCGATGCGCGCGTGCACGCGCTTGAGTGACTGGAACTCGCGCCCGGAGAGGGCCGCGAACGGGATCCTCAGGTTCGCGGCCAGGCCCGTGCGCCGCTCCACCAGGCGCGTGTCGGCGACCTGCTCGTCGTCGTCGACGCCGAGGACATCGATGACGTAGCGCTTGTCGATGTCCTCGCGCAGCGCCGCGAGCAGCGCCTCGAACGTGCTGATGTCGGCCTCGATCACGGGGCCGTTCTTGAGCCAGTCGATGAGCTCGCCGCCCCACTGGCTCTTGAGCTTCTTGACCCAGCCCTCGTACTCGCCGAAGAGCTTGAGGAAGCGCTGGTACCTGGTCTCGCTGAAGGTGAATCCTGTCTCGGTGTTGTCGACGCGGATCTGCTCGAGGCGGCCGCGCAGCAGGATCTCCTCGAGCTGCGACTCCTTGTGGATGTAGGTCTCCTGGTTGCCCTGCTTGAGCCGGTAGAGCGGCGGCTGGGCGATGTAGATGTACCCCGCCTCGACCAGCGGCCTCATGTGCCGGAAGATGAAGGTGAGGATGAGCGTGCGGATGTGCGAGCCGTCGACGTCGGCGTCGGTCATGATGATGATCTTGTGGTACCGCGCCTGCTCGACGTCGAACTCCTCGCCGATGCCGGCGCCGATGGCGCTGATCATCGTGAGGATCTCGTTGTTGGCGAGCATCTTGTCGATGCGCGCCTTCTCGACGTTGATGATCTTGCCGCGCAGCGGCAGGATCGCCTGGAACGAGCGGTCGCGCGCCTGCTTGGCGGAGCCGCCGGCCGAGTCGCCCTCGACGAGGTAGATCTCGCTGAGCGCCGCGTCCTTGATGGAGCAGTCGGCCAGCTTGCCGGGCAGCGTGCTGCCCTCGAGCAGGCCCTTGCGCCGCGTGAGGTCGCGCGCCTTGCGCGCCGCGCTCCGCGCCCGCGCCGCGTTGATGGCCTTCTCGACGACCTGCCGCGCCTCGGAGGGGTTCTCCTCGAGGAACTCGGCCAGTTTGGCGTTGACCGATTGCTGGACCAGTGTCTGGATCTCGGTGTTGCCCAGCTTGCTCTTGGTCTGCCCCTCGAACTGCGGGTTCTTGAGCTTGACCGAGATGAGCGCCGTGAGGCCTTCGCGCACGTCTTCGCCGGAGAGGTTGTCGTCTTTCTCTTTGAGCAGACCCTTCTGGCGAGCGTAGCTGTTGATGGTGTTGGTGAGCGCGCTCCGGAAGCCGGTGAGGTGGGAGCCGCCCTCCGTGGTGTTGATGTTGTTGGCGAAGGTGAAGATGGACTCGTTGTAGGAGGAGTTCCACTGCATGGCGATCTCGACGGCGCCGTCGGCGGTCTCGTTCTCGAGGAAGATGATGCTGCGGTGGATGGCGTCCTTGTCGCGGTTGATGTACGCGACGAAGTCGACGATGCCGCCCTCGTACTGGAAGGTGACGCTCTCGCCGTCGGCGCGCTCGTCGTTGAGTTCGATGCGCAGGCCCTTGGTGAGGAACGCCGTCTCGCGCAGGCGCTGCGCGAGCACGCGGAAGTCGTAGTCGACATCCTCGAAGATGTCCGGGTCGGCCAGGAACGACACGGTGGTGCCGGTCGGCGCGCCCTTCTCGAGCTTCTCCTTCTTGACGAGCTCCGTGACCGGGACGCCGCGCTCGAAGCGCTGGTTCCAGTGGTAGCCGTCGACGTAGATGTCGAGCTCGAGCCATTCGCTGAGGGCGTTGACCACCGAGACGCCGACGCCATGGAGACCACCGGAGACCTTGTAGCCGGCCCCGCCGAACTTGCCGCCGGCGTGCAGCATCGTGAGCACGATGGTCGCCGCCGGCAGGTCGTACTTCTCCATGATCCCGACGGGGATGCCGCGGCCGTCGTCGGCCACGGTGATCGACTGGTCGGGATTGATGGTGACGACGATGCCGGAACAGTACCCGGCGAGCGCCTCGTCGACCGAGTTGTCCACCACCTCGTAGACGAGGTGGTGGAGTCCTCGCGGCCCGGTGGAGCCGATGTACATGCCGGGCCGCTCGCGGACCGGCTCGAGGCCTTCGAGGACCTGGATATCCTGGGCGTCGTAGTTCGACTTCTTCACACGACCTCGCAGTGGCCGAGGGGCTGGGCATAGGACAGGGGGGCAGGCGGAACCTGCCTGCATGAGTATAGCAAAACCGAAGGCTCAGGGCGACCCTGAGACCCTCCTAAAACCGCCGCAAACCGGCTGTTTTCGTCAACCAGAAGGGGTGCCGTCAGCGGAAGCCTCCCGAGACTCCTCCGATGACGGTCGCAGAGCGGCCTCGATGGCCGCCCGGAGTCGCTCGTCGCCGACCCTTTCCGCCTGGGCCCGCGCCGTGTCTTGCGCGGTCGGCGCGGGCCGTTGCTGCCGACGCTTCTCCTTCGCCGTGGGACCCCCTGATCCCTGCCCGGAGGAGGCGCCGAAGGCCTCCGGGCCGGAGGTCTCGCCGGCGCCGGACTTGGCCCCACCAGGCGCCGACGCCGGGCGCGCCGGCTCTTCGCCGGCGGGCGCCGGCGCGGGCAGGCGCCCGAGGACGAAACGGAAGCGCTTGACCGGGTGGCCGGGCGCGACCTCGTCCATCCGGCGCAGGATCTGCGGGCCGAGGTACGTCAGCTCGTTGGCCCAGACCGACGACGCGCACTCGATGGTGAGCTGACCCCGGCGAAAGGCCTTGGGGCGCGTGCCGCCCGTCACCGGGTCGCCGACGGCGCGTGCCCACGCGGCGTAGGCGCGCGCCTCGTCGCCGGTCGCCAGCCGGTCCAGCGTGGGGGTGAGGACTTCTCCCAGCCGGCGCGGCAGGCCGTCGCGCGTGGTCTGCGATCCCGGCGGCCGCGGCCGGCGCTTACCCGCGCCCTCGTCCTTCTTGTCCGCCGGGCCGCTCACAGCGCGTCCAGGTCCGGCGGCGCCGGGGGCGCCTCGTCGAGCGGCGGCGATGCCTCGCCGGCGGCGAGCGAGCCGGCCAGCGGGAGTTGGACGACCAGAGCGTCCGCGAGCTCGTCATCGGTGAAGTAGTGCCGGTTGGTCGTCGTGATGATGGCCTGGCCCGCCGTGGCGAGCATGCGCACCAGAAGGCGGCGGCGCGAGTCGTCCAGCTCGCTCATGACGTCGTCGAGGAAGAGGGGGCCCTGCTGCCCGGTGCGCGCCGCCGCGAGCCGCTGCTCCGCGAGGAGCAGCGCAAGGACGGCGGCGCGCTGCTCGCCCTGCGAGCCGAAGAGCCGCAGGTCGCGGACGCCGTGCGGGAACTCCGCGGGCCCGCAGACGGGGCCGCCGGTCACCGTCGGCACGATCGGCGCCGGCGGCTCGGACCCGCCAGCCGGCGCGCGGCCACCGGCATCATCGCCATCTCCCTGGCCGTCTGGCGTCTCGCCCGCAGCGGACGCCGCCGCCACCTCCAGGAACCTGAGGTCGTCACGGTGGGGGCCGAAGAGCGAGAGCCCGCGGCCGACCTCGCCGGGCCGCCGCGCGCGCAACTCCTCGAGCAGCGCTGCCTCGTCGTAGCCGACCCCTTCGAGCTGCGCCACAAGGCGCAGCGTGAAGCGCTCGCCGGCCGGCGCCAGCGCCGCCGCCGTCTCCGCGAAGCCAGTGGCCAACTCCGCGACGAGGTCGCGGCGGCGGCGCCCCAGCTCCGCCGCGACCCGCGCGAACTGCGCGTCCCATGGGTCGAGCGCCGCCGGATCAGCGCCGTTCCTGACCGCGGCAAGCTGCGCGTTGCGCTGGCGCAGCACGCCCTGCAGGTCGCGAGCGGCGGCGGCATACTGCGGGTCCAGCGCGGCGGCGAAGGCGTCGAGGTGAGCGCGCCGCCGCGCCGGGCTGCCCTTGACCAGCAGCAGGCTCTCAGGGACGAAGATGAACACCTGGCTGCGCCCGCGCAGGTCGTCGAGAGAGGAGACCTCGAGCCCCTCCCAGCGGATGCGCTTGCCCTGCCCCGGCGCGAACCCGACGTCGACCCGCTGCGCCCCGGCGTCGCCCACCTCGAGCTCCAGCTCGACGCGCGCGAAGCGCTCGCCCCAGGTGATGAGCTTCTCCTCGCGCCGGGTGCGCGGCGAGCTGCCGCGCAGGGCGAACCACGCGGCCTCCAGGAGGTTGGTCTTGCCGGCGGCGTTCTCGCCGACCACGACGTTGAGACCGGGCCCGAAGCGGACGGTGGTGTCGCAGTACGAGCGGAAGTTGACGAGTCTCAGTCCGGAGACGACCACACGCGGTACTCCCGGCCGCCGACCACGACGACATCGTCCGGCTGGAGCGTGCGCCCCCGGCGCGTCTCGACCTCGCCGTTCACGGTGACGTCGCCCGACTGCACGATGATCTTGGCGTGGCCGCCGGTACCGGCCGCGCCGGCGAGCTTCAGGAACGCCCCGAGGGGCAGCGGGCCGCTGACGGCGACGTCGTCCATGTCGCGGCGGTCCGGGTCACGCGCCGGCAGCCGTCAGCTGCTCAGGCGGATCGGCATGATGAGATACGTGAAGTCGTCGCCGGGGCCGCTCAGGAGTCCGGGTCGCAGGGGGCTCGTGAAGCGCAGCAGCACCCCGTCGCCGTCGACGGCGTCCACGCCCTCGATGAGATACGCCGGGTTGAAGCCGATCTCGAACGGCTCTCCGGCGAACTCCACGTCGAGCGACTCCTCGGCTTGACCGACGTCTTGCGTGAGCGCCTTCATGGTGAGGCGGTTCTCCGCGAAGGACAGGCGGAGCGGCGCGTTCTTCTGGGCCAGCAGACTGACGCGTCGCGCGGTCGCCATGAGTTGACCGCGGTCGATCGTGACCTGGTGCTCGAAGGTGTCCGGAAGCAACTGCTTGTAGTTGGGGAACTGGCCCTCGATGAGCCGCGAGGCGATCCACACGTCGCCCGCCGGATCGCTGAGCTTGAAGACCGCCTGGTTCTCGCCGATGGCGACCTCGATGTCGCCGGGGCCGAGCGCGCCAGCGAGGCGCGTGACCTCGCCGAGCGCCTTGACCGGGACGATCGCCTGCACCTCGTTCTCGAGCGAGTGGTCGAGCTTCGTCTCCTTGACCGCGAGCCGGTAGCTGTCGGTCGCGACCATCTTGAGCGTCTCGCCCATGATGGTCATCAGGACCCCAGTGAGGATGGGCCGGGTCTCGTCGCGAGAGGCGGCGCGGCCGGCCTTGTTGAGGGTCTCGATGAAGGGATCGCGACCGACGGTGAAGGCGCCGGCCATATCGAAGGTCGAGGTCTGCGGGAAGTCGGCGGCGGCCCAGGCATTGAGCGAGAAGGCGGCGCGGCCGGCGCTGACCTTGATCGCCGCCTCGCCGGCCTCGATGACGACCTCTTCGTCGGGGAGGTTGCGGATGACGTCGCTGAAGAGCCGGGCCGGGACGACGATCTCGCCTTCTCGCTCGACGGGAGTGGCGAGATTGGCCTTGATCGACAGCTCCATGTCGGTCGAGAAGAGATCCAGGCGTCCCTCGCCGGCTTGCAGCAGGATGCCGGACAGCACGGGCAGGGCGCTGCGCGTGGAGACGCCGCGCGCGAGGACGCCGAGCTTGTCGACCAGCGCAGAGCGATCACACGTGAACTTCATCCCGACTCCTTATGAAGAGAAAGAGAGGTAGATACTCCTCGCCGTCATCACAGTCCCTGTTGACGATGCGGAGAACTGCTCTTGTCGCTGCACAGAGGGAGCGAGGACTTCTGTACAGTGGTGTGGATGGTGTGTGCAGAACGTGACGCTCCTCCCGCGGCGGCTCCAGTGTTCCGCGAAGCATAGCGGATTTCGGCGTTCGTGGGGTGATCGTCCACAGGTCGTTCGCGGGTCGTCCACAGGGGGTGCGGAGAAAGGGGCTGACGGAGCGTCAGTGCGCGGTCTTGAGACGCGCGCTGACGATCGCGAGGAGGTCCTGAAGCTGCGGATCGTGCGCGTCGTGGAGTTGCCGCTCCACCTTGTCGACGGCGTGCATGACCGTGCTGTGGTGGCGGCCGCCGAAGCGTTCCCCGATGTGCGGCAGCGACGCTTCGGTGAGCTCGCGCGACAGGTACATGGCGATGTGTCGCGCGTAGACCACGTCTTGGGTGCGGCGGTTGCCGCGCAGGTCGTTGATGTGCAGGCCGAACTGCCTCGCGACCTCGGCCTGGATCATCTCGATGGTGACGGGGTGTTGGTAGGCCTTGGGCAGGATGTCCTTGAGGGCCTCCCTGGTGGTCTCGAGGGTCACCTCGGTGCCCTGGATCGAGGCGAAGCCGACCACGCGGGTCAGCGCTCCGTAGAGTTCGCGGATGTTGGTCGTCACCTTCTGCGCGATCCACTCCAGGGCTTCGGGCTCCGCGATCTTGAAGCCCTCCCACTTGACCTGCTTGCGCAGGATGGCGATGCGCGTCTCGAGGTCCGGCCGTCCGATGTCGACGACCACGCCCTGGCCGAACCGCGAGCGCAGGCGCTCCTCGAGCGCCTCCAGCTCGCGTGGCGGCCGGTCGCTGGTGATCACCAGTTGCTTGCCGGCCTCGTAGAGGGCGTTGAACGTGTGGAAGAACTCGACCTGGGTCTGCTGCTTCTCGGCGAGGAACTGTACGTCGTCGATGATGAGCACGTCGTTGTCGCGGTACGACTGCTTGAAGCCCTCGATGCGCCCCTTGTCGGTGACCGCGTTGATGAAGTCGTCGGTGAAGCGCTCGCAGGTGACGTAGCGCACGTGCAGGTCGGGGTGCTGCTCGAGCGCCTCGTGGGCGATCGCCTGGGTGAGGTGCGTCTTGCCGAGCCCGGTGTCGGCGTAGATGAACACCGGGTTGTAGGCGGTCGCCGGCGACTCCGCGACGCTGCGGGCGACGGCGGTCGCGTACTGGTTGTTCGGCCCGGTGACGAAGCGGTCGAACACGTAGCGCGGGTTGAGGTCGCCGACGGCGCGGCCGGTCCGCTCCGAGGGCTTCCGGCGCCGCTTCGGCGGCGGCGGAGTCTGCTCGGCCGGCTCGGCCGCCGCGGAGGGCGCGGCTGTGGCTTCGGACAGCTCGGCTGCTCGCGCATCGACCACGACCCGCACCTCGACGGTGTCGCCGAGGACCTCCTCGAGCGCCTCGCCGACCTGCTTGGCGAGCCGCCGCTCGATCCACTCGCGGGCGAAGTCGTTGGGCACGCCGATGACGAAGGCGCCGTCCTCGAGGCCCAGGGGCACGGTTCGGTCGAACCAGAACTGGAACGCGGAGTCGTTGATGCGTCCGCGGAGGTGTTTCTTCGCCTCTTCCCAGATGCGTGTGAGCTCGTCGCTCGTGGCTGCCCCACAAGGTCGACCCCGGGGGATGCGGCGGCGCGCCCGGGGTGGTCGAGAACGTCGGTCAGAGGATGCTCTCGAGGAGGCGGAGACCCTCCTCGCGCAAGGCTCGCTTGCCGTCGCCGAGCGAGTGTATCAACCCCATGTCCTGCAGTACAACGAGCTCTCTGAAGATGGTAGCCGGCGAGAATCCGAGCTCCTTGGCGATGGCCGTCGGGCCCGCTGAGCCGAGCTCCATGAGGAGCACGAGGACCTTGGTCTGCCGGGTGGTCAGCTTGACCGCGGGCGTGCCGGCCGGCTCCGGCTGCACCTCCCCGGCGGAGGGCATCTTGATGGTGAAGACGGCGCCGCCGCCGAGGTTGTCCTCGACGGTCAGGATGCCGCGCAGGAACTGGAGTGACTCGCGCGCGAGCGGCAGCCCGGACCCCACGCCGCGGATGATCTCTCGCTGGTAGGCGGTCGCCGTGGTGAAGCCGGGCTGGAAGGCGCGGTCCTTGTCGTCGACACCGGGACCGTGGTCGGAGATGCGGATGGTCTGGCCGTTGTCGAGGATGGTGATGACGACGTCGCGGAAGTAGGCGTGCAGCAGGTTCTCGATGAGCTCCTGGATGACCGAGTACGGCACCTGACCACCCTGCTGGCGGCAGTGGTGGTAGGTCTTCTCAGCGAGCGAGGCGATCAGCGCCGGGAGGTCCTCCTCCTCGATGGCGACGACACGCGGCGGACTCGTGAGCGTGTCGTAGATGGCGATGCGCGGCGCCTCGAGGCCCAGAGGGACGTCCGGGAGCGGGCCGTCGGGAGAGGCGCCGAGGGTCGGCATCGTCAGGGCCGTCGTGACGGAGGCGATGGATCCGCGCTCGCGAAGAGGTTCGGGCGCTCCTCGCGGGGACGAAGCCGCCGTGGCTGCAGCCCGTGAAGCGGGCTGCTGGACGGCGGCCCCGTCGTCGGCGAGCAGCCTGTCGAGGAACGACTCCATAGGGGCGCCGAGTATAGCAGAGCGCACGTGCGCCACCGAAACCCTCCGTGGAGTATCGCGAAACGCGGTTTTGCAGGGCAAAGGGGCGAGTTGTCCACAGGGTGTTCAAGATATGTGGAAAGCGCTCAGCCGGAATCCTCCGGACATGCCCAATTTGCGGGAGTTGTGGAAACCGCGGTTTCACGGGCCGGTGGTGCGCTCGCTCCGGGTGCGGCCGACCCAACCCCAGCGGGCGCCCTGTGTCAACCCCTTTGTTCCGAGCCCGATCGATCGATGTATCCCTGCAAAGCGGCACTTTCACGCAGTGAGCGCCGCGTGAGCGTGGTGTCAAGGCAACGTTTTCTCGTCAACGCCTTATCCACGGCAATCGTGAGCCTGAGAGCATGGACAAAGCGAGTTATCCACATTCTCCACAGCGGCCTGTGAACGGGGGGGTGGACCGATGAAACGGCCGTGGCCCACCGCCGCGAGCTGCGCTACACTGTGGTGGTCCCTGCGGAGCTCCCGCGTGAGGAGCTGAGATGGCGCTTCCTGGCGCCGACGCGTCGAACCTGACCGCCCTGCGGGGCGGCGGCGCCTGTGGGCGCTGCTGGGTAATGCCAGCGAAGGGAGACAGGTCCACATGAGCACATCGCTCACCCATTCCCCCGAGGGCGTCCCCGGTGCGCGCGCCCGCTTGAACCTCAACCCGGCGCGCTGGGGCGTGCGCGCGATCGCCGAGATCGGCGTCGCGATCGCGCTCGCTGCGGTGCTCAGCTGGCTCGCCCAGGCCTTCCCTCTGCGCATGCCGCAAGGGGGGTCCTTCGGCCTGGAGATGCTGCCGATCCTGTTCATCGCCGTGCGGCGCGGGGTCCTGCCCGCCGCCGTGGCCGGCGGGCTCTTCGGGCTGCTGCAGCTGGCCGGCGTCGCCGGCACGCCCTACATCTACCACCCGCTTCAGGCGCTGCTGGACTACCCGCTCGCCTTCGCGGCGCTCGGTCTGGCCGGCCTCGTCCCCGTGGGGACGCTCGACCGGCCCGCGAACGTGGCGCGTCTCTTCGCAGCGGTGACCGTGGGCGCGACCGCCCGGCTCGCCTTCCACTTCCTCTCCGGGCTGATCTTCTTCGCCGAGTACGCCCCGGCCTGGGAGGCGCCCTGGCTCTACTCGATCACCTACAACCTCCTCTACCTCCTGCCGTCCGCCGTGGCGACGGCGCTCATCCTGTGGCCGCTTCTGAACGCCTATGACGCGGCCTACCCGGACGAGCGGCGGGCGTCAGGGTGAGCGCGATCGACCCCGGCGCACAGGGGGCGGGTCGCCCGCTCGCCGCCGTCTTCCTGGACGGCGAGTACGGCGACCCCGGCTGGTATCGCGCTCTCACGCACCGCGCCGGCATCGTGCTGGCCGCCGACGGAGGCGCGCGCTTTCTCCTCGGCATCGGCGTCACCCCGGACGCCGTCGTCGGCGACTTCGATTCACTCGACGAGGCCGACGAAGCGGCGCTGCGTGCCGAGGGCGTCGAGCTCTTCCGCCACCCCGTGCGTAAGGACGCGACCGACGGGGAGCTCGCGGTAGGCGAGGCGCTGCGCCGCGGCGCCGGTGAGATCGCCCTCGCCGGTGGCCTCGGCGCCCTCGACCACACGCTGGGGCATCTGGCTATCCTGCGGCGCCTGGCGGCGCGCGGCGTCACCGCGCGCCTGGTGGCGCCGCGGCTGACGGCGACGGTGCTGCTCGCGCCGTCGGCCGTCGCCCTGCACGTGGAGGCGGGCACCCGGGTCTCGCTCGTCCCGATGGCCGGGGACGCCAGAGTGACGCTTGCGGGGCTCGACTACCCTCTCGACCACGGCGTGCTCCCCGCCGACGCCTGTCTCGGCCTCGGCAATCACGCCGCCGGTGCGGGCGACGTCCGCGTCGTCCTACACGACGGGGTCATCGCCGTGCTCGTGGAGTGCGGCGACGTGGCCTTCGCACCGCTCGAGCCGCAAGAGGCGGACCGGTGACCGCGTCCCTGCGCGTGTGGCGCGCCGCCGCCGTCGCGTGGGCCGCCGCGATCCTTGTGAGCGGGCTGCTGCCGACGCGCGACGTGGTCGAGGCCGTCTCCGGAGGGCGCGACGACGCGGTCACGACCGCCGGGCACTTCGCCGCCTACGTGCTGCTGGGATTCCTGGTGGGCGTCGCGCTCATGGGCTGGGAGGTGCGCGCCCGCGGGCTGCTCTTGGCACTCGCGCTCGCGGCGGCGCTGGGGGGACTGGTCGAGCTCGTACAGGCGCCGTTGCCGTATCGTGACGCGCAGGCCCTGGACTTCTGGGTCGACGTCGCCGGCGCTGCCGTCGGGCTCGCGCTGTTCAGTGTTGCGGCGTCGGCGGGGAGATCACGATGGCGTCGAGGATGATGCGTGCCGCTACTTCTTCCGACGGCACGTCGTAGTCACGCTCGGCGACCAGGTCCTTGAGGACGCTGACCCGCCGCTCGCGCGACCCGGTGTAGTCACGATCGGCACGGCTCTGCTGCTGATCTCCGGCCACCAAGCCCTCCTTCGAGTCCTCTCTCGCCACAGTGAATCGGGCCACGGGACCGGCGAGTTTACTAAGATGCGTAAGCAGAAGTGACTCCACCCGGGAGACCCAGATGATCAGCATCCACGAAGCGCTCGACGCCGTCCTCGCGGCCACACGCCCGCTGGACGCGGAAGAGGTCCCGCTGCTGCAGGCGTTCGGGCGCGCCGCAGCGGACCGCATCATCTCGCCCGAGGAAGTGCCGCCGTTCGCCAACTCCGCCATGGACGGCTTCGCCGTCTCCGGGGCAGAGCTGGAGGCCGGCCGGCGCGAGTTCCGTGTGACCGTCGACATCCCCGCCGGCCTGTTCATCTCGGACCCGGTCGGTCCGGGGGGCGCGGCGCGGATCATGACGGGGGCGCCCGTGCCGCCGGGCGTGGACACCGTCGTGCAGGTCGAGCACACGTCGGTGGACGACGACGTCGTGCACGTCGAGCAGGTCCCTTCCCGAGGCGCGAACGTGCGCCGCGCCGGCGAGGACGTCACCGCTGGTGACGTCCTCTTCGAGCGCGGCGCCCGCCTCGGCGCGGCCGAGACCGGCCTGCTCGCCGCGGTCGGCATCGAGCGCGTGCGCGTCGCGCGACGCCCCCGGGTCGCGATCCTCGCCACCGGCAGCGAGCTCGTCGCGGCGGGCCGGCCGCTCCAGCCGGGACAGATCCGCAACTCGAACTCCTTCACCGCCTACGGCCAGGTCGCCGCCTGTGGCGCCGACCCGATCCTGCTCGGTATCGCCCGGGACGACGTCGAGGAGACGCGACGCCTGATGGCGGCGGCGCTCGAGAACGACGTCGTCATCACCTCCGGCGGCGTCTCCGTCGGCGACTACGACTTCGTCAAGCGGGTCCAGGAAGAGCTCGGCGTCGAGCGCCGCTTCTGGGGCGTCGCCACCAAGCCGGGCAAGCCCCTCGCCTTCGGCGTCCGCGGCGACACCCTGGTGTTTGGCGTCCCGGGCAACCCGGTGGCCGCCATGGTGAGCTTCGAGCTGTACGTGCGGCCGGCCCTGCTGGCCCTTCAGGGCCGGCCGGACGTCTACCGCCCGTGGTTCTTCGCTCGAGCGGCCGAACCGGTGCGCCGCACGAAGGACCGGACCGAGGCGCGCCGCTGCCGGCTCACTCACCAGGACGGCGCGGTCACGTTCACGACCACCGGCCCCCAGGGCTCGGGGATCCTCAGTTCCATGTCCGGCGCCGAGGCGCTGTTCTTCGTGCCGCCGGGCTACCCCGGCGGAGAGGCGGGTGACGAGTTGCTGGTCATGCTGCTGGACGGGAGCTCCGCCGAGCGGCCGCCGTTCCCCGGGGCGCCGCCGGCGAGCTGACGGCCGCCGCCGTCAGCTTCAACGGTCCCGGGCCGCCTTGAGCGGCCGGGCCTTCTCCAGGGTCGCCCACACGATCAGTCGGTGCTTCGCGCTGTAGGGCGGTGTGCAGGTGGTGAGCACGAGCCCGTACCCGCGGTCGGCCAGCACGCCGACGTCCGACGGGCTCACGGTCGTGGTCTTGGCGACCGCGTAGCGGAACTTCCCGTAGGGCGTCTCCATGAAGATGAGGTCGCCTTTGCGCAGCTTGTCGAGCTTGTAGAAGGGCGCGCCGTACGTGGTGCGGTGGCCGGCGACGGCGAACGGCTCGCCGGCCCCCGGCAGCGGCGTCACGGCGTAGTGCACGGGGCCGCTGTGCAGCAGGGAGCTGTCGCCGTCTGGGTCCAGGGCCAGCCGGCCGCCCACGCCCTGCTGGACCAGGCGATTGACGTCCACGCGCGGGATGCGCAGCCGGCCGATCGGGTCGCCCGGCTCGAGACCGCGCTCGAAGCGCACGGCCAGCCTCTTCAGCAGCTCCTCGTCGGAGAGGCCGCGCGGGCGCGTGTCGACGTTGGCGGTGATGGTCTCGACGAACGCGGCGCTTTGCTCGCGGTAGGTGGAGTCCAGACGCGACTGCTGCACCTGCGCGTAGGCGGCCGACCAGAACGGGTACGCGAGCAGGAGCCCGCCCACGATCAGGAGCAGGTCGCCGGCCAGGCGCAGCCGGCGCGAGCGGCCGCCGCCGGCGGGAGGCGCCGTCCTGGATTGCGTGTCGTCGGCGTCCATCCACAGATGGTACCCGCCCCGGAGGCGGGGTCACAACGTGCTAGACTGACGCCCCCCGACGAGGAGGCACCGCGCGTGCGCGCGAGCGGCGACGTCCACAATCTGCTGAGCGACGAGGGCGTGCCTCACGAGATCGTCCACCTTCCGTCCTCCTCGAGTACCGCGCAACTGGCGGCAGATGCACTGGGGGTGACGGTGGGGGAGGTCGTCAAGTCCCTGCTGTTCGTCCTCGACGACCGGCGGCCGGTGCTGGCGCTGGTCACGGGCGACGCCACCGTGGATGCCGTCGCGCTCGCGCGCGAGGCCGGTGCGGCCGAGGTCCGGCTGGCGCGAGGCGCGGAGGTGCGCGAGCTGACGGGCTACCGCCCGGGGGCCGTGTCGCCGGTCGCTCTCGAGACGGACCTTCCGGTGATCGCCGATCCGGGAGTGTTCGCGCCCGACGTCGTCTACTGCGGGGGCGGCACGACGACGACCATGCTCAAGATCGGCAGCGCCGATCTGGAGGCGCTGCTCAAGCCCCAGAAGGCGCCGATCGCGCAGCGTCGCTGACGCGCGGACGGACGGTCGTGACGGGCGCCTGCTGACGGCGCCGCCCCGGCCGCCCCAGGCGGAGACCCGCGGACGAAGTGGAGAACAGGACGATGACGGAGACCCTCACGCACACCATCGGTTCGGCAGGCAGGTTGTCCGTCCTCTCGCCGGAGGATCTCGAACGGTTGGACGCCGCGGCGCTGGAGGTGCTCGCCGAGACCGGCGTGGCGCTGCCGTCCGAGCGGGCGCGCGCCGCCCTTGTGGCGCTGGGCGCCACGGCCGACGGCGCACGCGTCACCATGCCTGCCGAGCTGGTGCGCCGGCTCGTGGGCCTGGCGCCGGCGCGCATGACGCTCGGCGCCCGCGCCGGCGGCTCGATCGTCACCGGCGAACACTCGCTGATCACTCCCGACGGCTGTTGCGTCGAGATCTACGACCTCGAGAGCGGGGAGAAGCGCGGCACCACCGCGGAGGACGTGGCCACCATCGCGCGCGTCGTCGATGCGCTCCCGGAGGTCGACTTCTGCTGGCCGGCGGTGAGCGCCCAGGACCGGCCCGCCGAGGTCCGCGGCCTGCACGAGCTCTACTTGACCATCGCCAACACCGGCAAGCACGTGCAGACGGTGACCGTCGTCGAGCCCGAGCTCGCCGAGGTCGCCGTGAAGATGGCGCTGGCGGTGAGCGGCTCGGAGGAGCGGCTTCGCGCCGAGCCGCCGATCAGCGCCCTGCTCGGCACCGTCACGCCGCTCGGCAACGACGCCGGGACGCTGGAGGCCGGCCTGGTCTTCGCCGAGGCCGGCATCCCGATCGGCTTCGTCACCATGCCGATGGGCGGCTCGACCACGCCCATCACGATGGCGGGGTCGCTCGTGGTCGGCATCGCCGAGGCGCTCAGCTCGGTCTGCGCGATCCAGGCGGTCTTCCCCGGCGCGCCGGTGTTCATCTGCTTCATCCCGAGCGTGATGGACCTCAAGAGCGGCGACTTCACCGGCGGCGCGCCCGAGGACACGATCATGGCCGCGGCCGTCGGCGACGTCGGCCAGTTCTACGGCCTGCCTACGGCGTGCGGTATCAACGCGAGCGGCGCCAAGGAGCCGGGCTGGCAGTCGGCGCTGGACGATGCAACGACGACGTATCTCTCGCTGGCCGCCGGCGTCGACCTGCTCACAGGGGTGGGCATGGTCTCCGGCGGCCGGATCTTCAGCTACGTGGAGATGGCGCTCGGCGTGGAGACGCTCACGCAGGCGCGCCAGATCGCTGCCGGGATCGACCTGACGACCGCCGGTGGCTCGGCCGGCGGGCAGGCTCCGCCCGCCGCCGGCCCATCCCTGAGCGTCGACGAGCCGCATCGCTACTGGGCGGCCGGCGGGCGCCAGACGGCGATCGACCGCGCCTGCGAGCGCGTGGCGGGCGCGGTCGCTGCGCACCGCCCGCCCGCTCTCGACCCGGCGGTCGACGCCGAGCTGCGGCGGCTGGCGGGCATCGGCTGATCGGGTCGCATCGCGCCATCCTGCGTGTTCGATTGTCTTATGGGCCGCGTGCTGGGCTCGTTGGATGCACCGGTCGCGAGCGGGACCGCGACGCGTCTCGTGCTATCGTGGCGCCGGGCCCGCGGTGGGGCCGTTTCAGAGGGGCCGAGCAGAACAGCTAGACGAAGCCAAGTGGAAAGGAAAAGACCATGAGCGCGGGCAAGACCCGCTTCCTGTTGGTCCTGCTCCTCGGCGTCTTGATCGCGGTTACGGCGTTCGCCGCCGGCTGTAGCCTCTCCGGGAGCAGTCCGAACGCGTCAGACAGCAGTTCGCCGCCGGCTTCGGCCGCCGAGCGTGCGCTCGCGATCCTAGGCCATGCGCCTACCGGGCTCGCCAAGACGGTCCTCGATCGCGGCACCGTCATCGTCGCCACCGACGCCGACTACGCGCCCCAGAGCTCGATCGACAAGGACACCGGGGAATTGGTGGGCTTCGACATCGATGTCGCCAGGAGGATGGGCGAGATCCTCGGCCTCACCGTGGAGTTCAGGACGGTGCCGTGGGAGAGCGTCATCCCCGGTCTGCGGGCGGGCAAGTCGGACGTCTCCATCGGCTCCATGGCCATCACCGAAGAGCGCGAGAAGACGGTCGACTTCACCGAGCCGTACTACTACTCGTCCGGTCAGGTCTTCGTGAGGAAGGGCGGCACCCAGATCGCCGGCGGCGACGACCTCGCCGGCAAGGCGGTTGGCGTGGTCGCGGCAACGACCTACTACGACTGGCTCAAAGCCAACACGACGGCCGACGTGAAGACGTACACCGCCGCCGCCGACGCGTTCTCGGATCTGCGCAACGGCAACCTGGACTTCGTGATGATCGCCGGCTCCACGGGCCAGCAGGCGATCACCGAGGGGGAGCCGCTCGAGTTCTCGGGCCCGCCGATGTTCTACGAGGACCTCTCGTTTGCCACCAAGCGGGGGGAGGCGGATTGGCTGGCGATCCTCGACTACTCGGTGCAGCAGATGCACAAGGGCGGCGCTCTCTCGACCATCTCGAAGAAGTGGTTCGACGGCACTGACCTGACCGTGAAGGAGTAGGATGACCACCACTGTCTCTCCGCTCTGGACGGCGCAGTCGACGCGGGCTTGGAGCGGCTGACGCTTGCCGGCGGATCCTGCCCCGAGGCTGCGCACCGCTTCCGCGACGCTTGTCTTTCCGCCCACGTGCTGTATAAATCGGACTCAGCTGTCGAATCGGGGGAGCGCCACACGGTAGGTCCTGACAGGCGCTGGGGGCCGCCACCCGCAAGGGCCCTCGCCAGTGGGCCACGCGGCGGTCGGTAAAGTCAGACGGAAAGGACGGAGGCATGCGTATTTCGAAGACCTACATCTTGGGGATCTTGCTCTTGGTCGCGGTGGTCGCCGCGATGATGTTCGCGGTCGCCTGCGGCGGCGACGACACCGCGTCGACCGAGCCGAGCGCAGCGGCGTCGTCGGCCATGGACATCGCCACGGAGATCCTGGGCCAGGAGCCGACGGGCAAGGCCAAGGAGATCATTGACGCGGGCACGATGTCCGTCAACAACGATCCCAAGTATCCGCCGCAGAGCTCGATCGACGAGGCGACCGGCGAGCTCGTGGGCTTCGACGTCGACGTCGCCAACGCGATCGGCGCCTGCCTCGGGCTCGACGTCACGTTTGTGGACTACAAGTTCGAGCAGATCCTGACGGACCTTGGCCAGGACCGTTACGACGTGTCGATCGGCTCCATGACGATCACGGACGAGCGCGCGCAGAAGGTGGACTTCACGGATCCGTACTACTACACACCTGCGGGCATCATCGTGAAGGAGGGCGGGACGCAGATCACCGGCGCTGAGGACCTTGCCGGCAAGAAGGTCGGCGCCGCCGCCGGCACGACGTACCTTACGTGGCTGGAGAAGAACACCGACGCGACCCCCGTGGTCTATGACACCGACGCGTCGATGTTCCCCGATCTGGCCCAGGACACGGGCCGCATCGATTTCGGGTTCACCGCCGTGCCCACCGCGATCGAGGCGATCAAGCAGGGCCAGCCCTTCGAGCTCTCCGGGGATCCGCTCTACTACGAGGATCTCGCAGCCGCGGTCAAGAAGGGCGAGGCGGACTGGCTCGCGCTCCTCAACCACTGCATCCAGAAGATGCACGAGGACGGCTCGCTGACCGCGATGAGCGAGAAGTGGTACGCCGGTGTGGATCTCACGCAGAAGGCGCAGTAGCAAGCCATAGGACGAACGGCCCGTGCCGGTGTGGTCGGCGCGGTACACTGTGACGGTGGCGGGGGCCTGATCGTACTCAGGCCCCCGCCACAGCCCTCGCCCAAGGGAGGTCCGCACCAGTGCAGACGAGAAGCTTGTGCACACGAATCACCCTTCTCGCGGTCGCTACTGCGCTCGCAGTGGTCATCCTCGCGCCTGTCGCCTGGGCGGCCTCGCCGTCGCCGGCGCCGGCGGGTACCGTCGAGATCACGGGCACCATCCCCAACCCGAAGGATCCCCTCGGCCTCAAGGGGTGGACTGGGCAGAGCGTCATCGTCAACTACAAGCCCAACGGGGCTGAGCTGGACACCGCCAGCTGCAAGCTCTTCATCAACGGCAAGGAGCAGCAGCTCAGCCAGCCGCCCAAACCGCTCCCGACTGGCTCCCAGGTGACGCAGTCGCTCGAGTTCCGATGGGACACCGCTTACCCCGAGGGCGACTACAAGTTCCGCGTCGTGCTCGTGACGACCACCGGCGACGAGGTCGAGTACTCGTGGTCCTTCGGGTCCACGGGCGAGGCTGGCTCCGGGTCGCTGATCGACTTCCAGGTGATGCGCAACTGGTTCTGGTACATCGCCCGGGGCGCGATCGTCACGGTGGAGTTGACGGTCATCTCGATCGTCCTGGCCTCGTTGCTGGCCCTGCTCGGCTCCCTGGGGCGGCTCTCCAAGAAGATGACCTTCAAGCAGGCCTGGAACCGCTACCAGAGCTGGGGCTACATGGCCCGGATGGTCGTCGGCCGCATCCCCTACTGGCTCGCGACCTTCTACACGTCCCTGTTCCGCGGGACCCCGCTGCTCCTGCAGATCATCTTCATCTATTCGGTGATCCCGGAGGTGTTCGGCAAGCTCGGAATCCCGCAGTCGTACGCGCCTCCGCCGTTCTGGTGCGGCGTCGCGGCCCTGTCGCTCAACTACGGCGCGTACCTCACGGAGGTGTTCCGCGCCGGCATCCAGGCGGTGCCCAAAGGCCAGAACGAGGCCGCCTGGGCGATCGGCCTGAGCGGCTGGCAGACGCAGCGGCGCATCATCCTGCCGCAGGCCCTCAAGATCGTGATCCCGGCCGTGGGCAACGACTTCATCGCGCTCATCAAGGACACCTCGCTGGTATCGGTCATCACCATCCAGGAGTTGCTGCGCCGTTCTCAGCTGGCGGGTGCGGCGACGTTCAGCTTCTTCAGCACGCTGCTCGTCGCGGCCGCTTGGTACTGGGCCCTGACCATCTTCTTCAGCTTCTGGCAGGCCAAGCTTGAGACGCGCATGGCGCGCGACAAGGCCCGCGAGAAAGAGAAGGGGAAGGCGTAGCAGCATGGGGACACAGACATACACTCACGAGACGATCACCGACGACAAGGGGCGCGAGCTCGTCGTCAAGGTCGAGGGCCTGCAGAAGTACTTCGGTCGCAACCACGTGCTCAAGGGCATCGACCTAGAGGTCTACAAGGGCGAGGTGCTGGTGCTCATCGGGCCGTCCGGCTCGGGCAAGAGCACCTTCCTCCGCTGCCTGAACTTCCTCGAGGACCCCACGACCGGCGAGATCAGGGTCGGGGACGTGCACGTCACCTGTGGCAGCCACGGCGGCAGTTCAAGAAGGACGTGCACGAGATCCGCATGAAGTGCGGCATGGTGTTCCAGGAGTTCAACCTCTTCCCGCACAAGGACGCGACCGAGAACGTCATCGAGGGTCCCGTCCTGGTGAAGGGCGAGAAGAAGGAAGACGCCACGCGCAAGGCGCACGAATTGCTCACCAGGGTGGGTCTCGGCGAGCGCATGGACTTCTTCCCGAGCCAGCTCTCCGGCGGTCAGAAGCAGCGCGTCGCCATCGCCCGCGCCATGGCGATGGACCCCGTGCTGATGCTCTTCGACGAGCCCACCAGCGCCCTCGACCCCGAGCTCATCGGCGAGGTGCTCAAGGTCATGAAGGACCTCGCCTCGCAAGGCATGACGATGATCGTGGTCAGCCACGAGATGGGCTTCAGTCGCGACGTCGCCGACCGCGTCGTGTACATGGACGACGGCTACTTCATCGAGCAGGGCCCGCCGAGCGAGGTCTTCTTCCACCCCCAGGACGACCGCACCAAGCGCTTCCTGCGGCACATCCTGCCGGAGAAGGAGCCCGAGCACGCCAAGGAGCTGGGCATCCTCGAGGTCGACCAGGAGCTGCCCGCACCGGATCAGGCGCCGCTTCAGGGCCCGGTCGGCGCGGCGCTCAACGAAGACAACCTGGCCGACACGGCGATCCCCGAGATCCCGCTCTCGGACGGCCCGTCGGGCGAGCTCCCGCTGCCTCCGGGGAACGAGAAGCTCTGAGAGGGCCGGCCGTGAGGCCTACAGAGAGAAGCCGACCGGGGCGGCGGGCGCAGTAGCGCCCGCCGCCCCGGTCGGCATGAGGCGGGTCTCCGCCACCGGACCGCCGTGGGCTACTGCACGTTGGCGTTCACGTTGAGCGGGATCGTCGCCAGGCGACGGCCGTCCGAGTTCGCGTAGACCTCGAACTTCGCCTCGAGCCGGATGCGCTCCGGTTCGCCCATGTAGTTGCACTGGTCGATGAAGTGCCACGCGGCCATCGATGTCCCCCAGGTATCGTTGCCCTGCGTGAAAGAGTAGATGTAGCCCGACGTCATGCTCCGCTGCATCGGCACCGTGACCCATTCGTTCCCCGGCGGCGGGCCACCAGTGCACGTAGGTGACCGCGCCATGGTCCACCACTATCCGTGTAGTAGTCGTGCCCGCAGACGCAGCCGCGGATCTTGCCGATCACGTACACGTTGCCTGCGTTCTTGGTCTGTCGCATGCTGAAGCCCGTGAGCCGGTACACGCCCGGGTGTGAGTCCGAGACATCGAAGTTCACTCGGACCCACAGGCCGAGGTTGGCCGCACCGTCCGGGTACTGCCAGGTGCGGCTGTTCACCGTGCTCTCTGCGTGCCAAACGGCGAAGGCGGACGCCGGTAGCAGGACAAGCACCGCCGCCGACAGCGCCAGTGCCAGGGTGAATCGCTTGATCATGATTGCTCCTCTTGTCCGTTGAGCTCTGGGCCTACCGCTCCATCCCATCGCCCGATCGATGGAGCTGATGCCACGATGCGAGCTGTGATCGGGGTCCGGCCGTCGAGTCACTACCGCAGTGAGGTAGCAGGCGACAAACCGACCGGCCGGCCCGGGCCGCGTCATGCTGATGGTCCGAGGCGATGCGCTGCTCGCTCGGTCGACTCCGGCGGGATCGAGCGGCAAACGTGAGCTCGAAAGGCCGGTGAAATGCCTGCAGGCAGGTTGACCCTAGTAAGCTGCGGAGTCCTCCACAAGGCCCCGGAAGACGGGTAGGGGTGACAATGCGCCGATCGTCACCGGGCGCCGGCGTGACGCGCCGCCCGCCCGGCCGGTAGCATCAGGCGGCGACCGGGAGGGACCATCCATGGCGGACCAGACGGTGCGGATCGACCCCATCAGGCCGCGCGTGCGGTGGCGGGTGCTGAGCGCGGCCGACGTGGAGCGGCTCGAGGCCGCCGTTTTCGAGACTCTTGCCGGGGTCGGGGTGCGCTTCCCGCTGGAGCGCGCGCTCGACGCGCTTGAACGCGGCGGCTGCCGCGTCGACCGCGCGGCGCAGGTCGCGCGGCTGCCCGAGCAGGTCGTACGGGCGGCGCTGCGGGCGGCGCCCGAGGCGCCGCTCCTCGCCGCCCGCGACCCGCGCTGCGACGTCGTGCTGGACGGCTCCGCCTGCCACCTCAGCAACGACGGCTGCGGCGTGCGCGTCATCGACCCCGAGACCGGCGAGCTGCGGGCGAGCACCAAGGCCGACGTGGCCGACTCCGCCCGCTTCGTCGACGCCGTACCGCAGGTCAGCTTCTACTGGGGCCCCGTGGTGACCGCCGAGGACGTGCCGCCGGCGACGCGCCCGCTGCACGAGCTCGAGGCGGTCTTCGCGGGCACGAGCAAGCACTTCCAGGCGGTCGACGTGGTCGGCGAGGACATGACGCGTCGCGCCGTCGAGATGGCGCGCGTGGTGGCCGGCGGGGCCGAAGAGCTCCGCCGCCGGCCCATCATGAGCCTGATCGCGTGCCCCATCGATCCGCTGAGCAACGAGGCCGTCAGTCTGGAGGCAGCGCTGGTGTGCGCGGAGGCCGGCGTTCCCGTCGGCTTCCTCTCGCTGACGCTCGGCTGCGCGTCCGCGCCGGCCACCATGGCCGGCAACCTCGTCGTGAACCTCGCCGCCGTCCTCGCCGGCATCGTCCTGCTGCAGCTGGCGCATCCGGGCGCGCCGGTGTTCCTGGCGGGCGCGCCCTCCGTGATGGACCTCAAGACCGGCGGCTACACCGGCGGCAGCCCCGAGGACTATGTCCTGGCCGCAGCCGCGACGCAGATGGCGCACCACTTCGGCTTCGCCATGAACATGGGCACCATGGCCAGCGGGGCCAAGGAGCCGGGATGGCAGGCCGCCGTCGACGACGCGCTCTCCACGCTGGCCAGCGTCTCGGCCGGAGCGGAGATGATGAGCGGCTGCGGCCTGCTCGACGGCTCGAAGACGCTGAGCTACGCCCACCTGCTGATGGAGGCCGAGGTCTACGGCATCGTGCAGAAGGTCGCCGGCGGCATCGAGGTCAGCGACGAGACGCTGGCGCTCGACGTGATCCGCAAGGTCGGGCCGAACGGCACCTACCTGGCGGAAAAGCACACCCGCGCTCACATGGGCGACATCTGGCGGCCGGGCGTCTGGGACCGGACGCCCTACGACGCCTGGCTGGCCGCCGGCAAGAAGGGCGCGCTGGAGAACGCTGAGGAGCGGGCGCGTGAGATCCTTCGCACGCACGCGCCCGAGCCGCTGCCCGACGACGTACGCGCCGAGCTCAGGCGGCTCGTCGCGGCCGCCGACGCCGAGCTGGCCGACGCCGAGAGCCTGAGCGTCAGCCGGTCAGCGTCCGCGCCGCCTCGCGCAAGAGCTCGGTATGGCGGTCGACGTCGGCCGCCGTCGTCTGCGGCGCCATCAGCGCCATGTTGTGGAACGGCGTCATGAGGATGCCGCGGTTGAGCATGAAGAGGTGCAGGTAGCGGTCGAGCTCCTCGTCCTCGGCCGCGGCCGACTCGCCGCCGTTGCGCGGCGGCACGGGCCGCGGCCAGTACTCGGCGCGGCAGCCGAGGCGCTTGACCACCCACGGCAGGCCGAACTCGTCGATCACGCCCTGGACGCCGTCTGCCCAGCGGCCGGCGAGCGGGATCATGCGCGCGTAGGCCTCCTCGGTCAGGACCTCGCTGAGGGTCGCGCGCACCGCCGCCACGCTGAGCGCGTTGCCGGCCAGCGTGCCGCCGACGCCGCACTCGTCGGCGGCGTGGTAGTCCCAGCCGACGCGGATGAGGTCGGCGACGGCCTGACCGAAGCCGTAGACGGCGGCGGGTACGCCGCTGCCGATCGGCTTGCCGAGCGTCACCATGTCGGGCTCGAGTCCCCACGCCCGCGTGCAGCCGCCCGGCCCCGCGCAGATCGTGTGCGTCTCGTCGATGATGAGCAGCGTGCCGGTCTCGCGCGTCAGGCGACGTAGCTCGGCGTGATAGCCCTCGTCGGGCAGGATGATGCCGATGTTGGTCAGCGCCGGCTCGGCGAGGACGCAAGCGACGTCGCCTGGCGCGAGCGCCTCCTCGAGAGCCGGCAGGTCGTTCCACTCGATCACCTTGCTGGTGACCGTGGGGTCGACCGGCGGGCCGGCGTTGCCGGGCTTCGGCCCCGGGACGCCGTCGTTGATGGTGATGATCGTCTCGTCCACGGAGCCGTGGTAGCAGTAGTTGTAGACGAGGATCTTGGGACGCTTCGTCGCGTGACGGGCGAGGCGCACGGCGAAGCGGTTGGCGTCCGTCGCCGTGAGCGCGAGCTGCCAGTACTGCAGGCCGAAGCGGCGGCTGAGCTCGGCGGCCACCCAGAGCGAGTCCTCGGTCGGCAGCATGGTCGTGATGCCGCGCGCCGCCTGGGCGGCGATCGCCGCGACCGAGGCGTCCGGCGAGTGCCCGGTCATAGCGCCGGTGTCGCCGAGGCAGAAGTCGATGTACTCGTGTCCGTCGACGCAGGTGAAGCGCGCGCCGTGGGCCTCGGCGACGTAGGGCGGGAACGGGCTCGACCAGCGCGTCATCCAGTTCATGGGGACGCCGTCGAGCATGTGCTCCTGCGCGCGCTCGAAGAGCTCGCGCGAGCGCGGGTGGCGCGCGACGAAGTCTTCGTCCTCGCGCGCCTTGAGCGCCGCGAGCCGCTCGCGGTCGATGGTCGCGGTCATGAGGTCCTCTCTTCCACGACCCGAGGGCCCGCCTACCCCACCAGCTCCTTCGCCCGCTCCACTGCCATCCCGGCGTTGGCGCCGTAGCCGTCGGCGCCGATCTCGGCGGCGTAGGCCTCGGTCACCGGGGCGCCGCCGACCATCACCTTGACCTGCTCGCGCAGGCCGGCCTCCTTCAGCGCCGCGATCGTCTCGGCCATGTGCGGCAGGGTGGTCGTGAGCAGGGCGCTCATGCCGATGATCTTCGCCTCGTGCTCGCTGGACCGCGGCGACGAAGTCGGCCGCCGGTCACCCCGGTGCCGAGGTTGACGACCTCGAAGCCGGCGCCCTGGAGGAGCATGCCGACGAGGTTCTTGCCGATGTCGTGCAGGTCGCCCTCGACGGTGCCGATCACGACCACGCCGCCGCCGGCCTCCTCGCCGGCGGCCATGTGCGGACGCAAGAGGTCGAGGCAGCCCTGCATGACGCGGGCGCTGAGCAGCACCTCGGGGATGAAGCAGTCGCCGTCGCGCATGCGCACCCCGACCACCTCCATGCCGGGGAGCAGCGCCTCGTCGAGGATCTCCCTCGCGCCGGCGCCGGTGGCGAGCAGCGCCTGGGTGAGGGCGAGCGCGGTGTCGGCGTTGCCGTCGATGATGGCTTGCTTGAGTTGGTCTTTCATGCGACGCCTTTCTCACGGTCGGCAGCTTGGATGATGCCGCGCACCTGCTCGGCCACGTCGGGGTCGAGCGGCATCGGCTGGTGCGACTCTACAAGGTCCAGCGCCCGGGCGCGCGCACGCGTCGCGAGGTCGGTGGCTCCGCGCGCTTCCCAGTCCTCGCGCACGCGCCGGTCGAGGACCTCCGGCTGGCTGAGCTCGCGCATGTGCTTGAGCGTCGCATCGAGGCGAGAGGAAGTCGCCGAAGGCGCCGACCTTGGCGATGTCGTCGACCGCCATCGTCTCGTCGGTGACGGCGATGCCGGCGACCGCGAACTTGATCATGCGCGCGATCTCGTTGTCCATGACCAGCTGGCCCAAATCGAAGGTGACGCCCGATTCGATCATCCCCGCCCCGTAGATCTGGTTGGCGCCTGCCAACGCAGGAAGGAGTCCGGTGAGGGTCTTCTCGTGACCGGTCTGCGCGTCACCGAGCTTGGAATCCGCCTACAACCCGGCCACGAAGCTCGGCAGCAGGTAGCGGCGGGCGATCTGGGCGCAGGCGGCGCTGAAGAGGGCGAGCTCCGGCGAGCCCACGCACGCCGCCGCCAGCTTGAGGTCCATCGCCGTCGTCGACGAGCCGTAGGTGACGGGGCAGCCGCGCTCGACGAGCTGCGAGAGCACGATGCCGCCGAGCACCTCCGCGTTGTGCAGCACGAGCGTGCCGGCCAGCGTGACCGGTGACGATCCACCGGACATCGCCATGCTGAGGATCGTGTCCGGGCACCAGGCGCGCGCCGACTCGATGATCACCTCGCTGGCGTCGCGCGGCAGCTTGAGCGGGCTCACCGGGCAGACGCCGAAGCCGATGAGCGGGCGGCGGCGGAACTCGTCTTCGCCGCCCGCGAGCACCGTCGCCATCTCGATGAGCTTGCTTGCAGTCGTAGGCGCTCGTCGCCTCGGTGCCCACCGGCTTGCCGGTGTTCAGGATGGCCGCCTCCCACTTGTGGAGGCTGGCGGTCTCCTCGGGGACGTCGCCCGGGTGCACCGCCGACTCGTAGGTGTCGATGTCGCTGAGGGCGTCGACCAGGCGCGCGGCCTCGCGCACGTCCTGGAGCACCGGGTGGCGATACTCGCCGGTGCGCGGGTCGACGATCATGATGCCTTCGTCGAAGTTGGAGACGTAGACGCGCCCGGCCTCGAGGACGATGTCCATCTCGGGGTCGCGGCCGCAGAGGTAGCTCTTGGGCGGCGCCGAGCGGATCGCGTCTTCGACGAGGTGCGGCGGGATGCGCACCATGCGCGTCTCCCGGTCGACGATGCAGCCGCCGTCGCTGTAGATGTCGAGGGCGTCGTCGGCCTCGACCCACATCCCCGTGCGCTCGAGCACCTCGAGCGAGCCGAGGTGGATGTCGTCGAGCTCGGCCTCCGTGAACACGCTCAGGCTGAGCCCGCCCGAGCTGGGCCGCCCGGCGTGCAGGTTTCGCTTCACTGGAGCACCTCCGCTGCCACACGATGTGTCGGCCGGCGAGACGACGGGTGGGGCGGAAGGGTGTCGGGTCGCCCGGCCCCACGGGCGAGGTCGCAGGAGCGCCCCGCCGCTCGCAGGTCCGAGGGTATGGGCGGAGCGCGCGCGAGTAAAGCGTCGCCGTCGCGCGCGCCCAACTTCGCCGAGCAATCCGGCGCGGGGGCCGGCCCGGGGATGCGAAGTTCGCTCAGGTTCCGGCCGCTCCGGATCGCGGCGGCCGGTGGTATCGTGCTGGGGAGCGGCCGCTCGTCGACGCCGGCCGCCGCCCGACCCGTCGACGCCGCTGGAGGCGACCATGCCGCTGATCGACCGTGACGACTCGCTCCTGATCGTGATCGATCTGCAGCCCAAGTTCTGGAGCGACAGGCTGGACAAGGACGACGCGGCGGCAGTGAGCAAGGCGCGCCGCCGCGCGCGGCCTGGCTGGCGGGGACGGCGATGGCCCTGGGCGTGCCGGCCGTGCTCACCGAGGAGGCTCCGGCGCGGAACGGGCCGACGGCGGTGGGCGTGCTGCTCGCCGTCGGCCGGCAGGCGCCGGTGTTCACGAAGCCGGTCTTCGACCTCGCCGCCTGCCCGGACATCATGGCGGCGATCGAGGCGACCGGCCGCAGGACGGCCGTCCTTTGCGGCTTCGAGACCGACGTCTGCGTCACGCACTCGGCCGTCGGCCTCATGGAGGCCGGCTACCGCGTGGTCGTGGCCGCCGACGCCGTGTACTCGCCGGCGGGCGCGCAGGCCTACGGCCTCGCCCGCCTGCGCGACCTCGGCGTCGAGCTCGTCCACTGCAAGGGCGTCTACTACGACTGGGTGCGCACGCTCGAGGCGGCTCTCGCCTTCGAGCGCGAGCACCCCGACCTCGCCGAGCCGCCCGGCTTCTGGATCTAGCGCGGCAGTCTGACCCGACAGGACGCCGGCGCGGTCGCCGGCGAGACGGCTGGAGGAGTGAGCGAGCATGGCGGATCAGCTGAGCACCACCAACGCGGGGCCCGGCGCCACGGCGCGCGCGGCCGTCTACTGGCAGGGCGGCGACCCGCGCTGGCAGACGGGCGACATCGTGCCGCTGACGACCACCGAGCGCGCCGACGTGTGCATCGTCGGCGGCGGGTTCACGGGTCTCTGGACGGCCCTGTCGATCAAGCGGCTCGCGCCGGGCACGGACGTCGTGCTCATCGAGCGGGAGTACTGCGGCGCCGGCGCCAGCGGGCGCAACGGCGGCTGGGTGAACGGCTGGGACGACATCCTGCCCAAGCTCGTCTCCCGCTTCGGCAGGGACGCCGCGATGTGGCTCCTCGATGCCTCGCGGAGCAGCCTCGACGACATCCGCGAGACGGTGCGCGACGGCGACATCGACTGCGACCTCGCGTTCGAGGGCGGCCTCACCGTGGCGCTCTCCCCGGCCCAGGTCGACGGCGTCCTCGAGCCCGCACTCCTGGCGCCTGAGCTTGGCCGCGACGATCTCTTCCGCATCCTGGGCAAGGACGAGGCGGTGGCCATGTCGGGGTCGCCGGCGGCCGAGGCCGGGGTGCTGATCCTGCAGGCAGGCAGCGTCCAGCCGGCGCTGCTCGCCCAGGGCCTGCGCCGGCTGGCGGTCGCGGCCGGCGTGCGCATCTACGAGGCCACGCCGATGGTCGGCCTGCAGCGCACGCTGCCCGCCGTCGTCAAGACCCCGTCCGGGAGCGTGACCGCGGACAAGGTCGTCCTCGCGTCCGGCGCCCGGCTCGCCCTCATCCCCGAGCTGCGCCGTACCGTCTTCATCATCCCCTCGCACGTCGTCGCGACGGCGAGCTCCGCGGAGGCGCTGGACCGCCTCGGATGGGCGACCGGCCGTCCCTTCGGGGACGGGCGCACCGCCGTGCACTACGCGCAGCGCACGGCCGACGACCGCGTCGTCTTCGGCCGCGGCGGCGGCCGCCTCGGCTACGGCGGCCACATCATCCCGGCCCACTACCACGACGCCCGGGAGATCGAGGAGATCGTCGCGGACATGCACGCCATGCTGCCGGCGACGCGCGACCTCGCGGTCGAGTGGCGCTGGGGCGGGCCCCTGGAGCGCACCCAGCACGGCATCCCCTGGGTCGGCACCCTCGGCAAGTACCGCAATGTCCACTACGGCCTGGGCTACTCCGGCAACGGCGTCTCGGCCTCCAACCTGATCGGCCGCACGCTGGCCTCGCTCGCCCTGGGCCTGCGAGGACGACTACGCGCAGTCGCCGCTGGTCTCCGAGCCGCCGACCTACCTGCCGCCGGAGCCCATCCGCTCGGCCGGCGCGCGCGCCGTGCGCAGCGCCATCGAGCGCTGCGAGGTGCTGGAGGACGAGGGCCGCAAGCCGGATCCGGTCTCGCGGGCGCTGCGGCGCTGCCTGACCATCTCGATGCCGAAGGGCGTCACGCTGTGGCGCCGGGACGAGATGGACTGAGCCGCGCGGAGCCGCCGGCGCGGACTCGCAGCTGCGCCACGTCCGCGGCACCTGCTGCGTGATGCAGTGGATGCCGCCGCCGCCGTAGCCGATGACCGGGCACGGCACGCCGACGACCTCGTGGTCGGGGACGATCTCGCGCAGCGCGTCGAGCGCGGCAAGGTCGTCCGCGCCGGTCCCGCCGGTCGGCACGATCAGCGCGCCGTTGGCGAAGTAGGAGTTGATGTAGGTCTCCACGATCGGCGTGTCGCCGATGAGCACCGGCGCGCTGCGCAGGTCGAACTCGACGACCTCGATGCCCCGGCCGCGCGCGTCCGTGGTCTCGAGGCGGCGGCGGTTCTCGAGCAGGTTCTCGAAGTCGGGGTGCTGCGGGTCGCGCACCATGTGCAGCAGCACCCTGCCCGGAGCCGACGAACGCGCCGACGCCGTCCACGTGCCCGTCGGTGTCGGGGTCCTCGTCGAGCCCCAGCCCGGAGATGAGCCAGATGACCTTCTCCACGCCGAGGTAGTCCTTGAGGACCTGCGTCATCTCGTCCTTGGTCAGCCCGGGGTTGCGCGAAGGATGCAGCAGGCAGCTCTCGGTGGTGATGAGCGTGCCCTCGCCGTCGACGGTGATGCCGCCCCCCTCGAGGACCATCGGGGCGGCGAACCGCTCCACGCCGAAGTGCTCGGCGAGCCGCTCGGCCGATGGCCGCGTCGTTGTCGTAGGGCACGTACTTCTCGCCCCAGGAGTTGAAGGTGAAGTCGCTCATGGCGAGCGTGCCGTCCGGGACGCGTGACGAAGATCGGCCCGCTGTCGCGCAGCCAGGAGTCGTCGATGGGCATCTCGACGACCTCGACGTCGCGGCCGAGGTAGCTGCGCGCGATCGCCCCCTCGCCGGGGCGGGCGAGCATGAGCACCGGCTCGAACGCGGCGATCGCATGCGCGACGGCCGCATAGCTCGCCATCGCCAGCAGGTAGTGCTCGTTCCAGACGGAGCCGATGCGGATCTGCGTGGGCCAGCCCATGATGCAGCGCTCGTGCGGCTCCCACTCGGCAGGCATGCGGTAGCCGAGCGAGGACGGGGTGTGTCCGGCGCGCGCGCCGGTGCCGGGGTCGGCGACTGCTGACATGCTGGGCTCCTTTGGACGGGCCGCGCGGCTGAGAACCAGGCCGCGGCCCCTTGCATTCGGTCGAAGACGGGTTTATTGTACGACCAATCAAAGCACGGACGCAAGTACCCGGGCTCCCAGGCCCGCCGGTCCGGCAGGAGGCGCAGAGTGGCGGTGTTGCAGACAAGACAGGTGCAGGGCAGGGACATCGCGACGGCGCCGACGGCGCTGCGCATCCTGGAGGCCGCGAAGACGATCCTCTCCGAGCGGGGCTACTCGAAGCTCACCCTGCAGGCGATCGAAGAGGAGTCCGGCGAGTACCGGGCGCTTGTCGCCTATTACTTCGGGAGCAAGCAGGGCCTCGTCGACGCGATCATCGACTCGCTGATGGAGGCCGAGGACGAGGCGCTCCGCGAGCGCCTCGCCGAGATCGACGAGCCCGGCGAGCGCGTCCGGGCGCTGATCGACGAGCAGCGCCAGATCTCCGCCGACTGGCGCGGGTTCCGGGCCTTCTACGAGCTCCTGCCGAACATCATGCGCGACGAGCGGCTGCGCGAGGTCCTCGCCGCCGACTACGCGAAGTCGCGAGAACTGGACCGGCAGACGCTGGCGGCCGGTCGCCAGGGTGGTCGCCGCGGTGGCGGCCGCGCCGCCGCCGGCGCGGACAAGGACCTCGACAAGCTCGCCGCCCTCAGCGTCGCCATCGTCGAAGGGCTGGCCGTGCAGTACGCCGCCGACCAGGAGCACTTCGACCACGAGGGCACCTACCGCCTCTGGGAAGACATGGTGCTCGCCTACCTCAGGGAGAAGCCACAGGCCTGACGATCCTCGCCGCCGCCGGGAAGGCGGGCGAGCGGTGTCGCACACCTCAGGAGTTTATTGTCTGTCCAATCAATACGACCGCTAGCCGGCTCTGCCGGCCGAAAGGATCCACGACGATGACACTGGCGAACGAGATGAAGAGCCGCGAGCTGCCGGCGCTCGCCAAGTTCCGCGGCCGCGACTTCGTGACCGACCAGGTGTACTCGCGCGAGGAGCTGCTCGAGCTCATCCACCTCGCGGTCGTCCTCAAGGAGCTGCACCGCGAGCTGCACGTGACGCCGTTCCTGCCGGGCAGGCACCTCGGCATGATCTTCGACGACCCGTCGACCCGCACGCGGATCAGCTTCGAGACGGGGATGACGGAGCTGGGCGGCCACGCCGTCTACCTGCGGCCGGGAGAGATGCATCTGCCCGGCCGCGAGAGCGTGTCCGACACGGGGCGCGTGCTCAGTCGCTTCCTGCACGCGATCATGGCGCGCACGCAGACTGTCGCCGTGCTGCGCGAGCTGGCCGACGCCGCGACGATCCCGGTCATCAACGGCGAGGCCGGCGACTGGGACCACCCGATCCAGTCGGTCAGCGACGCGCTCACGATCCTGGAGTACGGCGGCCGGCTCGAGGGCGAGACCATGGCGTGGCTCGGTCACGGCGACTGCATGTGCAACTCCGTGCTGCTCACCGCGTCGCGCCTCGGGATGAACGTGAACGTGGTCACGCCGGCGCACTTCCCGCTCGCGGACGACGTGCGCCGGCTGGTCGAGGACAACTGCCGGGAGCGCGGGACGCGGCTCCTGGTCGCCGAGACGCCCGAAGAGGTCGTGGCCGACGCGGACTACGTCTACACCTCGCTCTGGTGGTGGGAGGACTCGGCGGAGTACGTCGCCGACGTCCGCCGCAAGATGCAGCCGTATCAGGTGAACGAAGCGCTCTGGGCCAAGACCAAGCCCGGCGCCCGCTTCATGCACTGCCTGCCGGCGGTGCGCGGCGACGAGGTCACGGACGCGATCATCGACGGCCCCGCCTCGATGGTCTGGGACATGGCCGAGAACCGCAAGCACCTGCAGAAGGCGGTCGTCCTGGCGCTGGTCGGCATCGACCGCCTGCCGGACGACCCGGCGCTGCAGCCCATCGGCCGGGCCCTGCTCTCGTGAGCGGCCCGGCACCGAAACCATCTGGGACCCACAGGGGGGACACCATGATCCAGACACATCGCCGGGCGGCGCTCCGGCTCACCGTACTGCTGCTCGTCGTTCTGGCCGCCGTGCTGGTCCTTGCGGCGGCGGCCCTCGCCTCCGAGCCGTCGCCGTCGGCCTCGGCCGACCAGGTCGTCCTCAAGATCGGCTGGACCGTCGAGCCCGACACGCTGAACCCGTTCATCGGCTGGCAGAACCAGGACTACGAGATCTGGTCCATCAACTACAGCTTCCTCTTCGGGTTCGGGATCTCCGACAAGCCGACCCTCGACCTGGCCGCGGAGTACCCGACCAAGGAGAACGGCGGGCTCTCGGCCGACGGCAAGGTCTGGACCATCAAGCTGCGGCCGGGCGTCAAGTGGAGCGACGGCGAGCCGCTCACGGCCGCCGACGTCGCCTTCACCTACAACTACATCGTCAAGAACGAGATGTTCAACATGGCCCTGGCCACGCGCGGGATCCTCAGCGCCGAGGCGCTCGACCCGACCACCGTGCAGATCACCTGCGCGCGCCCCAAGGCCGACATGATGAAGATCTTCATCCCCATCCTGCCCGAGCACGTGTGGAGCGAGGTCACGCCCAAGGACGCCGAGACGAGCTTCACCAACCCGGTGCCGATCGTCGGCAGCGGGCCGTTCTTCACCTCGGAGTTCGTCAAGGGCAAGTTCCTGCGCATGGAGCGCAACCCCTACTACTACGGCACCACGCCGACCGTGGACGAGATCATCTTCGCCACCTACCAGAACCCGGACACGATGACGATCGACTACAAGTCGGGCAACCTGGACGCGGCGTGGGGCGTCCCCGTGGCCCAGTTCCGCACGCTCGAGTCGGAGCCCGGCACGGAGGCGATCGCGTATCCCTACTACAACTGGGAGTACCTCAACTTCAACACCTTCGACAGCCCCGACTCGCTCGGCGCGCCGGTGCTGAAGGACTGGAAGTTCCGCAACGCGCTCAACTACGCGATCGACCGCGCCAAGCTCTGCGCGATCGCGTTCCAGGACTACGCCGCGCCGGGGACCACCATCGTCCCGCCGAAGACCTGGAAGGACCCCGACTACCACTGGCAGCCGTCTGCCGACGAGGAGATGGGCTTCGACCTGGCCGAGGCCGGCCGCCTGCTCGACGAGGCCGGCTACCCGCTCAAGGACGGCAAGCGCGTGGACACGAAGGGCAAGCCGATCACGCTGCGCCTGTACGCGACCTCCGACAACGTGCCGTCCCAGACCGAGGGCAAGCTCATCACCGGCTGGCTGCAGGAGCTCGGCTTCAAGATCGAGTTCTCGGTGCTGGACGCCGGCGCCCTCAGCGCCCGCGTGTGGAACTTCGAGGGCGACGCGTACCGGCCGGACTTCGACCTGTACATCGACAGCTGGCTGGGCTACGTCGACCCCGGCCAGACGCTGACCGCGGAGACCACCTGGCAGATCGGCGCCACCAACGAGCCCTGCTGGTCCAACGCCGAGTACGACAAGCTCGCCGACGAGCAGGCGGCGCAGCTCGACCCGGCGGAGCGCCAGCAGTCCATCTGGCGGATGCAGCAGATCATGTACGAGCAGACGCCGTGGGTGGTCGTCGCCTACCCGGACTTCTTCGAGGCCTACGACACCGCCGGCTGGACGGGCTGGACGCGCGTCAACGACGGCAACGGCCCGGCGTTCTTCACCGCCGGCAACGTCGACACCTACGTCAACCTGAAGCCGGTGACCGCCACGGCCGCGGAGGGGTCGAGCTCGACCACGTGGATCGTCGTGGCGGTGATCGCCGTGGCCGCCATCGCGCTGGTCGCGTGGCTGGTGCTGCGGCGGCGCGGCGGGCGCGAGATCGACGAGTAAGCCCGCCTCGACGGATAGGCGCCGCAATCCCCCTTGACGCGGCGCCGGTCCCGAAGCGGCCCGCACCCGGTCACCGGGTGCGGGCCGTCGTCCCGTGTGGCAAGGACGCGGCCGCCACGCGACGTGGTCTCTCACACGGTGGTAGAGTCACGGCCGCCCGAGCCGACGGCATGCGGCCGCTCGGGCGTCCAACGAGAGGCCGGCGCCACGAACGCGTCGTCCGACCCGGCCCTGACAACCGGCCACCACGGGAGCAAGGAGAAGGCGACATGAACGAAGCTCGCCTGACGATCTGGGACGACGACGCCTGCCGGCGCGTCCACGAGGCGACGCTCGACGTGCTCGCCGAGGTCGGCATCGAGGTGAAGTACGCGCCGGCAGCCGAGCTCTTCGCACAGGCCGGCGCGCAGGTCGACGGGACGCGTGTGCGCATCCCCGCCGAACTGGTTGACGATGCGATCAGCTGCCGCGCCGCGCGACTGGACGATCAAGCCGCGCGGCGGCGACACCGAGCCGCTCGTGCTCGACGCCGCCCACACCTACTGCGGCACCGGCTCCGACGTGCTCTACGTCTGCGACCCGGACACGCGCGAGCGTCGCCGCGTGCGCCGCGCCGACGTCGAGGGCATGGCGGCGCTCTGCGAGAAGCTGCCCAACATCGACTTCGTCATGAGCATGGGCCTGCCCGAGGACGCGCCGCAGGCGATCGACGACCTGGTCCAGGTCGACGCCATGATGCGCGGCACGCGCAAGCCGCTGCTCGTGGCGCCGCGCGACGGCCACATCCTGCCGAAGATGCAGGAGATGGCGGCGCTCGCCGGCGAGGCCGACAGTTTCGGTATCTACGCGATGCCCGTGCCGCCGCTGCTCTTCGACGAGGACGGCGCCAGCAAGGTGATCGCCTGCGCCGAGCTCGGAATCCCGCTGATCTGGGCGCCTGCGCCCAACGCCGGCACCACGGCGCCGGCGAGCATCGCCGCGGTGATCGTCGTCGCCAACGCCGAGACCCTCGCCGGCCTCGTGCTCAGTCAGGCGGTCAAGCCCGGCGCGCCGTTCGTCTGGGGCGTCGGCGTCGGCGCGATGAACATGCGGACGATGAACGAGGTGTACTCGTCCGCGGACGTCTTCCGCGGCCACCAGGCGCAGACTGACCTCGCGCGCTGGTACGACCTGCCGAGCTTCGCCTACGCGGCGCACACCGACAGCAAGCTGCTCGACGAGCAGTGGAGCGCCGAGGCGGCGCTGACGGCGATCCTCGCCAAGCTCTCGCGCGGAACGCTGCTCCACGACGTCGGCTACCTCGAGTGCGGGCTGCAGAGCAGCTACGAGTCGATCGTCTTCGGCGACCACCTGCTCGGCTGGGCCAAGGCGTTCATGGCGCCGCTGGCCGTGGACGACGAGGCGCTGGCGCTGGACGAGATCAAGGCGGTGGGGCCGGGCGGCAACCACCTGGCCCGGCCCTACACGCGCAAGCACTTCCGGCAGATCTGGCAGAGCGACCTCTTCGACACGACCCGCCACGACGCGTGGGAGGCCGCACGGGTCGCGGACGCTGCTCGACCGCCTGCGGGCGCGGGTCGCGGAGCTGCGCTCCGAGCCGCGCGCCTTCGAGCTGCCGGACGAGGTGAAGATGGGCCTCGATGCGATCCTTGCGGACGTCGAGGCCCACCGGCCGGGGATCTGACGCCGGCATCACGCGAGTAGAATGAGCGCGCCAAACGAGGCGCGACCCGGCCACTCAGCCGAAGGGGACGACCTGATGGGACACCAGACCACACCGGGCGCCGGACCGAGCGCGGCCCTCGCCGGCACCCTCACCGCCGCGCAGATGGACCTCGTCATCCGCCATCTCCCGGTCCAGGTCTCGGTCGTCGACGAGGACGGCACGCTCGTCTACTGGCACGGCGACCTGTTCGCCGACTGCGAGCTGCGCCACGTCGGCGTGCACGTCGACGAGTCGCACAACGAGCACTCGCGCCAGACGATCGCGCGCATGGAGGCCGCCTTCCGCGACGGCAGCCGCGACGAGGCCGTCTTCAGGCGCATCGAAGAGGGCCGCCTGATCCTCGTGCGTTACGCGCCGCTGCGCGACGCCGCCGGCGCCTACCGCGGCATGATGGAGACGATGCAGGACATCACCGACATCGTCGGCCTGGAGGGCGCTCAGCTCACGCTGGACTGGGACTGAGCGCCGCGCGCCGGCGTCAGCCCGCCAGTCGCTCGGCGTCGCTGTCGGCCTCGGCCAGGATGCGCTCGAGCTCGGTGAGGACGTCGGCGGGCAGCGGCTCGGGCTCGTGCTCGCGCTCCAGGCGCGCGCACTCCGCCCGCGCCGCCTCCTCGGCGGATCCATACCCCGCCCCCCGGTGCCTCATCGGAAGCGGGAACCCGCGCACGTGGTCGCGCGTGTGTTGATGGGCGAGGTAGTGGCCGCGCGGCCCGACGTCCGCGATCACGTCGAGCGCGAGATCGGCGTCGGCCGGGAGCTCGGCAAGCGTGCGTCGCGCCGCCAGCGCCAGCTCGTGCTGCAGGATGATGAAGGGCGGATCGAGCACCGAGTAGCCGTCGAGCAGACCGCCGAGGTCGCCGCTGATCTCGGCCTCCGTGCCCGAGAGCAGGGCGGCGCCGATGCCGGCCCGGGAGCCGAAATCCCAGCCGATGTGCGCCTCGTCGCCGGTCACCGAGGGACCGCAGAGTTGCGGCACTCCCCAGGCGTGACCGAGGCGGGTGATGAGGCGCTCGGCCGGCGCTTCGATGTCGCCGATGTAGCCGCCGCTGCGCGGGTCCATCGCCGAGACGATGTTGCTGTGGATGACCGGCGCCCCCGGGAAGGCCAGCTGCATGAGCACCATGGCGCTCACGACCTCGGCTTCTCCCTGGACGATCGCCCCGGCCAGTGAAGCCGGCGCCGTCGAGCCCATGGTCGGCATGGGCATGAAGCTCACGGGGATGCCGGCGGAGGCGTAGACGAGCGCCGCCTCGATGCCCACGTGGTCCTGCGACAAGGGGCTGATCGTGCAGATGTTGCCGCAGATCGGCGGCCGCGCGCGCCGCGCCGCCTCGGAGCCGGCGACCACGGTCGCCATCTCGACGATGCGCTCCGCGAGGCGCGGGTGCACCGTGGTGGCGCCGCGCACGTGCTTGAGCGTGCCCTTCAGCCCGGCGTGGCACTCGTGCAGCGGCGCGGTCCGGGCGTGGTCCTGGGCGCTCACCGGCGGCCAGAAGAACGCGATCGCCGGCAGTGCGTCGACGATGCGCGCCATCAGCTCGACGTCGGCCTTGCGCGAGGAGCGCTCCTCGCCGGTCTCAGCGTCGCGGACCAAGGTGCCCACACCTTCGGTGGAGAGGTACGTCCGCGTACCGTCCAGGGTGAGGTCGAAGCGCGGCTCACGACCGCCGAGCACGAACGAGCGCGGCGCGGTGGCCAGGGCACGCTCGACCAGGTCGGGCGTCAGCCTGACGACGCCGTCGCCGTCGACGTCGGCGCCGTGGCGGCGGAAGACCTCGAGCGCCGGCTCGCACGGGAAGCAGACGCCGATGCGCTCGAGGATCTCGAGCGTCGCCGCCTGAAGGCGCTCGACGGTCGCGGTGTCGTCGGCCGTCGAGCGCAGCAGCGGCGTGAAGCTGATGATGTCGGGGGTGCGCGTCACGGGTCAGTCTCCTGTCATTGTGCTCTCGGCTCCGGCGGGCCGTGTCGCGCTGCTTGAGGCAGTGGCTTTTGTGCCGGGTGTCGTGCCCTCACTCATCTTCCGGCGGACCGCTGCCGGTCCGCCCGGCCCTGCTGCAGGACCATGTCGATGTAGTCATCGCAGAGCGCGAGCGCATCGTCGACCCTGAAGTCCGTCGCCGCCATCAGCAACTCGATCCAGGCTCCGTCGGCCAGGGCCACGAGCCCGATCCCGGCCTTGCGGGAGTCGATGTCCAGGCCCTGTCGCCGCGCCGCCTCGCGGAAGAGCTCGCTGTACCGCTCGCGCTCCTCGGCGTACACACGCTCGTTGATCTCCTTCAGGTCCGGGTCGCCGAGGGCCGCCTGCCAGAACCCGAACCAGGCGTGGGCCCGCTCGGGCGCCGCCAGCTCCTCGCGGAAGTCCGTGGCGACGATGGCGCGCAGCGTCGCCACCGGATCGTCGTCCTCCGCAGGGCCGGCGGCGAATGCCGCCCGCTGCCCGTCCGCCAGTCGCTGGAACGCCTCGAGGAGGAGCTGCCGCTTGCTGCCGAAGTGGTGCCGCACCAAGCCGCGGGACACCCCGGCGGCGTCGGTGATCCTCTCGATGGAGACGCCCGCGGGGCCGTAGTTGGCCATGCACAGGATCGTCGCCTCGATGAGCCTGTCCTTCGACGCGGCGGCGCTGAGCTGACGCTTGTTCTGATGCGGCTCGACGCCGTATGCGGGCCGCTCTGACGAGTGCGCTCGGTCCATCGCGTCGCAGCGTACCATGGCGGTCTTGACGCGGACCAGACTGGCTTGCTATACGTATAGATAGCGAAACCATCGGAGGAGGTGGGTCCTTTGAAACGACGTGCCCACGCGGGCCGTACACGCAGCGGAGGCTTCAGCCTGAACGCCTTCACCGACGACGAGTTCAGGGACCTCCACCTCGCCACGCTGGAGGTCCTCGAGCAGACGGGCGTCTTCACCGACGACCCCGAGGCGATGGACATCTTCGAGTCCGGCGGCGCGACCGTCGACCGTGCGACCGGGGTCGTGAGGATCCCGCCGCGGATCGTCGAGGCGGCGATCGATTCGTCGCCGGAGCGCGTCTTCGCCGCCGGCCGCAGCCCCAAGGACGACCTCATGCTCGATGCCGGGCGCGTGGGCTTCACGACGTTCGGCGAGGGCCTCAAGATCGCCGACCTCGAGACCGGCGAGATGCGCGAGCCGACCAAGCAGGACGTCGCCGACACCGCGCGACTTGCCGACTACCTGGACGAGCTGGACACGTACGAACTCGCCGTCGGGGCCCACGACATGCCGACCGCGACGGCGACCATCCACAGCTACGAGGCGGCGCTGCTCAACACCGGCAAGCATGTCTGCGCCGGCCCGCTCTCCCGGTGGGAGACCGAGGTGATCCTCGACGTCGCCGCCGCCGCCGTGGGTGGCCGGGAGGCTCTGCGGCGGCGTCCGATCGTGATGATCGGAGTATGCCCGGTGAGCCCGCTGAAGCTCCCCAAGGAGTGCTCGGAGGCGATCGTCTCGGCCGCGCGCGCCGGCGTCCCCTGCCTGGTGCTCTCGATGGCGATGGCCGGCGGCTCGGCCCCCGTCAACCTCGCCGGTACCCTCGTCGTCCACAACGCCGAGGTGCTCGCCGGGATCACGCTCGCGCAGCTCGCGAGTCCCGGGCACGCCGGTGCTCTACGGCAGCTCGACGACGGCCATGGACCTGCGCCTCGCGGCGGCCTCCGTCGGCTCGCCGGAGTGCGGCGTCATCAGCGCCGCCGTCAGCCGCCATCGCGCGACATATCGCCTGCCCAGCTACGTGGCCGGGTTGTAGGGCGACTCCAAGCTCTTCGACGCTCAGACCGGTCACGAGAAGACGCTGACCGCGCTGCTGCCGGCGTTGGCAGGTGCCAACCTGATCTACGGCGCGGGGATGATCGAGTCGGGTGTCGCGTTCGATTTCGGCCAGCTCGTCATGGACAACGAGTTCGCCCGGATGATCAAGCACGCGGTCATGGGCGTCCCGGTGGACGATGAGCGGCTCGGTGTCGACGACATCGCCCAGGTGGGCCCCTTCGGGGACTTCCTCAGCCTGGACTCCACGCTCAAGTTCATGCGCGGCCAGTCCCAGCCGAAGCTGATCGACCGCAGGGTGCGGGAGGACTGGGCCGCCGCCGGCGGCAAGGACCTGCATCAGCGCGCGCTGGAGGAGGCGCGCCGCATCCTCGCGACGCACGTGCCGGAGCCGCTGCCGGACGACGTGGTGCGCGAGATCCGCAGCATCGTGGACGCGGCCGACGCCGCCGCGGCAGAGGGAGTCCACGATGCACCTGAAGTTCGAATGCCTGTCGGCCGCCGAGAAGGACGCGCTGCACCAGCGCGTCCTGCACGTGCTCGACCACGTGGGCATCGGCGTGGAGTCGACGGTCGCCCTGGATCTCCTCGCCGACGCCGGCGCGGGCGTCGACAGGGAGCGCCGCACCGCGACCCTGCCCCCGGAGCTGGTCGAGAGCTGTCTGGAGAAGGCTCCCGGGAGCGTGCGGCTCGCGGCCCGCGACGCGGCGCACGACCTGCTCGTCGGCGCCGGCTCGCCGCTGGCCTGCTGCACGGACGGCATGGTGATGACGGTCCTGGACGACGTGACCGACGCGGTGCGTGACGCCACGCGCGACGACCTCGCCTACTTCTACGGCCTCTTCGACGCTCTTGACGACCTCGACTTCATCTGGACGTCGGTGACGCTGGGTGAGCTCGATGCGCTGACGGTGGGCCTCGAGACCGATCTCATCGCCCTGGAGTCCACCTCCAAGCACGTGCAGAGCGTCGTGGCGCACTCGCCGGAGCAGGTGCCGCCGCTCCTGGAGATGCTGGAGGCGATCGCGGGGGCGCCGATGCACGAGCGGCCGATCTACTCCTCGCTGCACTGCCCCGTGTCGCCGCTGCGGTTCGAGGGCGACAAGCTCGATGCCTCGATCGAGCTCGCGCGCCACGGGGTACCGATCCTCGTCCACCCCCTGCCGCTGATGGGCACCACGGCTCCCCTGAGCGTCCTGGGCACGACCGTCATCACGCTCGCGGAGATCCTGGCCGCCGTCACCATCTTCCAGCTGGCGGCGCCGGGCTGCCCGCTCATGGTGGTCGCCATCGGCGGCTCCACGCATCTGCGCACCGGCGGGTATCTCAGCGGCACGCCCGAGGTCGCGCTGATCGACATGGCGAGCCTGGCCATGACCCGGCGGTACGGACTGCCGAGCATGAGCGCCGGCATGAGCTCGGATGCCAAGGCCGCCAACTTCCAGGCCGGCTCGGAGGGCGCACTGACGGCGGCGACCTCCGTGCTGTGCGGCGCCGATCTGCTCGTCGGCGCCGGGGTCGTCGACGAGGCGGTGTCCACCGCCAAGACCATCCTCGACTGCGACCTCATCGGGTCGGTCAAGCGCCTGCTCGAGTTGCCCGACACCGTGGACGACGCGTCGACCCTGATCGACGACATCGCCGCGGTCGGCCCGGGCGGTCAGTTCCTCGCGCGGCGCAGCTCTCGCGTGAACTCTCGCCGCGGTGAGATCTGGCGCGCATCCGTCTTCCAGCGCGAGGCCCCATCGGCGTACGTGGGGCGCTCCCTGGTGAGCGACGCGCTGGAGCGCGCCGAGGCCGTGCTCGCCGCGCACGTGCCCACGCCCATTCCCGACGATGCCCGCCGCGAGGCGCGCGCCGCGTTCGAGCGGTACGCGCGCGGCGCGGGCGCCGGCGGCCACTGAACAAGGAGCACCGGAAGATGGAGACGCAGTACCCGACCCGCATGGGTGACGGCTCGCTCACGCGCATGACGCGCAGCGAGCTGCGCGCGGAGCTCGAAGAGGGCACGCAGGCGGCGGCGAGCCGGGCCAAGGTGCCGCCGCTGTCCGCGGACGAGCTCGACCACCTGCTCGAGATCTGGGCGTCGCCGGCCAAGTTCTCCGCCGTCGACATCGGCGACGAAGTCGTGCTCACCTACGACGGCTCGGGCTCCAAGACGGTCGGCACGCGCACCCAGGACCTGCTCATCTACGAGCAGATGTTCGGGGCCGACTCCGTCGAGCTCGGGCACGTCGACTACTCGTTCAAGGCGATCCGGACGATCCTGCCCTTCGAAGCCCAGAGCATGAAGGACGCGCAGGCGGTCCTGACGGTGCCGGTGATGTACGGGGCGATGCCCAATCTGGGGCTGTACTCGAAGCCCGACGGGCCGGCGCCCAACTGGTCGGAGCTGCTGCCGCTGGCACGGGTGGACGAGGCGCGGGCGGCCCAGGAGGAGGCGGTGGGGTACGCCGTCGAGGACATGGTGAAGACCGCCGACGCGCTGTGGGAGGCGGGCGCCGACGGCATCGACTTCGACACCGCCGGCGCGGCCGGCGACGGCGACTTCCTGGCCACCCTCCTCGCCATCGAGCGGATCCGCGCGGCCCATCCCGACATGGGCATCCAGGTCGGCATGGCCGGCGAGTTCGTGCTCGGGATGCACGGCCGGCTCGAGTACGACGGCGTGCGCCTGGCCGGGCTCTGGCCGCGCGGGCAGATGGAGCTCGTGCGCCGCGCGGGAGCGACCATCTACGGTCCGGCGATCACCGTGAACACGCGCCGGACGGGGGCGTGGAACATCGCCCGCGCGCTGACGCTGGTCAAGCCGTGCATGGAGGTGGCCGAGATCCCCGTGCACATGAACATCGGCATGGGGGTCGGCGCCGTCCCCACCACCAGCTACCTGCCGCTGGACGCGGTCGCGCGCGCCTCGCGCGCCACCGTCGACATCCTGCGGCTGGACGGCTTGTAGGTCGGCGGCGGCGACCCTCTCGGGATGCCGTGTGCCCACGCGACCGCCTCGGGGATGTGCGGGATGCGCGCTGCTGGAGATCTGGTGGCGCGCATGCAGATCACTCGGGGGATGCGGATCGGCGAGGCCAAGGCGTATGTCGCAGAGCGGCTCGGGGTCAGCCCCTTCGACCTCTCCGACCCCATCGCCATGGAGGACGTTCGCCGGGAACGGCAGCTCGGGCGCATCACGACCTTCGAGATCAGCTACCCCACCCAGTCGAGCGCCATGGAGGCCAAGTTCAGGATCGCCGAACTGCTGGACCTGCCGATCAACTGCGTCGAGCGCTTTCGCGAGCACGCGGGTCTGCCAGGCCGCCTCGAGACCACAGCACCGAAGCTGCACCCGTGAAGCCAGGTGCCAGCGACATCATCCGGAGGTAACCACATGACTGCTCCCGACTCCCGCCCCAAGGTCGTCGCCGTGATCGGCAGCCCGAGGCGTCACGGCAATACCGCGGCCCTGGTCGACGCTGCCCTCGAGGAGCTCGAGCGCAGCGGCTGCGAGTGCACGCGGATCATGCTTGCGGACAAGCGCATCGAGTTCTGCAGCGGTCACGTGTTCTGCGGAGAGCTCGCGTGCCCGCACGACGACGACATGGCGGGCATCCTCGACCAGGTGTACGACGCCGACGGACTCATCCTAGCAACGCCGATCTACTACGAGAACGTCTCCGGCCAGATGAAGACGTTCATGGACCGCAACGCCACCCGCAACTACGGCGAGCAGTGGCTGACCCCGAAGGGGGTGGGCCTCATCGCCGTCGCCACGGAGTCAAGCGCCGACGACACCCTCGACGCGATGCGTCGGTTCCTGGCGCTTTCGAATCCTGAGGAGCTGCCCGTGGTCGCCCTCGGCGGCCTGGCGGACAAGCCGGGCGACGCGGCGCAGGACGCCGAGCTCATGGCCAAGGCGGGAGAGCTCGGGCGCGCGATGGCCGAGCTGCTCGACCTCGACCCGAGCTGACGGTCGCCGACGGGGCGGGTGGCGCTACGCCGCCCGCCCAACGACCACGAAACCGCTGCAAGTCGGGACAACTGGCGGACTCGCAGCGGTTTGCCGCGCGCGAGGCCGGTGATAGACTCCGGCCCGTGCCCGACGCACCCAACATCAGCATCAGCACGATCAACCGCGCCTGCGGTCTCTAGGCCCGTCCGCTTTCCGCGGACGGGCTCCTTCTGAGCAACACCGCGACTGCCCGCCCGCTGCCGACTCCACCCTGACCTGCCGTCGTCGGACCCCTGCGAGGTTGCCGCAATGACCACCCGAATCAATCCCATCGCCCCCCGTCTCTGGTGGGACGTGCTGAATGCCAGCGAGCTCGAGCGCATCCACGAGGCCACGCTCGACGTCCTCGAGACGGTCGGCATCCGCTTCCCTAGCGAGCGCGCCCTCGACGTCCTCGAGAAGAACGGCTGCGAGGTGGACCGCGCGACGCAGGTCGCCAAGCTCCCTCGCGCGGTCGTCATGGAGGCCGTCTCGCAGGTCCCGGACAGCTACGTGCTCGCCGGCCGCGACCCTGCCTGCGACATGCTCATCGACGGCAAGCACTGCTACCTGAGCAACGACGGCTCCGGCGTGTTCGTGTGGGACCACCACAAGGGCGAGAAGCGGCCGAGCACCAAGGAGGACGCGGCGACCAGCGCCCGCTTCGTCGACGCGCTCCCCAACATCAGCTATTACTGGGGCCCCGTGGTCACCAGCCAGGACGTGCCCCCGGCGACCAAGGCGCTCCACGACGCCGAGGCCGTGTTCGCCAACACGAGCAAGCACTTCCAGACGGTGACCACCGTCGGCGAGAAGCCCGCCCGCTACCTCGTCGAGATGGCGGCCGCCATCGCCGGCGGCGCCGACGAACTGCGCCAGCGGCCGATCCTGAGCTTCATGCAGTGCGCCGTGGACCCGCTGGCGCACGACGGCCCCAACCTCGAGGCCAACCTCGTGGCCGCCGAGCACGGGTTGGCCAGCGGCTTCATGCCCATGCCGCTTGCGGCCGGGACCGGCCCGGCGACTCTGGCCGGCAACCTCGTCGTCCAGAACGCCGAGGCTCTCAGCGGCGTGGTGCTGCTCGAGCTGGCGTATCCCGGCGTCCCGGCCTTTTTCGCCGGCGCGCCCGAGCGTCATCGACCTCAAGACCGGCGGCTACACCGGCGGCTCGCCCGAGGACTACCTGCTCGCCGGCGCCTCCACCCAGCTCGCCCACTTCTACGGCGTGCCGATGGCGATGGGCACCATGGCCACCGGCGCCAAGGAGCCCGACTGGCAGGCCGCCATCGACGACTCGCTCAGCACCTTCGCCAGCGTGATGGCCAACGCCGACATGATGAACGGCTGCGGCCTGCTCAACGGGTCCAAGATCCTCAGCTACCCGCACATGGTCATGGAGAGCGAGATCTACGGCATCGTGCAGAAGGTCGCGGACGGCATCGTGGTGGACGACGAGACGCTGGCGCTCGACGTGATCAAGAAGGTCGGGCCGAACGGCACGTACCTGGCGGAGAAGCACACGCGGCAGCACATGAAGCAGATCTGGCGCCCGACCGTCTGGGACCGCACGCCGTACGACAACTGGTTGCGCGAGGGCAAGAAGGGCGCCCTGGAGAAGGCGACAGAGATCGCCGACGACATCCTGGCGAAGTACCAGCCCGAGCCGCTTCCCGAGGACGTCGTCGCGGAGCTGCGCGCGATCGTGGACCGCGCCGACAAGGAGCTGGCAGGGGCCTGAGGGCCGCTGCCTGACGCGCCCATGCCCGCCGAGACCCGCTGATGCCCGCCGCCCGGCTCATCGTCTGGGACGACGCCGCCTGCTGGCGGGTCCACGAGGCGACGCTCGCCCTGCTCGAGGAGACCGGCGTCGAGGTCCGGCACGCCGGGGCCCGCGAGCAGTTGGCGGAGGCGGGCGCGCGCGTCGAAGGGACGCGCGCCCGCATCCCGGCCGCGATGGTGGACGCCGCGCTGCAGAGCGCGCCGCGCCACTTCACACTCCGGGAGCGCGGCGCGTCCGGCGGCAGCGGCCACGCCCGGCGAGGTGAGCTCGGCGGCCTCGAGCTGAAGGACGGCAACAGCTACTTCGGCACGGGGTCGGACTGCGTCTTCGTCACCGACCCCGATACCGGCGAGCGTCGTCCGAGCACGACCGCCGACGTCGAGGGCATGGCCGCCCTCGCCGAGAAGCTGCCCGACCTCGACTTCGTCATGAGCATGGGGCTGCCGAGCGACGTGCCGATGGAAGTCGGCGACCTCGCGCAGTTCGCCGCCATGCTCGCCGGCACGCGCAAGCCGCTGCTGACGACGGCGCACGACGGAGTCTCTCTGCGCCGCATGAAGGACATGGCCGCCCTGTGCGGCGAAGCCAGCAGCTTCGGCTGCTACGCGATGCCTAATCCGCCGCTCATCCACAGCGAAGAGGCGCTGGACAAGGTCCGCGCCTGCGCGGAGCTCGACATCCCGCTCGTCTATGCGCCGGCGCCGGCCGCGGGCACCACCGCGCCGGCCTCCATGACCGCGACCATCGTCGTCGGCAACGCCGAGACGCTCAGCGGCCTTGTCGTCCACCAGCTGACGCGGAGCGGCGCGCCGTTCGTCTACGGCGCCGGCTGCGGCGCCTTCGACATGCGCACCGCCGTAGACGTGTACGGCGCGCCCGAGCACTTCCTCGGCAACGTCGCTGCCACCGACCTCGCGCGTTTCTACGGGCTGCCGAGCTTCGCCTACGCCGCGGTCGCCGACGCCAAGTCGTTCGACGAACAGTGGGCCGCCGAGGCCGGCATCACCGCGGTGCTCGGGGCGCTCAGCCGCGCCACGCTGCTCCACGACGTCGGCTACCTTGAGAGCGGCCTGCAGAGCAGCTACGACACGATCGTCCTCGGCGACGAGTTGGTTGGCTACGCCCGCGCGCTGCTCGTCGAGGTGGGCGTCGACGATGAGGCGCTGGCGCTGAACGAGATCGACGCCGTAGGCCCCGGCGGCAGTCACCTGGGCCGGGGCTACACACGACGGCACCACCGCGAGACGTGGGCGCCGCGCCTGTTCGACCGCGCGACGCACGACCGCTGGGCGGCCGCCGGCGCGACGACGCTCAAGGAACGCGTGGCCGTGCGCACGCAGGAGCTACGCGAGGAGCCGCGCGCGTTCGCACTGGAGAAGACGATCCGCGACCGGCTGCAGGCCGTGCTCGCCGAGGCAGAGGGGAGCAGCCGATGAGCGAGCCGGCGAACGGTGCGGGTGCGGCGGGAGAGGCAGACGTCGCGACGCAGCTCGTGGAGGCGCGGCCCATCATGACGACCCAGGCGCGCCTGGCGTTGCGCGTGCTGAGCGACGACGACATCGCGCGCGTGCACGCGGCCGCGCTCGAGCTGCTGGGCGCCGATGGCGCCGCGGCCCGGGCCGCGGCCGCGTCGGCGCCGTCGACATTCGTCCTGGCCGGCCGCGTGCCGGAGCACGACGTGGCGCTCGGCGCCGGCCGGATCTGGCTGGCCGCCGGGATCGCGACCGCCGGGCCTGCCGGCGCGCCCTCGCGGGTGCGCCCGCTCGGCGGCGGCGACCCTGTCACGGCGACCGCCGCCGACCTCGACCTCGCCGTGCGTCTCGCCGATGCGCTGCCCGAGGTGGCCGTGCTCGCCGGCCCGCCGGTGCACGCCGCCGGCGAGACCGCTCTCGGCGAGCTCGCGCGCTGCCTGGCCGGCACCAGCAAGCACGTGATGGCCTCGGGCCTCACGACGGCCGCCGAGGCCGACGCGGCCGTCGCGATGGCGGCGGCAGTCGCCGGTTCCGCCGGCGAGGTCCGCCGCCGCCCGCCGCTGTCGCTCTGCGCAGACGCCGGCGCACTGGACGCGGCGCTCGTCTTCGCCCGCGCCGGCCTGCCCGTCTGTCTGGTGCTGGCCCCGGCGGACGCCGCCGCCGACGTCCCAGCGCCGCCCGCCGCTCCCGACCTCGGCGCCGCCCTCATCCGCCACCACGCCGGCGTGCTCGCCGGCTGCGCGGCCGTCCAGGTCGCGGCCCCCGGCGCGCCGTTCTTCTACGCCGCCGACCCCGCGGCCGTCGGTCTGCCGGCGGCCGGCCCGTCGGCGGCGCTCTTCCAGCTCGCCGCCGCGCAGCTCGCGGCCCTGGTGGGCCTGCCGCTCGTCGCCGGCGGCGTGCGCACGACGAGCCACGAGCCGGACTGGCAGGCCTGCACGCAGGACGCCTTCGCTGCGCTCAGCACGGCCGCTGCGGGCGCCGACGTGACCGGCGGAGCCGGTACCCTCGGCGCCGGAGCCGCCTGGAGCCCGCAGCAGCTGGTCATGGACGCCGAGATCTTCAGCTGGAACGCGATGATCGCCGCGGGCATCAAGGTCGAGGACGAGACCATCGCCCTCGACGCCATCAAGCAGGTCGGCATCGGCGGCAACTACCTCGGCCAGCGCCACACGCGCCGGCACATGAAGGACGTGTGGCGCCCCCGGCTGCTCGACCGCAGCATGTGGGACGTCTGGATCGCCTCCGGCCGGGAGGGCGCCTACGAGAAGGCGACCGCGCTGGCGGAGCAGCTGCTCGCCGAGCACACTCCCGTGCCGCTCGGCGCCGAGGCCCGCGGCATGATAGAGCGCATCAGCGCGGGCCCAGGGCTGTAGAGGCTGTAAGCTTCACATACATGGGTGCATCATCGCTCCGGCGGCATGGACGCCGGGCGTACCGGTGAAGCAGTGAGCCGCGAGGGTCAGGGGCCTTGCGGAGAAGGAGCGTTCAGATGATCAGAGACCGCAAGGATATCCCGCGATTCAAAGACGTGAGTGACGCGGATTGGGGCGACTACAAGTGGCAACTGCGTAACCGCCTCACGACCACCGAGGACTTCGAGAGCGTCCTGAACCTGACCGACGCGCAGCGCAAGGACCTGGACGCCTGCATGGGCAAGTTCCGCGTGAGCGTCACCCCGTACTACGCGTCGCTCATGGATCCCGACGACCCCACCGACCCCGTGCGTATGCAGGGCGTGCCGACGCCGGCCGAGCTCGTCATCCACTCCGAGGACATCGAGGACGCTGTCTCCGAGGACTTCGACTCGCCCGTCCCGCGCATCACCCACCGCTACCCCGACCGCGTGCTGTTCGTGGTCACCGAGATGTGCAGCATGTACTGCCGCCACTGTACGCGCCGCCGGCTGGTGGGCGGTAACGAGGACATCGTCGCGAGGGCCGAGATCGACAACGCGATCACGTACATCGAGCGCTCTCCCGAGGTCCGCGACGTGCTCATCAGCGGCGGTGACCCGCTGGTGCTCAGCGACGCTCAACTAGAGAGCATCATCGCCCGGGTGCGCGCCATCGACCACGTGGAGATCATCCGCATCGGCTCGCGCATGCCGGTCGTCTGCCCGCAGCGCATCACGCCAGAACTCGTCGCGATGCTCAAGAAGTACCATCCGCTCTACCTGAACACCCACTTCAACCACCCGCAGGAGTTCACCCCCGAGAGCAAGCTGGCGTGCGACCGCCTGGCCGACGCGGGCATCAACCTGGGCAACCAGACGGTGCTGATGCGCGGCATCAACGACGACGCGCGCGTGATGAAGAAGCTCTCGCACAAGCTGCTGCAGTACCGCGTCAAGCCGTACTACTACTACCAGTGCGACCTCGCGCAGGGCACCACCCACTTCCGCACCAGCGTGTCCAAGGGCATCGAGATCTACGAGAGCCTGCGCGGCCACACCACCGGCTTCGGCGTGCCGACCTACATCATCGACGCCATCGGCGGCGGCGGGAAGACGCCGGTGTTCCCCAGCTACGTCATCAGTCACGCGCCGGGTCAGGTCATCTTGCGCAACTACGAAGGCGTGATCAGCAAGTACACCGAGCCCAAGGACTACGTGCCCGGCACGTGCCACTGCGAGGGCTGCGACGAGGACCGCGAACGGCTCGGTGTCGCGGGCATGTTCGACCCCGGCCACGGCCCGACGCTGAGCGAGGTCTGGGACGCGCGCATGCAGAAGGTCGTCGACCGCAAGAACCGCATGGCCGACATCTTCGGGCCGGCCAAGGCCTGAGCCAGGAAGCCAAGGGAGAGACCGTGCCGAAAGTCTTCATCGAGCCCATCGGACTCACGCTCACGGTGGACGAGCAGGAGAATCTGCTCGACGGCCTCGTGCGCGCCCAGATCGACATCCCCACCGACTGCGCCGGCCGCGGCACCTGCGGCAAGTGCCTGATGCGCCTCGGCTCGGGCGAGCTCACGCCGCCCACGGAGCGCGAGCTCAAGCGCATCCCCGAGAAGCTGCGCGCCGAGGGCTGGCGCCTGGCCTGCCAGGCGTACCCTCGCTCGGCGCGCGTCAGCATCGAGGTGCGCGGCACCGCCGGGCAGCGCCGCATCCTCACCACGTCCAAGCTGACGCACGGCGCCGCGCATCCGGCCGTGCGCACGGTGTCCGTGCAGCTGGAGCCGCCGACGCTCGCCGACAAGCGCTCCGACCTGGAGCGCTTCGACGAGGGTCTCGGCGGCGTCAAGGTGCCCCTGCACGTCCTCGAGTGCCTGCCGGCCAAGCTGCGCGACGGCAAGTGGCAGGTCACGGCGACGGTCTACGGCAAGCGCGTCGTCGACGTGCATCCCGGGCAGCGCGACCGCGAGCTCTACGGCGTCGCCGTCGACATCGGCACCTCCAAGGTCATCGCCTACCTCTTCGACCTGAAGCGCGGCGCGCTCATCGACCAGGAGGCCATCGAGAACCCGCAGATGCGCTACGGCGAGGACGTCATCAGCCGCATCGCGCACGCGGCGCAGAACAACGACACGGCGACCCTTGCCGCCGCCGTCCGCGAGGGCATCAACACGAACCTGGCGGCGCTGTACGAGCGCCAGGAGGTCCACGCCAACCACGTCTGCGACATGACCGTGGTCGGCAACACGGCGATGCACCACCTCGCCCTGGGCCTCTCGCCCGTGGGCCTGGGTCAGGCGCCGTTCGCACCGGCGGCGGCCGAGCCGCTCACGCTGCGCGCGAGTGAGCTCGGCCTCAACATGAACCCGGACGGCGGCGTGCACTTCCCGCCGCCCATCGCCGGGTTCGTCGGCTCGGACGCGCTCGCCGTGATCGCGGCGACCCGCCTCGCCGGCAAGAAGCGGCCGTCCATGGCGATCGACATCGGCACCAACACCGAGATCGCGCTCGCCCACGACGGCCGCGTGACCGTGACCAGCTGCGCCTCCGGCCCCGCCTTCGAGGGCTACCAGATCCGCAACGGCATGAAGGCCGTGGCCGGCGCCATCGAGCGCATCAAGATCGACCCCTCCGGAGATGCCGTCGAGATCGCCACCATCGCCGGCGCCGAGCCCATCGGCATCTGCGGGTCGGGCGTCGTCGACCTGCTCGCCGGCCTCGTCCACGCCGGCGTCGTCGACAAGAGCGGCCGCATGCAGAAGGAGCACCCGCGGGTACGCAAGGGCGAGGAGGGCAGCGAGTACCTGCTCACCACCGGGCCGCACGGCGACATCGTCTTCACCCAGCACGACGTGCGCAGTCTGCAGCTCGCCAAGGGCGCCATCCACAGCGGCTGGGAGCTGCTCATGGAGAGTCTCGGCGTCCCGATCGAGGAGCTCGACACCGTCTACATCGCCGGCGCCTTCGGGAACTACCTGGATCTGGCCGCGGCGCAGTACCTCGGCCTGTTCCCGCCGGTGGCGACGCGGCGCGTCGCGTTCGTCGGCAACGCCGCCGGCGTCGGCGCCCAGATGGCCCTGATCGACGTGCGCGCGCGCAACCGCATGGCGCGGCTGCGCGAGCGCATCGAGTTCCTCGACCTCGCCACCGACAAGCGCTTTCTGGATGTCTTCGCCGGCCGCCTCGGCTTCGCCGTGGATTGACCGCCGGAGGGTGATCACCGAGGGGGGAGACCGTGGGCGCACCCCGCCCTGACAGGCGGCTTCGCGGCTACGCCGAGATCGGCGCCGCGTCGCTGATCCTCGGCACCTCGGCGACGACCGTCCAGATATCGACCATGCCGGCCGGTCTGCTGATCGTCCTGCGCATGGCGCTTGCCGGCGTAGCCCTCGGCATCCTCTTCTTTGCGACCGGCGGTATCGAGGAGGTCCGCCGGTCCGGCTACTTCCGCCGGATGGTCCTCGTGGGCTTCGTCGTGGGGCTCGAACTGGCCTTCTACTTCGCCTCCATCCGCCTGGCCAACGTCACGGTCGGGGTCTCGCTCGAGTACATGGCGCCGGTCTGGGTCGCGCTGCTGGCGCCGTGGGTGCTGCGCACGCGGCGCCAGGGTATCGACCTCGTCGCGGTGGCCATCGCCGTCGGCGGCATGGCGCTCCTCGTCGTGCCCGGACTGGCCCTCGGCGAGGGCGCCACGAGCATCCCGGGGATCATCTGCGGCCTCCTGGCCGGCCTGATGTTCGCGACGGCGATGATGCTCATCAAGAGCATGGGGACCGAGGTGCGCGGCTCCACCTTCGCGCTGTTCTTCTGTCTCGGGAGCGTCGTGCTGCTCACGCCCCTCGCCGTGTGGGAGGTGCTGACCGCCGACTACCAGCTGACGTCGACCGACGCGTGGATCGTCGTGATCAGCGGCCTGGTCTACACGGCTCTCTGCTTCAGCCTGTTCACCGACGGCATCCGCTTCGTGCGCGTGGAGCACGCCGGCATCATAGGGTACCTCGAGCCGGTCACGTCGCCGCTGTGGGCGTTTCTGCTGATCGGCGAGCGGCCGCCGTGGACGACGTACGCCGGCGGCGCCCTGATCGTGGCCGCCGGCATCCTCGTGATCGTCTTCGGCAAGGGTGAGGCGGAGCCGCTCGTAGAGCCGCTGACGTGAGCGCCCGAGGTCCTGTGCCGGCCGTGGCCGAAAGTCGCCTCGTCGCGCTTCGGGGACTGCCGGGGCTCGGGCGGGGCGGGTGTATGCTCGCGGGTCTCGACACCACCAGACGTACCGCGCACTGTCCCATCAGACGTACCACACACGGCACCAGCAGTGGTGCCGGAGGTCCGGGATGACCACGGCCCCGGGCGCGGAGGGCGCCCGCGTCGCCGCTCAACCGCCCGAGCGCCTGCGCGGCTACCTCGAGGTCGGCCTCGCCAGCCTCGCCAACGGCTCCATCGGCGTCATGGTCACCTACGCCGACATGCCGGCGACGATGCTCCTGTGCCTGCGCATGGTCTTCGCCGCCGCGGCGCTGGGCATCGTCGTGCTGGCCACGGGCAGCTGGCGCGACCTGCGCACGCCGGGCGCGCCGCTCCGCGTCCTGGGGATCAGCATCGCGCTGGCGCTGAACCTGATCCTGTACTTCCTCGCCATCCGCTACACCGGCGTGGCCGTGGCGATCTTCCTCAGCTACCTGGCGCCGGTGTACCTCGCCTTCGTCGCGCCGCTGGTCCTCAAGGAGAAGACCGAGCGTATCGTCTACGTCGCCCTCGCGATCGGCCTGGCCGGCATGGCCCTGATCCTCGTGCCGGGCCTTCTGCTCGAGGGCGTGGAGCTCTCGGCCGCCGGGCTGTTCTGCGGCTGGGCGGCCGGCGTCA
>CAWEHE010000009.1:0-23409 GCA_963808735.1 uncultured Thermoleophilia bacterium | reverse complement strand
AGGCGTTCAGCGACGGCGTCTTCGCCATCGCCATCACGCTGCTCGTGCTCGAGATCGCCGTGCCGGCGATCAGCGAAGGCGTCGGGAGTGGCGAGGTCATCCGCGGCATCGGCGAGGAGTGGCCCACGTACCTCGCCTACTTCATCTCGTTCATGACCATCGGCGCCGTCTGGATCGAGCACGGCGCCCTGGTGGACGCACTCGACCACATCGACGGCGTGTTCATGCGCATCAACCTGGTGCTGCTGCTGTTCTACTTCCTCCTTGCCGTTCCCGACCCGGATGATGAGCGAATACCACGGAGAATTCGACGCCGAGCGCGTCGCCGTCGTGTTCTACGGCGCGGTCTTGCTCGCCATGGGGCGCTGATGCTCGAGACCGTCCTCGGCCGGCACGCCGAGCGCGAAGGCCTCTTCGGCGACGACATCGTCGACGAGCGCAAGGAGGAGGCTCGGGTCAAGTACCAGCTCATGCCGAGCCTCATCGCCTACATCGTGGCCGCCTTCCTGGTAGTTGTTCCACGGCCCGGGCATCCCGACCGACCTGCTGGTCGCCATCTGGCTGGCGATCTCTCTCCTGGACGTGGCAGCTCGGTCTGCTCGCCCTCCGCCTCATTGCGATGCCCGGCGGTTTATTGCATCTGCCTGGACCGTTCGGTAAACTGGGTCTTCCTGGCGGGAGTCCTGATGAGGGGGAACTGATGGCCGAGGATCCGACGTCCGGAGCGACCGGCGGAGGGGCGACGATGGGCAAGCACGGCGCCAAGGCGGTGGCCGCGGCATCCGCGGGCTTCGTCCTCTTCGTGCTGGCGACCGGCCAGTTCATCATGGCGCTGGACAGCTCGGTCATGAACGTCTCGATCGCCACCGTGGCCGAGGATGTGGGCACCACGGTCACCGGCATCCAGACGGCCATCACCCTGTACACGCTGGTGATGGCCTGCCTGATGATCCCCGGCGGCAAGATCGGCAGCATCATCGGCCGCCGCCGCGCCTTCTCCATCGGCTGCGTCATCTACGCCGCCGGCTCGCTGACCACGGCGCTCGCGCCGAGCCTCCCGGTCCTCATCATCGGCTGGTCGTTCCTCGAGGGCATCGGCGCCGCGCTGATCATGCCGGCGATCGTCGCGCTGGTGGCCGGGAACTTCGAGGTCGAGGCCCGGCCGAAGGCCTACGGCCTCATCGCCGCGGCGGCCGCGATGGCGATCGCCGTCGGGCCGCTCATCGGCGGCCTCGTCACCACCTACGCCTCCTGGCGCTACGTGTTCGTCGGCGAGGTCGTCGTCATCGTCGCCCTCCTCTTCTTCGCGCGCCGCGTGAAGGACGCGCCGGTCGAGAAGCGCCCGCATCTCGACGTCATCGGCGCCGTGCTCTGCGCCATCGGCCTGGCGCTCATCGTCCTCGGGGTGCTGCGCTCCTCCGAGTGGGGCTGGGTCGTGCCCAAGGAAGGCGGGACCTCGTGGCTGGGCCTCTCGCCGACGATCTGGTTCATCCTCGCCGGCGGCCTCGTCCTCTGGCTCTTCCTCCGCTGGCTGTCGCGCCTCGACCGGGCGGGCAAGGAGCCGCTGGTCGACCCCGCGCTCTTCCGCGTCCAGCAGCTGACCGGCGGCCTCGTCATGTTCTTCCTCCAGTTCCTGGTGCAGATGGGGATCTTCTTCATCATCCCGCTGTTCCTCTCGGTCGTGCTCGGGATGACCGCTTCACAGACGGGCGTGCGCCTGCTGCCCCTGTCCGCCGGCCTGCTCCTCGCCGCCGTGGGAGTCCCGAAGCGGTGGCCCAAGGCGTCGCCGCGGCGTGTGTGCCGGGTGGGACTGCTCCTCATCCTGGCCGGCATCGTCCTGCTGATGAGCGGGATCGACCTCGACGCCAGCGCCGCCGTGGTCCTCGTCCCGATGCTGCTCATCGGCCTCGGCATCGGCGCGCTCGCCTCCCAGCTGGGGGCCGTGACCGTGTCCGCGGTGCCCGACGAGAAGGCCTCCGAGGTCGGGGGCCTGCAGAACACCTCATCCCAGCTCGGCTCGTCGATCGGCACGGCGCTGGCCGGCTCGATCATGATCGCCGTGCTGACCGCCTCGTTCCTGACCGGCATCCAGAACAACCCGAACGTGCCGCCGGAGGTCAAGTCCAAGGCGAACGTCGAGCTGGCCGCCGGCATCCCGTTCATCTCCGACGCCGACCTCGAGCGCTCGTGCTCGAGATCGCCGTGCCGGCGATCAGCGAAGGCGTCGGGAGTGGCGAGGTCATCCGCGGCATCGGCGAGGAATGGCCCACGTACCTCGCCTACTTCATCTCGTTCATGACTATCGGCGCCGTCTGGATCGAGCACGGCGCCCTAGTGGACGCACTCGATCACATCGACGGCGTGTTCATGCGCATCAACCTGGTGCTGCTGCTGTTCTGCGCGTTCCTCCCGTTCCCGACCCGGATGATGAGCGAATACCACGGGCAGATTGACGCCGAGCGCATCGCCGTCGTGTTCTACGGCGCGGTACTGCTCGCCATGGTGCTGATGCTGATCGTCCTCGGCCGGCACGCAGAGCGCCAAGGCCTCTTCGGCGACGATATCGTCGACGAGCGCAAGGAGGAGGCTCGGGTCAAGTACCAGCTCATGCCGAGCCTCATCGCCTACATCGTGGCCGCCTTCCTGGGGTTCTTCGTGCCACGGCTGGGCATCTCGATCTACCTGCTGATCGCCATCTGGCTGGCGATCCCTCTCCGGGACGTGCGCAGGCTGTTCGGCCGCTCCGCCTGATTGCGCATGCCCGCCCGTGCATTGCGTCGCCCTGACCGTTCGGTAGACTGGGGTCTTCCTGGCGGGAGTCTGATGAGGAGGAACTGATGGCCGAGGACCGACGTCCGGAGCGACCGGCGGAGGGACGACGGTGGGCCAGCACGGCGCCAAGGCGGTGGCCGCGGCATCCGCGGGCTTCGTCCTCTTCGTGCTGGCGACCGGCCAGTTCATCATGGCGCTGGACAGCTCGGTCATGAACGTCTCGATCGCCACCGTGGCCGAGGATGTGGGCACCACGGTCACCGGCATCCAGACGGCCATCACCCTGTACACGCTGGTGATGGCCTGCCTGATGATCCCCGGCGGCAAGATCGGCAGCATCATCGGCCGCCGCCGCGCCTTCTCCATCGGCTGCGTCATCTACGCCGCCGGCTCGCTGACCACGGCGCTCGCGCCGAGCCTCCCGGTCCTCATCCTCGGCTGGTCGTTCCTCGAGGGCATCGGCGCCGCGCTGATCATGCCGGCGATCGTCGCGCTGGTGGCCGGGAACTTCGCGGTCGAGGCCCGGCCGAAGGCCTACGGCCTCATCGCCGCGGCGGCCGCGATGGCGATCGCCGTCGGGCCGCTCATCGGCGGCCTCGTCACCACCTACGCCTCCTGGCGCTACGTGTTCGTCGGCGAGGTCGTCGTGATCGTCGCCCTCCTCTTCTTCGCGCGCCGCGTGAAGGACGCGCCGGTCGAGAAGCGCCCGCATCTCGACGTCATCGGCGCCGTGCTCTGCGCCATCGGCCTGGCGCTCATCGTCCTCGGGGTGCTGCGCTCCTCCGAGTGGGGCTGGATCGTGCCCAAAGAAGGCGGGACTTCGTGGCTGGGCCTCTCGCCGACGATCTGGTTCATCCTCGCCGGCGGCCTCGTCCTCTGGCTCTTCCTGCGCTGGCTGTCGCGCCTCGACCGGGCGGGCAAGGAGCCGCTGGTCGACCCCGCGCTCTTCCGCGTCCAGCAGCTGACCGGCGGCCTCGTCATGTTCTTCCTCCAGTTCCTGGTGCAGATGGGGATCTTCTTCATCATCCCGCTGTTCCTCTCGGTCGTGCTCGGGATGACCGCTTCACAGACGGGCGTACGCCTGCTGCCCCTGTCCGCCGGCCTGCTCCTCGCCGCCGTGGGAGTCCCGAAGCGGTGGCCCCAGGCGTCGCCGCGGCGTGTGTGCCGGGTGGGACTCCTCCTCATCCTGGCCGGCATCGTCCTGCTGATGAGCGGGATCGACCTCGACGCCAGTGCCGCCGTGGTCCTCGTCCCGATGCTGCTCATCGGCCTCGGCATCGGCGCGCTCGCCTCCCAGCTGGGGGCCGTGACCGTGTCCGCGGTGCCCGACGAGAAGGCCTCCGAGGTCGGGGGCCTGCAGAACACCTCCTCCCAGCTCGGCTCGTCGATCGGCACGGCGCTGGCCGGCTCGATCATGATCGCCGTGCTGACCACCTCGTTCCTGACCGGCATCCAGAACAACCCGAACGTGCCGCCGGAGGTCAAGTCCAAGGCGAACGTCGAGCTGGCCGCCGGCATCCCGTTCATCTCCGACGCCGACCTCGAGCAGGCGATGCAGGACGCCGGTCAGTCCGCGGAGGTCACGCAGGCCGCCCTCGACGCGAACAGTCAGGCGCGGATCGACGGCCTCGACGCGGCCCTCGGGGTCCTCGCCGTGATCGCCGTCGTGGCGCTGTTCTTCACCTCGCGGGTACCGAGGATCGCGGTCGCCGGTGCGGCCGCCGAACCCGCACAAGCTCAGGGTCCCTGAAGGATCGATGGCCTGCGCGCGGCGCCGTCGGTCCTGGTCGCGTGGCGCGCTGCGACCCTACTGAAGCACGTTGACCGCGCGCGCGACCACGAGGCCCAGGAGCACCAGGGAGATGGTCGACTGGGCCATCATGGCGAGTTTGTTCCAGGGGCGCAGCGGCATGGCGTCGGTCGGGCTGAATGCGGTAGCGCTGGTGAAGCCGAGGTACATGTAGTCGACGAAGCGCGGCCGCCAATCCGCCGGGGCAAGCTCAGGCGAAAGCTGCTGCGGGAAGGCAAAGTCGGGGTGGGCCGGCAGCCCGTGAGCTCTGACGGCCGGCCCTCCGCTGTCGAGCTCCCAGTAGAGCAGGCCGAAGGCGATGCAGGTGCTGAGCCACACGATGCCGCCGGCGGCGAGCAGCGAGCCGGCGTCGTTGACGGCCGATCCGCCGCGGATGAGCTCCACGATCAGCTGGGTGGTGCACCAGAGCGTCGTGGCGACCAGCAGGGCGATCAGCGTGATGGAGAGCGCGCGCACGGGCCGTGAGCGCCGGTCGATCTTGCCCGGGTCCCCGATGATCACGGCGAGGAGCAGAAGACCCTCGACGACCGGTCCTCCCCAGCGCGGGCGCGCGATGAGGCTGTGCGGGAGCAGCAGCGTCAGGACGATGACGGCCACGACCGCGACGGCCATCGGCCAGCGGGACTCGCCGACGACGTGCTGTCCGCTCGTCTCTGGGGGCTGCTCCACGTTCGTGCCGTCACTCCCCGTGCGCCGTGTCCGTCCCTGCCAACGCTTCTCCCTCGCCGTCCCCGGCTAGTTCTTCGCCTTCTTCCCTGCCTTCTTCTTGCCGCCCTTGCCCTCGGCCTTCGCCGCCTCCCCGAGGACCTCGGCCTCGAACGGGTCGGGGGCCGCGCCGTCGGGCGCCTCAGCTTCCAGCTGCCCCTTGGTCTCCATGAGCGCGTCGTGCGCCTCGGGCGTCACCTTGGGGAAGCGCGGGTCGATCTTGATGAGCGCGTTCGCGATGACGGCCGAGGCGCAGATGCGCGCGAACCACTTGTGGTCGGCGGGGATCACGTACCAGGGCGCCCACTCGGTACTCGTGTTGGAGAGCATCTCGGAGAACGCCTTCTGGTAGTCGTCCCAGTAGCTGCGCTCGCGGACGTCGGCGGCCGAGAACTTCCAGTTGTGGTCGGGCAGGTCGATGCGCCGCAGGAAGCGCGCGCGCTGCTCCTCCTTGGAGAGGTTGAGCAGGATCTTCACGATCGTGAACCCGTTGTCGGTGAGGTAGCGCTCCCAGTCGTTGATGTCGCGGTAGCGCTTCTTCCAGACGTCCCGCCCGCGCGCCTGCCGGGCAGCTGCTGGCCCTGGAGGATCTCGGGGTGCACGCGCACCACGAGGACCTCCTCGTAGTAGGAGCGGTTGAAGATGCCGATCTCGCCGCGCCGGGGCAGGTTGCAGGCGAAGCGCCACAGGTAGTCGTGGTCGAGCTCAAGAGCAGAGGGCGCCTTGAAGGAGTGCACGGAGACGCCCTGTGGGTTCACGCCGCTCATGACGTGGCGGATCGTGCCGTCCTTGCCGGCGGCGTCCAACGCCTGGAGTACGACGACGACGCCGTGTGTGTCCTGCGCCGCCAGCCGCTCCTGGTACTCGCTCAGCAGCTCGACGCCCTGCTGAAGGACCTCGGCCCCGTGCTTCTTCTTCACGAAGCCTGCCTTGTAGGCGGGGTCGTAGTGCTTCGCCAGCGTTACCTTGCGCCCCGGCGTGACGCGCAGCGGTTCGATGAACTCCGCGATGCGCTTGGGCCTCAGATCGGCCATCTCGTGACTCCTTCCGCTCGTCGCGTCTCGTTGCTCGTCAGTGTATGCCCCGTGACACGGCCGAGGTCATCACCAAGACGGGCGCCCCGTGAGTCCGTTGCCGAACTCATGGGGCGCCCTGGTGTCGTCCTGGCCGACCTCGTTCAGTGCGAACGCGTCGGCCGTACCATCGTGGTCAAGCCGGTCGGCTCTCGGTCACGCCGCCTGAGACCGAGCCCGAGTAGCGGTCCTTGTTGCCGTAGGCCCCTCCGCCCCAGAAGGCGACGTCGACGAAGATCGCGAGCCCGATCCACAGCCAGTCCAGACCGTTGATGCCGCCGGGCGCGCAGATCACCCACATCATCGTGGTCCACGGCGCGAAGATGATGCCGAGGATCGGCCACAGAGCGGAGCTGAAGGCGGCGTCCCAGCGCGTCGGCTGGGCGATCCACCAGACGATGTCGACGGCCCGCGCTCCGAGCAGGAGCAGGATGGTGAAGAGGCAGCACATGAGCTCTCCGATCTGATTGTCGCGGCGGGACGGCAGTCGGCCGGACCCGTGCGTTCCCCCAGTACGTGAAGCGACTTGCGCGGAAGCTACCAGACGGTGAGGGTTCCGAGCAAGGGCCGGGCGGTCTGCCGCCCGGCCCCTCGGCCGTCGGCTATCCGAGCCGGGTCGTCGAGACCTGCAGCTCGTCCCCCTCGGGAAGCTTCGCCATGCTCCGCTTCTTCCACTCTTCCTGGAGCAACTCTTCCGCCGCCTTCTCGAAGAACTCCGGCGCCGCCCACTCGTGCACGTTGAAGTCGTTCTTGATGTAGCCGTGGCTGAGCATGAAGTCCTTGCCGATCTCGATGGAGGCCATGTTCTGCGGCGAGAGGTTGGGCACCATGTCGATGTGCTTGATGCCCTGGTAGGTGTCCTCGACGTCCAGGTAGAAGGTCTGCTTGTCGAGGATCGCCGCGGCCGCGCGCTTGTGCTCGTTGGCCCAGCGCCCGACCTTGATCATGCCCTTCATGAAGGTGACGACGAGCTCGGGGTGTTCCTCGGCCATGGCGTCGGTGCAGGTGATGACCGCCGGGATGTTGGCGACCTGCAGGGTCCAGTCCGGATACCGGGAGAGGTCCTCGATCGCTTTGAACTTGCCCGTCGCCTCCTGGAGGTGCTGGAAGGGCTTGCTTTGGGTGTAGATCGCGTCGACGACGCCCTTCTCGAGCCCGGTCTCCAGCGGACGGAACGCCAGGTCGTGCTTGTGGTCACGCTTGAGCCACAACTCGGACGGGTTCTCCATGGGCTCGAGCATCGCGGGGTTGTCGTACCAGTCGTCCGGATAGGGGAACTCCACGATCTCGACGTCGTCCATGCTCATGCCGTTCATCCTGAGCATCAGCTCGATGCCCTGGTGCTCCTGGATGCGCCACCAGTCGTTCTTGATGGTGTTCAGGCTCTTGGTGAGGCCGATCTTCTTGCCCTTGAGTTCGGGCACCCGGTAGATGTCGTCCCGGGCGCGCACCAGCAGGCAGCCGCCCTCGTGCGGCGCGTGCGTCGCCCCGAGGAGCTCTGGTCCTGCGGACGTCCGCCTGCACCGCGACAGGCGGGAACAGGCCGCCGAAGCGGAACAGGTTGTCGAGGTTGTGGATGTAGTGCGGGTACCAGTTGTTCTCGCGGACGTGAGCGCAGGAAGGCGTACTTGACGCCGATCTTCTTGTACTCCTCGCGGGTCCAGCCCAGTTCCTGGTCGACGTTGCTGGCGGAGACGAGCGGGCAGTTCGTGTAGTAGACCTCGTCCCACTTGAGCGGCACGGTGCTGAGGTCGACCTTCTTCTCTTCTGCGGCCATTGCGGAGTCCTTTCGGATGAGCGGCGGGATCAAAACCCGTCGTGGTGCTCGTTGCTGGGCAGGCCGGCCTCTTGCCAGGCGCCGAAGCCGCCCTCGAGGTTGGCGACGTTCTCGAAGCCCATGTCCTTGAGGGTCGCGCAGGCGAGCGCCGCGCGGGCGCCCGAGCGGCAGTAGACGATCACGCGACCGGCGGGGTCCAGCTCCGGCCTGTGCTTCGGGCTCGCGGGGTCGGCGGCGAACTCGACCAGTCCCCGGGGGACCTGGACGGCTCCCTCGATGTGGTGCTCCCATTCCACCGGCTCTCGGACGTCCAGGAACACCGCCTTGCCGGCCGCCACCTCGTCCGCTGCGTACTTCGGCGACACGGCCTCGATACGGGCCCTCGCCTCGCCGATCATCTCGGCGACTGTCTTCGCCATCGTCTCCTCCTCGGTACGGATGTCCGCCAGTATGAAGTACGCTTTAGAGTAATGCAATACTTGATGTGTTACTCTATTCGGTGTATGATGAGCCCCGGAATGCGGCGTGTCTGACGCTGGGTAGCCTTGCGCTGACAAGGTTGGTACACGCCTTCCGGGGAGGCCGTGGGAGTTGAGAAAGCGTCTGGACGAGGATCGCCGGGACGAACTGCTCGACGGCGTCATGCGCATCATCGCGGAGCGCGGGTTCTCGCAGGTGACGATCGCGGAGTTGGCGCGGGAGCTCCGGTGCTCCGCCGCGACGCTCTACAAGATCGCGCCGAGCAAGGACAGCCTCGTGCTGCTGGCCTATCGCCCGCTGGGCGGACGTCACCTTCGCCGACATCGAGGCTCGCTCCGCCAAGGGCAAGACCGCCTCGGAGCGGGCGCGCGCGTACTTTCAGCGCCGGCGCCGAGCAGCACTCGTCCGCTGTCACTCACGTTCTTCGCGGACGTTGGACGGTACGAGTCGACGCGGATGGCGTGGTGGACCACCGTCGTCGACCGCTACATCGACCGGTTCGTCGAGCTGGTGCAGGCCGCCGAGGAGGCCGGCGAGATCCGGCCTGTCAACGCCCTGTCTCCTCGGCGAGGTGCTCGGCAGATCGGGCTCGTCACGCGCGACGAGCGGGTGCTGCGCGCCAGCGGGCCTCAGCCACGAGCAGGCGGTGCTCGAGGTCGACTCGCTCATCTGGGACGGGCTCCGCAAGTCGTAGACGGCCGAGCACGAAAAGGCGCGACGGCCGGCGTCGCCGCCGCCGGCCGTCGCCCTCTCTCATTCGGCGCGTGTGGACCAGGCCGCCCGCGCCGTCAGGCTTCCTGCTTCTTGGTCTCTTCGAGCGCCGACTTGAGCTCCTTGGTGGTCTGCTTGTCGGCCTCCTTGACGGCCTTCCGCTCGGCCTTGGCCAGCTGCCGCTCGACCTCGGCGACCCAGACCTCCTCGAAGACCGCGACGACGCCGGAGGTGCCGGGTGGGACCACGTCCTCCAGGTCCTTCTCGATGCCTTTCTCCTCGTGGTGCTTGGCCAGCTTGCCGATCACGCCGCCGATGAGGCCGCCGACGACCATGGCGCCCAGCAGCGGCGGCGCGAAGAGGCCGAGGACCAGGCCGCCGGCGATGCCGATGGTCGCGCCCTTGAAGACGTCGTGATCGCCGGTCTCCTTGACGTGCATCGTGCCGTCGGCGTCGCGGCTGACGAGGATCGCGCCGTCGATCATGACGATGCCCTCACGCTGTGCCTTCTTCAAGGCGTCGAAGTCGATCTTGGCCGCTGTGGGGTCGTCGTAGCCGGCGATGTAGAGGTCGATCGGTACGTCGTTCATGGGTTCTCCTCGGTGTTCGGTATGGTGAACGGGGGCGTACCCACTCTCGCCGCCCCTCACGCGTTCGGCGCCGAGCGGCGCGTCCCGCTGCGGCGCTTCGACTTGTCGTGCGGCACGACGCCGAGCTGGGAGCGCGAGCGCGGCCGCTTGTCGACGTCGACGCGGCCGCGCCCGAAGGCGTCCATCTTGCCCCAGCGCCCGGGGATGTCGAGGAGTTCCAGACGGCCGATGCCGCTCGGCAGGGCCGGGTCGACGATGAGGTTGTCCCCGGTCGGCTCGAGCCCGAGCATCGTACGCAGCAACAGCAGCGGCGCCCCCGTCGACCAGGCCTGCGGGCTGCAGGCGGTCGGGTACTGCACCGGGTACTTGGTCAGCTCCCGTGGGTAGCCGCCGAACGCCTCCGGCAGGCGACCGTCGAAGAACTCGGCGGCGTCGAGGATGCCCGCGGCGATTCGCGCCGCCTCCTCTTTGAAGCCGTAGCGGCGCAGGCCCCAGGCGACGATCGAGCTGTCGAAGGGCCACACCGTGCCGACGTGGTAACCGATCGGGTTGTAGCGGGCTTCGTCCGTGGACAGTGTGCGCACGCCCCAGCCCGAGTATATCGCCGGCGACATGAGGTGCCTGGCCACGGCCTTGGCCTTCGCCTTGTCGACGATCCCGCTCCAGAGCAGGTGGCCGATGTTCGAGGCCAGGGCGTCGACCTTGCTGCCGTCCGCCTCGAGGGCGATCGCGTAGTACTGCCCGTCCGCGACCCAGAAGTCACGGTTGAAGCGGCGCTTGAGGTCGGCCGCCTCCTTCTCCAGCTTCTCGGCGTAGGCCGGGTCGCGCCACACCTCGCGCGCCAGACGGGCGCCGCGCACCTTGGCGTCGTAGGCGTAGCCCTGCAGCTCGCAGGTCGCGCGCGGGAAGCCCGGCAGGCGGCCGTCGTGGTAAGAGATCGAGTCCCACGAGTCCTTCCAGCACTGGTTCTCGAGTCCCGTCTTCTCGTTGCGCCGCTGGTAGGCGATGTAGCCGTTGCCCTGCAGGTCGGCGTAGTCGTCGATCCAGGCCAGGGCGGCTCTCGCCTGGTGCTCGAGCGACCGGACCAGCTTGGCGTCGCCGGTCCAGCGCTCGTACTCGTCGAGAAGGACCACGTAGAGAGGCGTCGCGTCCACGGAGCCGTAGTAGGGCGAGTGCGGCCGCTCCTCGAACGCCGTCATCTCGCCGAAGCGCAGCTCGTGCAGGATGCGGCCCGGGTCCTCGTCGCGGAAGTCGTCGCGGCGCGATCCCTGCCACAGTCCGAGCGCGACCAGCGTCGTCTTCGCGAGCTCAGGCGTGAACGGCAGCGACTGCAGGCTGGTGAAGATGCTGTCGCGGCCGAACATGGTCATGAACCAGGGCAGCCCTGCGGCCGGCAGGTAGTGGCCGGGCAGCGACACCGGCGAGAAGCGCAGCGCCGCGAGGTCCACGAGGCTGCGCTGATACGTCCGCTTGAGCGGGTCCCAGTCGCACTCGAGGCTGGGTGCTTCGTCCAGCCATTTGTCCAGGCTGCGCTCCATGTTGGGGAGCGCCTTCTTGGCGTGGCGTTCGTACTTGGGCGCGGCGATGCTCGCACCGCCGGCGCCGCGACCGGGCGTCACGTGCAGGTCGGTCGTCCACTCGCCGTGTGGCTCCACGTGAGCGGCGAACGTCAGGCCGTGCTCGTCGACGGCGCAGGCTGCGGTGGCCGACACCCAGGTCTCGCGCACATAGGTCTCGCGGCGGTAGCCGAGCACCAGCCGGCCGTCGTCGACACGGCTGTAGTACTCGCCCTGCTTCTTGAGGTCGTCCTTGACCTCGAAGAGGTCGGCGAAGTCCGAGGCCGCGTCGATCCGCACTTCGACGTCCACGGGCTTCTCGTCGTGGTTGAGGATGGTGAGCTCCTCGTGGAAGCCTCCGCCGACGGCGCGCTGGCGGATGACCGACGTCTTGGCGTCGATGTAGACGGTCCCGGTGCCGGGCACCAGGAAGAACCGGGTCTCGAAGTACTGCAGGTCGTCGACGGAGAGTGGGTTGAGGCGCTGCCCGTCGATGGTGAGCACCCACTTGGAGAGGAACCTAGTGTCGAAGGAGAACAGGCCGGTGGGGTCGGTCAGCGAGGCCTCGATGTCGCCGCAGCTGTCGCTGACCACGAAGGTGTTGCCGTCGAGGATCTTGACGTCCGTGCTCATGATGGCCTCCTCGCGTAGCCGGCTGCGGGCCGGTCGGGGGCTGCCGCCGTCGGAACGGCGAAGAGCCGCTGCACCGCGGTCAGCAGGGCGAAGCGACCCTCGATCTGGACGGCGCCACGCAGCACGGCGGCCATGGCGTTCATCTTGCCGCCCACGATCGCCTCGAACGCGGCCAGCTCCGTGCTGACCGTGCAGTCCGGCTCGGGACCCGTGTGCGCGACGGTGACGTCACCCTTGCGGATGTCCAGGTACCAGTGTTCGGTGCGCTCGCCGTCGACCAGGTCGAAGCGCATGACGCCGGTCAGGTTCTCGAGCAGCGGCTGGTGCTGCTCCGCGAGTCGTTTGAAGAATGCGCGCGTGGGTTCCGTCATCGTCGTACTCCTGTCTCGCATCCCTGTGCTGCCCGGCAGTTGGAACACCCCGGGCCAAGTGGTAGCTTCGTCACCGATACTAGCGCTGAAGGGACGGCGGGGAAGGCGTCCGTCGTCTACAGAAGGGGGGTCCCGGTGACCGAGACAGCTGATAGACCCGGTGTTGGCCGGCGGCTCGTCGCGATCGCCGCTCTCCTGCTCGTTTTGGTGGTCGTCGTCTGGACGGTGTTCGTCGTGCTGGACGATCCTCTCAAGGTGGTCACCCAGGCCGTGCTGCTCCTCGTCGTCGGCGTCGCCGCGTGGGGGGCGCTCACCCGGACGGGTGTTCGCCGCTGGGTCGGCCTGGCCGTCGCAGCGGTGGCCGTGGTCATCATCCTCGTGGTCCAGCTCTCGCGTGATGACGGGGCGACGCTCTCGCTGCTCGCACGGCTGGTGATGCTGGGCGCGGCGGTGCTGCTCGCCCACTACGCGCTGACGCGCGACGTGCGCTCGCTGAAGCAGAGTGAGACGCCGGGGAAGCCCGTGCCGGCCGCGCGCCACGGCGTGCTGATCATGAACCTCAAGTCCGGCGGCGGGAAGGCCGAGAAGTTCCACCTCGTGGACGAGTGTCGCGCGCGAGGGATCGAGCCGATCGTCCTGCAGCGCGGCGACGACCTGCTCCAACTCGCGCGCGACGCCATCGACGGCGGCGCCGACGTGGTCGGCATGGCCGGCGGCGACGGTTCGCAGGCCCTGGTCGCCAGCATCGCCGCCGAGCGGGGGGTGCCGATGGTCGTCATCCCGGCCGGCACGCGCAACCACTTCGCCCTCGACATCGGCCTGGACCGCGACGACGTCGTCGGCGCGCTCGACGCCTACGGCGAGGCGCGCGAGCGCACAATCGACCTGGCCGACGTGAACGGGCGGATCTTCGTCAACAACGTTTCGCTTGGCCTCTACGCGACCATCGTGCAGTCGCCGGAGTACCGGGACGCCAAGCGGGAGACGACCCTGTCCGCGCTTCCCGAGATGCTCGGTCCCGGGTCCGAGCCCTTCGACCTGCGGTTCACGACGCCCGACGGCGTCGAGCATGAGGGCGCCCACGTGCTCCAGGTGTCCAACGGCCCCTACGGCACCACGACCGGGGCGACCGACTCGCGTCCCCGCCTCGACACGGGGCAGCTCGGGGTCTTCTCGCTGGTCGTGCCGGACGCCGTCGCCGCCACCCGGGCCATCGCGGCGCTGACGACCGCGACGCCGGCGCTGTATCGAGGGCTACCTCACCTGGGCGTACGCCGGCGTTCGAGGTCACCTCGGCGTCACCGATCGCCGTAGGGCTGGACGGTGAGTCGCTGCAGATGGACCCGCCGCTCGTCTTCACGTCGCGGCCGGGCGTGCTCCGCCTGCGGCTGCCGCTGCAGGCGATCGGCTACTCGCCGGCGGCGAGGGCCACGGGGGTCAAGGGGCTGCTCGGCCTGTGGCGCGTGGTGCTCGGGCGGCCCGTCCATATCGACGCCTGAGCGCCGCGTTCAGTAGTCCGTCGCGCGCGGAGCCCTACGTTCCGCGCGCCGCTCACTAGCTCTTCCGTTCAGTAGTCCGTCGCGCGCGGAGCCCTACGTTCCGCGCGCCGCTCACTAGCTCTTCCGTTCAGTAGTCCCCGTCCTGCTCGAGTGCCTCGACCCAGCGGTGCGGAGCGTCGTCTGAGTCGGGGTCGTGCGCCTCGATGTCCCTGAGCGCCGGCTTCATCTTGGCGAAGAAGTGCTCGCGGTCCAGTTCGGTCAGCAGCCCGTAGGTCTCCACGCGCTCCTGGAGGCGGGTGCGCAGCTCGACGAAGGCCATGTGGATGCCGTGCTCGTTGAGCTCGCGGTCCAGGCCCTTGAGCATGTCCGCCGCGGTGACGTCGATGTCGGTGACGGCCTCGCATTGCAGCACGATCCAGCGCGGCTTGCGCTCGATGACGAGCTTGCGGATCTGCTGCCGGAAGATGCCGGCGTTGGCGAAGAACAGCGGCGCCTCCCAGCGGTAGATGACGACGTTCTTCCGCTGTTCGGCGTCCGGGTAGCGCTCGACGTCGTGCCAACCCTTGAGCTCGTGGACGTAGCCGAGCACGGCGCCCGGCGGCCACCAGCTGCGCCGGAAGAACAGCAGGATCGAGAGGATGGCGGCGATCAGGATGCCCTGGAGCACGCCGAAGAAGACCACGCCGACCGTCGCCACGAGCGAGAGGGCGAGCGCCGTCTTGCGCACGCGGGAGAAGCGGCGCAGGGCGGGGATGTCCAGCAGGGACGCCGCCGCCACGATCACCACGGCGGCCAGCGCCGTCTGCGGCAGGTCGGCGAACAGGGACGGCACCAGGACGAGCATGAGGATCACCAGGCCGGCGCCGACGAGCCCGGTCACCTGGGTCTTGGCGCGCGCGCTCTCGGCGACGGCCGTCCGGGAGGCGCTCGCCGAGATCGCGAAGCCCTGGAAGAGGCCGGCCGCCGCGTTGGAGGCGCCCACGGCGATCATCTCGTGGTTCGCGTCCACCTCGTCGCCGCGCTTCGCGGCGAAGCTCGACGACGTGGCGATGGTGTCGGTCAGGGAGACCAGCACGATGCCGACCGCAGCCGCGGCCAGCATGGCGAGGTCACTGGCGTTCGTCAAAGGGAACGAGGGGACGGGGAGGCCCTGCGGCAGCGTGCCCACCGTCTCCACGCCGTCCGCGGCCAGGTCCAGCGCGGCCGAGACGACGGTGGCGGCGACGACCGCGACGAGCACGGCCGGGATCTTCTTCGAGATCCGCGGCAATCCGAGCAGGAGCGCCAGGGTGCCGAGGCCGACGAGCAGCGTGGTGGTGTTGGTCTGGTCGAGGTCCGAGAAGAACGCCTTGACCTCCTGGATGAAGGTGTCTGCGTCGGTGGAGAAGCCGAAGAGTTTGGGAAGCTGGCCGACGAAGATGGTGATCGCCAGCCCGTTCATGTAGCCGACCTGGACCTCCTTGGAGAGCAGGTCGGCGATGAACCCCAGCTTGCCGACGCCCAGGCCGATCTCGATGAGGCCCACCATGATCGCGAGCATCCCGGCGAGCGCGATGGCCGTGGCGGGGTCGTCGGTCACCATGAGCGGCACGATGGCCGCGAAGATCAGGGGCGAGACCGCGGAGTCCGGGCCGAGGACGAGCACGCGCGACGGCCCGAGCAGCGCGTACACGACGAGGCAGGCGATGGTGGTGTAGAGGCCGGTGACCGGAGGCAGACCGGCCAGTTCAGCGTACGCCAGCCCCTGCGGCACGAGGATCGCCGCGAGGACGATGCCGGCGACCAGGTCGAAGCGCAGCCACGCCGGCTTGTACGTGCGCAGCATGCCGACGCCGGGGATGAGCGTGTCGATCTTGTGCGTCTTCGCGGTCTCGTCCTGCGCCACGAGTCCCCTCACCCTCGCCTGGTCGGGAATGGTATAGCATCTCCCGCGTGACGGAAGCAGGCGACATCCAGAGCCCGGAGCCGCCGACCGAGGGTACGGAGTCCCTCGCGCGCCGCGTGCTGCGCGAGCTCGAGGAGCTCGACGTCGCCGTCTACCAGGCCGTCGAGGCTACGCCCACGCCGCTCATCGACGTGCCGCTGCGGCGGCTCTCCCGCTCGGCCAACCACGCCAAGCTGTACATGGCGATCGCCGCGCTGCTGTTCGCCGCCGGCGGCCGCAAGGGGCGCCGGGCGGCGCTCACGGGCATGGTCGCGGTCGGGGTCAACTCGGCGGTCGTCAACATCCCGATGAAGCTCGCCGGCAACCGTCCGCGGCCGGCGCGTGGCACGGTGCGCATCGCCGAGGAGCGGCACGTGAAGATGCCCACGTCCACATCGTTCCCGTCCGGCCACTCGGCCTCAGGCTTCGCGTTCGCGGCCGGGGTCGCCGAGGCGCATCCCGGCGCTCGGCGTGCCGCTCCGCGGGCTGGCGACGGCCGTGGCGTACTCGCGCGTGCACACGGGGGTCCACTACCCTGGCGACGTCATCGTCGGGTCGCTCGTGGGCATGGCCGTCGGCGAGGGGACGGCGCGCGGATCGCGCGCCCTGCGCAAGCGCCTGCCGGCCGCCCGCGACCGGCTGACGCGGCGCGCTGACGCACGGGCGGCAGCGACGATGGGCGACCTCTGGAGCACGCTCCTCCCGCTGATCGTCGCCAGCGCGCTCGTCCCCGTCCAGATCACGCTCACGGTGCTGCTGCTGCGCTCCTCCGTCGGCACCGCCGCCGCCTGGGTCGGAGGGATGACGGCGACCCGGCTGGCGCAGGGCGTGCTGTTCGGGTCGTGTTCGCCGGGGCCGGGGCCCTGTCCGGGAGCCAGGACGGCCCCGGCCCGGTCGTCTCCGTGGTGCTGCTCGTGGTCGCCCTGCTCTTCCTGACCAAAGCGGCCAAGCTGCTGCTCGGCGGCGGCGACGACGACGAGGACGCGCAGCCCCCGAAGTGGATGAAGCTGACGGAGTCGGTCACGGCCGGCAAGGCGTTCCTCTTCGGCGCGGGCTATGTCGCCATTGCCGCCAAGCTCTGGGTGTTCACGCTCGGCGCCATCGGAGCCATCGACGAGGCCGGACTCGGGAGCGCCGCCTCCATCGCTCTCTTCCTGTTGTTCGTCGTGCTGGCCGAGGCGATCCCGCTCGCGTTCGTCGCCTATGCGGCGCTGGCCCGCGACTCCTCCCAGGCGGTGCTCCACCGGGTGTCGGCCTGGCTCGAGAAGAACAACCGCGTCATCGTCATCGTCCTCGGCTTCGTCTTCGGCGCGTGGTTCCTGCTCAAGGCGCTGCAGGGGCTCGGGGTGCTCTGACCGCGCGCTCCTCGAGCGGGTCAGACCTCTGCTCCGGACCTCAGGTGCGTGACGAGGATGTAAACGCTGACGACGACCACCCACGCGGGGAACACCAGCACGACCCAGATCGCCTGAGTAGTGACGAACAGCAGGACCGCTGCCACGACGTACGTGGGATAGGCCAGCCACTTCGGCATGACGCCGGTGCGCAGCCACAGCGTGGCCTGGGAGATGAGGAAGACTGCCGCCATGCGAAGGGCGTAGACGTTGAAGATCTGCGCCACCATCTGGCGCGCGTAGGCATACGTGGTGCTGGACGCGAAGGCCGAGGGATCGCTTGTGTAGGTGGCTGCGATGGCCCCCGCGGAGGCGGCCGCCGCGAAGATCATGGCGAGGAACAGCAGGCCGCTCCCGAGGAACACCGTGGCGAAGAACTGGTCCTCGTGCCGGCCCAGCCGCTCCCGCGCCACGGCGATGAACCACAGGAAGAACAGACCGGCGAAGGGCATCAACCCGACCGCGAACTTGAACCGGCCGGCTCCCGTGTCGAGCCAGGAGCCGGTGTCCGCCGGCAGCCCGCGCACGCTCGTGACGATGATCGCGACGCTCACCGTGAAGAGCACAGCGAAGAGGATGCCCGCGATGGCGCCGGCCAGCGGCGTCGCGGCCCGCCGCTCGGCGCGCGCGGCTCTCACCTGGTGGCGCTCTGACCTTCTCATGCCGAAGTCCCGCCCACCGGCTCAGCTCTGGCTGCCCGCGACCTCCTGGAGTTTCTCGAGCACGCGGTCGAGGTTGAACGACGCCGGCTTCTGGCGCGGCGGGAACTCCTTGAGCTCCTGTATCGCCTCGGCCACCACCCCCTGCGCGGGCACGACCAGGTAGATGCGGTCCATGAACCAGTCCCAGTAGGTGTTGGAATCGGTGAGGGCGCGCTCGAAGGGGTCACGCCTCAGGTTGACGATCTTGGGCGCCCGCAGCTCCACGAATGGTTCCAGCCAGAGCGCCAACTGGTGAGCGCGCTGCTCCTTGAAGATGAACTTCCAGTCGCCGACCCGCAGGGCGACCAGCTCGGCGTCGTCGTTCACGTAGAAGAAGCGGTCGCGCGGGCTCTCGTCGGCCTCGCCCGCGAAGTAGGCGTTCATATCCTTGCCGTCGAGGACCACCTTGAACGACTTGCCGGCGGCCTCGTGGCCGGCCCGGCATTTCGCGGCGACGTCCGGATCACCGGCGGCCGCCAGGAACGTCGTCAGCATGTCCTGGTGCGCGACGATGCCGTTGAGCGTCACCCCCGCCTGCCACTTGTCCGGCCAGCGCAGGAAGGCCGGCACGCGATAGGCGCCCTCCCAGTTGCTGTTCTTCTCGGAGCGGAACGGCGTGATCGCGGCGTCCGGCCAGGAGTTGTAGTGGGGGCCGTTGTCCGTCGAGTACATGACGATCGTGTCGTCGGCGATGCCGAGCTCGTCGAGCTTGTCGAGGATCATGCCGACGTGGCGGTCGTGCTCGACCATGCCGTCGTTGTACTCGCCCTGGCCGCTGATGCCGCGGTTCTCGGCCTTCACGTGCGTGCGCAGGTGCATGCGCGTCGCGTTCCACCAGAGGAAGAACGGCTTGCCCTTCCGCGTGACCTCGTCGAGGTACTCGAGGGTTCGCGCCGTGGTCTCGTCGTCGATGGTCTCCATGCGCTTGCGCGTGAGCGGGCCGGTGTCCTCGATCTTCTGGGTGCCGTCGGGCAGCGCCCAGCTGTGGATCACGCCGCGCGGTCCGAAGCGCTTCCTGAAGCCGGGGTCCTTCGGGTAGTCCTCGTGCTCCGGCTCCTCCTCGGCGTTGAGGTGGTAGAGGCTGCCGAAGAACTCGTCGAAGCCGTGATTGGTGGGCAGGTGCTCGTCGAGGTCGCCGAGGTGGTTCTTGCCGAACTGGGCCGTCGCGTACCCCTGCGGCTTGAGCAGCTCGGCGATGGTCGGGTCCTCGGGCCGGATGCCGAAGTCGGCGCCGGGCAGCCCGACCTTGGTGAGCCCGGTGCGCAGCGGGTTCTGGCCGGTGATGAAGGCGGCGCGGCCGGCGGTGCAGCTCTGCTGGCCGTAGAAGTCGGTGAAGCCGATGCCCTCGTGGGCCAGGCGGTCGATGTTGGGCGTCGAGTACCCCATCATGCCGCGGTTGTTGCAGCTGAGGTTCCAGAAGCCGATGTCGTCCCCCCACAGGACGAGGATGTTGGGCTTGCCGTTGGGCATGATTCACCTCTCTGGTCGATCGCCGGGCGCGAGTGCCGCGGAGGCCACGAGGCCACGACGCCACTCTACCGGAAGTCGTCAGCCGGCCACAGACCCGCAGCAGCGCTTGTACTTCTTGCCGCTGCCGCAGGGGCAAGGGTCGTTGCGGCCGGTGGTCCGGGCCTCGGCGGCGAGGAGGTCCATGATCTCCGGAGCCTCGCCGCCGCGCGCGAGGATGTCCGCCATCAGGCGCATGCGCCGGTCCGTGTGCGCGAAGAACGCCTTGAGCCCGGCGCAGAGCCAGTTGAGGCCGGGCTCGCCGTCGGGCGTCATGAGGATGCGGTTCTTGGGGCACTCGCCGTTGCAGGCGAAGAGGTACTCGCAGGAGCGGCAGAACGCGGGCAGCGTCTCCTGCTTGGCCTGCCCGAAGGCGCGCTGCCGCTCGGAGCGCACGAGCTCGCCGACCGGCGTCTCCAGGATGTTGCCGAGCAGATACGGCGGATCGACGAAGTGGTCGCACGAGTACAGGTCGCCGTTGTGCTCCAGCGCCACGCCCTCGCCGCAGGTCGGCTGGAAGATGCAGAGGCTGGAGACGCCGCGCACGTAGGCCGCGAGCACGCCGTCGAAGGTCTGCACGAACATCTCGCCGACGTCCCGGCGCACCCACTCGTCGAAGATGGCGCTCAGGAAGCGGCCGTAGTCGTCCGGGCTGCACGCTGCGCTCCGTGACCGTGCCGGGCCGGCCGTCGGCGGGCGGCGTCTCGACCTCGACGATGGGGATGAGCTGGACGTACCGGGCGTCGAGCTCGTCGCGGAAGAAGCGGTACACCTCGAGCGGGTGGCCGGCGTTGGCCGCGTTGATCGTGCAGAGCACGTTGAACTCGGCGCCGTGCTTCTGCAGGCGGCGGGCGGCCGCGACGACGCGGTCGAAGACCGGCCGCCCGCCGAGGTCGTGCCGGTAGGCGTCGTGCAGCTCGCGCGGCCCGTCGATGCTGAGGCCGACGAGGTAGTCGTTCTCGGCCAGGAAGGCGCACCACTCGTCGTCGAGCAGGACGCCGTTGGTCTGCAGCGTGCGCTCGACGGCCATGCCGGCGGGCACGCGGCCCTCTTCGGCCGCGCGTGCCCGCCGGAAGAAGTCGAGCCCCATGAGCGTCGGCTCGCCGCCCTGCCAGGCGAGCGTCACCTGCGGCACGCGCTGCGCCTGCGCCGTCTGCGCGATGTACGCCTCCATGACCTCGTCGCGTCATGCGGAAGTCGCTGCCCGGGTACAGGCGCTCCTTCTCGAGGAAGAAGCAGTAGTCGCAGCGCAGGTTGCAGCGCGCCCCGGTGGGCTTGGCCATCACGTGGAACGCGGGGACGGACGGTTCGCCATCGGCCTATGGTACTCCGCGCCTGAGCTGCGTGTGGGCGTCAGCCGCCGAGGACGGTGCCGGCCTCGTCGCCGCAGGGCGCGCACAACCTCAACCCGTGCGCCGACGCCGAAGAGCGCGCGCAGGCGCAGCACGACGTGGGGCGGGCCGCTGAAGTCGACGACCCTGGAGCGGCGTGTGCGCTGGTACGGGCGGGCCTGCGTCGCGCCGGGCCATCGCATGCCGGAGTGGGCATTGACGTTCGCCGCCGTTCGTCCGAATGCGACGATGAGCTCGCCAGAAGCAAGGCGATGGAGGAGGCTGTCGCCGACGCCCGGAAGAGCGCCGAGGCGATGGCGAAGGCCGCCGCCAAGAGCGTCGGGGCGGCCAAGAGCGTGCCCATCGCGCCGGGTCAGCTCGACATCACCGCGAACGTCGTGGTGGTCTTCGAGCTCAAGTAGTCGGAGATCCGCGGCGCTCCAGTTCCGCGCGCACGTCGTGGGCAAGCGCGGGCAGCTCGTTGCGGGCGATGTCCCAGACCGTGGCCGCCGAGAGGACGTCGTACCCGTGGGCGATCACGTTGCGGAAGTCCACTGCGCGCCGTGCCGCCGGTAGACGCTCCTGCAGAAGCGGCTCGGTGCGGAGCGCCCGGCCGAGCGCCTCACCGAGCACCTCGAACTGGCGTTCGACCGCCGAGCGCAGCAGGAGGTCCTTGCGGTAGTCCGCGGCAGAGCGGCCGTGGATGAACGAGGCGATGGCGTCGGCCGCCGAGAGAACGTCGTGCAGGTGGACGCGTACGTCACGCCGCCGCAACGAGCGTCACCCCCGTCTGGGCGATCTCGTCGCGGAGGTAGGGGTTGTCCACCGCCTCCTCCTCGACGAGATCCACCGGCAGGCCGGCGGCCCGCTCGAGCGCGCGGCGCAGCGCGAAGTAGCGCGCCGCGCGCCCCTTGGCCGGGCCGCCGAGGCGCACGACGACGTCCACGTCGTGAGGCGCCTCGCCGTGCGGCCGTGCGGCGGAGCCGAACAGCGCCGCACGGCTCACCCCGGCGGCGCGTAGAACGTCGACCAGGGCACCGAGGCGCGGCTGCAGGGAAGGGTGCACGCCGGCTGCCGCCGAGACGGTCGCCTCTCCGCCGAGCGCCGCTTCTTCCCCGGCCGCGGCGGCGAGCAACGTGCGCAGGGGCTCCAGCAGCACGTGGTGCTGCGCCGCGGCGATGAGCCGGCGCCCGCCCTCCGAGCGCCGGGACTGCACCAGGCCGATCTCCTTGAGCCGCGCGACCTCGCGCTGGACGCCCGAGGCGCTGCCGCCCGTCAGCCGAATGAGCTCACGGAGGTGGTGCTCGGGGCGTGGCTCACCGAGCAGGATGGTGAGCAGCTTGGCCCGCGTGGCCGAGCCGAGCAGTTCCGCAAGCATTGTGAACCTCTTTCAGGTGCTGATGTACCCCAAACAGGTACGTAGAGCATACACTCGATCGCGGCCGATGTCGAGGTACTGCGTTCGGTCACGGGACACGCCGCTGCACTTCGTCCACCACCACGAGGCCCTCGAGCGGTCCCAGGGCGGTCATGGGCTCGTCCAGCCGCGCGAGCCATGGTCAGAAGGCCGCGGCGCGTCAGCTTCCTACTCGGCCACGTAGTGGGCCAGCGCCGCGCCCTCGGCGTCCCGCAGCCAGAGCTCGTCGCCCTCGATCGTGTAGGTCGCGGTCTGGGGCAGTGCCGCCAGGTAGGCCGCCTCCTGCTCCATCAGCTCCGGCGGGCCCGCCATCATGGTGCTGGCGACCTGCTTGTCGATGGACATCTCCATGCCCGTCGTCGAGTATGCGGTCGAGTACTGGTTGACGGACGCGTTGCCGCTGAGGCTCCCGCCTTGGCGAACACGGCCGTGATGCTGCTCTCGGCGGCCAGCGATTGCAGCGCCCCTTTGCCGTTGTTGTAGGCGAAGGCCTGCCAGGTCGGCGCCCGCGAGCGGTGTCGGCACGGCGACCTTGAAGCGGACGAGGGTCGCGCCCGGGTCGTCGATCACGTGAGGGATTCCTCGTCGACGCTGAACGTCCTCGCCTGGGTCAGGGATGTGAAGTACGCCTGCTCCTGCGCCATCGCGTCCTCGGGACCGGCCATGAGTGTCGCGGCCGGCTGCTCGATGGCGATCTCGTCCGGCTCCTGCGTGGTGAGGCGGCCGTGTAGCCGTGACGCCTCCCGAGCCGCTGATGCGGCCGCCCTCGAACGTGGCGGTGGCCTCGGCCCCGTCCACCGGCGCCGTCGTGACGCCCGCGATCTCGATGGCCCGCCATACCCGTCCACCGAGCGCAGTCGCGGCGTCCTCTGGCGCGTCGCCCGTCGCAGCGTCCGAGCCGCAGGCAGACACCGCACAACGGTACCGCGGCCGCGAGTCCCACCGCGGCGAAGAAGGCCGCGAGACGGGTGTGACGCCCTCGTGCAGGGCGACGGCGCGGGCGACCGGCGGCGGTGGGGCGACGGGACTTCATCGGTCCTCCTCTGCGAGACGCTGACGCGCCGGACGTGCTCGGGCGAGTGTACCCTGAGCGTCGCCGAATGGATCAAGGAGCGGCCTCACGGGTGCCCCCGGATGCTTCCGGTGGCACGGCCCGCGA
>CAWEHE010000008.1:15000-259198 GCA_963808735.1 uncultured Thermoleophilia bacterium | reverse complement strand
GCGTGAGCAGGAGCAGACGGTCTCTCGCCGCCTCGCAGGCGAAGGCGAACAAGAGCGTCGCCTCGGCGTCGCGCTGCTCTGCGAGCGGCAGGCGCACGCCGAGCGCCTCCGCGACGCTGCGCCGGGCCGCGTCGCCCAGCACGGGGTCGGGGCGTCCTCGGACGGGAAAGCCGCCCTCGGCGAGCCCGGTGAACGCGACGGTGGAGAAGCTCAAGCCGCGCAGCTCAAGGGGCGTGAGCACCGCCACGCCGTCGCGGCCGACCCGCCCGTGCGGTACGCAGGCTCCGGAGAGGATCTCCCGCAGCGCCTCCAGTGCCTCCTCCATGGTCACCTCGCCGCCGAGCACGGCGAGTGGCGACAGGCGGCCGGCAGCGTCCCGGGTGGCGGCCGCGGCGTCGTCGGTGAAGACCGCCTCTACGACGGTCGCCAACGCCGACGCCCACGTCCCCCAGGAGGCGCGCTCGGGAAGGCCTGCGGCGGCTCGCGCGAGCGCGCCGGCGCCGCCCTCGAGCCGCCGCGCCGCCCGCAGACGGGCGCGCAGGCGCTCCAGTCGCTCTCCGCCCTCTTCATCCCCGGCGGCCGGGTCGTCGGGACCGGTCTCGAGCTCTGCCACACGCCGTTCCAGCGAGCGTCTGCGTCTGCCGACGCGCTCGGTCCACTGATCCCGTCCACTGACGACGCCGGCCTCGCGCGCTTCATCGAGCCAAAGGGCCGCGTCGCCGGGGGCCGGCCCGACTTGCCGCAGCGGGGCGGCGCTCAGGAGGTCGACGACCGCCCGGCGCGCGAACGGCTCGCCCGCGGGCGGCGCGAGGCAGTCGGCCAGACGCAGGAGGAGGCGCGGCCCCGGTGCTCTCTCGGGCAGCCTGCACGCGACCGGGAGACCGGCATCCGAGAGGGAAGCGGCGGCGCGCTCGACGTCGTCGCCGTGAGGCACGATGACGGCGCAGTCCCAGAACCGCGCGCCACCCTCGGCGGCAGCGACGATCGCGCGCGCGGCCTCGCGGCCTTCGGAACGCTCGTCCGGGACCGACATCACCGTGAGAGAGCCATCCCCGGCGACCTCGAGACCCTGCCCCAAGGCATTCCAGACCGCGGCCACACGGTCGAGGTCGGTCACCCGAGCCGGCGCAGGCGCGGGTGCATCGCGCAGGCCGGAGCGCAGCGCGACGCCCGGCAGCGTGGCCCCGGTGCTCGGCCCGCTGCGGGGCGCCGGGACGAAGGCGTCCGCACCCCGGGACAACAGCGACGCGACGAAGACTTCCTGCGCCTGGTTGAGGTCGTAGATGCCATACACGATGGTGTGGCCGCCGCGGCCGCCGGTGACGCCCGCGGCCGCAAGCTGAACCGCGGCGTGGTCCAGGACAGCCAGTGACTGGAGCTCGTGGCAGTACGCCCGGTAGAGCACGTCCAGATCGGCCGCCTTCGCAGGAGACCCGCCGTTCGCGGGTCCGACCGCGGTCACCGCGTCCGTCCATGCTGACCCAGGCGCCACGCAAGCCTGCCGCAGGTCGTCGAACGTGGCGGCCAGCGCGGCGGCGAAGTGAGGCCGCGTGGCGACGGGGCCGAAGTAGTCGAGCTCGCCCGCGTGACCGTCGACGAGGCGCCGTACCAAGCGCTCACGGGCGATGGCGGTGAGCACCACCGGTGGCGCCGCTGCGTGCTCGGCGAGCAGCTCGGTAGCCAGTCGCTCGAGGGTCGCAACGGTCACGTTCGCCACGGCGCCGAGCCTGCGCACGAGGAGGTCGCCGATCCGCGTGCGGACGGCCGTGGAACCGACGACGATGGTGAGCGGCGCGAGCGGCCGCCCGCGCTTGAGCTCCTCCACGCGCTCGCAGAGCGCGTCCTCGAGCTCCCGAAAGCGGCCGCTGACGAGCAGCCCCTGGTGTGCGTCGGCCCCGGCGGTCATGGTCGCCGCGAGCGTATCACGTGGTCCGGACGGGTCCGCGGAGGCTCAGGTCAGCTCCCGGATGAGGCTGGCGTGCCGCGGGAACGACGCCAGCAGCGCTTCGCGGTCGCCCAGCTCGAAGTCCTCGAAGTCGAAGCCGGGCGTCACGACGCAGCTCACCAGCGCCCAGGCGCTGTCGGCCGGCAGGTGCGGGCCGCCGGCGAGGCGGGCGCCCTGCCAGCTGCCGGCCGGCACCAGCGCCTGCGAGAGCAGGCCCGGCGATCGGACCCTCCGGCGGGCCATCCGGCGCGCCGGCCGGGACGTCCTCAGCCGGCAGGTGCTCCCGGCCGAGCCTACGGCCGATGTCCACGGGATCGCCGAGCACGCGCCGGTCCAGCTCCCCGCCGGCGGTGATCGTCACGAGTTCGAGCTGCAGCCCGCCCTGGTAGACCCAGAGCTCGTCGCTCGCGAGCCGGTGCAGGCGGCTCACGGACCCCGCGGTGATGAGGAAGAGGATCGCCGTCGAAGCCGGGCGCTCACCGCGCGGCGTGCGCAGCGTCTGCGCCGCGCGGTACGTCTCCCGGTAGTACCCACCCTCGGGGTGCGGCCTGAGACCGAGCGAGGCGGCCATCTGTGCGGCGGTCGGGCGCATGCGCAAGCATAACCCGCCGGGCGCGGACTCCGCCGACGAGGCCGACGCCTCTCGCGCGGGCCGGCACTCGCTCGCCGCCCTCGCCCCCCGCCCATTTCCCGCCTCCGGAGCGCCATCCCGTCCCGAGAAGTGGAAAGGCCCCTCGTCCAGCTGGACCGAGGGGCCTTTCAGTAGCAAGCCGTAAGCCGGATCCTGTCGTGGGTGACCATCCATCTGGGACGCACGTTGCCGTGCGCCTCATGCGACCGAAACCCGGGAGCCTCGGACGAGCAACCCTCGAACGCTCCCCTATTTGGTCTTGCACCGGGCGGGGCTTGCCGAGCCGGCCTGTCGCCAGGACCGCTGGTGAGCTCTTACCTCACCGTTTCACCCTTACCCGCACCCCTCGAAAGGGGCCGCTGGCGGTCTGCTCTCTGTTGCGCTTTCCCTCGGGTTTCCCCGGCTGGCCGTTAGCCAGCGCCCTGCTCTGCGGTGTCCGGACTTTCCTCGGACGGGAGCCTTGCGGGCTCCGAAGAGCTCCGCGACGCGACCCGCTCGCGGCCACCTGGCTTGCCTTCTCAGTGTACCACCGGGTCAGAAAGCCCAGACGCGACTTCCGGGGAGAGACGCCGAACGGGCTCTGCGGCGCCGATCAGCGGAGGATGAGGATGAGCGCCGCCACGACGGCGACCGCGCCGCCGACCCAGGCGGCGGCCCACGCGTAGGGGTGCCGGCGGCCACGAGAGCCTTCATTCGCGGCGCCGAACCGAGAGGCCGAGAGCAGAGGTTGCGACCGCCCCCCGCCGACCCAGGCCGACTGCGCATCCCGTGACTCCGTGCCCGCTTCGTTCGGCTCGAGGTGCTTCGGAGCAGACCCCATGGTGACCACCTTCCGTCGCCGCCGCTCTTGATTTGAGTATACCCACCTCAACAACGGTCTGCTTGCCGCTTCCGGGTATCACCGGAGCTGAAGCTCAGACGTACCGGTGACGCACCGGGCGCGCCGTCGGCGCCTGCAGGTCAGCGCACGATGAGGATGAAACGGCGATGACGACGACGAAGCCGCCCACCCAGCCCAGTGCCCACAGCCATGGGCGGCGCCTGTTGCGCGACCCCTCGTTGGCGGCCGACATCACGGACGTCGTGAGGCGCGGATCGCCGTACAGCCCGCCGACCGCGAGGAGTGCGCCTCGGGGGACTCCCTGAAGGACCGCGCCGGATCCGTATGCGTCTGATCAGACTCGCTCACGTCTACTCCTTCGTTGGCCGTGCGCGACTCCACGACGCGTCGCGGCACGGGCACGAGGCCCGCACGGCACTCTACCCCGTGTGCGAGACTGCATGTGGGACGCGAAGCGGCGTCCGCCGGCTCAGAAGAGATCCGGAGACTCCCCCACGGCGCCCCACGTGGGCGCCAGCCGCCGGTAGCGCCCGGCCTCTAGCCGCATCAGGATGTCCGCGTACGACACGCCGTCCAGCGAGACCGCGTCGGGCTCTCGCCGGTCGAAGGAGAATCCTGAGCGGGCGTAGCAGGCGATCGCCCGCGCGTTGAACTCGAGCACGCGCACGGTCAGCGCGGTCAGTCTCAGGTCGTGGAAGGCGTGCGCGAGCACGAGGCGCGTCACCTCGGTGCCGAGCCCGCGACCAAGCGCCTCGGGGGCAAGCAGACCGACCGCGTAGGCGGCCGTGCCGGAAGCCTCGTCGAACGAGTGCAGTGCGGCCGTGCCGATGAAGCCCCTCCCCGCATCCACGACCCATGTCACGGCCCTCGATGACGGCGCGAGATCGGCGACCAGCCACTCGGCCTCAACGGGGGTCAGCTCGCGCCACTCGGGGACCTCGTAGCCGAAGAACCGGTGGATCTCGGGGTGGACGCCGATGCGCCTCGCGGCGTCGGCGTCGCCGGCCGCAGGCGGGCGCAGCGTGACCCGCGGCCCGCGCAGAACGGGGACAGGCCGGCTCACTCCGCGGCACGCTCGAGAAGGGTGACTCCCGGCAGACCGCGGAAGTCCGCGTCCGCAGTGACGAGCTCGCACCGCTTCAAGCGAGCCGTCGCGTAGATCATCGCGTCCGCCGCGGCCAACCCGTGGTCGGTGCTCATGTCCACGGCGACGATCGCGGTCGTGACATCGCCGGGCACGAAGCGAGTGAACTCGAGGTGAGACACGATCGCCATGGCCGTTGCGTCGCCTCCGTTCCGCTGGGCCCAGCGGTAGACCTCGTACAGCACCTGGACCGGCGTGAAGATCTCGCGCTCCATGGCGACGTACTTCGCACAGTCGCCCGCAAGAGGCCCTCCGCCGTAAAACTCGACCCAGATCGACGAATCCAGGACCCACACGGCTCAGTACCTGTCGGTCTCGTCGCGATAGTCATCGAGTGGGGCGCCCTTGAGGATGCCGCGCAGCTCGGAGATCGGCCGCTGCGGGACCAGAGCCACGTAGCCGTCGCGGTCGATGAGCGCCACCTGCTGACCCGGCTTCAGGTCGAGGCGCTCTCTGATCTCCTTGGGGATGACGATCTGGAACTTGGGGGAAACGGTCGCGCGCGCCATGAAGGACCTCCTCGTCGATCCCCATCATCATACGCTGCCATCATCGATACAACAATCGTATGACGCTCATGCCGTCGACGAGAAGGTTCGGTCCGGCGGAAGGCCGTGCCGCCCGGATCTGATGGGCTACGCCCGCGCGTCCGGGCTGAGCTCGGCCGCGGCGGCCTCGTCGAGGAACCACGTCAGCACGCCGTGGACCGGCGCGACGCCCTGCGCGGGCACCGCGTTGGGCACACGCAGGCCCTCGAGTACCTCGGCGACCATGCCCGCCTTCTTGGCGCCGCTGACCAGGAACCAGACCCGGCGCGCGGCGTTGAGCACCGGCGCCGTCACCGTGAGCCGCGGCGAGCCGTCGGGCGCCGCGGTCGCGACGGCGAAGTGGTCCTCGACGGCGAGCGCGTCGCTGTGGGGGAAGAGCGAGGCTGTGTGGCCGTCGGTGCCGAGGCCGAGCAGCACGAGGTCGAACACCGGCACGTCGACTCGCGGCCGCTCCTGGGCGGCCAGGCCTCGCAGCTCGGCGTCGTACGCCTTCGCGGCCTCCTCCGGTGCGTCCTCGCCGCGCATCCGGTGCACGTTCGTATCGGCGATCGGCACGTGCTTGATGAACGATTCACGCGCCATGCCGTAGTTGCTCTGCGGATCCTCGGGCGGCACGCAGCGCTCGTCGCCCCAATAGAGCTGGACGCGGCGCCACGGGATCTTCTGGCTGAACTGCTGGCGGGCGAGCAGGCGGTACAGCGCGCGCGGCGTCTCGCCGCCGGCGAGCGCGACGGCGAAGCGGCCGCGCGCCGCCGCCGCCTCCTGCGCCGCCATGGCGAAGAGGTCGGCGGTGCGCAGCGCCAACGCGTCGCCGTCCGGCAGGATCTCGATGCTCACGTCTCGTCATCCTTCCCGGGCCGGCGCCAGGAGTGGCCGCTGCGGGCGATGAGCGCGTCCGCCGCCTCGGGCCCCCAGCTGCCGGCCTCGTAAATGGAGATGTCACGCTCCGGCCGTTTCGCCCACGCCTCGAGGACGGGGCCGACGATGCGCCACGCCTCCTCGGCCTGGTCGCCGCGCGTGAACAGGGTCATGTCGCCCTCCATGGCGTCCACGAGTACGGTCTCGTAGGCGCTGAAGGGCAGCTCGTGCAGGGTCACGCCGTAGGAGTAGTCCATGGCCACGGCCTGCAGCGCGACGGCGTGGCCGGGCCGCTTGGACTCGATGCTGAGCGAGAAGCCCTCATCGGGCTGCACGCGCAGCACCAGCACGTTGGGTTGCAGGCCGCCGCCCGCGGCGGCGTCGCGGAAGAGCGCGACCGGCGGCCGCTTGAAGTGGATGGCGATCTCGGTGACGCGGCGCGGCAGCCGCTTGCCGGTGCGCAGGTAGAACGGCACGCCCTGCCAGCGCCAGTTGTCGACGACGAGCTTCAGCGCCGCGTAGGTCTCGGTGTGGGAGTCCGGCGCCACCCGCTCCTCGGCGCGGTAGGCCGGGACGTCCTCTCCGTGCACCCGGCCCTGGACGTACTGCGCGCGCACCGCCCAATCGTCGACCGCCTGCAGCGGGATCGGGCGCACCGCGCGCAGCAGCTTCATCTTCTCGTCGCGCACGCCGTCGGCGTCGAACGCGGCCGGCGGCTCCATGGCGACCAGCGAGAACAGCTGGATGAGGTGCGGCGTGATCATGTCCCGCAGCGCGCCGGCCTCCTCGTAGTACGGGCCGCGGTGTTCGACGCCTAGAGTCTCCGCGGCCGTGATCTCCACGAAGTCGACGTAGCGCCGGTTCCAGACCGGCTCGAAGATGCCGTTGGCGAAGCGCAGGACCAGCAGGTTCTGCACGGTCTCCTTGGCCAGGTAATGGTCGATCCGGTAGACCTGCCGCTCGTCGAAGACCTGGCCGATGATGCCGTCGAGCTCGTGCGCCGTCTCGAGGTCGCGCCCGAAGGGCTTCTCGATGACGACCCGCGTCCAGCCCGGCCGCGGCTCGCCGGCGGCGTGCTCGCGGTCGTAGGCGCCGGGGCGGGCCAGGCCCGCGTCGCCGAGCTGCTTGACGATCACCTCGAACTGGCTGGGCGGCGTGGCGAGGTAGAACATGCGGTTGCCGCGCGCGCCGTGGCCGTCGAGCTCCTCGAGCACGGCGGCGAGCCGCGCGTAGCCCTCCGGGTCGTCGAACTGTCCCTGCACGTAGCGCGGGGCCTGCAGGAGGCGGTCGCACATCGAGCCGTCTACGAGCTCTTCGCCGTAGTGGTCGTCGATCGCCGTGCGCATGCGCTCGCGGAACTCCTCGTCGCTGATCTCCTGGCGGCCGTAGCCCACGAGGGTGGTCCCGAACGGCAGCACGCCGTGACAGCCGAGGTCGTACAGAGCCGGGATCAGCTTGCGGTGCGCCAGATCACCCGTGACCCCGAACATGACGAGGCTGCAGGGATCCGGGTGGCGCTCGCCGCCGAACGGCGAGGTCGCCCCGGCCGGCCTGCTCCTGCCGGCGACGTGGATACCTCCGTCCTCGGAGAGGTCGTCGGGCTCGTCGTAGCTGAGGTGCCCGCCGGCGGCCTCGTCGTCCACCGTCACTCCTTCTCCTTGACGGCGTGGCCGCCGAACTCGTTGCGCAGCGCCGCCAGCACCTTGCCGCTGAACGTGTCGGCCTGGCGCGAGCGGAAGCGCATGAAGAGCGCTGCCGTGATGGCCGGCATCGGCACCGAGTGGGCGATCCCCTGCTCCACGGTCCAGCGGCCCTCGCCGGTGTCCTCGACGTAGCCGGTGATGTGCTCGAGGCCGGGGTCCTTCTTGAACGCGTCGGCGGCCAGCTCGAGCAGCCAGCTGCGGACCACGCTGCCCTGGTTCCAGAGGTCGGCGATAGATGCGAGGTCCAGGTCCCAGTCCGTGGCCTCCAGCAGCTCGAAGCCCTCGGCGTAGGCCTGCATCATGCCGTACTCGATGCCGTTGTGGACCATCTTCACGAAGTGGCCCGAGCCGTGCCCGCCGCAGTACTCGTAGCCGTGACCGGGAGGCGCGAGCGTCGCGAGCAGCGGCTCGACGTGATCGAACGCCGAGCGGTCGCCGCCGACCATGAGGCAGTACCCGACCTCGAGCCCCCAGACCCCGCCGCTGGTGCCGGCGTCGAGGTAGCGGATGCCCTGCGGCGCCAGCTGGGCGCCGCGCTCTATGTCGTGCTGGAACGGCGAGTTGCCGCCGTCCACGAGGATGTCGCCCTCGTCGAGAAGCGGCATCAGCTCGTCGATCGCCGCCTGCGTGGCTTCGCCGTACGGCAGCATGATCCAGATGACGCGCGGCGCCTCGAGCGCGGCGACCACGTCGGTGAGCTGACGGACCGGCTCGGCGCCTTTTGCGCCGAGCTCCTCCGCCTTGGCATAGGTGCGGTTCCAGACCACGACCCGGTGCCCGCCGCGCAGCAGGCGCCGCGCCATGTTGCCGCCCATGCGGCCCAGCCCGACCATGGCTATGTCCATCACATCCTCCTCGTTCCGCCGGGGCAAGCCCCTGCCGTGATCTCTACCGTGGAAGCGCGGCGGCGACCAGATCGGTCAGGCGCCGGACACCGTCCTGAACGTCGTCACCAAGGCCGACGCGCAGGGCGCGGCAGCCGTGGGCCCTGAGGGCGCCGAGGTCGCCGCGCGCCTGGGCCCGCATGAGCACGCTGAAGCTGTAGGGCTGGCCCGGGATGTCCGCGTCGACGGGGTCGTCCCCCACCAGCTGGAGGAACAGACCCCGGTTGGGACCGCCCTTGTGCAGCTGCCCTGTGGAGTGCAGAAAGCGCGGGCCGTAGCCCAGCGTCGTGGCGAGACGCAGGTGATCGCGCAGCTCCAGGCGCAGCGTCTGGAGTCGGCCCCAGACCGCTTCGCCGGGGGCCACGTACGCCTGCAGCGCCACGTAGTCGCCCGGCGCGGCCTGCGCCAGGAACGCGGCGAGCGCCGCGGGCAGCTCCCCGTCCTCCAGCGGGAACGCCTGCCGGCCGTCACCGGCCGGCAGGTCCTCGAGCAGTTCGCCGCTGGCGATGAAGCCGGCGAGCAGTCGCCTGGTGTTGTCCTTGCTCTCCTGCACGTTGGGCTGGTCGAACGGGTCGATGCCGAGCACGTATCCCGCCGTCGCCACGGCGATCTCCCAGCGAAGGAACTCCCCCCCGAGGGCGTAGGCGCCTTCCATCTCGTGACCCAACACGGGGTGACCGGCGGCGGCCAGGTCCATAAGCCGGCCCGCGGAGCCCGTCGCGGCGACGCTGGCGAGGCCCACGGCGGCGAACACGCGGTCCGCGCCGTACACCTCGGGGTCGCCGACCGGCTCGAGGTCCACCGGCAGGATGCCCGTGCCCTCCTTGCCGGTGCTCTCGGCGACCAGCTGCTCCACCCAGGCGCCGAGCGCCCGCAGCGGAGGCTCGGTGACGATCGTGAGTTTGTCGCGGCCGGCGAGCGCGGCCTCAGCGAGGACGACGCCGAGGCGCAGGCCGGGGTTCTCGGCCGAGGGCACGTCGGGCCCGCAGGCCACGGCGACGTCGCGCACGCCGTCGAGCAGCCGTTCCAGATCCACGCCGATCAGCGCCGCCGGCACCATGCCGAAGAAGCTGAGCGCCGAGTACCGGCCGCCGATGTCCGAGGGGTTCACGAAGATGGCGCGGAAGCCCTGGGCCAGTGCCTCCTCCTGGAGGGAGGTGCCCTCGTCGGTGATGGCGACGAAGTGGTGTCCGGCATGCTCGCCGCAGTGGGCCCGGAGGCGCTCGTAGAAGAACGCGTGGAAGCTCGCCGTCTCGGTCGTGCCGCCCGACTTGCTCGAGACGATGAAGAGCGTGGACTCGAGATCGACGGCCGCCTCGACGGCAAGGACGGCGGCCGGGTCGGTGGAGTCGAGCACGTGCAGCTCGAGATAGCCGTCCCTGGTGCCGAGCACGGCCTCGAGCACCTCCGGCGCGAGGCTCGAGCCGCCCATGCCGAGCAGCACCGCGGAGCGGAAGCCCTCGGCGCGCAGCTCGTCGACGAACTCGTTGACGCCTTCGATCTGCTCGCGCACGCCCTCGAAGACGCTGAGCCAGCCGAGCGAGTTGCCGATGATCGCCTGATGCGCCTCGTCGTCCGGCTTCCAGAGGCTGGCGTCGGCCTCCCAGAGGCGCTCGGGGTAGCGGTCGGCCTGCAGGCGTTCGAGGCGCCGCTCGACGGCTTCGTCGAGCCAGGCGGGCAGCAGTGCTTGTTCCATGTCAGCTCCCTTCGCCCGCGAGCAGCCTCACGCGCTTTTCTTCCACGATCTCGAGGAGCCTGTCGTAGGCCTCGATGAAGAGTCCGATGCCCTCGCTCTGCAGCTGGGCGCCCACGCGCTCCAGGTCGATGCCCGCCTGGCCGAGCTCGCGCACCAGGCGGTGCGCATCCTCGAGGTGCCGGTCCACGGTGCGCGCCACGCTGCCGTGGTCCTTGAACGCCCGCCACGTGAGCTCGGGCAGCGTGGTCACGGTGTGCTCGCCGATGAGCTCGTCCACGTACAATGTATCGGGGTAGGTCTGGTCCTTGACTCCCGTGCTCGCCCAGAGCACCCGCTGGATCTTGGCTCCCGAGGCGGCGATGAGCTGCCACTCGCGCCCGTTGAGGTAGCTGCGAAAGCGCTCGTAGACGACCTTGGCGTTGGCCACGCCGGCGCGTCCCTTGAGAGAGCCGAGCCGCCGCCGCTCCGCCTCGTCGGCGGCGGCCTCCACCCTCTCGTCCAGCAGTCCGTCGACGTGCGTGTCGACGCGCGAGACGAAGACGCTCGCGACCGACGAGGTCGCGCGGATCGTGAGGTCGCGGCCGAGCCTGTATTCGAGCGCGTCGATGTAGGCCTCGGCGATGGCCTCGTACTGGGTCAGCGAGAAGAGCAGGGTGATGTTGATGTTGAGGCCGTCCTGCAGGCAGCGCAGGATCGCCGGGACCCCCTCCCGGGTGCCCGGGATCTTGACCAGCACGTTCGGCCGGTCGACCGCCGTGAACAGACGGTGAGCCTCGTCGATGGACCCCTGAGTGTCGTAGGCGAGGTGCGGCGACACCTCGATGCTGACGAAGCCGTCTTCTCCGCCGCTGCCGAGATACACGGGCGCGAGGACGTCGCAGGCCGCGCGCACGTCGTCGATCGCCAGCCGGTCGAGGATCGTCGCGGCGTCCATCCCCTGCCGCGCGAGTGTGACGATCTCCTCGTCGTACTCCCTGCCCCCGCCGACGGACTGCTCGAAGATCGCCGGGTTGGTGGTGACGCCGCCGAGGCCATCGCGGTCGACCATCTTCCTGAGACCTCCGCGCTCGATCAGGGCCCGGTTGATGTAGTCGAACCAGGGGCTCTGACCCAGACGGCGGAGTTCGGCGAGCCGGCTCTCGGCAGGGGACACGGCGATCACTCTCCTTCTCCGGACGGCCTGCGGCCCGGGCGCGTCGTCGTCAGCGTCACGAGGGCCGTGCGGCGGCGCCGGCGCGTCGCGCCGGCCCTCCGAACGGCCTCAGACTAGTCAATGCCCACTGGGCCGGGATTTCAAGGATTCGGCCGCGCCCGGCCGGCGCGCCGGGCAGGCGCGGCCCCGCCCCGCGCCTCAGTAGTCGCCGCCCTCCGGCACGATGCAGACGAAGGAGAGCGGCGCGTCCGCAGCGGCGCGGAACTGGTGCTCGTGTCCGGCCGGCACGTAGGCGTACGCGCCGGGCGCGAGCGGGTGCTCCACGCCGTCCAGAAGCAGCACGCCGCTGCCGCCGGCGACGAAGTTGATGTGCGGCCAGTCGTGCGCGTGCCTGGGCGTGTGGCCGCCCGACTCCACGTCGAACAGCCGCATCACCCATCCCTCCCACCCCTGCTCGGGCGAGACCAGCACGCGCTTGACGACGCCCTCGATGCCGTCGCCGGCCATCGCCGTCGCGTCGACGTCCGCCTTCTTGCCCACTACCCAACGGTCACTCATCTCCCTCCGATCGGTCGCTTTCCTCCACCCGGTACTCCACGATCCGGCCGATCAGGTCGATGGGCAGCGGCTCGCCGAGCGGGAACTGCACCGATCCCTTGGCGTGCTTGTACTGCGCGAGCTCGCCGGCGAACGCGGCGATGCCGCTCGCACCCGGGTACAGCCCGATGTGCCGTGCGTAGCCGGCGAAGTGCACCACGTGCCTGGCGTTCAGGTCGAACGTCGGGATCGCGTAGCTCATGGTCTCGGTCGCGGCGGGAGCCGCCGCGCGGATGACGCGGCGCACCTCCTTCAGGACCGCCTGCGTCTCGGGAGGGAACTCGGCGATGTACTCGTCGATGGTCGTGGCCTTCGAACGGTCGGTCATCATGCACCTGCCAGTCGCTCACGGCGCCGGGACGCCGGGAAGGGGGTCTCTGCCGGGATCACTGCCGCAATTGGTCTTCCCTCAACGCGACGTCCTCCATTCCTCGGGCGATGAGCGTGAGCCCGGCGGCCGTGCCGTCAGACGTCGGGGCCAGGCGACGCCGGGCCGTCGACGAGCGGAAACACGACCTCGAAGCGCTCACACACGACGGGCATGTCTGGGGCCGGCGAGCGATCGGACCCTTCCAGCTCACGACCGAATGCGACCCAGTGCGCTTCGCGCCAGTACGCCAGCGATCCGTCCCCCTCGCCCTCGGCGGCCGCGAACTCGACGCCGACGTCGGCGAAGGCGAGCACCTCCACCAGGCTCGTGCGGATCACGCATCGCGCCTCGCCACTCCAGCCCGTGATCACGCTGAGATCGCCCACGCGCGGCAGTGGCTCTTCCTCGGCCTCGTAGGACCACAGGGCGCTGGCAGTGGCTCGTTTGAGCCCCGCCAGGACCAGATCGGCCAGCTCGTCGGCGTCGGCCTGGTTGTCGCAGAAGTGCCAGGCCGAGTAGGCCGCGCCCGGCGGCGCGAGCTCGGGCCGTGCTTCGAGGAAGGCCGCCCACATCTCCTCGACGGAGATCCGCTCCGCCTCCGTCACGCGACCCAGCCCCTGCCCGTGAAGACCGCCCGGATCGCCGTGGCATGACCGTGTCCGAGGCTGTGGTTCGGCTTGAGCCGGACGACGGACTCGGCTGCTACAGTCACGGCTCAGCCCCAGTAGTCCGCGACACGGCGTCCGTCTCGAGGCAGGTCTTCGAACCTCTCGAGCCCGTCGAAACGGTCGACTGGGATCTGCGCCACGGCCTCCGGTTCCGCCAGCCGCAGGTTGACCGCCATCCGGCGACGTCCCTGCTCGTCGGGTGTCAGCGAGCGCCAATAGGCCACGCACCCACAGGCAGGACAGAAGTGGAACCCGATCGAGGTGCCCCGCACATAGGCTTGGGTCGGACCCGAGACGCTGATGCCCTCGCCTTCGAAGTCATAGGCCCACAGCACGCCGTGGCGTCGACAGATGGTGCAGTTGCACGAGGTGGCTGCGTCGGGCATCCCTTCGAAGCGCCAGTGGACCGCACCGCAGTGGCAGGAACCTTGGATCATGTCAGTCTCCGATTCGCTTCGGTTCCGGTCGGAGCACCGGGCGCGGCGGAGCGGCACGACGCGCCGCGCACGACCGGGGGCCCCTCGTGGTCACGGCACGATGATGCGCGTGATCCTCGACACCGACGCGACGTTGTAGTTGGTGCCGGCGAAGCGTGCCCGGATCACATAGGTTCCGGGCTTCACGTCGTAGAAGGTGTAGAGGCACCAGGACTCGCCGTCGGTGCCCATGTTTCCGAGCTCCGCGGGGAACCTCGTCCACACGCCGTGCCTGCGGCACTGGACGTCGGCGAGGAACGGCGGCCGCGTCATGCCCTGGCGGTGAAGCGGCTGCTCGGGCGCGATCGTGACCCGCACCCGTGTCTCCGTGCGCGTGGCAACCGGCGCCCTGATCACGAGCTTCGGCCTCACGCCGGCGAACATCCACGTGGTCGAGGCGAGGTAGTCCGCGTTGCCTTCCCACGAGACGGTGACGATGCAGCTGCGCGCCACGGCGGGAATGACGGCATCGAACACGTTCCCGCTCATGACGTTGAACGTGACGGGCGCGTCGCCGACGAGCGTATCGACGCTCTCGCCCACCTCACGCTTGTAGATCTTGACGGCGGTGCCCGAGAGGTCCGCCTGCGCGTCGATGCCACCGCTGACGGCGACGTCGTGGCCGGTCAGCGCGGGCGACGCAGTGTCCAGCCACACGGGCGCCGACTGCTGCGAGGCCGCAGGAGCACCACCTGCCCGAGCATAGGCGACGAGCGTAGCCGCAGCCACGACGACGAGAACGACGCCGAGGACCCCGGCGCGATGATGGATGAACGGCCTCATGTCCCCTCCCTGTTGGTGCGCTCGCCGGACGGGGTCCCGGGCCCGCCCAGGCGCTCGATGAAGACGCGGTCGACGCGCGTGCCGGGCGTCGAGCGACCTGCGGCGCGGCCCGTCCTCATCGCGTGGACTACCTCTTGGCTCGCGACGTGTTCAGTGCCACGGCGGCGCGGACGAGAGCCTTCAACGCCTCCTCGTCGATCTTCTCGCCTTCGTGGAAGTCGATGGCGCGCCTCGTCTTCCCTTCGAGACTGGAATTGAAGAGGTCCGACGGATCCTCCAGAGCGGCCCCTTTGGCGAACGTCGTCTTCACGACGTTCTTGTAGGTCTCGCCTGTGCAGACCATTCCGTCGTGGGACCACACCGGAACGCCTCTCCACTTCCACTCCTCGACGACTTCAGGGTCGGCTTCCCTGACCAAGGCACGGAGCCGGCTGAGCATCTCGCCCCGCCAGTCGCCCAGCTCCTCGATCCTCGCGTCGATCAGCTGAGAGGGAGACCGGCCATCCTGCGGCGCACTCTTCACCATGTGTGTTCCCCTATCCCGGTGCCGGACTTCGATCAGTGGAAGCCACCGCCACCGTGCCGCTTCTGCCTGAGGCCTCGATCATCCGTCACGCTCGTATGCGTCGTATCCCAAAGACGGCACTGCGAATCCTCGGACCGTGGTGACGAGGAGACCGTCTATGCCCGGCCACGGCTCCGGCGAGATCCTTCTCCCCGGCGCGGCGCCCGGCCGGACATGGCGGTCCATCCAGCGCTTCGCGCATGAGCAGGCGCGGCCGGCCGGCCGCCGTGCGATAGATCCTAGAGTGCCCTGCTCGATGCGCCTGCTAGGCTCCCTTGCTCCCCAGGTACTGCACGGTCATAACAGCGGCGATGTCGCAGGCAGGGCCATCACCGAGCCAAGAGGCGTGGCCGCTTGCGGACCACGTCAGGCCTAGGTCGTCGCTCACCAGCACCGGCTGGCCGCTGGTGGCCATGAGCAGTCTCGCGGCGTCGGGCGCTGTGATCGCCTCGACGCTGAGCGCACCCGGAACTCCGAGCCGAGGCCGGGGGAGCGCCGCTCGTACCAGCGTGCGGCTTCGGCGATGTCCGCCTCGGCCGCCTCGCGGACGACGAGGCGCATGCCTCAGCCGGCCTCGTCCAGACGCTGCTCGATGCGGGCGCGCACGACCGGCCAGCTCTCACCGGCGTCCGGGTCGCGCTCGAGGTCGGCAAGGCGACGATCGAGTTCGGCGGCCTGGGCCTCGGTGAGCGGGAGGTCGCCGGTCTCGGCGGCGACGCTGTCCCAGATGTCCTCGGCGAGCTGGATACGCTCGGCCACGGAGATCTTGGAGATATCGAGATCGGTGCTGCGCATGGCTTCAGTCTCCCCCGCGCCCCGGACGGACGCAGCACCCGAGTGGTGGACATTCCCCTCACGACTCGCTGTACCGCTAACGCACCGCGCATGAGCAGACGCGGCAGCGTTTGGGATTGAGTCTACGTGCTGGCGTTCTGCTCGCTGCGCTTGTTAGACCTGCCGCCGCGCCACGACGAGACCCGCATCCCATCCGGGAGCGCGCCCGCCACTCGGCATACTGGCCGACTCCACACCCAGACCGCTGCGCACAAGGAGCCAGGAGATGATCGAGTTCGAGTTCCACATCTCGCCGGCTTGCAGCTCATCGCGCCCCCAGACGGGTGTGGGCACGCAGGGCGCGAGAGCGAGCACACTCCGGGCGCGCGCCTCATCCTCGGTCATTCGCTGAGGGCTCTCGACCGCCTCCCCGAGGTCGGGGATGACCCCGCCAGGCCAGCACCGGATCTCGTAGCGAAAGATGCGCAGGCGCCCGGCCCAACGGCTCCCGACGGGACCGCCAGAGACGGCCCCACGCTCATGCGCGTGGGCGTTCGGAACCGGGGCACTCTCAATCGTGTAGCGGCCCTCCGGCACGCGCACCTCAAGCGCCGAGTGATAGAGGTCGAGGGGGGACCGGCGTTCGAACGTTGACACCACGGCCTCGAAGACCTTGCCGTTGAGCCGCACGACGTGGCCACCGGCGCCCAGGGGGATCCAGTACAGGTCGACGGCGGCGCGGCTGGGGGTGCGAATCAACGGTCCTCGATTGGTCGGTCTAACGCACCGGGCATAACCTGCGCGGGCTACGGCTTTCAGCGTAGAGTCTACTGCGGGCCAGCTTGATGCGCTTGTTCGGTGGCCTCACGGGTCGACACCCCCAGGCGGGCTCGCCCAGCCCCGTACCGGCATGCGGCCGGCCTCGGTGACGATGTGGAGGCCATGCTTGCTGACGAGGGCAGCCACCTGCCCCGAGTGGTGGTCGACCTTCGAGCGCTCCCAGCTTGTCGGCGCGAAGCCGCCGAGTGGGGCCAAGCTGTCCAAGCGTACCTCGCCGTGCTGATCGGCGAGGGCCGCGAACATCGTGTCGAGCTGCGCGAGGGTGACCGGTTCGACTTGGTCATCGACGTAGAGGCCCCCGGGCGTGACGAGGACTGAGAGCAACGGCTCTTCGATGCTGCACGTCGCTGGCTGCTGCGCATCGCCGCAGGCGATGAGAACCGTCGCCAGCAACAAGATCGCGATGCCGAGCAGCGCCTTCACCGTCCCGCCTCCATGGTCCACCGAACGCACCGCGCATGAGCAGTTGGCTCCCTGCGCCTTCGCCGACATCATAGCCTGCGGGCCAATCTGCTCGATGCGCCTGTTAGGCGCCGAACGTGAACGCGCACACCTCTTCAGCTCGGGAGTCCCTCGGGAACGTCGACCCCTCTCCACTGAACCACTCGACCGCCGCGTCGGGGATGGTGACCAGATGGAGCGTGTCGATACGCTCGGCTGGACCATCGAGGAGGGGCTGCGCCTCCCGGACGGCGGCCTCGTACCTCTCGGCATCGAAGTCCTCTTCGCGTGGGTTCTCCCAGTCGTAGGTCGCGCCTTCTCTCATGAAGTGGCCGAGGCCGACGTGCGGTACGTAGTCCCTGTCCGCTTCGCGGAACTCGGCCAGGAGGCCGGTGTGGAGACCTAGATGGAGGCGCCTCAGGTCCTCCTTGCCGTCGACCGGCGTGAAGAAGAGCCAGTGGTCGGCTGACCGGTGCAGGGCGCCGAGGCGGATCTCGAAGGGCGCGCAGGCGAGCGTGACGTTCCGAATGTGAGAGATGAGCAGGTCGCGTCCCACCCCGTCGGGAACCGGATAGACGACCGGCACGTGCGGGGCGATGACATCGACCGTGGGATCGTACTTACGACGTATCCTGCCTACGAGGGCCTCGTCCACGCCGTTGGGGTAGATAAGCAGCCCGTAATACATCGGTCTCCGTGGTCCTCCGCGCGCCTAACGCACCACGCATAACCTGCGAGCGCGCCGGCCTCCCGTGAGGCCGCCGGCGCATCTGCGAGTCAGCTTGATCCGCTTGTTGGGCAATCGCGTCAACGCCCGAGGACGATGTCGATGCCGAGCAGCACAAGCTCGAGCTTCTTCGCGGGCAGGGCGCCGACGCGCTCGGTGAGCGCCTCGCGGTCGACGGTCACGAGCTGCGAGACATTGGCCACGGAATCCTTGGGCAGACCGGTAGCGCGCGCGCTGAGGAGGACGTTGCCGGGGGCGTCGGCCCAGCGCAGGTTGCTGGTCAGCGCGACGCAGACGACGGTGGCGATGCGGCTGCGGTTGAAGGCGTCGCCCTGCACGACGACGACGGGGCGGCGGAAGCCGGGCTCGGAGCCGGAGGGCTCGCCCAGGTCGGCCCACCAGACCTCGCCCTGGGCGGTCACCAGTCGCTACGCTCGAAGGTGCGGCGCGCAGCGGCACCGGCGAAATCGCTGCGGCAATCGACCTCGTCGCAGAGGCGATCCAGGCCCTCGGTGATGCTCTCGGCGGAGTGGCGGGCGACGTACTCACGCACCGCGTCCCCGTAGAGGCTGCTGCGCGACTTCTTCAGCTCCCGAGCCAGCTGCTCGGCGTCGGCGAACAGGTCGTCGGGTATGGAGATCGCCGTCTTCATACCGTGAGTATAACCGGAGACTGCGGAAATGCAACGACCCGAGGGCAACGTCCACCCTGCGCTCCGGACTCCGCCACGGGTCGCCGAGCGTATGCCCAACGCACCGCGGATAAGCTGCGAGCGCTCACGGTACGAAGTGTACCGTAGACGCTGCCGGCGAGCCAGCTTGATCCGCTTGTTAGTCACGCCCAACGTCCTCCGGCTCGCCGGGAAGCTGGGCCGAGTGCCAGGCCGCGACCACCCACACCGCGTCGTCCTTGACGCGGTAGAAGAAGCGGTACGGCGGCACGATGACCTCGCGAAACGGCAGGTCAGGGAACTCACGCAGCACGCGCCCCGATTCCGGGTAGTCGGCGAGGTGCGCGAGCGATGCGCCGGCGCGGTCGCGCAGATTCCGCGCTGCCGCCGGGTCGTCGCCCGCGATGTAGGCGAGCGCCGCGAGGAACTGCTCGCGGGCTGCGGGGGTGAAGAGGACCCTGCGGCTCACGGCCTGCCGAGCAGCTCGTCAGCCTCGGCCAACACGTCTGCCAGCGCGTGGCCGGTGCCGGCCTCGATCTCGGCCTCGCCGGTGGCGAGCAGGCGCAGGATCTCGAGCTCGTGCTGCGTGCGCTCGTAGGCCTTCGCGCTGACGACGACGGCGGACGCGCGACCGCGCTGCGTGATGAACACCGGCTGCTGGGTGTCGGCGGCCCGCTTGATCACGCCCGAGGCGTCCTGGCGCAGGTCGGTGATGGGTACGATGTCGGGTACTGATGCCATTGACGCTACCTCCTGTACTACCGGTCACGGTACCACTAACGTACCCTCTCGACCAGTGGAGGAGGCTGTGACTAACGCACCGCGCATGAGCAGACACGGCTGGCCTGCCGCTGTGCGGCGGACCTTGTGGCGTTCTGCTCGATGCGCTTGTTAGCCCCTCATGAGACCAGCGACCAGAACGCGCCGACAAGCCCATGCTTCGCGAAGGTGTCCTGCGCCTGCTCGGGCGTGAACGGCTGAAAGTCCAGGTCGAGTCTGGTTCCGTACCAGTCGCGCCCGAGGTCATAGACGGTCTGCGGGCTCACCACTGCACCGACCGCATACCCCGTCGACGTCAGCCACGAGCTGAGTTCGCCTTCCGACCGGAAGGCCGAGATGTTGGCTCACGTGAACCCTATGTCATCCCAGAACAGCTTCGCAGGCACGAGGAAGTGGACGATCGCATCACCTACTACGCGGCCGTCTTCGACGTCGAAGCGGATGGCCTCCCCTGTCTGTGGCGAGTGCGTCTCAAGTCGTCCGTCGCCGACGTGACCGAGAATCGAAAGCCCGTCCCAAACGCAGTTCGCGTACCATGTGCGGCCGGCCGCGTTCACTACAAAGTCCGTCTCGATCCCTGAGAACGGATGCGCCATCCAGATCGCGTCCGAGGCGGGCCGCAAGACGAGACGATGCTGAGCTGCGAGTGAGTGAAGACCGGCGATCACGTCTGCTCGCGAGATCTCAAGCGAGTCCGAGACCTGGCTCACGCTCGGCGCCTCGCCCGTCTCGAGCAGGCGGTTCATGATGTGGGCCCGAACCCTGCGTTCGATGGGATTCACGGACGCATCCTCCCAGGCAGTGCAGTTGATGGGGCTAACGCACCGCGCATGAGCAGACGCGGTCGGCCTGCCGGTTCACGGCAGACCTGCTGGCGTTCTGCTCGATGCGCTTGTTGGGCGCTCCAAGGGCCTGCCGATACCGAAGTAGCGATGCCGCCAAAGGAGATAGGCCAGCATGAACAGAGGCCAGACGACGTTGGCGAAGACCGAGATGCCGTTCGGCCCCACCATGAGTCGGGGGATGATGAGCAGGTACACCATGTACCCGACGACGAGCCAGAAGGCCCAGGGCCGCGGTCTGCAGAACGCGACCACGACCATGGCGCCCGCCGCGATCGTGAGCAGCATGCTGGCAGGGCCGGCAAGCATGGTGAGACCATGCACGGCAGCGAGCTGGGCGCCGACCTCATCCCGGTTGGTGAAGAGCGTGAACGTCACCGCAGCGACGCCCAGCGCGTAGAAGGCGGCGATCAGCAGGAAGCCCACCGGCACGTGCTCACGATTCATGGCATCCCGACCTCCGCGATAGGGTGTGGATGCGCCCAACGCACCGCGGATAAGCTGCGAGCGCGACGGCCTCTCGTGAGGCCGCCGGCGCTGCGGCGAGCCAGCTTGATCCGCTGGTTGGACCGCTCTAACACCTGCCACATGGCCTTGCGCAACGTCAAGATGCGGCTCCCGCTTCGGGCGACACCGTGACGGTGGGCGTGCGACCCATCTCGCCGCCAATCGCGCCCTGGATCGCCCGCAGCGCCTCCTCGTCGCCCCAGATGAGCCAGTTCGGTCCCTGCAGTTGCGGCTCAGACGGGTTCCCGAGCGCGGCGGCGAGATGCTGCCCGAAAGCCACGCCAAGGTCCCGCAAGGCCGCGTCAGGGAAGACGGCTGCAACCATCGACACGGCCGGCGTCCCGTCGGCGAGCGAGAGCATGTAGCGGTCGGAGGAGATGGCGGCCATGAAGTTGCCGCGCTCGGCCTTGGCGTCAGCTGGCATCGAGCCGCCCTCGCTGAACGTGCCGCTGCCGAAGCCCTCGACCTTCGGCGCGCCCGCCTTCTCGATAGCGGCGTACAGTTCGGCCGGGTCGGCATAGCTGACAGCGGCGGGCGTCGACGTGGGCGACGGCGCAAAGGTGGACGATGACTGACCGCATGCGGAGAGCCCCAAGAGTGCGACAACGAATAGAAGAACGGCCCCGATCCTCACAACCCCTCCGTCAGTCGGTCCAACGCACCGCGCGTAACCTGCGCGGGCCGCGCTCCCAAGTTACTACAGAAACCGTTGACCGCGTCAGGTTGACGCGCATGTTAGACAGCTCCCGCTAGGCGCGCGTCATGTCGCATGCGAATGAATGGTGGTTCGACGCACGTCACTCTGAAGCCCAATCGTTCGTACAAATCGCGGGCGCGTGGGTTCGCCGGGACGACCGAGAGGACGATCGGCAGTCCGCGACTGGCACCCTGCTCGATCACCATCTCGATCACCGCCGTGCCGATTCCCCTACCCTGTTGTGGGGGCGTCACCTGCAGTTCGTGGATGTAGAGCGAGTCGGGTCGCTGCTCGAGCCACAGACTCCCGACAGAGCGCGCTCCGGCCTCGATGATCGAGACGGCGCACACCTCGAAACGCTTCTCGAAGTCGGCACGCTGCCAGGCCTCATCCCAGCCCCATGTCTGCTCGATCACGTCGCGCATGGTGGAGCAGTGCAGCGCGTAGAGGAACTCCCGATCTCGCTTCGAGGCCGGTCGCAGATTGAGGTCCACCTTGCCGCCTCACCGTGCCTGTCTAACGCACCGCGGATAAGCTGCGAGCGCCGCGGCCTCTCGTCTTGCCGCGGCGCTTTGGCGAGCCAGCTTGATCCGCTTGTTAGGCACCATTCGCCTCCGACAACGCCCGGACCTCGTCGTGCCGGAACATCGCTTTTGCGTAGTCGCGCGAGACCATGATTGATGCAGCGAGCGCATCGCCGCACAGTGATCTCGAAGCAGTGCAGCGAGCTGCGAGGAGCGTCCGAGATCGCGCGGACCTCGGTGTCGATGGCCTGCCGCATCGCGTCGGAGCCGCGAGCTCGAAGACACGGCGCTCACCGGCGAACGCCGTCGTCGTGCGAGCGCGACCGAGTTCTGGATGCGCAGCTGCTCCACCGGTCTCGTGCACGTGCTTACGTCGCCGGCGGTGTAGCCGGCTCCGCTCCGCTGCGAGCCGAGGCCAGCGTAGCACGCATCGACTCCACACGGCAGCGTCTGCGAAGAAGGTCGGGCGATGAGCGGGCGCTGGCGTTCAGCGCATGCTCGAGCGCCAACTACCAGTTCGTTCACGCTCAGAGAGGACGGTCTCACACGTTCCGTCTTACTGTGCGCCTAACGCACCGCGGATAAGCTGCGAGCGCTTCCGCTTGAGGATACTACGGAAGCCGTTTGTCGAGTCAGCTTGATCCGCTTGTTAGCCGGGCGCAACAACAGACATATGGTCAGGAGATGAGCCCCGCCGACGCCGCGGCGAGCACGGCGACGACCACGACGGCGAGGACGATGGCGACGACGAGGGCGGCCACCGCCCAGTTGTGCTGAGCGCTGCGGAAGTGGGCGGCGTCGCGCCACCGGCGGCTGCGAAGGGCCCAGCGGTCGCCCATGAGGCCGCAGAACACCGACCAGGCGGTGTAGAGCAGGGTGCCGGTGGAGACCCAGACGCTGCCGCCGCCGGGGAGCGCGTGGCGCCAAAGCTCGACCGAGGGGACGAGCGCGAGCAGAAGGCCGAGCAGCGGCCACCAGGCACCGTTGAACAGGCCCCAGAGCCAGGTGAACATGAAGGCGCCCCAGTTCCAGCGGCGCGGCGCCAGCGCGACGGGCGCGGCAACGCGGTCCGCCGGGGCTCCGGCGGCGGCTGAAATCCTGCCTGGTTCAGTGGACATCCTGTGACCTCCCGACCTGCCCCGGCTAACGTCCGGCACATAACCTGTGCGCCGTTGACCGTGAGTCCACTGCTCCCTTCGGGTGCATCAGGTTGATGTGCTTGTTGGGCAGGCCACTGCAGCTCACCTGACTGAGAAGAACGGCTTCGCCGCGACGTACGAACCTGCCTCGACCGACACCGCATCGGCCACCACCTGCTCGTCGCCCTTGGCCACCGGTACGACCCAGTAGCGACCCGGTGCGACGGTGACTTTGAACGTCCCCTTCTTGCCGGAGGTCGCGTTGGAGACGACGGGGCCATCCGCCGACTGCACAGCGGACCTCGATGAGCACGTTGGGCATGCGCCTGAGGCCCGGGTACCGTCCGCCCGCCTCGCGCATCACGCCGACGATCCCGGCCGGACGGTCTACGCGCTGAAGGGTGTACCGTGTCACCGCTCTTCGTCGCTGATGGTGAGCTGATCGGCCCCATTGTCGTAGGTGATGGTCTTCACCATGTCGTTCATGGTGTTCTCGCCACCGCCCCCGACGAGCTCGTCGCCCTGAAGAGAGAAAGCCTTCACGGTCATAGCGCCAGCGCGGGTAGCTGACCAGATAGGTGGAGCCGGCGCCAACGACCTGCATGGTGTATGCAGGCGCCTCACCAACCTCCTGCCAGGTACCGGCTGCCTTCTGGGCGATCTGGGACGGCGAGCTGAGGAGAGGCGGAATCGTGACGGCCAGGATCAAACGCCGGCGGCGACGATCACGAACAGGACGATGATGCTGCGCTTCGACACGGCTCACCTCCCCCTTCCTACGGCGCGAGAAGGGAAATCCCGCGGGCCGCCTGCTCTGCCCAACGCACCGCGGATAAGCTGCGAGCGCTTCCGCTTCGAGGATACTACGGAAGCCGTTTGTCGAGTCAGCTTGATCCGCTTGTTAGCCGGGCGCAACAACAGACATATGGTCAGGAGATGAGCCCCGCCGACGCCGCGGCGAGCACGGCGACGACCACGACGGCGAGGACGATGGCGACGACGAGGGCGGCCACCGCCCAGTTGTGCTGAGCGCTGCGGAAGTGGGCGGCGTCACGCCACCGGCGGCTGCGAAGGGCCCAGCGGTCGCCCATGAGGCCGCAGAACACCGACCAGGCGGTGTAGAGCAGGGTGCCGGTGGAGACCCAGACGCTGCCGCCGCCGGGGAGCGCGTGGCGCCAAAGCTCGACCGAGGGGACGAGCGCGAGCAGAAGGCCGAGCAGCGGCCACCAGGCACCGTTGAACAGGCCCCAGAGCCAGGTGAACATGAAGGCGCCCCAGTTCCAGCGGCGCGGCGCCAGCGCGACGGGCGCGGCAACGCGGTCCGCCGGGCTCCGGCGGCGGCTGAAATCCTGCCTGGTTCAGTGGACATCCTGTGACCTCCCGACCTGCCCCGGCTAACGCACCGCGCATAACCTGCGCGGGCTGCGGTCTGAGGTTGCTACAGAAGCCGTTGGGCGCGTCAGGTTGATGCGCTTGTTAGGCGGCTTGCTCACCGGCTGAACCAGTCCTGATACTGCTCCCAGTCAGCGTCGATCAGCGCCTTGGCTTCGCTCTCGTCCGTTGGGTCCGAGCACGCAGTCCATGTAGGCCGGATACTCGGCCCAGGCCGAAGACGTCGCGGTAGTCGCTTCTGGCCTCGTCAGATCGTAGTGCTCCAGCTGCTCGATGTCGCCATCGGCTAGCTTCAACGCGGCGGCGCAGACGCGATTCTTTCCGCCGTCTCCCCTGCCGTAGCGAATCAGAATGTTGACAACCTGCCCGTGCGACCCCCGGCGGGAAGTCGCGCGTACGATCCGGTCGAGGTCGGCCATGGTCACGTCTGGGATCGGTTGATTCATGCTGCCCCGTTGCCGCGCCTAACGCACCGCGGATAAGCTGCGAGCGCGCCGGCCTCTCGTGAGGCCGTCGGCGCCGCGGCGAGCCAGCTTGATCCGCTTGTTGGTGCCGTCACGCCAACCCCCAGCTACTCTGCTCGCCTTCGCGCTGCGACGGCATCCGACGCCAGCGGCGCCCATGCCTCGAGCGCCCGTAGGCGAGGCGACCGCCGCTCGAGACGGCAGCGCGTAGTCCACGCCAGCTGCCGCAGCCGAGCGAAGCCGACGTCGCCGGCACTGAGCAGGTCGAGGTCGATGAGCTCGACGAAGCCGACGCGGCGTCAGCGGCGAGTAGCTCGAGCCGAGCCCGAGCGGCACTGGCATCGGCCGGCCGAGCTCGAGTTCGCCGAGCGGGCGGATGCTCCCACGTCTGCCGTAGACAGCCGCGTCCGAGCTGCGACCCGCTGCAGATGAACACAGTGAGGCGTCGCCCGCCGCTCGCGCCAGGCGAGTCCGGCCTTCTTGAACCCGCGGCGAGCACGATGACCGCTGACGCTCGCTTCACCGCGCCACCGCCTCTGTGCGCCTAACGCACCGCGGATAAGCTGCGAGCGCGCCGGCCGCTCGTGAGGCCGCCGGCGCTTCGGCGAGCCAGCTTGATCCGCTTGTTAGCCCGTCCTCTGTACAACCCCCGGCCTACATGCCTGCGAGCAGCGCTCATGGCGAAGTCGCGCTGTAGACCGTGACTGTGTAGCGGCCGGTCCCGCGCAGTTCGAGGCAGTAGGTGCCTGCGAGGACGTCCCTGGTCGTGCGGAACTCGGTGACCATGGACCGGCCGTCTTCGCTCGGAACGCCGCGGCTCGTGCCCGCGCTCGCCTGGTTGCGAGCGGCGGCGGGTGCGAGCGGGACGAGCTCGAGGCCGAGAGCAACCTGCTCCCCGGCAGGAGTCTCTTGCACGAGGCGGACGCGGACCGGTCCTACGGTGAGCCGGAACCTCTCGCCGCGCACCCAGGCCTTCGGGTCCAGGTGCCCGCACCGCTCGACACGGATGCCCAGCCGCTCTGGGAGGGAGAGGGCGAGGCGGGCTGCGTGGGTTCACCGCATGCGCGACGCGCCGGCGACCAGTACGCCGCACAGCAACCATGATGAGGACGAGTCTCAACAACGCTCCGTCGACCGGGCTAACGCACCGCGGATAAGCTGCGAGCGCGCCGGCCTCCCGTGAGGCCGCCGGCGCCGCGGCGAGCCAGCTTGATCCGCTTGTTAGGTGCCAACGGGCAACCCCCAGGTACCCTCGCCTTCACGTGTACAACGGCATTCGGCCCAGCGGTGACCCATGCCTTGGCGCCCTGGCGAGTAGCCGTCCGCTCGAGCCACGGTAGCGCGTAGTCCACGGCCAGCTGCCGCAGCTCGGCGAAGCGGACGTCATCCGGGATCGGCCGATCGAGGTCGAGGAGGTCGCGAAGCCGAACGGCGTCGGGGACGAGCATGCTGAGCCGGGCCCTGAGATGGCACTGGTCTTCGTCGGGCCGCTCGAGTTCGCCGAGCGGGCGGAAGTAGACGCCCAAGTTGACGTAGACAGACGGACCGAACTGCGACCCCTGCAGATTGAACACAGTGATGGCGTCGCCCGCCTGCTTGCGCCAGGTCGGTCCGGCCTTCTTGAACCCGCGCGCCTTGAGTTCATCGATGAAGGCCAGCTGGAACCGCTTGTTCACGCTCGGACACCGCCATGTGCACGCTAACTGCATTTCTGCAGTAGAGAGAAGACATCTGCTGCAGCCTCCGACTTGTGCATAAGAAGGTACCACAGGGCTCGCAGAACCGATTATCCAGTCTGCTTCTTGCGGCGCGCGTCCTCGGCCTCCAGCGCGCGCCAGTTCCGGTCGATCCTCTCCGAGAGCCAGACCCTGATCACCGACTGCCGGGTCACCGCCAGGCGCACGGCCTCGTTGTCGAGCGCGTCGACCATCCACAGCGCCTGCGCCTCGACGAAGTCGATGCCGTGCTTGAGCTTGTTGACCCTGCTCTTGCGCACATCGAACTCGAAGGGCGGCAGCGGCGGCCGCTTACTACACATGAATTACTCCCTTTCTGACCCTCTGCCATGGGGGCGGCCTGTTGCCGGCTGGAGTGCGAGGGAGTCGAGCGGGCTGCGCACGCCCTGGCCGCCGCGCTGCAGGACGTGGGTGTAGATCATGGTGGTGCCGACGTCCTTGTGGCCGAGGAGCTCCTGGATGGTGCGGATGTCGTAGCCGGTCTCGAGCAGGTGCGTGGCGAAGGAGTGGCGGAGCGTGTGGCAGGTGGCGTGCTTGTCGATGCCGGCGCGCCGCACGGCGTCGTGGACGGCGCGCTGGACGCTGGTCGGGTGGACGTGGTGGCGGCCCTGGCGGCCGGTGCCTCTGTCCGTCCAGCGGCGCGCTGCGGGAACACCCACTGCCAGCGCCACTCGCAGGGGGCGCGCGGGTACTTGCGCTCCAGGGCCGCGGGCAGCTCGACCGCGCCCCAGCCGGCGGCGAGGTCGCGCTCGTGGAGGAGGCGCGCGCGGCGCAGCTGCTCGCGCAGGTCGGGGACGAGCGCCCGCGGGAGCGTCGTGGCGCGGTCCTTGCCGCCCTTGCCCGAGCGGACGGTGAGTTCGCCTCGGGCCAGGTCGAGGTCGAGCACGCGGAGGCGCAGGCACTCGGATAGCCGCAGGCCCGCGCCGTAGAGCAGCGAGGCGATCAGCCAGCTCTGGCGGTCGTCGCGGTCGAGCTCGTGGAGGACGGCGCGGACCTCCTCCCTGCTCAGCACGACCGGCAGGCGGGGCTGCTTGCGGGCGCGGACCAGCTCGTGGAGCTCGCCCACCCGGCGGTGCAGCACGTGGCGGTAGAGGAAGAGGAGCGCGCTGAGCGCCTGGGTCTGCGTCGAGGCGCTGACGTGCTCGGTGACGGCCAGGTGCGTGACGAAGGCGTTGATCTCGGGCTCCGCCATGTCTGCCGGGTGGCGGAGCCCGTGAAAGCGGACGTACCGCCGCACCCACAGGCAGTAGGCCTGCTCGGTGCGGCGGCTGTAGTGGCGCGCCCGCAGGGCGCGCTGCAGCTGGTCGATCAGCTCGGACACCGCCCCAGTCTGGCGCGGCGTCGGCCGGGTTCAAGAGGTGACCGGGAACGTAACCCGGCCGCCGGTCGCGGCGCGCACGGCCCGCCCGCGAGCTGCCGGGGAACTGCGCCGCGAATCACCCGTTCCGGGTGACGCGACGGCGGCAGGGCCGCGCTACGTTGAGTGGGACGCATCGCCGCATCGGGAAGGCACGCGAAAGGAGAGACCCATGGAACGCAGGTCCGTAGTCGTGACCGTCGCCCTGGTCCTGTCGCTGGCGGCACTCGCGGTGGCCGGGTCGTTCATCGCGTCGGCGCCCGCCCCCTCGCAGGCGGCCGGCCTCCCGCAGCCGGCGCCCGCCCTCATGGCCGGGCAGACGCAGTCGAGCTCGGCGCTCCCGGGCGGGGCCGTGGCGTTCGCCCCCGGCGGCATGAGCGGCGACTTCGCCGCGCGTCGTCTCGCCGACGCCGGCGCGCTCCGGGTGCCGTCGATCTACATCCCGTCGGACAGGTGGCGGTTCCGGCTGCCCGGCGCCCGCGCGGGCCATCATCTGGCCCCCGCCGCCAGGATGACCGCGGCGAGGTACGCCGCGTGAGCAGGAGTCGCTAGACCTTCTTCACGCCGGCGATCAGCTTGCCCGCCACGTCCTGCGCGTCGCCGTACACCATGCGCGTGTTGTCCGCGTAGAACAGCTTGTTCTCGATGCCGGCGAACCCGGCGCCGCGGCCGCGCTTGATCACGAACGCCTGGATCGCCTTGTCGACGTCCAGGATCGGCATGCCGTGGATGGGGCTGCCGGGGTCGTCGCGGGCGGCCGGGTTCACGACGTCGTTGGCGCCGATGACGATGGCGGCGTCGGCGGTCGGGAACTCGCCGTTGATCTCGTCGAGGTCGTAGATCATGTCGTAGGGCACGCCGGCCTCGGCGAGCAGCACGTTCATGTGCCCGGGCATGCGGCCGGCGACCGGGTGGATGGCGAACTTCACCTGGATGCCGCGGTCGCCGAGCAGCTTGGCCAGCTCCCAGACCTTGTGCTGCGCCTGGGCGACGGCCATGCCGTAGCCGGGGACGATGATGACCTTCTGGGCGAAGGCGAGGGTCACGGCGGCGTCGTCCGGGCTGGATTCCTTCATCGCGCCCTCGATGGCCTCCAGCTCCTGCCCGCCCTTGGCGCCGAACCCCGCGAAGAGGACGTTGCCGATCGAGCGGTTCATGGCCTTGGCCATCATCTGCGTGAGCAGGGTGCCGGCCGCGCCGACGACGATGCCGGCGATGATCATGGCGCCGTTGCCGAGCACGTAGCCCTCGAGGCCGACGGCCAGGCCCGTGAGGGCGTTGTAGAGGCTGATGACGACGGGCATGTCGGCGCCGCCGATGGGCAGCGTCATGAGCACGCCGTAGAGCAGCGAGAGGGCGAAGAAGGCGACGAGGGTGAGGCTCTCGTTGCCGCCCATGTTGCCGGTGTGCTGCAGCACGACGACCACCGCGAGGGCGACGGCGCCGGCCAGGACGAGCAGGTTGATGACGTTCTGGCCCGGGAACAGGAACGACTTCTTGATCAGGCCCTGCAGCTTGGCGAAGGCGATCATGCTGCCGCTGAAGCTGACGGAGCCGATGAGCGCGCCGATGATGCCGAGGACGGCGAAGCTCGTCGGCATCGCCCCCGGCTTCATGAACTCGACGGCGGCGATCAGCGCCGCCGCGCCGCCGCCCATGCCGTTGTAGATGGCCACCATCTGCGGCATGTCGGTCATCGCGACGCGCCGCGCCGCCACGTAGGCGATGGCGCCGCCGATGACGAGCGCCAGCGTCATCCACACGAAGTTGCCCATGTCCGGCGTCGCGAAGGTGATCGCCGTGGCGACCGCGCATGCCGACGCCGGCCCAGATGATGCCGCGCCGCGCCGTGCGCGGCGAGCTCATGCTCTTGAGGCCGAGGATGAAGAGGACGGCGGCGGCGATGTAGGCGATCTGGATCAGGTCCTCACGCATCGCCGCCGCCCTTCGTCTCGGCGGCCGCGGCGGCGCTCTTCTTCTGGTCGCCGCTGCTCTTGAACATCTCGAGCATGCGTTCGGTCACGGCGTAGCCGCCGACGGCGTTGGCCGCGCCGAGCAGCACGGCGAGGAAGCCGACGATGCGCTCGGGGGTCGTGTCCGCCGCCCCGAGCGCCACCATCGCGCCCACGACGACGATGCCGTGGACGAAGTTGGAGCCGCTCATCAGGGGCGTGTGCAGGATGACCGGCACGCGGGAGATGACCTCGTAGCCGACGAAGGCGGCGAGGATGAAGATGTAGACGGCCGCGAAGCCCTCGATCATGACGCGCCTCCGTCCTGGTCGGCCGCGTCGGCTGGGCGGCACGTTCTCGTCCGGCGCGCCCATGGCCTCGGCCTCTTGCGTGGCCTGGTCGGGCGCCGGCGCCGGCGCGTCCGGCCCCTCGATGCGCTCGCGGACGCCCTTGTTGACGATCGCGCCGTCGTGCGTCAGCGCGCTCCCGGCGAGGACCTCGTCGTCCCAGTCCAGCGTGAGCTCGCCCTCGGCGATGAACGGCGTCAGAAAGTGCATCAGGTTGCGCGCGTACTGGTCGCTGGCGTGCACCGGCAGCATGCCGGGGATGTTGAGCGGCCCGTAGATGAACACGCCGTTGGGGTGGTTGTACTGCTCGCCGGGCCGGGTGAGCTCGCAGTTGCCGCCGCCCTCGGCGGCCATGTCGATGATCACCGCGCCCGGCTTCATCTTGTCGACCACGTCGGCCGTGATGAGCTTCGGCGACGGGCGGCCCGGGGATCGCGGCCGTCGTGATCACGGCGTCGGCCTCCACGATGTGGCTGTCGACGACCTCCTTGGCCTTGGCCTTCTCCTCGTCGGTGAGCTCGCGGGCGTAGCCGCCCTCCGTCTCCGCGTCGATGCCGGTGTCGATGAAGCGGCCGCCCAGCGACTGCACCTGCTCCTTGGTCACGGAGCGCACGTCGTAGGCCTCGACGACGGCGCCGAGGCGCCGGGCGGTGGCGATCGCCTGGAGCCCGGCCACGCCGACGCCGAGCACGAGCACCTTGGCCGGCCGCAGCGTGCCGGCCGGCGTCGTGAGCATCGGGAAGTACCGGCCGGCCATGCACGCCGACATCAGCACCGCCTTGTAGCCGGCGATCGACGCCTGCGAGGTCAGCGCGTCCATCGACTGCGCCCGCGTGATGCGCGGCAGCAGCTCGAGGGCGAAGCTGGTGACCTTGGCGTCGCGGAGCGCCTTGATCGCGTCGTCCGCCTTGTAGGGCTGGAGCAGGCCGATGACCACGGCGCCCTCGCGCATCTGCCCGGTCTCCGCCGGCGTCGGCGGGTCGACCTTGAGGACGACGTCGGCGGCAAAGACCTCGGCGGCGGTGTCGACGAGCGTGACCGCCGCGAACTCCTCGTCGCGGAGGTGACTCAGCTGACCGGCGCTGCGCTCCACCAGCACTTCCGCGCCCAGCGCCGCGTACTTCTCCGCCACGGCAGGGACGAGCGCGATGCGCGTCTCCCCCGTGGCCGTCTCCCTGGGCACGCCAATGCTGACTGCCATCGAACCCTCCTCGTACGATGAGCCCGGATGCGGGCCCGAGGGTCACGTTCCCAAGGCGAGAGGCGGAAAAACCTTGCGCGGCAGTGGAAAGCCGTCAGGTGGGCAGGCGGCGCACGGCCACCGTGACGGAGCCGAGGCCGACGTGCGTGGTGAGGACGGCGCCGGCGCGCACCACCGGGACCTCGCCGCCGAGGCGCTCCTGGAGGCGGGCGGCCACGAAATCCGCGCCCGCCTGGTCGCCGCTGTGCACGACCATGGCGCGGGCCGGCGCGCCGCCGGCGTAGTGCACGGCGCGCTTGACGATCGCGTTGAGGGCGCGGTCGAAGCCGAGAGCCGCGCCCCCCTTCTGCGCCTTGCCGCTCTCGTCGAAGGTGATGATGGGTGCGAGGTGGAGCCGCGTGAGCGTGCGCGCCAGGCGCGGGCTCACGCGCCCGCCGCGCACGGCGAAGTCGAGCGAGGCCACGGTGCCGAAGATCTTGATCTCACCCTTGACGCGCTCCGCGACCCGCTCGATCTCGTCCAGATCGGCGCCCGCGGCGATGGCCTCGCCGACGGCGTCCAGCAGCAGCCCGGTGCCGATCGAGACCAGGCACGAGTCGATCACGCGGATGCGCGCGGGGTCGACCTCCCGCGCCGCCGCCCGCGCCGCCTGCACGGTACCGGACATCGCGCCGGCGATGTGGACCGACACCACGCCGTCGCGATACTCGAGCAGCCTGCGGTAGGTCTGCGCGAAGTCGGCCACGGCGGGCTGCGACGAGCGGGGCACGCCGCTCCCCCCGACGATGCGGTGGATGAAGCCGTCCAGCGTGATGTCCACGCCGTCCAGGTACTCCTCCTCGCCCAGCGTCAGCGTGAGCGGGACGGCCACCACGCCGAGGCGGAAGGCGGCGTCCTCCGGCAGGTCTGCGGTCGAGTCGGTGACGATCGCCACTGCGGCCTCGCGTCCGGCGAGCTGCTGCAGCACCATGTCGTCGATCTTGCTGCGCTCGATCACGCCGAGTTCGGCCACGGCCGCGAGGAAGTGCTGCGGCTCGTTGGTGTGCAGGTGGACGCGCACCCTCGAGTCGCCTCCGGCCACGACGAGCGACTCGCCCAGGCCGGCGACGCGCGTCATCACCACGTCGCGCGAGAGCAGCGCCCCGCCGCGAGGCGTGAGCAGCGCCTCGGTGCAGAAGCGATAGCGGTCGTCGATCTCGTCGTGCTCCTCGGAGAACGGCGGCAGCCCGCGCGCCGGCGCCTCGCTGGGCGCCCACGCCGCCTCGTGGCCACCGCGCAGCGAGTCCATGAGGCCTTCGAGGAAGTAGACGAACCCCTGGCCCCCGGCGTCGACGACGTGGCTGCGGGCGAGCACCTCGAGCTGGCGCGGCGTGGCGGCGAGGGCCTCGCGCGCCGCCACCAGCCCGCTGTGCATGAGCTCGGGCAAGTCCTCGTCGTGCGCGCGCCGGCTGAGCTCGTGCGACCACGCGCGCAGCACCGAGAGGATGGTGCCCTCGCGCGGATCCTGCAGAGCGGAATAGGCGGACTCGGTGCCGCTCACCGCCGCGGCCGCGAACTGCGGGCCGTCCGCCAGGCGGAGCCGTTCCATCGACGAGGCGAGTCCGTGCAGGAACTGCGCGAAGATCGCCCCGGAGTTGCCGCGGGCGCCGTCGAGGGCGCCGTCGGCGGCGACTCGGGCGGCGTCGCCCACGGAGTCGGGCGCCTCGCTCCCCAGCCTCGAGGCCGCCGCCCTCAGCGTCGCCGCCAGATTGGCGCCGGTGTCCGCGTCGCGGACCGGGAAGACGTTGATGCGGTTCAGGCTCTCCTGCTCGCGCACCACGGCGAGCGCGCCCGCGCGCACCACGCGCGAGAACACGGTGCCGCTCAGCTTCGTCGTGTCGTCCTCACTGTGGCTCATGTGCCTGCCTGCGTCATCGTGCTACCGTCGGCCGCCGCGCCGAGCACCGCGCCCCGGGGCCGATCCGCTCAGTGTCCGCCTGAGTCCGTGCTCCCGGAGGGCGGGCCGGGCGTCCTCATTTCTTGTCCGGAAGCGCGCCGACCTGCTTGAGGGACTTCCTCGCAGCGGCCGATACGGCCGAGTCCACGTCGCCGAGGGCGAGCCGCAGCGTGTCGGTGGCCTCCGGGTCGCCGATCTTGCCCAGCGCCTCGACGATGATCACCCGCAGCAGGGGGTCGGGGTTGTGCAGGCCGACGCAGAGTGGCTTGACCGCGACCGGGTCCTTCATCATGCCGAGCACGAAGGCCGCGTCCTGGCGCCGGTGCAGGTGGCCCTGCTGCAGCACGAAGATGAGCCTGTCCCGCGCCGGCGGGCCGATGATCAGCAGCGCCTCTCGGGACGTATTGAGCTGGACGATGTTCTTGGTGTCCAGCCGCTGGATGATCTTGTCGAGGTAGCCGGTGAGCGCCGTGCGCGCGGCTGCGGCCACCTCGGGGTCCTTCTTGTACCTGGCGGCACGGACCAGACCGTCGATCTTGCCGGCGGCATCGAGTTTGGCGACGTTGGGTGGGCCGAAGACGGCCACAGACCACTCCTCACGGTCGACTGGGGGCGCCCTCGCGGCGCCCGGGTGACAGTCTACCGCACCTCGAGGACTACCGGCGCCTACCGCAGGATGCGGTTGGCCACGTCGAGGAGCCGCGCCGGCAGGTCGTGGAAGGTGCGCACCGGGAACACGTCGCCGCGGCCCGCGTCGGCCAGCTCGCGGCACAGCTCCGGGTTCATCTTGTAGTCCTCGGTGAGCAGCACGAAGAGCTGCGGGAAGCGGTGCGCCAGCGGCCTCGGGTCCCCGCCGGCCGTGACCACGCCGTCGGTGATCAGCAGGCCGCTGCGGCGGGGGTTGCGGCCGCGCTCCAGCTCGGCGGCGCCGAGCGCCAGCGCGGCCTCGATGTTGGTGTAGCCGCGCACCGGCTGGTCGAGCATGCGGCGCACGACCTCGTCCGCCGGGTCGGGCACGTCGAGGTGCGTCACGGCGTTCGCCTTGTCCTCGAAGACGACCACGGAGAGGTCCTCGGGGTGCAGCTTGAGCGCCAGCACGGCGGCGGCCACGGCGGCGATGGCCATGTTCTCGCCGCTCATGCTGAGCGAGGTGTCGACCATGAGCACCACCTGGTGCCGCCGGTCGACCCGGCGCTGCACGATCCAGTCGCTCTGTTCCGGAAACGCCTTGCCGATGACGTTGTCCACGGTCGCTTCGACGTCGAGCTCGCCGCCCCAGGGCTCCAGCAGCGGTTCGCGCACCGTCTGCTTGGCCGACTGCAGCGGACCGACGAGGCGGGCGGCGCGCTGCAGCACGGCCCGCGCCGCGAGTTTCTCGGCGTAGAAGCGCAGGCCGGGGTCGGCGATGCGGCAACCGCTGCGCGTGAGGTTGACGGCGATGGTCCAGCCGTCGATCGCCTCCTGGTCGACGCGGTAACGGTCGGCGAGTGCGGCGAGCGGCGCGTCGCCCGCCGGCAGTTCCGGGGCGCACGCCGGAAGGCCGCGGACCTCGACGCGGCCGTAGTGGCGGAGCGGCGCCCCGCCGACGGGGCTCAGGCTTTTGGGGAGGCCGCCGGCGCGAGCGCGACGTCGGGGTCCTCGCCGCGTTCGACGACGAGGTCGAGCAGCTCGTCGAGCGCGGCGCCGAAGTCGGCGTCGATGTCGTCGCGCAGGTCGACGCGCGTGGTGAGGGCGGCTTCGGCCGCGCGGCGCAGCGTCTCGCGGTCTCACCGGCCCCGCAGGCGTCGCGGTCGTCGGCCCACAGCCGCTCGGCGATCGCGACCGTCGCGATCGCGCCGCGCACGGACGCGCCCTTGCGAAAGCGCGGGTGCAGCCGCGTCGCCCGCGTGAGACGCACGGCGGTGCGCACCAGCTGGGCGTCGTCGGAGCCGGTCTCGGCGACCACGATCGCCGCCTCCTCCGGCGGCGTCCTGATAGAGCAGCGCGAGGTGCTCGAAGCGGTCGCGCAGCGCCTCCGAGAGGTGGCCGGTGGCGACGTATTCGACGGGGTTCTGCGTCGCCACCACCTGGAAGCCGTCCACCGCGCGCACCTCGCCGATGTGCGGCAACTGCAGGAGGCGCTCGTCGAGCGCCGGCAGCAGCACGTTCTGCACGCTCTCGGGCATGCGGTTGAGCTCGTTGATGAAGAGCACGCGCCCCTCCCGCATGGCTGAGGTCAGCGGGCCCGGGAAGAAGGCCTCTTCCCCGTACCCCGCCTTGAGGACCAGCGGCGGGTCGAACCAGCCGGTGAGCTTGCTCTCGGAGTAGCGGTCGTCGCCGTCGACGCGCACCGTGTCGCGCCCGAGGTGGCCGCAGACGGCGAGGGCGACCGTGGTCTTGCCCACGCCGACCGGCCCCTCGAGCAGCAGGTGACGGCCGGTGCCGAGCACGGCGAGGGCCGTCGCCAGCTCGCGCTCGCGCCCGATGATGCCGTGCTGCTGCTGGATCTGCCGGATGGGGGTCACGGGCTCCTCCTGGTGGGCCGCGGTAGGCCGTTCTCCCCCGGGGTACGCCGGGGCCGCCCGCCCAGTGTACCAATGCTCGCCGGGACCGACAGCCCGCCGCAGGACCCGGGTACACTGGGAGCCATGATGCTTCCGCCCGACATCGGCCTCCCCAGCGACGTGTGGTACCGGTTGCCGCTCGGCGAGGCGCTCGCCAGGGTAGCCGACTACGCCACCCTGGCCGAGATCGCCTCCGGCGAGGATCACACCCTGCTGTCGGAGTCGAACCGCAGAGCCGCGATCGAGAGTGGTCTGCGGCTCACCGTCCACGGCCCCTTCGACGACCTGGAGCCGGGCAGCCCGCGCGAGCGGGACCGCCGGCACGCCCTGACCGTCCACCGCCGCCACCTCGAGGCGGCGGCGGAGATCGGCGCCGAGACCTACGTCGTCCATCCCGACTACCAGGGCTGCGCGGTGCCGCGCGACCCAAAGGTGCTGGATGCGTTGCGGCGGACGTTCGCCGAGCTCGAGGACTACCAGCGCGAGCTCGGCGTGCGCATCGTCGTCGAGAACATGCCCGGCGTCGGCTTCTCCCACTTCGGGGCGCCCGGCGACCTCGATCTCGGCGGCCTGGGGCTCATCCTCGACACCGGCCACGCCGCCATCTGCGGCACCCTGCACGACTTCTTGCGCGAGCCGCACGCGGAGCTCGCGCACGTCCACCTGCACGACAACCGCGGCCCGGCCGACGCCGGCGACCCGCATCTCCCGCTCGGCCGCGGGGTGGTCGACGCCGGCGCCGTGATCCGCGCGGCGCGGGCCAGCGGCGCGACGGTCATCCTGGAACTGCTCGACGAGGCCAGCGTCGTGGAGAGCATGGCGCATCTGGAGCGGAAGGGCCTGCTGGACGACGGCTGAGACGCCGCTGCCTTCGCCCCGGGCTACCTCGCGAAGGCGAACCCGAAGCCCGGCCCCTGGAACGCGAGCGGCTGCAACGGGCTCGCGGGCACGCCGGCATGCGCGTCGCCGTGGTACTCGCGCGGCGCGACGTCGTTGGGCGTATCGGGGTAGAGCAGACTGGCGAGCGCCTGGATCTGGTCGCGGCCGATGCCCAGTTCGAACTGGCCGCCTCCGTACAGGACCATGCCGGCGGCCTGCGCCCGGCCGACGCAGTCCAGCAGCGCGCTCAGGCTCCCGAAGCGCGACGGCTTGATGTTCAGCTGGCGCAGCACGAAGGCGTCGCAGTCTGGGCCGCAGACCGCGGCCACCCGTGCCGTCACCGCCTCGACGTCCCCCCAGGAGTGGATGGGCGCGTCGAAGCTGAACCGAGCCTCCTGCCCGTGGAGCGCCTCGCGCGCGGCGCCGTCCAGCGCCGGATCCTCGAGCACCGCGTCGGGGAAGGTCTCGCTCACCAGCCGGTACTGCACGGGGTCCGGCGGGTTGTCCACGGGCGAGCCCTCGTAGAAGGACTTGAAGTCGAGCACCCGCACGCGGCCCGTGGCGGCGATGTCGGACATCAGTCCGGCGTCCCACTCCGGCGTGGGGTCGAGCTTGAACTCGAGCCGCGGGTCCACCGCCAGCCACGGCTTGATGTCCAGGCGCGTGCTGAGCGCGAAGCGGACCGGCGCGTAGGGCCGCCCGAGGGCCTCGCCCAGGTTCAGCTTGGCCTGCCGGAGCGCGAGGTCGAGGGCGGCGCTCTCGAAGGCCCAGCGCCGGTAGTCGCGGAAGGACTCCTGCTGCGGCGGCCTGCCGGGGAACAGGTCGAGGCCGCCGAGATGCCGCGAGAAATCGTCGAAGGTCCACTCCCCCGCCAGCGCCAGATCCGCGGGGTAGTCGTCGTGGTCCTCGGCCGCGTAGGTGACGTCCTCGCCGCGGCCCTCGAGCCCGCCGCCGCCGAGTACGATCTCCGTGGTGACGCGGCGGAAGCCGCTCGAGACGTCCAGCTCGCGCCGCTCGGTGCGGTAGCTCTCGATCGCGAGACCCAGCCCCGCGAGCCGACCGTACCCGGCGTCGGAGCTCCCGGTGGTGCCACGCGCGCCGGCGCCGGTTGTCGGGGGTGATTCCATGGGCGCCTTCTTCCCCGGCAGCCGTCATCGCAAGCCCCGGGGAGCGGCCGACGGCCGGGCTCTGGCATACTTGACCGCATGGGCCGCACCACCGACATCGGTATCTCGACCAGCGCCTTCTCCGAGCTCATGCTCCCGGCGGCGCTCGAGCGTGTCGCCGAACTGGCGCCGGCCGCCGAGATCCGCTCGTTCGGCCTGCACACGCTGCTCAGCGAGCGCAACCGGAGGGCGGCGCGGGAGGCGGGCCTCGCGTACTCCGTCCACGGGCCCTTCGGCTACACCGGCATCTGGGACCTCGACGAGGCCGTGCGGCTCGAGGCGCTCGACGAACAGCGCCGGCACCTCGAGGCGAGCGCGGAGATCGGGGCGCTCGTCTACGTGGTGCACCCCGACTGGCGCCCGGCGATCGCGCCGCGCGACCCTGCCGTGGTCGCGGCGCTCGACCGCTCCTTCGACACGCTGCTCGCATGGCAGGATGACTACGGCGTCGAGATCGTCATCGAGAACATGCCCGGCGCCGGGCAGTCCCACTTCACGCATCCCGGCGACCTCGACCTGCGCGGCCTCGGCCTCGTCCTCGACGTCGGCCACGCCAGCATCAGCGGCTGCCTCGACCAGTGGCTGGCCGACCCGCAGGCGCCGCTGCGCCACCTGCACGTGCACGACAACCACGGCGAAGGCGACGCCGACGATCCGCACCTGGGACTGGGCGCCGGCGTGGTCGACGCGGCGGCCGTCATGGCCGCCGCGCGCGCCGCCGGCGCCTCCGTGGTGCTCGAGAACGACCGCGAAGACGACCTGCTTGCGAGCCTCGCCCACCTGCGGGAGCTCGCCCTGCTCTGACCGCGGCGCCCCAAAGAGGGCAGAATCCCGCCGCGCTCAGCTCTCGAGCACCTCGATGAGCTCCTCCTTGATGTCGCGCAGCCGCGTCGAGATGACGCCGGCGACCTTCTTCATGACCTGGTAGCCGGCGGCGGGGTCGCGCAGCAGGATGTCCTCCACCTCGTCGGCGGAGATCGCGATGACGGCGCTGTCCTCGAGCGCCTTCGCGTCGGCCACGTAGATGTGCGGCGCCACGATCGACGACCAGCCGGACAGCCCGTACTGGCCGACCTCCACCACCTCGATGACGCGGCCCTCCGGCGTGGCCAGCCGGATCGCCAGTCGGCCACTGGCCACCACGAACAGGCTGTGCGCCACCGTGTTCTGGTCGAACAGGGCCTCGCCCTCGCGCAGGGTCACCATCGTGCAGTGGTCGGAGAGCGCCGTGATCTGGCTCTCGCTGAGCGGTTCAAGCAACTCGCAGTGAGCCAGCGTGCTCTCGACGGACAGGTCGGCTGTCGGCGGTCTCATGTCGCACCCCTCCCGGAAGACATGGATGAACTCTGTGTATACCCGTTCACCGATGTGACGAAGTGTTCAGGGCTGTCGCGGAGGTCCGGCGCCGCGGAGGCGTCTGATAGAATCCGCGGGGTGCCGCTTCGGCGCCCCCACGCTCACGCCACCGACCGAAAGCGCACGCCATGAGCCAGTCCTTCACGTACACGGGCACCAGCGACTACATCGCCGCGCCCGACCTCATGCAGACGGTCAACGTCGCCGTCCAGCTCAGCCGGCCGCTCCTCATCAAGGGCGAGCCCGGCACCGGCAAGACGATGCTCGCGCAGAGCATCGCCCGCGGCCTCGAGATGCCGCTGCTCGTCTGGAACGTCAAGTCGACGACCAAGGCGCAGGACGGCCTCTACGTCTACGACACGGTGCAGCGCCTCTACGACGGCCAGTTCGGCGACCGCGACGTGAGTGACATCGCCCAGTACATCAAGCCCGGCAAGCTGGGCGAGGCGTTCGCCAGCGAGAAGCGCGTCGTGCTCCTCATCGACGAGATCGACAAGGCCGACCTCGAGTTCCCCAACGACCTGCTCTGGGAGCTCGACCAGATGGAGTTCCACATCCCCGAGACGCACGAGACCGTCAAGGCGAAGCAGCGCCCCATCGTGCTCATCACCTCCAACGCCGAGAAGGAACTGCCCGACGCGTTCCTGCGCCGCTGCGTGTTCCACTACATCGAGTTCCCGGACGAGGAGATGATGGAGCGCATCGTCCACGTGCACGTGCCCGACCTCGACAAGCGGCTGCTCGACCTCGCCATCCAGGCGTTCTACTGGCTGCGCGACGTGCCCGGCCTGCAGAAGAAGCCCAGCACCAGCGAGCTCATCGACTGGGTGCAGGCGCTGGCGCGCGGCGGCGTCGACCCCCAGGAGATCGCCGCGCGCCTGCCGTTCATGGGCGTGCTGCTCAAGAAGGATCACGACGTCGACGTCGCCCAGCGCGCGCTGGCGGGCGGCCGCGGCCGCCGCTAGGCGGGCCGCGCGATCAACGCGAGAGGAACAGCATGAGCGTCGGAGGAATCGAGCTCTTCATCGTCATCGTGGTGGCCATCGTGGTGGCCGGACTGGTGCTGCGCCAGATCATGTCCAAGCGCTGACGCGCGGCCGGACCGGTGTTCACCGACTTCTTCTTCCTGCTGCGCTTCTACGGGGTGCCGGTCACGGTCACGGAGTGGCTGGCCCTCATGCGCGGACTCGCCATGGGGCTCGTGCCGACCGGACTCGACCAGTTCTACGCCGTCGCCCGCAGCGTCCTGGTCAAGTCCGAGGCGTACTTCGACCAGTACGACCAGGCGTTCGCGGCCATGTTCAAGGGCATCGAGACGCCGGTGGAGATCGACGACGAGGTCTGGGACTGGCTGGCGAACCCCTTGACCATGCCCGGGCTCAGCGACCGAGGAGCGGCGGGCGCTGGCCGCCGCGCTCGAGGACCTCGATCTCGAGGCGCTCCAGCGGCTGTTCGAGGAGCGCCTGCGGGAGCAGACCGAGGCTCACCACGGCGGCAACCGCTGGGTGGGCACCGGCGGCACCAGTCCCTTCGGCCACTCCGGCTTCCACCCCGGCGGCATCCGCGTCGGCGGCGCGAGCCGGGGTCGGAGCGCCGTCAAGGTGGCCGGCGAGCGCCGCTACCGCGGCTACCGCACCGACCAGGAGGTCGGCGTGCGGCAGTTCGAGCTCGCGCTCAGGCGCCTTCGTCAGCTCTCGTCGCGCAACGAGGGCGTGCCCGACGAGCTCGACCTCGACGAGACCGTCGAGGAGACGGCGAGCAACGCCGGCCGCCTCAGCCTCGTCTGGCGCAAGAGCCGCAAGAACGCCGTCAAGGTGCTGCTGCTCATGGACGTCGGCGGATCCATGCACCCCTACATCCGCCTCTGCAGCCAGCTCTTCAGCGCCGTCAACCGCAGCAGCCACTTCAAGGACCTGCGCTTCTACTACTTCCACAATTGCGTCTACGACTGGCTGTACACGAGCACGCGCATGACGTCGTCCGAGGCGATCTCCACGCGCCGCGTGCTCCAGGAGCTTCCCAGCGACTACAAGCTCATCATCGTCGGCGACGCGGCCATGGCGCCCAGCGAGCTCCTGTCGCGCGACGGCATCATCTGGTGGGGCTTCGGCAACGACGAGCCCGGCATCGAGTGGCTCCGCCGCCTGCGCCGCCACTTCGACCACTCCGTGTGGCTCAACACCATCTCGGAGGCCGACTGGGACCGCGCCTACGGCAGCGTCACCATCCGCAAGGTCCGCGAGGTCTTCCCCATGTTCGAGCTCACCGTCGACGGGCTGACGGCCGCGACGCGGAAGCTGATGGTGCGCTACTAGCCGACGGAGAGAAGCTGGCGAGGGGGGCGCCGCAGGCGCACCGCTGTCCAGTCCCCGCCGACGGCGGCCACAGCGGCCGCCGAGCGCCTCCGGCTCGCCGTCAGGGCTTGTCGCCGAGGCAGTAGAACCAGCCGTCGCGGCAGCCGATGTAGATCCGCCCGTCCCACATCGTCGGCGTGGACTCGAAGGCGCCTTCGGCGTAGAACTGGTCGCGCTCCTCCAGCGTCACCGTCCAGTACCTGCCGTCGCCGTTGGCGCTGGGCAGCGCGCCGGCGTCGCCCTTCTCGGCCGGCGCGTACCTGATGTTGAAGAGGTGGACGCGCTGGTCGTAGCCGGCGGCCACCAGCGCGTCCCCGACGATGATCGGCGTCGAGATGGCGCCGCCGTTCCAGACCTTGGCGACCTGCACGGGCGTCGCGAGGCCCTTCTCGCGGTTCGGCCCCGCGACCGTCTGCTCGCTCATCACGTCCTGGGAGATCACGTAGAGGTAGCCGTCGATGGCGCTGAAGGCGCACAGCGCCGGGTAGGCGCCGCCGTCGTTGTACTCGTCGTTCACGGCGGCGGAGCCGACGATGCCGCCGGCCCAGTCGCCGACCTTGCGGTTCCCCGTCGGGAAGAACCACACGGTCGCCTGGTCGGCCGGCTTGGACGGGTCCAGGGCAAGCATCCCGCCCTTGCCCTGGATGTACTGCTTCTCCACCGCCTGCAGCAGCAGGCCCTTTCTGGTCGGCACCGGCGTGCCGTCGAGGTCGGAGCCGATGAAGTAGTCCCAGACGACCTTGAGGTCGGAGCGCCGGAGGCCGTACACGTGGCCGGCGCCGGAGGCGATGTACAGGTTCTTGCCGAGCGCCGAGGCCGACGACTCCAGCACGAGGTTGCGCCCGTGGTTCGCGGCGCGCTCGTCGCCGAGGAGTAGCCGCTGGGCCTCGACGACGGGCTTCTCGCCCTCGGACCAGGTCTCGGTCTTGAGCGGGTCGAGCGCATAGAACCAGCCGCTCTCCACGCCGATGAAGTAGCGGCCGTCGAAGTAGAAGCCGCTGCCGTCGCAGTCGCGGCTGTAGCAGCGGGTCTGCGGCACGGGCAGCCGCCACAGCTCTTTGCCGCTGCCGAAGGTCACGGCGCGCACGGGCGCCACGCGCGGGTCGTCCAGCTTGTACGGGTACCCGCGCCGCGACCCGGCGACGACGATGTACTTGTCGTCGGGGCCCGTCGGTGAAGGATTCTGGAAGACCGACGGGCTACCCTTGATGATGTCGTCGTACTGGTACGCCCAGACGACCTCGCCGGTCTGCGCGTCGATGCGGCGCAGCTTGTACTCGTAGGAGCCGGCGAGGACGTAGGTCCTGCCGCCGTCGACGACGATGTTGGGCTGTCCGGTCCAGCCGCTGCCGGCCCACTTGCTCGGGGGGTCGGTGTCGAGCTTGCCGGAGCTCCAGCCGGCGCCGAGCTGCACCTTCCAGAGCACGTCCAGGCGCTTCGGCGCCGGTCCCAGCCCGTAGAACCGGCGCCCGTAGTTGCCGAGGAAGGTGCCGACCTTGACGCCGTCGCCCGTGAGCGACGGCCGCGGCGGCGGCGGGATCGGCCCGGCGTGCGCGACCTGCTGCCGTCCCGCCGCCGCAGCCGCAGCCCCCGCAGGAGGCGGCGCGCCAGACGATCAGGAGCAGGACGAGGAGGAGGACGGCGAGCGCAAGGCCGCGCCGGCGCCGCAGCTGGCGCTGGCGCTGCGCGGAACGGCGGCGCGGCGGCCGCCGGTCTGTCCCGGACGACGTCTCGATGGCGCAACGATACTACGAAGTGCGCCGGCGACCGGAGGTGCGCCCCGTCTCCGCGACCGGGTGCCCGCCGGGGCCGCAGCGGGTAGGATGCTTGCGGCCGGCCGGCGCAGCCTCGCCGGCGGCACGCCGACCACGACTCCGGAGGGCTCCATGGCGACCGACCTCGACCTGCTGCGCGACCTGTGCGGCGCGCCCGCTCCCACCGGCTTCGAAGCCCCCGTCCAAGACCTCGTCCGCACGCGCCTCGCCGCGCTCGCGGCGCCCGAGGGAGACCCCCTGGGCAACGTCTGGGGCACGGTCACCGGCCGAGGCGAGCCCAACGTCGTGGTCACCGCTCACGCCGACCAGATCGGCCTCATCGTCACCTACGTGGACGAGCACGGTTTCGTCTCGTTCGACAAGATCGGCGGTGTGGACCCGCAGTTGCTCCCCGGGCGCAGCCTCATCGTGCACGGCGCCGGCGGCCAGGTGAACGGCGTCGTCGGCCGCAAGCCTTCGCACAAGATGACCAAGGAGGAACGTGCCAAGGCGCCGGATCTGAGCGACCAGTGGCTCGACCTCGGCGCCTCCAGCCGCGAGGAGGCCATGCGCCTCGTGCAGATCGGCGACCCGATCACCTTCCCTGCCGCCTTCCTCCCCCTCGCCGGAGGGCGCTACGCCTCGCCGGCCTTCGACAACCGCGCCGGCGTCTACGTCTGCCTGCGCGCCCTCGAGCACTACGCCGCGGCGCCGGCGGCCGCCGACCTGACGGCGCTGCTCACCGTGCACGAGGAGACGACCTTCATGGGCGCCCGGGCGATGGCCATCCGCTGGCAGCCCGACGTGATCATCGTCGTCGACGTCGACTTCGCCAGCGACGACCCGGGCACGGACGCCAAGAAGCTGGGCGGCGAGGTCAAGCTCGGCGCCGGCCCGGTGATCCACCGCGGCGCCGCCGGCAACCTCGCCCTCACCGACCTCGCCATCGAGGTGGCCAGGGACGAGGGCATCCCCGTGCAGATCAAGGCGATGCCCGGCAACACATCCACCGACGCCGAAGAGCTCATGGCCGCCGGACGCGCCGCGACCCTGTCGTTCAGCCTCCCGGTGCGCAACATGCACTCGGCGTACGAGGTGATGCAGCCGGACGACGCCGAGGCCGGGCGCGCTGCTCGCGGCCGCGGTGACGCGGCGTCTCGCGGCCGACCACTGGGACGCGCAGCGCTTCGTGCCGCGCGTCTGAGCGCCGCTGCGCCTCAGGCGCCGGGCGGCCCGCCGATGCTCATCGGAGCGCGGCGGAGGGGACCGCAGACGCGATCCCGGAGGCGAACGGCTCGCCCGCCTGCGCCTTCAGCGCGCCGGCGAGCTGGCGCGCCATCTCCGGCTGCCACTTGGCGCGCCCGCGGGCGAAAAGGTGGAAGAGATCGGCGAAGTCGAGGTCGTTGAGCTCGACGCGGCGCTCGATGTGCAGGTAGGGCACGTCGTACCGCGCGGCCAGCTGCGCGGCGCGCTTGCGGTAGGCCGGCACCACGCCGGCCCAGTCGGGACCGGCCGCCGAGGCGTTGAGCGGCTGGTCGTAGAGCACGACGGAGTAGCCACGGTCCCGCGCCAGATCGAGCACCTCCTCGAGCATGGCGAAGTTGTAGTCCGCGTACTTGCGGTACAGCCTCACGTCCTTCTCGAGCACGTAGAGCACGTTGCGCCGCTTGCCGAGCTGGGTGTGCCCCTTTGCCCCGGGCGGGTAATAGTGCGTCTCGTAGCGCAGGCGGCCGCCCCAAGGCGTCTTGCCGGCCGCGCGTTCGCGCACGTAGGAGCCGATGTAGTCGAAGAGGCCGGGGATCGCCCCCGTCGGCGGCGGTGTCTGCCCGAAGTAGCGGGGAGCCACCGCGGCGAGGCGCGGGCTGCGCACGAGGAGCGTGTGCCCGCTCAGCAGCTCCGCGTCGCGCTCGGGCTTGCCCGTCACCCGGATGGGCGCCAGGCCGATCGCCAGCGTGGCGGGCCCGGGCGGCAGGTTGTCCGCGAGCGCCAGCGTCATCGCCATGCTCTCCTGATGCGCGGCCAGGCTCACGACCCGGATGGGCTCGCCGGCGTCGCGCGTGACGGCCGCACCGAGCGACTCCTCGCTGATGAAGCACTCCATGGTGCCGGAGCCGCCGAAGAGATAGATCGTGTGGGTCGTCGGCGGGTCCTGCTTGAGCTGCTCGACCCGGACCGAGACGTGCACGTAGTCGTCGTGGGTGATGCGCAGGAGGCGGCCCTCGTCGACCACGGTGAGGCCGCCGCCGAAGAAGATCCCCTGCGCGGCGAAGAGCGCCGCCGCCGTCAGGACGGCGGCGGCCACCAGCACCAGCGGGCTCCGCTGGCGGAACCCGCGGCCGAAGGCGCGCCACGGACTGGTGCGCCGTGTCTCACGTGGCGTCACGCCGTGCTCCCTGCCGACATCGCCATGGCCTCACACCAGTCCAGTAAGCCACGCCAGCGGCAGCCGGACAACGTTGAACAGGATCTTGAGGGAGCGCTCGAAGCTCGGCGTGGCCACGAACGCGTAGCCGAGCGCGACATACAGGAACGTCACCGGATAGCCCAGCCACTTGGTGAACTTCTCGTAGCCGGCGGCCGGAGGCAGGCCGGCCTTCTTGCGCGCCTTCTTGCGCTTCTTCTTCCAGCGCTCCCAGCGGGCGACGATCACCAGGCCCGTGGCGTGATACAGGCCCCACGCCAGCCAGTTGAGGTCGACGCGGTGCCACAGGCCCATGGTGAGCATGCTGGCGTAGAGACCGAGCCACACCTTGCGCGTGAGCCCGAACACCGGGAAGTACACGTTGTTGCGGCACCACGTGCTCAGCGAGATGTGCCAGCTGCGCCAGAAGTCGCTCAGGTTCTTCTGCCAGAACGGGTAGTGGAAGTTCTCCATGATCCGGAAGCCGAAGAGCGCGGAGAAGCCGATCGCCAGGTCCGTGTAGGCGGAGAGGTCGAAGTAGGCGCGCACGAAGACGATGATGCAGTAGGCCAGCGGCCACCACGTGCCGACGTCCCCGGGGTCGAAGTCCGTGCGGCCGATGGTCGTCACGATCTTCGGCGAAGAAGATCGAGAAGAGGAAGTCGACGACGAAGACCTTCTTGAAGTAGCCGATCACGATGCGCCGGAGGCCGAAGTAGAACAGCTGACGGTCGAACGTGAAGCTGCGCTTCTCGTAGAAGCCCTGGTAGGTCTCGAGCGGGCCGGCCGGGAACGTCGGGATGAACATCATGAAGGCGCCCAGCCGCAGCAGTGAGTTCTCCTGGATCACGCCGCGCATGCAGTCGAAGACGTACTGCAGCATGCGGAACACGAAGTAGCTGATGCCGAGCGGCATGATCAGGCGGCTGACGACCCAGTCGTCCTCACCCCAGATGGCGATGACGCCGCTCTGGCCGTACTTACCGATGCCGAGCGTCACGAGCGCGATGATCACGGCGATGAGCACGACGCGCGCGCCGCGCAACTTCTCCCGCCGCTTGAGCTCGACCAGCTGGTGCGTGATCAGGACCAGCCCGAGCGCCACGATCGCGAACGCCGGGTTGAGCACGGCCAGGACACCCACGCTGAGGAGCAGGATGAACACCAGACGGTAGACGTCCCTGCGCAGGGCGAGCCAGAACACGAGCAGCGCCACGACCACAACAGGGATCAGATACAGCGTGAAGTAGATCTTCACCCGCTACTTCCCTCCAGCGTCTCCGCCGTCCATGAGTCGCACCAGCTCCTTGCGCCAGCGCACGTTGCCAGATCACGCGCCCCGGCGCGATCAGATGTGAGAGGTCCTGGAAGTCGGCGCTCGGGATGGCGACGTCGGCGTTCAGGTCCACGTAGGGCACATCGTACCTGCGCGCCAGCCGCAACACCGGTCGCCGGTACTGTTCCTGCGAGGCGTGGAAGCGCCCGCGCACGATCTCCTCGTTGAGGGGCAGCTCGAGGAGGACCACGCGTACGTCGCGCTCGCCGGCCCGCTGCAGGAGCGCCTCGAGCATCTGCAGGTTGCCGTCCAGGTTCTCCTCGAAGACCGGCCGGCGCTTCGTGTTCCACACGGTCACCATGCGCTCCTTCTGACGATCCGACCGCTTGGTCTGCTCAGAGTATCGATGCAGCTCGTACTGCGTCGAGGGCGGCTGACCCTCGAGCACCGACCGCCCGTGGGCCCTGGTCCAGTCGGTGATGTACGACCAGATGCCCGGCAGGACCGTGTACTGGTACTTCGCGAGACCCCACTCGGAGGCCGCGAACTCGCGGATGGCCGTGCTGCGGAGCAGGAACTCGCGGCCCTCCGCCTGCGCGGCGTTCTGCTCCCGAGTCGCCGTGAAGCGGCCCAGGTTCACGCCGACGAGCAGCCAGGCCGGTGTGTCCGGCACGCTGTCCACCACGGCCAGGCTCTCGGCGAAGTTCTGGTTCATCGAGCCGAGATCGTAGGCGGCGACGCGAGGTCCGCCGAGCGCCTCGATCTCGGCGGCGAGCGCGTCGCCGCCGACGATCGACTCGCGCGCGCTGGAGCCGCCGACCAGATAGAGGCTGGGCGTGTCCGGCGGCTCGCGCCGCGCCCGGCCCACCATCCACGAGACGTAGATGAACGAATCCTGGGGGTTGCGCAGGGCGCGGTCGAGCGGCACCACCGTCCACGTCCCGCTGGTGAACAGCCACTGGAAGCCGAGCAGCGCCGGCACGAGCAGCAGAGCGCCGGCCAGCAGCACCAGCGGGCTGCGGCTGCGGAATCCGCGGCTGAAGGAGCCCATCAGAGGGTCTCCCCGCGAGCGCGGACCGTGGACGTCCGCGTCACCCTCCGAAGCGCGTCACGGACGGAGTGCCTGATGAAGGAAGCGCTCATTGAGACTCGCCGCCGCCGTGGGGGTCTTCGCCCATGATCGTCACCACTTCGCGCGCCAGCCGGCGCTGCCAGATCACGCGCCCCGGCTCCGTGAGGTGAGTGAGGTCATGGAAGTCACCGTCGGGGATACGCAGGTCGCGGTTGAAGTCGACGTAGGGTACCCCGTACTCGGCGGCCAGGGCTTTGACCGGCGACTGGTACTGGGCGATGGCGTAGTCGAAGCGATCGCCCACGATCTCCCGGTTGAGCGGGAGCTCGACGAGGACCGCGTGGAGCCCGCGTTGCCGAGCGCGGACGAGCAGCTGCTCGAGCATGTCGAGATGGAACCTCAGGTGTCGCCGGAACTTGGGGTAGCGCCTCTTGTTCCAGACCGTGACCATGCGCTCCTTCTCCGCCACCGTATGGCTGTTGCGGACGTTGTAGCGGTGCTGGCCGTAGGTGCGGCGAGGCAGCTTGCCCGAGAGCAGCTCGCCGCCCTGCTGCTGGACCTTGCTCGTGAGCTGGGCGAAGACGCCCGGCAGAATCGTCGTCGTGTACCTGTACTTGCCGTAGGTGCGCGCCACGTACCGCTGGAGGAACCGGCTCTCCAGAAGGAGCTCGCGTCCCTCGGCCTGCTTCAAGCTGGCACCACGGTCGGAGGTGAAGCGCCCGAGGCCGACGCCGATGAGCAGGTACGTCGGCGTCGCCGGCACGTTGTCGGCAACGGCCAGGCTCTGGGCGAAGTTCTGGTTCATCGACCCGAGATCCCAGGCGGCGACGTCGGGGCCGCCCTCCCTCTTGACGTCGGCGGCGAGGCTGGCCCCACTCACGATCGACTCGCGCGCGCTCGAGCCTCCGAGCAGAAAGAGCGACGGCTTCTGCGGCGGGTCACGCTTCACGCTGCCGACCACCCACGAGACATAGGAGTAGTCGTCGCTGGCTGTCCGTAGCCAGTACTCCAGCGGCACGTCGGTCCAGCGCCCGCTCGCGAAGTAGTCCTGGGCGCCAGCGAGCACGGGCACGATGAGCGCCAGCGCCACGACGAGCACGAGAGGGTTCCTGTTTCTCAGGCCGCGTCTGAAGCTGCTCACCCCAGCTCCTCGGCGAGCAGCTTCCGCAACTCGGCCCTGATCGCCTTCCCGGAGCCGGTGCGCGGGATCGCCGCGACGGCGATCACCCGGCTGGGCAGTGAAGCGGACGGGAGGACGCCGCGCAGCTCCCTCAGGAGCTTCGAGGCCTTGAACCCCTCGGGCTCGTGCGGCACGACGAACGCCACCGGCACGTGGCCGAGGATCTCGTCGGGCGCGGCCACCACGGCGACGTCGGCGAAGCGCCCGAGACCCTGCAGCGCCTCCTGCACGTGGATGATGCTGACCTTCTCGCCGCCGCGCTTGATGATGTCGTCCTTGCGGCCGGCGATCCACACCGCGCCGCTCTCGTCGACGCGGCCGAAGTCGCCGGTCTTGAGGCCGAGGGGGGTGAGCGTCTTCGCGGTGATGTCCGGCTCGTCCAGGTAGCCCTGCATGAGCAGCGAGCCGGTGACGAAGAGCTCGCCGGTCTCGCCGGGCGCGGCCTCGGCGCCGTCGCCGCGCCGCGCGACCACGCGCATGTCGCCGATCGGCCGGCCGACGGAGCCGACGCACACGTCGAGGTCGGCCGGCGGCAGGATGCAGAGCCGGCCGCTCACCTCGGTGAGGCCGTACATGTTGAAGAGGCTGACGCCGGGCAGGACGCGGCGGAACTTCTCGATCACCGGCAGCGGCAGGTGGTCGCCGCTGCTCACCCAGAAGCGGAACCCGTGCTCGCGCGGCTCCTCCAGCGGCTCGACCACGCGCACCAGATGGGCCGGGGCGCCCCCGAACCCGGTGCAGCCCTCGGCCTCCATCTCGTCGAGGAGGCCGGCGCCGAAGAAGAAGCCGAGCTGGCCGGCGACGCCGCCGCCGTTGGCGAGCAGCGTCAGGAAGTGGCAGATGCCGCTGGTGAAGTACGGCGGCGTGTTGATGAAGACCCTGTCACCCGCCTCGAGCCCCAACGTCCGCGCGACGTTGCCGGCGTTGCTCGAGATCGCGCGAAGCGTCTGGCAGACGCCTTTGGGCAGGCCGGTCGTGCCCGAGGTGAACATGATCATCGCGAGCTCGTCCTCGCGCACGGCCACGAGCTCCTCCGCGGAGGCTGCCGGAGCGGCTCCGCCGCCGGCCGCGCGCACGCCGTCGACGAGGCCATCGGCGTCGGCGGTCACGACAAGCCGGACAGGGCCGTCGCCCGGCGTCGGGCAAGCCTCGTCGTCCGGCAGCACGACGACGTCCGGTCGCGACTTGCCGACCAGCCAGTCGACGTCGCTCTGCGGCAGGCTCGTGTTGAGCGGCACGACCACCTGGCCGGCAAGCCAGGCGCCGAGCATGCAGACGAAGAACTGGTCGTACTCCTCGAGCACCAGCGCGACGCGGGCGCCGCGCCGCCCGGCGGCGGCCAGGAGGGCCGCCGCGACGCGCGTCGCCCTCGCCTCCACATCAGCGTAGGCGTAGACGCGGCCGCGCGTGCGCAGCAGCGTCTCGTCGGCGCGCTCGGCCGCCCAGCGGCGCAGGCGCGCCACGGCGTCGGTCATCAGGGGTTCGGGTGTCATCGCAGCGCCGGAGATGCGGTGGTCAGAAGCCGACGTATCTGAACTCGGTGAGCTTGCCGCCCACGAGCACGGCGACGGTGATCGCCAGGAAGACCAGGAACCAGAGAAAGGTCTGCAGGCTCAGCCCGAGGCCGTAGTAGAACCAGTGCCCGCGCGGCTCGGACGGCGACTGGACATCCTCGCCGCTCTCCGGCGGCCTGTCGCTGCCCGCTTCAGGCATCGCCCGCCTTCTTGCGCGCGACGTAGGCCAGCATGTGGTTCACGGTGTCGAGGTTCTCGAAGACGATGTCCATGGGCTTCACCTTGATGGCGAATGTCTCTTCGAGAAACGCGATCAGCGCCGTGAGGTTCATGGAGTCGAGCAGCTGGTCGCGGAACAGCGACGTGTCGGCGGTGACCTCGTCTTCTTCGAGGTCGGCCTCGTCGCGGATGAACTCGAGGATGGTGTCGGCGTCGGTCATGAGGCGTCCTTCTCGGGTCGGGATGCTGACGGACTCAGCCGCGAGTCCCCTGGCTGTACGAGAACTTCATCGGGTTCACGAAGCCCGAGGCCTCGACGCCGGCCTTGATCAGGCCGCCCAGAGTGAACACGCGCTGCGCGGTCTGGAAGGCCTGCTCGAGGCCCCACTCGTCGCTGAGGACGTGCCCGCGGGCGCCGGCCCAGCCGTAGGCGCCGAACTGGGAAGTGCCGTCACCGTTGCCCACGACGAGGCAGCCGTTGCGCACGAAGGGCAGCCAGGTAGCGATGATCGCCGTCTCCGCGCCCCCGGAGCGGCGGCCGGCGGTGGCGAGCACCCCGACGGGCTTGTTGGCGAGCTTGAAGTCCTGGTGGCGCAGCGGCCGCGTGCGCATGATGAACTTGGCGAACAGGTCCGACGGGAGCCCGAAGTACACCGGCGTGGCCACGAGGATGCCGTCAGCAGCCACCATGGCCTCGAGGACGGACTCGACGTCGTCCTCCTTCTCCCGGACGCAGGGGATGAAGGTGCCGTCCTTCTTCTTTCCGCAGACGTTGCACGCCTTGCAGGGCTCGATGTGCAGGTCGCGCAGGTTGACGACCTCGTGCTCGGCCTCACCGGGGTAGACGGCGTCGAGCTTCTCGAAGGCCTTGTCGAGCATGATGCCGCTGTTGCTGTTGTCGCGAGGGCTGCAGTTGAGCCCCAGTAGCCGCACCGTCATGCGTCCTGCTCCTCTCCGAGCACGGCCGCCCCACGGGTACGAAGGGCGGAAGGGAATCGTGATGCCCGCAGTCGCGTACGGGACAGCAATCCTACCAGACGTCGGCTGGATACGCGCCCGCGAGGGGGATGGTGCCGGAGGTGGGACTCGAACCCACACGCCCTTTCGGGGCACCCGATTTTGAGTCGAGCGCGTCTACCAGTTCCGCCACACCGGCACTGAGGTCCTGCGGAGCCCTATTCTGACCCATCGGCAGCGGTCCCTGCACCCGGCGGGCGGCCGGGGCGCGGCGCGGAGCCGACGGGCTGCGACGCGGGACCGGAACGAGGACGGCCGCCGGCGCCTCTCTCGAGGCCCCGGCGGCCGTCGGCGGTCCTGAGGCGGCGCCCGCAGAGCGCCGCCTCAGCTCCGCGAGATCAGTACTGCGAGGCGAAGGTGGTGGTCCACATGGAGGGACCCATGCCGCGACTCACGGCGTAGCAGGTCGCGAAGATCTGCGAGCTGCCGTCGTAGATGCTGTCGTGGCGATACGGGTTCCAGCTGGCCGTCCAGGTGCCCGTGTGGTACTGGAAGAGGCCCTTGTAGGGCGAGCTCGAGCCCGCGTAGCGCTGGCCGCCGGACTCGCGCATCATCATGCCGTAGATACCGTTGGCCCTGACGTGGTACTTGGCCGCGGCGATCTCGATGATCGGCATCCACTTCCCTTGACGCTCCCAGGCTGCCATCTGCTGCTGCAGGCGGTACTTCCTCGCCAGACGGTGCACGCGCCGCTCCAAGATGCGGACGTGGCGGCGGATCTTGCCGACCCGCGCCCGCAGCTCGTCCACGGACGGCCCGGCCGTGGCGGCCAGCGGCGACGGGGTCGGGGTCGGGGTGACATCCGTCGGCGACGGCGAAGGGGTGGGGGTGACATCCGTCGGCGACGGCGAAGGGGTGGGGGTGGCCGCAGTCGCGTCGACGGTCGGCGTCCCGGTGGTCGTCGCCAGGATGGCCGCGGCCAGCGCGGCCCTGGCGGTCCTCAGGCGGTGGTTCGAGTGACGGAGGGCACGCTTGGCGATGCTGAGCTTGCCCTTGAGGGTGGTGGCCGCCTCCGCCTTCTGTGGCGTGGCGACGGTGACCATGGCGGTGGCGACGATGAGGATCGCAAGGATCGCGATCAAGCTCTTTCCTCGACTCACAAGGTCCTTTCGACGTGAGTTCCCCCAGGGGCAGCGGCTGCGCCTGTGCCGACGGGGGCGTTCCGCGTCCCGGCCGCGCGATGCCCGCATGCGAACGCCGCAGGAGGTGATGGGGGTGAAGAGGAGGGCGAACGGATGAGGGGGCGCGTCGAGACGCCGCGTTGTTCGTTCGGGGAGGTAGTCAAGCAGGTCGGGCGGCTGCGCGCAACCCGATGGGGCTGCGCAACTGCGCTTCCCGGATCCATCCGGCGACGTGCGCGCGCTCCTGCAGGACGTTGAATCCGGCCTCGCGCGCGAGCCTCACGGTGTCCCGATCAAGACGGCAGCCACCGGCCACCGCAGCCCACGCCGGCGCCGCCCTGGTCTGCAGAGACCGGCCCGGCTCCCAGGCGAGGTGCACGTGTTCGAGGAGCAGCAGCGTCCCTCCGGGAACGAGGACCCGGCGGAGTTCGGAGAGCGCCTCCGCTGGCTCGGCCACCGTACACAGCGCGAAGGCGCTCACGGCGGTGTCGAAGGAGGCGTCCGCGAACGGCAGTTCCTCGGCGCAGCCCTCGACGAGCGTGACGCGCGCCGCGCTCTGCGCCGCCTGCCGCCGCGCTCGTGCCAGCATCGAGGCGTCGGGCTCGAGCGCGGTGACGTCGGCGCCGGGACCGTACCAGCGGAGCTGGCTTCCCGTCCCGGCGCCGATCTCGAGCACGCGGCCGACCGCGGCCCCCGCCAGGCGCCGCCGCCAGGCGCCGATGGCGGCGCGTTCGAACGGCCACATGGCCGCGTCGTACACGGCCGCGTGGCCGGCCGGCGGGGTTGAGATTCGCACCTTCTTCCTCGACACTTACGCCCGTCCTCTCGCGTCTTCCGGTACATGCCCCGCCGGCCGGCGCCACACGCATGGGGGTGGTGGTCGCGATGTCAGGGCTTCTCGACTTCACCAAGTATGACAAGGACGCTTCCGGCGCCGAGGTCGACGCGGCCACGGCGCTGGAGCTGCGCCGCCTCGCCAACCTCTTCCTCGTCGCCGGGATCACCCTCGCCCTCTTCGTGATGCGGGCGTTCGCCGAGGCGCTGTCGGTGACCTTCATCCCCCGGGGAGTCTACGTCGCCTGGGGCCTCGTCCTGCTCACGGGCTGGGCCGCGTCACTGGTCTACGGGGTGTTCGTGACCTACAGCGCGCGACGCTGGGGCTGGCTCGTGCTCTGCCTTCTCCCGCTCACCTGCGTACCGGCCGGCGCCGCCTACGCCTGGATCCGCCGCCAGGAGATAGAGCGCGCCATCCTCGGAGACGGGCCCGTGTCCGCCGCGCGCCAGCGCCGCGGCGGCAGGAAGAAGCGCTGAGACCATGGGTGCCGCCTGGCCCCCGGACTCGGGACGTACCTGAGCGTCCACTGAGCCCGCGCGGCTTCCTCCGGACCCGCACGGCTCCACCCTGCTCTGTGGTACTGTCTTGGACCGGCGGGAGGGCCCGCCTGCCCCTGGGGGGACGCCATCAAGAAGACGCTCCGCCACATCATCGTCTTCGCCATCATCGTGGTGGCGCTGTACCTGCTGCTCCCGCGCCTGGTCGACACGCAGCAGACGGTCCAGTACATCTCCAAGGCGAGCTACGTGCTGCTCGTGCTGGCCGTCGCGCTGGAAGTCGCCGCGCTGCTCGGCTACGCCAACCTGTTCCGCTACGTGCTGCGCGTGCTCGACATCCGCATCCGCCTGCGCGAGGTGCTGGCCATCACCCTCAGCGGCCTCGCCGTGAGCCACATCCTCTCGGCCGGAGGCGTGGGTGGCTGGGTGGTCACGTACAACGCGCTCATGAAGCGCCGCGTGCCGCACGGCATCATCTTCGTGGCCGTCGCCGCACAGCAGTTCTTCAACTACGTGGTGCTCTGGTTCTTCTTCGCGATCGCCCTCGTGTATCTGATCGTCGTCCGTGGCGGCGACTCTGTCTTCGGCTACCTGGTCGGGGTCGTCCTGATCCTGCTGCTTCTGTGGCTCACGTTCTATGGGGTCTACCTGTACAACCACCCCACCCGACTGCGGCTGAGGGTCGCGCAGATCGCCCGCCTCGTGAACAGGGTCATGCGGCGGGAGGTCGTGCACGAGCGCCACATCGACGGCTGGATCGACAACCTGCTCATCGGCATGCGCCGCATGACGGGCCACCGTGGCGCCTTCCGGACCACGCTGGTCCTCGCCTGCGCCTTCTGGTTCTTCGATATGCTCTGCCTGTGGTGCACGTTCGCCGCGTTCGGCTACACCATCGGCCTCGGCCACCTGCTGATCGGCTACGTGGTGGCCTACTCGATCGGTACGCTCGCGCCCACTCCCGGCGGACTGGGCGCCGTCGAGGGCATCCTCATCGCGCTCTACGTGAGCTTCGGCGTCCCGTCGGCAGTCGCGGTCGCCGTCGTGCTCATCTACCGCATCATCAACTTCTGGCTGCCGATCCCGCCCGGGTTCGTCGCCTATGCCATCGTGCGGCCGGGCCGCCGCGCGATCACCGAGGGCGAGGTGGAGGCGGCGGCGGGCGAGGCTCCCGCGGAACTCAACGGCCGGAGCCGCTGATACGGTAGAGGCTGAGAACCGGCCCGCGCTCTCCCGGACCGGGCCGGAACTCCTTGACGAGCTCGGTCTCCGCGTCGAGCCGCCGGTAGAAGTCGACGATCGTCGGATACACCTCGGGCGCGGCGAGCACGCGCGCGCGGATGCGCGAGCTCACCACCACGTACTCCACTCCCTGCTCCCGCAGCCGGTCCAGGTCGCGCGAGCTCTCCGGGACACCGGGCGCCGGCAGCTTCAGCCGGAGCAGGCGGTACGCGACCGGGTCCAGGCCGGCGGCGCGGTAGTGCTCGAGCACGTCGACGCGCACCAGCGGCGGACCGTAGTTCTCCACGGCGATGAGCGCTCCGGGCGGCAGGTTGTCCTGGATCCACTCCCGCGCCAGCTCCCGGGTGTCGGTACCCCTGAGCGTACGGTCGTAGGCGATCGAAGACGTGAGCGGCAGCACGAAGGCCGCGACGAGCACTGCCGCCACCAGCGACGCGACGACGCGGCGGCGCCTCGGCCACAGCGCGACCACCTCGACGCAGAACCGCGCGGCCAGCAGGATAAGGAGCGGCACGATCACCAGCAGGTACCGGTCGGCCAGCTCCTTCCAGGTGCCGATGTAGACGAAGTAGACGATCGTGTAGGGCGCGACCATCACGTCCAGCCGCGTGCGCCGCCAGAGGGCCCAGCCCAGGCCGGCAGCGCCCAGCAACACGAGGACGACCCCGACCGCCCCCGTCAGGTTGGGCGTGACGTTGTACCAGAAGCCGTTGCCGACGTTCTCGAACCCCAGCCACCCCCTGTCCATGATCCGGTTCTGGCGCGCGAAGTCGGAGAGGAAGTGCGGCGCGTCGAGCACGACGAAGGGCGACGCGAGCACGAACGCCACGGCCATCGGCAGGTACACGCGAAGCGCGAGCAGACGCAGCCACACGAGCGCGCCGCGCGCCCCCTCCGCGGTCCGGCGCGCGACCTCCGGGCGACAGGCGTACACGGCCGCCGCGGTCGCCGGCAGGACCAGCATGCCGAGGTTGTACTTGGTCGACGTGGCGAGGCCGGCGGCCACGGCCCCGAGGATCAGCAGGCGGCGCGTGGCGACATCCGAGCGCGACCGCTCCGGTCCGGTCGCCGCCAGCTGCAGCAGGACCAGCGCGAACAGCGAGAAGGCCACCGCGGTGACGTCGGTGACCGCCATGTGCGAATAGGCGACGTGCAGCGGCGCCACGGCGAGGAGAGCCGCGGCGACGAGGCCGGCCGGGCGGCCGAAGGCGTCCCGGCCCAGGCGATACAAGAGGTACACGGAGGCGGTCCCCATCGCGACCGAGAGCAGTCGCCCCAGGAGGAAGTGGACCCCGGGGTCGGTCACGAAGGAGGTGGTTCCGAGCAGGTTGCCGTTCCCCAGGAGCCACCACACCGGGGCCGCCACCACGTACAGCGCAGCCACCAGATAGAAGTACAGGGACGGATAGAAGAAGAACTGCGGGTTCAGGTGGCCGCGCGCGGCCTGGAAGGCCTTGGGCACCACGATGCTCTCGTCGGCGTTGACGAAGCTGAACGGCAGCCCGTACGCGACCCCCTTGAGGCGGAGCGCCAGGGCCAGGACGAGCACGGCGAGCAGCAGAACGCCGGCGACGCCGGGGCGCCGCCACAGGCCCGCCGGACCGCGGTTCACTCGCTCTCGGCCGAGGGGCTCGTGGCCGCGCCGCCGTTGGCCTCGTCGCGGAAGCAGCTCACGGCTCCCGTGTGGCACGCCGGGCCGGCGGGCGCGACCACGAGGAGGACCGTGTCGTGGTCGCAGTCCAGCCTGGCGGACACGACACGCTGCACGTTGCCGCTGGTGCCGCCCTTGTGCCAGAGCTCGCGCCGGCTGCGGCTCCAGAAGTGCGCCTCGCCGGTGGCCAGCGTCATCCGCATGGCCTCCTCGTTCGCGTAGGCGACCATGAGGACCTCTCCGCCCTCTGCCGCCTGGACGACGCAGGGCACGAGGCCGTCGGCGCTGTAGCGCACGAGCTCGAGGAAGCTGCCGTGGTCCACGATGTCGCCTGTGCCTCGCCGGTCGCCCTCGTCAGGCGAGGCGCTCCTTCATGATGGCGACGCCGGCGCTGGTGCCGATCCTGCCGGCACCGGCATTCACCATGCGCTCGGCGTCGTCGGCGGTGCGGATGCCGCCGGACGCCTTGATGCCGATGCGCTCGTCGAGGCAACCGCGGAGCAGCTCGACGTCCTCCGCGGTCGCGCCGTTCGGACCGAGGCCGGTCGAGGTCTTGACGAAGTCGACGCCCGCTTCTTCGCAGACCCGGCAGGCGAGCCGCTTCAGACCCTCGTCCAGGTAGCAGGTCTCGATGATCGCCTTCACGATCACGTGATCGCGCCCGATGTCGACGCCACGCTCGCGCACGGCGCGCACGATGCCGGCGAGCTCGTCGCGCACCAGCCCGACCTCGCCGGAGAGGAAGGCGGGCACGTTGATGACGACGTCCGCCTCGTCGGCGCCGCGGGCGACCGCGTCGGCGGCGGCGAGGGCCTTGACCATCGGCGTGTCGGCGCCGAACGGGAACGAGATGACGGTGCACGTGTGCACGCCGGTGCCGCGCAGCAGGCCGGCGGCCAGCGGGACGAAGTGCGGGAACAGGCAGACGGCGGCGAAGTGATACGCGGCCGCCTCCGCGCAGAGCGTCTCGACGTCGGCGCTGGTCGAGTCGGCGCGCAGCAGCGTGTGATCGATGGTCCTGGCGAGTTCTTCGGCGTGCACGCCTCGACCTCCGGACGGCGGGCGACGGACGGGCGGAGCGTCGGCGAGTATACCAGTCCCGGCGCTTACAGCAGGTGGTCGACGTAGCGGTCGTCGCGGCGCCAGCGCTTGCGCACCTTGACGCGCAGGTCGAGGAACACGTGCACGCCCAGGATCGCCTCGATCTCGTGGCGCGCGCCGCTGCCGATGGCCTTGACGATGCGGCCGCCCTTGCCGACCACGATCGCCTTCTGCGACTCGGTCTCCACGATCAGGCTCGCCTCGATCTCGACCAGCGGGCGGTCGCTGCGCTCGGTGATCGAGCCGACCTCGGCGGCGATCGCGTGCGGGACCTCGTCGCGGGTGAGCCGCAGCGCCTGCTCGCGGATGAGCTCGGCCATCAGCATCTCGAGCGGCTGGTCGCTCTGCTGTCCGTCGGGGAAGTAGACAGGACCCGGCGGCATCGCCGCCTCCAGCCGGGAGAGCACGTCGGCGAGCCCGTCCCCGCGCAGCGCGGAGACGGCGAGGACCTCCCCTCCGCCGGAGAGGGCGCGCGCCTCGCCCAGACGCGCGCCCAGCCGGCGCCCGTCCACGAGGTCGATCTTGTTGAGCACGAACAGCGCCGGCAGACCGGAGGAGGCGACCGCCTGCGCGATGTAGCGGTCGCCGGACCCGAAGGTCTCGGTCGCATTGAGCAGCACGAGCGCCCCGTCGACCTCACCGAGCGCGTCGTCGACGGTGGTCTGCATGCGCCTGGTGAGGGAGTCGAACGGCTTCTGGAAGCCGGGCAGGTCGAGCAGGACGATCTGGCATCCGTCGAGCGTGACCACGCCGGTGATGCGCCGCCGCGTCGTCTGCGGATGGTCGCTGACGATGCTTACCTTGCGCCCCACGAGGGCGTTCACCAGCGTCGACTTGCCGACGTTCGGCCGGCCGAAGACGGCGACGAACCCGCTGCGGAAGTCGTCACCCATCGGCGCCCGGTTCCGGCAGCGCGAACGGCGCCGTCAACAGGTCGCGCAGTCGCACGACGCGCACGTCGCCGCCGGCGCGGGCGACGATCTCGGGGTCGCCGAACTCGGCGAGCGCCTGCAGGCACATCCCGCAGGGCAGGCAGTCGGAGCCGTCGAGGGCGGCGACCGCGACGTACGCGAGCTCGCGCTCGCCGGAGAGGACGAGCGCAGCCACAGCGGCCCGCTCCGCGCAGAGGCCGGCGGGAGACGCGGCGTTCTCGACGTTGACGCCGTGGTGGCCGCGGCCCGACGGGCCGACCGCCACGGCGCCCACGGCGTACCCCGAGTACGGTGCGTAGGCCCTCTCGGCGACGCCGCGCGCCTCCTCGAAGAGCTGCAGTTCCGGTGCTTCGGGGAGCCGGCTCACAACGGGTACCAGATCCTGAAGAGCAGGCTCGTGATCGCGATGCCGAGCGCGGCGCCCACGAACACCTCAGCGAAGGTGTGGATCTTGGCCTGGACGCGACTCTGGGCGACGAGGAAGGCCAGGAACAAGGTGATCGCCGAGATCGGCAGCGCGAAGGTCGTCCCGACGGCGACGAACGTGACCGCCACCCACGCGGCGAAGGCCAGCGCGGCGTGGACCGACGGCAGCCCGCCGTGGAACGCGGTGCCGCGGTGCGTGAGCGCCTTGAGGGCGATCGCGGCCAGGACGACGATGAACAGGGCGATGACGGTGACGTCGATGGGTGAGCCGCGCAGCTTGCTCAGGATCGTGTACGGCACGCTGGTGATCTTGTCGTAGAAGACCAGGTAGGCCACGGCGACGGCGTTGACCGCGGCGATGAGGACGGCGCCGGCGGCAACGTCCTTGGCGATCCGGGCGCGCGGGTCGTCCTCGTCGGTGACCAGGTCGACGACGTGCTCGAGCGCCGTGTTGAACATCTCGGTGATGAGCACGAAGGAGATCGCCACCAGCAGCGCAATGACCTCGAGGCGGGTGAGCGCGAAGAACAGGGCGGCGATGAGCACCAGCCCGGCGATGCCGAAATGGACCCACATGTTGCGCTCGCGACGGAGCGCGTACACCACACCGTCGAAGGCGTAGTTGAAGCTGTGGAGCAGGTTACCGCGACGCTGCGACAACGAGGCCCTCCCAATCGACGAGCTCGAGCACCTCGGCCTGGCGGAACGCCATCTGGCCGGCATCGGTCTCGTGGTCGTAGCCGAGCAGGTGCAGCGTGCCGTGGGCGAGCAGGACGGCGAGCTCCAGGGCCGGCGGCAGCGAGTCGGCGTGCGCCTGCCGCAGCGCCCGGCGCGTGCACACGACGATGTCGCCGAGCATGAGCGGCGGCCCGGCCTCGCCGGCGACGACCGCCGCGGCGACCTCGCCAAGGTCGGGCGCCGGCGAAGCTGCCGGGCGAGTGCGGCCTTCGCCCGCCGGGCCGGCGGGAGCCGGCGCGTCGTCGGCCTCGTCCCAGTCCTCGAGCGGAAAGGAGAGCACGTCGGTGACCTCGTCCCTGCCGCGATGCTCGCGGTTCAAGGCGCGGATGCGCGCCTCGCCGACGAACTCCACGGCGACCTCGGCGCCGGCCACGCCCTCCGCCTCGAGCACCGTGGCCACGAGGCGGGCGACGAGCTCCTCGTCGATGTCCGTACGCGTGGCGTTGACCACCTCGACGAGGTTCACGAGTCACTCCGGTCGTGGTGCGGGCCGGACGCGGAGCGCTGCGCCCGCGCCGCATCCAGCTGGTCGTCGTGCGCCTTGTACGCGTTGACGATGCGCTGGACGAGCTTGTGACGCACGACGTCGTGCCCGTCGAACTCGACGATGGTGATGTCGTCGACATCGTCGAGGACCTCGGGCACCGTCACCAGCCCCGAGGTCCGGCTGTGCGGCAGGTCGATCTGCGTGACGTCGCCGGTGACCACCATCTTGCTTCCGAACCCGAGGCGCGTGAGGAACATCTTCATCTGCTCGGGTGAGGTGTTCTGCGCCTCGTCGAGGATGATGAACGAGTCGTTGAGCGTGCGCCCGCGCATGTAGGCGAGCGGCGCCACCTCGATCTCGCCCTTCTCGATGAGCGCCGCGAGCCGTTCGCCGTCGATCATGTCGTAGAGGGCATCGAACAGCGGCCGGAAGTACGGATCGACCTTCTCGCTCACCGTCCCGGGCAGAAACCCGAGGCTCTCCCCAGCCTCCACCGCCGGCCGCGTGAGGATGATGCGTCCGACCTGCTTGCCGAAGAAGGCGTTCACGGCCATCGCGGTGGCCAGATAGGTCTTGCCGGTGCCGGCAGGGCCGATGCCGAACGTGATGGTGTTCTTGCGGATGGCGTCGACGTACAACTTCTGGTTGACGGTGCGCGGGCCGATCTGGCGGCCGCGGTGCGTCCACACCACGTCGCCGTAGACCTCCGAGGGCTTGCCCGAGGAGTTGACGGCGATGTCCATGAGCGACTCGACGATGCCCGGGTTGATCGGACGGCCGCTCTGGATCACTGTGAGCAGCTCGTCGATAGCGGCGCGCGCCTTCTCCACGGCGTCCGTGTCGCCCTCGAGGATGAGCACGTTGCCGCGCAGCGTCAGCGTGCAGTCGAGCCGCTGCTCGAGGATCTTGAGGTGAGCGTCGTGTTCCCCGGCGAGGCCGAGGGCGACGCTGTTGCTGTCGAGATCGATCACCATGCGCGTCACCGGCGTCACCTTCAGCCCCCCAGACGACCGCGGACGAGGTCGCTGAGCTTCTTGCCGTCGGCGCGGCCGGCGACCTTGGGCTTGAGCCAGCCCATCACCTTGCCCATGTCCTTGGGCGTGACGGCATCGGTGGCGGCGATGCCTTCGTCCACCAGCTCCTCGAGCTCGGCGTCGGTGAGCTCCTCGGGCATGTATCCCTTCAGGAGCTCCTCCTCGAAGCGTTCCTGATCGGCGAGATCGGCGCGTCCGGCCTGGTCGTACAGCTCGATCGCCTCCGCGCGCCGCTTGCGCTCGCGCTTGAGCACCGTGAGCTCGTCGGCCTCGGTGGGCTGCTTGCGACTGTCGATGCGCTCCTTCTTGAGCGCGGCGACGAACGAGTTGAGCGCCTCGCGGCGGCGCTTGTCGCCGGCCTTGAGCGCCGCGGTGGCGTCGTCCTTGATGCGTTGTTCGATGGTGCCGAGCTCTCTCATGCCGTTCCTCCAAGGGGAGTCCCGCCGATGACGTGCCAGAGCAGGTGCATGACCTCCTGGCCGGCGTCGGGACCCGTGTTCGTGATGACTCTGTAGCCACTCTCCGCCACGCCGGCGGAGCGGGCGGTGGCGGCGATGCAGCCGAGCGCGCGGGCCGAGGCGTCGCCGTCCAGGGCCACCACCCGCGCCGGGACCTCCCCGGCGGCGATCCCGCAGAAGATGCAGTCGCTCATCGCCTCACTCCCTCACTCCTTCACGCCGCCGATCACGCCGCCGCTCTTCACCTCGTCGCCAACGACGCGCACCAGGTCGCCGCGGCGTGCCGTGCCCCGCAGCGCGTAGCGGATGTACTCCGAACTGTACCCTCTCCAGAGCCCGTCGCGCCGCTCCTCGACGAGGACCTCGGCGGCGCGGCCGACTGCCGCGCGGCGCGCGGCCAGGGCGGCCGCCTCGGCGGCCGCCAGCGCGCGCCCCATGCGCTCTTTGACCACCGCGGCCGGCAGGGGCGGCAACTCCGCCGCCGCCGTCCCCGGCCGCGCCGAGAAGGCGAAGACGTGCGCGCGCCCGAAGAGACCGCTCTCGAGGGCCTCCAGCGTGCGCGCGAACGCGGTTTCGTCCTCGGTCGGATACCCGACGATGACGTCGGTGCTCAGCATAGCTCCCCCGGGAACGCGCTGCAGTGGCTCGACGGCGCTCAGGTACCCGGCGAAGGTGTACGGGCGGCGCATCGCGCGCAGCACGCCGTCGTCCGCGGACTGAAGAGGCACGTGCAGGTGGCGGGCGACGCGCGGATGCCCGAGCAGCTCGACGAGCGGCGCATCGACGTGCCGCGGCTCGACCGACGACAGGCGCACGCGCCGCAGCCCGTCCAGTCCGGCGATCGCCGCCACCAAGCCGGGCAGACGCGCGTCGCCGTCGCGCCACGCGCCGAGGTCGATGCCGCTGAGCACGACCTCTCCACAGCCACGTGCCAGGCCCGCGCGGGCGGCGGCGAGCGCCTCCTCGAGCGGGACGCTGCGAGGCGCCCCGCGTACCAGCCGCACCACGCAGTACGCGCAGACGCCCGCACAGCCGTCCTGGACCTTGAGCACCAGCCGGGTCCTCGCGCCCGGAGTGGCGCGCGGCGCCTCGTCCGCCGCTTCCGCCGGCCCGTCCACGGTCGCGGTCGCTGCTGCGGCCCGGCCGGCGCCGGCCCGAGCCCGAGCGGCAGGTGTGCTCTCCACAGCGGCACCATCCGCGGCACCATCCGCGGCACCATCGCGCGGCACCATCCGCGGCACCATCCGCGGCACCATCGGCGATGCCACCAAAGGCGCCAGACGCCGCGAGAGTCCCTTCCCTCCCGGCGACGCGGCCGCCGCCGGCGTGGCCCGCCAACCGCTCGGCCACCTGTGACCAGTCCGGCCTCGCCTCCACGGTCACGCCTTCGCCCTCGAACTGCTCGGGGCGCAACGCCGCGGCGCAGCCGGCCACCACCACGCGCGTGCCGGCCGAGGCCGCGCGCCGGACGAGCCGGCGCGACTTGCGCTCGGCCTCCGCCGTCACGCAGCACGTGTGGACGACGACGACGTCCGCGACTTCCTGTGCCGTCACCGGGTGAAGGCCGGCGGCGGCGAGGCGGGCCAGGGCCTCCTCCCCGTCGGCCTGACTGACCTTGCAGCCCACGAAGCGGGCGGCGACTCGCGTCACGCCCGCCTCGTGAGGTGCAGCGTGAGCCAGGTGCCGTCGTCGGCGCGCGCGATCTCGGCGAAGGCCGGGAACGCCGCCAGCGCCTCGTCCGCCTGTTCCACCAAGAGACCGGAGAGCAGCAGGTGCGCCGGGGAATCGGCCCCGACGGCCCGCGCCGGCACGCCCGCGCGGGTCCCCTCGGCTCCGCCGCGCTCCGCCGGCCGCCAGCGCTCCGCCAGCCGCAGGATCGGACGGAGCGCGATGTTGGCGACCACCACCTCCGCCGCGGGCAGCGGGAACGAGGGGTCGGTCGCGTCGCCGACCAGGAACGTCGGCGCCAGGTCGTTCATCGCCGCGTTGCCCGCGGCGGCGTGGACGGCGACCGGGTCGACGTCGATGCCGCAGACCGGCGCGAACCCGAGTCGCAGGGCGGCGAAGGAGACGACGCCCGAGCCTGAGCCGAGGTCGAGCAGCGAGCCGGTCGGGATCGTCTGGATGAGCTCGAGGCACTGGCGCGTGGTCGCGTGCCCCCCAGTCCCAAAGGCAAGCCCGGCCTCGACGACGATGTCGAGGAGGCCGGCGCGCGCCGGGTACCAGGGCGGGCGCACGTAGAGCCGCCCGATCACGTGCGGCCTGTGGAACCGCCGCCACGCGTCCTCCCAGCCGGGGGGCTCGCGCGTGACCTCGAGGCGTCCGAGAGCCCCGATCCGTTGCAGCGCCGCGCCGACCGAGGCGTCGGCCTCGGCGCCGTCCTCGAGCCAGAACACGAGAGCCCGGCCGTCCTCCTCCTCCTGCCACCCGGCCGGCTGCAGGGCGACGATCTCGCGGACGGCCGCCGGCGCGCGGTAGTCGAGCGCCTGCCGGTCCGGGCCGGGTGCTGGAGCACCCACTCCCGACCAGTCGTCGTCGGGGTCGGCCACGAGCGCCTGCGGCGGGACCGGAGCGGCCGGCGGATCCGGCTCGGCAGGCGGCCGCGCCCCCGCCGGCGGCCCCAGCCGCAGCGCGTAGCGCGTGTACTGCGGCCGCCTCACTGGCGGAAGACGGCGCGGACCTTGTCGAGGAAGCTCTGGTCGGGCTCGTATGTGGCCTCGCTGCTGAGCGCCGAGAACTGCTCGAGCAGCTCGCTCTGCTCGTCCGTGAGCTGCCGCGGCACGAGGACGTTGACCACCACCTTGAGGTCGCCTCTGCCGTAGCCCTGGAGCACCGGCACGCCGCGGCTGCGGTAGGACTTGACCTCGCCGGGCTGGGTCCCGGGCTTGAGCTGCACCTCGATGTCCCCGTCGAGCGCGGGCACGTACGCGGTGGTCCCGAGTGCCGCCTCGACCATGGTCACGTCGAGCCGGTAGATCAGGTCGTCGCCGTCGCGCATGAAGTGGTCGTGGGACTCGACGGCGATCGAGACGTAGAGGTCGCCGGGTCGCCCGCCGCGGGAGCCGGCGCCGCCCTCTCCGGCGAGGCGCAGGCGCTGACCGTCGGAGATGCCGGCCGGCACGTCCACCGGCACCGTGCGTGTCTGCCGCACGCGGCCCGTGCCCAGGCACGTCTCGCACGGCTCCTTGACGATGGTCCCCTGCCCGCGACAGACGGTGCAGGTGCTGGTGCGGATGAACTGCCCGAAGCCACCGAGGCTGGAGACCTCGCGCATGCGCCCGCTGCCGTGGCACTGAGGGCACTGCTCGCGGCCGGTGCCCGTCTTGGCGCCGCTCCCGCTGCAGGTCTCGCAGGTCGCATCGGCCTTGACCTCGACCTCCCTGGTGACCCCGAAGACCGCCTCGGCAAAGGTGAGCTCAAGGCGCGCCTCAACGTCGTCGCCGCGCGGCGCGGGCGCACTGCCGGTCGCCGCGCCCCACATCCCGCCGGCGTCGCGCAGCACCGAGTCGAACATGCCCCCGCCGAAGAAGATGTTGAAGAGGTCGCCGAAGCCGACGTGCTCGAAATCGGTCATCTGCCGCCCGCGCAGGCCGTCGAACCCGTAGTGGTCGTACGCGGCGCGCGAGTCGGCGTCGTTCAGCACTTCGTAGGCCTCCGCCGCCTCCTTGAAGAGCGCCTCGGCCTCGGGGTCGTGCTGGTTCACGTCCGGGTGGCACTCGCGCGCCAGCTTGCGGAAGGCCTTCTTGATCTCGCCGGCGTCGGCGTCGCGCCGCACGCCGAGGACGTCGTAGTAGTCACGCTTCACAGGTCGCCCCAGTCGGGAGTGGTCACCAGATGTCTTCGAGGTAGGAGCTCAGGCCGTCGGCGGTGGCACGCACCGTCGCGATCACGCGCTGGTAGTCCATGCGCGTGGGCCCGAGCACGCTCACCGTGCCGAGATTGCGGTTCGCCACCCCGTAGTTGGCCGCCACGAGTGAGCACTCCTGCAAGGAGGGCGAGGTCATCTCGTGGCCGATGCGCAGGTACACGCCGTCTTCGCGCAAGACCCCGGCGAGAAGCTCGAGCAGGTTGTAGCGCTCCTCGAGCATCTGCAGGACCTCGTTGAGGTGGACCGCGCCGGCGCGAGTGAGGTTGTCGAGCAGGCGCGACGTGCCGCCCAGGTGCAGGCCTTCGACGTCGCCCGGTCCGGGGGTCTCGAAGGCGGGCCGAACGACGTCGAGGAAGGCGCGCTCCTTGAGGCGCAGGTCCGGGCTCTCGAACACGGCCGACACGCGCCGCGTGCCCAGCTGCGCGCCGACCAGGCGCTCGTTGAGGTAGACGCGGGCGAACTCGGCGAGCCCTTCGTCCACCGGGGCGGCGAAGGAGAACACCCGCTTCGTGACCTGGCCCGACGTGGTGATGAGCACCACCATGACGAGGCGCGACTGCAGCGAGAGGATCTCGATGTGCCGCAGCATGGAGGTCGTGACCGCCGGCGCCGACACCACCGCCATGAGCTCGGTGACGCGGGACAGCGCCTCGGCGGTCTCGCGCAGGGCGTCGTCGATCTCACTGCGGGCGCGGTCGTGCTCGAGCAGGACGGCCGGCGGCGCTTCGCGCCGCTCCGTCACCACGGCGTCGACGTAGTGCCGATAGCCGGCGTCGGTAGGCACGCGGCCCGCCGACGTGTGCGGGTGCGCGAGCATGCCCAGGTCCTCGAGGTCGGCGAGGTCGTTGCGGATCGTCGAAGCCGCGACCCCGAAGCCGGGGTGCTCGCTGAGGTGCTTGGAGCCCACCGGGGCGCCGGAGGCGATGTACTCCTCGATGACGGTCCGCAGGACCTGCTCTTGCCGTGCCGTGAGCGGCAACCTACTCCCTTAAATGCGTAGTGCGAAACAGGCGCACGCACACCTCGTTGGCCACGTGCCTCCCCTTTCGCGTCACGCGGATTGTACCACTGTGCAGGGAAACCAATCCAGCACGGGCGAGCGGAGCGGCCGCCTCGGGGTCGACGGCCGCGCTCAGGTCGGCGAGAGGGACCCCTTCACCACAGCGGGCCGCGAGCAGAAGGCGCTCTTCCGCGCGCGTGACGGCGTCGAGCCGCTCGGCGGTCCTCGGCGGGCTCTCGCCCGCGGCCAGCGCCGCCACCCACGCGGCCGGGTCGGGCGCGTTGGTCCAGCGCCGGGCGCCGGCGGTGCTCACGGCGCCCGGCCCAAGACCCAGATACGGGCGGGCGCGCCAACACGCCACGTTGTGGCGCGCCTTCCGCCCCGGGAGGGCGAAGTTGCTGACCTCGTACCAGTCGTAGCCCGCGCGGGAGAGCTCACGCACGATGCGCCGGTAGCCGGCGGCCCGGACGTCGTCCATCGGGTCGGCCGGCATGGCGGCCGGCTCGAGTGTGCCCCCCGCGTCCGCCCGTGCGGCAGCGGGGAGACGTCCCGCCAGCGCCGTGCCCTCGATCACGTCCAGCTCGTACCAGGAGACGTGATCCGGCCGCAGCTCGACGACGCCGGCGATGTCGGCGCCGAGCAGCTCCGGCGTCTGCCCGGGGATGCCGTGGATCAGGTCGAGGCCGACGTTGGCCACGCCGGCGCGGCGTAGACGGCGGTAGGCCGCCGCCGGGTCGGCGGCGGCCGTGCGGCCGAGCACCGCGCGCAAGGCGGGCGAGAAGGACTGCGCGCCCAGCGAGATGCGAATGCCGCGCGCCGCGCCGGCTGCGCCGGCGACCGGCGCGGCCGCCGCCCACGCGGCGTACCCGTCGTCGACGTCCTCGGGGTTCGTCTCGACGGTGACCTCCGCGTGCGGCGTGAGATGAGGCCGGAAGAGCTCGAGCAGCCGCTCGAGCCGGTCCGGCCCCAGCAGGCTCGGGGTCCCGCCGCCGAGGTAGAGCGTGCGCACCCGCCGCACGTCGTGCGCCCTCCGCTCCAGCTCCCACTCCACGGCGACGGCGTCCACGAAACCGTCAAGCCGGCGGGCGGCCTCCGCCCCCGCCCGCCCCGCCGCCGGGCTCCCCACAGGCACGGACGCGAAGTCGCAGTAGTCGCAGCGCGCGCGGCAGAAGGGCACGTGCACGTAGACGTTGCGGATCGGGCCGGCGAAGGCGGCGCGGGACGCGGAGCGTCCGCCGGAGGCGGCGCTCACGACGTCGGCACCCAGAAGTACAGATTGCCGCCCCGTTCCCCGTCGAGGACACCGCCGTTGGCCTCGATCACCCGCCGGGAGGCGACGTTACCGGCCTCGCAGTCGAGGCGCGCGGGGTCGACGCCGAGATCGGCGGCGAGCGGCAGCGCCGCGGCCAGCATGGCCGTGGCGTGGCCTCGCCGCCGGGCGCCTGGCCGCACCTCGAAGCCGATGTTGCCGCCCTCGACCAGAAGGTGCGGCGTCAGCCGGTGGCGGATCGACAGGCGGCCCAGGTACTCGTCGCCGGCCGCCCACCAGAGCACCGTCTGCGGCACGTACCCGTCGACCCATTCTGCGGGCGGCAACGTGCCGTTGAGCCGGGCGAAGTAGAAGCCCGGCTCACCCGGCCGCTCGACGCCTGCGTTGACGGCCTCGCAGTACCGCGCGAACTCCTCCGGGTCCTCCAGAGGCTTCCCGTCGTGGTCGAGGTGCCGCCCCTCGGCGTGGTACTCGCTGAGCGCGACGAGAAAGGAGGCGTGGAAGCGGGCGTCCGGCCGCGCGAACCCGGCCGGCGGGGCGCTCATCGAGCTGCCGGCCGGAACCTGAGCGCCGACCAGGTGTCGTCGATCGCCACCTGACGCACCGGGCGCACGCCGCGGGCGGTCATGAACGCCGCCAGAGTGTCACGGTTGAGGTCGGCGCCCAGCTTGCCAGCCTTGGGGTACGCGACCCAGGACAGCTCGTCCGCAGCGGCAGCATCCACAGCCGGCCCGACGCGCTCCTCGGCCTCCGCGAACGTGGTGACGAAGACGAGCACGGCCGGAGCCGGCGCGTCACCGGCGCGGGCAGAGGCGTGCAGGTCGAGCCCCTCGGGCGCGTGCAGCACTCTAAGGGCCTGGCCGGGCTTCAGCTGCAGCTTCTTCGCAAGCGTCGCGTCCATCGGCGGTCCTCTCCAGTCTGCGTCAGCGGTCCCTGTCGCCCGGGTCGAGCTCGAGAACGGCGAGGAAGGCCTCCTGCGGCACCTCGACCACGCCGAGCTGCTTCATGCGCTTCTTGCCTTCCTTCTGCTTCTCGAGCAGCTTGCGCTTGCGGCTGATGTCGCCGCCGTAGCACTTGGCGGTGACGTCCTTGCGCACGGCCTTCACGGTCTCGCGGGCGACCACCTTGTTGCCGATCGCCGCCTGCACGGGCACCTCGAACAGCTGGCGCGGGATCTTCTGGCGCAGCTTGGTCACCAGCGCCTTGCCCCGCAGATGAGCCCGTTCGCGCGGCGTGATCAGGGAGAGCGCGTCCACGGGCTCGCCCGCGAGCAGGATATCGAGCTTCACGAGGTCGCTCTGCCGGTAGCCCGAGTACTCGTAGTCGAGTGAGGCGTAGCCGCGCGTGCGCGTCTTGAGCTGGTCGAAGAAGTCGAGCACGATCTCGCCCAGCGGCAGCTTGTAGTGCATCTCCACGCGCTCCGGCGAGAGGTACTTCATGTCGGCGAAGTCGGCGCGCCGGCCCTGGCACAGCTCCATGATCGTGCCCACGAACTCCGTGGGCACGAGCACGCTGGCCGCGACGTAGGGCTCCTCGACGTGGTCGATGTAGTTGGCGTCGGGCATCTGCGCGGGGTTGCGGACCACCGTCATCTTGCCGTTCGTGAGGTACGCGTGGTACTCCACGTTGGGCATCGTGGTGATGAGCTCGAGGTCGTACTCGCGCTCGAGGCGCTCGCGCACGATGTCCATGTGCAGCAGCCCGAGGAAGCCGCAGCGGAAGCCGAAGCCGAGCGCGACCGAGCTCTCGGGTTCGTAGCTGAGCGCCGCGTCGTTCAGCTTGAGCTTCTCCAGCGCGTCACGGAGCTCCTCGAACTTGTCGCCCTCGGTCGGGAACAGCCCGGTGAACACCATCGGCTGCACGACCTTGTAGCCCGGCAGGGCTTCGCCGGCCGGGCGCTTCCTGTCCGTGATCGTGTCGCCGACGCGCACCTGCGCCACGTCCTTGACGCCGGTGATGATGTAGCCGACCTCCCCGGTCTCGAGCCGGTCGGTCGGCTTCATCTCGGGCCCGAAGTAGCCGAGCTCCTCGATCTCCGCCTCCTGGTCGGTCCTCATGAGGCGGACGAGCTGGCGCTTGGAGAAGCCGCCGTCGATGACGCGCACGTAGGCGATCACGCCGCGGTACTGGTCGTACTCGCTGTCGAAGATGAGCGCGCGGGGGGACGCCGCCGGGTCGCCTTCGGGCGGCGGCGTCCGCGTCACCACGGCCTCGAGCACGTCGTCGACGCCGTCGCCGGTCTTGGCCGAGACGATGAGGATCTCGTCGTGCGTCGCGCCGGTGAGCTCGTGCAGCTCCAGCTCGGCCTCGGGCACGTTGCTGGCCGGCAGGTCGATCTTGTTGAGCACCGGGATGATCTCGAGGTCGTTGTCGATGGCGAGGTAGGCGTTGGCCACGGTCTGCGCCTCGACGCCCTGGGTCGAGTCGACGAGCAGCACGGCGCCCTCGCAGGCGGCGAGGCTGCGCGAGACCTCGTAGGTGAAGTCGACGTGGCCGGGGGTGTCGATCAGGTTCAGCTGGTAGGTCTGGCCGTCGCGCGCCTTGTAGGCGATGCGCACGGCCTGGCTCTTGATGGTGATGCCGCGCTCGCGCTCCAGGTCCATCTTGTCGAGGAGCTGCTCCTTCATGTCGCGCGTGGCGACCGTCCCCGTAGATTCGAGGATGCGGTCGGCCAACGTCGACTTGCCGTGGTCGATGTGCGCGATGATGCTGAAGTTGCGGATGTGGTCGAGCGAAGTCACGACCGCCAATGATACAGGCTGACGGCGAGGGAGGCTCCCCATGGCCAGGCTGGTGTACTCGATGATCGCGTCGCTCGACGGCTACGTGGCAGACGAGAACGGCGCATTCGACTGGGCAGTGCCCGATGAGGAGGTCCACAGGTTCGTCAACGACCTGGAGCGAGCCGTGAGCACCTACCTGTATGGGCGGCGGATGTACGAGGTGATGCTCGCCTGGGAGGATCCCGCCACCATCGCGGACGAGCCGCCGTACATGCGCGACTTCGCGCAGCTGTGGCAGGCGGCCGACAAGGTCGTGTACTCGCGGACGCTGGAGGCGCCCACCAGCGCGAGGACGCGGGTCGAGCGGGACTTCGACCCCGACGAGGTCCGGCGGATGAAGGCGGCCGCCGAAGGCGACATCACCGTCGGCGGCCCCGATCTCGCCGGTCAGGCGATCAGGGCCGGCCTGGTCGACGAGCTGCACCTGCTCGTCGCGCCCGTCGTCGTGGGCGCCGGCACGCGCTGCCTGCCTGCCGGCGTTCGCCTCAGGCTCGAGCTGCTCGACGAACGCCGGTTCGGCGGCGGCGTGGTCTACCTCCGCTACCGCATCGGGACGTAGGTCGACCGAGATAGGGAAGTGTCCGTGGAAGCGAGAGAAGGACCGCCCTCGAAGCGCCCGCGTTGCCCAAGGTCCCTGAGCGGCGCCTGTCCGATGATGTCGCAAACGACATCGAACGACCGTCTCCGGCCAGTGAGTCCGTCGCTCACGCTGAGCCGGCGCCGTGGGGACTGCCGGCAGAAGGTCGGTCTTCGGCCGGCGGTCAGTCTGCGGCCGGCGGCGCGGAGGGCGGCGGCGCGGACCTGCGCCGGCGCCGCAGCACCTGCCTCACGACGCTCAGCTCCTCGAGCTTGAGCAGCCTGGCGAGCGCGAGGTAGACGGCGCCGCCGGCGACCACCGCGGCGACGACCGCCGCGAGCAGCCCGCCGAAGCTTTCGTCGGCCAGGCCCTGCAGCGACCACCAGACCGCGTACGAGACCGCGCCGAGGGCCGCGGCGCAGAGGAGGGCGCCACCGGCCGCCCGGGCCATCCGCCGCCCGTCGATCCTCCCCACCTCGCGGCGCAGCAGAGGAACAGGGCGAAGAAGTTGACCGCCGACACCGTCGCCATGCTCAGCGTGATGCCGGGCACGCCCAGCGGCTTGTACAGCAGCCAGCAGAGGACGAAGTTCACGGCCAGGTTGGCGAAGGCCACGTACATCGGCAGCCACGGCTTCTGCATGCTCTGGAAGGCCCGGTTCAGCATGATGTTGGCGTTGGCGAACACGAGCCCGACGGAGAAGAACGCGAGCGCGCCGGCGACCTCGACCGTGGCGCCGGCGCCGAACTGGCCGCGCTCGTACACGAGGCGGACGAACGCCTGCGGCATGACCGCGAACCACACGAAGAACGGCAGCGAGACGAACACCATCTGGCGCACGCCCAGCGAGACGGTGTCGCGGAAGCGCACGGTGTCGTTCTGCGCCGCGAACCGCGAGAGCGAGGGGAACAGGACCATCCCGATCGTGACCGCGAAGATGCCTTGCGGCAGCTGGTACAGGCGGAAGGCGTAGCCGATCTCCGCCGCGGCGCGGTCGCTGACGAACTGGGCGAACCAGGTGCCGATGAGGGCGTTGAAGTTGAGGATGCCGAGCGTGATCGTGATCGGCACCATCAGCAGGAGCACGCGGCGCAGCAGCGGGTCGCCGAGCCCGAACCGCGGCCAGAGCCAGCGGCCGTGATAGCGGGCGGCGCCGGCGAGCATGACCACCTCAAGCGCCGTGCCCACCAGCATGCCCCAGGCGATGGCCTCCACGCCCAGGGACTCGTGGAAGACGGCGATCGCCGCGATGATGATGAGGTTCCACACGATGGGGACCACGGCGGGCATCGTGAACCGCTCGAACGAGTACAGGACGCCGCTGATCGCGCCGGCGATGGAGAGGAAGAGGATCGTCGGCACGAGGATGCGCAGGAGGTCGGCGGCGAGCGAGGCGCCGGCCGGCGTCCCGGTGAGCTCGGGGTACAGCAGGCGCGTGACCGGTCCGGCCGCCAGGGCGAGGACGACCACCGCCGTGCCCACGACGACGACGATCAGGCCGAGCAGGTTGGCGGCCAGGCGATAGGCGCGCTCGCGCTCGCCCTTCGCCAGGAGCGCCGTGAAGACCGGGACGAAGGCCGCGCTGATCGCCGCGTCCGCGAACAGCTGCTGCACGAGCTGCGGGATCACCGACACCGACACGAACGTGTTGTAGCTCGGGTCGACGCCGTAGATCGCCGCGGTGATCACCTCGCGGCCGAGGCCGGTCAGCCGCGAGATGGCGGTGGCCGAGGCGACGACGACCGCCGCGAGGGCGAGCTTGCGCTTGTGATCGCTCATGACTCCCTTGATTCGACCGCCGGAGGCGAACTACTGCCCGGCAGGACCGGCGGGGAGTCTAGCAGAGCCGGCGAGCGCGGTCCCCGCACACTCGTACGGCCGCGCCCGCGGCCGCGCCTCACGGCGCCAGACCAGCCTTCTCCTTGAGTCGCAGGATGCGCTCCGCCGACACCTCCGCCTGCTCGCGTGGCAGCCGGCCGGACCGGATCGCCGCCTCCACGGCGGCGATCACCTTGTCGGGGCTCGCGGAGCAGAACAGCGCAAGGTCGGCGCCGGCCCTGAGAGCGCGAACGGCGGCCGCCGGCGTGCCGATGCCGAGCGCCTTGGTCGTCGCCGCCATCGACAACGAGTCGGTGATGATCACCGTGTCGTCGCTCACGCGGGCCCGCAGGTACCGCATGGCTTGCGGCGAGAGGCTGGCGGGCGTGCGCTTCTCCGTGAGCCCGCGCGACTGCAGGTGCCCCACCATCACCAGGGGGGCGCCGGCCGCGAACGCGCGCTCGAACGGGAGCATGTCGTACCTGCGCAGCACGGAGAGTGAGGGGATCCGCGCGGCGCCGCCGTGGGTGTCGGACGCCCAGCCGTGGCCGGGCCAGTGCTTGACCGTCGCGAGGACCCGAGACGATTTGAGGCCCCGCACCCAAGCGACCACATGACTGGCGACGACGTCGGGCTTCGACGAGAAGCACCGGTCGAGCCCGCTCATGTAGCGGCCGGGGACGTCAAGGTCCGCGACCGGCCCGAACACCACGGAGATGTGCAGCTTGCGGAGCCGGGCGCCGTAGTCCCTGGCCGTCGCCTTCGTCCTGGAGATGCTCCACCCGCCCATGACGCGGGCGGACGGCAGCGGGTAGATGACGTGCCGGAGCCGCTGGACCTGCCCGCCCTCCTCGTCGCTGGCGATGAAGGGCTTGACGCCGCCCGGCGCGGCGCGCAGGACGGCCGCGAGGTCCCTGCCGATGCTGCTCCGCGCCCCGCCGCCCAGGATCACGATGCCGCCGACGCCCCTGCGCGCCCAGCGGCGTCCCTGCAGCGGGTCCGTGGCCGGCACGCTGCAGACGACCAGCTGCGCGGCGAGCCGGCGGGCGCTCCACCCGGCCAGCCGGGACGGTGGCGTCGGGCTCGGCGACGCGGAGGGAGAAGGCGCCGCGCTGCCTGCGGTCAGACCGCCCAGCTCGCCGACCGCCTCCGCCGCCGGCTCGGACGCGCAGGCCGCCAGCGCGCTCACCGCGAGGGCGAACGCCGCCAGCGCGGCGATGAGAACGACCAGCTTGGCGAGATCGCGGTGCAGAGCCGACATACCTGTGCGCGAAGGTACCACAAGAAGTGGCCTGGGCGAGGGGCGGGACTTCCGGTACATTGGAGCCGTGGACCTGTTCGGACATTGGCGTCAGCCGCTGCTCGTGCACCTTCAGGTGCGACGGGAAACGGGCTCCATCATCCTGAGATGGGACGCGCGCCGGGGCCGTGCGCTGCTCTGGAGGGTGCTCCGCTCCGAGCAGGGCTTCGCGGAAGGCGCGTTCGACCACACCGTCGTCGGCAGCGGGCAGACGCTCGTCTCAGACCAGGTGCGCCCGGGCTCCCGCGACGACCTCGGCGCCGGCGACGCCCCGCCCGCGACCGTCTTCTACACGATCTTCTGTGAAGACGAGCGTGGAGCGTGGCACCGTCAAGCTCGCTTGAAGCTGGACACGCGCGACCCTGCACTTGGGCGCCGGGCAGAAGGAGACTTCGTGGCGGGAGAGGGCGGGCCCATCGGGTTCCGAGACACCTACGTTCCACCCCCTCCGGAGCACGGGGTCTGATACGCCACTCGTTCCGGCTCGCCGACCACGTTTGCCCGGCCTCGCGCGCCTGTGATAGCATCTCGCGTCCGGACGCAGTCCCCACTGCACCTGGAACCAGTCACGAATCTAGCCTGATCGAAGGGATCACGTGGCCAACATCAAGCAGCAGAAGAAGCGTATCCGCCTGGCCGCCAAGCAGCGGCTGCGCAACCGGCACACCAAGTCGACCCTCAAGACGCTGTTCAAGCAGCTCGAGGACGAGGTCGCCGAGGGCCAGACCGAGGAGGCCACCAAGACGGCGACCTTCCTCACCTCGCGCATCGACAAGGCCGCCGCCAAGGGGATCCTTCACAAGAACAACGCCGCCCACAAGAAGAGCCGCGTCGCGCACACCATGGCGCACCTCTCTTCCTGAGCGACGACCGGCACTGACAACGGCGAAGCGGGCGGGCCGCATGCGGCCCGCCCGCTTCGCCGTTCCCGTGCCGCAGTCTCTCTACGCCAGCAGGCGCGCCAGCGCCAGCTCGACCACGAGCCGGTCGCCGTCGTTGACGCCGCCGACCGACTCGAGCGTCACCGGCGCCCTGCCCCGCAGCCCCGCCTCGGCTTCGGCCAGCGCGCGGTAGGCGCGTCCGAGCCTGCGCCTGTCGAAGCGCTCGCGCTGCTCCAGCAGCTTCTTGGCGGTGAACGGGTGCACCTTGAGCTGCTTGGCCGCCGTGGAGGAGTCCGCGTGCGGCAGCTGCGCCGCCTGGTCGAGCAGACCGATGTGGCGCTTGAGGCTGAAGAGCACGCCGTTGGCGTCGTTGCGCGCGTCGCCGGAGGCGTAGATGGCCTCGAGCAACTCGAAGCTGTGCGAGCGCTCGCGGCGCCCGACGGCGTCCATCAGGTCGAAGATCCGCGCGTCGTCGTCGGGCGTGCAGACAGCGTCGACGTCCGCCTCCGTCGCTGCCTCTCCGCGGCAGTACAGGGCGAGCTTCTCCACCTCGCGCTCGAGCCGCTCCGCGTGGCCGGGGTCGGCCCCACAGCGGTCCAAGCAGATGCTTGGCGACGGCCGTGTTCATGGGTAGGCGATGAGCCTTTGCCCGCTCCTTGACCCACCCGGCCATCTCGTACTTCCTGGGCAGGTCGAACTCCAGCGTCCCTGGTTTGCCGATGGTCTTCCTCAGCGGATCGGAGGCGGCGAACGTCTCCCCCTCGATCGCCAGGCACGTCTCCGGCATGGGATCGTGCAGGTAGGCGACGATCTGCTGCCGCGCCTTGACCTTCCACTTGTGGCCGTTGAGGACGAGGAGGAGGCGAGTCCCGAGCGTCAGCCCGGGGCTGGCCGAGGCATCCAGCAACACCTCCACGGGCTCGTGCTCGGCGTCCACGACGACGATGTTGATGTCGCTGCCGGCCTCGTCGATCACCCGCTGCCGGAGGCGCGTGACGGCACGGCGCACCTTGGGGCGGTCGGTGCCGATGATGAGGTACGCGGGGAGCAGAGGGGAGGCGTCAGCCATCGTGCAGTGAGGATAGCACGGCGGTAGGATGCTCACGGCCGGTCCAGCCGGCCGGGAGACCACGGGGGGTGACGCGTGACGCAGATGGTGCAGCACGTCGCCGCGACGGAGACGTCGCCGGCGCTCGTCGCGCTGCTGGTCGTCCTCGCCGTGGTGGAACTGGGGCTGCTGGCGTGGGCGCTCGTGGACCTCTACCGGCGCCCGGCGTCGCAGGTGAACGGCGGCAGCAAGATCCCTTGGCTGATCCTGTGCCTGCTGCTGCAGCTGATCGGACCCGTCCTCTACCTCGCCATCGGCCGGGAGAAGCCGGCGCCGGCAGCACAGTCCCTCTCCCCCGGCGCCGCCGTGCCCCCGCCGCTGGAGGCGCCGCGCGCGGAGGCGGCCGCGGTGATCGACACGCTCTTCTCGGGGCCGGCGACCGGGCCGGACGGCGCCGCGTCCTCCGGCCCGGCCGTCGAGCTCGGCGCCGTGCGCAAGACCTTCGGCGACGCCGTAGCGCTCGACGGCCTCACCCTGAACGTGCCGGCCGGCTCCATCTACGGCTTTCTTGGGCCCAATGGAGCCGGCAAGACGACCACGCTGCGCATTCTGGCCGGTCTCGCGCACGCAGACGGCGGGGTCGTCAGGATCCTCGGCCGCGACGTCGCCGGCGGCGGAGCCGACGCACGCGGCCTCATCGGCTTCCTCCCCGACGTCCCGGCCTTCTACAAGTGGATGACGGCGCCCGAGTACCTGCGCTTCGCCGGCAGCCTGTTCGGCCTCTCCGGCAAGGAGCTTGACGATCGCGTCGCCGCGATGCTCGAGCTCGCCGGACTCACCGGGGTGCAGCACGCGCGTCGGAGGCTTCTCGCGCGGGATGAAGCAGCGTCTCGGCGTCGCCCAGGCGCTCATCCACGGCCCCCGGTTGCTGCTGCTCGACGAGCCGACGAGCGCGCTCGATCCCATCGGCAGGCGCGACGTCCTCGACATGGTCGCCTCCCTGCGCGGCCGCACCACCGTCTTCTTCTCCACCCACATCCTCGCGGACGTGGAACGGGTCTGCGACACGGTGGCCGTGATCGCCCGCGGCAAGGTCGTGGTGGAGTCCGGCATCGACGAGCTGCGCGGCCGCAGAGGCGGGCTGAACCGCCTGAGCATCGAAGTGGACGATCCGCAGCGGCTGCAGGATGGCCTCGCCGGCGCCCCGTGGCTGCGCACGGTGGAGGCGGGCGAGGCCGGTGAACTGCTCGTCACCTGCGACGACGTGGAAGCGGCGCAGCGCGAGCTGCCGGCCCTGGTGGGCCGGCTCGGCCTCGCGCTGCGCCGCTTCGGCGTCGACGAGCTCGACCTCGAGGACGTGTTCGTCGACCTCGTCGGGGAGGGCAGGCGATGAACGGCTTCGCTCCCTTCCTGCGCAAGGAGGTCGACGAGACCGTGCGCACCTGGCGCCTGTGGGTCCTGCCCGGGTTCCTGCTCTTCGCGGCGCTCAGCTCGCCGGTCGTCACCTACCTGATGCCGACGCTGCTCGACAGCCTCGGCACCGCGCAGCAGGGACTCAGCATCACCGTCGCGGACCCGACCGCCCTGCAGGCCTACCTGGAGTACCTCGGCAACCTGAGCGAGCTCACCCTCTTCGCCCTCGTGATCGCCTACGGCGGCATCGTGAGCGGCGAGGTCCGCGGCGGTACGGCCGCGCTCACCCTCGCCAAGCCGCTGTCGAGGGCGGCGTTCGTCCTGGGCAAGTGGCTGTCGCAGGCGGCGGTCATCCTCATCGCCGCCGCGCTGGGCACCATCATCTGCGTCGGGCTGACGCAGCTGCTGTTCGACGGCGGGCCGGCAGGCAGGCTGGTCCTGGCCGTCGCCCTGTGGGCCTTCTACGCGCTGATGCTGCTTGCGGTGATGGTGCTCCTCAGCATCGAGCTCAAGGCGCCGGCGGCCGCCTCCGGGGCCGGCGTCGGCGTGTACGCCGCGCTGCTCGTGCTCGCGCAGTTCGAGGTCACGAGCAGCGCGACCCCCGCGGGCCTGCCGGCGGCGGGGCTCGCGCTCGTCAACGGCGAGCCCGCGCAGTGGGCGGCGCCGCTCGTGGCGACCATCGTCGTCACCGCCGCCTGCCTCGTGGCCGCCGTCCTCCGCTTCGAGCGGCGCGAGATCTAGCAGGCCGCCCGCGGCGCAGGGCCGCCGCCGGCCCGGCGTCACCCTGCTTCGCCCGCCGCTCCTCTTGTGGTGGCCGCCGCCATGCCGGCAGGGACCGCCCAGACCGAGATGTCGCCGCGCTGGTCGGTCCGTGCGCACGGGACGCCGGCAGCCCCGAGCAGATCGAGCATCTCCGCCGTCGGATGACCGTAGGTGTTGGGCCCCACGGAGATGACTCCGAGGCGCGGCCGGAGTTCCGCGAGCAACGACTCGCTCACCCCGCCGCGACTCCCGTGATGCGGCAGCTCGACCACGTCGCAGGTCGGCAGGTCGAGGCGTTCGAGCACCTCGCCCTCGGCGTCGCCGGGGACGAGCGCGCGATGTCCCGCCAGGTCGATCAGCGCGACCAGCGCGCAGTCGTTCTCTCCCTGGTTGCCGGCTGCCCCGCCGGGCGCCTGCGTCGGCAGCACCGAGAGCGCCCAGCCCGCCCCGCTCATCGCCTGCGGGGCGACGCAACGGCGGACGTCCGCGCCGGCCTCGGACAGGCGCGCCGCGAGGTCGTCGAGGGCCTGCGACGGCTCCGGGGGCTGGGGCATGAGCGCTGCCCGGATGGGGATGCGCCCGATGAGGTCGTCCAGCCCGGCCACATGGTCGGCGTGGCCGTGGGAGAGGACGAGGAGATCGATGCGGCCGACCGCATGACGACGCAGGGCCGCGGCCAGCGGCTGCGGTCCGGCGTCGATGAGCACCGTCGGCCCGTCCGGCACCTGCAGCAATGAGGCCGCGCCCTCACCGACGTCGAGGAACGTCAGCGTCGGCCTGTCGGGCGGCCGCACCGGTGCTGGCGCGAGCAGCAGCGCCGCCGCCACGAGTGCCGCCGTCGCGGCTGCGAGCGGCGGCCAGCGACGGCGCTCCCGCACATACGCGGTCAACCCGCCGCCGGACCGCGCCGCGAGGACTCCCACCACGGCCAACTCGGCGAGCAGGCCGACCACGAGCAGCAGCCGCAGCGTGACCCCCTGGAACTCGTACACGGCCCCCGGCAGCCCGGCGAAGAACCCCGAGACGGCGAGCAGGAAGCCGATGAAGAGCCCGGCGGCGACGTTGAGCGGCGCCGAAAGCCATTCACTGACGAACCCGAGCAGCAGCGAAAGCATCCCGAGAAACATGATCGGCCCCAGGACGAAGCCGCCGGCCACGTTGGCGGGGACGCTCACCAGCGAGGCCGACCCGAAGGTCAGCATCGAGACGGGGGCGGTCGAGATGCTCGCGGCGGTTGTCACGCCGACCTGTTCCGGCAGCGGTCCGGGGAGAAAGGAGACCGCCCTGGTCAGCGGCCGGGCGAGTACCAGCAGGCCCACGACCGCCCCGAACGACAGCTGGAAACTCACGTCGAAGAGGTTGTTGGGGTTCGCCGTGAGCAGCCACGCTGCCGGCGCCAGCCACAGCAGCCAGCCGTCGCTCGGCCTCGACGCGAGGATGGCGAGCAGCCCGCAGATGCCCGCCACCCCGGCGCGGACGATCGACGGCGAGGCGCCGGTGAGCAGCACGTAGGTCGCGACGACAGGCAGGAGCAGCGCGGTGCGCAGCAGGCGGTGCATGCCGAGCAGCGCGAAGGCGAACGACCACATGGTGCAGAGCAGCACGACGTTCTCGCCCGAAACGGCCATGATGTGCAGCAGGCCGCTGCGGCGGAAGTCCTCGACGAGCGCGGGATCGACGCCCTCGTCGTCGCCCAGCACCATGCCCTGCAGCACGTCGCCCACCGGTGAGTGCACGCCGGCGGCGAGATGGGCGCGAGAGGCCGTCCGGAGCCTGTCGACCGCACCCTGCAGCCCTCCCCGCCGGCCGATGACCGTGAGGTCCTCGAAGTCGGCCTCGAGCAGCACGTGCTCCCCCCGCCGCCGCAGATAGCGGCCGTAGTCGAAGGCGCCGGGCTTCGGCTCGGGGAGCGGCTCCACGCGCACCGAGGAAAGGGTGATCACGGCGCCCTCGGTGAGCGGACCGACGGGGTCGCAGGAGAAGGCTTGGCCGTCGTCCAGGCCGAGCCGCAGGTGCGCCGGCTCCCGCAACTGCCGTCCGGCCACCTCTGTCACGCGGACGGCGAGCGTCACCTGGACGTCCTCGACCGCCGGGAGGTCGGTCAGCACCGCCGTGAGCGGGACGCGCTCGCCCACCAGGGGCGCGAGCGCGGAGCGCCCGACGGCCTCGAGGCGGGCGCCGCCGACAGCCGCTCCGGCACAGACGAACAGCGCCGCCAGCGCCGCGGCCGCCACCACGCCCCGCCGCGGCGCCAGAGCCGCGATCCTGGGCGCGGCGAGCAGAAGCCCGGCGGCAAGACCTGCGACGGCGAGCAGAAGGGCGGGACCCGGCCGCCAGGCCAGCGCCGCGCAGAGGCCGCCGCAGTACGCGGCGAGCAGCAGATGCGGTGGCGCCGGCGTGCGCATCGCGCGGTCTCCGGCGAGACGGCCGCTCGTCAGACCGTGATCGAGGCCTGCATGGCGGCGAACTTGGCGTCGCCGATGCCCGGGACTTCCTTGATCTCCTCGATGGTCTTGAAGCCGCCGTTCGCGGTGCGGTAGTCGATGATCTTCTGCGCCGTCGAAGGGCCGACCCCGTCGAGCGCGTCGAGCTCCTCGAGCGAGGCCGTGTTGATGTTGATGAGCGCGGCCGGCGCCGTCCCGACGGCGCTTCCCGCGGTCGACGCGCTCGCGGCGGCACCGGAGGCCGGCGCGACGGCCACCGCGCCCCTCTCGGGAACGACGATCTGCTGGCCGTCCGTGACCGGAGCGGCGAGGTTGACCGCGGCCAGCTCCGCCTTCGCGGTCGGACCGCCGGCCACCGCAAGCGCGTCCGTGATCCGGGCGCCGGCCGGGAGCCGGACGACGCCGGGCGAGCGCACGGCGCCGCACACGTACACCATGACGTCCGGCGCCGGAGACGCGGACGCGCCGCCGGGCTCCCCACTCGGCCCCGGGGCCGGCGAAGCTACAGGCGCGAGGACGACTGCCTGGGCGCCGGAGGGTCCGGCGTCGCGCGGCAGCACGACGTACCGCACGCCGAGGGCGAGCACGACGGCGGCGACGGCCACGTAGGCGATGATCTGGCGTCGCGAGAGCTGCACGGTCCACCTCCGGCGCCTCGTCGACGGGGACTGTGACGGGCGCCGGGGGCGCGTCCGGCGCCCGTCGCGAAGCAGGCTACGGCAACGGCAAGCTCCCGGCATCGCCCCTGAGGGGCGATTTCACGGGATGACGGGACTGGGGTATCGTCGCCCTCAGACCCGACGATCACCTGACTGCGAGGAGGCGGCATGACCAGCAGGGCACTGTTCACCGACGACGAGTGGCACGTCCTGCAGTGGGCGGTGACCGACACCATCGCCTACGTCTCGATGGCGGACCCCGGGTTCTGGGACACCTTCAAAGAGGCCACTGCTGCGGCGAAGTTCACGGCGGCGGCCAAAGCGGACAGCGGCAGTCCGCTCGTCCACGACCTGGCGGGCGACATCAAGATGGGGCACGACAAGCAGGTCTCCCACGATCGCGCCGACATGGCCGGAGAGGTCGTGGCCCGCGTGCAGGAGGCCGCAGCGATCGTCGCCGCCAAGTCGCCGGCAGACCTCGCGGCGTTCAAGAGCTTCCTGCTCGGTGTCGCACAGGCGACCGCCGAGGCCTCCAAGGGCGTCGGCGAGCACGAGGCCACAGCACTGGCGAAGCTGCAGGACGCGCTGTTCTGAGAAGCAAGCCGCCGGCTGATTGACCGGGGCCGGGGGAGCGGAGCCGACCGGCCCCTACCGCACCACGAAGTTGACGAGCTTGCCGGGCACGTAGATCTCCTTCACGACCTGCTTGCCTTCGAGGAAGCGCGCGGCGTTCTCCGCGGCGCGCGCCTGCGCGAGCACGTCGTCCTTCTCCGCGTCCACGGCCACCTCGAGGCGGTCGCGCAGCTTGCCGTTGACCTGCACGACCACGGTGACCACCTCGTCGGCGGCCAGCTCGTCGTCCCAGGCCGGCCACGCGGCGGTGAGCGCCGACTCGGCGTGGCCGAGCAGCTCCCAGACCTCCTCGGCGATGTGCGGCGCCATCGGCGCCAGCAGCAGCGTCATGCTGGTGACGACCTCACGCCACTGCGCCAGCGTGAGCGCCCCGCGGGCGCCGCCCCAGACGTCGAGGACCTCGTTCTGCAGCTCCATCAGCGCCGAGACGGCGGTGTTGAAGCGGAAGCCGTCCACGTCCCGCGTCACCTTGCGGATCGTCTTGTTCAGCGTGCGCAGGACCTGGCGGCCCTTCTCGGCCTCCGCCTCGTGCGCCGCCACCCCGCTCCCCTGCGCTTCGATGACCTCGACGACGAGGTTCCAGAAGCGGCTCAGGAAGCGCAGGCAGCCCTGCACCCCGCGGTCGCTCCAGGCCACGCTCTGCTCGAACGGCGCGATGAACAGCTCGTACAGGCGCAGCGCGTCGGCCCCGTACTGCTCGATGACGCTGTCGGGGGTGATGACGTTGCCCTTGCTCTTGCTCATCTTCTGGCCGTCCTCGGCCTGGATCATGCCCTGGTTGCGCAGGCTGGCGTAGGGCTCGCCGAAGCTCAGGTAGCCGGCGTCCTGCGCCACCTTGCAGAAGAAGCGCGCGTAGAGCAGGTGCATCACGGCGTGCTCGGCGCCGCCGACGTAGAGGTCCACAGGCGCCCAGTACTCGACCTTGTCGCGGTCGAAGGCCGCGGTCTCGTCGTGCGGCGAGGCGAAGCGGAAGTGGTACCAACTCGAGCAGGCGAAGGTGTCCATGGTGTCGGTCTCTCGCCTGCCGGGGCCGCCGCACTCGGGGCACGTCGTGTTGACGAACTCCGGGTCGCGCGCCAGCGGCGAGCGGCCGTCGTCGGTGGGGTGGTAGTCCTCGAGGTCGGGGAGCACCACCGGCAGGTCCCGGGCCGGCACCGGTACGGGGCCGCACTTCTCGCAGTGCACGATGGGGATCGGCGTGCCCCAGTACCGCTGGCGGCTGATGAGCCAGTCCCTGAGCTTGAAGTTGACCTTCTTGCGCGCGGCGCCGCGCTCACCGAGCCAGGCCACGACCGCCTCGAACGCCTCTCCGGGCGCCGCCAGGCCGTCGAACCGCCCTGAGTTCACCATGACGCCGTCGCCGGTGTAGGCCTCGGCGAGCGTCCCCTGCGCCCCGCTCCGCGGCGCGATCACCTCGACGATCGGGATCTCGAACTGGGTCGCGAACTGGAAGTCGCGCTCGTCGTGCGCCGGCACGGCCATGATCGCGCCGGTGCCGTAGCCCATGAGCACGTAGTCGCTGATCCAGATCGGCACCGGCGCGTCGTTCACGGGGTTGACGGCATACGCGCCGATGAAGACGCCGGTCTTGTCCTTCTCCGTGCTGAGGCGCTCGATCTCGCTCTCTCGCCGCGCCTGGTCCTGATAGGCGGCGACCTCCGCGCGCTTCTCGGGCGCGGTGAGCTCGTCGACCAGCGGGTGCTCCGGCGCCAGCACCATGTAGGTGGCGCCGAAGAGCGTGTCCGGCCGCGTCGTGAACACCGTGAGCACGTCGTCGCGGCCTTGGAGCCCGAAGTCGACCTCGGCGCCCTCGCTGCGGCCGATCCAGTTGGTCTGCATGAGCTTGATCTGCTCGGGCCAGTCGATGGTCCCGAGGTCGTCCAGCAGCCGCTGCGCGTAGTCGGTGATGCGCAGGAACCACTGCTCGAGGTCCTTCTTGGTGACCTCGCTGCCGCAGCGCCAGCAGCGGCCCTGCTCTACCTGCTCGTTGGCGAGGATCGTCTTGCAGCTCGGGCACCACCACTGCTGGCCGGTCGAGCGGTAGGCCAGGCCGCGCTCGTAGAGCAGGAGGAAGAACCACTGCGTCCAGCGGTAGTAGTCGGGGAGGCAGCTGGTGATCTCGCGCGACCAGTCGAACGAGAGTCCGATGAGATCCATCTGGCGGTGGTAGTTGGCGATGTTGCGCTCGGTGGTGATGCGCGGATGCACGCCCATCTTGATGGCGTAGTTCTCGGCCGGCAGGCCGAAAGCGTCCCAGCCCATGGGATGGAGGACGTTGAACCCCTGCATGCGCTTGAAGCGCGAGTACGTGTCGGTCGGCACGTAGTTGCGGCAGTGACCCACGCTGAGGCCGTCACCGGACGGATACGGAAAGAAGTCGAGGCAGTAGTACTTGGGCTTCTCGCTCTCGTCCGTGGTGCGGTAGGCCTCGCGCTCCTTCCAGAGGCGCTGCCACTTCTCCTCGATGACGTGCGGGTCGTAGCGTCGGTCCACTTCAGTCCTCTCTCGCGGCGGCCGGCCGGCTGTTGATTCTACATGAGCCGCGGCCCCGTCTCCGCGCCGGGGCGCCGTGCGTCAGTGGCGACGGCGGCTCCGGCGCGACGGCCTCCCGGCAAGGCCCGGTCAGGTTGCCGGGTGAAGCGGATATGCTATACTTCCGAGCCTGCCGGCCCGGCCGGCACCTCTTCGGTGGGGGTATAGCTCAGTTGGGAGAGCGTTTGGCTGGCAGCCAAAAGGTCACCGGTTCGAGCCCGGTTACCTCCACCAGTTCCCCCCCTCCCCCCGCTCCCGCGGAGCGCGCTCGCGCGGTGGCCAGACCGGTACGGCCGCTCGCGCTCGCCGTCCTCGTCTTCCTGGCCGGGATCGGCTCCATGGCGACCGAGATGTGCGCGTCGCGCCTGCTGGCTCCCTACTACGGCTCGTCGACCGTCGTGTGGGCCAACATCATCGGGCTCATCCTCGCGTCGCTGTCCGTGGGCTACTGGCTCGGCGGGCTTCTCGCGGACCGGCGCCCGTCGCCGACACTGCTGGCCACGATCGTGCTGGCGGCGGCCGCGTGGGTCGCCCTCATCCCGTTCGTGGCGCCGCCCTTCCTCGAGCTCTCGATCAAGGGCATCGAGACGCTGTCCACCGGCGCCGTCGTCGGCTCCTTCGCCGCCTCGCTCGCACTCTTCGCGCCGCCGGTCGTGTTCCTGGGGATGGTGACGCCGTTCGCCATCCGCCTGTCGGCGACCGGCGTCTCCGATGCCGGCCGGGTGGCCGGGCGCATCTTCGCACTGTCCACCGCCGGCAGCCTCGTCGGGACGTTCGTCTCGGCGCTGATCACGATCCCGCTCATCGGCACGCAGCGGACCCTCATCGGGGCGGCGCTCATCATCGCCCTCTCCGCAGTCCCGCTTCTGGCGGGTCGTCGCCTGGCGGCCGGGATCGCCGTCGCCGCCCTGCTCGCCGCCCTGCTCGCGGTCCCACCCGGGGTCGTCAAGGCGCAGGAGGGCCTCCTGCACGAGGAGGAGTCCCACTACCAGTTCATCCAGGTCGTGCAGTCCGGCGAGGAGCGGCTGCTCTACCTCAACGAGGGGTACGCGATCCACTCGGTCTGGCGTCCCGACACGGTGCTCACCGGCGGCGAGTGGGACATGTTCCTCACGGCGCCGCCCCTGCTGGGGCGGCCGGCGGCGCGCGTTGCCACGTTGGGCAACGCCGCCGGCACGACGGCGCGTGCCTACGGCGAGTACTTCCCGGACGCGCGCATCGACGGCGTCGAGCTCGACCCCGCGGTCACGTCCGCCGGCCGCCGCTGGTTCGGGCTGGACGACAACCCGCGCCTCACCGTCCACACCGCCGACGCGCGGCCCTTCCTGGAGAGCTCCGGCGCCCGCTATGACCTGATCCTCGTCGACGCCTACCGCCAGCCCTACGTGCCCTTCTACCTGGCGACGCGCGAGTTCTTCCGGCTCTGCCGGGAGCGCCTCGCGCCCGGCGGCATCGTCGCGCTCAACGTGTCCACCGTGCCCGGCGACCACCGCCTCGCCGACGGCGTCGCCGGGACCCTCCGGGCGGAGTTCCCGCAGGTGGTCACGTGGCAGGCGCTGCGCTTCAACCAGTTCGTCGTGGGGCTGACGGCGCCGCTCTCGCGCTCGGTCATGGCCAAGCGCCTGGCGGCGGCGCCGCGCGACCTCCTCCCCATCACGCGGCTGTTCGCCCGCGATCTGCGCCAAGCCCCGGTGGCCGTGAGGCCGTGGACTGACGACCGCGCCCCAGTCGAGTGGGTAACGGACCGGATGATCGCCGCCTACGCGCTGCGCGGAGCCGGTGCGGCGGAGGACCTGCTGCCCACCGCGCCCGACTGAGACGGCGCCTCCCCGCCGGGCCACCGGAGCCTCGCCGAAGGGAGTCCGAAGGGTTTAGCGGCACCCCCTCACGGAAAGTATCCGGTCGAACGCAGTCGGGTCCACGAAGGCTGCCCGTATCCTTATCCCGCATGCTGACGGAGGAGGCGCGTATGGAGGACAAGCCGCAGTTCCGCGTCGACTACGAGGCCGCCACCGACGACGTCGGCATCGTGATCCTCGAGGGCGAGATCGACATCTACTCCGCGCCGGAGTTCAAGGAAGTGCTGGTCAACGGCATCGAGGGAGGCGCGAAGCGGGTGGTCGTCGACCTCTCGCGAGTCACGTTCATCGACTCGACGGCGCTCGGCGTGCTCGTCAGCGGCGCGAAACGCGTGCGGCCCCGCAACGGCAGCCTCGACATCGTCTGTACCGACGAGAACATCATCAGGATCTTCGAGATCACCGGCCTCGACCGGATCTTCGGGATCTTCCCGAGCAGGGACGAGGCCCTCAAGGCGGCGTCCGCCTGATCACGACGGCATGCCGCAAGACGGCAGATGGCGGCCGCCTATGGGTCACGGGGCGACCGCCGGGGGCGAGATCATGGAGTTCCGCAGCACCAGAGCGTTACGCGGCAACCGACTCCACGACGTGGCCGAAGTCATGCTGAAGACGAAGACATATGGCATCGGGCGTATCTGCATCATCGACGGATGCGGTACCCGCCTGTCGGCGTACAACCCATCCAGCGTGTGCGCGCTTCACGGTGGCGCCTGGCAGGACGACTACCACCGCACCGCCCGCAAGGCCAGCCGGCGCGAGGAGATCACGCGCCGCTGCGCCTTCGAGCCGTGCGGCCGGGAGTTCGCGACCACCAATCCGGCGAAGAAGTACTGCAGTGACGCTTGCCGCATGAAGGCCTTCCAGGCCCGCGTGATGACGGCGCGGCGCATGAGCGCCGTCGGCTCCGTGCGGCGCGCGAGCTGAGAGTCGTTGATGGCCCTGCGCCTCGGCCACGGCCCCCCGGCCAGGCCGGAGGCCCCGCTTGGCTTCGCCCTCAGCCCTCGGCGCCGCAGACGACCGGAGGGATCACCGGCAGTCTGCCGCTGAGCAGGCTCTCGACCGCAGCCTCCACCGTCTCGAACACCGGGACCACGTTCGGGAGCCCCACGAGGCACAGGACGCGCCGCACCTGGCCACCGGGACGCACCAGCAGCAGCTCGCGCCGCTTCGCCCGCTGGGCCGCGGAGAGCCGCACCAGGAACGCGATGAAGCTCGAGTCGACGAACGTCGTCCGCCCAAGGTCGATCACGAGGTGGTCCTGATGGTAGAGCGGCCCCAGATTGCGGCGCAGGAAGCGGTCGATCTCGGGCACCGCGTCCAGGTCGAACTCCCCCGCGAGCTCCAGGATGCTGGGTCCGCCTACGGCGCTCGCGGCTGACAGGCGAAGCGCGGGCTCGGTGACGGCGCTCTCGCGCTGCTCGGCGACTCGACGCACCAGGCACCTCCTCCTCGCCAACGTCCTCGATCACCTCGGTGGGCGCCAGCGACGCTAAGCCCCCCGCAGCGCGAAGTAAAGGGCGCCGGCGGCAGATTCGGCAGGTTCGCGCGTCAGCCTCTCAAGGAGCCTGAGCGATGCGCCGCGACCCTCGACCGAGGGTGGAGAGACAGTGAGGTGCCGCTGGAGGGTCTGCGCCGCGCGTCAGGCCTGGTTCGCGCGCGCCGCAGCCTTGAGCTTCTTGTACTGAGGCTCGCGCTCCTTGAGCAGCGTGAGGATCGGGCTGGCGACGAAGATCGAGGAGTAGGCGCCGGACAGGATGCCGACCAGCAGCGCGAAGGCGAAGTCGGCGAGCGTGCCGCCGCCGAAGAGGAGCAGGCACACCACCGGCAGCAGGGTGATCAACGAGGTGTTGATCGAGCGCGTCAGCGTCTCCCAGATCGACAGGTTGACCATGTCACCGTACGGGATGCGGTTGAAGCGCGGCTCGTTCTCGCGGATGCGGTCGTAGATGATCACCGTGTCGTAGAGCGAGTAGCCCAGGATGGTGAGCACGGCGGCGATGGTGGCCGTCGTCACCTCCCGGCCGGTGATGGAGTACACGCCGACCACGATGAGCAGGTCGTGGATCTCCGCGGAGATGGCGCCGACGGCGAACTTCCACTGGAAGCGGAACGTGACGTAGCCGAGGATGAGCAGCAGGGCGAGCACGACCGCCTTGAGCGACGAGCTCACCACCTGACGCCCGAAGGTCGCGCCCACCGTCTCGAGGGAGAACACCTGTGTCCCCCCCGGCGCGGCGAGCGTGAACGCGTCGTCGAGCGTGGCCTTCAGGCCTTCCTGCTCCGCCGGCGTGAGCACCGGCGTCTGGATCTGGAAACCTGCCAGGCCGCTCCCGCCCACGTTGGGCGTCTGCTGGATCTGAGCGTCGGCCCAGCCTGCGTCCGCCACAGCCGCGCGCACCTCGGCGAGGTCGGCCTGCTGTTCGAAGGCGACCGCGATGCGCGTGCCCTCTTTGAACTCCAGACCGTAGTTGAGGCCGTCCACGGGGTTGCCGCCGCCCTTGACGAACAGACTGATGAGGCCGACGGAGATGATGACCGCCGAGATGGTGAACCACCACCACTTGTGGCCCATGTAGTCGAACGAGTAGATGCCGCGGAAGAACCTCACCGACTATCTCCGCTTCTTGCGTTTGCGGGAGGTCGAGGTCCGGCGGCCGCCCGTGGTCCCGCCGCCGGAGGTCGACGACGACGCGCCCCCGCCTGGAGCCGTGTCCGCAGCGGCGGCCGGTGCGCCTTCGGTGGCCGGCTGCTGAGCCCCGGCGGTCCGGCGGCGGCGCGAGGCAGACGAACGGCTGTCGCCCATGACCGCGGTCTCGATGTCGACCTGACCGGCCTTGACGCCCATCAGAGACGGTTTGTTGAAGAACGCGAAGCCGGCCAGCACGCCGAGCATGGCCCGCGTGAAGAGCACCGCGGTGAGCATGCTGACCAGCACACCGATGATCAGCGTCAGAGCAAAGCCCTTGGGCTGCGCGGTCGCGAAGAAGAACAGGACGAGGGCCGTCAGCATGGTGAGGATGTTGGCGTCGAGGATGGTCTTGAAGCCGCGTGCGTAGCCTGAGTTGACGGCGGAGCGCACCGTCTTGCCGCGGCGCACCTCTTCCTTGATGCGTTCGAAGATGACCACGTTGGCGTCGGCGGCCACGCCGATGGTGAGGATCATGCCGGCGATGCCCGGCAGCGTGAGCGTGACGGGGATCAGATTGAACAGCCCCCACAGCAGGATCGCGTACACGATGAGCGCGAGGTCGGCGACCAGCCCGAGGAAGCGGTAGTAGAGGAGCATGTACAGCAGGACGATGCCGAGGCCGATGAGCCCGGCGATGAGGGCCTGGTCGAGGGAATCCTTGCCGAGGGTGGCCGAGACCTGCTGCTGGTACGACGGCTCGAGCTTGACCGGCAGGGCGCCCGTGTTGAGCACGAAGGCGAGGTCCTTGGACTCCTGCACGGTCATGTTGCCGCCGCTGATCTCGGCGCCGCCGCTGATGCCGTCTCGCAGGTCGGCCTGGGTGTAGTCGATCATCGGATCCGACTCCATGACGTTGTCGAGCACGATCGCGAACGTCTGCGGCGTCTGCTTGAGGAGACCGGTGCGGTACAGCTCACGGGTGATGTCCTGGAACTGCTTGGCGCCGTCACCGGTGAACTCGATGAGGGCGTTCGGCTTGCCCGTCTGGTTGTTGAAGCCGGCGCGGGCGCTCTTGACCGCGTCGCCGGTCATCGCCGGCGGGCGCTTGAAGACGTACCACTGCTCGGGCACGCCGTTCGCCGTGTCCGCCGGGCTCACGACGAGGGAGTAGTTGTCGCTGGTGCCCTCGGCGTCGAGCTGGGCGATCTCGGCTTTGGAGACGCCCTCGCGGCGGAGCTGCTTGAGCGCCTCCTCCTTGGTGTCGACCGGGCCGACCGGGCGAGAGACCGGGTCGTCCTTGAAGAACTCCAGCTGCGCCGTCTTGCCGATCACCGAGAGCGCCTGCTCGGGGTCCTTGATGCCGGGCAGCGCGACCGAGATCTGGTCGCTGCCCTGCTTCTGGATCTGCGACTCGGTGACGCCCAGGCCGTTGACGCGCCGGTCGAGGATGGCCACCGTCTGGTCGAGCTGCTTCTGGCTCGGGGCCTTGCCGTCGGCGGTCCTTGCCGTGTAGACGATCTCGAGGCCGCCCTGCAGGTCGAGGCCGAGGCGCGTCTTGACCGAGGGTGGGACGATCCAGTACAGCGAGACCGCCACGAGGACGACCATCATGAGCAGGATGACCCAGTTCTTCTTGCGCATGACGGCCCACACGGACACAAGGATCGCGACGACCCAGATGACGATGGTGATGGTCTGTTCGGTCAAAACCGGTCCAGTGTCTCGTGTCGGCTAACGGCGGTAGAGCGTACCGGACGCGCGGCAGCGCGCGCAACTCGCGCGAGGACAGGCCGCCGAACGCGCGGCGGCATCAGCTGTGCGCGCCGCACTCAGTGATCGCGCAGGAAGCTCGGGATGTCGAGGACGTCGTCGCTCACCTCGAACGACGGCTTGGACTCCTCGGCGAAGAGCGGCGTGCCCTTCGGCTCGCGCTCGACCGTCTCGCGTGCCGCCGGCTGCTCGCCGCTCACGGGACCATCGAACCCGGTCGCGACCACGGTCACGCGCACCTCGTCGCCGAGTGACGGATCGATGACGGCGCCGAAGATGATGTTGCACTCGGCGTCGGCGGCGCTGCTGATGATCTCGGCCGCCTCGTTGATCTCGAACAGCCCGAGGTCGTTGCCGCCGGTGATGTTGAGCAGGATGCCGCGCGCGCCTTCGACGCTGGCCTCGAGCAGCGGCGAGCTGACCGCCGCCCGCGCAGCCTCCACGGCGCGGTTCTCGCCGCCGGCCACGCCGATGCCCATGAGCGCCGAACCGGCGTCCTTCATGATGGTGCGTACGTCGGCGAAGTCGAGATTGATGAGGCCGGGCACCGTGATCAGGTCGGTGATGCCCTGCACGCCCTGGCGAAGGACGTCGTCGGCCACCTTGAAGGCCTCGATCACCGAGGTCCGCCGCTCGACGACCTGCAACAGCCGGTCATTCGGGATGACGATCAGGGTGTCGACCTTCTCGCTCAGCGACTGGATGCCGTCCGAGGCCTGCCGCGCACGGCGCTTGCCCTCGAAGGCGAACGGCCGCGTGACCACGCCGACGGTGAGCGCCGAGAGTTCCTTCGCCAGCTCGGCGAGCACCGGCGCGGCGCCGGTCCCGGTGCCGCCGCCCTTGCCGGCGGTGACGAAGACCATGTCCGCGCCCTTGAGCGCGTCGCGCAGCTCGTCCTTGCTCTCCATGGCGGCCTGGTAGCCGATCGTGGGGTTCGCGCCGGCCCCGAGGCCGCGCGTGATCTTGCTGCCGATGTGGATCTTGATGTCGGCGTCGCACATCTGCAGCGCCTGAGCATCGGTGTTGACGGCGATGAACTCGACGCCGCGGAGCCCTGCGTCGACCATGCGATTGACGGCGTTGGTGCCGCCGCCCCCGACACCCACGACCTTGATGACGGCGAGGTAGTTCGCTGACGCGTCGATCATGGTGCTGACCCTCCTGTCGCGGTCGAGACTCGCCGTCGCGATCCCTGGCGAACCCTCAAGCCCGGCTTGAGTGTTGCTCATTCCTTCTGCAGAGACTCCGAAAAACCAGCGCCTGTGCAGCGATTCTTGAACATCCGAGACGGTCCGGAAGAGCCGATGACCCGGCCGTCGACTTAACATACTGACGCCCCCGAGGGGTGTCAAACAGTGGTGCTGACGACTGGCTCATCGGCGACGGCTCGACCACTGGTCGAAGCCATCCTCCACCATCACTTGAGCACCGGCTTCGCGAGGCTCCGGTCGGGAATCGAGACGTCGAGCTGGGTGCAGGTCTTGCCGGCGGCCTCGTAGCGGGAGAGCACGGTGCGAAGGGCCACCGTCTTCGCCAGCGACCGCTCGGTGTCACCCCACGTCGCGACGGGCCCGCCCGTGAAGCGCAGCGTGAGCTGACCGGCGTCGTTCTCCACCACGGCGAGGCGGCGGCGCAGCGAACGGGGCAGCGCCGTGATCACCTCGAGCATCTCGAGGACGGCCTCGTCCTGAACGGAGCTCCCCTCCCGCAGGGATCCGGACGCGGCCACGCGCGGCAATTGCAGCGCCGCGTCGGCGGGTCCGGCGAGCAGCCGCTCGAGAGTCGAGCCGCCGGCGGCCGTGGCGGCCGCCGTCTCCCCGGCGCCGGGAGCCGGCGTCGCAACCGCGGAGGCGGGGGTCGCAGTCGCGGTTGGAGACGGGCTGGGTGAGGGCTTCGCCGACGCCGCCGAACCTCCGGGGACCTGCTCCGCCGCCTGGCTCGCCGTGCAGATGACGTGGCCGTGCTCGTCCAGCACGTACCAGCGGTCGCCTGCCATCGCGTAGGCCGCCGGCGCGTACTCGGAGACCGTGACGTCGAGCGCGTCGGGGAAGTCGCGGTCGATGGAGACGCCTGAGACGAAGCACACTTGACTCAGACTCGAGCGCACGTCGCCCGCCGTGACCGTGAAGAGGTTGCTGCCGGCGAAATCCTTCTGCAGGAGCCGGTGCACGCGCTTCTCGCGCACGAGGTGCGTGCCGGCAACACGGACGCCGACGATGTCGAAGGAGGACGAGCTGCGACCCCACGCGTACACGACGCTGGGCACGCCCAGGATGGCCAGCGTGAGCAGCACGGTGGAAAGCAGGCGGAATCTCGGGCGGCTCGCCCCGCGTGCCCTGGTCATGGCGCGGCCCTCGTTCGAGGTTGGGAAGTACCCCTGACTATTCGGCGCAGGAAGGCTCTTCCCCTTGCCCCGCGAGCGTGGCGAGGAGCTCCTCGCCGGCGTGGAAGACGTCGCCGGCGCCGAGCGTGAGGACGAGGTCACCGGATCGCACCCTCGGCACCAGGCGGGCGACCACGTCGCTGAGCCGGGGCAGGAACGAGATGGGCCCGCCGGGACGCTCGGCGAGGTAGGCGTCGACGATCAGCTTGCCGCTGACGCCCGGCTCCGGCTCTTCGCGCGACGGGAAGATCTCGGTGACGATGGCCTCGTCGGCGAGCGTCAGGGCGCGCCCGAACTCGCGCTGCAGGTAGCGGGTGCGGGAGAACAGGTGCGGCTGGAAGACGGCGATGACCCGCTCGTGCCCGCCGTTCATCGCCGCGGTGAGGGTCGCGGCGATCTCGGTCGGGTGGTGGGCGTAGTCGTCGATGACCACCACGCCTTCGCACTCGCCCTTGTGCTGGTAGCGCCGGGCGGCGCCGCTGAACGTGAGCAGATGCGGCGCCGCGCCCTCCGGGGAGACGCCCGCGTGCCGCAGCACGGCGAGCGCCGTCAGGGCATTGAGGACGTTGTGCTCGCCCGGCACGCGCAGTTCGATGCGGGCGAGCTCGTCGCCGGCGGCGTCGTGGACGGTGAACCGACTGCCGCGATCGTCGACCGCTTCGACCGTGGCGCGCAGGTCGCCGGCGTCGATGCCGACGACGATCGTCTCGGCGCGTGTGTGCCCGGCCAGCTCCTCCCCGCCGCTCCCGGCGACGAGGACGAGCAGTCCGTCCTGCGGCAGCAGCGCGACGAAACGCCGGAAGACGTCGCGGACGTCGTCGAGGCAACCGTAGTTGGCGTGGTGGTCGAGCTCCACGTTGCTCACGATCGCGACCTCGGGACGCAGGTACAGCAAGCTCCCGTCGCTCTCGTCGGCCTCGGCCACGAGCCACTCGCCCTGACCGACGCCCGCGTTGGAGCCGATGTCGTTGAGCTCCCCGCCCACGAGGAAGGTCGGGTCGAGCCCGGCCTGGCGCAGGACGTGCGAGATCATCGACGAGGTGGTGGTCTTGCCGTGCGTCCCGGCCACGGCGATGCCGCGGCGCATCGCCATGATGCGCGCCAGCATCTCCGCGCGCCGCAGCACCGGCAGGTCGGCGGCGCGTGCGGCGCGCACCTCCGGGTTGCCTTCGGCGATGGCCGACGAGGTGACCACCAGCGCGGCGTCCCCCAGATTGGCGGCATCGTGGCCGATGGTCACCGGCACGCCCGCGTCCACGAGATGGCGGGTGTAGCGAGAGGCCTTGAGATCCGAGCCGCGCACGTCGACGCCCAGCTCCGCGAGCACCATCGCGATGCCGCTCATGCCCGCGCCTCCGATACCGATGAAGTGCACCGGCTGCGGGAAGTCCCTGGTCGCCTCGTCGCTCATCGCGCCCCTCGTCTCTTCAGGATGTCCTCCACCTCGTCGGCGACCCGCGCCGCGGCGTCCGGCCTGCCCAGCGCGGCGCTGGCCGCGGCCATGGCGGCGAGCCGTTCGCGGTCGCCCAGCAACTCGGCGGTCAGCCTCGCCAGGAGCGCGCCGTCGAGATCGGCGTCGTCGACCAGGAGCGCCGCACCGCCGGCGACCATCTCCTGCGCGTTCTTGCGCTGGTGGTCGGCGGTGGCGTGCGGGTAGGGCACGAGGATCGCCGGCTTGCCGAGAGCGGCGAGCTCGGCGACGGAGCCTCCCGAGCGCGCCACGACCAGGTCGGCCGCCGCCATGGCGGCGGCCAGGCGGTCAGTGTAGGGCACCAGGCGGTAGCGCTCAAACCGCTCGCCGCGCTCCTCCAGCTCGCGGCGCACGGTCTCGAGGTTCCGAGGCCCGCAGACGTGGACGAGCTGGAAGTCAAGGTCGCGGCCGGCGAAGGCGTCGACGCAGGCGCGGTTGAGGCTCTGCGCTCCCTGGCTGCCACCGAAGACGAGCACGACCGGCAGGTCCGCCCGCAGCTCGAACGCGGCACGGCCGTCTTCGGCGGTCGCGTCGAGCTGTCCCGGCCCCAGCGGCCGCCCCGTGACGACGTAGCGGGGCGGCGTCAGCCCGGCGATCGGAAAGCTCAGGCAGAAACGCTTGACGAACGGCCGCAGGAGCCGGTTGGCGACGCCGAGGTGGGCGTCGGCCTCGAGCGCCAGACCGGGGATGCCGTGGAGCGCCGCCACGGCCACGACCGGCCCGCTGGCGAACCCGCCCCCGCCGACGGCGACGTCCGGGCGGGTCTCCTTGAGGATGCGCCGGACGCGCGGCGCGGACTCGGCCAGCAGCGCGAAGGTGCGCGCATAGGCGCGCACGTCGACGCGCCGCTCGAATCCGGCGAGCTCGAGCGCGTAGGTGGTGTACTGCTCGCGGACGCGTTCGACCTGCGACGGCGTCGTCACGACGACGACGCGCGCGCCGCGGGCCTGCGCCTCAGCCGCGACGGCGAGAGCCGGCTGCAGGTGACCGCCGGTCCCCCCCGCCGCGAGAAGCACGGTCGCGCCGCTGAGCGCTGACGGCAATGTGACTCCTTCGATTGGTGGCGATGTTGAGCAGGATACCGAGCCCCGCCAGCACGACCAGCATGCTGGTGCCGCCCACCGAGACCAGAGGCAGCGGCACGCCGGTCAGCGGGACCAGTCCGAGGGCGGCGCCGACGTTGATGCAGGCCTGGCCGATGACGATGGCGGTGATACCGGTGGCGAGCAGCTTGCCGAACAGGTCCTTGCAGTCGAGGGCGATGCGGAAGCAGGCCCAGGCGAGCGCGACGTAGAGCGCCAGCAGGACGAGCAGGCCGATGAGCCCGAGTTCCTCGCCGATGATGCCGGTGATCATGTCGGTGGTCTGCTCGGGCAGAAAGCCGAACTTCTGCACGGAGTTGCCGAGGCCGACACCGAAGATCCGTCCGGAGGCGATGGAGATCAGCGACTGTGTCGCCTGGTAGCCGGTGTTCTGCGGGTCCTTCCAGGGGTCGAAGAACGTCATGAGTCGCTCGAGGCGGTACGGCTCGACGGCGATGAGCGCCAGCACGGCGACGACGCCGGCGGCGACGAGCCCGAACAGGTAACGAAGCGGGGCGCCGGCGGCGACGAGCACCGTCACCACCGCGGACACGAGGACCAGCGTCGTGCCGAGGTCAGGCTCGAGCATGATGAGCCCCGCCGCCGGGACGATCCCGATCACCGCAAGGCGTAGGAAGCCCTTCAGATCAAGGACCTCCCGAGGGCGCTTGACGATGAGCGACGCGATGAGCACGACGGCGGCGAGTTTGGCGAACTCGCTGGGCTGCAGGCTCTGGCCGCCGACGACAAGCCACCGCCGGGCGCCGTTGATCGAGGTGCCGAAGCCGGGCACGAGGACGAGGACGAGGCCGGCCAGCGCCAGGCAGGCGAACGGCACGGCGACCTTGCGGTACCACGAGTAGTCCACGCGAGACAGCACCACCATGGTCCCCACGCCCAGGACGACCCAAAGGACCTGGCGGGCGAAGAAGTAGAAGCTGTTCCCGTACTGGAAGTACGCCTCGGCGGCCGAGGCGCTGTAGGCCATGACCAGGCCGTACACCACCAGCAGGAAGGTGACCAGCATCAGCGTGCGGCGCTCGGCCACGCCGGGCCCGAGCGGCGCGCCCGGCGCAGTGGCCTTCGGGCGCCGCGCGACGGCGCGCTGCGCGGGCTCCCCGGCGGTCGCGCTCGTACTGACGGCCCCGGCGGAAGAAGAAGCGCGCCGCTCGGCCGAAGCGCGGCGCTCGGCGGCGCGGCGCTCGGCGGCGCGGCGCTCCGCGGCCGGCGCCTTGCCGGTGGAGGCTCTCCGCTCGGCGGCGCGGCGATCGTCTCCCGAACGCCGGCGGCGCGGTGCGTCCTCGACCCAGTCGAGGTGGTCCAGATCCACGCGTTCGGCCCCGCGGCCCGACGACCTCACTGGGCGTTATCTCCCTGCACTCAGCTCGCCGACCAGCCTGAGGAAATGTTCGCCCCGCTGCTCGAAGTCCCTGTACTGGTCCCAGCTCGCGCAGGCCGGGCTGAGCAGGACGACGTCGCCCGGCTCCGCGGCGGCAGCCGCGGTACGCACCGCGTGCTCGAGGTCGCCGCACATGCACGTACGGCGTCGCATGAGACCCGGCCGCCGCCGCGCGGGCGGCGAACGCCGCCTCGAGCTGCGGCGCCGTGGCGCCGATGAGCAGCACCTGCTTCACGCGACCCTCCGTCGCCGCGGCCAGCTCGTCGTACTCGGCGCCTTTGTCGTAGCCGCCAAGGATCAGGTGCACGCCGCCCGAGTAGGCGGTCAGCGCCTTGAGCGTGGCGTCGACGTTGGTCGCCTTGGAGTCGTTCACGTAGCTCACGCCGGCGACGACGCTGCCCACCTGGAGGCGGTGCGGCACGCCCTCGAACGTGCGTAGCGTGGCGGCGGCCGCGGAGACCGGCGCTCCCGCGGCGCAGGCCGCAGCGGCCGCGGCGAGCGAGTTGAGCACGTTGTGGTCGCCGCGCAGCGCGAGCTCGTCACGGCGACAGAGGCGCCTGAGCTCGCCACGCACGCGCAGCCACAGGATGTCGTCGTCGCCGATCCCGGCGGCCTGCTCTTCCCCGCCGGGACCCTCGGTGCGCCCGGGCACGGCGGAGAACCAGCCGCGCCGTGCCCGGCCGACAAGGCCGCCGGCGGCCAGCTCGTCGAGCACTCCCTGGTCGTCGGCGCACACGAGCGCCACGTCCTCGGGGGTCTGGTTCTCGAAGACCCGCAGCTTGGCGGCGACGTAGCCGCGGTAGCTGCCGTGCCGGTCGAGGTGGTCCTCCGTCAGGTTGAGGAGCACGCCCACGCTCGGACGGAAGCGCTCGATGTGCTCGAGCTGGAAGCTCGAGAGCTCGGCGACGACGACCGCCTCGGGGTCCACCACGCCCGGCATCGCCGCCAGGGCGTACCCGACGTTGCCGCCCACGGCCACCGGGAGGCCGGCGTCGCGGAAGATGGCGCCGGTGAGCTCGGTGGTCGTCGTCTTGCCGTTGGTGCCGGTGATGCCGATGAGCGCGTTGCCGAGGAACCGGCTGGCCAGCTCGACCTCGCTCCACAACGGCACGCCGCGATGCAGCGCCTCCTGCACGATCGCGCTCTCGTTGGGGACCCCGGGACTCTTGACGAGAAGGCCGGCGTCGTCCGGAAGCGAGGCCGCCGGCCCCGTGAGGACCTCGACGCCGGCCGCGCCCAGCACGTCCAGCGTGTCGTCGTCCGGCGGCGTGCCCTCGTCGAGGGCGACGACCCGCGCCGCCGGCAGCTCACGACGGGCGAGCAGCGCCGCGGGCCGGCCGCTGCGGCGCAGGCCGAGCACGGCGAGGCAGCGTACGTCGGCGAGGTCCATGGTCACTCCCTCAGAAGGTCGCGTAGTAGGCCGCGAATCCGGCGCCGGCGAAGATCGCCGCGACGATCCAGAAACGCACGATGATCTTGGTCTCGGACCAGGCCTTGAGCTCGAAGTGATGGTGGAGAGGCGCCATGAGCAGCACGCGCCGGTGGAAGAGCTTGAAGGAGATGACCTGCGCCGCCACGGAGCCGGCCTCGAGCACGAACAACCCGCCGATGATCACCAGGACAAGCTCCGTGCCGGTCATGACGGCCATGCCGGCGATGGCCCCGCCCAGGCCCAGGGAGCCGGTGTCGCCCATGAAGACGTCGGCCGGGAACGTGTTGTACCAGAGGAAGCCCAGCGCCGCGCCGCCGACGCAGCCGGAGACCACCATCAGGTCGGTGATACCCGGGTCGCTCGTGTTGCGGCCGATGATGAAGGCGATGCCGGCCATGGCCACGAGCACGATCGCCGAGGCTCCGGCGGCCAGCCCGTCCAGCCCGTCGGTGAGATTGACCGCGTTGGAGAACCCCGCGAGCGTCAAGAAGATCAGCGCGTAGAAGCCGACGGTGCCCAGCTCCAGCTTGTACGAAGTGAACGGCACATCGACGGCCGTGGTCAGGCCGACGAAGTGCAGGGCGATGAAGCCGATGAAGAGCGCCAGCAGCAGCTGCAGAAGAAGCTTGTAGCGGGCGGAGAGGCCGAGCGAGCGCTTGCGCACGATCTTGATCCAGTCGTCGGCGAAGCCGATGCCGGCGTTGCCGAGCGCGGCGATGAGAACCGTCAGCGACGCGATCGAGAAGCGGCTGAAGATCAGGTACGGGACGAGCACCGCGAACCAGATGAGCACGCCGCCCATGGTCGGCGTGCCTTCCTTGGTCTTGTGCGCCTGCGGTCCCTCCTCGCGGATGTTCTGGCCGAACTCGTTGACGCGCAGCCAGCGGATGAATGCGGGCCCGATGACGAGGACCAGCACCATCGCCAGGACGCTGGCGCCCATCGCCCTAAGCACGGTCCGACACCCCCCTGGCGGCGAGAGCCTCGGCGACGCGCTCCATGCGCATCAGGCGCGAGGCCTTGACCAGGACCGCGCTGCCCGGCGGGACGACCTCGGGCAGCGCGACGAGGCACTCGTCGACCGTCGCGAACCAGCGCTCGCCCGGAGCCCCGACAAGATACGCCCGGGCCAGGTCGCCGACGGCGACCAGGCGCACCTCAGCGGCGGCGCAGTGCTCTCCGACGGCGCGGTGGTAGGCGTCGGCGCCGGGCCCCAGCTCGTACATGTCGCCGAGGACGGCCACCGTGGGGCGGCCGTCGGCGATGCCGGCGAGGTGGTCCACGGCCGCCTTCATGGCGACGGGATTGGCGTTGTAGGCGTCGTTGAGCAGGAGGCCGCCGCCGGCCAGCTTGGAGACGGCGCCGCGCAGGTCGCTGAAGGCGACCTGCGCGGCGCCCTCCGCAGCCTGGTCGAGGCGGTAGCCGAGCTCGACGAACGCGGCCACGGCGGCCAGGGCGTCGTGCAGGTAGTGGCCGCCGGTGAAGCTGAAGTCCATGCGCGCCCGGTGGCCGAAGGCGTCGAGCAGTACGTGCGTGCTCTCCCCTCGCCGCTCCTCGTCGACGATGTGCACGTCGGCGTCCGGCAAGCCGAAAGTCACGACCCGGCCCCGGTGCCGGTGGACGTGCCGCTCGAGCAGCGGCTCATCCACCGGGACGACCGCCGTGCCGCCCATCAGTTCTTCGATGAGCTCGGCCTTGGCCGCGGCCACGTCTTCCACGGTGCCGACGAGCTCCAGGTGCACCGGCGCGACGTTGGTGATCACGCCGACGTCGGGGAGCGCCACGCGCGCGAGCTCGCGGATCTGGCCGGCGCCGCGCATGGCCATCTCGACGACGGCCACCTCGGTCCCCGGCTCAATCTCGAGCAGCGTGAGCGGCACGCCGATCTCGTTGTTCAGGTTGGCGCTGGTCGCCACCGTGCGCGCGACCGGACGCAGCAGCGCGGCAAGGATGTCCTTGGTGGAGGTCTTGCCGGCGCTTCCGGTGATGGCGACCACCTTGACGCCGGAACGCCGGCGCACGGCGGTCGCGAGCGCCTGAAGGGCGCGCAGGCCATCGTCGACGACGATGCGCGCCGCGCCCGCGGGCAGGCCGGCGGCGGTCTTGCCGCGCACCACCGCGGCGGCCGCTCCGGCGGCGAGCGCCGCGACCGCGTACTCGTCGCCGTCGAACTTGTCGCCCCGCAGAGCGACGAACAGGTCGCCGTGCTGCGCCTGGCGGCTGTCGGTGCAGACGCGCCGCACCTCGAGGTTCGGATCGTCGCTCTCGAGGCGGCCGCCGCAGGCGGCCGCGGCCTCGGACAGGGTGAGGGGGATCACCGGCTCACGATCCTTCACGCCGGTCGCCCAGCTCCTCTTCGGCCACCGTGCGATCGTCGAAGGGGATGCGACGGGCGCCGACGATCTGGCCCTGTTCGTGGCCCTTGCCGGCGATCAGGACGGTGTCTCCGGGCAGCGCCTCTGCGAGCGCCATGCGGATCGCCCGGCGCCGGTCGGGCTCGACCGCCACGGCGCCGGCGCGCTCCTCGGGGACGCCGGCGACGATCTCGTCGATGATCGCCAGCGGCTCCTCGCTACGCGGATTGTCCGAGGTGACGAACGAGAGGTCGGCCAGCCGGGCGCCGATGGCGCCCATCAGGGGCCGCTTGCCGCGGTCGCGGTCGCCGCCGCAGCCGAAGACGACGAGAACGCGGCCGTCGGTGACCGCCCTCGCTGCCAGCAGCGCGTTCTCGAGCGAGTCCGGCGTGTGCGAGTAGTCGACGAGCACGCTGAACGGCTGACCGGCACGAACGGCCTCGAAGCGCCCGGGGACGCCCTCGGTCACGGAGAGGCCGCCGAGGACAGCCTCGGGCGGCAGCCCGAGGGCGAGGCCGGCGGCCGCGGCCGCGAGCGCGTTCTCGACGTTGAAGCGCGCGGCCAGGCGCAGCGTGACGCGCTCCTCCAGCCCGAGCCGCGAGGAGCGCAGCGTGAACGCCGAGCCGTCGGCGCGCAGATCGAGGTCGCGGGCGACCACGTCGGCGCCTGTGCCGGGCCCATCGTCGATCGCACAGGTCCACAGCGCATCACCGTAGGCCGGCCGGCACTCACCGGCAAGGCGGGCGCCGAACTCGTCCCCGACGTTGACGATGGCCACCGCCTCGCCGTTGCGGCCCTCGTCCGGCAGGAACAGGCGGCGTTTGGCGCCGTAGTAGTCGTCCAGGTCCTTGTGGTAGTCGAGGTGGTCGCGCGTGAGGTTGCTGAACACGACGGCATCGAAGTCGATGCCGGCGGCGCGGTCCTGCGCGAGAGCGTGTGAGCTGACCTCGAGGGCACAGGCCTTGTCCCCGGCCGCGACCATCTCGGCGAACATGCGCTGCAGGTCGAGGGACTCGGCCGTGGTGAGCTTGACGGGGTACTCGACCCCTCCGATGCGGTTCACGACCGTACCGAGAAGCCCGCAGGGCAGCCCCGCCGCGGCGAAGATGCCGGCCACGAGGTGCGCCGTGGTGGTCTTGCCGTTGGTGCCGGTGACACCGGCCACGCGAAGACTCGCGGACGGATGGCCGTACCAGCGCGCCGCGGTGAGGGCCATGGCGCGGCGCACCGCGGGGACGATGACGTGCGCCGCCGGCTCGCCGGTGTCGCGCTCGCAAACGAGCGCCGCGGCGCCGGCCTCGACGGCCGCGGCAGCGAAGGCGTGGCCGTCGTGCGTGGCTCCGGGGACACAAAAGAAAAGCGTGCCGTCGACGACGTCACGCGTGTGGTAGGCGAGGCCCCGGATCTCGGTGCCTGGGTCGCCGCGCACCGTCGCGCCCGACACCCCTTGGACCAGCTCGCTCAGCTTCATCGCGGCGGATTCTAGCAGACCCACCGAGCCCTCGCTCACGGCGCGATCTCCAGGTGCTGCAAGCAGAACTGCATGATCTCCTTGACCGCCGGAGCCGCCGCATCCCCGCCGAACATGGTCGTCCCGTCGACCGATACGAGCACGACCAGGCGCGGGTGATCCGCCGGCACCATGCCGATGAACGAGGCGACGTGGATGCCCTTGGCGTAGCCGCCGGGCACAGGGATCTCGGCCGTGCCCGTCTTGCCGGCCACGTCGTACCCAGGGATCCTGGCTCCCGTACCCGTCCCCTCGTCCACGGCCAACTGCAGCATGCTGCGAACCTGCCGCGCGACCTTGGCTGGGATGACGCGGTGCCTGGCGTCCCCGGTGGTCTCGAACGCCTTCTCGCCGACCTGCTCGATGAGCCGCGGCCGGACCTGCACGCCGTTGTTGGCGACAGCGGAGAATGCGGAGGCCATCTGCAGGGCGGTCACCGCGATGCCCTGCCCCATCGGGATGTTGCCGATGGAGGATCCCGACCACTGGTCGACCGGGGCGACGATCCCTCCGGAATCCACCGGGAACTCGACCCCGGTCGGCTCGCCGAAGCCGTAGGCCTTGATCCACTTGTACATGCCGTCTTCGCCCATGCGCTGGCCGATCTTGACCGCGCCGACATTGCTGGACCACTGGATGATCTCACGCACCGAGTAGTCCTCGACCCCGTGCAGATGGGAGTCGTGGACCTCTCGGTCGGCGATATGGATGCTGTACGGCACGCTGAATGATGTGCTCGGCTTCACCGTGCCGTCGGCCAGCGCACCCGAGATCGTCACGAGCTTGAAGATCGACCCGGGCTCGTAGACGTTCTCCAAGGCGCGGTTCTTGTCGGCCTCCTTGTCCTTGCCGAAGCCGTGAAACCCATCCCGGGTCACGCTGGCCATGGCGAGGACCTCACCGGTGCGCGGATTCATGACGACCGCCGTGCCGGACTTACCGCCGGTGTCGCGCACGGTCTTCTCGAGGACGTCCTCGGCGTAGTACTGGATGTTGCTGTCGAGCGTGAGACGCACGTTGTCTCCGGCGACCGGCTGCGTCTGCCGGACGGTCTTCAGCGCGTGCCCGGCCGGGTCGCGGACGATCGTTTCGCTACCGGCCTCGCCGGAGAGCTCCTCGTCGAAGAGCGACTCGATACCGGCGAGCCCCTGGTTGTCCGTACCGGCGAACCCGATGACCTGCGCCGCCGTGCCCTTGAGCGGGTAGGTTCGCCGCTCCTCTTCGTAGCTGCCGACGCCCGGCAGTTCAAGTGCCACCGCCGCCGAGGCCAGCTCGGGGTCGACTTTGCGCGCCACGTAGGCGAACCAGAGCTTGTGCTTCTTCCCGGAGACCAGCGCCGCTTCGACGGCGCGGCGCTCCCTGCGGCGGTTGATCTGCAGCGCGTCGCAGAGCTCGTCCGCCGCCGCGCGCGGGTCGGTCAGGAGGTGCGGGTCCGCGTACACGGTCTGCTGCGGCTTGCCCACCGCGAGCTCGTCGCCGTTCCTGTCGAGGATCGAGCCGCGATGTGCCGGCAGCACGACTTCACTGGTCTGCTGGTCGAGCGCGAGCGCCGTGAGGTGTTCCGACGACGAGGCGAGCGCGACGGCCTTGCCGCCGACGAGCACGAGGAAGACGATGAAGACGAAGCGGAGGAGCCGGATGCGGCCGTCGACGCCACCGGTAGAGCCCGACTTGCGACTGCCCGCAAGGCCGCCGCCGCGCCGGCGGGCCGGGCGACGACGTCCTGTCGAAGGAGCCGCCATCAGCGGTTCGCCGCGACCTCGGCGACCGTACCGCGCGTGAGCGGCTCGAGGAAGAGCGTGTGCGTGGCCTCCACGAGCCCCAGCTCCGACTCGGCGATGTGGCGGATGCGCACGGTGGAGGCCAGCTGAGCCACCTCTTCCTGGCGCGTGTCGTTGAGGGCGGCCACCCGGCGCGCCTCGTGGACCACGGCATCGGTCTGCAGGCTCTTCTGGACGACGGCGAAGCTCAGTGCGACGCGCCCGACGGCGAGCAACGTCAGGCAGGCCACGAAGATGACGAACGCGCGCGTGAGGCGCGAGCGCTGCGCCGCGCGCCTCCGCGTGTGCGGCGCCCGATAGGCGTAGGCCGGCGCGTCCCGGCGTACCTCGTCGTCATACCGGGGCGCGGGGGCGCGGCGCGCTTGCTGGGCGGCCGCAGCCACGCTCAGTTCTCCAGCCTCAGAGCGACGCGGAGCTTGGCGGACTTGCTGCGTGGGTTCGACTCTACCTCCGTCGCCCGCGGCGTGATCGGCCGGCGCGTGAGGAGTCGGAGCGTCGGCTCGTGGCCGCACACGCACTGCGGCAGGCCGGGCGGGCAGATGCAGCCGGCGGCGTGACCTCTGAAGTAGTCCTTGACCATGCGGTCTTCGAGCGAGTGGAAGCTCATCGCCGCGAGACGGCCGCCGGGGCGAAGCACCCGGTAGGCCTCATCAAGGCCGCGGGCCAGTGAACCGAGTTCGTCGTTGACGACGATGCGCAGCGCCTGGAAGACGCGGCGCGCGGGGTTCCCGGCGGCGAAGCGGGCCGGCGTCGGGATCGTGCGCTTGACGATCTCGACGAGTTCGCTGGTCGTCGTGAGCGGCGCCTTCTTGCGCGCCTGGACCACGCCACGGGCGATGTTGCGCGCGTACCTCTCCTCGCCGTAGCGGCGGAAGATGCCGGTCAGCTCGGTCTCGGGCAGGGTGTTCACCAGATCCGCGGCCGTGACCTCGAGCTCCGGATCCATGCGCATGTCGAGCGGCGCGTCGTAGGCGTAGCTGAACCCGCGCTCGCGGCGGTCGAGTTGCATCGACGAGACGCCGAGGTCCATGTAGACGATGTCGGCTGAGGCGGTCTCACGCTCGGCGAGCACCTCGGCGAAGTTGCCGTGGAAGAGCTCGCACTCGCAGGGCGCGGCCCGGGCGACGTCGCGGAAGTACTCGACGACGGTCGGGTCGCGGTCGACGGCGATCAGCCGGCCGCGGGCGCCGAGCGCCTCGGCGACGGCCTCGGCGTGTCCGCCGGCCCCGAAGGTGCAGTCGATGGCCGTCTCACCCTTGGCCGGCCGCAACAACTCGAGCAGCTCGTCGAGGAGGACCGGGGTGTGAGCGAGGGCCATCTCGTACTCACGGAGTTGAACGCTCGTCTGCGGTAGCATCGGCCTCCTCCTCAAGGTGGGCCAGATAGTCTGTCCAGGCTGCGCGGTCCCAGATCTCCACGTGGTCCGCGACCCCGATGACGCTCACGTCACGGGTGATGCCGGCGTACTCCAGATGCCTGGCCGGGAGCGTCACGCGCCCCTGCCGGTCGAGCTCGGGGAAGAACACCGCCGTGGCGGCGAGCCGCCGCTTGACGTCGCGGCGGCCGACGCTGCCGGCCCTCGTCACCTCGACGTCCTCTGCCAGTCGGCGCTGGAACTCGTCGGGGCTGTAGCCGCCGAGGCAACGCTCGTTCTCCTGGGTCACGTAGATGCCCTCGACGAAGGCTGGGCGCAGGCGGGCGGGGACGGCGATGCGGTTCTTCGCATCGAGCGTGAATTCGAACTCCCCCACCAAGAGCGGTCGCTGCATGTGCGCCACTCTACCCCACTCTTCCCCACAGCGCAACACTTTTCTTTGCGAGCTCCCCACTACGTGGGGAATGGCGCGCACGCGACCGCCGAGTAGCCTGTGGCTGAGCGCGGATCGAGGGCCTGCAGAAACGCGGGAACGGCAGCGGACGCCGGTGGGACCACGGACGACGAACGACGGGTGGGAGCTAGCCGGGAGGGGAACGCAGCCGACGCCAGCGGGCGCCGGCCGGCGCGGCAGCTTCGGCGACTGGTCCGCAGCGCCGGGGAGGGACTACTGCCTCGGGACCACGATCCTGACGCCGACGACAAGCGTGGTGGAGCTCAGTTCGGGGTTGAGCGCCTGGAGATCGTCGACGCTCGTGTTGAACCGCGCGGCGATGCTCGACCACGAGTCGCCGCTCTGGACGACGTACTTCTTGGTGACGGACGTGCTCTTGGTCGACTTGACCGTGGGCGTAGGAGTGGGCTCGCTGGAGCCGCTCACGACGCCGGACTGCACGACGATGCCGATGAGGGCGATGACCGCGATGAGGAAGACGACCGGCGCGGCGATGCGGGCCACGTGGCCCGAGGAACTGGGCGCACCCGCCGGTCGTGGCCGAGCCCGGGGAGTCCGCTGGGCCGAGCCCATCGGCGGCGATGGGGGGCCTGACGGCGGGGCGTCGTAGGTCGCCACGGCGGGAGTCGGCGGGAGCGGCTGCAGACGGGCCTTGTTGCCGGCGCCCATCGAGGCGAGCCGGTCGAGCGCCGCGTCAGGGTCGTCCCGGCCGCCGGGCGGCGCGTCGCCGGACGCGGGCGGCGTGCCGACGGCGTCCGGCGGACGACGACCCGAGCTCTTCTTCGGTGTCTCGTCGGTCACAGGCTGTCCCGTAGGTCGCTGCGCATGGATTCGGCGGCGGAGGCCGCAGCCCTGCGGTAGTCGCCGCCGGCGTCCTGCCACGCGAAGATGATCGACCGGGAGGCGTTGACGACGAACCCCGCCGCCTCGCCCGTCGCAAGCCCGGCGAGAGCGTCGGCGCCGGCGCCCTGGGCGCCGTAGCCCGGCACGAGGAGGAAGGCGCCGGGCAGCGCTTCGCGCACGAGGCGCAGCTGTTCGGGCGCGGTCGCTCCGGCGACCGCGCCGACGTCGCTGTATCCGGCCTCGCCGACGTGCGCCGCCCCGAGCTCACGCACCAGGTCGGCCACGCGCAGAAAGAGCGGACGACCGCCGACCTCGACCTCCTGGAGCAGGCGAGCGCCGGGATTGCTCGTGCGCGTGAGGATGAAGACGCCGCGCCCCTGGGAGCAGTGCTCCACCAGGGGCGCGAGCGAGTCGTCGCCGAGGTAGGGGCTCGCGGTGACCGCATCGGCGTCGAGGCCGGCGACCGGCCCGTAGAAGCCTGCGGCGCCGCCGAAGGCCGCGCGGCCGTAGGCGGCGCCGGTCGAGGCGATGTCGCCGCGCTTGACGTCGAGGATCACCGGCAGGTCGTACTCGTGGGCGCAGCGGACGACGGCGCCGAGCGCCTTCCAGCCGGCGGGCCCGTACTGCTCGAAGAAGGCCGCCTGCGGCTTGACGCAGGCGGCGACGTCGGCGACCGCGTCGATGACGCCGCTGCAGAACTCCTGGAAGCAGGCGGCGACGGCCGCCTCGTCGCCGAGCTCGGCCGCCTGCGGCCGGTACTTCTCGAGGAGTTCCGGCGGCATGCGCTCGAGGACGGGGTCGAGCCCGACGCAGACGACGCTGCGTCGCGCGCGCACGGCCGAAGCCAGTCTGTCGGAGAAGTGCTGCACGGAGTGCCCCCTGCCGCCTACGCGCGCATGGTATCGCAAGTCGCGCGGCCGTGACAGTGCCGCGAACGAGGCCTCAGGCGGGGTCCCCGCCCGGCGCCTCCGAAGCGGAGGCCTCCGCGGCTCCAGGCTCGTCGCCGGGCGCTGCCGTCTGTTGACGGGCCTGGAACTGGCGCACGTTGCGGCGGATGGTGGCGATCTTGGCGCGCACGAAGTCGGTCGCCTCGTCGGCCTCGCCGCCCCCGGCGTCGCCGGCGGCCTCGGACTCGGCCTGCATCTCGCGGAGGACCCCCATCAGCTCCCCGTCGTCCATGCGCGAGAGCGTGTTCAGATCCCACTTCATCGCCTTGCTGGACGTCTCGTGCACGGCGTCGAGCTTGGCGCGGACCACGGGGTTGAACACCGCGCCGGGATCCACCTGCGCCGTGATCTCGTCCACGTCGCGGATCATGTCCTCGATGCTCGCGTCGGCCTTGGGGATGATCCTGATGCGGCCGTCCTCGTCCTCGACCATGCGGTCGATGGAGAGATAGGACTTGAGGAACCCCTCGGTGAACGCCATCGGCACGGTGACGGCGTAGGCGATCACCTGCAGCACCTCGGCCGCGAACTGCGTGAGCGTGCCCGTGTGCAGGTAGCTGTCCTCGATGAGGCCGAGGAGCATCGACTTCAGGTAGGGGTCGGCGCGCAGGTCGCGCGGCCTGCCCCCGGGCAGAGGCTGCGGCACGTTGTCGGAAGGGTCAGTCATCTCTCTCCCCCGGGATATCGGCACAGTCCCCGCGGACTTGACTCAGGCGATGGTCGTCCTTGCGAACGGGCGCGCATAGGGTACGCTCACGCCGAGCGAAGCCGAGGGGGCCGGCGTGGAAGCGGGATCGACGATCATCAGCGGGTCGGAAGCGCTGGACGCGTTCGTGGCCTCCGCGGCGACGGCGCCGGCTGCGACGGTGCTCGTGTGCGACATCGACGGGACGATCTCGCCGATCGCTCCCCGTCCCGCCGACGCCCGCGTCCCAGAGGCGTTCCACACGCTGCTCGCGGCGCTGGTCGAGCGGCTCGGTCTCGTCGTCTTCGCGACCGGCCGGGAGCTCGAGGACGGCCGGCGCATGATCCCGCTCGAGGGCGCCGCCTACGTCGGGACTCACGGCCTCGAGATCATGCCCCCAGGCGGCAGCGTCTCCGTCGAGCCGCAGGCCGAGCGCTACGTCGCCGCCATCCACGACGTCGCCGAGCAGGCGGCCCGAGACCTGGACTGCGAGGGGCTGGGCATCGTGCTGGAGGACAAGCGCACGGTGCTCGCGATCCACTATCGCCTGGCCGCCGACGCCGCGGCCACACGCCATGAGATCCTGGCGCGGATCGTCGAACCCGCCAGGGAGCGCGGCCTCGCCGTTGCCACCGGTCACTTCGCCTTCGAGGTGCGTCCGCCGCTGCCGTTCACCAAGGGGATGGCGGTCCGCCGTCTGCTGAGCGCCGGCGACTTCCTGGGCGCCATGTGCTGCGGCGACGACCTCACCGACATCACGGCCTTCGCCGCGATCCGCGACTGGGGAGAGCGGGACGCGCGCCGCACGACCTGCGCGGTCGCCGCCGTGACCGGCGAGACGCCTCGTCCCGTGCTCGAGGCGGCCGACGTCCAGGTTCGCGCCACGCCGGGCGTTCTCGAGGTGCTGGGGCGGCTCGCGGGGGCGACCGGCGCCTGAGCCGCCGGCCGGGCGGCGGCGTCAGCGGCCGCCGAACTCCGGCGCCCGCTTCTCCAGGAAGGCGGCCATGCCCTCGGTCTGATCCGCGGTGGCGAAGGCCAGCGCGAACAGGTCGCGCTCGATGCCCTGGCCGGTGACGATGTCGGTGCCGGAAGCGGCGTTCACGGCCGCCTTGCAGTACCGCATCGCGAGCGGGCTCTTGCCCGCGAGTTCCTCCGCCAGCTTCATCGCCTGCGTCATCAGCTCGTCCCTGGGGAACACGGCCTGCACCAGCCCGATGCGCAGCGCCTCGTCGGCGCGGATGTGGCGGCCGCTGAGCACGAGGTACTTGGCCCAGCCCTCCCCCACGTTGCGCGGCAGTCGCTGCGTCCCGCCGAAGCCGGGGGTGATGCCGAGGTTGATCTCGGGCTGGCCGAACTTGGCGTTGTCGCCCGCGAGACGGATGTCGCAGGCGAGCGCGAGCTCGCAGCCGCCGCCGAGGGCGAAGCCGTTGACGGCGGCGACCCACGGTTGCGGCGCCGCCTCGATGCCGCTCATCACGGCTTGTCCCAAGGCTCCGAACCGTCGCGCCTGCTCGGCGGTGAGCCCGCTCATCTCGGCGATGTCGGCGCCGGCGACGAACGACTTGCCGCCCCCGCCGGTGAGGACGACGGCCCGGACCGACTCGTCGGCGGAGAGCTCGCCGACGGCGGCGAGCAGCGCCTCGTTGGTCTCCGTGTTCAGGGCGTTCAGCGCTTCTGGACGGTTGACGACGACGACGGCGACGGCGCCCCCGCGCGTGATCTCGACGGCCATGGCAGACCCTCCTGAGGCCATGGGTGGACTGGCTGCCGCTCACTCTATCGCAGGCAAGGCGGCGGCGGACCGGAGCGGACAGGCCCGCGCGGCTCGCCGAGGACCCTGCGATTGTCATCCTGTACAGGCCGGCCGACCTGTGGTGAGCTTGCGCCCAGGGTACTCGACCGCGCGCACAGGGGGGCCGCCGTGACTCACCACGACTCGTCCGCATCACCGTCTCGCCCCACGCCGGGAGGCGCCGCCGGCGCGGTCGCCCGGCGCCCCCACGAGGGCGCCGGCCCGTGCATCCCGTTCGGCGGGCGGCGGCCCGGCCGTACCACGCGGCGCGGCGCGGCCGCCTCATTCGCGATGGCCCTGCTGGTGGCCGCAGCCGCCTCAGCCGCTGTGCTCGCCGCCTGCGGCGGCTCGTCCGGCGGCGCCTCCCCGGCGCCCGCCGCAGCGAGCGCCGCACCGGTCCCCGCCCCTTCGCCGCTGATCACGAGCGGCCCGCCGCCCGCCGCCGCGGTCGACGTCGTGCGGGAGTTCTGGAAGCTCGTCGGCGCGGGCCGTCTCGCCGAGGCGCAGCGGTTCCTGGTCGCCCCCGGCGCGCCCATCCAGCAGTGGGACGGCGCCGACATCGGTGGCGCCCGGTTCGTCAGGCTCATCCCCGACTCGACCTCCGGAGGTCCGCCCGACGGAGCCACCGTCGAGTTCGCTGCGGACGTCTGGATAGAACCGGCCGGCGCCGTGAGCCCGTGGGGAGACGCCGGAGTGCACCAGCTCTTCGAGAGCGTCGTCAGGATGTCGGACGGCACCTGGCGGATGTGGCAGAGCGGCACCGGTCCCTGAACCTCGCCCGGGCGAGGCCGCCGGGACCCTGCTCTACCCGCGCAGCTTCTTGAGCGGCGCGACGCTGGCCATGAGCCGGCGCTCGGAGCCGTCGTTCTCGAAGCGCACCACGACGATGCCGCCGCTCTGCATCGCCAGCACCGTGCCCTCGCCGAGGGTGGCGTGGAGCACGCGGTCGCCGGGAGCGAAGAACTGCTTCACGACTTCCTCGTCGAGCTGCTTCTTCTCGAGACCGGTGAAGGTGCGGCCGGAGGCGCCGTCGACGTCGCTCCAGCCCTCTTCCCGGCCACCTCGGCCCGCCCGGCCGCCCCAGCTTCCGCCGCCGCCACGACTCCAGGGCTGCGCGCCGCCGCCGTCCCAGCCGCCCGGCGACCGCCCTCCGATCGTCTGCCGCTCCGCGAGCTCCGCGGGGATCTCGTCGAGAAAGCGTGAGGGGACGTTGTACTGCGCCGTGCCCCACAGTGTCCTCGCGCGTGCGTACACGAGGTACAGCCGGTCCATTGCCCGCGTGATGCCGACGTAGGCGAGGCGCCGCTCCTCCTCCACGTTCTGCTCGTCGAGGGAGCGCTGGTGCGGAAACACGCCCTCCTCCATCCCGGCGATGAAGACGACCGGGAACTCGAGCCCCTTGGCGTTGTGCAGCGTCATCAGCGTCAGGAGCGCGCTCGTGTCCGCGAAGGCGTCCGTGTCGCTGTACAGCGAGATCTCCTGGAGGAACCCGTCGAGGTTGGGGTCGTCGGAGCGCCGGTCGTACTCCGCCGCCACCCCGATGAACTCCTCGATGTTCTCGAGACGGCCCTCGGACTCGAGGGTCTTCTGCGCCTTGAGGCCCGCCTCGAGGCCGGTCTCCTCGATGACGCCGCGGACGACCTCGGCGACGGGGCGGCCGGCGTGCGTTGCCTGCAGACCCTCGATGATCCGGGCAAAGGCCAGCAGGCCGTTGACCGCTCCGGGCGACAGCCCGGGGACGTCGTCCGCGCCTCGCAGCGTGGTCCAGAGGCTCTCCCCCACGCTGGTCGCGTGCGCCTGGAGGCGCTGCAGGCTCGTCGCGCCGACGCCCCGCTTCGGGACGTTGACGATGCGCAGCAGCCGCTGCGTGTCGTCGGGGTTCACGACGATCGTGAGGTAGGCGACGATGTCCCGGATCTCGGCGCGCTCGTAGAACTTGGGTCCGCCGATCACCTGGTAGGCGATCGCGTAGCGGCCGAACTGCTCCTCGAGCATGCGGCTCTGCGCGTTGGTGCGGTAGAGGACGGCGATCTCGTCGGGCCGGTAGACCCTGTCGGCGCCGGCCTCCCCCTCGAGCAGCTTCTGGACTTCGCTGGCCACGAACTGCGCCTCGGCGCGCTCGTCGCCGACCTCGACGATCTGGACGAGCGCCCCTTCACCCCGCGGCGTCCACAGGTTCTTGCCCTTGCGCCGCCGGTTGTGGGTGACGACCGCGTTGGCCGCGTCGAGGATCTTCTGCGTGGAGCGGTAGTTCTGCTCGAGCCGGATGATCTCGGCCTCCGGGTAGTCACGCTCGAACTCGAGGATGTTGCGGATGTCGGCCCCGCGCCACGAGTAGATGCTCTGGTCGTCGTCCCCGACCACGGCGAGGTTGCCGTGCGCCCCGGCGAGCAGGTTGGCGAGCCGGTACTGCGCGTGGTTGGTGTCCTGGTACTCGTCGATGAGCACGTAGCGGAAGGCCCGCTGGTAGTGCTCGAGCCGGTCCGGATAGCCCTCGAGCAGCTCGACGGTCTTCATGAGCAGGTCGTCGAAGTCCATCGCGTTCATCTCGGCGTGGCGCTTCTCGTAGAGCTCGTAGACGTCGGCCGCCACCTGCGCGAAACGCCCGCCCTGTTCGCGGAACTGGGCGGGCCCCAGCAGCTGGTTCTTGGCGTCGCTGATCTGCCGGCTCATCGACTCGGGCGGGTACCGCTTGGGGTCGATGTTCAGCGCCTCCATGCAGCGCTTGATGAGCCGCCGGCGGTCGTCCTCGTCGTGGATCGTGAACGTGCTCTTGTAGCCCATGCGCTGGGCCTCGCGGCGCAGCAGGCGCGCGCACATGCTGTGGAAGGTGCTGATCCACATGGTGCGCGCCACCGGCCCCACGAGGCCCTCGATGCGCTCCTTCATCTCGCCGGCGGCCTTGTTGGTGAAGGTGATGGCCACCACTTCGTCCGGACGTACGTGCTCCACCTGCACGAGCCAGGCGACCCGGTGCGTGAGCACGCGCGTCTTGCCGGAGCCCGCGCCGGCGAGGATCAGCAGCGGGCCCTCGACGTGCGTGACCGCCCTGCGCTGTTCGTCGTTGAGGCCGGCGAGCAGCGGGTGGTCCGGCCGCACCGGTCCGCCCGGGCCCTCGCCGGCCGTCGCTCGCGCCGTCACCCGACTCCTCCCCCGAGCAGCAGGCTGATGACGAGCGCGATGAAGCCCGCGAACACGAGTCGCAGGCCCGAGAGCCAGAGGCGCTCGCGTGAGATGGCGCCGAGAAAGACGCCGAGGAAGAAGAGCTCGACCAGCCCCACGGCGACGGCGAGCAGGTACGCGGTGTGCATCGAGATGACGGCGGTGAAGGCGAACGGGATCATGACGATGAGCGCCGCCGCGAACGGCGAGGCGCCGTCGACGAAGGCGATGACGACGGTGGCGTAGCGAGACGCCGAGGCGATGGTCGACCCCCGCAGGCTCGAGAGCGTGGACTCCTCGAGCTCGCGTAGCGCCCGGCCGCGCTCCGCGCGCTCGACCAGGTACGAGCCGTAGAATCCCGACACGCCCATGCCGACCGCCGTGGTAAGCACGACGGTGAAGATCGCGCGCGGGCTGTCGACGCCGCCGAGGTAGCCGCCGACGAGCACGCCGATGGCGGTGAGCACGCCGTCGAAGGCGTTCATGGCGAAATAGCGGCGGGCGATCTCGCCGACCTCGGCGATCTCGTGGTAGTGGCGCAGCGTGGCCATCTGCCGGCGCACGCGCGTGCCGATGGTGGGCTTGGCCGGAAGGCTCATCGGCTCAACCGACTGTCAGGCGGCGCGGGGTCAGCGCAGCCAGCTCGCGCCGGCGTCCTGCGGGGTCTCGACCTCGTCGATGAGGTGCTTGCCGGTCGAGACCTTGTCGATGGAGTGGATGCTGCCGCCGGCGTCCTGCACGACCTCGGCGACGTCCTGGAAGTCGACGTCGTCGCCCTCCAGCGTGATCTTGATGTTCTCGACCTTGTTGTCGATCTCGATCAGCGTGATGTCGACGCCGTGGATGCCCTCGAGGTCGCCGAGCTTGTCGGCGAGCACGAGCATCGTGGGCTGGTGGGGTTTGAGCACGTCGAGCACGAGACGCCTGACCTCGCTCATGGGGTGATCACGCTCCGTTCACGGGTGGCTGAAAGGGCAGCAATCGTAGCATACCCACCCGCGCCCGCCGGTCACCCACACGGGTGACGGTTCCTTGCCGCGAGCGGCGTGAATATCCCGGGCGGGATCAGATCCCGGCGCCCTCGTCGAAGTGCAGCAACTCGGCGAGCATCGCCTCCGTCTCGCGCAGCGCAGCGGCGCGCTTGCCGCTGCGCTCCGGATGGATCTCGTCAAGCTCCTTCTCCATCTCGATGATGCGGGCCACCAGGCACTTGATCGCCTCAGCCACCGGGTCGGGCAGGTGCCGGTAGTCGATGTCGGGGATGCCCACACGCTGCCCCTGCAGCAGCACGGGGCGCCCGGGGTTGCCGACCACCGTCGAGTTCTTGGGCACATCGTTCACGACCACACTGCCGGCGCCGACCTTGGCGTTGTCCCCCACGGAGATGCCGCCCAGCACCTTGGCGCCGGCGCCGAAGACCACGTTGTCGCCGACCGTGGGGTGGCGCTTGCCGGTCTCCTTGCCGGTGCCGCCCAGCGTGACCCCCTGGTAGATGGTGACGTTGTCGCCGATCTCCGTCGTCTCGCCGATGACCACGCCCGAGCCGTGGTCGATGAACAGGCCGTGGCCGATGGTCGCCCCCGGGTGGATCTCGATGCCGGTGATCCAGCGGTTGAACTGGCTGATCCAGCGGGGCACCAGCGGCAGACCCGCCGCCCGGAGCCGGTGCGCGAGGCGGTGCAGCCACAGGGCGTGCAGTCCCGAATACGAGGTGATGATCTCCACTTTGGACGTGGCCGCGGGGTCGCGCTCCTGCACCGCCTTGACGTCGCTGGTGATCTCGTCGATGGCCGTGTGCACGTCTTGGGAGAGGGCGCCGACGACGCCGTTCGTGGGACGACAGCCGCGCGCTCCCCTGCCCAGGAACCAGCAGCCTGCGACGCCCAGACTCGCCAGAGCCAGCAGCTTGCGGATCACGGCCGTCACCTCTTCCTGTGGGCGTAGTGGACGCGGCCGGCGTCACCGGCGCCGCGCCCGCGGTACGTTATGAGCGGTGCTTCTTCGGCGCCCCGCTCGATACCTTCGCTACGTCGAGTATTCACGCCTCGTTCATGCTTCCCGAGCGGAAGCCGTCCAGATCCAGGGCCACGTAGGCGAATCCAGCCGCGCGCACCCGCCGGGAGAGCTCCTCTCGCAGAGCGAACGCGCGTTCCAGATCGCCTTGCTCGACCTCGAGGCGCGCGACCTCCCCGTGGCTCCGCGCGCGACACTGGCGAAAGCCGAGGTCGTGCATGGCCTTCTCCGCGGCGGCCACCGCCGCCAGCTTCTCCGGCGTGATCGGCTCCCCGTAGGGCAGGCGCGAGGCCAGGCAGGCCTGCTGCGGGACGGCCCAGGTGGCCAGGCCGAGCGCTCGCGCCAGCCGGCGCACCTCGGCCTTGCCGATGTCCGCGGCGAGCAGCGGCTGCAGCACCTCGCGCTCGGCGGCCGCCTTCATCCCGGGCCGGTGGTCGCCGACGTCGTCGGCGTTGGCCCCGTCGACCAGCGCGGCGCAGCCGTGCTCCGCGGCGACCAGCGCCATCGCGTCGAGCAGCCCGGCCTTGCAGTAGTAGCAGCGCTCGCGCGAGTTCTCCACGAAGCGCGGGTCGTCGAACTCGCGCGTCTCGACGACGACGTGCCGGGCGCCGAGGCTCGCGGCCACCGCCGCTGCCGCCGTGAGCTCTTCCTCGAGGTACGTCGGCGAGGTCGCCGTGACGGCGACCACGCGGTCCCGCCCCAGCGCCCTCACGGCGGCGGCGAGCACGAGGCTCGAGTCGACGCCGCCGGAGAAGGCGACGCAGGCGCTCTCGACGCCGTCGAACTGCGCCAGCAGGCGCGCAAGGACGGCGTCCTCAGCCATCCACGTCCATCAGCCCGGTGATGCTCGGCTGCTCGCCGCAGACCGGGCACGACGGTACGCGCGCGATCTCCACCTCGCTGAACGTCATGGCGCCGCCGTCGTACTGCAGCAGCCGGTCGTACAGCGGGCGCCCGGCGCCGGTGAGCACCTTGATCACTTCGAGAGCCTGGATCGAGCCGATGAGGCCGGGGATGGGGCCGAGCACGCCGGCCTCGGAGCAGCTGATCACGCCGGCCGGCGGCGGGGGCTCGGGGAACAGGCAGCGGTAGCACGCCGTCTCACCGCCCTTCACGGTCATCGCGAGGCCGGTCATGCGCAGCACCGCCCCGTCCACGAGCGTCTTGCGGTGCAGTACGCAGGCGTCGTTCAGGAGGTAGCGGGTGGCGAAGTTGTCGACCGCGGTCACGACGACGTCGTAGCGATCGATCAGGGAGAACGCGGTGGTGGCGTCGAGGCGCGCCGCGTTCGGCTCGAGGGTCACCTCGGGGTTGAGCGCCGCGAGCCGCTCCGCCGCCACCTCCGCCTTGGCCCGCCCGATGTCGGCGGTGGTGAAGAGGATCTGCCGCTGCAGGTTGGAGAGCTCGACGACGTCGTCGTCGACGATCCCGATGCGGCCGACGCCGGCGGCGGCGAGATAGAAGAGCACGGGCGCGCCCAGCCCGCCGGCGCCCACGACCAGCACCGAGCCGGCGCGCAGCGCGTCCTGGCCGCGCTCGCCGACCTCCTTCAGGACGAGCTGGCAGTCATAGCGCTGCCTCTCGTGACCGCTGATCCTCACGCCGGCGACTCCGGAAGGTCGGCGAACAGTGGCGTCGAGAGGTACCTCTCCCCGGTATCGCAGAGGACCGTCACGACGACCTTGCCCTTCATCTCCGGACGCCGGGCCACCGCGCCGGCGGCCCACACGTTGGCGCCGGCGGAGATGCCGACGAGCAGGCCCTCCTCGCGCGCCAGGGCGCGGGCGGCGGCGAAGGCGTGATCGCCCGTGACCGTGAGGATCTCGTCGTACACGCTCGTCTCCAGGACCCTGGGCACGAAGCCCGCGCCGATGCCCTGGATGCGGTGCGGGCCGGCGGGCTTGCCGGAGAGCACCGGCGAGTCCGACGGCTCGACGGCGACCACCAGCACGTCGGGTCGCCGCTCCTTGAGGACGGCGCCGACGCCGGTCAGGGTCCCGCCGGTGCCGACGCCGGCGACGAACGCGTCGACCTCGCCGCCGGTGTCGTCCCAGATCTCCTCGGCGGTGGTCAGCCGGTGCACCTCGGGGTTGGCGGGGTTCTCGAACTGCTGGGGCACGAACGCGTCCTCCAGCCCCTTTGCCATCTCGACGGCGCGGTTCACGGCGCCGCTCATGCCCTCGGAGCCGGGCGTGAGGACGAGGCGCGCGCCGTAGGCCTTGAGCAGCGCGCGCCGCTCGACGCTCATGGTGTCGGGCATCGTGAGCACCATGTCGTAGCCGCGCGCCGCGGCCACCATGGCGAGTGCCACCCCCGTGTTGCCGCTGGTCGGCTCGATGATGGTGGTCCTGCCCGGCGCGATCAGCCCGTCACGCTCCGCGGCCTCGATCATCGCTATGCCGATGCGGTCCTTGACGCTCCCGCCCGGATTGAGTGACTCGAGCTTGCCGAGGACCTCCGCGCCGGTCTCGTCGGAGATCCGGTTCAGCCGCACGAGTGGCGTGCGGCCGATGAGCTCGGTGATGCTCGCTGCCCTCTTCATGGAGTCTCCTTGTCAGATGTGGTACATCGGCGCCGACACCCGCAGGGCGTCCTCGCGCCGCAGGAGGTCGCCGATCGTGGTCGCCGTGAGGACCTCCTCGAGTGCCTGTTGCGCGTCGATCCAGACGGAGGAAGCGCCGCAGCGGTCGACCTGGTCGCAGCGGCCCTGGGTGCACTCGGCCGGCGACGGCACGCCGTCGAGGGCGGCGACGACGTCGAGGATGGTGATGTCGTCCGCATCCCGCGCCAGCGCATAGCCGCCGGAGGCTCCCCGCCGGCTGCGCACGATGCCGCCACGGCGAAGTGACGCGAAGACCTGCTCCAGAAACTGGAGCGGCATGTCGCGGCGCTCGGCGATGTCGCCCAGGCGCACCGGCTTGCCGGACTGCGTCTGCTCGACGCGGGCCAGCTCGGTGAGCGCCCGCACCGCGTACCTGCTCTTCATCGAGATGTTCACCGTTGGCGCACCCCTCACTCGATCCGATACCCGATAATTCCAGTCAAGATTACGGAAGCCGGGCGCCCCGTGTCAATCGCCGCGGCGCTCGCCGCGCAGGCGCCAGCGCCGCAGGACGAGGCCGGCGAGCGCCGTCAGCGCCAGCGTCACCAGGGCCGCCCAGACGATGCGGTAGACGACCACCCAGACGATGCTCGCACCGAGGGCGATGAAGATCAGCGAGTCCTCCACGATCGCGTGCACCATGCTGAGGAACACACTCATGATGAAGACCTGGCGGCGGCCGAGGTCGTGGCGGCGCACGTCGCGCACGATCACCCCCCCGCCGTAGGCGAGGCCGAACAGGAAGCCGATCAGCGTAGGGGCCGCCGACCGCTCGTCCAGCCCGACGTGCCGGACGACGCGCGCCCAGGCGCGCACCACGGCGCGAAAGGCGCGCGTGCCCTCGAACAGCTCGAGCGCGACCATGATGGGCACGACGATGAGGAAGACCCTCAGCAGCAGGTCGAAGGAGCCGGTCGCGAATTCGCGCAGGAACTCGGTCATCCGACCAGCCCCATGAGGAGGTTGGCGACGATGGCCGCGGCAAGCCCGGCGACGATGCGCAGCCCCCCGAAGGCGAAGCCGTTCATGCCTGCCTTGTGCAACACGGCTCCTTCGACCACGAGGTTGTGACCGATGAGGATGGCGATCGCGAGCACGGTCACCTGCTGCGCGGTGAGGTCGAGCGCCTGCATCGAGCCGACCGCCGCGTAGATGTTGAGCACGTAGCCGACCACGAGCGGGACGGCCGCGTCGCCCGGCAGCCCGAGGGCCTCCATCAGCGGGCGGGCGACGTTCGCAAGCGCGCCGATCACGCCGAGTTGCTCGAGCGCCAGCGTGATGCCGTAGGCCGGGATCATGACCTTGGTGAGGTCCCAGAAGGTCTGCAGCCCGGCGACGACCCCTAGGCGGAGGTCGCGGCGCGCCGTCGCGGCGAAGCCTTCGGGCGGCCGCGGCAGCGGCGCGCCGGGGATGTTGTCGTCCGGTCCGGTCATGCGCCGGCATTCTCGCACGGGGGAAGCGGCGCGTCACCGGCGCGGGTGGCGACGGCCGCCGGAATGCGGCGAGCGGCGCTCAACGTCACCGCCGCTCGCCCCGCGTCACCCTTGAGGCTCACGGGGGCGGGGGCGCACGATGCTGAGCATGTCGTCCATCCGCACAGTCGCCCTGCTCGTCCTGGTCCTCGCCGGATCCACTCCCCTCGCCGCCGGCTGCGGCGACGCGGAGGAGCGGGCGCCGGTGGTCGTGCCTTCGGACGTGCACCTCGCCGCCGCCATCCCGCCGCTCGCCGGGGCGCCGCCGGCACCGGCGTGGGACGACGGCGGGCGGCTCGAGGCAGCGCGCGCGGTGGCGCTGTATTGCCACCTCATCGACCAGCGCCAGTTCGCCCGCGCGGGAGCGCTCTGCACCCGCCGGCGTCTGTGGTCGCGCCGCGCCTTCGCGTCGCTGCGCGGCCTCCGGTTCCGCTCCGCGCGCGTGGTTGCGACGCCCGACGCGCGCACGCTGGTGCTCGCCGTGCGCGTGCGCGTGCACGCCGGGCGAGGCTGTCCGCTGCCGGACGGCCTCAGCACGCTGTTCTTCACCCTGGGGAGGGTCGGCAGCGCCGTGGAGGGATGGCTGATCACCGCCGTCTCCACCAGCCCATAACCCTCCAGAAAGGGGTCAGCATGAGCAGACGACACTGGGCGCAGATCACAGCGGCCGCGGTGGCGATGGCCGCCTTGGCGGCCGCCGCGCCGGCGGCCGCGGGCGGCGCCGCCACCGGTCCGGCCGGACAAGGCGCGGTCTCGGCCGCCACCGCGTACCTCCAGGCACGAGCGGCCGCGATCACTGCGGCCGACCCCGACGCGGCCCTGGCCGAGTGCGTGGTGCCGGACAGCGTTCTGGCGCTCGGTGAGGCTCAGCTCGCGCGCGGCACGGCGCTTCGCGGCCGCCGCCTGGGGCGCACGGCGGAATCCGCGGAATGCGCGGTCACCGTCTTGAGCAACGCGCCCTCGGACGACGGCCTTTCCGCCGTCGTGACGGCGCGCGCCGTCACCTCGATCGCGTGGCGGTCCCCTTCGGGGGCGACGAGCGTCGAGGCGAGCGGCATCGATCACACCATGACGCTCGCCCATTCCGACGGCGCGTGGGTCGTCATCGCCGACGCCTATGCGGACGTCCAGCGCCCGGCCTGCCTCGAGGCGGCCGGAGCGCCCCGTGCGCGCGTGCGCGCCGCCGTCCGCGCGCTCGAGCAGACGGCCGGCGCGCTGCGGCTGCCGCGCCCGCCCGCTCGCCGCGCCGCCATCCCCGAACGGCGCTACAGCACCATCATCACCTACGACCGGCCGGCGGCCCAGGCCTACGCGGACAAGTACGCGCTCTCGTACAACCCGACCTACGCGCGCTTCTCGGGCGTGGACTGCGCCAACTTCGCCTCGCAGTGCGCGTTCGCCGGCGACATGCCGACCGCGGGCAGCACCTCGGGCAGCGGCTGGTGGTACGACAAGCACGGCAGTTCCTCGCCCAGTGACGACACCTACAGCCTCAGCTGGATCAACGTCACGAAGCAGATCGGCTACTGGAACACGCGCCGGACCGACTGGGCGACGTCCGCCGGCGCGCTCAGCCGCGGGGACTTCATCTACTACGACTGGAGCGGCGACGGCTACTGGGACCACGTGGCGGTGGTCGCCGGCACCAACAGCGCCGGGCAGAAGATCATCGACGCCCACACGACCGACCTGTACCACGCGTACTGGAAGCTCGGCTCGAGCACCACGAAGTACAAGTACGCCAAGGTGCGCCCGCAGTGGGTCATCGTCTGATGCCCGGCTGAGCGGCGCCCGGCCCTGTCGTCGCCGCCGCCGCACGCACCTGGCTCGCCCGCCGCGGTCGGCGCGCTTCGCGCCCCCCGCGGCGGGCCGCCGCCGAGCCGAGGCGGCCGGCCGCCGCTGAGCCGGGCGCCGGGCGCGTCCGGCCCCTCAGTCGAAGCCGGGCGTGAGGTCGCGCGCCGTGAGGTCGGCGTCGGTGTCGCGGCGTCTGATCTGCGCCAGCTCGCCGGCCCCGGTCACCGCGAACGCCGCCGCCGTGGGCCGCGCGTTGTACGGGTTCATCATCTCCAGCGAGTACGCGCCGGCGTCCAAGAAGGCGATCACGTCGCCGACCGCGGTCGACGCCGGCAGCCAACGGTAGGGCGAGTCACCGTCGCCGGCGAAGACATCGCCGCCGTCGCAGAGCGGTCCGGCCAAGCGGAACTCGCCGTCCGCCTCTTCCCCGGCCCGCGAGGCGACGATGGTGCGGTAGTACCAGTGGTAGTTGGTGTGCTCGAGCAGCGTGTTGAAGCCGGCGTCGACGGTGAGCCAACGCTCGTCGCCGATGCGCCGCCCGGCGCCGTCGCGGCGGCCCTTGGTCTTCTCGCTCTCGACGCGGGCGACGAGCGCCGCCGTCGTCGCCGCGATCGAGCGGCCGGGCTCGAGGAAGAGCGCGAGGTCCGGCCGCCGCGCGGCGACCTCGCCGCCGACGACCGCGGCGTAGTCGACGGCGCCGAGCACCGAACAGAAGTAGTCGCTCGGGTGACACGTGACGGGCGCCTCCCGGTACGGGACCGCGAACCCGCCGCCGGCGTTGAGGAACCGCAGGCGCACGCCGGCGGCCGCCTCCACCTCCTCGACGAGGTCGAGCGCAGCCGCGATCGCCTGCCGGTAGGGCTCCACGCTGGTGATCTGCGAGCCGATGTGCAGGTGCAGGCCCGCGGGCTCCAGCGCCGGATGCTCGGCCGCCAGCCGGAAGGCGGCCGCCGCGTCGTCACGATCGATGCCCGCCTTGCCGCCGTGGGCGGTCTCGAGGCCGGGGTGCGTGAGCGTGGGCACGTGCACGTCGATGCGCGGCGCGACCGCGGCGACGCTGTCCATGGCGGCCGCGACCTCGCCGATCCGGCCCAGCTCGTGCAGCGAGTCGACCATGAAGGCGCGCACGCCGCAGGCGACCGCGCGCCTGATCTCGTCCGTGGTCTTGGCGACGCCGTTGAAGACGATCTGCCGCGGCTCGAAACCCACGGCGAGCGCCTTCTTCAGCTCCCCGCCGGCGTTGACCTCCACGTTCGCGCCGGCGTCACGGACCACGTGGAGGAACCAGAGGTTGGAGCAGGCCTTGCTCGCGAAGAACACCTCGGTGGCCGCGTGCCGCTCGCGAAACGCCGCGGTCAACGCCTCCACATTGGCCCGGATCCGCCCCTCGCTGAACACGAAGAATGGCGTCTCGTGCCGGTCGGCGAGCTCGGCGAGATCGACTCCGTCGAAGCAAAGGTGGCCGTCGCGGACGGTGTAGAGCGGGTCGGTGGCCGGCATCGTGCCCCCCTGCTTGTCGAATGGGCGGTCAGCGAAGTATACTGCGCCCGCTTTGCCCCACCGGCTACGGGAGATACGGACCGAGTGGTAGACGCAAGCCCTCACGACCGTCGTCGCAGCGCCTTCTCGGGCGGCAAGGTCCACGACTTCTAATACCCTCCTCCGCTGACGCGCGCCGTCGCGGCCACGCCCCCAGGGGCGAGCCGCCAGGCAGCGCGCCATCCCGCGCCCGCAGGCAGCCGCCGCGCGTGACGGCCGGACCCGTGACGAGGACCACGTCCGCGTCCCGGCGGCCACTCCCCCGGCGGTTCCCTGCGGCGCCGTTCATCACCCCGTGGACTGGAGAAGGATGACGCTACCGCGGCTCACGATCGACCTGGACGCCGTCGCCGGGGCGACGCGGCGTCTCGCCGCCGACCTGACGGCACGCGACCTGACGCTGGCCGGCGTCACCAAGTGCGTCGACGGCGAGCCACTGGTCGGGCAAGCGATGCTCGAGGCCGGCTGCGCCGGCCTCGCGGACAGCCGCCTGCCCTCGCTGGAGCGGCTCGCCGCCCAGGGGCTTGCCCCCCTCACCCTGATCCGGGCGCCGCAGCCGGACGAACTCGAGAAGGCGGCGCAGGTCGCCGACAGAGTCCTTCTCAGCGACCCGGGCGCCGCGCGCGTGCTCGGCGAGCACGCCACCGGCGCCCCGGTCCAGGTCCTGCTCACCGTGGACCTGGGCGACCGCCGTGAAGGCGTCCTGCCGGACGCCGCCCCGGCGGTCGCGGCCCAACTCGCCCGCCTGCCCGGCATCGTGCTCGCGGGCGTCAGCGTCAACTTCGCCTGCCTCTCCGGGCAGCTGCCGTCCCGGGAGCTGTTCCGGCGGGCCGAGGACGTGCTGTCGGAGATCGCCGGCCTGTGCGCCGCCGAGCCCTCGCTCAGCCTCGGCGGCACCTGCGCGGTCCAGCACCTGGACGGCTACCGGCCACGGTTCGGGACCGAGATCCGTTCGGGCGGCGGCCCCATCTACGGCTACGACTTCGTCAGCGGCGGCCCCGTGGAGGGCCTCGACCGCACGGACCCTGTACTCACCGCCGCCGTGCTCGAGTGCTACCGCAAGCCGCCGGCGCCGGAGGAGCCCGGTGGCCTGGACGCCTTCGGTCACGTGCCCGAGGTCGACCTCCCCACGGAGGACGCCTGGTACGCCATGCTGGGCGTGGGGCGCCGGGACATGGAGCCCGGCGGGCTCCGGCCTCTGCTGCCCGGCGCGTACCTCGCCGGCGCCACCAGCGACGTCAGCGTCCTCATCACGCCGGAGCCCCTGCGGCCCGGCGCCGAGGTCAGGTTCGCGGTCGACTACGACGCGCTCGTGCGCGCCGTCACCTCGCCCTACGTCACCGTCGAGTACGTGCACGGCGGCGCGGACGCCGCGACCGCCCACGACATCCCGAAGGGAACCCCATGACAAGCCACGCCGACGGGCGTTACGTCGGGCGGCGACGCCCGCTGCAGATCCTGGAGGCCGCGGAGGTGGAGCGCATCCACGCGGCGGCGCTCGACGTGCTCGCCGAGACCGGCGCCATGTTCCACTCACAGCGGGCGCTGGACGTGCTCGAGGCCCATGGCGCGACGGTGGATCGCGAGACGACCGTCGCGCGCATCCCGGCGAGCGCCGTCGACGAAGCTCTTGCCGCGCTGCCGCGAAGCTTCGCGCTCGGCGGCCGCGAGCCCGACTTCGACCTCCCCATCGACGGGGAACACGCGTACCTGTGCTCCGACGGGTGCGCCACCATGGTGCGTGAGGCCGACGGCAGCGTCAGGCCGAGCCGGAAGCGGGACGTCTACGAGGCCGCGCGCGTCGTCGACGGCCTCGACAACCTCTCGGCGACCTCGGCTCTCGTGTCCGCACAGGACACGCCCGACGAGAGTCGCGTCCTCCACGAGTTCGACGCCTGCATGCGCGCCTCGCGCAAGCACAGCATCGTCGTGAGCATCAAGGACGCCGCCGAGGCGCGGCCGCTGCTGCGCATGGCCGAGGCCGTCGCGGGCGGGGCCGCTGAGCTCAAGGCCCGCCCCACGTTCTCGGTCATCCTCTGCACGGTGAGCCCGCTGCACATGGAGCGGTTCGGCATGGAGCTCGCGCTCGCGCTCGGCGAGGCCGGCATCCCCATGATGCTGTACCCCATGCCCATCCTCGGCGCCACGAGCCCCGTGACGCCTGCGGGCACGGCCGTCGTCGGCGCCGCGGAGATCCTCGCCGCGGTCACCGCCATCCAGCTGTCGTCTCCGGGCGCCAGGCTGGTGCACGCGGGCGGGCCGACGGCGCTGTTCATGCGCACCGGTTCGTACTTCGCCAACGTCCCCGAGGCGCTGCTGCTGCGCGCCGTGCAGGGTCAGATGGCGCGCTTCTGGGGCCTGCCCGCCGGTCTCGGCTGGGGCGGCACCAAAGCCAAGCAGCCGGAGGCGCAGAGCGCCTACGAGAACACGCTCGGCCTGGTGCTCGAGATGATGGCCGGCGCGGACTTCGTCTTCGGCGCCGGCCTCCTCGACAGCGTGCAGCAGATGAGCCTCGAGGAGCTGGTGATCGCCGACGAGGTGTTCGGCATGGTCACGCGCCTGCTGCGCGGCGTCACGGTCGACGGAGAGACCTTGGCGGTCGACCTCATCAAGAAGCTCGGCTTCCGCGGCGACTACCTCTTCGAGCAGCACACGCGCGACCACGTGCGCGAGCTCTGGCGGGCGCGCCTCGGCGAGACCGGGACCTACGAGAGCTGGCAGAACGCGGGCAGCCCGCGTCTGGAAGACAAGGCGCGGGCCGTCGCCGACGACCTCCTCGCCTCCCCCACGCCCGAATTCCCCGCGGAGCTCGCGCGCGAGTTCGACGACATCATCGCCGCGGTCGAGTCCGGCCGCTTCTGAGAACCGAAGGAGTCCCCTGATGCCATACGCAGACAAGTGCTACGTCGGCAAGCGCGTCAAGCTCGACCTCTCTCGCGAGGATGAGGTCCGGCAGATCCACGAAGCCACGCTCGACGTCATCGAGAGCGTGGGCGTCAAGTTCCACAGCCAGAACGCGCTCGATATCCTTGAGGCCCACGGCGCGACCGTCGATCGTGAGACCACGGTGGCCAAGATACCGGGCGAGGTCGTCGAGAAGGCGATGAGCACGGCGCCGCACGAGTACACCCTCGGCGCCCGCAACCCCGAGTACGACCTGCCGCTCGACGGCGAGCACGTCTACATCAGCTCCGACGGCTGCGGCGTGTTCTACTCGCGACCCGGTGACGGGCGACGTGCGCTCCTCGCGCAAGCGAGGACCTCGAGAACTGCGCCAGGGTCGTGCAGGCGCTCGACAACGTGAGCGCCACGAGCGCCGTCGTCAGCGCCCAGGACTGCCCGCCGGAGACGCGCGTGCTGCACGAGTTCGACGCCTGCGTGCGGAGCAGCGAGAAGCACAGCATCGTCGTCTCCATCAAGGAGGACTGGGAGGCGCGAAGCCTCATCAGGATGGCCGAGGCGATGGCGGGCGGCAAGGAAGAGCTGAAGGCCCGCCCGATGTTCACGACCATCATCTGCACCGTGAGCCCGCTCCACCAGGAGCGCTACGGCATGGACCTCGCGCTCACGCTGGCGGAGGCCGGCATCCCGGTGAGCTTCTACCCCATGCCGATCCTCGGCGCGACGGGCCCCATCACCATCGCCGGCTCCGCCGTCGTGAACAACGCCGAGTTCCTGAGCGGCGCCGTGCTCGTGCAGCTCGCCCACCCCGGCGCCCCCGTCATGCACGGCGGCGGCCCGACGGCGATGTACATGAACTCCGGCGCCTACGCCAGCAACTCACCGGAGGCCCTGCTTCTGCGCAGCTGCCAGGGCCACATGGCCGACTTCTACGGCGTGCCGGCCTGGTACGGCGCCGGCGCCACCACCGCCAAAGAGCCCGGCATCCAGAGCGCCTACGAGAACGCGCTGGCGATGTTCATGGCCTACGCCAACGGCGCCGACGTGACCTTCGGCACCGGCCTGCTCGACGGCTCGCGCATCCTCTGCCTCGAGAACATGGTCGTCGACGACGAGATCCTGGGCATGGTCAAGCGCATCCTCACCGGCATCGAGGTGAGCGAGGAGACCTTGGCCGTGGACCTCATCAAGAAGATGGGCTTCAACGGCAACTACCTCTTCGACAATCACACCCGTGCGCACGTGCGCGAGCTGTGGCAGGCCAAGCTCGGAGAGACCGGCAATTACGACGGCTGGAAGAACGCCGGCGCGAAGAGCACGACCGCGAAGGCCCAGGAGAAGGTGGCCGAGATCCTGGCGGCGCCGGCCGCCGAGTTCCCCGCCGACCTCGGCGCGGAGTTCGACGCGATCATCGCCTCGGCGGCGAGGGAGGCGGCGGCCGCTGATCGACCGCGGCAGGCTGACTGACCGCAGCCAGCTGATCGAGCGCCGCCGGCGGATCTGGCGGCAGGGTGGCCGACGTCGCCGCGCCGCCACCCTCTCCCCCGGCCAGCCGCGGGTGCGGTAGCATGAGGCGTCGGCGCCGGGACAGCAGCACCGGCGTCTCGTCGTCTACCGCCGGAGCCGCGCCGTGCCCGAGAGAAGTGTCCGCGAAGAAGGCTTCAGCAAAGACGCCGACAAGCTCGTGCGGCGTCTCTCGCTCGTCGCCCTGCTCCTGTCGCGCCGCGGCCAGCCGGTGGGCGTCGCCGAGATCCGCAGCCGGGTCGAGGGCTACCCGCTCATGACCGAGGAGGCCTTCAAGCGGCGCTTCTACGAGGACCGCTTCGAGCTGAAGGAACTGGGCATCGAGATCGAGTCCCACGAGGACCCGTTCTCGGAGACCTCCACCGAGCTGTACAGCTTGCCCGCGGACGCGTACTACCTGGCGCCGGTGACGCTGGACGGCGAGGAGCTCGCGGCCCTGGCCGCGTGTCTCGCCGTCCTCGGGGACCGCTTCGCCTACTCCCAGCCGTTGCGGCTGGCCCTGCTCAGCCTCGCACAGGGACGTCCCGAGCTCCTCGCCGAGGCCGAGACTCCACCGCTCACGGTGGTGCCTGAGTCGCACGAGACGGCCACCGCCCTGCCCAAGCTGCAGGCGGCGGTCGCCGAGCGCAAGACGGTCGTGTTCGAGTACTACGCCATCAGCCGCAACGAGACGATGGAGCGGGTGGTCGACCCCTACGGCCTGCAGCTCGTCGCCGGCGAGTGGTACCTCATCGGCTACTGCCACCTGCGCGAGGCTCTGCGCACGTTCCGTCTCTCGCGCATCCGCTCGCGCGTCAAGCACCACACGCGTCGGCCGCACGACTTCTCTCCGCCGGTGGACTTCGACCTCGCCGCGTACCGCGACCGCCCGTCGTGGCAGCTTGCCCCACAGCGAGGGACGGCGCGCATCAGGGTCTCGCCGGCGATGGCGTGGTGGGTGGAGGCCCACTGGGCGCACTGCGGCGCGGTGACCCCCCTGGACGACGGGGCGATCGTCTACGAGACGCCCTACGCCGACGCCCGACCGCTGCTTGGCTGGGTCCTCGGCCTGGCCGACGACGCGGAGGTGCTGGAGCCGGAGGACCTGCGCGCGCAGCTGCGCGCGCAGCTGGACCGGCTCGACGACCTGCTGGGCGCGCTCGCACCCACGGTCCCCGCCGCTCCCGCCGCACCCGTCGCTCCGCGTCGCCGTCGTCGCTCCGGCGCCGACGGCGACCTGCGCGTGGAGGTCGACCGCTTCACCCGTCTGACGGCGCTGACCAGCTACCTGCTGCGGCGCTGCGAGGACGACGAGGCCGTCCTGCAGGTCGCCGACGTGCGCGCCGCGCTCGGCACGAGCGCCGAGGAGCTGCGCGCGGACGTGCGCCTGCTCAACCTGGTCAACTTCGGCGCCGACGGCGCCCTGCTCTACGCCGAGTTCGAGGGACGCGGTACGCTGCGCGTCTACTGCGACCTGGCGGGACCGACGCTGGCGCGTCCCGCCCGCCTCTCCCCGCTGCAGGCCGACACGCTCCTGCTGGCCATCGAGCTGGTCGGCCGCCAGCTGCCTACGGCCTCGGGCGCCGCGCTCGGCACCGCCGCCGGCAAGCTGCGCGCCGCTCGCGGCGGCGCGCCGGCCCTCGTCGGGAGCGACCTGCTGCTGCCGGCAGACGAGATCCTCGACGCCGTCAATCGCGCCATCGTCGAGCGGCGGCTGCTGGCCATCCAGTACTGGACGGAAGGCACCGACAGGATGACCGACCGCGTGGTCGAGCCGTACCTGCTGGTCCACAGCCGCGGCGAGTGGTACTACGTCTGCTGGTGCCGGACCGCCGGCGGCACACGGGTGTTCCGCGTCGCGACGACCAAGAGCGTCCGGCTCCAGGACGAGACCTTCGAGCCGCGCGCCGACGTGGAGCTGGACCTCTACCGGCGCGAAGGAATCCCCACCTCGGGCAGCTATGCACCCAAGGCGGCGACCGTGTGGTACAGCCCCACGGTCGCCCGCTGGATCGCCGAGCGGCAGCCGGTCCGGGAGCTCGCCGACGGCGCCTGCGTCGCGAGCCAGCCCTACGTGGACGAGCGCTGGCTCGCCGCCCACCTGCTCCGGTTCGCCGACCAGGCGCGCCCGCTGGACCCGCCGGAGGCCGTCGCCACCATGCGCGTCGTCGTGCGCCGGCTCCGGGAGCTGTACGCGTGATCGCGGACCTCGCCGAGAACGCCCTGGCGTACGGCGCCTACGTCGCCGCGTGGGCGTTCTTCGCCTACGGGCCGCAGCTCCTGATCTGCATGCTCTTCGCCTGGTCCGCCTGCCGGCGCACGCACGGCGACCTGCTGAACTGGCTGGTCCTCGGCTTCCTGTGGTCGCTGCTGCCGTTCGTCGGCGTGGTCGCCATGTGGCTGACGTGGCGGCGCGCGACGCGCGACGACTCGGGCGCGCCGGCGGCCACGTGAGCGAGCCGGCGTGGGTCTTCTGCGGCGCGGGGCGGCTGCCGGTGCCGCGCGCCGCCGCCTTTGAACCGCCGGCGACGCTCAAGTCGCCCGCTTCCCTCGATGCCGCCGTCGGCGCGGCGCTGGCCGCGCCGCTCGGCGCGCCGCGCCTGCGTGAGCTGGCGCGCGGCGCCCGCTCCGTCGTCGTCACCATCCCCGACGCCTCCCGGCCGTGCCCCAGCGAGCCGGTCCTCACCGCGTTGCTGGACGAGCTGCAGGCGGCCGGGATCGCCGACGACGGCGTCGCCGTGGCCGTCGGCTGCGGCCTGCACGCGACGACCGGCGCGGAGGAGCGCGAGCGGCTGGCCGGATCGCTCGTTGGCCGGTCGCGTCGACGTCTTCGACGCCCAGGGCATCGACTCGGAGACCGCCGACCTCGGCGAGACGCCACTGGGCGCTCCGGTCCGCATCGTGCGGCGGGTCGCCGAAGCCGACCTCGCCGTCACCGTCGGCGTCGTCGAGCCGCATCTCTACGCCGGGTTCTCCGGCGGCGTCAAAGGCGTCGCCATCGGCTGCGCGGGCCGCGAGACCATCGCCTGGACCCACCGGCCGGCGTTCATCTCCGCACCGGGGGTCACTCTGTGCCGGCTGCGAGGCAACCCGTTCCAGGCGACGCTGCGCGACATCGCCGCACGCACGCCGCTGCGCTGGGCCGTCAATCTGACGATGGCCGCCGCCGGAGCGGCCGCAGGCGTGCGCGCAGGCGACCCCGCTGCCGTACAGGAAGCCCTGGCCGGCGCGCTGGCCGGCACCTCCCTGCGCAACGTGGGCGAGCGCTTCGACGCCGTCGTCGCCGGCGTGCACGCACCCAAGAGCGACAACCTCTATCAGGCGAGCCGCGCGGCGACCTACCTGGGGCTCGCCGCCCGCCCCGCCGTGGCGGAGGGCGGGCTCATCGTCCTCTGCGCCGACCTCCCGGACGGCGCCGGCGACGGGCCCGGCGAGCGCAACTTCCTGAGCGTGCTCGCCGCGGCCGCCTCGCCGGACGCACTGCTCGAGCGAGCTCTGCGCGAGCCTCTCGGCCCCGGCGGCCAGCGGTCGTTCGTCGTCGCCCGCGTGCTCGAGCGCTTCCGGCTCGCCGTCGTGGGCGCCGCGGACCCCGCGTTCCTGGGGCCGCTGGAGCACCTCGGAGTGGCCGCGTTCGACTCCGTCGACGCGGCCCTCGCCTCCGAGGACGCACGGCTCGGCCGCCGCGCCAGGGTGCTCGCCGTGGCGGATGGCATCGGGACCGTCGTCCACGCCTGATTCCTGATACGGTTCTCCCCCATGGACGCCTCCGGACCTCTGCCGACGACCGCCGCCGCGGGCCGCTCGCGCATCCTGGGGCTCGCCCCGATGGTGCTCTTCTCCGTGTCGGCGATGATCACGCTCGACTCCGTCGCCACGGTGGCCGCCAGCGGCTGGCGCGGCGTGGGCGTCTTCGTCGCGCTCGCCGTCCTCTACTACGCGCCCTACGGGTTCATCACCGCCGAGCTGGGCAGCGCCTGGCCGCAGGAGGGCGGCATCTACGTGTGGATCCGCGAGGCCTACGGCGACCGTGCCGGCGGGGTCGCCGCCTGGTTCTACTGGATCAACCTCGCGTACTGGGCGCCGGCCGTCTTCGTCATCTTCGCCGGCACGGTCCGTTCCGCGTTCTGGCCGGAGATGAGCAGGACGTGGGAGGAGCTCATCGTCATCGGCTTGCTGTGGCTTGTGGTCGCCGTCGGCGTCCTGCCGCTGCGCCTCACCACCTGGGTGAACAACGCGAGCGCCGCCGCCAAGATGGCCGTCCTGCTCGCGGCCGGCCTCGTCGGGCTGGCGCTCGTGGCGCGCGACGGCGTCGCCAACCCGGTGGCCGCCGGCGAGCTCGTGTCGGTGAGCGGCATCGGCCTCGCCGCCGTCGCCGTCATCATCTCCAACTTCTGCGGCTTCGAGGTGATGAGCTCGGTGGCCGGGTCGGTCAAGGAGCCCCGCCGCGACATCCCGCGCATGATCCTCATCGCCGGGCTGGCCATCGTGGGCACCCAGGTGCTCGGCATGGTCGGCATCCTCGGCGCTCTGCCGCTCGAAGACCTCTCGATCGTCAGTGGCATCGCCGACGCGATGCGCCTCTCGTTCGACCGCGTCCTGGGCAGCGCCGCGGAGACCGCCTACTACGTGGTCATCGTGCTCCTGCTCTTCACCTTCGTCGGGACGATGGTCACCTGGTCGATCGGCGCCAACCACAGCATCAACGTCACCGGGCTGGACCGCTCGCTGCCGTCGGTCTTCGGCCACGTCAACCGGCGTTTCGGGACCCCGGACTACGCCTTCGTGCTCATGGCGACGGTGGCGACGGCGCTCACGGTCGTCAACTACGCCTTGTTCGGCGGCAACGAGCAGGTCTTCTGGACGATCTTCTCGCTCTCGTCGATCGTCTTCATGGCGCCCTACGTGCTCATGTTCCCGGCGCTTCTCGTCCTCCGCAGGCGCTTCCCCGACGTGCCGCGGCCGTACCGCGTTCCCGGCGGACGCGCCGGCGCGTGGGTCGCGGTGATCCTGGCAGAGACGTTCGTCCTCCTGGGTCTCGGCCTCTTCCTCACCGTCATCCCGGCCGGCGGCTCTCGCCTCCTGTACACGGCCGTCACCACCGGCGGCGCCGTGGTGACGCTGCTCGTGGGCCTCTGGCTCTCGCGGCGGCGCGGGCTTCGGGACGCGGTGCCAGGCGCGGAACCGTAAGCCCGCCGGCGCCGGCCCACCGCCGGCGCCCGCCCGCCGGCGCACCGCTGCGCTCCCGTACCACGACCTCCCGCTTCACCTCGTCTCGCGCCCGACCGCGCCGCCCCCTGGTTTGACGCGTGGAACAACTGGGATGCACCGCCTGTGAGGAGGAGACCTATGAACGGCATCCGCGTCGGCCGGCTCTTCGGCATCGACATCGCCATCCACCCGAGCTGGTTCATCGTCGTCGGCTTCTTCGCGTTCACGCTGGCGACCGGCTTCTTCCCGAGCGCCTATGCCGGTTGGAGCCCGGTGACGACCTGGACGACGGCGATCGTCGCCACGCTGCTGCTGTTCGCCTCCGTGCTCGCCCACGAGTTCGGCCACTCCCTGGTCGCCCGCTCCCAGGGCATCCCGGTGCGCGGCATCACCCTGTTCCTTCTCGGCGGCGTGGCCCAGCTCGAGCGCGAGCCCGACTCGCCGGGCCGCGAGGCCTGGATGGCGATCGCCGGCCCACTGGTCAGCGTCGCCATCGCCGCCGGATCCCTCGCGCTGGCGTTCGTCCTGCCGGGTCCGGAGCAGGCCGTCGCCGTGCTCGCATACCTCGGCGTGACCAACATCGCCCTGGTCGTCTTCAACCTGCTGCCCGGATTCCCGCTCGACGGGGGCCGCGTGTTGCGCGCCCTCTTGTGGTGGCGCTCGCGTGACCTGGTGCGCGCGACGCGCCGGGCGGCCGTGGTCGGCCAGGTCTTCGCCTGGGGATTCATCGCCCTCGGTGCCGCCCAACTGGTGCTCGGCGGCGGGCTCGGCGGCATCTGGCTTGCCCTCGTGGGCTGGCTGATGATCCAGGCGGCGCGGACCGCGGCGCGGCAGGTGGAACTGGACGGCTTGCTGACCGGCGTGCCGGCCGGCCGCCTCATGACCGCGCCGGCCGGCTGGCTCTCGCCCTACGTGACGCTGGGCCACGCCGCGCACGGCCGCATGGACGGCTACGCCTCGCGCTGCCTGCCGGTGGCGGCGGAAGACCCTGCCGCGGAGTACGGAGGGCTGGTGTGCGCGCGCGACCTCGAGCAGGCGGCGCGCGACCGCTACGACCGTGACCGCGTGCGCGACGTGATGACCGCCGCGCCGGACCTCCCGACGGTGACCCCGGAGACGGAGGCCACCGAGGTCCTGCGGCTTCTGCGCGCGGGCGGGGCCGATCGCGCAGTGGTCGTCGACGCCGGTGGCCGCCTGCTGGGGTTCATCGACGCGGACGCCTTCGTCCGCTTCTTCAACGCCGCCCGGCTCCGCCGGCCTACGGCAGCTTGACGGCGACGACCGCGCAGTCGTCGGCCAGCACGCCGCCGGCGTACTCCTTGGCGGTCTCGAGCAACGCGTCGGCGAGCGCTTGGGCGCCCAGCGGCAGATTGGCACGGACCGCCTCGTTGAGCCGGCCTTCCCCGAACAGCACGCCGTCGCGGCGGGCGTCGGTCACGCCGTCCGTGTACAGGACGATGCATGAATCGTCGGGCAGGACGGCGCGGTTGGTCGGGTACGTGACGCCGCGGAAGATGCCCACCGGCACGTTGCCCTCGTCGGGCATGGGGAACTCTCCGTGCCCGGCGAGCACGATGGGCCGGGGATGCCCCGCCACGGCGTACTCGAACATGTGCCGCGCCACGTCGACGTAGGCCACGACGAGGGTGACGAACGGCTGGTTCGGCGTCTGCGTGATCAGCGCCGAGTTGAGTCGCGAGAGCGCCTCGCCCGGCGAACCCTCGGCGGCGTAGGCGCGCAACATGTAGCGGACGACCGCCGACTGGGCGGCCGCCCCCAAGCTCTTTCCGCACACGTCGCCGACGATGATCATGATCTTGCCCGGTCCCAAGGTGACCAGATCGTAGAAGTCGCCGCCGACGCGCGCGGAATCGGTGGCGGCGCGGTAGTGGACGCCCACCTCGATCCCCGGGATGGCCGGCGGCTCCATGAGGAGCGCCTGCTGGAACGTCTCGGCGATCACGTGCTCGCGCTGGTACGCGATGGCGTTGTGCATGCTCGCGTTGAGCTGCGCGGCCAGCGTGGCGAGCAGCAGGCGGTCCTCCTCGTCGAACTCCCCCTGCTGCTTGTCGGCGACGACGAGCACGGACGACTGCGGCTGTGTGGTGTCGCCGTCGAGCGGCGCTAGCAGCAGGCCTTCGCTGCGCCCCGCCCGGGCGGAGACCAACTCGGCGCCGGCGAAGTCCTCGGCGCCGGACGGCGCCATGCTCAGGGCGCAACGCTCGAGAAGGTCGGCCCGGGCGGCGGCGAGCACGCCCGGGGTCGTCGAGCCGGAGATGGCCAGCGAGCGCACGGCGAGATACTCGCCGCTCCCCCCCACTACCGCGCCGGCGCGCACTTGCAGCAGGTCGACGGCGGCGCGCGTGACCTCGTCGAGCACCTCCTGCAGGTCGGCGTGCTCGAGCCGCTGGTTCAGCTCGACGGAGAACGACTGCAGGCGCTGCAGGCGGCGCGCGAGGCGATCGCGACGCTCCGTGGTCGCGCGCTGCGCGTCGAACAGCCGGGCCCGGTTGATGGCCAGTGCTGCGAACCGGCAGATCGTGCGCGCCAGCTCGACCTCTTCGGCGTCGAACTCCCGCCCCTCGCGCCGGTCGAAGAGCTCGACGAGGGCGATCACGCGGTCGCCGACGCGCAGCGGGATCAACAGCTGCGTCGGGTGGCCCGCGCGCTGGAGCAGCTCCCGCTCGACGTCGTTGAGGCGCGGATCGGCATAGGACGTGGTCACGACCGGACGCCTGCTGCGGATGGCCAGGGCGCTCGTGGCGAAGTGGTCGAGCTGGTACTCGCGCCCCGCCGCATCCCTCGCGTCGAACGAGCCGTCGTCGTAACTCGCCTGCGTGCGGATGATGCCGGCGTCGATGTCGACCTCGTAGATGTCGCAGGCGTGCATCTCCAAGGCGCCGAGGAGACGGGTGGTGACCGCCTCGAGCACCTCGCGCATGTCGACACTCTGGGCGAAGTCGAGACTGGAATCGCGCACGAGCTCGAGGTCGCGGCGCCGAGTGTTCAGCTCGTACATGAGGCTCACGTTGTCCACGGCGACGCCGACGTAGCGGGCGAGGCCCGCGGCGAGCGCCACCTGCTCGCCGCTGTACTCGCCCGCGTCCTGTGGCCGGTTGTAGACCATGACCCCGACCTCCCGCTGCAGCGCGCGCATGGGCAGGACGAGCACGCGTTCGAGGCGGGCGTGCACCGCCAGCGTCGCCAGCGGTGTGGGGTCCGCCCCGGTCAAGTCCCTCGAGAGAGCCGAGTCGGCACGCAGCGCCTGCGCCGCGAGCGGTACCTCCTCGGCGCGAGCGGCGATCTCGCGCGCGTCGACGCCGAGGCCGAATCCCGCGCGCCCCGCCCAGCCGCCGTCCTCGCCGAGAAGCAGGAGGAGGCCGCTGGTGGCGTCGAGTTGCTCACCGAGACGCTCGAGAGCGTACTCGAGCAGCTCGTCGAGATCGTCGCGCGACCGTCCGCCGCCCAGGATGTCCGCCCCGGCCTCGGAGAGCTGGGCGCGCAACGTCGAGTACGCGCTGATCGTGGAGAGCCGCTTGATGAGATACGAGAGGATGACGAGCGCGCCGCCGATCATCACGGAGTACAGGAGGATGAGCCATCGATCCGTGTCGAGCGAGTCCTCCCAGACGAAGACGAAGGCCGAAAGACAGACGCAGACGACCACGGCGAAGGCGACGGCGCGCTCGTTGACGGCCAGAGCGAGGAAGAAGAGCGGGATGAAGTAGAGACCGTTCACCAGGTAGCCCGGGAAGGACAGGTCCAGGAAGAACACGCCGGCGATGCCGGCCGCCCCGATGCTCCCGCAGAGAACAGGGTGGCTGCGCATCCACGTCACGGCGCGAAGCAGCCGGGGATGGCGGCCTTGCGTGGCGACGAACGAGCCGTTGGTCTCGGCGACCGGCATCGGACCCCCTGCCGACGGTGGCGGGACGCACCCGCGCGGATGTCTACAGTACTACCGGAGCCCGAGCGCCGCCAGAGCGCCGCGTGGGCGCCCGCGGCGGCGGCTCAGCCGCGGCCCCGCACCCGAGCCAGCGTCTTGTCACTGCGGAGCTCGCGCAGCGCGTCTCGAGCGATCCAGCGACCGCTGCGCGCGGCAGGATCCCTGCGGTCGACGGCGGCGAGCTCGTCGGCCGAGGCCAGGATGGCCTCGGCCGTGGCGATCGCCGCCGCGTGCAGCCGGAGGTTCCGCTTGCCGATGTTGCGCAGCGCCCAGTTGACCGCCTTCTTCACGAAGTTACGGTCGTCGCCGGCCTCGCGGCGCACCAGGTCGAGGATCTCGAGAAAGGGCTCGTCGGCGGCCTTCTTGTCCTGCACGGCCAGGGCGGCCGCCGTGGCGAACGCCGCCCGCTTGACCCACTCGTCCTCCGCCGCACTCCACTCGCGGACCTTGCCCCAGGCGTAGGGCGTCTTGTCGAAGAGATTGGAGGTGACCTGGTCGCAGACGTCCCACGAGTCGAACGCCGCCGCCCAGGCGTCCATCTGCGCCTCGGTCACCCGCGCCGGCTCGTCCACCATGCTCGCGAGCAGCCGCGCCTCGTGGTTGCCGGTGGCCCAGAGGGCGAGGGCGAGGTCGTGGTCGCGGCCGAGCTCCTTCGCGACCCGGCGCAGCTCGTAGACGGAGACGCCGTAGGCGTCGGACGTGTTGATGCCGTACCGCGCCATGCCGGCCCGAGCCTCGGCGCTGCCGCGCCCGGCGAGCTCGGCGAGGACGGCGGCGGCCCGGGCGGCGGCATCCGGCCGGTCCCGTGGGGGCGCAGCCATCGAGGGCCGCCTACGCGCGAGTAGCCGGCGCGGCCCACGGTCATGGGCGCCACGGCATGCTCGGCCGATGCCTCCAGGCCTGCACGCCGGCATAGCCCGCGCTCGCGGCAAGGGCGAGGCCCATGCCGAGCCCGAACGCGACGCCGAAAGCCACCGCGGCGAGCGGTCCGAAGAGGACGCGGCCGCCCTCACCGATCTCGACGTGCCTGGCGATCGCGACGCCCACGCCGCCGCGGTCGACGTGCACGGAGGGCGCGACCACAGCGGCGCAACCGCCCTTCTCGAAGCTCACGTCGCCGCCGGCGATGACCCACTGTGCGGCGCCCTTGTCGATGCTCACGTCGCCGAGCACCGGCATCACGACGGCGGCCGACATCGTGAACGACGTGTCGCCGCCCGAGACCATGGCGACGGAGGCGCTCTGGTTGACCTCCGCCCCGCCACGCGCGGTGGTCAGGAGGGAGCCGCTCTGCTGGATGTGGACGTCTCCCCCACGCACCATCCCGATGAGGCCGTGCTGCACGGCGGCGCGCTCCGCATCACTCGTCTCGGCGCCGGGCTGTCCGGCGTTGCCGTCGTCGTCCATGATGCTCCTCTCGTCGTTTCTCCAAGGGAGCTTTCCACAGGCTGGCCGCGGCTACGCGTCGAGCCGGGAGTGCAGGGCGACGCGCGCGGCCGCACGCCGTCGCGGGGAGGAGTCCCTTCGCCCCCGTCACCCCGGCTGCGAGGGCTGGTCGCGCAGCTCGGCGTCGGCCGCCGCCAGGATCCTGGCGAGCTCGGCGGCCTTGTCCTCCTCCAGCGGCACCGGCTGGTACTCACGCCACAGCGCCTCGGCGCGCTCGCGCGCCACCTCGAGCGGCTCGCGGTGGGCCCCATCCGGTCCCGCCTGGTGGGTGATCGCCGGCTTGACGGCGTCACGCATGTGCCGCCGCGTGTGCTTGTTGCCGAGGAAGTGGCCGCCCGGCCCGACCTCGGCGATCGCGTCCAGCGCCATGGACTCCTCGTCGAGCGCGATGTCCATGACGGCATAGCGAGCTCGCCGGACGATGTCGTCACCGAGGATCAGGTGCTCGGGATAGAAGAGCGTGTACACGTTGACCAGTCCGATGCTGGGCAGCAGGTCGGAGCCCTCCTGCGCCGCCTGGACGAGGTCGAGCGCCTCCTCAACGCCGGCCTGCCAGGTGCCGGGCGCCGGCGAGTCGGTGCCGCAGGCGGCCGATTCGGCGGGCACGCCCCAGTGGTGCGCGAGCTCCGTGCCCAGGGCTCGCGCACGGCCGTCGAGCGGGAAGCTGACGAAGTCGCCGCTCCGCGGATCGGCCCAGCTCTGCATCGTCGAGTGCAGCACGGGCGCTCCGGGGCTGGCGAGCTGCAGGACGACGGTCGCGGCGACCAGCTCGGCGGAGCCGAGCGCGTAGGCGCCGGCCTTGGTAGCCGGCGCCGTCGTGCCGAGCGTCGGCATCGTCACCCAGGCGACGGGGACGCCGGCGGCGGCGAAGACGAGCGCCGCCTCGATCGCGTCCTTGTCCACCACGAGCGGCGAGATGGTGCCGATGAGGTCGCTCAGGACGGGACGGCGGCGCAGCTCCTCGGCGCTGCCGGCAATGACGGTGGCCATCTCGACGGCGTAGCGGGCTTCGCGCTCGCCGTTGACCATCCCCTGCAGGTGCTTGACGGTGTTGTTCCAGCCGGCGTCGAGCTCGTGCAGCTGCGCTGTCTCGCCGCAGTCGCCGGCGCTGATCGTCGGCCACCAGAAGGAGATGCTGGAGAGCGCGTCCTGCAGCCGGCTGACGTCCGCCAGGTCGGCCTTCGTCGACCGGCGGCGCTCACGCGTCTCGACGTCGACGATCTCGACGCCGCACCCGTCCGTGGTGCAGTAGGTGCGGCCGTCGCCGACGGCGATGTCGCAGCTCGCGTCGCGGGCGCCGAGGGCGAAGCGCCGCGGCGCCCTGGCCATCGCCCCGAGCACGAGGTCCGGCGGAAGCTTCGCCACCTCCGTCGCGCGGTCCACCGTGGCGCCGGCCTCGGCGAGGATATCCAGGGCTTTGGCGCTCTGGAACCGCACGCCGACGATCTCGAGGATGTCCAGCGTCGCCTGCTTGAGGCGGTCCAGCTGCTCGACCGAGTGGTACTGAAACGTGAACGCCGGCTCGATGGGCTCGATCGGCGGTCTCTCCATGGCTGCCACGCGCACGCCTCCCCGTTGCTGTGGGCCATTCATACCAAAGCGGCCGCCGGGTCACCAGATAGGCAATCCTTGCAGGGCGTTTCGCCGAAGCTTGCGCGAAGTTGACGAGGGGGCGGCGGCTCCTCGCGGAGCCGCCGCCCCCGGCTGGTCGGTCTCAAGAGACCGCGCCCCGCGGCGCGGCTCCCTGGGATCAGTTGGCGAACCGGGCGAACACGTCGGCGGTGCCGATGGCCAGGCCGCCGGCGAACAGGTTGGTTCTGAGCTTGTCGTTGAGCACCGTGGCCGCGACCGGAGTCAGCTTAGCGGGGACTGGCCCGACCTTGGTGTACTTGCCGCTGGGCGTGACCGAGACGCCCGAGAGGTCGAGGTCGAGGATCGGAGCACGGAGGCCGAGCGCCGGGATCCACGCCGTGAGCTGCTTGTTGACCGTGTCGATGGTGAAGCTCTTGACGGTCAGCGACCTACCGTTCTTCAGATTGGCGAACTTGAGTCCGCCGGAGTGGTAGATCTCGCCCCCAAGCGTCGCGCCGTCGATCTGGCCGCCGGTGATGTAGAAGCGATAGCGCAGTGCCAGCTGCCCGTTCGAGCTCGTCGGGATGACCCACGACGGGAACACGGGAAGCGGCAGGATCTTGTTGGCGACGAGGGCCTTGGTCGTACCGGGGTCGGTGGTCAGTTGAGTGTAGCCACCCGCGAGCGTGAGCGTCTGTGCCTGAGCGCTCGCCGTGATCGTGAAGAACCCCACGGCGAGCGCGAGAAGCGCGACCGCAAGGAACAAGTACCTTCTGCTTGTGATCGTCGAGGCTGACATCGGAAACCCCCTGATGGTTCGTTTCTGTCGGACTCGTCTCACCGATGGTGCGACGTCGACGACTTATTACCCATCTGTCAAGTAACTCAATCAAGGAGTTACTCCTTCCGGTCGTAGGCTCGAGCCCGCCAGGCGGTGATATCGTCCACCCATGCAGACGTCCGACCACGGCGCCGCGAGGCGCCCCCTCGTGATCGCCAACCCCGCCGCCGGCCGCGGGCGGACCGGACGCGGCCTCTCGAAGCTGGTCGCAGGCGTGCGCGGCGCGCTCGGCGACGTGGATGTCACGGTGACTCGCCGGCGCGGCGATGCGACCGCGCAGGCCTCCGCCGCGGTCCGCGACGGACGCCCGCTGGTGGTCGGTCTCGGCGGCGACGGCACCCTCGACGAGATCGTCAACGGCATGCTCGCCGCCGGAGACCAGAGCAGCGACGCCGTCCGCCTTCCTGCTCTGGGCATCGTCGGCACGGGCACCGGCGGCGACTTCGGCCGGTCGCTGGGCATCCCCCACGAGCTCGGCGAGTACCTCGCCGCTCTCCGCTGCGGCGAGGATCGCGCCGTGGATGTCGGCTGGGCCCGTTTCCCGGATCTGGACGGAAGGCCCGTCGAGCGCTACTGGATCAACGTGCTGTCCGCGGGCGTCGGCGGGCTCGTCGACCGCTACACGTCGGCCGCGCCCGCCTTTCTCAGCGGGCGCCTCGCCTACGCCCAGGCCACGGTCCGCGCCATCCTCACCTGTCGCAGGGAGCGGCTCGTCTGCGGCTTCACGACGCCGGAGGGAGCGCGCGAGGAGCGGCTCATCCATGCGCACGTGGTCGCGATCTGCAACGGCCGCACCTTCGGCGGGGGCATGAACATCGCCCCCATGGCACGCCTTGACGACGGGCTGCTCGAGGTGATCGTCGTCCAGACCAGGACGCGCTGGCGCATGATCGGCCGGCTCAGGACCGTGTACGCCGGGACGCACCTCGATGTACCCGGCGTCGACCACTTCACCTGCCGTGAGCTCGAGCTGCGGCCGGCGCAGCCGCCGGCGGGACGCCGGCCCCGCGCCGGCCTCTTCCCTCTGGACGTCGACGGCGACGCGCTCGGCGACGTGCCGTTGACGGTCGGCGTCAGGCGCGCGGCGCTGCGCGTGCGCGCGCCCCTCGTTCCGGGAGGCTGATCTCTCGGCCGAGACCGCGGCGTCGAGGACGCAGCGGGTGACGTCGGACGTGGAGTCTCCGGTCAACGGCGTGTCGCGCGCCTGGTGTGGGAATGACGAAAGCGACGTGGTGGGACCGCGCGCCGACGTGCCGCGCGTTTCGGACCCCCCGGCGCGCGCCGCGACGCGCGATCCCACCACGGAGCGTGACGGGCGCCGCAGTGCGCGAGGGCCGGCTCAGTGCATCTGGCCGCCGACGCGGCGCCGAGGCGTCTGGGGCGGAGGACGACCGTGGACGAGAGTGTGAGCCGCAGGGCGGAACGGACATCCGATGAGGCCGGACATCACCGGACGATGGTCATCATCCTGGCGGTCGCGGCGCTCGTACTGATGGCGGCGGGCTGGCTCCTGGCGGCGCCGGCCGCGGGCGCTCTGGCCGCCTGCAGCGCGTTCTTCTGATCCGGCGCCTTTGGCGCTGCTCGCCGCGCGGCGAACCTGCGGCGGCCCGACCGCGCCGGGCCGGACGTCAGCCGCCGGACGGCGGCTTGTACTCCGACGCCTGACCCTTCTTGCGCTCGAAGTGCCCGGGGTTGAGCTTGGTGCGCGAGATGCCCACGCGAAACCCGCCGAACACCGGCACGACATCGCGCCCGCCGCACGCGGGGCACACGGCGTTCTCGTCGCGGTCGGCGAGGCTGGAGACGATCTCGAAGCGCTCGTCGCACTTCGCGCAGGTGAATTCGTAGACGGGCATCACGCCGGATTGTACGGCATCGCCGGCGACGGCGCCGCCGTCATCGGCGATGAGAAGGCGGCGGAGAACTGCTGATCCACCGCGTGACTGCCGTACTCTGGGCATATCGCCTGGGACTCACGGTCTTCGCTGTGGCAGCTGACCTCGAACGCCGTCCCACACTCGCGACAGACGAACTGGTAAGTTGCCATGCCCGTCACCCCTGGAGCCGGTTCCACGGTCCCGCACGCGGAGTGTTCCCGCCAGGGATGCCGGGTGACTGTTGAAGGAGCAGCCTGACCGAAGACGAGCGCGGCCAGGAGACAGCGAGGCCTCCGTCTACCGCGAGCGCACGCCCGTCTGGAGCGCGATCATCCACTGCGGGTAGGGGAGCACCGGTGTGGTGGGCTCGCCGAGCCGGGTCAGCTCGTCCGGCGAGAGCTCCAGCCCGGCGGCGCCGAGGTCGTCCTCCAGCTGCTCGACGGTACGCACGCCCACGATGACCGAAGCCACGCCGGGCTGCTGTCGCAGCCACGCGAGCGCCACACGCGCCATGCTGGCGCCGCGCTCTCTTGCGACCTCCTCGAGTGCGGCGAGCGCCTCCTCGGCGCGCGGCGAGACCGGCGGGAAGTCGTAGTGGTTGCGCCGGGCGACCTGCGGCGAGCCGGCGCGGAACTTGCCAGAGACGTAGCCGCCCGCGAGCGGCGACCAGGTGAGCACGCCGAGACCCTCCTCGCGGGCCATCGGCAGCACCTCGACCTCGAGGTCGCGGGCGACCAGCGAGTAGTAGGCCTGGACGCTCTGGAACTTCGCCCAGCCACGCCGCTCGGAGATGGCGAGCGCCTTCTCGATCTGCCAGGCGGCGAGATTGGACACCCCGATGTAGAGCGCCTTGCCCATATGCACGACATCGTGCAGCGCCTCGAGGGTCTCCTCGAGTGGGGTGAACGGGTCTACGCCGTGGATCTGGTAGAGGTCGACGTAGTCGGTACCCAGCCGCCGCAGGCTGCCGTCGATGGACTCGAGGATGTGCTTGCGGCTGAGACCGCGGTTGTTGACGTCGCCGGTGCCGGCTTGCGCGGCGTCGCTCATGGTGCCGCGGACCTTGGTGGCGACGACCACGGAGTGGCGGGCGACGCCGGCGTTCTCGAGCGCCCGCCCCAGGATCTGCTCGGACTCGCCGCGCGAGTAGACGTCGGCAGTGTCGAAGAAGTTGACGCCGGCGTCCAGCGCGGCGCGCACGATCGCATCGGCGCCGGCCTGGTCGACCACGCCGATGCCCATGAAGCCGCTGCCGAACGTCATGGTGCCGAGGCAGAACTCGGAGACCTTGAGGCCGCTGGTGCCGAGGTTGCGGAAGTCCACCCTGCCGTCCTCAGTCGTCCTCGACCGGCATCTCGCCCGGCCAGGTCGCCAGCGCGCTGGCGATGAGGTGCTCGCACGGCTGCTCGACCGCCTGGCCGCAGCTGCACGCGTACACGAGCAGCTCGCCGTCGAGGCTCCACTCCGCTTCGACGATGTCCACCGCCTCGACGGTCGTCAGAAGACGTGCCCCGTCGCGTTGCACGATGCGCACGGCTCCGGCCTCGACGGCGGCAGCTCCGCGTACGTACACGTCGGCGGGTACGAGGCCGAGGAGCGTGCGTTCGTCGAACCAGTCGTCGATGGTCGCCATGGCTCTCCCTTCGTGCGGGCGGCCGGGACGGCCGCCCGAGTCTTCAAGAGGGGCGCCACGTGGCTCGTGCGGCCTCGCGGCGCCCCTCACAGTCAGCGCGGCGGCCTGCACGGCCGCCGCCGCCGTCTTCTGCCTCTTCGCCCTAGCTGAGCGTCGCCTCGCCGGGCTGCCAGTCGACCGGGCAGAGCTCGCCGGTCTGGAGCGCCGCGAGGACGCGGAGGGTCTCGTCGGTGTTGCGGCCGATGTTGTTGTCGTGCACCACCGCGTACTTGAGCACGCCCTCGGGATCGATGATGAACGTACCGCGCAAGGCGATCCCCTCGTCGGCCAGGAGCACGCCGTAAGCGTCCGTCGCCTCTCGCTTGATGTCACTGAGCAGAGGGAAGCCGAGCTTTCCGAAGTCGCGCTCGGCCCACGCGAGGTGGCTCCACTTGCTGTCGACGCTGGCGCCGAGGACCTGGGCGCCGAGCTCCTGGAATTCCGAGAGGCGCTTGGCGTAGCCCTGGATCTCCGTGGGGCACACGAAGGTGAAGTCGAGCGGATAGAAGAACAGGACCACCCATTTGCCGCGATACTCGCTGAGCTCGACGTTGACGAACTCGCCGTCGAGGACGCCCTCGAGCGCGAACTCCGGGGCCTGCTGACCTACCTGGACCATGTCACTCCTTTGTCGCGAAGAGCCGGGAGCGGCTGCGCCGCCCGGCCCGATTCATTCGTTGCTGGGTCGCACGATACCCCGGTCAAACGGGAGCGAAACGGTCGGCTCGCTGCGACAGAAGCCGGGATGACGGGAGCGGGCTACGCCTCGTCGCGGCCCGCCGCGCGGCGCTCGTCCTCGCAGGCGAGGACCACCTTCTCGATCCGCCGGTCGGGCACCAGCCAGATGGCCGCGACGAGCCAGTAGATGCCGAGCGACACCAATGGCGCGAAGAGCGCCAGCGGAATCGCGACCAGGTACAGCACAAGCGACGCCTGCCCCTTGCGGTCCTTGCCGATCGCCCGCGCGAGCAGCGAGTCCGTCCCCTGACTGCGGATGATGACGCGCACGAGCACGTAGTAGGCGGCCGCGGCCATCAGAAGCACGAATCCGTAGATCGCCGTCGGCGTCGCCGCGAAGCCGTTCTCCCCCATCCACCCGGTGACGAACGGCACCAGCGACAGCCAGAAGAGCAGGTACATGTTCGCCCAAAGCACGCCGCCGGTGACCCGCTCCGTCAGGTAGAGCACGTGGTGGTGGTTGTTCCAGTAGATCGCCAGGTAGATGAAGCTGACGACGTAGCTGAGGAAGATGTAGCGCAGCTCCCAGAGGTCGGCGAGCTTGTCGTGGTGCGGGATCGTGAGCTCCAGCACCATGATGGTGATGAGGATGGCGATGACGCCGTCACTGAAGGCTTCGAGGCGGTTCCGTGTCATGGCGGAGGTGGTACCCGCAGCGAGCCGGCGGGCAACCTCTGGGGCAGCGGACGACGCGCGCCAGCGCTACGAGACGAGCAGCACCACCAGCTGCCGCGGGCCGTGCACGCCCTCGACCCGGTGCAGCTCGATGTCGGAGGTGGCGGAAGCGCCGGAGACGAAGACGATCGGCCGGCGCTCTTCGCGGATGAGGCCGGCGATGGACGACATCGCCTCCGGCAGGTCCGCCTCGACCTGGCGCTCGGCGACGACGCAGATGTGGAGGTCGGGGACGAGAGAGAGGGCGCGCCGCCCGTCGGCAGAGCCGGCGGCGAGCACGAGCGTGCCCGTCTCGGCGATCGCGAGCGTGCATCCCGTCAGCGCGCCGTCCACGGCGTCGAGCTCGGCCGGCGTGAGGTCGTGGTCCGTCACCACGTCCATGCCGGCCGGCAGCCACTCCGCGGGCAGGCCGGGCGGCACGCCGAGCCGGGCCACTCCGCGCTCGGCGCACACCGCGGCCGCCGCGGCGGCGACGTCGCCACCGTCGACGCGGCGGACCTCCGTCTTCTGCGCCTCGAGACGCTCCACGAAGAGGTCGACGAGCGCGGCGCTCACGGCGCCTCCCCCCTGCCACGTGAGGAGGCGCCGCCGGGCGGCGCGCCTTCATCGTCGCGGCCTCCGCGTCGCTCGCCGTGACCACCCGCCGGGCCGCGCTCGCGCGCCCACCACTCACGGAACGTCTCGCGCGCCACCGGGCGCAGGTCGCGGCCCTGCGTCCAGCCGGCGAGCGGACGGGGCAGCCGGCGGACCAGGCCGCCGCGGGTGAGCGGTACCTCGGCGGCCCTGCCCAGCTTCTGCGCAGCGGCGAAGCGCTGCGGCGCGCCGAAGGCCCACGCCGCGGCGCCGAACGCCGCCTTCTCGGGCGCGGGCGCCTGCTCGCGCACGGCCCGCGCCCGCAGGTGCAGCAGCACCTGCGGGATGTCGATGCCCACCGGGCAGACCTCGGCGCAGGCGCCGCACAGCGACGAGGCGAAGGGCAGCGCGGCGTACTCGGCCATCCCCCACAGCTGCGGCGTCAGGATCGCCCCGATCGGCCCGGGATAGATCGACCCGTAGGCGTGCCCGCCGACGCGGCAGTACACCGGGCAGACGTTGAGGCAGGCGCTGCAGCGGATGCAGCGCAGCGCCTGCCTCCCCACCGGGTCGGCCAGCGCCCTGCGGCGGCCGTTGTCGAGAAGGACGATGTGGTACTCGCGCGGCCCGTCGCCTGCCGTCACCCCGGTCAGCAGCGAGACGTAGGAGCTCATACGTTCGCCCGTGGCCGAGCGCGGCAGCAGGCGCAGCAGCAAGGCCAGGTCCTCCAGCGTCGGCACCACCTTCTCGACGCCCATGACGGTGACCAGCACCGGCGGCAGCGTCGAGCACATGCGGCCGTTGCCCTCGTTCTCCACGATGCAGACGGTGCCGGTCTCGGCGACGCCGATGTTGGCGCCCGTCACTCCCATGCGCGCGCGCAGGAACCGCTCGCGCAGGTACAGCCGCGAGACCTCGGCGAGCTCTCGCGGATCGTCGGAGAGGTCCCTGCCCTGGGCGATCGTCCTCCGGAAGAGGTCGCGGACCTGGCCGCGACTGTAGTGGACGGCCGGCACGAGGATGTGGGAGGCGGTGTCGCCGGCCAGCTGGACGATGAGCTCGGCGAGGTCGGTCTCGACGGCCTCGACGCCGGCCTCGGCGAGAGCGGCATCGAGGCCGATCTCGTCGGTCGCCAGCGACTTCATCTTCACCAGCTCGGTGACGCCGTGGTCGTGGGCGATGCCGGCGACGATGTCGTTGGCGGCGGCCGCGTCGGCGGCGTGATGCACCTGTGCGCCGGCGGCCTCCGCCGCCGCCTGGAACGCGTCCAGCAACTCGTCGAGGCGGTCGAGTGCGTCGTCCTTGACGCGCCGCGCCTGGTCGCGGAGCTCCTCGAAGCCGGCCAGCTCCGCGATCGCTCCGGCGCGCCTGGCGCGGATCGTCTGCGTCGCGCGCCGCAGGTTGACGCGCAGGCGCTCGTCGGCGAGCGCCTCGCGCGCGGCCGCCGGGAAGTCGTGACCGCTCACGGCCGGGACTCACCTCCGGCCCGGCGATCCTCGTCGTCCGGGTGCCCGGACGCCAGGATGTCGGCCAGGTGCACGGCCTTCACGCCGGCGCCCATCCGGCTCAGTCCGCCGCCGACGTGCAGCAGGCACGAGGGGTCGACGGCGGTCACCACGTCCGCGCCGGTGGCGACGATGTTGGCGCACTTGTCGGCCAGCATCGCCAGGGAGACATCGGCGTTCTTGATCGAGAACGTGCCGCCGAAGCCGCAGCACTCGGCGGCCTCAGGCAGCTCGAGCAGCTCGAGGCCGCGGACGTGCGCCAGCAGGCGCTGCGGCGCGTCGCCCACGCGCGTCACGCGCTGCGCGTGGCAGGTCGGGTGCAGGGTGACGCGTCGCGCGAACGTGGCGCCGACGTCCTCCACGCCGAGGCGGCGGACAAGGAACTCGGAGAGTTCGAAGAACCGGCTGCCGAGCTCTTCGGCGTCGCGCGCGAGCTGCTCATCGCCCGCCTTGCGCGCCACCTCCGGGAGCAGGACCCGGACCCACCCCACGCAGGACGACGACGGCGAGACCACCGCGTCCACGCCGTCGTCGCGAGCGAAGATGTCCACGAACCGCCGGGCCAGCCGCAGCGCTTCGTCGCGATAGCCCGAGTTGACGTGCATCTGCCCGCAGCACGTCTGGTCCGCGGGGAACACGACCTCGTGTCCCAGCCGTTCGAGCACGCGCACGACGGAGCGCCCCGTCTCGGGGAACAGCGTGTCGGCGACGCAGGTGATGAAGAGGGCGACCCGCACGGGTCACCTCGAGGACGCAGTCAGGCTCGGCTCCATGCGCGAACAGTACACCAAGGGAAGGTGGCGGCGACGTTCAGAGCCGACCGCGCAGCGACTCGTTCGCCAGCACGACGAGCCGCTGCGTGGCCCTCGTCGCGCCGACGTAGAAGAGGTCGCGTTCGCGCGCGGTGTCGAGGCGCTCGATGTCGGTGAGCACGACCGCTCGCGCCTCGAGACCCTTGAAGCGGTGCACGCTCGCGTACCTCGTCCTGTTCGAGTGCAGGTCGACGGCGGGGCCGCGCGGCGTCTCGTGCACCAGCGGCGTCACGCGGTCGCTCCACGGCGGCTCGGTGAGGCCGGCGGCGGCGCAGGCCGCGTCGTTGCGCGTGCTGAGGACGGCCACCTGGGGCCCGGTGAAGCCGTCCTCCCGAAGCTCCTCGAGGGCCGCGCAGAGCAGCGCGCGTTGCCGCTCGGCGCCGTCGTAGAAACGCACCGCCGGCAGGTCTCCGTCGTCCGGCCGCAGGCAGCGGGCGTAGCCGTCCGAGCCATGCCCCCCGGGGCTGATGCCGGCGCCGGCGCAGGCGAGAGCGGCCACCGCCGGCGCGTTGCGGCAGTTCTCGTCGAGCTCGTAGACCGCGCAGCCGCCTGCGTCCTCGTTGCAGAATGCAGCCAGATCGCAGGAGTCGTCGTAGATCGCCTGGTGGCGGAAGTCGCCGAAGAGGCGCCAGAAGCCGTCCTTGAGGCCGCCGGTGAGGCTGAAGTCCAGGACGTCCAGGAACTGGTGGCGGAGCACGTCCTGCGCCTCGTCGAGGATGAGCTCGTCGTAGCCCGCGGGGCGCTCGATGAGGCCTTCGGCGGCGAGGCGCGGCAGCTCCTCGTCCCAGAACGCGCGGCCGCCCTCGAGCAGCGGCGAGCCGGCCGGGATCCCCGCGGCACGGACCATGTGGTCGGAGATCGTCGTCGCGTCGCAGATCCCGGCCGTCTGCTCGTGCAGCCACTCGGCCAGCGGACGGTTGAAGCAGAGCAGGAGGGCGCGGCGCCCGGCGGAGCGGGCGCGCCGCGCCGCCTCGATCGCGAGCAGCGTCTTCCCCGTCCCGGCCGGCCCGTCGAAGACGACGCGCGGCATGCGGCGCATGTGGTCGAGCGCCTCGAACTGGCTCTGCGTGTACTGGCGGATCTCGGCGTCGACGCGGTTCGCCCGCGCCTTCGGGCTCTCGTAGAACTCGAAGTCGGGCCGGAGCACGCGCACGATCTCCTCGCACTGCTCGACCGTCGGCTCGCCCGCCTCCGGGTCGAACCAGGCCTTGCGCAGGCGTGCGACGCGCTCGCGTGCCTGGGTGAGCACCGAGGCGACGCAGTCGGCCATGGACCGCTGCTGCAGCCGGCGGTGGTCGATGACCTGCCAGGAGTGCCACTCCTCGCTCGCGTCGGTGAAGTCGATGAACGGGAAGCACACGGCGCTCTGGAAGAGCACGCCGCCGAGGTGCCTGCGGTGCTTCGAGAGCCGCTCGCGGAGGCTGTGCATGGCCTCGGATGCCTGCCTGAACGGACCGCGCGGATCGCCGCCGGCGTCCGCGCCGTAGAACCACAGCCCGCGCTCCCGCCGCAGCCGGTGGCAGCCCTTGACCTCGATCACGAGCACGCCGAGTCCGGGCGCGACCACGAGGAAGTCGACCTCGCCCTCCATCTGGCGGCGGTGGTGCGCGAGGTCCTGCGAGTGCAGGACGGTCCAGGCCGAGGTGTCGAGGCCGGTGCGGCCGGCTGCGCCGGCGGCGCCGGCCGGCGCCGAGCCCGCGGCGAGCAGCTCGAAGACGAGCTTCTCGCCGTCGCTCGGCGTCTCCGGGTCGATGTGCGGCGGGATCAGGCGCATGGCGCCTACTTCGCCCGCCGCCCCGGGGGACCCTGCCCGCGGACGGGCCACCGCGCGCCGACGATCGCCCGATCGCCGAACCCACCGCCGCTCTCCCCCGTCTCACGTATGCTGAGACCCCGCCAACGAACGGACCGCACCATGGCCATCGTCACCTACAGCAACGCAGCGTTCGGCTTCGGCGTCACCTACGACGACGCGCCGATCACGCACACCGACGACGCCGACGACCCCCGCCTGCGGGCAGCGTGGACCATGCGCATCCCCACGGCGATCGCCGCCGCCGTCCTCTTCACGACCAGGGACGCGACCGCCGAGAGCATCGCTCGCGGGCTCGCACCGAGCCTTCTCCTCACCACCGACCACCTGCCGCTGCGGCCGGGCCTGCTGGGAACGTGGGACTGGGACGAGATCGCGCCCCGCGAGGGACGCGGCTTTCTCGAGCGCACCGGCGCCTACGCGCTCGAGGGCATCGGCATGTACTGGCGCGGCTTTCCCGTGCTGCAGTTCACCACGGTCCCGCCGGCCGACGCCGATCCGCCGGCCCCCGTCGAGTGCCTCTCGCTGCTGTACACGCCGGCCCAGACCTTCGCGATCGAGCTGGTGGTGCCGGTGGCCGGCCTCGACGCCTGGTCGGAGCGGTTCCAGGAGGTCGCCGACGGGTTCTTCCTCCTGCCCATCGAGCGGGAGGGCCGCATGCGGACGGGCCACCAGAAGGCGTGGTCGGGGCGCATCGAGGCCGGTGACCTGAAGGACGATCTGGCGGCGCGCTGACCGCCGGGTCGGCGTCTACAGCGCCGTGACGTACGCCGGGGCCGACGACACGGCGGCGTGCTCGGCGTCGGCCGGAGCGTGGGCGACGATCTTCCAGCGGCCCCTCTTGCCGAGAGCGAAGCTCGCGGCGTAGCGGGTGACGTCGCCGACGTCGCGGTTCGTCGTCGGCACCGTACGGCGCAGCACCCACGCGGAGCCGTTCCAGCGCGAGAGGCGAAGCTCGACGGAACCGACGCCGGCGGGGTGCTTCGGCGAGAGCGTGCCGGAGACGGTGAACCGGTCGCCGACGGCGACTCTCTTCTGCGCGCGCAGCGCGCTCAAGGAGGGTTTGGGCAGCGGCGTCGGGCTCCAGTAGTGCGCCGGCAGCGGGGTCGTGACCGGCGCCACGGGGAAGCCGTTCACCAGCGACGTCGCGGGCACGGGAGTCACCGCCAATCCGGTCCACCAGCCCTCGGGACCCGTCGCGATGTGCGTCCAGATCTTGTACGGATACGGGTTGCCACGGATCCAGCCGTTGTACGCCCAGACGGCGAAGAACCAGTTCTCGTAGCAGCGCGGATCGCCGTCGCCGATGACCGGGAAGACCGTCGGCGCGTACCCCCACTTGGCGACGAGGATGTCCGCGCCCACGGCGATGTTGTAGTCGATGTCGGTCTTGAGGCGCTCGACGTCGACGCCGGTGGGGATGGTCGTCACCTGCATGATGCCGATCCCCTTGCCGTCGAAGCCGATGAGAGGGTCGCCGTGGGCGTCGAACTGCCGCCAGGCGCTTTCCTGGAAGGCGACGCCGTAGAGGATCTTGGGCGGGACGTTGCGCGCGGCGGCCGCCGCGTACAGCTTGGCGCGGATCTCGTCCGGGGTGGGATTGACGTAGGGGCCGGCCGACGCCGGCGCCGCGGCGACCGCGGCGAGGCAGACGGCCGCCAGGAGGGCCGCGCCCGCCCACAGCAACGACCGGATGGTTCCGGCCCCGCCGATGAAGTGTCCTCTCTCCGATCTCATGGCTCCAGTGTACGCGGACAAGGCCGTTGCGGCCTCCCGGAGATCCGGCAAGGCAAAGGCGGATCATCGGGCGGTCATGAGGCATGCCGCCTCACCGTGAACCCACGCCGGCCCAGAGGCGAGGGTGACACTCGCAGCCGTGGGTGGACGATGGCGCGCGATCGAGGCCCGTTCAGTCGCGCGCCTGCTCGCCGCGCCGCTCTCAGAGCTACGGCGTCTCCGGCATGCCCTCGTAGCGCACGACGTGCTCGGGCATCCCCGCCAGCGCGAAGCTCGCGTTGCGGTGATCGCGCTCGTCGAGCCCTATGCGGCGGAAGACGTCGGCCCACGAGGCGAACTCCCCGTACTCCCGCACGGCGTCGCCGGTCACCGGCTGTTCCTCCCACTCCGGGTGCTGCTCCACCAGCTCGGCGTACGTGTGCTCGGCGTGATCCTCGAACTCGGCGTTCAGAAGGAACGCGCGGCGGATCCCCACGCGCGCGAGCGTGCCGGACAGCAGCCGGTAGGATGCGACCATCAGGTCGGGCACCGGGCGCGTGAGGGAAAGAGGGGCCCGGCCGCCCTCCTGGCGCACCTTCTCCCCGATCACGCGCAGGTGTTGGTACTCGTTGTCCTGGGCGGCGCGCCCGTAGCGCATGATGGCCTCCGCCTCGCGCACGAGCTCCTCGTCCTGGAAGTGCCGCGTCAGGCGTCCGTACTGGCGGTTCTCCCAGGCCCGGTACGGCACGGTCGCGAGCGCCTCGATCACGCCCACCTTGGGCAGCGTGGGCTCGGCGCCAGTGAGCGTGTCCATGCTGCGGAAGAAGCCCTTCGCGATGGACGAATACGTGTAGCGCGGCCGCTCGAGGGTCGCGCGCTGCTCACTCCTGAGATCGATGCCCGGCTGCTCCACGATCCCGCCTTTCGTCGCCGATGGATGTAGGAGTGCCGTGCCCGGCGACCGGGCAGTGCTAACCGTTGCGGCGGCGAGCGGCGCCCACCGGCCGCTCCCGGCCGCATCAGGTCGTGTCCTCGTCGCCGGGCTCGAGCCCGGCGGTCATGTCGCCCCCCGGCTCGAGCTCACCGACGGACTCGGCGTCCGCGCCCGCGTCCGCATCCACGCCGACGCCCACGAGGTCGAGCACCAGCTCGGCCTCCGCATCCGGCAGCTCCTCGACGACCCGGAGCTTGCGCTCCATGGCGCGCGTCCGCCGGCCGGTCTCGTCGATCGTGCGGCCGGCGGTGTCGAGCTGGCGCTTGACCTTGGCGAGCACGTCGCCGAACTTGCCGAACTCGGTCTTGACGGCGCCCAGCACCCGCCACACCTCGACCGCCTGCTGCTCGATCGCCAGCGTCTGGAAGCCCATGCGCAGGCTGCTGAGCAGCGCCGCCAGCGTCGTGGGCCCCGCGACGACGACGCGGTACCGCTGCTGCAGGTCCTCGAGCAGCGCCGGCTGACGCACCACCTCGGCGTAGAGCCCCTCGGTGGCGAGGAACATGATGGCGAAGTCGGTGGTGTACGGCGGCTTGACGTACTTGTCGTGGATGGCCTGCGCCTCCAGCCTGACCGCTCGGGCGAGAGCGTCGGTGGCGCGCCCGGTCGCCGCGACGTCGGCGATGTCGGCGGCGTCCTGGATGCGCACGTAGTCCTCCTGCGGCAGCTTGGAGTCGATGGGCAGCCAGACGCAGCTGCCGGGCTCGTCCCTGGGACCCGGCAGCTTGACCGCGTACTCCACCATCTCGCGCGAGCCGGGCTCGACGTGGACGTTGCGCTCGAACTGGCCGGGCGCGAGGATCTCCTCGAGCAGCGCGCCCAGCTGGACCTCGGCCCAGGTGCCGCGCGCTTTGACGTTCGTCAGGACGCGCTTGAGGTCGCCGACGCCGGTGGCCAGGGTCTGCATCTCCCCCAGCCCCTTCTGTACCGACTCGAGCTGGTCGCTCACGAGCTTGAACGACTCGCCGAGGCGCTTCTCGAGCGTGGACTGGAGCTTCTCGTCGACGGTGGCGCGCATCTGCTCGAGCTTCTTCTCGTTGCCGGCCTGCAGCTCGATGACGCGCGCGTCGACGGTCGCGCGGATGCCGTCGAGCGCCGTCTGGTTGGAGGCGGTGAGCTCGGTGAGCCGTTTGGAGACGCCGTCCAGCTGTTCGCGCTGGACCTCCGCCATACCGCCCAGCGTCTTGGCCAGCATCTCGTTGCCCGACGCCAGGCCGCGCGCGAGCTCCTCGCGGGACGCGCGCGACGAGCGCTCGGCCTCCTCGCGCCCGGCGCGCAGCTCCGCACGCACGTCCGCGCGCCCCTGGACGCCGGCACGCGTGCGCACGAGCAGGACGACGAGCAGCAGCGCGTTCGCGACGGCGAGCAGCAGCACCAGCCACACGATGGTATCGGTCATGCCGGGCCCTCCGGGAATGTCGGTGTGAGTGGCCTTCCGGGACGGAGACCACCGTGGCGATGGTATGTGGGAGGGCGGACGGATGACCACCGCGCGGCTCGGGATTCCGCTATCCTCTGCGCAGTCCGCGACCCCGACCCCGGAGCCAGCCCGCCGTGTTCATCCTCGAAGAGCCCTACGTGTCCGACCTGCTCGCAGCGACGGTCGGCGAGCTGCAGCTGCCGGTCCTGCGCACGCCGATCGCCGAGCGCCGCCTGGCGGGTCCACAGGCCGCGCTCCTCCGCGACGACGCGGCCTTCTCCGCCGCCGCCGGCCGTCCGGGCGCGCGCGTCTACTCGAATTCGGAGAACGCCATCGGCTGGATCGCCGAGCACCTTGCCGGCTCCGACCTGCCGCGGCGGATCGAGCTGTTCAAGGACAAGGTCGCCTTCCGCGACCTGGTCGCCGACCTGTACCCGGACTACCGCTACGCCGGGGTGCCGGCCGGCGAGCTGCGCGCGTTCGACCCTGCGCGCCTGCGCGCTCCGTTCGTGGTCAAGCCGGCGGTGGGCTTCTTCAGCCTCGGGGTGCACGTCGTCGAGTCGGCCGCGGCCTGGCCGGCGGTGGTCGACGAGATCGAGCGTGAGGTCCGGGCGCTGGGCCACCTGTACCCGGAGCAGGTCCTGGACCTGAGCCACTTCGTCGTCGAAGAGGTCATCGAGGGTGAGGAGTTCGCCGTCGACGCCTACTACGACGCCGACGGCGCACCGGTGCTGGTCAACGTCTATGCGCACCTGTTCTCCTCGGCCGACGACGTCAGCGACCGCGTCTACTTCACGGACATCGAGACCGTCGCACGTCTCCGCCCGCCGGCCGAGGAGTTCCTCGCGGAGATCGGCCGCCGCGCCGGCCTCGCCGACTTCCCCGTCCACACGGAGCTCCGCATCGACGCCGCCGGCCGCGTCGCGCCGATCGAGGTCAACCCCATGCGCTTCGGCGGCTGGTGCGCGACCGACCTCGCGCACTTCGCCTACGGCATCAACCCCTATCGCTGCTACCTGCGGAACGAGCACCCGGACTGGGACCGCATCGCTGAGGAGACCACGGGACGCACCACGGCGCTCATCGTCGCCGACCTGCCGAGTACGGTGGACCTCGCGGCCATCGAGTCCGTCGACTACGAGGGCTTCGCCGCTCGCTTCGGCCGCGTGCTGGAGCTGCGCCCGACCGACTTCAACCGCTACCCGGTGTTCGCGTTCACGTTCGTCCAGGTGGCGTCCGGAGATCTGTCCGAGCTGCACGCGGTGCTGGGCGCCGACCTGCGCGAGCACCTGCGGATGGTCAGTCCTCCCGGCTGATCCGCTTGCGCAGGGCGGTCACGCGCTGGCGCAGTGACGTCGCCGGCAGGCGGTCCTCGAGGTTCAGCGACGGGTCGAGGCGCTCGAGGACCGCGCGCTCGAGTCCGCCGAGCGTGTCGCGGTCATCGTGCGCGTGGACGGCCACGGAGAGGTGCGCGCGCATCCACTCCCCGAGCGCCTGCTCGGACGAGGGCGTGATCAGCATCGCCGCCTGGCCCTGCAGCTCGAGCCGGTCGAAGAGGATCGCGGCGAGCGTCCAGCGGAAGGCGGACATCCGGACCTTGCCGCCGAGGTGCACCCCGCCGATGGCGTGGCCGAGCGTGTCATCGTTGGCCCTGCCGGAGGGCCACTTGGTGGCTCCGGCCTGCCCGGCGTAGACCCGCCCGGCCTCCAGCGGCAGTTCCAGGCCGTGCGAAAGGTCGGCCGCGCCTGCATCGTCCACCCAGAAGGCGAAGAGCCCCGGCCGGTCCAGACCGATGACGCCGGCCGGCCACTCGCTCGCCGGCACGAGCGCCGGCGAGACGTCGAGGTCGTCGAGCGCCGTCCAGGCGTCGCGCTCCTCCCACTGCGGCGGCTGGGGCAGCCGGTCTTCCGGCTGTGTCGGCTCGTCGCCCAGCGGGGCTGGGCCTGAGGGTGCGTCCATCAGCGCATCTTACCCGTCGCGGTCCGTCTCGGCGGTGCTCATCGTGGGGCCAAGCCTGCCGGCGCCCCTTGTCGACGGGCTCTCACCCCGCGCTGGCGTAGGCCAGCGAGGCCCACGCCATGAGCTCCTGGTCGACCTGTCCGGCTTCCGTCAGACTCACCCGGTACTGGCACATGCCGCCCGCCGGCAGCTCGATCAGGCGCTCGGTGGCAGGGACGCCCTTCATGTTGAGCCCGACGTCGACCCTCGTCCTGGTCGTCGGGCCGACGGTGGCGAACTGCTTCTTGCGGCGCAGGCTGACGTAGCCCTTCTTGGGCGCGACCTCGAAGGGGCCGAGCGCGGCGAAGGCCGCCATCAGCTCCTCGTGGATCGGCCGCAGGGCGGCCTTGGGGCCGGCGTAGATGGCGCCGAGGATGTCGTCCGGCGAGGCGTCGCCGGCCGGACCGGCGCTCTGAACGCCGGCCTTCAGGTAGGCGCCGGCGAGCGCGTTGGCGTCACCGTGGCCCATCCCGAGGTCGCTCTTGAGCATCTGCAGGATCTGGCCGTGCTTGGTCAACCCGCTCTCGCGGATGAGGTTGAAGAGCTCATCGAGCGTCTTGCCGGTGCGCGTCTGGATGTTCTGGAGTTGCGTCTGCGTGGCTTGGTCGACGACGTTCATGGCCGTGTCTCCTTCGAAGGTCCCGGGCGGGGCGCGGTCCGCGCGCTCGCCGGCCGCGCCACCCGAGCATCCTGAGTGGTCGTCCCGAATGGTTCCGCATTCGGGCCGGAACGGCACCTCGTGAGCGTTGCCGTGCGACTCGAGGCCGCTTCAGCGCGTCGCGCGAAGGAGAACAGGCGCGTCGCCGGATCTCACGGCCCCGGCGGCTTCCGCCTCGGAACCGCGCGGCCGACCGCCTTGCGCAGGCCGCTCGTGGCGCCGCGAGCTCGCCCGCCCGCCTTGCCGCGCGCCTCGTAGGCCTGCCGGGTCATCTGATCCGCCACCGTGCGGGCCTTCGCCGTCGCCTCTGCCCGGACGCGCCGCAGGTCGGCCCTGGAGACGAGGCCGGTCTCGTACCAGAGTCCTGCCGCGCGGCCGGTGATGTAGGTGCCGGCGTAGGCGACCGCGGTCTTCGGCAGGATCCCGTACCCGGGGACGAGGCCCACCAGGCCTCCCGCCACCTGCCGCCACACCACGGCGGCGCCGATGACGGGGGTGATCTCCATCATCCGCCGCTGGAACTCGGGCGGCGCCCCATAGGCGAGCGCCAGGCGGTAGACCATCAGCGCCTGGTTCTTGGTGAGGACGATGGTGTCCGCGGCCGAGATCGGGATGCCGAGGATCGGCACCAGCGACGGGACGCCCGATGCCAGAGCGAAGGCGGCGTTGGACAGCGAGACCTCCGCCGTCAGACGCCGCGCGACGGTCGGCCGCAGGCCGGGCAGCCGTCGCGCAGCGGCCAGATGAAGCTCCTCCGGCAGCGCGACCAGGACCGCCTCAGCCACCCGCTCGACGGCGTCGGCCGCTCGCGGATCGACGGACGTGGTCTGGCGCCGGTCGAGCCGCGCCAGCCACGGCGCCGCGTCGCGAGACCGCTCACCGAACGTCACCAGGATCCGCAGCTGCGGCCGCAAGGCCACCAGTCGATCGAGCCCCGCGACCTCGGCGGCGTCGAGCGTGGCGCCCGCGTCCAGAGCCACGATCAGCAGGTCGGCGTCGGCGATGAGCCGCTCGCGCTCGCTCACCTGGTCGAGCCCGACCAGCGCGAGGGCGGTGAGCTGCTGCCGGTACCGGTCGGGGCCGTCGAGCAGCGACCGGCGCACGTGCTCGAGCCCCGCGGGGTCGCCCACGCAGACGACGATCACGTCGTGCTCCGCCTCGCGGCGGATCGCGAGGATGTCCACCTCACGGATGGTCTTCCAGATGCTGCCGAAGTCGCTCATGCAAGGACAGAGTACGCCATGTTCCGGCGGCAGCCCACCGCAACGTCGGCGCCGGTCCTGCGCCAGCTCGCGACCGTTGCGTTGACCTTTCGCGCGCCATGCCTGAGCGCAACAACCTCCAGGGCATCATGCCGGCGACGGCAGATCACGCGACAGGGCTGACGATGACCTCGCAGATGTCCTCACGCCGCACCTCGGGAACCACGCGGTTTGAAGCGGGAGGCAGCGAGAGCGCTCTCACACTCGCAGCAGGCGCCGCGGCCACGTTCGAGCGGCCGCAGGATCGTCAGGGGCGATGCAGCCGACCGCTTCGTCGACCTGCCGACCTTCCCCATGGCGCAGCCGTCGCGGCGCGCGTAGACTGTCGCCCTCAGCACCCGGCACCGAGGAGGCCACCCCGATGCGACGCATCGGCATCCGCCGAGAGGACAAGGACCCCTGGGAGGCTCGCGTCCCCCTGATCCCGGACGACGTCGTCCGCCTCACGAGCTCGGGCGCCGCGGAGATCGTGGTTCAGCCCTCTCCGCGGCGCGTCTTCACCGAGAGTGAGTACGTGCGCGCCGGAGCGCGCGTCGACGAGGACCTCAGCGTCTGCGACATCGTCCTGGCCGTCAAGGAGATCCCGAGCGAGCTCTTCACGCCCGGCACGACCTACGCGTTCTTCTCGCACACCATCAAGGGCCAGCCCTACAACATGGAGATGCTCCGGCGCCTGATGGAGCTGGAGTGCCAGGTGCTCGACTACGAGCGCATCACCGACGAGCGCGGCCGGAGGCTGATCTTCTTCTCGCGATTCGCCGGCCTCGCCGGCGCCATCGACTCCCTGTGGGCGCTGGGCCTGCGCCTGGCGTGGGAGGGCCTGACGCCCAATCCCTTCGCCGCGCTGGAGCAGACCTACAGGTACCCGACGCTCGAGGAGGCGCTCGCCGCGGTTCGCGAGGTCGGGACGCGGATCGCCGCCGAAGGACTCCCGTCCGAGCTCTGCCCGTTCGTCATCGGGATCACGGGCTACGGCAATGCCTCGCTCGGCGCGCAGGAGGTCATCGACGCGCTCGGCGCTGCCCCGGTCGCACCGGCCCGACTCGACGATCTGTTCACGGACCCGGCCGAGGCCGCCCGGGCAGACGGCGTGGCCTCTCGCCGCGCCGTCCACAAGGTCGTCTTCGCCGAGCAGGACCTGGTCGCGCGGCGCGACGCCTCGGCGCCCTTCGCGCTGGACGAGTACTACCGGCAGCCGGAGTTGTACGAGAGCGCGTTCGAACGCCGGCTGCCGCAGCTCGCCGTGCTCCTGAACTGCGTGTTCTGGGACACGCCCTACCCGCGCCTGGTGACCAGGGCGGCGGTCCGCAGGCTCTTCGCCGCCGCCCCGGTCGCCGCTGCGACCACCGCCTCCACCCCGCCGCGCCTCCGCGTCATCGGCGATGTGAGCTGCGACATCGAGGGTTCCGTCGAGCTCACGGTCAAGGAGACCCACATCGACGAGCCGGCCTACGTGTACGACCCCGACACCGGCGACATCCTCGACGGCGTGGAGGGCCTGGGGCCCGTCGTGCTCGCCGTCGGGAACCTGCCCTGCGAGCTCTCGCGCGAGTCGTCCACGGCCTTCAGCACCGCGCTGACGCCGTTCGTCCCCGCCCTGGCCGAGGCCGATTTCTCGCTGCCATACGACCGGCTGAGACTCCCGCCGGAGCTCCGCCGCGCGCTCATCCTGCACCGCGGTGACTTCACCCCGGACTACGAGTACATGCGCCGGTTCGTCTGACGACGAGAGAGATCGTGACGCCCGAGGCAGACGACGCCGGCAGCGCCGCGACGGGCCCGGTCGGGGCCGACCTGGCCCCCGCCCGCCTCGGCCGCTTCACGGCGCTCGACAGGCGGCCGGTCAACCTCGACGGCTTCGCCGAGCGGGACGACGAGGCCGGGCTCGTCGCGTTCGCCTCGGCGAACGATCCCGAGCCATCGATCGCGATAGACACGAACGGCCGCGTCACCGAGCTCGACGGCACAGCGGCCCCCGACTTCGACCTCATCGACGCCTTCATCGCCGCGCGAGGCGTGGACGCGGCGGTCGCGGAAGAGGCGAACGCGCTCGACGACGTCGCGTTCGCCCGCCTGATCGTCGACCCCAGCGTCCCGCGCGCGGACGTCGTCCGCCTCGCCGCGGGCGCGACCCCCGAGAAGCTCGCCCGCGTGGTCGCCCTCCTCCGTCCGGTCGAGCTCCAGATGGCCGTATCCAAGATGCGCGTGCGCCGCACGCCCAGCAACCAGGCGCACGTCACCAACCGGCTCGACGACCCTCTGCTGCTCGCCGCCGACGCGGCCACCGCGGTCGCCTACGGCTTCCGCGAGGTCGAGACCACCGTGCCGGTCAACGCCGACGCGCCGTCCAACGCCCTTGCCGTGCTCATCGGCGCGCAGGTCGGCGCCGCCGGGGCGCTCACGCAGTGCTCGGTCGAGGAGGCCCTCGAGCTCGACCTCGGCCTCAGGGGCCTCACCACCTACGCCGAGACCGTCAGCCTCTACGGCACGGAGAAGGTGTTCATCGACGGCGACGACACGCCCTGGTCCAAGGCCTTCCTCTGCTCCGCCTACGCTTCCCGCGGTCTCAAGATGCGGGTGACGAGCGGCGGCGGCGCGGAGGCGCTCATGGGCGCCGCCGAGGGCCGCTCGATGTTCAGTCTCGAGTCGCGCTGCGTCGCGCTCGCCCGCGCGATGGGCGCCCAAGGCGTGCAGAACGGCGGCATCGACGGCGCGAGCGTCGTGGGCTGCGTCCCCGACGGCATGCGCGAGCTGCTCGCCGAGAACCTCCTCGTCATGCTTCGCGACCTCGAGTCGTGCTCCGGAAACGACGCCCTCGTCTCCGAGTCGGACATGCGCCGCACCGCGCACACCGTCCCGCTCTTCCTGGCCGGCTCGGACTTCCTCTTCTCGGGCTTCGGCTCGATCCAGCGCTACGACAACATGTTCGGTCCCAGCAACTTCAACGCCGAGGACCTGGACGACTACCTGGTCATGCAGCGCGACTGGGGCGTTGACGGCGCCCTGCGCCCGGTGACCGAGGGGCGGATGCGGGAGGTGCGCGAGCGCGCGGCGAAGGCGTGCCTGGCGGTGTACCGGGAGCTGGGGCTCGTCGCCGGGCCGGCCGGCCCCGCCCCGTCGTCACCCCCCATCGGCTTCACCGACGATCACGTGGCCGAGGTCGTCGTCGCCGAAGGCTCCAAGGACGTCACGCCGCCAGACCCTCAGGCGATCCTGGCGGCGTCCGACGCCATCATGGAGCGGCGAGCTCGGCATCCTCGACGTGGTTCGGGCGCTCTGGGCGCACGGGCTACGAGGAGGAGGCCGGGCGCGTGCTGGCCATGGGCCGCGCCCGGGTCGCCGGCGACTACTTACAGACGGCGGCGATCTTCGACGAAGAGATGAGCTGCCTGTCCAAGGTGACCGACCCCAACGACTATCAAGGCCCCGGCACCGGCTACGAAGTCGCGCCGGCCCGCCGCGAGGAGATCGCGGCCATCCGCCAGCAGCGCTCGCGCGCCGATCTGCTGGCGCGGCACGCCGTCGGCGCAGGTGGCAGCAGGCCGCGCACGCTACGGCGCCGCGGCCGGCTCCCTCGAGTGGCGCACGAGCCCGGTACCACCGGAGGTGCCGCTGGTGATGCCGCTGGAAGTACGGCTGGACGTACCGCTGACGGTACCGGACCACCTGACAACTGCCTTCCCCTCCCACGCGAGTCCGCCGTTCCGCCTCGTCGAGCGAGGGCCATCCCGGCCCGGGACGGACCTCCGTGAGGTCTGCATCGGCGTCTCGCCGGCGCTGGCCACGAAGCTCTGGTTCACGATGTCCGGCCTGCCCGTCGGCGAGGCGCTGGCGCAGATCGTCGCCGGCCTCGAAGCGGAAGAGTGCACGGCCCGCATCGTGCGCGTGCCGTCCACCGTCGACCTCGGCGTGATCGGCCTCACCGCCGCCGAGCTCGCGGGCTCCGGCGTCGGCGTCGGGCTCCAGGCCAAGGGTACGGCGCTCATCCACCGCCGGGGGCTCGCGCCGCTGGCCTGCCTCGAGCTGCTCTCGATCGCGCCGCTGCTGACCGCGGAGCTGTACCGCGAGCTCGGCGCGAACGCCGGCCGCCACGCGAAGGGCCTGCGGCCGGCGCCCGTCCGCAATCCGTACACCGATCAGGCGATCGAGGCCCGGTACCACGCCGAAGTGGTCTCGCTCGTCGCCATCGAGCGCGGCGAGTCGGTACCCGGCGCGCCGCCCATGGACCTTGAGGTGGAGCGATGACGCCGGCGCCTGCTCCCGGTACCCGCGCGCTCAGCGGCCGCCCCATCGACGACATCAACCTCGCGGCCGCCGTGCGCGGCGACCTCTCCCCCGCCGACCTGCGCGTCCACCCGGATGTGCTGCGTCACCAGGCAGAGGTGGCGGAAGCCCACGGCAACCCGCAACTGGGTGACAACCTGCGCCGGGCCGCCGAGCTCACGGCGTTGCCCGACGCCCAGGTGCTGGCGATCTACGAAGCGCTCCGGCCGGGACGCTCTACGCTCGCCGGCCTCGAGGCCATCGCCTCCCGGCTCGAGGTCGACAACGCGCCCCTCTGCGCGGCGCTGGTGCGCGAGGCCGCGGAGGTCTACGACCGCCGCGGCCTGCTCGCCCCTTAGTTAGCTCCCTCTTCCCCCCTACTTCAGCATCATCCATCTTCTCTCCCTCTCTCTATTCGCACACACTATCCACACCTCCTCCAACTCACTACTATACATCGTCTAGCAGGGTTCCACACTCGTCACCTGCCACCAGGAGAACATCGACGCGCACCACGTCGCCAGCACGTCGCGCCCACCGCCTCCCACTGTTCGTCGAAACGCCGATCAGAAACCGCGAGAAAAACCCCGCCCTCCCGGCGCGTCTCGCTCTCCGCGAATCGTTACCCTCTGTGCCGCCCCGCATCACCTCCGCCATGAGCTCTCGTCGGTCACCTCACGCCCCTTGACGCGCAGGAACAACTGCGCGATCTCATCCTCAATGATCACCTGCGCAGCGAGACAAGGCCGGCCCCCTGCAACAGCCCGACACCTCCAGTCATCAGATCGGCCGCACGCTCTCCACTCAGTCCCACAGAGCCTTCTCATAGACCGCCTGCATGCCGTGATACTTCACGTCCGTTCGAGCCCGAGCGCCAGGGAGCTCTTGAGCCGCCTCGACGCGGATCGCCGCCGCGAGGTCGGCCTCGAGCTCGCCGAAACGACGCTCTCGCGCATCGTCGATACACGCCGTACTCACGCCCATGATGATCTTGGCGTCGGGCGGCCAGCCGAAGGGGTAGTCGCGCCGCGGAACTCGACCACGTTCATGATGGCCGTACCGGTCGCCGTGATCGGCGCAGTAGCTCCAGCTATCGGCATCTGCAGCACGACGACAGGGATACCGACGGCTACAAACTCGGATGAGGCGTCCAGGAAATCGGCGTAGGCGCGCCGCGGCGACGCCGTGCAACAGACGTGCTCGGCACGGACGCTTCTCGAGGTCCCCGCCGACCGCCTCCGCGACCCGCCGGAATCGCTCGACCTGCCAGCGCCCCTCTACCTCGTGCTGGACTTGCTATCGCGACCACGTGAGCATCGTGACCAGTTCGCGGAACAGCCGCTCTTCGGGGGACCTGTCTATTGCAGACGCGATCGCCCACAGGATGCTCGTGGAGGCGAGAGTGTCGAGGACGAACGTCCCCTAGCGCAGGTCCTCGAGCGTGCTCTCGCGGTGCGCCGCGATCCGTGGGCGACGATCGTGGTTGGCGAGAGCCGGGTTGCCGACGTGCGGCTCGCCCCGCGTCAGCACGCAGTCGTTAGCAGGCGAGGCCCCGCCCAGCACCACGTCGCGGGCAGCCGCGCAGCGCGTCGAGGACGAGGTCGCGCGGAAACGGGCCAGACCTCGCGCCCTGTCCACCTTCGCGCCGGCGGCAGCGAGAAGGCCCAGGGCGTCACCCTCGCCGTACCGCATCCCGGCGCCCTCCAGCAGGGCGAGCGCCTCATCTACGATGCGCTGACGCTCCTCACGCGTCGTCCAGTCCGCCCGTACACGCATGCTGCTTCCCCCCGCTCTCTCGACCGCGACAGTCGTCATGCTCTAGGCTGGCTCACACCGCCACTCTAGGAGGCACGTCCGATGACACAAGGGACCCCCGCCGTCGACGTCGATAGGCTCCTTACCTCTGCCAAGGTGACCGCGTGTAGAATCGCCCGCAACGACCCCGCGCTCCCCGCCGCCCCGGCACTACCCACAGCGATCTCCCTCCTTGCGTGCTTCTACCCAACCGAGTTCGAAGCATGGAGGCAGCTCCACCGAAGCCTACTACCGGGGCTACTGCCGCGTGAACGCGCTCCTCTACGCGGCCGTGGCCGAGCTCGCGCGCGCTGCTCGCGGCCGGTACGTAGCCGAGGCAATACCGGCCACCGTCCCGGAAGTACAGTACGACACGATCGAGGATTGGTGCCAGGTACCCGTTTTTCCCCACAACGGCCGCGACACAAGCCGGTCTGAGCTGGATCGGCAAGACGGCACTCTTCCTCTCTCCGTACTACAGCCCGCGTGTTCGGCTGGCCACGTGTTCACCGACCTCGTGCTCCCGCCGGGCGAGCCGGTGACGGCGAGCCGCTGCGGATCCTGCCGGCGCTGCATCGACGCCTGCCCCGCGGGGCCGGTCGCGACGTCCTCTGGATGGCCGGCCTCCCCCGTGAGGCTCTCTACGACTGCCGCGCCTGCGAACTCGAGACCTGTAAATACGAGGACCTCGGGGGGGTCTGCGGTCTCTGCATCGTCGCCTGCCCGTGGGGCCGGGACTGACGGTGTCGCGCCCTCCCGACTGACTCTTGTTGCGCCCCCTTTGGTGTGCCATCATGCGCGCATCCGCTAGCTGACTCAATCAGCCTAGTGTGCAGCGCGAACGCGCCGCGGGCCTGAGTGTCCGGACTGCGGCGGTCAGAGAGCCTACAGCAGGCAGCAGCAGCGTTCCGTTCTTCGCCAATCCCGCGCCGACACGCGATGTCTCTCTGCCGCGTCGCTGCGAGCAACCTCATGGAGCGAAGTCCATTCCGACACAACGGGGGAAGGTCATGAAGCCGAGTAGTACAGTGTCGCGATCGATCCTGCTGTTCGCCTTGTTGCTGGTGGTCGCAGCCGCAGTCGCTGTGGTAGCCACGAGTGGCGCACCGGCGCGTCGCCGGCAGCGGACAAGTGGTCCTCAAGATCGGCTGGATGAGCGAGCTCGACAACATGAACCCGTTCATCGGCTGGACGAACAACGTCTACGAGATCTACGCCAACGAGTACCTGCTGCTCGTCAACGTCGATCCCGAGACCATGCTGCCGGGGACCTACGGAGTCGCCAAGAGCTGGGAGGTCTCCGCCGATGAGCTGGTCTGGACCTTTCACCTGAACGAGAGCATCACCTGGCACGACAGCGAACCGCTGACGGCCGAGGACGTGGCCTGGACCTACAACTTCATCATCGAGAACGAGGTGTCCGCCTACGTCGCCTTCACCCAGGGCATCTAGAGAGTCGAGTCGTGGACCCCTACACGGCGAAGTTCGTCTGCAGCGAGCCCAAGGCGAATCTGCTGCGGCTCTTCATCCCAATCCTCCCTGAGCACGTCTGTCGAAGCTCGACCCCGAGAAGGCAACCACCAGTTGGCCGAACGATCCGCCCATCGTGGGCAGCGGCCCGTTCCAGGTGACGGAGTGGAAGCGGTCCAAGTACCTCAAGATGGAGGCCAATCCGGACTTCTACCTCGGTAAGCCCACGGTCGACGAGATCCTCTACATCACCTACAAGAGCCCTGACACCATGGTGCAGACCTCAAAACCGGTACGATCGACGCCGCGTACCTCGTGCCGCCGGCGCAGTTCGAGTCTCTCAAGAGCGAACCGTACCTCGAGGCGATCTCGTACACCTGGCGCAACTGGGACTATATCGGCTTCAACTGCTACACGGTACCATCCAAGGGTCACCCCGCACTCCGTGAGAAGGACTTCCGCGCCGCGCTCGAGTACGCGATCTACCGGGCCAACATCGTGGCGCAGTCCTACTCCGGTCTGGCGCTGCCCGGCTGGAGCTTCATGCCGTCGCGCAGCTGGGAGAACCCCGACTATCACTGGAGCCGGACGCGACGCTGCGCCGGGACTACAACGTCGAGACGGCGAACGAGATGCTGTACGCCGGCGGGTACACGGACTCTGACGGCGACGGCGTCCGCGAGTACGATGTCAAGCCGATCACGTTGCGCCTGCTCGCCAACACGCGCAGCCCTGAAGCCGAGCGCTCCGGCAAGCTGGTCTCGGGCTACTGGAAGGCGATCGGCATCGGGGTCGACTACCAAATCGTCGACAACGCCGTCTACTTCGACAAGATCTGGGCCTACGACGGCGACACCTTCAAGCCGGACTTCGACGCGTACATCTGGCAGTGGGACAGCTACCTGTGACCCGGGCCAGACGCTCGACTGCTTCACCACCGACCAGATCGAGGGCTGGAACGAGATGGCCTGGTCCAATGAGCAGTACGACAGCCTCAACGTGCTGCAGAACAAGACACTCGACGTCGACCTGCGCGCCGACTACATCCGGCAGATGCAGCAGGCGATGTACGAGGACGCGGCGACGATCGTTCTCGCGTACCCGTACAAGCTCCAGGCGTATCACGTGGACACGATGCAGGGCTGGGACCGGGCCCTGGGTGGCAAGGGGCCGGCCGTGGTGAGCGCGACGTACCCGTGGGCCTACATGAACGTGGAGCCCAAGGTCGCCGAAGCGCAAACGGAGACGTCGTCGACGTCATGGATCGTCGTCGCCGTCGTCATCGCGGCCGCCTGCGTCGCGGTGGTCGTGCTCCTGCTCTGGCGCCGGCAAAGGCGCGCGGTCGAGGAGTGAGCGCAGGAGTGAACGCGCCAGACGCGATGAGCGCGATCGGCGCGGTCTGCGAGCGCGCCGCCATCGACGAGTGGGGCGCGGCGGCCAACCGGGGTTGGCCGCTCGCTCCGGCCTACCCGTTCGCGATCGCGCTGGTCGGCAGGCACGCCCCGGCCGCGCTCGCCGGCCTCGAGACGTCACACATGTCGGCGGCGTTCTTCGACGACTACTCGCGGCTCTTCGCGGAGCTCGACGCAGCGGCCGCCGCAGCCACGCGGCTCATCGCGGCTCACGGCTACCGCGCGCAGCGATCATGAATGTGATGAGTGCGCCACACGACGACCCGCCGCTCGAGGACTGGGGCGACGCCGGTGTCTTCGCCCACAAGACGGCGGCGACGCAGGCCGGCCTGGGATGGATCGGCAAGACGGCGCAGTTCGTCTCGGCTCGCTTCGGACCCGCGGTGCGGCTCACCACCGTGTTCACGGACATGCCGCTGAGCAGTGCGGCGCCCGTCACCGTCAGTCGCTGCGGTTCCTGCCGGCTCTGCGTCGACGCCTGCCCGCTGGGCGCCGGCAAGGACGTGCTGTGGCGCGCCGGGACGCCGCGCGACGAGCTCTACGACGAGAAGGCCTGCGAGGAGAAGACCTACGAGCACCCGGAGTGGGACGGCACCTGCGGCGTGTGCCAGACGGTGTGCCCGTACACGGTCCGCGCCGTGCGCCGAGAGCCGTGGCGCCTCGGCGAAGGAGCGTGATGGGCGAACGCCATCTCCTGCGCAGCGAGCGCGACTACCCGTGGGAGTACGACGGCGAGCCTGAAGGCGATGGTGCGCTTCGCTGGAAGGTGCTGGTCTCGTCCCCACGTACCGGGACCAGCGGGATGAGCATGGGCGTGCTCGAGATCCCTCCCGAGACCTGCCTCGAGCCGCACCATCACCACCCTCAGGAGGTCTACTACGTGACGGAGGGGCGAGCCGAGGCCTACGTTGGCGGTCGATGGACTGCTGTGAAGCAGGGCGACGTCATCTACTGGCCGGGCGACTTCCCTCACGGCATCCGCAACCGCGGTGATGGCATGTGCCGCGTGGTGTGGATGTTCCCGACGGACTCCTACGACGAGATCGAGTACTTCGACGACTAGACGAGCGTGATGGAGAGGGGCGGCCGGGCGGGCACCGGCCGCGTCCAAGGGGACTACGCCGATCTGGGAGACGCCGCCGGTAGAGCTCCGCGTCGGCGGCGGTGAAGCAGCAGAAGGTGACGGCGCGCGGCAGGTCGTGCGCCGTGAGCCAGCCGGAGACGGCGCTCACGGCGACCTCGCAAGCCTGGTCCCTCGGATAGCCATAGGCGCCGGTCGAGATGCCCGGAAAAGCCATCGTGTCGAGCCCAGACTGTTCCGCCAGACGCAAGGACTCGGTGTAGCAGGAGCGCAGGAGCCTCTCCGCCTCGACCGGACCGGCGTCGTGCCAGACCGGTCCGACCGTGTGGATCACGTGCCGCGCGGGCAGGTCGTGGCCGGCGGTGATGCGCGCCTCGCCCGTCGGGCAGCCGCCGAGCGTGCGGCACTCCTCGAGAAGGCGCGGACCGGCGGCGCGATGGATGGCGCCGTCCACGCCGCCGCCGCCGAGCAGCGAGCCGTTGGCGGCGTTCACGATCGCGTCAACGTCGAGCGTCGTGATGTCACCCTGTACCACCAGCATGCGCGCGTGCAGAGCTTCGTCCCTCGGGTTCGATCGCACAGACGCCTCCTCTCGATCCGGATCGGCCGACCCTACCAGACGACGTGCGGGCGGTAGCCTCCAGGCGGACGTGTCGCGTTGCCCCGGAGCGGGTACCTACGGTCCGCACATCGCCATCCCAACTGCCAGCGAAGGGGGGCGGACATGAGCATGCAGATGTACCCGTGTCCCCACTGCCCGGCCGAGTTCGACTCGCTCAAGTCGCTCGAGCACCATCTCGGAGCGATGCACGACGAGACGTTGCCGTCCCACAAGTTCCGCTGCGTGACCTGTGACGAAGAGTTCATGGCGCAGGCGGACTGGTTGAATCACCTTCAGGACGACCACGAAGAGAGCGCGGCCTGAGACCGGCCGGTGAACGGCCGCGGCCGGGCCCGAGGGCTCTGCCGCGGCCGTTCGTTCGTCCGGGCGGCGCGTTATGCTGGATGGATGGCGACTTCCTTTGACGGCGACGCCGCGCGCTGGGCTGCCCGCGCCCCGGCGATTCCCGGCGACCGGTTCCGGTACTGCTCGCGCCTGCACGGCGTCGGTCACACGCAGCGCGTCCACATCCACGCACAGAGGCTGCTCGGCGAGCTCGGCTGGGACGAGCGCGACTCGCAGTTGGTGTTGAACGCCGCCCTCTGGCACGACATCGGGCGCGAGACCGACGGCATCGAGCCACGGCACGGCGAGCTCAGCGTCCGTCGGGCAGACTACCTCGGCCTCACGGCGACGCTTCAGCCCGCCGACGCCGCCATCGTCCGCTTCGCCATCCAGCGGCACTCGCTCCCGGACCGCGGCGCCGCCGAGTGGGCGGCGGCGCTCGCGGCAGACCCGGACGAGGCGCGCCGCCTGGAGGAGCCCGAGCTCGCCCTCCGCGTCCTCTGGCTGCTCAAGGACGCGGACGCCCTTGAGCGCATCCGCCTCGGGTTCGGCGAGTGCGCGGACCCGCGCCAACTGCGCCACGCCGCGGCCGTCGCACTCATCCCGTTCGCCGCCGAGCTCTTCGCCGTTCTGTACTGAGCGGCACGGCTGCGCAGGCCGCGGCCGCACGCGTCCGGCAGGGCAGTCGCGACCCCAACGTCCACCGTCGCCGGCCCCGTCACCCTCGTCCCTGACGTGCCCGGCTGCTAGCGTCGGTGGCCGGCCGGGCGAAGCACCCGGGCCCGGCCGGCCAGCCGATGACCGCCGCCGCCGACAAGCCGCCCGCCAGCGAGCCACGCCTCGTGTTCTTCCACGTGAGCGGCCGCCGCGAGCTCGCGCAACGAGCGGCGGCGGCCGCGCCCGGGATCCGCTTCGCCTTCCGGCGTTCGTGGACCGACGACCCCGGCGAGCCCCGCCGGCCCTTGCTCGGCGGCGATCCTCCCGCCGGGCTCTGGCACTGGGAGGGTTCCGTCGGCGAGCTCGCAGCACAGGCCGGCGACGTGCTGCTGCGCTTCGTGCACCCGCTCGTGGCCCGGGGCGCGCCGTTCTGCCTCGGCTTCCCCTTCGGACCGGAGGAACTCGCTCCACGCAACCTCGGCGTCGGCGACGCCTCCCTGCTCGACCTCGAGGACATCGGGCGACTTCTCGGCGCGACCGCCGGGCCGGCCGAGCCGCTCCACCCGGGAGACCCACGCCCAGCGCACTCGCAGCCGGCGCTCGCGCCTGCGCCGGCCCGGCGTGCAGCCACCGGCCCGGACGCGGTGCGGCTCGACGAAGCCCAGCGCGCCGCGGTCGAACACGAGCGGGGCGCCGCCCGAGTGCTGGCTCCCGCCGGCTCGGGCAAGACCAAGACCCTGGTGAGCCGCGTCGTGGAGCTCGTGGACCGCGGCGTCGACCCGTCCGGCATCCTCATGCTCGCCTTCAACCGCAAGGCGGCGGAGCAGCTCGAGGAGCGCCTCGCCGCCCTCGGCATCGCCACGACGCGTCGCCTGGGATCGCCGCCGGACACCCACCCGGGCCGGCGCCGGCGGCCGGGCGGCCCGGGCGCCGCGGGAGGAGCCGCGAAGCTCCGATGCCCCCGAACGGCCTCCGGGCGTGCACTGCGCGACGTTCAACGCCTTTGGCTACCGGTATCAGCGCGAGGTGCTGCGGGCGCACTTCTCACTCGACCACGACGGCCGCTCGCTGCGCGCGCTCATGTCGCGAGCGATGGAGACCGCCGGCGTCTCCCTGAGCGAGCTCAAGCCGCGCCGCGGCAGCGACCCGGTCGGCGCCTTCATGAGCGGCCTCGACCGCGTGCGCGCCGCGCTCGAGCCGGCCGAGACGGTGGAGGTCCGCGTGGAGTGCGTCACCGACACGCCGATCGTCGCCATCGCCTTCGCCGCCACGCACGCGCAGTACGCGCGCGCCCAGGCGGCCACCGGCCTGCAGTCGTTCGACGACCAGATCTACTTCGCCGTTGCCGACCTGCTCGCCGACCCCGGGCACCGCTCCTTCATCCAACGGCGCTTCGACCACGTGCTCGTGGACGAGTTCCAGGACCTCAACGGCGCCCAGCTCGCCCTCGTGGACGTCCTCTCCCGCCCTCATCGGCAGCTCTTCGTGGTGGGCGACGACGACCAGCTGATCTACGGCTGGCGGCAGGCGGACCCGCGCGGCATCCTCGAGTTCCACCGTCGCATGCCGCCCAAGCCGTGGTCGGCCACGTACACACTGTGTACCAATTACCGCTGCTCGCGGGCGATCGTCGAGACCGGCGCGCGGCTCGTCGCCAACAACGTGGTGCGTGAGGCCAAGGAGATCCGCCCTCGCGCGGGTGCGCAAGACGGCGCGGTGCGCTTCGCCGGCGCGCCGACTTGGCCGGAGCGAGCGCGGACCATCTGCGCCTTCCTGCGCGCGGAGAAGTCGCGCCTCGCCTGCGACTGGCGCGACCTGGCCGTTCTCTGCCGCTATCGCTCGCAGCAGCTGCTCGTCGCGCTCGCGCTGGACGCCGGCGACGTGCCGCGGACGCCGGCGCTCGGTTGCCGCCTGTTCACGCACCCCGCGGCGGGACTGCTGCGCGCCTACGTGGACCTGGCGCGCGCGCCCGGCGAGCTGCCCGCCGCCGAGCTCGCCGGGCTGCTCAACCGGCCGAACCGCTACGTGAGCGGCGCCGTGCTGGAGGCCGTCGGCGCTGCCTCCCAGCCGTGGGTCTACGTCGGGGCGATCGCGGCCTCCGAGCCTGCAGCCGGGCCGCGCCCCGTCTCCGCCCTGGTCGAACTCGTCGAGTCAGTTCGGGGCGAGCTCGCGGCGCGGCCGCTCGCGTCGGAGGACCTCGTCTGGACGGTCGTCGAGAGCTTCGGGCTCGACGACCTCTGGGCGGCTGAGGCCGACGCCGCTGCCGAAGCTGCCGGCTCCGACGGCGCCGGCCCGCTCGAGGTCTTCGACTCGCTGTTGCTGCTCGCCGAGACGTATCCGGACCCGGAGACGTACCTGCGCACCTGGGACCGCCTGCGCGGGGACGAGGCGGCGCAGGACGTCGCCGAGGACGCGCTCGCCCGCGAGGCGGCAGAGGAGGACCGCGTCGTCATCGGCACCATCCACGCGGCCAAGGGCCGTGAGTACGATGCGGTCGTCATCCCCGACTACGACTGCGACGTCTCGCGCTGGGAGCCGCCGCAGGTCGAGGAGGAGCGCCGCGTCGTGTACGTGGGCGTCACCCGCGCTCGCGACACGGCGCTCTTCACCGTGGACACGTCCGTCGGCTTCGTGCATCCGTTTCTGCGCGAGCTGGTCGAGCACCCCGAGACCGGAGAGCACGAGGCGCTCGGCGCCTGGCTCGAAGAAGAGACGGACGAGGATCTGCGCCCCCGCATCGCCGACCGCCTCAGCGAGATCGAGGTGCTGTTCCCCGAGCTCGTGCCGGCGGCCGGCGACGCGGACCCTCAGAACGCCGGCGTCAGGAGTCCGTGTCCGGCCCCCGGCGGCGCTGCCGGCGCTTCTTGTCGATGATCACGTTGGCCATGAACGCCGCCGACGGTTTGGCCGACTCCACGTCGGCCAGGCTCAGGCCGTCCATGTCCTGGACCAGTGCCGCCGTCATCTCCACGCCTTTTTCGCTGAAGTAGCCGGACGCCGCACTCGCGTGCCGCTCGGTGCGCAGCTCGGTGCGCTGCAGGTAGTAGTGGCTGATCATGTGGAACACGTCGCCCTCACCCCAGCGGAACCACACGGCCACCGGCGCCTCGCCGTACTTCTCCTCCAGCTCGCGGCTGGTGATGAGCACCTGCACGCGTTCCGCATCCACGACGCTGATGGGATACGAGGAGCCCTCCAGCCACCACTGCGGGTCGTCCTGGCCGTCGAGGACCCCCTGCAGGTAGATGTTGTCGTCATCCTTGACCTCGATGCGTACCACGTCGTCGGGCGTCGGTCGCCGGCGGAACGCCAGCACCCCCGGGAACGCCGGCTCGATGACGTGCTTGAGCGCCCAGTCGGTGGTGAAGAGGCTACCCCCGGCCTCGACGAACGCGCGGATGTGGCTGATCGCCGTGGGAGACACCTGGCCCGGGCAGTTGACGATGAGCAGCTGCTCGGGCCGCAGCGCGAGCCGGTCGAGCTCGTGCGGCTGCACGAGCTCGTGCGGTACCTCGAGCGCGCCGAGCACCGACTCGACGTGGTCGTAGATGCCCGCGACCACGACCACGTCGCTGGCCTCGACCTCGCCCAGGGTGCGGGCGCGCTCGGGTGCGTCGCGCCGGAGCTGCTCGCGCGTGATGTGGGCGGCGGCCGCGTAGGCCTTCTGGCGAACGTCCTTTTCCATGGTCTCCTCCTTCGTCAGCTGGACCGGCGCCTGCGGGCGCGCTCGCGCGCGTCGGCGATGCGCCAGTCCGGATCGGGGCGGCGCTGCCGGCGAGGATCGCCGCCGCCGCTCTCGCCGGCCGCGCTCACGCCGCCGACGTCGAAGAACGCGGCGTGCACCGCGTGGCCGCGATAGGTGAGGGCGGAGCCGAGCACGCCGCCGCCCTCGAAGCGCACGTCCCAGCCGAGGCCCGGGCTCTTGTACCGGCGCCCGGGCAGCCCGGCGATCCGCTCCAGGAAGGCGTCGGCGACGGCCCTGTCGCCAGGCTCGCCGTCGCGCACCAGCGCCTCGAAGGCGTAGCTGCGCAGCAGCTTCTCGTGCAGCTCGGCGTACTGCGGCGCCCGCGAGACGAGGTCCAGGCCGACCACGCGATCGCCGTGCAGTACCAGCATGCCCTGCTGCCCGTCCACGAGCGGGAAGGCGGCGAGGACCTTGTCGAGGTCGCGCTTGCGGGTCTGGTAGGCGTCGCGCATCGCACCGGTCTCCGAGTGCGTCCCGTGCCTCGCGTGCAGCGCGCCGACCTCGCTCCAGACCCGGCCCTGATCGGAGCGGTGTCCGGCCCCCACGAGCAGCGACGCGTGGGTGCTGTCCTTCATCGCGAAGCGCACCTGGCGGTCGGCGACCATCTCGCTCTCGGCGAAGTCCGCTGAAGCGTAGGACCAGCGCCCCTGCTCGGTGCAGCTCACCGGCACCACGAGGCTGCTCTGCTTGCCGATCAGGATGCTGGTGTTGAGCACGCGGTTCTGCTTGGCGCCGCGCAGTTCCTCGCCGTCCAGCACCAGGATGCGCGCGTCCCCTGAGTTGACGACGCGCAGCTCGGGTACCGACCCGCCCTCGCTCACCTCGGTGATCCGGGCGCGGTGGTCGGCGAGGGCCTCGCGGAGCGTGACGTAGCGCGGCCCTCCCGCCTGCGTCTCGCCGTTCAGGTGCAGCGGGAACACCGCCAGCGGCCCTCTCGCCTGGCGGTCTCCCACGTGCAGTGCCTCGACCAGCGCCGCGCCACCGAGTGCCTCGTTCTTCTCCGTCATGACCCACCTCCGTCTCCTTGGCCGCTCGCCCGCCTGGCCCGGCCGGCGAGCGGCACCCTCCTGTCCCGACGCTTGCGGGCCCGGTCTTCTCAGCCGAACCCTTGAGCGATGACCTTGGCTCATCGTTGTTGACGTCAATATTCCTTCACTATGATGCTATTATAACATAGCCTTGCAAGCCTCCTCATGTGTGCCCCCGTGCAGGAAAGCGGGCATAGAGGGGAGTACACTGATGTACGAGTGTAGCGCCGGGAGGTGACGGAACGATGCGCGATGAACATCAGGGGGCGATCGGTGCGCTGATCGCCGGGCTGCGCGAGCAGCAGGGCTGGAGCCAGCGTGCCCTGGCCAGGTGGGTGGGCATCGACCAGTCCGCCGTGAGCCGCATCGAGGCTGGCCACCGGCGCCTCTCCGCCGACGAGTTGCAGCGATTCGCCGACGCCCTCCACGTGTCGGCCGACGACCTCCTCAGAGGACTGCCGGCCGCGCCGTACCCCGCCGCGCCCGCGCCGAGCTCCGCGAGTGCGCCCCTCCCGGCGCCCACGTCCCGCTCGATCCTCCCCGCGCGCTCGCAGCGATCCGCCGCGCCCGACGATGTCGACGTGCGACTGGAGATGCGCTCGGCCGCCGACGCCGGTCCCGAATGGGGCCCCGCGGGAGCCGTCGCGTCGGACCGGATCTTGGCGGCGACGCGCATGCCTGCGTCTTCCGCCCCGGAGGACTGGCGCGAGTTCGGATCGCCGCCTCCGCACCCCGACATCAGCGCACTCGACGCGGACCAAGCGGAGCCGTCCCTCTCCCACTCCCTGCGCGTTCGCGCGGCGGGCGCTGTGGGGACGTCCCCCTCCGCCGGACTGCCCGAAGAGGCGGCCGCAGTAGCTCGCGATTGGTTCGAGCTGCGGCGGCTGTCGGCGTCAGGCGAGCCGGCGCAGCCGTGGAGCACCGGCCACTCGGCCGAGGGCAAGCCGGAGCGCGTCTCACGCGCGGCACCGTCGATTCGCACGGGTGCCGGAGTCGGCGACGTACTCTTCGATCGCGTCGCCCGCTTCTGGCGCAGCGAGCTGCACGTCGATCCGGACGACGGTCCTCTCCCTGACCTCGTTCCTCTGCTCGAGGACGGCTACGGCGCCCAGGTGATCGTCGCCCGTGTCGCGGCCGGCGACCGTCCCGTCGCCGCCGCGTTCACCACCGGCGACGTGCCGTTCCTCTTCGTCAACGCGGCCCGGCCGGTCGTGCTGCAGCGCTTCGCGCTCGCACACGCCTTCGCGCACCTGGTGCTCGGCCACGGCGACGTCGTCGACCGGCGCATCCAGTGGAGCCGCAACGTCCCGCCGGAGGCCGCCGCCAACGACTTCGCCGAGGAACTGCTGGCGCCGGTGCGCGCAGTGCGGCGCTGGTACGAACGCCGGTCGCTGTCGCGTTGGGTCCGCACGGAAGACCTGCTCGAACTCGGCAACGCCTTCGGCATCAGCGCCTGGGCGGCGCTGTATCGCTCCCGCGCCGCCGGCCGCCTGCACGGCAAGCAGTTCTCCGCCCTGCGCGCCGACCTCGAGCGGCACGAGTGGCAGCTGCTGCCGCGCCAGGCGTACCTCGGCGGGCTCAAGGACACGCTGTCGCAGCTGACGCCGGACGAAGCCCTGCCGCAGGGAGAGTACGGAGCGCCGGCGGTGCTGCGCGTACCGGCGCCCATGCGCGCCTGGACCCTGACCGCGTTGATGGGCGGACGCCTCAGCCTCGAGGACGCCGCCGCCCTGTTGCGCGTCGACGCCGCGGCGCTCGCGGGGCGACTCGCCCGCATGGGCCTGGAGTAGACGACGCCGGGGGCGGCGCAGCCGCGCCGCCCCCGGCGTCCGTCCTCACGCGTGCGGCCGCGCGTTACGCGGCCCTCGGTCAGACCACCTCGTGATACTTGTACGAGATCTTGACCTTGGTCCGGTAGGCCACGATCTGCTTGTTGTCGATCTTCATGTCGAACTCGACGGCCTCGGCGACGCGCAGGTCCTCGCGGTGGATGCCGGCCTTCTCCACGGCGTTCCTCGCCGCCTGCTCCCACGACTCGGCGCTCGAACCGATCACTTCCATCACCCGGTAGACGCTGTCCGACATTGGGACTCCTTCGCTCGTTGTGGCGCAGAGATGACGTATCTTAGCCGGAACGGGCCGATTCCGAACCCCGGGGACGCGAACATCTGTCCGCCCCCGCTGCTACTCTCGACCGCGAACGCCGCCGCAGGCCACGGGCCGCTCCGGCAGCCCGTCCACGACGCGGTCGCTGCAGACCACGCGTGTGCCGCCTTGCGGCGGCGTTCCTTTTCGGTCCACCGCCGAGCACAGGGAGCCGCCATGACGACCTTCTCCTCCTGCCCGCCCGCTCGCGGGCCGCGGCGGCGCCCGGTCCGGCCGATCGTCGTCGACGACGAACTGGTCTGGGTCATCGAGGTGCCCGCCATCGAGCCGGCGGCCGCGCGGATCGCATCTCCGGCGGCACTCGTCCACCTCAGCGTACAGATGGCTCAGGCCCTGGCCGTCGCAGGCGGCGAGGCGCTCGAGGCGGCGCTCGCAGAGGCGGACCTCGTCGACGCCGCGGCCCGGGCGGTCGCCGGGTACCTCGAAGACCTGCCCGATCTCCCGTTCGTCGGCGAGCCGTTCGGCGGCGAGGAGGGCACCGACTGACGCCGCCCGGCGCCGGGGTCACGCCGGCCCCGCGCGAGCGCCCCCGTCGGAACGCCGCCATCGCCGTCCCGCAGGCTGCTCGGCCTGCCCACACGAGGTTCCTGCTCAAGGAACCGAGGGAGCCCGCCGACTCTGTAGAAGCAAGCAGCGGCTCCTCGCTCCGACGCTAGGGTTTCTCGCCCCACCGTCGTCTGAGCAGTTGCGAGATCACCCGGCGACACGGAGAGACGGCCCCCACATGACACGACGCTCCGCGGCACGGCACCCTCACCTCAGGCGAGCCCTCGCGACGACGCTCGTCGCCGTCGCCGCCTGCCTCGTGGCCGTCTGGGTCGCGCCTCGCGCCAGCGGCGCGGCGGCCGACTGGCTGCGAACCCCCACGGTGCGCATGCACACGCTCGCGATGCCCGGCGACGGCAGGCTCCTGCTCGCTGGGCCGGCCGCGCGCGCTGCGGCGCCGGTGAGCCTCGACGCCGGCATGCGGTTCTCCATGGCCGGCGTCGTCTGCAATGTTCCGGGCGCGGGCGCCGTCACCGTGCGCGTGCGCACGAGCCTCGACGGATCCGTCTGGGGACCCTGGATGGAGACGCCGCTGGAGGTCGCGGATGAGGCCGGCGTGGCCCGCGCCTTCACGGACCCCCTGTGGACCGGCGCCGCACGGTACGCGCAGGTCGCGGCCGTCGCCGGCGACGGGGGCGGCCCCGCGGCGCTGACCGGGGTGCGCGTGGTGGCGATCGACCCGGCGGAGGACGCCGGCGTCGTCGCCCGCGCCGTGGGCGCGCTGCGCCGCACCGCCGCCGCGATCGCCGGCGCGAGCCTCGTGTCGTCGGCCTCGGCAGCCACCACCGCGCCGCCGATCGTCACGCGCGCCGAGTGGGGCGCGGACGAGTCACTGCGTTCCGGGTCACCCTCCTACGCCCCCGTCAAGATGGCCTTTGTCCACCACACCGCCAGCGGCAACGACTACACGCCCGCCGATGCTCCCGCGCTCATGCGCGGCGTCTACGCCTACCACACCAAGAGCCTGGGTTGGAGCGACGTCGGCTACAACTTCCTCGTGGACCGCTTCGGGACCATCTACGAGGGACGCTACGGCGGCATGGACCGTGGCGTCATCGGCGCGCAGGTCTTCGGCTTCAACACCGGCAGCACCGGCATCTCGGTGATGGGGACGTTCACCGAGGAGGCGCCGCCGGCGCAGGTGGTCACCGCGCTCGAGCGGCTGCTCGCATGGAAGCTCTCCACCCACGGGCTCGACCCGAAGGGGACCGCGAAGCTCATCTGTGGCGCCACCCAGAAGTTCAACAGCGGCGCTGAGGTCCCGTTCCCGGTCGTCGCCGGCCATCGCGACGCCAACTACACCGAGTGCCCGGGTGCCAGGCTCTACGCCCTCCTTCCGGCGATCCGCACGAACGTCGCCCGCCGCGTGGGGACCGCCGTGGCCGCCAGCCTGAGCGCCGCCACGCCGCTGATCAGCCCCAACGGCGACGGCGTGCTAGACAAGGCGCGGCTGGACGTCAAGATCACGGCGGCGGCCTCTTGGCGGATCACGCTCCGGGCATCCGGCGGCGGCGCCCTCCGCTCCTGGAGCGGGCAGGGCGCCTCCGCGTCCGTCAACTGGGACGGCTCCGCCGGCGGCAAGCTCGTCGCCGACGGCGTCTACGCCCTCGAGCTCACCGCGACGTCGGCCGCCGGCGCCACCGCCGGCGCGACACGCACCATCACCGTCGACACGACCGCGCCCCGCCTCACGCGCGCCGCTGCGACGCCGCTCACGTTCAGCCCCAACGGTGATGCCCAGGCGGAGACCGCCTCTGTATCGTACAGCCCGGCCGAGGCCTGCGGCGTCCGCGTCGGCATCCTCGACGCCAGCGGCGTCGTTCGGCACTGGCTGCACGGCTGGCGCGCTCGCGGCACCGGCTCGTACGTGGTGACGTGGGCCGGCAGGATCACCGCCGTTGACGGCCTCACGTCGGCTCCCGACGGGACGTACCGGTTCCGCATCGAGCGCCGCGACGCCGCCGGCAACATCGCCCGGCAGGGGATCGAGGTCACGGTCGACCGGACCCTCGGCTTCCCCACCGCAGTCCCTGTGACGATCTCCCCCAATGGCGACGGCACTCACGACCAGACGACTCTCGGCTTCCGGCTCACGCGGCGCGCGGCGGTCACCATCGCCGTGCGGCTGGACGACAAGCTCGTGCGCTCCCTCAATCTGGGCACGCTCGCTGCCGGCACGCACACGGCCATGTGGAACGGCAAGGCCGGCTCAGGCGAGTACCTCGTCAGCGGCCGTCCCACGTTCACGGTGAGTGCCACCTCCACGCTCGGCAAGAGCAGCGCGAGCAAGGGGCTCATCGTCGACCTGTATCGCCCGAAGGTGTACTCGACCCCGGGCAAGACCGCGAACGTCGGCACGGCTACGCGCCTCGGGTTCAAGGTCTGGGACCCCTTCAGCGCCAAAGCGGATGTCAGGTTCGCCGTGGCCGACGCTAAGGGGCGCGCTGTCGCGTCCGGTCACTCCGGCTGGCGACCGACGGGCCAGCCGCTCACCATCTCGTGGACGCCGAGGGCGCGTGGGGTGTTCACGGTGACCTACCGCGCGACCGACCTCGGCGGCAACCACGAGTCGAGTCCGGCGCGCACCATCGTCACCGTTCGCTGACCGCTCACGACCGCGAGCCGCCGGCACCGGGCGTGTCGCTGGGCCAGCCTTCCGGCAGGCGCTCGGGCGTCAGTAGGTCTCGGGGACGAACGTCTGGCTGCCGATCGGCGGCCGCACGTACCCCTTGTCCGGCGGCCGCTCGGCCAGCTTGAGGTTCTTGTGCGTGATGTCCTTGTACGCGATCTGGCCGAGCAGGTGATGGATCATGTTCAGCCGCGCACGCCGCTTGTCGTCGGCGTTGACCACCCACCAGGGCGAGTCCTTTGTGTCCGTGTAGCTGAACATCTCGTCCTTGGCCTGCGAGTACTCGACCCAGCGCATGCGGCTCTCGACGTCCATCGGGCTGAGCTTCCAGACCTTGAGCGGATCCTTGAGCCTCGCCTGGAACCGCTTCTCCTGTTCTTCGTCGCTCACGCTGAACCAGTACTTGAGCAGGATGATGCCGCTGCGGATGAGCATGCGCTCGAACTCGGGGCACGTCCGGAAGAACTCCCAGACCTCATCCTCAGTGCAGAACCCCATGACGCGCTCGACGCCGGGCCGGTTGTACCAGGAGCGGTCGAAGAGGACCATCTCGCCGGCGGATGGCAGGTGTTCGACGTACCGCTGGAAGTACCATTCGCTGCGCTCGCGCTCCGTCGGCGTGGCCAAGGCGGAGATGCTGACGACGCGTCGGGTTGAGGTGCTCGGTCACGCGCTTGATGGTGCCGCCCTTGCCGGCGGCGTCGCGGCCCTCGAAGATCACGGCGACGCGCAACCCTTCGTGCTTGATCCACTCCTGGAGCTTCACGAGCTCGATCTGCAGCTTCTCCAGCTCGGACTCGTACATCTCGCGGTCGAGCCTCTTGTGGTGCCCGGACTTCTCGACCGGGGGCGCGCTCATGTCCGGCAGCGGCCCCGTCTTGTCGAAATCGTCGGCATGCTTCTTGTCTTTGGACTTGTCTGACATCGAGCTCTCCCCCGGTGCGGGCCTCGCGGTCTGCCACATCATAGTGCAGGGGGACCCCCTGCGGGAGTATGCCCGCGCTCCCCGCAACGCACCCCCCGGAGCCTGTAGTATCCTGACCGCAAGCGAGCAGTGTGGAGTGGAGACCCCCGTGGAACCGCCTGACCTTCCTCTCGAGGCTGAGCTGTCCGAGATAGCGGAGCGTGCCGAGCCCGGCCGCACGGCGCGGCTCGCCGTGCGGCACTGGGGCTGGGACGGCCGCGGCGGCGCGACGCTCGAGGCGACCGGCCGCGAGTTCGGCATCACGCGCGAGCGCGTGCGCCAACTCTGCGACCGCCTCACGCAGCGACTGGCGGCGGCCGGCGCCGCAGGTGGCGCTCCGGCGGCCGAGGCGGCCGGGCAGCACGGCATCTCCTCCCCGGCCCTCGACAGGGCGCTGGTCCTCGCCGCGCACGCCGCCCCCACGACCGCCCACGACCTCGCCCGCCGGCTGGCCGACGCGCACATCGCCACGCAGCCGTTCGACCCGGCGGGCCTCCTCACTGCCGCCGCCGCGCTCACCCGCGAGCCCACCTTCACCCTCGAAGACGTCAAGGGCGTGCGCGCTGTCCTGCCTGACCCCCCGGACCCGGGCGGCGACACCGCAGCCGTCATCGCCGCCGTCGTGGACACCTCGCGCACCGTGGTGAGAAGGGCCGGCGCCGCGCGGATCGCCGAAGTCACGGGCCGCGTGGCCGCCGGCCTCGCCGTGTGGGTCGACGACGCATTCGTGACCGCGGTCGTCTCCGAGCCTGCCGACTTCGTCTGGCTCGAGCGCCGCACGGGGTGGTTCTACCTGCCGTCCGTCGCCAAGAACGCCGTCGTCTCCCGAGTCGCCAAGATCCTCAGCGTCGGCGGCGCGGTGCGCCTCGCCGACCTGCACGAGGGCATCCGCCGCGACGAGCGGATGCGCGAGTTCGTGATGCCCGAGTACGTCCTCGCGGAGCTGTGCGCACGCCTGCCGGGCGTGCGCGTCTCAGGAGACCTCGTCTTCGCCGAGCCGCCGCGGACCCCGGACGACGTCCTCGAGACGACCGAGTTGACGCTGCTGCGACTGCTCACGGAAGCCGGCGGGGAGGCTGATCGTCGCGACCTCGAGAGCGCCTGCCTGGACGCCGGCATGAAGCTCTCGAGCTTCAACAATCGCATCTCCTACTCCCCGATCGTCAAGGACCTGGGGCACGGACGCTACGGACTCCGCGGCGTCAGGGAAGCCGGCGGACCCGAGCCGGCCGGATGGGACCCCGCAGACCGGCCGGCCCCCGCGCCGGGCGACGACGTGCCACGGCCGGGGGACCTCGACTCCTTCCGGCGGCCGCGGCGGCGCTGAGCAGGGCCCCGTGCTGTACCTTCGCATCGCCGCCGTCGCCTGCACGGCGCTCTTCGCCGCCCTCCTCGTCTGGCTCTACGGCGTCAAGACGACGCTCATCTGGACGGCCGCGATGGCCACGTTCCTCCTCGTGCTCTGGGTGGCGACGATGCCGCTGCGGGCGCGCCAGCGCCGCGTCTGGCTCGAGATGGGACTCGGCCGGGACGGCCGGCCGTTGCCCGAGGTCGAGGAAGTCGAGCCCGTCGACGCCCCCGATGCCGGGCCGGAAGGTCCGGACACGCCGGGAGCAGAGCGATGACCGGCAGCGAAGGCATCGTAGGACGCCGCTTTCCCGCAGTGGCCGGAAGGGCGTTGTCGGGCGAGGTGGTCCGCTTCCCGGACGACCTCGCCGGCGCCCCGGCGTTGCTGCTCTGCGCCTACCGGCGCGGGACGCAGGCCGACGTCGACCGCTGGGCAGCGTTCGCGAGCCGTGAGCTGCCATGGCTGGCCGCCTACGAACTGCCGATCATCTCCGCCCGGGTGTGGCGCCCGCTGCAGGGATGGATCGACGGCGGCATGCGCGGCGGCGTGCCGTCCGCGCAGTGGGAGCACGTCGTGACGCTGTATGACGACGGCGCGCAAGCGCGGGCATTCATCGGCGATGGCGGCGGCTGGCGCACGCAGGTCGTGCTGCTGGATGCCGCCGGTGTGGTCGCGTTCCACGACGCCGGCGGCTTCACGAACGAGGCGGCGGCTCGTCTGGCGGCCGCCGCCGCGGCGCTCGAGAGCTGAGCCTCAACCGGCGCCGAAGAAGTCGCTCGTCAGCTCCGGGGCGACGATGGTGAGCAGCTCGACCGGCGACGCGGCGATGCGCTCGGCGCCGGCCGCGATCAGCAGCTCCGGCTCGTGCCATCCCCAGGACACGCCCAGCGGCGTCACGCCCGCCTCCCGCGCCTCGCGGATGTCGCCGGCCGTGTCGCCCACGAACCAGTAGACCTCCTGGCCGGGAAAGCGGGCCATGAGCGCGTGGATCTTCTCCACCTTGCTGCGCGCCGTCTCGGCGCCCGCGACCTCGGCGATCCCCCTCACGTCGTGGGCCCGCAGCCACCCCTCGACCACCTCGGAGGGACTCGAGGTGACGATGACGACGGCGCGCGTCTCGCCCAGGTCCTCGAGGACCTGTGGGATGAGGGGAAACGGCTTGAGCCAGTGGCGCGCGCGGATGAGCGCGTCGCCGAGCCGGTGAAGCACGTCGGCGACGCGTTCGTCGTCCACGCCGCGCGCGCGCATGCCGACGTAGAAGTTGTCCTCCATGACCGCGAGCAGGTCCTCCGGGGCGGCGAAGCCGGGGACGCCGACCGCCGCGCAGGCGTCGATGAACGCGGCGCTGAAGACGTCGAGCGAGTCGACGATCACGCCGTCGTAGTCGAACATCACGAGCTCACGGCGGTCCTGGTCCACGGCCATCCTCGCTGTGGGACGAGAAGACGAAGGCCGGCCGGCCGCTGACGCGGCCGGCCGGCTCCCTCACAGACTCAGTAGTGCAGTCCGGTCTTCTTCTTGAACTGCTCGACGCAGTTGATCTCGATATCGAGCAGCTTGGCGATGCGCGCCTTGGCGGCGATGCCCTTGGCCACGCCGGGAACACCCGTGATCGTCCCGATGTCGAGCTCCTCCCTGAGAAGCCGCATGGTGTAGGGATCACTGAGTTCCAGCGGGGTCACGTGGAGCTTGTCGGCGACGTACTTCTTGGCTTCGTCGATCCTCATCTTCTTGCTGAGCTGCATACGAGCAACGAGATCTCCCGCTGCCCTGATGCCGCCCATGGACGAGGCCAACAGATGGGCCATGTGCATGCCGGCGGGGTCGCCAGTACCCACCTACAACCCGTCGGCCTTGCCGATCTCGATCATGGCCGCGCTGCAACGGGTCACGACGTCGACCGCCGGGGTCTCGAACATCGGCACACCGCCGACGCCCATGCCGACGTTCGGGTGGATCGGCACCTTGGCGATGTCGGTGCAGGCCTTGACGAAGACGAGCGCCTTGCCGAGGTTCCACGGCGTGGACTTCTTGGTGTTGGTCGTGCTGACCGGGCCGAAGATCGCGACGCCGGCCTCCTCGCACACCTGCAGCTGCTGGTGCGGCCACATGCCGGCCAGCCGCTTGCCGTTGTACTCGACGGTGCCGTGGATGCCGGTCACCATCTCGGTCGACATGCCGATCTCGACCGGCATGCCGGTCTCCTTGGCGACGTGCTCGGTGCTCTTGAGCACCGCAGCGAACTCACCGTCGCCGGTGGACGCCACGGTGTCGTAGTCGATGCCGTCGGCGCCCATCTCGACCATGCAGTCGCTCATCTCGATGCAGTCTTCGAGGCACTTCGCGCCCGCCGCCTCCTGCGTCTCCTGCGACTCCTTCATCTTGCCTTGCTGCATGAGGTCGTAGGGGTTGTCGAAGGGACCGTCGGTCTTGAAGTACAGGCCGAGGTTCGGCATGAACCCGTAGAGCAGCGGGAAGATCGTGGTCTCCTGCAGGATCTCGACATGGAGCATCTCGAGCTTCTTGAGAAAGCGCTGCGGCTTCACCGAGTAGTCATTGTGCGAGATCTCCATGGAATCGAAGCCGAGCATCGACTCGAAGAGACGCACGCCGACCTCACGGTTGACCGGCGCGACCACACCGCTGGACATCTGTGAAGAGTTCAGCGCGTTGACGCAGCCGTCCTTGGTCATGACGACCTCGTTGCCGCGCTGCACGCCCCAGATGCGCGTCGGGGCGGCGAACACGTCGACCAGCCAGTCGATCTCGTTCTCGGTCAGCGGCGGAACCTTCGCCTTCTGAGCCGCGAACTCCGACCCGTCGATGAACTCCTGCCGGAGCTCTTCCATGGTGAACTCGACGTTCGAGTTGTCACCCATTCTCGTCAGGATCTTTGCCATCTATACGGCCTCCACTGTGTCGCTGTCAGAAGTCCCAGGCCGTCCCGGGGGTCTCCATATGCTCTTGTCTGCGTGTGCGCTTCGTGCGGGCGCCGGCGGCGGCCCTGCGGCCGCCGCCGGCGCCGGTGTTCATGCCGCGAGGGGCTCCCCGGCTACTCGACAGGGATCTCCTTGGCGACGGTCTCGAGGGCCATGCCCTGCTTCTTGCGGGTCGACCACGCGATGATCCAGATGATGAGCGCGGCCACGTAGAGGATGCCCATGAAGACGCCGGACTTCCAGTTGTTCACGCCGTACAGAGCGTCCTTGATGAACAGATAGAGGTTGAACACCAGGAACGCCGAGTAGATGGCGGCGATGATCGACATCCACGGGAGGCCGGCGATGCCCGACTTGGGCAGCGCGCTGTTCTCCCAGATGCCGCGGGCGCGCCAGCGCATGATCATGAAGGCGAGCGCGGAGCCGAGGAACATGATCAGGATGCCCACCGTGGCGTCGTAGGTGAAGAGCTTGACGATGGTGACGCCCTTCTCCGTGTCGATCGGCGTGTACGCGTAGAGCGCCGCCATGATGATCGAGGGGATCGTCATGAGCAGCAGGGCGACCGTCGGCACGCCGCCGGAGGTCACCTTGGCCGCGCGCTCAGGCAGGATGCGGTCGAACGCCGAAGCGAAGATCATGCGCGTCGACGAGAGGAACAGCGTCCCGAACCAGCCGAAGAGCAGGAGCGAGATGGCGGCGATGAGGATGACCTGGAACGCCGCGTTGGGCACGATCCAGGAGATCATCGCCGTCGGCGAGATGTAGTCGCCGCCGAGCGGGGAGATGTTCGTCCCTGCGGTGGAGTAGTACCACCACGAGGCCATCATGCCCATGAACGCCTGGTAGCCCACCTTCCAGGTCATCAATCCAAGGAAGGTGAGGGCGATCGCGGTCGGCACGAACAGACCACCGAGCATCTGGTAGATGTTCTTGCGGAAGTCCTTGGCCCCTCGGACCTCGCCGTACAGCGTCGCCCCCCAGTTGGCCCAGGCCATCCAGAACATCATGAACGGGATGAGCGTCCAGGTGGCCCAGCTGAAGCCGCCCGTGAAGGTCGACGTCGGCATGCCGGTACCCGAACCCACCGCCTCGATCTGCGTGAACGCGTCCGGATAGGTCTCGCCCTCGACGGTGTTGATGGCAAGACCGCTCTCGTCGTAGACGAAGTAGCCATCCGCGTCGGTCTCGTACTTCTGGAGGTTGAGCGTACCCTTGTCGCCGTAGTACTTGTTGGCGGCTTCGTTGAACTTCTGCTTGAACGAGTCGCCGGACGTGACCAGCAGCAGGATGCCGCACACGAGTACGCCGCCGAGGCCGATCCACATGGCCCACTTCTGGAAGTTGGCGTAGGTCTTCATGCCGACGGCGACGAGGATCGAGGCGATGGCGATCACGCAGAGTGAGGCCACGAAGATGCCCGTGCGACTCCCCAGCCAATCGGCCGCGCCGTTGAGCCCGAGGATACGGAAGATCGGCTTCACGGTGGTCTGCACGCCCATGTCGGCGTAGATCGGCGTCCAGAGCCAGAGGATGAACCACCAGCCGACAGCCGCGATCACGAAGCCGATCGCGCTGTTGAAGATGCGCGTCATCCACACGTAGTCGCCACCCGCGCGCGGCATCGCCGAGATCAATCCCGCGTACACGATGATCTCGAACACCATGAAGATGGCGGTGATGACGATCGCCCAGAACAGGCTGCCACCCGGGATGAAGGTGGCGTATGCGAACGACCAGATCGCGAGGAAGAGGTTCACGGAGAAGAACGAGTACCGGAACCCATCCATCGACGACCAGCCCTTGACAAGGCCACTCGCTTTGCGGACGAACAGTGTCTGTTCGCCCGACTTGCTAGCGTCAGTCGCCATCAGCTATGTCCCCCTTTTTCAGTGGTGCCGGGACGGCGCTCGAAGCGCCCCCAAGCCCTCCGTCGTTGCATCCGGGTGCCCTCACCCGGACGTGAGCCTGTAGCGCTTCAGCTTGTTCTTGCCATCGAGGTCGACCACGCAGCCCGCGACCATACCTTCGACGTACGAGCTGCCCGGGTTGATGGACAGCGTGCGCCCGATACGGACGGCCGCCCGGCTCTCGTGGATGTGCCCGTGCAGAGACAGGATGGGCTGGACCTCTTCGATCACCTCCTTGACGGCGGTGGATCCGACGTGCGCCGAGTCCTGACCCTGGACGGTGAGCGTCTCCCAGTCGATCTTCGGGGCCACGTCGAGCTGCGTGTCGTACGGCGGCGCGTGCAGACCGAGCACGAGTCGCTCGGGCGGTACGGTCGCCTGCTTGACGATGTCCATGATGCGCTGCTTGAGCTTGGGCTCCTCCTCCTCACGCGGGGTGTCCCACGGAGTGAGGTTGGTCCACCCGCTGGAGGCGAGCTGGTACCCCTCCGGCAGGTCGAGGACGTTGCCCTCGCCGACCTGGAGGTGCTTGGACGTCGCGAGGATCTCGTCGATGTCGTGGCGGTCGTCGTTGCCCGGACAGACGATGCACTGGATGCCGCTGCCCTCGAGCCTGGCGTCCGCCCACACGACCCAGTCCTCGACCGTCTTGCGCATCTGCTGGTGGAAGAGCTCTTCGAGCTTGTCCTCGTCGCTCGTGTACTCGTCCCGCTCTTCGGGAGTCAGGGCGACGGGGTAGTAGCCGTGGTCCTTGATGAGGCGCTCGGCCTTGGCGAGGTCGTCGGCGCCGTTCAGCTCGTGCGTGATGTCGAGCATGTGATAGCGCCACTGCTCGGGCCCGGTCTGGACGATCGGGACGATCGCCTTGCCGGTCATGTCCCCACCCAGGATGAGGACGTCGGCCTCGTAGTGCTTAGCCGAGTTGATGAACTTGCGCCAGCAGACCTCCGAGCCATGGACGTCCGTGGCGAAGAAGAGCCTTACCCTCACGCCGTACCCCCTTTCGCCGCGTATGCGGGTCGCCTGCTCACTGTGCGTCGAGCCAATTCTGGTAGTCGGGATCGTCGACGACGCTCTGTGCGCGCGCCATGCGCTCCATCCCCCACTCCATGTAGTCGAACTCGATCTTCGAGACCGTGTGCTGGATCATCGCCCAAACGCCCCACCACACGCCGGACACGCTCTTGTAGAGCATCATGCGACCGAACAGCCGCTCGTCCATGCCGCCGCAGTAGGTGGCGGCGATGAGCCGTTCCTCCTCGCGCGTGAACGGATGCTCCATGACGAAGTCCCCGAGGTCGAAGAAGGGGTCGGTCATGCCGCCGTACTCCCAGTCGATGATCCACATCTTGCCGGCGGCGTCGACGATGAAGTTCTCGCTGAGGAGGTCGTTGTGGCAGGCGACGTCGGGTACCGGGTTGCGGGCGGTCGCCTTCTCGATGTCCTCCATGGCGAGCAGGAGCGACTCGAGTTCCGGCGGCATCGGGGCGTCGATGTCGCGAGCGATCTTGGTGTACTTGCGCAGCATCTCGAACAGGTGGATCTTGTGTCCGAACACGGCGCCCTCGTGGAACACCTTCACCGTCTCGACGACCTGCTGTGAGACGGTCGGGGTGACCGGAGATGGTGTCGGGGTGCATGACCTCGCCCTCGACGAAGTCGATGACCAGAGCGCCTTCGGGGTCGATCTGGTAGGCGACGGCCGGACCGACGCCGACCTTGTCCGCCTGGATCATGCATTCACGCTCGACGTCGCGGTCGATGAACATGTCGGTGCCGATGCCCGGGACGCGCATCACGTACTTCTTGCCGCCGTTCTCGGGGCCGCCGTCGATCCACACGATGTAGTTGTGGTTGGTGATGCCGCCGCCGAGCTCCTCGTAGCGGACGTCCTTGCCCTCCCAGTCAGCGATCCGGGCGATGATGTCTTCGGGCGTCAGGTGAGCCTGCTCTCCCATTCGTCCTGCCTTTCCTTACGGGCGGCGCTGCGGCCGCGCGGGTGTCGGCGTTGCAGAAGAGGCGCCTCTCGCGCGCCGAGCGTGCGCCCGCGCCCCCGCCGCCCGTGGACGGGCGGAGAGGGCGCGGGCGAAACGACCTGGGAAGTCGCAGGTCACGAAACGGGGACCTCGAGACCCATGTCGGCGAGCTCCGAGCGGACCTCGTCCATGGCCTTCTGGTAGTCGGCGTTCTTGATCTGCTTGGTCTGCATGTCGTAGACCTCCTGGAACGTGAGGCCCTTGTCCGGGTCCTTGAGCTTGTCGCCGAACAGCGGGAAGAGCTTCTGGGCGATGGGCTCCGCCTGGGCGCGCGTGAGCTTCGAGGCGGCGAGGCCGATCTCGGCGTGGAACTTGTGGTCGTCCGGCACCAGCGAGTCCGACTGGACCGCCATGGCGGGATGACCTGAGAACACGTTTCCACCAGACGTCACAACGGCGAGCATATAGCAGGCCATTTCGTAATGGTACTGCTTCGTGCCCGAGCCGCCGCCGAGGTACGGCAGGTTGACCATCGGGTAGCCCATGTTGCGGCCGATCGCGGCGTTGGACATGGCGATCGCCCAGATGAGCGGCTTGGTGGACGAGAGGTGCAGCTTGCTGTGCAGCGGGGCGTTGTAGTGGTAGCTGCCGCGGAAGATCAGATTGCCCATGATCATGTACGCGGTCGCCGTCACGGCCACGCCCTCGGCGCCGCCCGCGTAACCGCCGAAGAGGGGCGTCGAGGTGGAGCCGATGTTGGCGCTGATGCTGTTGTAGAAGGCGACCTTCTGCAGCGCCTCGTACCCGACGACCATCTCGGAGAGGAAGTCGATGAGGAAGCCGTCGCTCGGGCGCAGCCCGAACTCGGGGTAGCTGGCCGCGAACATCGAGGCCGGCTGGGAGGCCGCGGAGATGCCGTTGATGATCGGCAGGCCGGCGCGGCCGGAGCGGCGGATGCCCTCGCGCGCCAGGCGCACCGTCTTGCAGGCGGAGAGGATCTCCTGCGGCGAGCGCACGCGCGAGTCCTTGCCGCGGAGGTGCAAGATCGACGGCACGCTGACGGAGTCGACGATGTTGAACGACGCCATCTTCTCGACCGTATCTACGAAGACTTGCTCGTCGGTCGTGTAGATGCCGCCGCCGATGTGCACCCACGGGCGGTCGTCCGTGGTGTCGGGACGCCGGCCGCGCATGACCTTCTGCTCGCGACGCTCGCCGAAGGTGGTCGCCGTGGGGCATTCGTTGCAGGCGGTCACGATCTCGTCACGCGTGAACTGCATCACGCGATTCGTCTCGGGGCAGTAGGCGCCGGCCTCGGCGATGAGGTCGACGGCCGCCTCGAACACCCCGTCCGTCAGGGTGTCGTCGGTGTTGATGATGGTCTCTTTGTCCCACTTCACCTTGTGCCGCGAGATGACCTCGCTGAGCTTGGGGACGTAGCGCTTCATGTAGTAGTCGGTCTCGGAGGTGAGCGGGCCGGTCTCGGCGCGGTCGAACACCTCGATAAGGTCGATCATCTCGTGCTCCTCGCTCTCGTCGGGGTCAGGCGCGGTCTCAGGAGACCAGCTTGGTGGACAGGGTCACGGCCTCATACGCCGTCGCGGCCCAGCCGTCGGCGCCGATGGTGTCGGCCCACTCCTTGGTGGTCGCGCCGCCGCCGATGATGACCTTGAACTTGTCGCGCGCGCCCTGGTCCCTGAGCGCCTCGATGACGTCCCTCTGGCCGACCAGCGTGGTGGTCAGCAGCGCCGACATGGCGATGATGTCGGCGTCGACTTCCTTGGCCTTGTCGACGAACTGGAACAGGTCGACGTCGATGCCGAGGTCCCAGACCTCGAAACCCGAGGTCTCGTACAGCAGCTTGAGGATGTTCTTGCCGATCGAGTGGAGGTCGCCCTTCACCGTGCCGAGGACGATCTTGCCCTTCTTCTCACCCTCGGCGCCCTCTTCTTTGATCTTGGGCTCGAGGACGACCATCGCCGCCTGGAAGGCGAGGGCGGCCTGCATGAGCTCGGGGAGGAAGATGTCCTCGCACTCGAACTGCTCGCCGATCACGTTGAGGCCCGGCAGAAGGCCCTGGTCGATGACCGCCTTGGCCCCGACGCCGTCGGCGAGCGCCGCGTTGACGGCGGCGAGGACTTCGTCCTCGTCCTGGTCGATGATCGACTGCTTCAGCTTGTCGAAGTGGTCTGCGTCCGCCATGGAATGCACCCCTTGGTCCGATTGAACGTTTCTTGGCCGCGCTGCGGCGGCCGCGTGACTCGTCGGGACTTCGTCTCAGCTCTTCGTGTCGGCCTCCAGCGGTGTCGCGTCGCCGGCGACGAGGCCGGCGAAGTGCTCCCTGATCTTCGCGTCGAGGGCGGCGTCCCAGACGGCGTCGTTGGGCTCCGCCAGGATGCGGCGCGCCTCGGCGAGCGCGCGGTCGTGGATGACCGGCCGGCCGGCGTCTTCCCACTGCTGGCGCATGTCGCGGTTGGCCAGCTTGGGCAGGACGGCCGTGGTCTTCATGCGCGCCTTGGTGTGCTTGCGGCCCATGTAGCTGCCCCCGGGGCCGACGGCGGCGATCTCTTCGAGCGCGAGGTTCTCCTCGCTGAACTCGAGGCCGCGGTAGGCGCGCTTGTCCATCAGCGCGATCTCGTTGTCGACGACCGCCTTGGCGAAGTCGAACGCCATGAGCGAGCTGAAGAGGCCGCCCATGTTCAGGAGCGTCGCGCCGGCGGAGACGCCGAGCACGGTGTTCATGCCGGTCTCGAAGCCCGCCTGGGCGTCGTTGGCGTGCGAATTGGTGAGGCCGATGTAGCCGCCCGACGGCACGCCGTAGAAGCGCGCGAGCTGCGCCTGGGCCGCGAGAAGGATGCCGGTCTCGATGGCGCCGGGCGCGTAGGCGCCGGTGCGCATGTCGGCCACCGTGGGCAGGCTGGCGTAGATGACGGGCGTGCCCTCCTTGACCATCTGCTGGAAGGCGGTGATGGCGAGGAACTCGGCGTTGCCGACCACGAGCGTGCCCATCAGCGTCATCGGCGAGGTGAGGCCTGCGTTCGGCACCACCGTCGTGTAGACCGGCAGACCGCGCTCGGTCAGCCACATGACGGCCTCGGTCGAGTCGACGTCCATGGTGAGCGGGCTGACCATCGGGCAGTAGTGGTGGTTGATGATCGGCCGCGCGGCGTAGGCCTCCTTGCCGCCGGCGATGAGCTCGCCGAGCTCGACGACCTGACGCAGGTCGCTCATGTTGGGCGTGTTGCTGCGCACGGGCTTCAGGCAGTTCTTGAGCGCCGGGTAGAACCGACTGAGGCTGAACTGCCCCTCGGGCGCGTCGTCGGCCAGGGTCGAGATGCTGAAGACGTCGAACCCTGGCAGCTCGTTGATGAGATGGGCGATGTTGGCGATGTCCGTGGACGTCGCCCGGCGCTCGACGCCGGTGACCGGGTCGACCACGTTCGGCGCCGACGATCCCGTGACCACGATGGGGCCGTCGTCCGGGATCGTGCGGTCGTACTGCGGGTCGCGGCCGCGGAAGGTGAAGCTGGGCGGCGCCATCTGCCGGTACCTCTCGACGACGGCGGCCGGAAAGCGCACGAGGCCCGTCTCGTCGTCCACCGTGCAACCGTGCTTCTTGAAGACCTCGCGCGCGGGGGCGTAGTGAGCGAGGATGCCCACCGTCTCGAGGACCTCGAGCGAGGCCTCGTGGGTACGCCTGACCTCGGCCTCTGAGAGCATCTCGACGAACCTCATGCGGTCATGCCTCCTCTGCGATGTGTGCGAGCTCGTGCTGGTGCGCTTCGATGTACTCCATGAACTGCAGCTGGTGATCCAGGTAGATCAGATACTCGTCGACGCTGACCCCGGGGTCCTCGTAATACGCCGCAAGGTCCCAGTTGAGGATGTACAGGTTGGCGTTGGCGACCATGCGCGGCAGCAGCGCGAGCTCCTCGGGGCTCATGGGGCCGGGGACCTCGAACCGCTTCGCCTCGTCCTGGTAGGCCCGCACGAAGAGAGCCGCCTTGTCCAGCCGCACGTCGCCGTCGTCGTGGCCCGCCCAGGAGCTGCAGAAGTAGGCGATACCCTGCGCCACGTCGAACAGCCGGTAGTCGAGCTTGGACCAGTCGAAATCGAAGAGCCCGACGCCCTGCTCGTCGACCCACTTGAGATTGCCCGGGTGGTAGTCGCAGTGCACGGGGACGCGGGGCAGCCCCTGCAGGTCGTCCTCCATCGCGCGGCCCTTGTCGAGCAGTTCGAGGATGCGCGGCAGCCGATCGATGTAGCGCTGGTCGAAGGCCGTGCCACGCGAGGCGGCGGCGAAATCCCGGAACGTCCGCGGCAACTCTCCCAGCATCCGCATGATCGGCGGCTGCTCGCGAGAGAGGTCGCCGGAGTCGAAGTCGTGGGCGAGGGCGTGGAACCGGGCGAGCACCCGTGCCCCGCTGTCGAACTCCTTGTCGGTGAGGCGGTTGCTGATCCAGGTGTACTTGTCCTCGCCCTCGAGCATCTCGTAGACGGCGAAGAGCCGGGTGACGGGCTCGCCGTTCAGCGACTCGGAGCGCTTCACCAGCGTCTCGCCGCTGTGGCTCGGGTACACCCGCGCGGCGATGTGGAAGCCCTTGCCGCTGATGTGATTGACGAGAGCGTGCTCGAAGCGCACGTCGCGCTCGCTGGTCGACGCCTTGTACTTGCGCACGAAGAAGCGGCGCTCGCCGTCCGGCGTCGCCACGACGACAGCGAAGCTCAGATTGACGTAGCCGCCGAAGATCTGCTCCACACGGACGACGTCACCCAGGTCGTAGTCGGTCGCCACCACCTCGGCGAGCTGGCCGCTCAGGAACTCGACCTGCAGTGCGTCACGCAGCGACTGCGCGTCGGCCGCCAACCTCGCCGCCGTCTCGAAGAGCTCGTTCGCCCTGGCTACGTCCACGCGACCTCACTTCCGCCGGTGCGCCCGCCCGCGAAGCCCGATGCGCTCACACGACGATGCATCGCAACCCCAGGCGCACGATCTCCTCGCGCACGCTCTCGTCGACGCCGTCGTCGACCATGACGGTGTCGAGCTGGTCGAGGCCGCAGACGACGACGTCGGCGACCACCCCGATCTTGGATGCGTCGGCGAGCGCGACGACCTCCCCGCGTGTCTGCGCAAGCATGGCACGTTCCACGCCCGCCATGCCCATGGTCGGCGTTGTGAGTCCCTCTTCGAGGTCGAAGCCGTCGACGCCGATCAGCATCTTGCCGGCGTGGAAGCGGCTGATGTGCTCGAGCGCCAGCGGCCCGCTGACCGCGTTGGAGCGGGGCCGGTACAGCCCGCCGACGAGGACGACTTCGACCCGCAGCCCGCGGGCCTCCTGCACGGCGCCCACGTTGTGCGTGACGATCCGCGCCTCGAGCGACGGATCGATGTGACGGATGACCTGGGCCGCCGTGGTCCCCGAGCTCAGGAAGACCGTCTCGCCCGGCTCGATGAGGCCGGCGGCGTGCTGGGCGATGCGGCGCTTCTCCTCCGCGCTCGCGCTCTCACGCTCGACGTAGAGCGTCTCCTCGGAGATGTGCCGCTTGAGGACCGCGCCGCCGTGGGTGCGCACGAGGACGCCCTCGGCCTCGAGCCGCTCCAGGTCTCTGCGGATGGTCATCCCCGAGACGCCCAGGTCGTCGCTGAGCGCCGATACCCGGACCGCTCGCCGTTCCTTGACGAGGTCGACGATACGGGCGCGGCGCTCCGCAGGGATCATCTCGTGGACGTCCGGGACTTCTGGCGACACAGCGGTTCCCCCAGTACGAAGCGCCTCATCGGCCCGGCAAGACCGAACAAAGTCGAACACATCATAGGCGCGCCCGCCTCAGTGTCAAGTGTCGGCGTCGCCGCGCCGCCGCCGGCCGCCTCGCGACGGGCCATCCGCCGGGGCACGCCGAGCAGCGCTCGTGACGCGCGCCCCCGATGGCGGCTCCGCCTCTGCCCGGTTGCGCGTCCGGGCGGCTCGAAGAGACCTTGGTGGCCGGGCGCTTCACTGCCCGCTGCTGGCTTCCCGCGCCGGAGGCTTCCACTGTTCGCATCCTACGGCGCCCGGCCGGTCCCCGTTCTGCACGGAGAGGTCCTGGTCCAGTGCTCGCATCTTGTGAAACCGAGCACTTTCGAGCATAACCGAACGAAGTCTAACGCTTCGTGGCCGAGACGTCAAGCCCTGGTCGAGGGTCCAGGCAGTCGGCGCAGGCGACGAGGTGACGTGCGGCGCCGGGAGTCGTCCGCGAGGGCTCGGGGAGCGGTGCGCTCGCGGCGCCTCGCGCGCAGTCGGTTCGGCGCCGGTCAGCTACCTTGGAAGGCCCAGGTGTAGGAGGGGTCCCACCACGCGTGACCGAAGCCCTGCCGTATCGCGAGCGCGGTGGCCTTGATCTGCGCGGAACCGTCGGTGATGCTCGCCGACCGCCAGGGATTCCAGCCGCCGCTCCACGTGGAGGGGGAATACTGGAACAGCCCGTAGTAGCCGCCCGGGCCGACGATGGTGGCGGAGCCGCCTGACTCGACCATCATGAGGCGGTACATGCCCCGCGCGCTCACGCCGTTGCTCGCGGCCGCGGTCTGGATGAGCGGCCACCAGGGTCCGGAGCCACCGCCCTGCTCCGGAGGCTCGACGGTCGGCGAAGGCGCCGGGGCCGACTTGACGGTAGCGGCTGCCAGCCGCCGGATGTCCGCACGGACGCCCGCGAGCACGGCGCGGCGCTCATCCAGGCGGCCACGGATGGTCGCCAGCTCGCTCGAGCAGGTACCCGACGAGCTTCTCGGCAGTGCGCTCGTCGGCGACCAGCTTGGCGGCACGGTCACGCAGTTCCCGCTTGGTGCTCTCGATGCTGCGCACGACGTCCCGATCGCAGCGCGCGATACTCCGCACCATATCGAGCTGCGTGACCAGATCGCCGAGGTCGGCGGCGCCGAACACGGCGTCCAGAGGGCTGACGTCCTCGTGCTTGTACATGGCCACGGCGCGCGTCGCGAGCGCGTCGCGAGCGATTCCGAGTTCCCGGTATGCCAGGCGCTGCAGCCGCCGGTTCTCCGTGAGCTGCCTCGCGCACTGCCTCGAGAGCCTGCGTCGCGCGCGAATAGCGCGTGACGGCCGCGTCGATCCGGGCGTCGAGCGCGGCGATGTCGGCGGCGAGCTCGCGCGCCTGGGCGCGATCCTGCTGCAGCTCGCCCGTGCCGGGCGCCCGCAGGCGCCGCCGCAAGGGCAGCCGCCGCGGCGATCGCGCACAGCGCGAGCGCGACGACCAACGCCAGACGACGTATCGGGTGGCAGTCCTCCAGTGCGCCTCCTCGAGAGGCAGGCGGCCGAGAGGCCGCTCGCGGTTCCCCCGGCAGCCGGCGTCAGGCCCGGCGAAGGGGTGAAGTGGAAACGTAGCACTCGGCGGGTCCCGGCTCAAGCGCAGGAATCGGCGGCCGCATCGCGACGTGTCGCTTTCGGAAGCTGGGGCTTTGTATCAGCGTTGCTTCCGGCATCCACACTTACCAGAGATGGCTGAATCGGCAGACCATCGTGATCCCAACGGCCGGCCATCGCAGCGTCGGCCGCCCGGCGCAGCGGTGGCGGCCCCCGCTCCTGCCTCTTGACACGGGTGTTCAGCGAGTGATTAACTCAACGTGCGTTGAATAGTTGCCGCTCGTCGCTCCGCCCGGGTGCGAGCCTGGCCGTCTGGAGGTCGCTGTGCGCGCCATCGCCGTCAAGGAGTTCCGGGAGCTGCGCCGCGACCGCCGCACCCTCGCGATGCTGTTCCTGCTGCCGTTCCTCTTCCTCGTCGTCTTCGGCTACGCGGCGAGCTTCGACATCAAGGACGTGCCGACCGTCGTCGTGGGCGCCCGCGCCGAGACCGTGGCGGCGGCGCTTCCCGCGACCTTCGACGTCGTCGCCACGGAAGCGGACGGGGACCGCACCAGCGCCGAGGGACTGCTGCGGCGCGGCGAGGCCGTCGTCGCCGTCGTCACGCCGGCGGACGCGGGCGGCGTGGCCAGGGTGCTGGTCGACGGCACCGAACTCTTCGCCGCGCAGGCCGCGCTGCGTAGCCTCGCGGAGCTGCAGGCGACACAGGTGGAGGACGGCGCCAGTCCCGGCGGGCAGAGCCCGCTCGCAAGCGGCGCCGCGCCGGCCGTGCAGGTCGACGTGCTCTTCAACCCGGCCCTGCGCACGGCCGTCATCATGATTCCGGGCCTCTGCGGCATCATCCTCGTGTTCGTGGGCACGGTGGCGACCGCCCTCGGCGTCGTGCGCGAGCGCCAGAGCGGCACCATGGAGCAGCTCGCAGTGATGCCGTTCCGGCCACGTGACGTGTTCCTCGGCAAGATCGCGCCCTACCTGCTCATCGCGACGCTGGACATGGTGATCGTGGTGGTGGCCGGCATGCTGCTGTTCGACGTTCCCTTCAGGGGATCCGTCGCGACCTTCGCCCTCGGCTCGATCCTGTTCCTCTTCGTCACCCTTGGCACCGGCGTCCTCATCTCGAGCGTCTCGCAGACGCAGGGGCAGGCGATCCAGCTGGCGATGATGACCATGCTCCCGCAGTTCCTGCTCAGCGGGTTGTTCTTCCCCCTGTACTCCATGCCGTGGGGGGTGCGCTGGATCGGCTACCTCCTCCCCCTCACCTGGTTCATCAAGGTCGCGCGCGGAGTGATGGTACGCGGTGCACCCATCGGCGCGCTGTGGCTGCCGCTGGTGATCCTGGCGGTGATGGCGGTCGTCGTGTTCACCGTCTCCACCTTACGCTTTCGCCGGGACCTCGCTCCGGCCGGCGGCCCGGAGGATGCGGGCTCCACGGACCGCCCCGAGGGGGCGGTCGGGCCGGCGGACCAGACTCCCGCCGGGGCGTTGTCGTGAGCGTCGTGACGACCTCCGCCTGGGGCGTGCACGACCTCACCGTGCGTTACGGCGCCCGGACGGCGCTCGACGGCGTGAGCCTCGAGGCGCCGGGCGGCGCCGTGAGCGCCGTCGTCGGCGCGGACGGCGCCGGCAAGACGACGCTCCTCCGCGCGCTCGCCGGCGTGATCCGGCCGGCCGCCGGGAGGGTGCGGCGGCCCGACAGGCGCCGGATCGGCTACGTGGCCGGCGCCTCCGGCGTGTACGAAGATCTGAGCGTGGACGAAAACGTGGCCTTCGTCGCCGACGCCTACGGCATCAGCGGGCGGGAGCGCGACACACGCATCGAACGTCTGCTGGAGGAGACCGGCCTCTCCGGCACCGGCGGGCGGCTCGCGGGACGGCTCTCCGGCGGCATGCGGCAGAAGCTGGCGTTCGCGCTCGCGATGCTGCACGAGCCGGACCTGCTGGTACTGGACGAGCCCACCACCGGCGTCGACCCGGTCAGCCGCGCCGACCTGTGGCGGCTGATCGCCGCGGCGGCCGCCGGCGGGGCCGCGGTCGTCGTCTCCACGACCTATCTCGACGAGGCCAGGCGGGCGGCGACCGTCGTGCTTCTGGAGGACGGCCGCGTGCGCGACGCTGCGGCCGTCCTGCGGGCCGGTGACGCAACGGACGCGTACCGTCCGGCGAGCACGCGCAGGGGCCCCGACGCCGATGCCCTGCGGCTCGCCGTCGCCGACGGCGCCCTGCGCCGGTTCGGCGCCTTCACCGCCGTCGCCGGCGTGGACCTCGAGGTGCGCGCCGGCGAAGTGGTCGGGCTACTCGGCGCCAACGGCGCCGGCAAGACCACCCTCATCCGGCTGCTCCTCGGCCTGCTGCGGCCGACGGCCGGGCGGGTCCTGCTGTTCGGCCGCCCACCCTCGCGCGAGACGCGTGGGAGATTGGGCTACGTCCCGCAGGGCCTCGGCCTCTGGCAGGACCTCACCGTCGCCGAGAACCTCGCGTTCTCGTCACAGGCGTTCGGCTCTGCGCCGCCCACCCTCGAGCCCGAGCTTGTAGCCGCCTCCGGCACGCTCGTCCGCGACCTGCCGCTCGGGCTGCGGCGACGCCTCGCGTTCGCCGCCGCCCTCGCCCACGCGCCGGACCTGCTCGTCCTCGACGAGCCCACGTCGGGCGTCGGACTGGGCGCGCGGGCGGCGCTGTGGGACACCATCCATCGCTCCGCCGCCGACGGCGCCGGCGTGCTCGTCACGACGCATCGCCTCGACGAGGCGGGACAGTGCGACCGGCTGGTCCTCATGGCCGGTGGACGCATCGTCGCTGAGGGCACGCTCAGCGGGATCGTCGGTGACGGGACTGCCGTCGCCGTACACGCCGAGCATTGGGACGAGGCCTTCGCGGCACTGGCCGATGCGGGCCTGCCGGCGGCCCTCGTCGGCCGCGACCTGCGCGTCCCCGGCGGCGACGAGCAGGGCGTGCGCGCGGCGCTGGCCGCCGGGGGGGTCCACGCCGACGTCGCCGTCGTCCCCGCGACCTTCGAAGAGACCTTCGTCCGCCTCGCGCGCGCGAGCGACGACGCTGTTCCGCGACACCACGAAAGGACATCCCCGTGACCGATGCCTTCCCGACGCCAGGCTCTCTCTCCCCCGACGACGGCCACCCGCGCAAGTGGTGGATCCTCGTCGCCGTCTCGATCGGCATGTTCATGGGGCTGCTCGACGTGACCATCGTCAACATCGCCATCCCGTCGATCGAGGCCGACCTTCGCGCCTCTCTCGCCAGCATCTCCTGGGTCCTGAACGCCTACAGCCTGACGCTGGCCGTGTTCTTCCTCACCATGGGCCGCATCGGCGACAAGTTCGGCCGCAAGCGGGTGTTCCTGTTCGGCCTCGTCACGTTCACCGCGTTCTCGTTCCTGTGCGGTATCGCGCCCGACATCAGATGGCTGGTCGCGTTCCGTGCCGGCCAGGGCGTCGGCGGCGCGGCGCTGCTCACCGTCTCACTGGCGATCGTTCTGGGCGCCTTCCCCCGCCGCCAGCAGGGCGCCGCGGTCGGCATCTGGGCCGCGTTGGGGACCGCCGCGGCCGCGGTAGGCCCGGTCCTCGGCGGCGTGCTGCTCGAGTACGGTCACTGGTCCTGGATCTTCTTCGTCAACGTCCCGGTCGGCGTCCTCGCGCTGGTCGCCTGCAGCGTGGTCATTCCCCGGGACGGCAAGAGCGCCGGCCAGGAAGGCAGCCTGGACATCCCGGGCATGCTCATCTCGGGCGCCGGCCTCTTCATGCTGACGCTCGCCCTGGTGCAGGGCGGCGACTGGGGCTGGACCTCACCGGTCATCCTCGGGCTGTTCGCCGGCGCCATCATCTCGTTCCCGCTGTTCATGTGGCGTGAGGTGAGCACGCCGTCGCCGATGTTCCCCGTCACGCTGCTGCGCATCCGCTCGTTCACGGCCGCCAACAGCGCCATCATGCTGCTGGGCATGAGCATGGGCGGCACGTTCCTCCTCATCGTCATCTTCCTGCAGGTGGTCCTCGGCTACACGCCGCTGCACGCCGCCGTGGGCATGTCGGTGATCCCGCTGGTCGCCCTGCTGATCGCACCCAACTCGGGGCGCCTCAACGACCGCATCGGGCCTCGCCTCCCCGCCGCCGCGGGCGCGGGGTGCTTCGCCTTCGGCCTGGTCCTGCTGGCTCAGCTGAGCGGAGAGGCCACCCTGTGGGATGTGGTCTGGCGGGCGCTGTTCATCGGCGTCGGTATGGGCCTCGCCATGCCGACCCTGTCCGCGGCGTCCATGGCGTCGTTACCGCCGCAGGTACGCGGTGTCGGCTCGGGCTCGCTCAACACCATGCGCCAGGTGGGCTTCACCATCGGCGTCGCCCTGCTGGTGGCGATCTTCTCGCACACCATCGCGCAGAACGCGCAGCAGGCGACGAAGCGGTCAGTCGTGGCCATCGCCGCCAACCCGCAGCTGAGCCCCGCCCAGAAGCAGGCATACAGCGGCGCCGTGATCCGCAACGCGAGGCTGGCCGCGCAGAACAGCGGCAGCTCGCACCTGACCACCGATCCGATGATGGTGAAAGGCACGGCGCCTCCTGCCGCCGGAACGCCCGAAGCGGCGACCTACGACAAGGTCAACGAGAGGGTGGCGGCCATCTACAGGCACGACCTCGCCGAGTCCTTCACCTGGCCTTACTATGCTGCCGCTCTGGCAGCGCTGCTGGCGATCGGCCCGGCGCTGCTGACCGGGCGGCGACTCGGCGAGCACGAGGGCCACGACGAGATGACGCGCGCCGAACGCGCGGAGTCCGCGGGGCGAGCCGCCGCGGCAGAGGCCGATGCGCCGACAGGCTCCGCATGAGCGCGAAGGCTCCTGACAAGGCCGCGGCCGCGGCGGCGCGGGGCGGCCGCAAGGCCGGACGCCGCCCCGGCGACTGCACGACCCGTGACGAGATCCTCGAGGCGGCACGGTCGGCGTTCGCCGAGCACGGCTACGACCGCGCGACCATCCGCGGCATCGCCGCCCAGGCGAGCGTCGACCCGGCGCTCGTCATCCACTTCTTCGGCCCCAAGGAGCGGCTCTTCAGTGCTGCGCTCCAGATCCCGGTGGAACCGGCCGAGATCCTCGCCCGGGTACGGGTCCAGGCCCCCGACGAGATGGGGCCCGCACTCGTGCGCGCGTTCCTTTCCGCGTGGGAGCCGGCGGAGACGCGCACCCCGTTGATCGCGACGCTGCGCTCGGCGATGACGAACGACACCGCGATGGATCTGGTGCGCGAGCACCTCGAGCGCCGGGTATTCGGGCCGATCACCCAGGCCCTCCAGACGGACGACGCGCAGCTCCGGGCCACGCTCATCGGCTCGCAGTTCATCGGCATGGCCATGATGCGCTACGTCGCCTGCGTCCAGCCCCTCGCCTCGGCCTCGGTCGACGAGCTGGTGGCCGCCGTCGGGCCCACGGTGCAGCGGTATCTCACCGGCGACCTGGGCGATGCTGCCGACGCCTGACGGAGCGGGCGGCGGCGCCTGAGGGAGCCGGACGGCGGAGACGGCGACGACGTCGGTGGGCGCCGGCGATGACGCCTGGGCCCGGAGGCGTCAGATGAAGCGCGCCCGCAGCGCCGTCGCCGCGCGCAGCAGTTCGTCGGCGCCGGGGGCGCGATACCCGGCGAACTTCTCGTCGAGCAGCCGGCGCCGGCCGGGGTCGTCGCGTTCGGCCAGGCGGCGGTAGATGCCGAGCCGCGCGCCGACGGCGAAGCGCGCCTGCTCTTCCCGCGGCCAGCCCAGGTAGTCGTCGAGCAGCGCCACGAGCCGTTCCCGGTCCCGCGGCAGCGAGCCCTCCAGCTCCGGCAGCAGGTTGAGCACGTGGTCGGAGCGCAGCTCGAGGCGGGCGTCTCCGATCTGTTCCAGGAGGTCGCGCAGCTCCTGCGCGACCTCGACGTCGTCGGGCAGCACGAACTCGCCCGCGGCCTCGCGCTCCGCGAGCGGGGTGCCCGGGACGACCGCCGCCGTGCGCAGGCGCACCACGAGCGGACGCTGCGCGGGCGCGGCCGCGGCCACCGCGCGGATCACGCGGGCGGAGCCCGCGACGTGCGCGGCGGCCGTCGCGCGCCCGCCCAGCCCCGGCATCAGGTAGAAGCAGAGCTCGAGGCCGGCGCGGACCACCCTCTCCCCCGCCTCGATCAGATCGCCGCCCGTGCAGCCCTTGTCGATGGCCATGAGTACCTCGTCGGCGCCCGACTCGAGGCCGAGATGCACCCGCGTGAGGCCCGCGCCCACGAGCAGCGCGAGGTCCTCCGGCGTGCGCCGCGCCAGCGTGCTGGCGCGGCCGTAGGTCGTCACCCTGTCGACCGCCGGGAAGCGCTCGCGGACCCGGCGGACGACCGCGGCGAGCTTCTCCGGCTTGACCGCACAAGGATCGGCGTCCTGGAGAAACACCGTCCGTCCGCCGCCGCCCAGGAAGAGCGACACCTGATACGCCTCGGCGGGCACCAGCCCCTGGTGGACGGCCGCGATGCCGTGGCTGCGCAGTACCTCGGCGGCGGCGGCCATGGCATCCACATCGGCGAGCACCTCCTCCACGGAGCGCAGCGACGACTTCGCGCCCTTGTACACGGGGCAGAACGTGCAGCGGTTCCAGGTGCAGTTGCGGATCACGCGCACCAGCAGGCTGTGTGCCTCGCTGGGCGGGCGGATGGGGCCCTGCTCGAACGACGGAGTGGTCACCTCGCGCTCAGTCGATGTGCAGGCGCCTCAGGATGACGCCCACCAGGTCCATGACGACCATGGCGCCCACGCCGATCGCGAGGATCACCAGCCACTCCGCTCCGGAGATGGCGACCGTGTCGAACGCCGCCTGCATGAACCCGGTGTACGTGAAGAGCACCTGCAGCACGGCCACGACCGCGACGCCGAGGAGGATGATCCGGTTGCCGAAGGGGCTGTACGTGAACAGCGAACGGCGCAGCGAGCGGCACGCGAACAGGTAGAAGATCTGCACCGACATGAAGACGTTGACGGCGGCCGTGCGCGCGGCCTCCTCGCCCAGGTCGGTGGCCAGCGCCCACTCGAAGATGGCGAACGCCGAGACCAGCAGGATCAGGCCGGCCACGACGATGCGCACCATCGAGCCGCGCGAGACGATGGGCGAGCCGGGCGCGCGCGGCGGCCTGTCCATGATGCCCGGCTCCTTGGGCTCGAAGGCCAGGCCCAGGCCGAGCAGCACCGCGGTGATCATGTTGATCCACAGGATCTGCAGCGGCTCGATGGGCAGCGCGGTGCCGAGCATGATGCCGGTGAGGATCACGAGCCCTTGGCCGACGTTGGTCGGCAGGGCGAAGGTGATGAACTTGACCAGGTTGTCGAAGACGCCGCGCCCCTCCTCGACGGCGGCTTCGATGGAGGCGAAGTCGTCGTCGGTGAGCACCATGTCGGCGGCGTCCTTGGCCACGTCCGTGCCCGTGATGCCCATGGCCACGCCGATGTCCGCCTGCTTCAGCGCCGGCGCGTCGTTGACGCCGTCGCCGGTCATGGCGATGACCTGGCCCTTGGACTGCAGCGCCTCGACCAGACGCAGCTTCTGTTCGGGGGTCACGCGGGCGAACACGTTGGTCCGGTCGGCGACCTCGATGAACTCGGCGTCGTGCAGCGCCGCCATCTCGACGCCGGTGATCGCGCCGTCGCCGGCGCCGACGATGCCGATCTGGCGGGCGATCGCCGCCGCCGTCGCGGCGTGGTCGCCGGTGATCATCTTCACCGACACCCCCGCGTGATGACAGGCCGCGACGGCGGTGATCGCCTCCGGCCGCGGCGGGTCCATCATCGCCTGCAGCCCGAGGAAGGTGAGGCCGCCGGCCACGTCGTCGTGGCCGATCTGGTCCGTGCCCTGGTCCGGTGCGCCCCGCGCGAAGGCGAGGACGCGCAAGCCCTCCATGGCCAGCTCGTCCACGTGGGCGTGGACCGAGGGGGCATCCAGGGCGGCCGGCGCGCCGGCCGCGTCCGTCGCGGTGGAACAGCGCGCCAGTACCTTCTCCACGGCGCCCTTGAGGTACACGACGCGGCGCCCCTCGCCGGCGTCGTGGAGCGACGCCATGTACTGGTACGCGCTCTCGAAGGGGATCGCGTCCAGGCGTGGTAGCGCCGTCGCTTCGCGAGCGGCGGAGAAGCCGGCCTTGACGGCGCTCGTGAGCAGGGCCGCCTCGGTCGGGTCGCCGGCCACCTCGTAGCGCCCATCGATCTCGTTCAAGGCGGTGTCGTTGCACAGCAGGCCCGCCAGCAGCATCTCGCGCGCGGCCGCGGACGGCGCCGGCGCGATCTCACCCTCGGGCCCGTACCCCACGCCGGACACCCTGGACTCCTGCCCGCCGGCGACCAGGCGCTGCACCGTCATCTCGTTCTGCGTGAGCGTGCCGGTCTTGTCGGTGCAGATGACCATGGTGCTGCCGAGCGTCTCCACGGCGGGCAGCTTGCGGATGATGGCCCGCCGCTTGGCCATGCGGTTGACGCCGATCGCGAGGGTCACGGTGACGGCGGCAGGCAACCCTTCGGGGATCGCCGCAACGGCGAGGGCGATCGACGCCCGGAACATCTCGACGAGATCCTCTCCACGCACGAGGCCCACCACGAAGGTGAGCGCGGCGAGCGCGACGATGACGAACAAGAGCACCTTCGAGAACTGGTCGATCTTGCGCGTCAGCGGCGTCTTGAGGTCGTGGGCCGACTGGATGAGCTGGCTGATCCTGCCGACCTCGGTGCGGTCGCCGGTGGTGACCACGAGGCCGGCGCCCGTTCCGTAGGTGACCAGCGTGGAGGCGTACGCCATGTCCGCCCGGTCGGCGAGCACCGCTTCGCGCGGCACCACAGCGTCGTCCTTCTCGACCGGCACCGACTCGCCGGTGAGCGCCGACTCGTCCACCCGCAGGTCGCGGGTGCGGAAGAGGCGCAGGTCGGCCGGGACCTTGTCGCCGGCCTGGATGAACACCAGGTCGCCGGGGACGATCTCGGTGGCCGGGAGACGCAGCTGCTCCCCGGCCCGGATCACCGTCGCCTCCGCAGTCATGGCCCGACTGAGCGCATCGATGGCGGCGACGGCCTTGGCCTCCTGCAGATAGCCGACGATCGCGTTGAGAAGCACGACGCCGAAGATGACGATGGCGTCGACCCACTCGTCCAGGAAGATGGTGACCACCGCCGACACCATGAGGATGATGACCAGCGGGTCGGTGAACTGCATCGCGAACCGCCGCAGGGGCCCGGGGCCCTTGGGCGGCGTGAGCTCGTTGAGGCCGAACTGGGCGCGGCGGTGCTCCACCGCGAAGCGATCGAGGCCTTCTTCCTGGTCCGTCTCGAGGAGGTCGGTGACCTCCGCTTCTGGGAGAGAGTGCCAGTGTTGGTCGTCGAGCAACTGCACGGACTGCCTCCTGGATCGGTTCGACGCCAGCAGATGATACCCGAGCGTGGCCCGTCCGCGCCGCCGTCAAGGCGCGCGGACGCCCGCCGGCACCAGGCTCAGGACGGCTGGCCCTCCGCGGCCGCCGCCGTCCCGGAGGCGGTCCCGTCGGACGGCGTGTCCACCGTCTGACCGCGGAGACCGAACGCCTTGTCGACGCACGCCGCGGGCGGCGCCGGCGAGAGAAGGCTGACCAGGGGCGTGATGACGAGCGAGGCGAGCATCGTCAGCGCGGCGAGGACCGGCACGTAGCCGGCGGTGGCCTTGTCGGCGGCATAGTAGTAGCCGAGCCCGCCCATGAACACGAGCGCGAAGCCGATGTTGACCCACACGGCGGCGGCCGAGACGCGGCGCCAGAAGAGGCCCCAGACGAAGGGCCCGAGGAAGCAGCCGGCGACGACGCCCCACGACAGCGCCATCAGGTTCACGATGAGCTGCCACTGCTGCTGCGCCAGGACCACGCTCAGGAGGACGAAGACGATGATGAGGCTGCGGAGCAGCAGCACCGCCGACTTCTCGCCGAGATCCCGCTTGAACTCGCCCTGCACGAGGTCGACGGTGATCGCCGAGCCGCTGATCATCACCAGGCCGGCCAGGGTGCTCATGCTCGCCGAGAGCACCAGCAGCAGGACGACGGCGACGAGCGCCTCGGGCAGCGCCTCGGTGAGCACCGTCGGCATGATCTGGTCGAACTGCTTCGCTGCTGCCAGCTCGGGAATGCCCGGGAACAGGCGGCTGAGCGCGCCGGTCAGGTAGGCGCCGACGCCCATGAGCGCGGCGAAGGCGGTGGAGATCCAGATCGCCGGCCGCACGACCTTGACGTCGCGGATCGCGTAGAACTTCTGAAGCATCTGCGGAAGGCCCCAGACGCCGAGGCTGGTCAGGATGACCAGCGATGCGAGGACGACGGCCGGCGACGAGAGGAACGCCGTCCAGGAGAACGGCGAGAGGTTCCAGGCCGGCCAGACGGCGGTGGCTTCGGGCGCGGCCGCCCTCAGCTTGTCGATGCCGGCGGACAGCCCGCCGACCTCGGGCGCGCGCAGGATGTAGCCCACCATGAGGATCACGCCGACCACCATGACGACGCCCTGGATGAGGTCGTTGCGCGCGACGGCGATGTAGCCGCCCAGCACGAGGTACACGGCGGTCAGGATCGCCATCCCCCACAGCGCCAGAGTGAAGTCGAGCCCGAGCACCTCTTCGAAGAGATAGGCGAGCCCCGTGTAGACGGAGGCGGAGTACGGCACGAGGAAGATGAAGATGACGAGCGCCGCGGCGATCTTGAGGCCGTTGGACCCGAAGCGCTCCTTGAAGAACGAGGGCACCGTCATCACCCCCAGCCGCGCGGTCATCAGGCGCGTCGGCTTCGCGAGCACCACCCAGGCCAGCAGGCTGCCGACCAGCGCGTTGCCGACGGCGATCCACAGGGAGCTCAGGCCGAAGCCGAAGCCGATCTTGCCCGCGTAGCCGACGAAGAGCACGGCGCTGAAGTAGGTGGTCCCGTAGGCGAAGGCCGACAGCCACGGGCCCACATCCCGCCCTCCCAGAAAGAACTCGTTGACGCTGCCCGTGTTCTTGCGGCTCGCGATCCCGACGCCGACCATGACGGCGACGAACACCCCGATGACGACGTACGTGATCACAGCGGCTCCCTCAGACTGGCTCGTGCGTGCCGCGGTATCCTACGTGAGGCGAGCCTGCAGCGCAAAAACGTGCGGCGTCGTCGTTCGAGAGACTCACGGAGGCTGCATGGACTTGAGTCCATATGCAGCGCCGGCGACAGAAGATGCATCACTTCGGCACCCGAGCCGGCGGCGCGGCAGGCGCTCCCGCCCGCCGCGCCGCCTCCGCGGTCACTCGTAGTGGATCGCCTCCAGGATGTCGATCCTCGCCGCCCGCCGCGCCGGCAGGATGGCCGCGATCACGCCGACGACGACCGCGAGGAGCACGAACACGACGAGCTGCACGCCGGGCACCGAGAAGGTGATCCCCTGACCGGCGAACCTGGTAGTGACGACCCAGGCGAACAGGACGCCCACGACGATGCCCATGATCGCTCCGATGATCGAGGTGATCACGCTCTCGTAGCGCACCGTCGCGCGCACCTGCCGACGCGACATGCCGATGGCGCGAACCAGGCCGATCTCGCGCGTGCGCTCGTACACGGCCAGCACCAGCGTGTTGACGATGCCGAACAGCGAGATGATCACGCTCAGCGCGAGAAGACCGTAGATGAGCATGAGCAGCTGGTTCACCAGGTCCACGGTGCCCTTCTTGTACTCCTCGGCGGTCTTCACCTCAGCCGTGGGCGTGGACGCGAGCGCCGTCTCGATCGCCGCCGTGGTCGCGCCGATGTCGGCGCCGGGCTGCGCCTTGGCGACGACCATGAACGTCTGCGGCGTCGGGAACAGCGCAGCGTAGCCGGAACTGCTCACCGTGATCCCGTTGAGCATCATGGGGTCGCGGTAGATGCCGAGCACCTTGAGGGTCGCCTGCTTGCCTTCGACCGTCGTGACATCGATCGTCCCGCCTTGCTTGACCCCGAGCGACGCCGCCGTCTGTTCCTCGATGATGGCTCCGTCCGTGCCCAGCCTGGTCAGGACGTCGTCGCTTCCGCTGACCCAGTCGAAGCTCCAGACGCGCTCGATGGCGTTGGGGTCGACGCCCCAGACCACCGGCAGCGACCCGTTCTTGGCCTGCACCTGCTGCGCGTCCAGCGAAACGGCCGTCTCCACACCCGAGACGGCCTGCACTTTGGCCGCGGTGTCGGACGGGATGGTCATGAAGTTCTTGCTGGCGATCACGTAGTCGGCGCGCACGACGCGGTCGTAGCTGTCGATGAACGAGCTCTTGAGGCCCTGCGCAAGCACGGCCACGAAGACGACTACGGCCAGGCCGATCATGAGAGCCGCCGCAGTGAGAGCCGTCCGGCTCGGATTGCGGCGGCTGTTGTCGCGCGCGAGCCGGCCGCTCACGGGCGCCAGCTTCTGCAAGGGCCAACCCAACGCCGCCGCAAGCGGCCCCACGAAGTAGCGGCTGGCGATGGCCACTGCCACGAACACGAGCACGGCGCCGAAGGCGATGGTGCTCAGCCTGATCATCGTGCCGCCCGGACCGTACATCCCGCCGGCGATGAGCAGGCCGCCGAGGATCGCGACCGCCACGGCCAGCGCCGGCATGAAGCGGGCGAAGCGTGACGGCGGCAGCTGCGCGCCCTCCTGCAGAGCCGCCATCGGCGGCACGCGTGTGGCGCGCTGCGCCGGCAGCAGCGCCGAAAGCAGCGTCACGACGAGGCCAACGGCCAGGGCGATGACGATCGTGCGTGGCTGCAGGATCAGGCCACTGCGCGGGATGTCGACGCCGGCCGCCTGGAAGACCTGGTTGATGCCGGCCGCCACGCCAAGCCCTGCGAAGAGCCCGAGCAGTGAGGCGAACAACCCCATGACGAGCGCCTCCCCGGTGATGCTCCAGAGTACCTGGGCGCGAGACGCACCGAGGGCGCGCAGCATCGCGAATTCCCGCCGGCGCTGGGCGACCGTCATCGAGAACGCGTTGAAGATGATGAAGGCTCCGACCAGCACGGCGATGCCGCCGAAGCTGAGCAGGACCGGGCGCAAGAAAGCGCCGATGGCGTCGCTGAGCGCCTTCGTCTGATCGGCCGCAGCCTGGGCGCCCGTCTTGACGTCCGCGTACGCGGGCAGCTCGGCGCGCACGTTCTTCGCCAGCGTGTCTGCCGAGACGCCGGCATCCGCCTTGGCGTCGATCTCCGAGACGCGGCCCTCCATGCCGAACCAGTTCTGCGCGTCGGGGAGCGTCGTGTGCAGCAGCAGTGACCCGCCGAGCGACGACTGGGCCGCGAACTTGAACACGCCCGACACCGTGGCCTCGTGCGCGCCGTCACCGGTGATCACCGTGATCGGCGATCCCGGCGCGAGCTTCTTGTCCTGGGCGAGCTTCTCGATGACGGCGACCTCGCCCGACTTCTCCGGCGGGTGCCCCTCGATGTACTGCGGCGGCGCGATGTCGTTGGGCGAGTACGAGAAGAGGAGCGTGGGTGAGCCGCCGGTCTCGACGACCTTGCCGTCCACGGCGACGGCGCCCATGCCGGACACGTAGCCGAAGACGTCCGCCACGCCGTCGACGCCTTGTACCTGTGCGACCATGGACTGCGGCAGGCCCTCCGTCGCGCCGGTCAGCTGCCCGGAGAACTTGGCCTTGCGCGTGACCGTGACGTCGGTGCCCTTGTAGGCGTCGGTGAAGACCTGCTTGAAGCCTCGGTCGATCTGGTCGGTGAGGACGTAGGTGCCGCTGATCATCGCCACCCCGAGCAGGATGGCGAGCGTGGTCAGGAAGGTCCTGAGCTTGTGGGACGTGAGGCTGCGCCAGGCGATGCGGACCATCAAGCTTCCTCGAGGGACTTGATCACGTCGTAGATGTCGTCGCGGCCGAGCCGCCCGCAGTCGTGCGCTATGGCGCCGTCCTTGAGGAAGACGATGCGGTCGGCGTACGTGGCCGCGTGCGCATCGTGCGTGACCATGACGATGGTCTGGCCGAGCTCGTCACGCGAGTGACGGAGGAGCCGCAGTACCTCCTCCCCGGTGCGAGAGTCGAGGTTGCCCGTGGGCTCGTCGGCGAAGAGGACCGCCGGCCTGGAGGCGAGAGCCCGGGCGACGGCCACACGCTGTTGCTGGCCGCCGCTGAGCTCGGCGGGCTTGTGCGTGAGCCGGTCGCCGAGCCCGACGGTCTTGACCAGTTCGTCGACCCAGGCGCCGTCGCCCTTCCGTCCGGCGATGGTCAGTGGAAGGGCGATGTTCTCCGCGGCGTTCAGTGTCGGCAGCAGGTTGAACGTCTGGAAGATGAAGCCGATCTTGTCGCGGCGAAGCTGGGTGAGCGCCCGGTCCTTGAGCGTGGTGATCTCCTGGCCGTCGATCCACACGTTGCCGGCGGTCGGCCTGTCGAGGCCGGCGAGGATGTGCATCAGCGTCGACTTGCCCGAGCCCGACGGCCCCATGATCGCTGTGTAGGCTCCGCGCTGGAGGTCGATGTCCACGACGGCCAGCGCGCGCACCAGCGCGTCGCCCTGCCCGTAGTCCCGCTCGATGCCGCGCGCCTGGACGACGGCGTCCGGCAGGTCGACCGTCGTCCCCGCCTCACAGGTCGCCGGCGCCGTGCCGGCGGCCTGGTCGATCGTCGTGTCGACGTTCTCGGTCACGTCTCCCCCTTGGTGTCCGCCGCCGCCTGTGGCGGCGTGTGGTGGGCCGCGCCTTCCGGCGCGGCCCACCACGTCGCTTGTTCCTTCTTATCCCACGTGGAGGCGCCGGACGGAACCTCGCCGCGGCGTTCTCCGCCGGGTCACTCCGGCGTCGGTCCCGCGTCGTCGTCCTGCCGGCCGTGGTCTTCGCCCGTCGGCGCACTGCCGGCGTCGGGCTCGGGCGCGGCGCCGGCCGGCGCCTCCGTGGCGGCTGCCGGCGCGACCGGGGCCTCTGGCGCCGGCGGCGCGACGGGCGGCGCGACGTCCGCCGGCGCCGTGACCGGCGCTGCGGCCACGTCGGCTGCCGGCATGACCGGCGCTGTTGCCGCCGTTGGCGCCGGCGACGTCTGCACGATCGGGTTGATGACCGCGACCGGCGTCGCTGCGGCACCACTGGGCGGCGGATACGGCGCCGCGTAGTTGGGGTCCGGCGGCGGGTATGCCGCGGCGAAGTTCGGATCCTGCGGCGCGGCCCAGGCCGCGGCGTTGGCGCTCGCTGCCGCGAGGGCCGCGGCCTCCTCGCGCTTGCGGCGTCGCCACTCGGCCACGCCGAGGGCGCCGGCGCCGGCGCCGAAGACCATCATGATGGTCACGAGTACGGGCCCGGCCACAGGGATGCGTGACATGACGGTCGTCCCCACCACGCCGATGGTCACGGCGAGCATGAGGTTGTCCCTGCCGCCGAACCCGGCGATCACCTTCTGCGCGACGAACGCGCCCACGCCCGTCGTGACGAAGAAGTACGCCAGCAGGACGAACAGTCCGTAGGGCACGACGAGCAGCAGGCCGATCAGGCTGATCACCAGCACGACCAGGATCGCCGGCGCGACGAGGAAGACGATCAGCGCGCCCCACCCAAGCGACGCCCACGGCTTGCCGCCGAGATGCCGCTGGAGCCCGCGAAGCTGATGCGGCATGAGCGCCGCGACCACGAGGGCGAGCACCAGGAAGAACGCCGTCTGGACGGCCCAGCCCCAGAAGCTCAGACCCCCCATCGGATTGAGCAGGAGGCCCCTCGCGAGCCAGCCCGCCGCGGCGCCCCAGTCGAGCCCTGCGAAGGTCTGGATCTGGCCGTTGACCTGGGCGCCCGGAGCACGCGTCAGCTCTCCGCCGAACAGGACGAGAGCCGGGTCCGAGGACGGCAGCGTGCTGCCCACGACGGCGTCGGGGCCGAGGGTGACGTTTCCACCGAAGGCCACCGTCGAGGCGCCGACGGTGCCGTTGATCGTCACGTCACCGCCGAAGGCGACGACGGCGTCCGTCACCGCCCCCTCGATGGTGATGTCCCCGCCGAACACGACCACCGACGGCATCGTGGCGCCCGCCGGCACGAAGACGTCGCTGCCGAACTGCACCTCGGAGCCCTGCTCGAGCACGAGGGCGCCGGGTGGCGTCGCGGCGGGCGCGACCGGGCCGGCGGTCGTCGTCGCGGCCGGCTCGGGCGATTTCGTCCCAGCATGTGCGGGGCCCGCGACGGCGATGCCCAGCAACACCAGGACGGCGGCCAGGACGGCGAGCGCCAGCGACGGCCGCAGGATCCTCAGGAATCTGTCGTCTCTCATCATGTCTCCTCTGCGAGCCGGCATGGTCAGCTCGTCGTCTCGTCTGCGGACGGAGTCTCGCCGGGCGCCGAAGAGCCGGGGCTCACGGCCGGCGCCGGAGCCGGCGGCGCCACGGCCGGCGCCGGCGGAGCGGTGGGCACGGGCGGCTGCGGCGGCAGGGCGGCGGACGGAGGTGGTGGCGGTGGCGGGACGGCCGCCACCGGAGGCCCGGCCGCAGGTGCGCCGGCCGGAGGAGCGAGCGCCGCGGGAGGCAGCGGGCCGCGGAACATGACCTCCGCCCACCGCGCACACACCCAGCTCCATCCGTTGAGCACGTGCAGCGACACGAAGAACACGAGGATCCCGAGCGGCACCGAGAAGATGCCGAACCACAGCGGCGGCACCCAGGTGCCGTTGACGAGCGGCACGTCGAAGATCGCGAACACCGGGATGGCGAAGAACCAGAAGACCATGGACATGGTCGTCACCAGCAGGACGGTCGACACCGTGCCGAAGGCGAGCTTGGCGAGCAGGTAGAGCAGGTCCTTCCACGTCGCCGCGCCGCCGAAGTGCGCCTTGAGCTTTCCCCAGACGCCCTCGACCTTCTCCCACTCCCGGGGCGCCGGAGGGACATCCGCACCGAGCAGGTAGTGCGCCTGCAGCCGCTCGAAGGCGCCGAACAGCCACCACGCGCCGGCGACCACCAGCAGGATGGGGATGCCGATCCAGACCACCACCAGCCCGATGCCGAGCGACAGGCCTGTGGTGAGGAACACGAAGTAGAACAGACCCAGCGGGAACGCCAGCCACTGGAAGAGGATGCCGAGCCACGTCTGCGGACGCGCGACGACGCCGAAGAACCGAGTGAGCGCCGAGTCGTTCAAAGGGGTGACCTCCCGTAGGCTTCCGCAGCTTGCAGAGCAAGCCTAGCGGGAGATACGCACGCGGTCGTCACCCCTGGGCGGGAACCGCCCCGGACCGGCGGTGGGATTCCTGGGCCGGCCGGCATACCCCCACGGGGGTACGCGGCCGGCGTCAGATCACTCGGAGGACTCCTCGCCCGGCCGCACGAGCCCGACCTCGTAGGCGAGGATCACGGCCTGGGCGCGGTCGTGGAGGCCGAGCTTGGAGAAGATGCGCTTCACGTGCGTCTTGACGGTGCCCTCGCTCAGGAAGAGGTGCGCGGCGATGTCGCCGTTGGTCATGCCGCGCGCCACCAGCACGAGGACTTCGCGCTCGCGGTCGGTCAGGTCGTCCAGCTCGCTCGCGTCGCGCGCCGCCGTCGTGTCCGGGCGGCTGCGGAAGTTCTCGATGAGGCGCTGCGTGACGGAAGGAGCCAGCAGCGCCTCGCCGTCGGCCACGACGCGGACGCCGGCGACGAGGTCCTCGGCGGGAGTGCGCTTGAGCAGAAAGCCGCTCGCCCCTGCCTTGAGCGCCTCGTAGACGTACTCGTCCAGGTCGAAGGTGGTGAGGATGACGACGCGGGAGCTTTCCTCGCGACCCAGCGCGACGATCTCGCGCGTGGCCTCGATACCGTTCATCACCGGCATCTGCACGTCCATGAGCACCACGTCCGGGTCGAGACGCCGGGTGAGCGCCACCGCCTCGGCGCCGTCGCCGGCCTCCCCCACGACCTCGATGTCGTCCTCCGACTCGAGGATCAGGCGCAGGCCCGAGCGTACCAGCTGTTCGTCGTCGGCAAGCACGAGCTTGACGGTCATGTCTCCTCCGTTTCCACAGCAACCTGTGACTGCGTTGCCTTCACCTTGGCGTCCTCGTCGGCCAACGGCAGCCGCGCGCGGACGCCGAAGCCGCCGTCGGGGCGCGGTCCCGCCTCGAGTTCTCCCCTGAACGTGGCCACTCGCTCGCGCATGCCCATGAGGCCGCGGCCGCCGCCGGCAGTCGCCGGCGTGACCCCGCGGCCGTCGTCGAGCACCTCGATGGCGAGCGCCTGTTCCTCGTACCGCACGCGGACGGTCGCCCGGGCCTTGCCCGCGTGCTTGAGCGTGTTCGTGAGCGCCTCCTGGACGATCCGATAGGCGGTGAGGTCGAGACTCGCGGGCAGCGGCCGAGGCTCGCCCTCGACCGTGAGGTCCACCGGCAGCCCGGCCTCGCGGACCTGGCCGCAGAGCGTCTCCAGCTGGCTCATGCCGGGCGTCACGTCCCGGCTGACCTCCTCGTCGGGCGCCCGCAGGATGCCGAGCATGCGCTCGATGTCGCCCAGCGCCTGACGGCCGGCCGTCTCGATGGAGCCCAGTGCTTCACGCGCCAGTTCCGGCTTCTTGTCGATGATGCGCTGCGCGGCGCCCGCGTGCAGGACGACGACGTTGAGTGCGTGGCCGACGCTGTCGTGCAGCTCGCGAGCGAGGCGCGCGCGCTCCTCGGTCACGGCCTCGCGGGCGCGCGCCTCGCGGTCGGCCGCGAAGAGCGCGGCCCGGCGCTCGGCCCGCTCGATGCTCCCCCGATAGATGTGGATGACGACGCCGACGACCCACACGGCTGAGAGGGACGCCCAGGTCGCGACGGCGGCCTGCCACGTGACGCTCGGCACCGAGAGAAGGACCACGATCACGCCGCCGGTCACGACGAAGCCGGCGACGATCGCGAGCTTCCAGTGATCGAAGGCCACCGTCGCGAAGGAGGCGACGAGCACGACCCCGACGGCGGCGGCCGTGAACTCGTACCCGGCAAGCGCCTGGGTGCACAGGAGCGCGACGGCCGCCACGAGACTCGCCAGCGGCGAGATCCACAGGACGGCGAGCGTGAGCCCGCTCGCCACCGTCAGGAGGATGAGTGTCGGACCGTCCTCGTGGTACCCCGCGGGCACCGGGCCGCGAGTGAGCAGCTCGACGAGCCCAGCCGCCGTGAAGATGAGCGCCAGGATGACGCTGAGCGGAAGAGGATCGAGCAGGTGCGGGCGCCCCGTGGGCGCCGGGGCGGCGCCGGCCGGTGAGGCGAGGATGTCGGCGGGCCGTTCCACGCCCGCAGTATAGGTGAGTTGGTGGAGGCGGCGGGAATCGAACCCGCGTCCACGGACGCCTTGGCGGAGTCTCTACAGGCTTAGCCGGCGCATTCATCTCGCTTGCGGCCCCCGCGTCGGCCGGGTGCCGGTCGCCAGCTCCGATCAGTCTCGGGTGCGCTCGCTCGGAGCAGCGCGACCGCACCCCAGCCCACTGAATGACACCGCGAGTCCCGGCCGCGGGCGAGCCGGGTGCGATGCGTCACCTAATTACTTAGGCGGCGAGTGCGAGAGAGTTATTCTCGGCAAGTAGTGTGTTCCGGCAGTTTAACGAGGCCACCGGACCTCGGCCTGCTGCTCCCACCTCGGTACAGCCCATGTCGAGACCTGTTCGCCCCCAACTGGGCAGCCTTGGCGGCTGCTGCTCTCTCAGTATACCAGCCCCTGAGACGGCGAAACCGCGGCCCTGCCGCGGTTTCGCCTCCAAATCCATATCTTGACCGGGCCAGTGTCGGGTGTCGCTGCGCTGCACCCGACGCTCGTTCGGCTACGCCGACTAGTCTTCTACGGTCTGCACCTCACGCCGGTCGCGGCGCCGGAAGTACATGTTGCGGCAGAGCGGGCCTTCGCCGGTGGCGTAGCAGCTCTGCACGGCGATGGAGCACTGCGGCAGCGGCTGGCGCGCGACCTTGACGACGCCGAAGCCACCCTTGCCGCGCTCGATCTCCTGGAACATCTTCAGGTCGATCTCGTGCGGGAACACCTTCTCGATACACCCGAAGAACGTGTTGCCGTCTTCCTTGAACGCGTACAGAAAGCGGCAGTTCATGGCGAGGCAGGCGGCCGGGTAGACGACCTTCTCACACTGTGCCGAGCATTCCTGACATTCAAGCTGTTCTTCAGACAAGCTGATCAGCCTCCTAGACAGCACAACGGCCGGCGTTCTGGTGCCGGCCCGCGAGCATAGTAGCACGGCGCTCCAAGCCTGAACAGGGTCCTTAACCTCCGCTTAATACTTCTCACACAGGGAGAACCTCGCCCAAGCCCGACCAGATTGTGCCCACCGGCACAAATCGGCGTTGACAAAGCACCGCCGCGATAGTGAAAATGGTCACGTACTGCCGTCGCGGAACCCGGGGTGGGAGCCGCGCCGACTCACCCGCAGGCCAAAGGAGGTGGCGGACAGGCATGGACGCCGTACTGCTCGCCCGTCTTCAATTCGCGTTCACCATCGGCTATCACTTCATCTTCGTCCCCATCAGCATCGGTGTGGGGATGATGGTGGTCTTCGCCGAGCGCCGCTACTACAAGAGCGGCATCCCGGCCGACAGGGCCGCCTCCAACTTCTGGATCAAGCTGTTCACGGCGACCTTCGCCATCGGCGTCGCCACGGGGATCACGATGGAGTTCGCCTTCGGCACCAACTGGGCCAACTACTCGCGCTTCGTCGGCAACATCTTCGGGGCGCCGCTCGCCGCCGAGGGGCTCATCGCCTTCTTCCTCGAGTCGACCTTCCTCGGCATCCTGCTCTTCGGCCGCAAGAAGGTCTCCAAGCGCTTCTACTACGTCTCCGCCTGGCTGGTGTGGATCGGCTCGCTCCTCTCGGCGCTGTGGATCCTGATCGCCAACTCCTGGATGCAGACGCCCGCCGGCTACAAGATCGAAGGCGGCAAGGCCGTCCTCACGAGCTTCTGGGCGGCGGCGCTCAACCCGTCGACGGCGCCGAGGTACTTCCACACCATCGCCGCGACCATCATCGCGGGCTGCTTCGTGGTCGCAGGCGTCTGCGCGTACTACATGCTCAAGAAGCGCCACACGCACTTCGCGCGCACGTTCATGATCGGGGCCGCCTCCGTGGGCCTCCTCGTGTCTCTCGCGATGCCGCTCCTTGGCCACTGGAGCGCGCTGGTCGTCGCCGAGTACCAGCCGGTCAAGATGGCCGCCTTCGAGAACATCGGCGAGACGCAGAAGAACGCGCCCCTCTATCTCTTCGGCTGGGTCAATGGCGACGGCACGACCACGGGCGTCAGCATCCCCAGCGGGCTGAGCCTCATGCTGGGTCTCGACCCCGAGCACGAGGTGGTCGGCCTCAACAGCGTCGCGGCGGCCGACAGGCCCCCCGCGCAGCTCACCTTCCAGAGCTACCACCTCATGATCGCCCTCGGCATGCTCTTCATCCTGGTGTTCGGGCTCGCCATCGTCCTGCACATCCTCAAGCGTCTCGAGAACGCGAAGTGGATGCAGTGGCTGCTCATCGCCTGCATCCCCCTGTCGCTGCTCGCCATCAACCTGGGCTGGATGGCGGCCGAGGTGGGCCGGCAGCCGTGGGTCGTCCAGGGGCTGATGCGCACGACCGACGGCGTCTCCCCCCTGGTGTCCGCGGGTGAGATCTGGACCACGCTTGGCCTCTTCGGCCTGATCTACCTGGTGCTGTTCATCGCCTGGATCCGCATCTTCCTCGGCATCATCAAGAAGGGCCCCGAAGACGCCGCGGAGATGCTCCATGCGGAGAAGGGCATGGCGCCCGCTCCCGCCGGTGCGGGGAGGTGACGAGATGACCCTGGCCAACATCTGGTTCTGGCTCGTCGCCCTGCTGCTCACCGTCTACGTGATCCTCGACGGCTTCGACCTGGGAGCCGGCGTGCTCTACCCCTTCCTCGGCAAGACGGAGGCAGACAAGAGCGTCATCCGCGCCGCCATCGGCCCGGTGTGGGACGGCAACGAGGTCTGGCTCCTCACCGGCGCCGGCGCCATCTTCGCCGCCTTCCCGATGGTGTACGCGATGACCTTCAGCGGCTTCTACCTGGCGATCATGCTGGTGCTCTTCGGCCTCATCCTGCGCGCCGTGTCGCTCGAGTTCCGGCACCGCGACTCGAGCTGGAGCTCGGTCTGGGACGGCGCCTTCTTCCTCGGCAGCCTGGTGCCGGCGCTGCTGGTCGGCGTCGCCCTGGGCAACGTCATCCGCGGCGTCCCCATGGACGCGCAGGGCAACTACATCGGGACCTTCCTCGAGCTGCTCAACCCGTACTCGCTGCTCGTCGGCGTCACCGGCCTCTTCCTGCTCGTACAGCACGGCGCGGCGTGGCTCTCGGTCAAGTCGGAGGGCGAGCTCCACGACCGTGTCTGGCGCTACCGCAAGGTGACGTTCTGGATCTGCGCCGTGCTGGCCGTCGCGACGTCGCTCGCGACCATCCTCACGGTCTCGCGCGCGTCGGACAACGTGTTCGGCAGCCCGGTGGGCTGGCTGTTCCTGGCCGTCTTCCTCGTGGGCGTGCTCTACACGATCTGGCAGATGACGAAGGAGCGAGGCGAGCTCAGGTCCTTCATCGGCTCGGCGATCATCATCATCGGGCTCGCCGGCATCGCCGCCGTGGGCAACTTCCCCGACATGGTGCCCGCGCGGGGTACGCCGCCGGCGACGAGCCTCACCGTCGAGCGCGCCGCGTCGGAGAACCTCACGCTGACGGTCATGCTCATCCTCGCGGTGATCTTCGTACCCGTCGTCCTGGTCTACACCGCCCTGATCTACAAGACGTTCTGGGGCAAGACCAAGGCCAGCGAAGCGGACTACTGACCGGACCTGAACCGAATCACACAGACGCACGCCTGACGAGGGCGGCGGGCCGGTCAGGCCCGCCGCCCTCGTTCTCACAGAAGCGCACACCACTCCGCACATGTTCTCCCACTCCCTTGACACTGACGCTCGCTTGGTACTGAATGGCGGTCAATACGCGCGAGCGTAGGCCAGTTGGGCGAACAAGGGGGTTCACCGTGCCAGAAGACATGTCCGCGTCTCCGCCGGTCAAGGAAGTGCTCGACCAGGACACCAAAGACCTGCACTCGATGGGCTACGCTCAGGAGCTCGACCGCTCCATGAGCAAGTTCTCGAACTTCGCGGTCTCCTTCACCATCATCTCCATCCTCTCGGGCTGCCTCACGCTGTACGGCTACGGCCTCCTGCACGGCGGCCCGCCCGTCATGCTCTGGGGCTGGCTGTTCGTGGGCACCCTGGTCATCTTCGCCGGCATGTCGTTGGCCGAGATCTGCTCCTCCTTCCCGACGGCCGGCGGCCTGTACTACTGGGCGGCCAAGCTGGCGCCCGGCGACAGCGCTCCCATCTGGTCCTGGTTCACCGGCTGGTTCAACCTGCTGGGTCAGGTGGCCGTCACCGCCGGCATCAGCTTCGGCTGCGCGTTCTCCATCTCCGCGTTCATGTCGATCCTGACCGGCAGCGCGACCTGGCTGGAGCCCTACGCCACCATCCTCATCCTGGCGGTCGTGCTCGGCATCCAGGGCCTGCTGAACACGTTCAGCGTGCGCCTCGTCGCCCTCCTCAACGATGTGTCGGTGTACTGGCACCTCATCGGCGTGGCGATCATCTTCGTGCTGCTGTTCTGGGCGCCCGAGTCCGGCACGCACCAGTCCGCCAGCTTCCTGTTCGGCTCTGAGGGCTGGAACGCGTTCTCGGGTCTGGCCGGTTTCGCGGCCCCGATGTACGTGATACTCCTCGGTCTGCTCAACGCGCAGTACACCTTCACCGGCTACGACGCCTCGGCGCACGTCTCCGAAGAGACCATCCAGGCGCGCATCTCCGCCCCCAAGGGCATCGTCAACTCCATCTGGATCTCGATGATCGCCGGCTTCATCCTGCTGCTCGCCGTCAGCATCGCGATCCCGACCACCTTCCCGGTCACCATCAACGGCGTCGAGTACACGGGCTACGACAGCATCGCCGTCGACCTCGTGCCGTGGGCGACGATCTTCGAGTACGCCACCGGCCACACCATCGGCCTCATGCTCATCCTCATCGTCATCGTGGCGCAGTTCTTCTGCGGCATGTCGTCGATCACGGCCAACTCGCGCATGGTCTACGCGTTCTCGCGCGACGGCGCGGTGCCCTTCTCGGACTTCTGGCACCACGTCAGCAAGGGCGCGCACGTCCCCGTGCGCACCGCCTGGTTCGGCGCCATCGGTGCGTTCATCCTGGCGCTGCCCTATCTGTACAACATCGCCGCCTACGCGGCCGTCACGTCGATCGCCGTCATCGGCCTCTACATCTCGTATCTGACCCCGGTGTTCCTGCGTCGCATCAATCCAAGCTCGTTCAAGCCGGGGCCGTGGGTGCTCAGCAAGACCTGGGGCCCGATCATCAACTGGCTCGCGATCATCTGGGTCGTCTTCATCGTCATCGTGCTCATGCTCCCGCAGTACAACACCGCGGTGCCGTGGGGCAAGCGACTTCTCGTGGACTGCCTTCAACTACGCGCCGGTCGCCGTGCTCGTCGTGGTCGGCGGCGCCGGCCTCTGGTACGCCGTCTCGGCCCGCAAGTGGTTCAAGGGCCCGAAGGTCCAGGGTACCGCCGAAGAGCTCGCCGAGATCGAGGCCGACCTCAACGTCATCTGAGTCGCGCCACAGCGAGCAAGCGCTCCCGGACGGGGCGGGCCGCAAGGCCCGCCCCGTCCTTTTCTGTGCGGCCGCTTCCCGATCGCGCCTGCGCGAGGAAACGGCGCTCCGCGCCCCCTCTCCACGCTCCCGACAGGCCCGAGCGGGCGCGAACCCGCGTGAGCGCTAGACAGCCGGGTGCGAGTGCACTACGATGCGCACTGATGGAGAGAATCTGTGCAGTTGAGTGAGTCCTTGTTCACTTTTTCACCAGTGGAAGCGATCCTCGAGGAGGAGCAATGAAAGACCCCAATCTCTTTGAAGACCTGGTAGCGATCAGTCCCGGCATGGAGATCTGGTGGGACTCGTCGCCGGTGATCTTCGGCAACTGGTGCGAGAAGATGCTGGCCAAGGCCGACGACGCCGACCAAGCCTCTCTCAAGGCCCAGTTCGCGCGCATGTACAACACGGGCGACCCGATGAGCCAGCTCTTCCGCGGCGTCACCACCAACCCGCCGCTGTCGCTGGCCGCCTTCAAGGACGACCCGGCGCGCTGGGAGAAGGTCGCGCAGAAGGTCCTCGCCGACAACCAGGGCCTCGATACCGAGAGCCTCTTCTGGGTCCTCTACAAGGAAGTCGTCCGGCAGGGCTCCGACATGTTCCTCCCGCTCTTCGAGGCGTCGGGCTACAAGGAGGGCTTCCTCTCCGGCCAGGTCGACCCGCGCAGCGCCTTCGACGGCGAGGCCATGCTCGCCCAGGCGCTCGAGATCCACGCCGTCAACCCCAACGTGATGGTCAAGGTGCCGGGCACGGCGCAGGGCTACGAGATCATCGAGGAGCTCACCTCGCGCGGCATCGCCACCAACAACACGCTCACCTTCGTGCTCTCCCAGCTGCTCGACTGCGCGAAGTCCGTGATGCGCGGCCTCGAGAAGGCCAAGGCCAACGGCGTCGACCTCAGCAAGTGGCGCTCGGTCATCACCCACATGGAAGCCCGCTACGGCGACCTCGGCGGCCTGCGCGAGGCCGGCGCGGAGGTCGGCGTGGAGGTCACCGAGGGCGACGTCCGCTCTCGCCGAGCTCGCGATCTTCAAGAAGGCCTACCGCACGCTCAAGGAGCGCAACTACCAGAGCAAGATGCTCTCCTGCTCGCTGCGCCTCGGCCCCACGATCGACGGCAAGCAGCAGATCTGGCACCTCTCGGAGAAGGCCGGCGCCGGCTGCGTCGTCACCTGCCCGCCGAGCCTCATCGACGAGGTCATCAACTTCCCGCATCCCGAGGACATCACGTTCAAGCCGAACCAGATCGACGTCGACCCGCCGGCGGACGTGATGGAGAAGCTGCTCAAGATCCCGTACTTCGCCCGTGCCTACGACGAGGACGGCTACACGCGCGAGGAGTACAACACGCATCCCGCCCTGGTGAAGACGCACGAGGCCTTCTCCAAGGCCACCAACGAGATGGTCGCGTTCGCCGACAGCTGCCTCAAGGGCAACTGCAAGGCCTGACGCGCCGCACCCAGACGCTCACCTGACGACGAAAGGACAGTGGGAATGACGGACATCAAGGACAAGATCAATCCCTACGTGTGGACCGCCCCCGAGTACAACACGGGCATCCTCGACAAGGCATGGGCACATCCCGAGTTGGGCCGCATGATGCTCAACGAGAACCCCATCCCGCCGTCGGACGCGGTGGTCGCCGCGATCACCGACATGGCGAAGAAGGGCAACCGGTATCCGGACCGCGCCTACCGGCTGCGCGAGAAGCTCGGCAAGCTCCACGGCGTGGCGGCGGAGAACATCGCCCTCGCCAACGGCTCGTCCGAGACCATCGACGCCATGATGCGCATCTTCCTGCAGCCGGGCGACGAGTTCCTCTGCTCCAACCCGACCTTCGAGATGTTCCCCTCGCGCGCCGGCCTCTGCAACGCCAAGACCGTGCAGGTCCCCCTGCGTGAGGACCTCCAGTACGACGTCGAGGGCATGCTCGCGGCCGTCAACGAGAAGACCAAGCTCATCCTCATCATCAACCCGAACAACCCGACGGGCATCTTCATCGACGACGCCGACCTGCACCGCTTCGCGCAGCTCGGCATCCCGATGTGCATCGACGAGGCCTACCTCGACTACCATCCGGACGTCGAGGCCAAGGTCGACTTCGTCAAGCAGTACCCGAACGTGTTCCTCTCGCACACCTTCTCCAAGGCGTTCGGCCTGGCCGGCCTTCGCCTCGGCTACATCGTCGCTCATCCGACGGTCGTCGACGCCTTCAACCTCGTGTACCTGCCGTGGAACCTCAGCCTCCTCGCCATCGCCGGCGTCGAGGCGATCCTCGACACAGGTGAGGTCAGGGAGAAGGTCGTCTACAACAACGACTGGATGAAGAAGTTCGCCGACGCGCTCAGCGCCAAGGGCCTCAAGCCGTATGAGGCGCACGGCAACTACATGCTCGTCGACGCTTCCGTGACCGGCAAGACCAGCGCCGAGATCGTGCAGGCGGCCAACGACATGCAGCAGGTCATCATCAAGACCATCAAGCCGATCAACGGCAAGGAAGGCTACTTCCGCATCACTCCCGGCACGCCCGAGGAGTGCGAGCGCTTCATGGCCTTCGTCGAGGCGTACTTCTGAGCCGACCAACGCGCGCATGACGCCCGTCCGCAGCCTCCGCCCTCCCGCCCGTGACGGGGGAGGGCGGAGGCTGACGGGCTTTCACTCCCGAACGAAAGGATCCAGGTGAGCCCAGTGGCGAGCGCACCCCTCCAGGACCGCTGCGTCGAGACCATCCGCTTCCTGGCCGTCGACGGCGTCCAGAAGGCCAACTCCGGCCATCCCGGCATGCCCATGGGCGCCGCGGCCATCGCGTACACCCTCTTCACGCGTCACCTCAGGTACGACCCCGCCGACCCCGCGTGGCCGAACCGCGACCGCTTCGTGCTCTCCGCCGGCCACGCGAGCATGCTGCTCTACTCCATGCTGCACCTGACCGGCTACGACCTGAGCATCGACGACCTCAAGGCGTTCCGCCAGTGGGGCAGCCGCACGCCGGGTCACCCCGAGTTCGGGCACACGCCGGGCGTCGAGACGACGACCGGCCCGCTCGGCCAGGGCGTCGCCAACGCCGTCGGCATGGCCGTCGCCGAGCGCTTCCTGGCCTCCACCTTCGGCGACGACGTGGTCGACCACTACACCTACGCCCTGGCGGGCGACGGCTGCATGATGGAGGGCATCAGCAGCGAAGCCGCCTCCTTCGCCGGCCACCAGAAGCTGGGCAAGCTGATCCTCCTCTACGACGACAACCACATCACCATCGACGGCTCCACCGACCTCGCCTTCACCGAGGACGTGGGCAAGCGCTTCGAGGCCTACGGCTGGCACGTCCAGCGCGTGGCCGAGGGCAACGACGTCGACGCGATCGACGCGGCCATCACCGCGGCCAAGGCCGAGACCGGCAAGCCCTCGCTGATCGCCGTGCGCACCCACATCGGCTGCGGCTCGCCCAACAAGCAGGACAAGGCCGCCGCCCACGGCGCGCCCCTGGGCGTCGACGAGGTCAAGCTGACCAAAGAGGCCTGCGAGTGGCCGCTCGACGCCGAGTTCTACGTGGCCGACGACGTGCGCGCGTTCTACGTCGAGGCCGCCGCGAAGGCCGCCGAAGCTCACGCCGCGTGGGAGAAGACGTTCGCGGCGTGGCGCGCGGCCGACGCCGCCCGCGCCCAGTCCTGGGACGACGCCTGGTCGCGCAACCTGCCCGAGGGCTGGGACGCCGATCTGCCCGTGTTCACGACCGAGGACAAGATCGCGACCCGCGCCGCCTCCGGCAAGGTCATCAACGCCGTGGCGCCGCACATCCCGACGCTCATGGGCGGCTCCGCCGACCTCGCGCCGTCGAACAACACGCTGATCAAGGACGCCCCCGACCAGCAGGCGGCGACGCCGGGCGGCCGCAACGTGCGCTGGGGCGTGCGCGAGCTCGCCATGGCCGGCATGGCCAACGGGCTGTCCACGCACGGCGGCATCCGCCCCTACGTGGCCACGTTCTTCGTCTTCGTCGACTACATGCGTCCGGCCATGCGGCTCTCCGCCCTCATGAAGCAGCCGGTCACGTACGTGCTCACGCACGACAGCGTCGGCGTGGGCGAGGACGGACCCACGCACCAGCCCATCGAGCACCTCGCCATGCTGCGCGCGACGCCGGGCTTCATCGACCTGCGCCCCGCCGACGCCAACGAGACGGTCGAGGCCTGGAAGATCGCTCTGCAGACCGATGACGCGCCCGTCGGCCTCATGCTGACGCGCCAGAACCTGCCGACGATCGACCGCGAGAAGTACGCGCCGGCGAGCGGCATCGCCCGCGGCGCCTACGTGCTCGGCGATGCTGTCCGAGGGCGGCGCTCCGGACGTGATCATCATCGCCAGCGGCAGCGAGGTCGCCCTCGCGATCGAGGCGCACGAGCGCCTCGTGGCCGAGGGCGTCCGCTCGCGGGTGGTCAACATGGCGTCGATGCAGCTCTTCGCGAAGCAGAACGCCGACTACCGCGAGTCCGTTCTGCCTCGCGCCTGCAGCAGCAGGCTCGCGGTCGAGGCCGGCGTCACCTTCGGCTGGGACCGCTGGGTCGGCGACGGTGGCCAGGTCATCGGCATCGACCGCTTCGGCGCGTCGGCCCCTGCCGGGACCATCTTCGAGGAGTTCGGCTTCACCGCCGACAACGTCTACGCCCGCGCCAAGGCTCTGCTCGCCTGATCCCGGCGTGGAGCGGCTGCTCCCGGGGGCGCCTGACCGAGGCGCCCCCGCGGTAGCCGCGGAGAAGAACGCGAGACGGCCGCCCCTGCCGGGGCGGCCGTCTCGCGTTGCGGGCAGGATCATCGAGCGTCGCCGAGCCGTCTCCGCCCGCGCCCGGCACGGTCCCACTGCTTGAACCCGCCCCGGCTCGACGCCTATGATGTGTGCGACTGTGTGCGGACTTGTAGCACAATGAGCAGCGAGCACGAGGGGTCAGCGATGTCGCAAGACGTATCACCGGAAGTCCACGAGATGATCCCCGCCGAACGCCGGGCGCGCATCGTGGAGCTGCTCGAGGAACGGCGCGCCGTGCGCGTCTCCGTGCTCAGCGAGACGCTCGGCGTCTCCGAGATGACCATCCGCCGCGACCTCGAGCAGCTCGAGCAGGCCGGCCTCCTCTCGCGCATGCACGGAGGAGCGATCCTCAAGCGCCGCATGGTCGAAGAGCCGCTGTACGCGACCAACGTCCGCGCCCACTCCGAGGAGAAGCGCCGCATCGCCAAGGCCGCCGCGCAGACGATCATGCCCGGCGAGACCGTGTTCCTCAGCTCCGGCACCACCGCCGCCCAGGTGCTCAGCCACGTCGACCCGCAGCTCAAGGCGCGCATCGTCACGCACAACGTGGGCGCGCTCTCCACGGCCCAGCACAGCGCCCTGGACGTGGTCCTGCTCGGCGGCTCCTACCGGGCGCGCTCGAACACGCTCGAGGGTCCGCTCGCCACCGAGGCGGTCTCCACGTTCCACGCCTCACGCTTCATCCTCGGGGCCGACGGCGTCAGCCTGGAGGAGGGCGTGACCACGCCGAGCATCGGCCTCGCCGGCGTGGAGCGGGCGATGATCCGGCAGACGCGAGGCGAGGTCGCCGTGCTCGCCGACGCCAGCAAGTTCGGCGTCATCGGCGACGTCGCCATCTGCACCCTCGACAAGGTCGACACCGTCATCGTCGACGACGCCGTCGACCAGGAGGTGCGCGACGAGATGGAACGCCTGGGGCTCAGACAGATCGTGGTCTGAGCGCGGAGGCGCGGGCGGCCGGCGCGCTCAGGCCCTGCGGTCCGCGGCGCCCGACCGACGTCAGAGGTCCCAGTACGCCGACTGGACCTCTCTCGCGCGCGCGATGGCGGCGGCCGCGCGCTCGCTGCCGCCGCCCACCGCGGGGGCATCCTCGTCCATGACCGCGCGCAGCACGGCCTCGACCGCCCGCGCCGTGGCCCCGCGGTCGTAGCCGCCCTCGAGCACGAACGCCAGACGGCCCTCGCACAGCTCCTCGGCAAGCCGCAGGCAGCGCAGGCTCATCTGCGCGAACCCGGCCTCCGTGACGGCCATCCCCCCGAGCGGGTCGTCGCGGTGGATGTCCTGGCCGGCCGAGACGAGGATGGCCTGCGGCGCGAACTGCCGGACGACCGGCTCGAAGACGACGTCGAACAGGCTGGCGTAGTCGCCGTCCACGGCGCCCGCCGGGAGCGGCACGTTGACGGTGAAACCCTCCCCCGCTCCCTCGCCGCACTCGGTGAAGAAGCCGCTGCCGGGGTAGTGCGGCCACTGGTGCGCCGAGCCGAAGAGCACCCTGGGCTCGGCGTAGAACGCGGCCTGCGTGCCGTTGCCGTGGTGGACGTCCCAGTCGAGGATGGCGACGCGCTCGTACCCCTGCTGCAGGAGCCGCGCCGCGGCGATGGCGATGTTGTTGAAGAGGCAGAAGCCCATCGCCCTGTCCGGGGTCGCGTGGTGTCCGGGCGGGCGGATGAGCGCGAACGCTACGAGGCCGTCCTTCCACAGGTCCGTGGCCAGCAGCGCGCCGCCGGTCGAGAGAAGCGCCGTCTCGTAGCTGCGCGGCGAGACGTGCGTGTCAGGGTCCAGCCAGGCGCCCTTGCCCTGAGCGGCGCGCTTGATCATCGCGAGGTGGCCCGGCGTGTGGACCAGCAGTACGTCTTCCTCGGTCGCGGGCTCGGGAGAGGTCGCGACGGTCAGACGCGGCCACAGGTCGGTGCCCTCGAGATGTTCGACCAAAGACGTGACCCGGTCCGCACCTTCAGGGTGCGCGCCGGTGTCGTGCTCGGCGTAGGCCTCGTCCCAGATGATGGCGGCGTTCACGCCGCCAAGGATACCCGAGGGCGGCGGCGCCCGGCCACAGGCGCCGCGGACGGGCGGGGGCGGAGCGACCGTCGCGGACGGCGTGCCCAGTCAGGCGCGGTCAGGCGGGAGGTGTCTCGCGCGGCGCCGTGAGGAACGGCCGCGCCAGCCGCTCCCAGAGCTCCGTCGCGCGCGCACGTCGGCGCCGTCCGGATCCAGGCCGTGCTGGATGGCGAGGCCGTCGACGATGGCGATCATGAGCATCGCGAACGGGCGCAGCTCCGCGGCCGCGTCCGGGCCGGCGGCGTCGAGACAGCGAAGGACCGTCTCGCGATAGCCGTCGTAGAGCGCGGCCACGCGTTCGCGCAGGTCGGGTCGCGAAGCGCGTGCGGCAGGATCTCGAAGAAGGCCTGGAAGCTCTCGGCGTCGGCGGCGATGCGCGTCTCACCGTCGATGAGCGCCCGCACGCGGGCCTCGCCGGAGGGCGCGGCCGCCGTCTCCTCGATGAGGCCGCGATTGGAGTCGTGTGCGAGCGAATCCACCAGCGCGGTGACGAGGCCGGCCTTGTTGCCGAAGTGGTAGCCGATGCTCGCCTTGGACTCGCCGGCCTCCTGCGCGATCGCCGAGAGCTTGAGCGCCTCGAACCCGCCGGCGGCCATGAGCCGTTGCGCCGCGGCGAGGATGCGCTGCGCCGTCGGGGCCAGCGCCTCCATAGGGTCCTCCAGCAGGAGCGGCTCGGGAAGGCCTTCTCCGCGGGCCAGGCTCTTGCGCTTCTCGTCTGCGGGCGTCATCGGACCCTCACGCGTCGTCGTACCCATCACTTGCCAGCCTGTGCATCGGTTGCTAGTATACATTTGTCCGTCCGGACAAACAAACTACCGGGTTCGCCCTGACGGCCCAGCGACTCGCCACTGGAGGTACCGCGTTGGACACCACGCTCCCCGCCCTCAAGAAGTACCGCGGGCGCCACTTCCTCACCGACCTCGACTACACGCGCGAGGAGCTCGAGGACCTGCTCAAGCTCGCTGTGAACCTCAAGGCTCTCTGGAAGAAGCGTCCCCTCACGCCGTTCCTCCCCGGCAAGCACCTGGCGATGATCTTCGAGGCCGCCTCGACGCGCACGCGCGTCAGCTTCGAGAACGGCTTCGCCGAGCTCGGCGGCAACGCCCTGTACCTGCGCCCCGGAGAGATCCACCTCCCCGGCCGCGAGAGCATCGCCGACACCGCGCGCACGCTCTCGCAGTACAACGCCGCCATCGAGATCCGCAGCAAGAAGAACGAGACCGTGAACGAGCTCGCAGAGTGGTCGACCGTGCCGGTCATCAACGGCATGGACCACGACCGGCACCCCTGCCAGAGCATGAGCGACGCGCTCACCATCCTGGAGAGCGCGGGGACGCTCGCCGGCGTCACGTTCGCCTATGTCGGTGACGCCGCTCATCCGTGCAACTCGCTGTCCACGACGCTGACCAAGCTTGGTCTGAACGTGCGCGTCGGCAACGCCGCCGGCTACGAGATGGCGTCCGAGCTCGTCGAGCTCTCGCAGCAGTTCGCCGCCGAGAGCGGCGGGTCGTTCCTGCTCACCAACGACCCGCTCGAGGCCATCGCCGGCGCCGACTTCATCTACACCGACTGCTGGTGGTGGACCGGCCAGGAGGACGAGTACAAGGACCGCGTCGAGTCCTTCAAGGCCTTCCAGGTCAACCCCGAGCTGTGGAGCCACGCCAAGCCGGAGACCAAGTTCATGCACTGCCTGCCGGCGATGCGCGGCGAGGAGGTCGTCGACGAGATCGCCGACGGCCCGATGTCGCTGATCTTCCCCCAGGCCCAGAACCGGATGCACTTCCAGAAGGCCCTCATGCTCGCCGTGATCGGCATCGACGAGCTGCCCGCAGACCCGGACCTGCAGGCCATCGGCAAGGCCCTGCTAAGCTGAGCGACAGCGGCGCGGCCCGCGCGACGAGCGACGTTCGAGGACAAAGGACCACGATGGCAGCAATCCGGAAGACCAACGGCAAGACGGTCGTCGCCGCCCTCGGCGGCAACGCCATCCTCCAGCCCGGCCAGGTCGGCACCTTCGAGGAGCAGCTGTTCAACATCGACGGCGCCATGCGCAGGATCGCGCAGCTGGTCGAGGACGGCTGGAGAGTCGTGCTCACGCACGGCAACGGCCCCCAGGTGGGCAACCTGCTGATCCAGAACGCCCTGGCGGCCAAGACGGTGGCGCCGATGCCGATGGACGTCTGCGGCGCGGAGAGCCAGGGTCAGATCGGCTACATGGCCGCCCAGACCCTGGCCAACCACCTGCGCAAGCGCAAGCTGGAGGTGCCGGTGGTGACGATCGTCACCCAGGTCGCCGTCGACCCCAGGGACAAGGCGTTCGCCGCCCCCTCCAAGCCGGTCGGCCCCTTCTACTCCGAGGCCGAGGCGAAGAAGATGATGCTCGAGGAGGGCACGGCGATGCGCGAGGACGCCGGACGCGGCTGGCGCCGCGTCGTGCCCAGCCCCGAGCCGAAGGAGATCGTCGAGCTCGAGGCGGTGCGCGACCTCTCCGAAGCGGGCTGCCTCGTCGTCTGCTCGGGCGGCGGCGGCGTGCCGGTGGTACGCAGCCGCGGCGCGCTCAGTGGCATCGACGCGGTGATCGACAAGGACCTCGCCGCGGCGCTGCTCGCCAGGGAGCTCGGCGCCGACGCCCTGCTCATCCTCACCGACGTGCCCCAGGCCTACGTCCACTACGGCACCCCCGAACAGGAGGCGCTCAGCCGGGTGACGGCCAGCGAGATGCGCGCCTACGCCGCCGAGGGCCACTTCAAGGCCGGCTCCATGGGACCCAAGGTCGAGGCCTGCCTGAGATTCGTCGACGCCGGCGGCGAATCGGTCATCGCCTCGCTCACCGAGGTCGGCCCGGCGATGGCCGGCGCGGCGGGCACGCACATCGTGCCGGACGCGCCTGCCAAGGGGCGCGCAGCGAAGAAGCCGGGCGCCCGCTCTGCGGGCAAGACCGGGGCGGCGCCGGCGAAGCCTCGCGCCGCCTCCAAAGCCTCCGCGAAGAAGAAGCGGAGCGCCGACCGGGCGCCGACGTGATCGACATCAACACGGCCAGGCGGCGAGCCGCCGCCGAGTGACGGCCCGCCGGGCCGCGAGGAGATCATCATGACCAGGCTCATCGACAGCACGCCCCAAGCCGACGGGTTCCGCATGCCCGGCGAGTTCGAGCCCCACGAACAGCTCTGGATGCTCTGGCCGCAGCGGCCGGACAACTGGCGGCTCGGCGGCAAGCCCGCCCAGCGCGCCTGGGTCGAGGTCGCGACGGCCATCTCCCGGTTCGAGCCGGTCACCGTCGGCGTGAACCACGACCAGTACGAGAACGCCGTGAACCTGCTTCCCGGCGCGGTGCGCGTCGTCGAGCTCTCGAGCAACGACGCCTGGATGCGGGACTGCGGACCGACCTTCGTCGTCAACGACGAAGGCGACGTCCGCCTCGTCGACTGGGACTTCAACGCCTGGGGCGGGCTGTACGACGGGCTCTACTTCCCCTGGGAGAAGGACCAGCTGGTGCCCCGGAAGCTGGCCCAGCTGGAGGGCGTGGATCGCTACAAGGCCCCCCTCGTCATGGAGGGCGGTTCGTTCCACGTGGACGGCGAAGGCACCGTCATCACCACCGAGGAGTGCCTGCTCAGCCCCGGCCGCAATCCGGACCTCAGCCGCGAAGAGATCGAGCAGAGTCTCCGCGACTATCTGGGCGTCGAGAAGGTCATCTGGCTGGCCAAGGGCATCGACCCCGAGGAGACCAACGGCCACGTCGACGACGTCGCCTGCTTCGCGCGGCCGGGCGTCGTGCTGGCCGCGGTCACCGACGACGTCACCGACTGGCGCTACGAGCTGCTGCAGGACAACCTGCGGCGCCTCCGGGCAGCCACCGACGCCAGGGGCCGCACGTTCGAGGTCCACACCGTGCCGATGCCGGCGATCATGGAGATCACGGAGGAAGAGGCGTGGGGCGTCGACAGCGCCGAGGGCTCGATCCCGCGGCGGCCCGGCGACAAGACCGCCGCGTCCTACCTCAACTTCCTCATCGTCAACGGCGGCATCATCCTGCCGGCGTTCGACGACCCCAACGACGAGGTGGCTCGCGAGATCATTGCAGGCGTGTTTCCCGAGCGCGAGGTCGTGACCGTCGCCGGCCGCGAGATCGTGCTCGGCGGCGGCAACGTGCACTGCATCACCCAGCAGCAGCCGCGCGGCTGAGGCAGCTCCTCGCGCCCCGCACGGGGGCGCCCGGGCTCATCACCTCGTCGGCGGTGCGCCGCCCTCGACGAGCTCCTTGCCCCACGGCTCGCAGTCGGTCTCGAGCAGATAGCCTCGGCGCGCGAAGAAGGCCCTGGAGGTCTCGTTCTCGACGAGGATCTGCAGCTTCGCCTTGACCGCCCCGAGCGCGATGAAGCGCTCCTCGAGCTCGTCCATGAGCGCGCCGGCGATGCCCTCGCGGCGCCGCTCGGGCGCCACGGCGAGGTGATAGACGTAGGCCCGGCGCCCATCCCACCCGCCCATCACGGTGCCGACCACCCGCCCGTCGCCGCCACGCGCGACCAGGAACAGCCCGGGGTCGCGCGTGAGCTTGAGCAGCGTCGCTTCCGGGCCGTCGGACGGCCGCATCCACAGGTCGCCGCGCTGCCAGAGCACGTGGACGACCGGGTAGTCGTCCATGGTGAACTCGGTGATGGTGACGTCGTCGCCGGTGGCGGGCATGGGTCCCCTCTCGTTGGCCCCGATTCTAACGCCACCGCGGCCGGGATCGGAGCGAACGGGCGGTAGAATCGGCACAGCCGCACTCGATGCCCGGAGGGAGCCCCGTGGACGCACTCGACCTCATGCTGGCGCGACGCAGCATCCGCCGCTTCACGGCCCAGGACGTGTCGCTCGACGACGAGCAGAAGCTGATCGACGCGGCGTTCGCGGCCCCGAGCGCCAACAACGACCGCCCGTGGCACTTCGTCTTCGTGCGCGACCCGGAGATGCGCCGGCGGCTCAGCGACCTGCACCAGTGGACGCGGATGCTGGGCAAGGCGCCGCTCGTCATCGCCGTGCTGGGCCGCGCAGAGGGCCATCCCTGGTGGATCGAGGACTGCTCCGCCGCGACGGAGAACATCCTCCTCGAGGCTGCGGCGCTCGGGCTGGGCGCCGTCTGGTGCGGGATGCGCGAGGACCCCGACGACGTGGCCGGCTACGAGCGTGCCTGCTGCGAGGCCCTCGGCGCGCCGCCCGACGCGTGGCGCGCGCTCGCCCTCATCGCCGTCGGTCACCCAGCCGAGAAGAAGAAGCCGCGCACGCAGCGCCAGGCGAGCAAGCTCAGCTTCGAGCGCTTCGGCAAGCGCGCTCGCTGAGTGGGAGGTCCAGTCATGACAGCCATGGACGCGCGCGAGACCCGCATCCAGGCCACCGCGCGGCAGATCCTCGCGGCCACCCGCGAGGACAAGCCCTCGCGGCTGTCGCGCGACCGGTTGCAGGGCGACATGATGGACTGGGCGATGGCCGACGAACGGCTCAAGGTCGAGATGCTGCGTTTCGTCGACGTCTTCCCCACGCTGCGCAGCCGACCCGAGATCGCCCGGCACCTGCGCGAGTACTTCACCCGGGAGGGGATCGCCACCCCCACGGCGCTGCGCTGGGGCATCGGCCTCACGGGGCGGCACTCGCCCGTGGCGCCGCTGGCCAGCGCCGTCATTCGGCAGCAGATGAACGGGTTCGCGCAGCGCTTCATCGTGGGCCGGGATGCTCGCGACGCCGTCCCGGCCCTCAAGGCGCTGCGCGACGCCGGGACCGGCTTCACGCTGGACGTCCTCGGCGAGGCCACGGTCAGCGAGGCGGAGGGCGAGGCGTACCGCCGTGTCTACCTCGACCTTCTGGACGGGCTGGCCGGTGAGGCCGGCCGCTGGCCGGCCGTGGCAGCCATCGATGACGCGGCGTGGGGGCCCCTTCCACGCGTCAACCTCAGCCTCAAGATCACCTCGCTGTACTCGCAGCTCGACCCGGTCGACTTCGATGGGAGCGTCGTCGCGGTCAAGGACCGTCTGCGCCCTATCTTCCGCAAGGGCATCGAGACCGGGGCCGCCCTCACCCTCGACCTCGAGCAGTTCCGCTTCCGCGACCTGACCCTCGAGGTCTTCACGTCGCTCCTCGACGAAGAGGAGTTCCGGGGCTTCCACGACGCCGGCGTCGTGCTCCAGGCCTACCTGCGCGACGCCGACCGCGACCTCGAGCGGCTGCTCGCCTGGGCGCGCGACCGCGGGCGCCCGTTCCACCTGCGGCTCGTCAAGGGCGCGTACTGGGACTACGAGACCGTGATCGCGGCGCAGGAGGGCTGGCCGGTGCCGGTGTTCACGCACAAGCCCGACACCGACGCCATGTACGAGAAGCTCGCCGGGGTGATGCTGAGCGAACCGGAGCACGTGCGCCCGGCCTTCGCCAGCCACAACGCGCGCTCCCTGGCGGTCGCGATCGAGACCGCGCGCGAGCTCGGGCTGGCGCAGAACGCGTTCGAGGTCCAGATGCTGCACGGCATGGGCGACCCCATCAAGGCGGCGATCCGCGGCATGGGCCTGCGGCTGCGGGAGTACGCGCCCGTGGGGGAGCTCATCCCCGGGATGGCGTACCTGGTGCGCCGGCTGCTCGAGAACACCGCCAACGACTCGTTCCTGCGGCGGACGTTCGTGGAGGGGACCGCGGTGGACGAACTCGTGCGCCCGCCCGCGACCTCCGCCGACTTCGGCGCGGAGCCCCGGCGGCTACCGGAGATCGCGCCGACGGACCCCGAGAAGCCTGGCCCGTTCCGCAACCAGCCGCACGCGGACTTCTCGCGCCGCGAGAACCGCGAGGCCTACGTCGCGGCGCTGGCCGAGATCCGCGGGCGCTTCGGCGCCCGCTACCCGCTGCGCATCGGCGGGCGCGACGTCGAGACGGCGCGCACGCTCGACTCGGTGAACCCGGCGGCGCCGGACGAGGTGGTCGGCACGGTCGCCTACGGCGGCCGCGCCGAGGCCGAAGCCGCCGTCGCGGCCGCGCGCGCCGCCCTGCCGGCGTGGCGAGACGCCGCGCCGGCCGAGCGCGCCGGCGTCCTCTTCCGCGCCGCGGAGCTGATGCGCGCCGAGACGATGGCGCTCTCGGCGCTCATGACGCTCGAGGCGGGCAAGTCCCGCCGCGAGGCCAACGGCGACGTCGACGAGGCGGTCGACTTCCTCGAGTACTACGGGCGCGAGATGCTGCGCCTGGGCTCGCCCAGGCGCATGGGCCACGCGCCCGGCGAGCACAACGTCTACTTCTACCAGCCGCGCGGCGTGGCGCTCGTGATCGCGCCCTGGAACTTCCCGCTCGCCATCCTCACGGGGATGACCGCCGCGGCGCTCGTCGCCGGCAACCCGGTCATCGTGAAGCCGGCTGGGCCGACGCCGGTCATCGCCGCGCAGATGGTGCGCCTTCTCGAGGCGGCGGGAGCCCCGCCCGGGACCGTGAACTACCTGCCGTGCCCGGGCGGCGAGGTCGGCGACTTCCTCGTCCGCCACCCGGGCGTCGACCTCATCGCCTTCACCGGATCCATGGATGTCGGGCTGCGCATCATCAGCCAGGCGGCGCAGAACCCGGCCGACGGGGTCAAGAAGGTGATCGCCGAGATGGGCGGCAAGAACGCGATCATCGTCGACACCGACGCCGACCTCGACGTGGCCGTGAGCGAGGTCATCGTCTCCGCCTTCCATTACCAGGGTCAGAAGTGCTCGGCCGCCTCGCGCGTCATCGTGCTCGAGGCGGCCTACGACGAGTTCGTGCGCCGGCTCGTCGAGGCCACCAGGAGCCTCGTCGTCGGCTCGCCGGAGGATCCCGGCGCCCGCATCGGTCCGGTGATCAGCGCCGACGCGCGAGCGCAGATCGAGGCGTACATCGAAGATGGGCGGCGCGAGGCCACGCTGGCCGCCGCCGCCGAGCCGCCCGAGGGCGGCTGGCCCGGCGGCGGCTTCTTCGTCGCGCCGCACGTCTTCGTGGACGTGCGGCCGGACGCCGTGATCGCCCAAGAGGAGATCTTCGGCCCCGTCGTGGCCGTCATGAAGGCGGTCGACCTCGACGAGGCGCTCGCCATCGCCAACGGCGTCCGTTACGCGCTCACCGGCGGACTCATCAGCCGCAGCCCGGCGACGATCGAGCGCGCGCGCCGGGAGTTCCGCGTCGGCAACCTCTACATCAACCGCGGCATCACCGGCGCCCTGGTCGAACGCCAGGCGTTCGGCGGCTTCAAGATGAGCGGCGTCGGCTCCAAGGCCGGCGGGCCGGACTACCTGCTCCAGTTCCTCGAGCCGCGGGTGATCACCGAGAACACGATGCGCCGCGGCTTCGCGCCCCCCGAGGACCTCCTCCAGGACTAGCCTCCGGGCGACGGCGGCCGGCCACCCGCGGCCGACCGTCGCGAACCGTTCTCCTCCCCCCGGCGTCTCACCGCCAGAACGACCCATCCGGCCGCGGGGGGCGCGGCCCACGGAGGAGGAAGCCATGTCTCGCAGGGTCAAGATCATGATCGCCGTCCCGCTCGCGCTCGTCGCCGTCATCGCGCTGTTCGCCGCGGTCGGCCTCGTCGCCCGGGACCGGGCCGGCGGCTTCGACTCCTCGCAGGCGTCGGTCGAGAGGACCGCCGGCAGCTACGGAGCGCCCAACGCCACGGAGCCGGTGATGGGGTCGGACGCCGGCACGGCCGGCAAGAGCACTTCAGGCGGCGGCGCCGACGCGCAGACCATCGCCGCCGCGGTCCCACCCGCCTCGTCGCCCTCGGCGCACTACCTGCTGCGCACCGGCGACCTCTCGCTGCTCATCGCCCGGGGCACGCTCCTGCCGACGGTCGACCGCATCAGGAGCATGACCACGGCGATGGGCGGCTACGTGATGTCGAGCGCCGTCGGAGGCGGGCAGCCGCAGGTCACGGCGACCATCGAACCGATGCCCCTGGACGACCCGGTCATCTCGTCCAAGGACGGTGCGCAGGGAATGCCGGTGACCCTTGAGGATCCCTACGCCTCCCTGGTCGTCCGCGTCCCGGAGCAACTCTTCGACACCGCGCTCAAGCGGTTCTCCAAGCTGGGAGAGGTGCAGAGCGTCTCGACCTCCAGCGAGGACGTCACCTCGCAGTACGTGGACCTGCAGGCGCGCCTGCGGCACTTCCGCGCCGTCGAGCGTCGCCTCATCGGCTTTCTCGACGAGACGACCACCGTCAACCAGATGCTCGCCATCCAGGACCGTATCGACCAGGTCCAGCTGACGATCGAGGAGCTCACGGCGCAGCTCAAGTCGCTGCGTGAGACCACGTCCTACGCCACGCTGTCCGTCTTCCTCTCCGAGAAGGACGCGACGCCGGCCGCCGTGCACGCGAGCAACACCTTCGGCGGCACCTTCTGGAACTCGATGCGTCTCCTCGGCCACGGCGCCCGCGTCACGGGACTCGTGCTCACCGCGCTGGCGCCCTTCCTCGTCGTCTTCGCCGCCATCGGCCTCGTCGTGTGGTTCGTGATCAGGCGCGGGCGCCGCAGCCGCAGTCAGGCGTCGGCGCCGACCCTGCCGGCCTGACCGAGCCCGAGCGACCGACCGCGCGGCCGCGCCCGCTTCGCCGGCGGCCGCGTCCCCTCTGCTGGCGGCCGCGCCCGCTTCGCCGGCGGCCGCACCTCGACCCAGACCGGGGCTCACCCGGCATCGCTCGGTGAGCCCCGGCCTTGTGCCGGGTAGAGTCCACCCTGACGCACGTCGACCCCCACGCCTCAGGAGGCAGCGGTGAAAGCGGTACGCATCCACGAGTACGGCGGCCCTGAGGTCCTGGTGTACGAGGACGTCCCGATGCCCGAGCCGGGCCCGGCCCAGATCCTCGTCAAGGTCGCCGCCGCCACGGTCAATCCTGTGGACGTGGCGGTCCGCGAGGACCGGTTCCCCACGCCGAAGGATCCGCCCAAGACGCTGGGCTCGGACGGCGCCGGCGTCGTCGAGCGCGTGGGAGCGGAGATCAGCTCGGTCGAGCCCGGAGACCGCATCGCGTTCAGCGGTCTCGGGATCGGCAGCGAAGGCAGCTACGCCGAGTTCGCGCTCATCGCCGAGACGCAGGTCGTGCGCATGCCCGAGGGCCTCTCGTTCGTCGACGCCGCGGCCATCGGCATGGCCTTCCCGGCCGCCTATTACGCCCTCGTGACGCGCGGCGCGCTGCGCGAGGGCGAGACCGTCCTCGTCCAGGGCGCCTCCGGCGGCGTCGGATCGGCGTCGGTCCAGCTGGCGAAGGCGCTGGGCGCCCGCGTGCTCGCCACGGCGAGCGGGCCGGGCGCCGCCGACCTCGTCCTCGGTCTCGGCGCGGAGGCGGTCGTCGACTTCCGCACGGAGGACGTCGCCGCCCGCATCCTCGAGCTCACCGACGGCAAGGGCGTCGACCTCGTGCACGAGCTCGTGCTCAGCGTGAACCTGCCGACCGACGTGAAGCTCGTGGCCAAGGGCGGACGCATCGTCGGCACCGGCCAGGGTCCCGGCCCGGACGCGACCGCGCCGATCGGGGCGGCCCTGGCCAAGGACGTCTCCGTGCTCTTCATGAACCTGAGCAACGCCGGACGCGCGGGCGTGGCCGCCATCGCCGCCGAGATCGCCGCGATGGCGGCGGCCGGCAAGATCAGGCCGGTGATCGGGACGGAGCTGCCGCTCTCAGAGGCGCGGCGCGCCCACGAGCTGCTCGCAGGAGACCACCTCGGCAAGATCGTGCTGCTGCCCTAGACGAGTCGCGTGCCCCGAGCCCCGCGCCGGCGGCTCGGTCAGTACCCCTTGCCGTTGCCGCGGATGGCCTCTTCGCGGTCCTTGCGCAGTTCGAGCCGCGGCAGGAGGGTGGTCATGACCGTGAGCAGCGTCTCGAGCCGCTGCTCCTCGCTCAGAGACTCCAGCAGTTCCTGCTTGACCGGGGCGCCGAAGTCCACGGCCGCGGCGATGCGGAACGAGAGCGGCCCTTCGCCGGGAGGCTCGTCGGGCACCTCCACGTCCATCAGCGAGAGCATGGCGCGGAAGAGGTCGAGGATGGCCTCGCCGAGCTTGGGCGAGGCGTCCGGCTGGGAGTCGCGGTAGAACTCGACTTCTGCGCTCAGGTACTCGGCCTCGGGGTCGGACGGCTCCCGCACTTCGACGATGCGAAAGCGCCGGCCCCCCTGCACGAGCACGTTCATGCGCCCGTCGTCGAGCTCCTCGATGAGCTCGACGACCCGCGCCGACGTGCCGCACTCGCGCACCGAGTCTTCCTCCGCCAGCACGATGCCGAACTCGCCCTCCTCGAGGCGCTCGCCGATGAGCTTCTTGTAGCGCTCCTCGAAGATGTGCAGCGGGACGACCTCACCGGGCAGCAAGACGATGCCGAGGGGGAACAGTCCCAAGAGCCGCTGGTCAGCATCGCTCATGCCACGCCTCCACGATCGCCCTCCCGTCCACCGCGCGGGCCGGTTCCAGTCTACTCTCCGCCCGCCGGCACGTCGCCGTCCTCGCGACGACCGACGTACATGGTGTAGTCGAGCGGGCGGCCGTCGATCACGTCGACGGCCGCCACGGTGTCGACCCATCCGAAGACGGCCGCGAGCTCGGCCTCGAAGGCCGGATACCGCTCGGGTGACCAGAAGACGGCCACGCCGCCGGGCCGGAGAGCACTGGTGGACGCGGCGCAGCCCGGCGGGCGCGTAGAGCCCGGCGTTCTCGCCGCGCACCAGCCATTCCGGCCCATTGTCGGTGTCGAGGGCGATGACGTCCCAGCCGGCGGCCGGCGAGTCGAGGCCTCCCAACGGCGCTTCCAGGACGTCGGCGACGTCGGCGATCACGATGCGCGCGCGGCCGGAGCGCTCCTCCGTGGCCACGCGCCCCGCCGCCGGTCCTCCGTGCTCGCGGAACCAGCGGACGACCACGGGCTCCAGCTCGGCCACGGTCACCGTCGCCACGCGGTCGCAGCCCAGCGCCTCGTCCAGCGCGTCGCCGATGCCGAGGCCGCCGATGAGGACGCGCAGGGAGCCCCCGCGCACGTGCGGCCAGGCGGCGGTGACCAGGGCCCTGCTGCTGAGAGCGTTCGCCGCCGAGACGAGGAAGACGCCGTTGGCGACGATCTCGAGACCCGCCGGCCCGCGGCGAAGTACCAGCTCGCCGCTCGTACCCTGCGCGCGCTCGATCTCCTGAGCGTAGGTCATGCGGTCGCGCGCTCAGTCCTTGCCGCGCACGTACCCGTCGATCAGCTCGCGGACGTGCCGCCGGACGTCGTCCGGCAGCGGCGGCACGTCGCTCTCCGCGATCAGCGTCTGCGCTCTGTCCCAGGCGTCCCGCACGAGCGACGTCCCGGCGTGCTGGTCGAACGTCCCACGCTGCCACAGGCTCGGCTGCCACAGCTCTCCGGCACGATAGAGCCGTCGCGTGCTCTTGCGCGCCAGGAAATGCCCGCCGATGCCGACCTCGACGAGGTCGTCCATGAGCGCCCTGGCCTCGTCCACCGGGTCCTCGCGCATGAAGCGCTCGATGGCGTTCACCGTGTCGGCGTCGAGCACGGTCTTGGCGAGGCTGGCGGTCTGGGCGCTGTCCATGAGGCCGAAGGCGAGCATGATGTCGGCGCCGGCGAGCGCGCTCGCCATGCCCGTGAGCATCCCTTCCGCCCCCGCCTGCAGGTCGCAGGCCTTGGCGTCGCAGCTTACCGCGCTGCCCTGGGTGCGCAGCCCGTAGAACTTGCTCATCTCGATGCAGACGACGTTGATGAGCCCGTCCTCGGGAGCTCCCGAGAGATACAGGCCGCTGCGCATCTCGGCGACCGCCGAGCCCACGGCGGAGACCATCGCGCACCCGGGCACGGCGAGCTGGAAGAGCACGACCGCGCTGAGCAGCTCGGCCATGTTCAGGATGCTGGTCCCGAGGACACTCATCGGGCCGGTGGTTCCCATCTGCGGCATCGGCAGCACGAAGATGGGACAGCCCGCCTTCGCCATGAGGACGTGCGCCTCGGTCATCTCGGCGTCGTGCTGCAGCGGGGCGATGGTGCAGTTGGTCGCCGACCAGATCGGCCGCTCGCGCAAGCGGCGCGCCGGCGATCGCCTCGAGCAGCTCGATCATCACCGGCGCCTGGTCCGGCGTGCGCACCTCGTCCTGCAGGTGCTTGCGCGAGTTCTCGAAGGCGATGCGCGCCATCTCGAGGTTGCCCACCCGTGAGTCGACGTCTCCGGGCGTGATCGTCGCCCAGGTGAAGTCGATCTCGGGGACCGCGTCGTAGAGCCGCATCATCGCGGCGAGATCGGCCTCGGTACCCTCGTGCCGCTCGCCGCGTGAGGTCGTCGAGCATGTACGTGGCCGCGCCGTCGCTCGTGTAGAGCATGCCGCCGTCGCCGACCCGGCAGTCGTAGGCCGGGTCCCGCCCGGCGAGCAGGAACTCGCTGGGGACGAGCCGCAGGCACCGCTCGACGAGCTCCCACGGCAGCTTCGCCTGCAGGCTCGCCTCGTCGACGGTGGCGCCGGCCTCCTTCAGCAGCCCCGTCAGGGTCGGCGTGTTGTAGGCGACGCCGACCTCCTCGAGCAGGCGCACGGTCTGCTCGTGCACGAACTGCTTCTCGGCCTCACTCAGATACTCGAACTTCGGTCGTGCCACGTCGCTCCCTCCGCCGGTCACGGGCCCCGGAGGCCCGCTCCTTCAAGTCGTTTGGTCAGCGCCATCGGCTCGCAGCCGTGGCCGTACTGGTCGCACTCGAGGCACCCGCCCAGGAGCGCGTCGCTCTCGGCGCCCGCCGGAACGCTCGAGTAGCCCTGGGCGAGGAAGAACGCCGGCGCCCGCGCTGTCACCCAGAGCCGGCGCACGCCTCGCGCCCTCGCCTCGTGCTCGAGAGCGGCGTACAGGGCCGCGGCCACGCCGCGGCGCCGGTACGCGGGGTCGACCGCGAGCCAGTTCGGCGCGTCGAGTTCGCCGATCTTCTCGAGCGAGAGGGCTCCGACCAGCCGGTCGCCGTCGTAGGCGCCCCAGGCCGCGAGGATCTCGTCGTCGCGACCGGAGTCCTCGAGGCCGCAGGCGATGCCGAGCCGCCGCATGGCCTCGTGGTCGGAGAGCGGCCGGATGGCCACGCCGCTCACTCCGCGCGGCTCCCGCCAGCCGACGCGAGCGGCAGGAGCTCCCACGCTGTTCGCGTAGCGCGCGATGACGGCATCGATCTCGGCGGCCACGTCGTCGGGCAGCGGCTGCACCTCGTGCGTCGCCAGAAGCTCCTGGGCGCGAGCGGCGGCCTCTTCTACGAGCGGCCGCCCCTCGTACTGCTCAAAGGGTCCGCGCTGCCAGAGGTCCGGCTGCCAGACCTCCCCGGCCCGATGGAGCTCCCGCGTGCTGCGCCGCCCGAGGTAGTGGCCGCCGATCCCGACCGCGGCGATGTCGTCGATCAGCGCCCGCGTCGCGTCGATCGGGTCGTCGCGCACCAGGCGGCGGAGAGCGCCCACCGAGTCGCAGTCGAGCACCACCTTGGCGAAGCTCAGCGACTGCGCCCCGTCCGAGCACCCGAAGGCGAGGATCGTGTCGGCGCCGGCCAGCGCGCACGCGGCGCCGGTGAGCATGCCCTCGGCGCCGGCCTGCTGGTTGCTCGCCTTGGCGTCGCAGGTGATCGCGCTGGCCGTGCACGGCAGGCCGTAGAAGCGGCTCATCTCGATGCCGATCACGTTCATGAGGGCGCACTCCGGCGTCCCGCAGAGATAGAGGCCGCTGCGCATGTCCGCGACGCCGGCGCCCACGCCGGAGATGATCCCGCACCCCGGCTGCGCCAGCTGGAAGAGCACGACGGCGCTGAGCAACTCGGCGACGTTGACGATCATGGTACCGAGCACGCTCATCGGCGCCGTGGTGCCGCTGAGCGGCATGGGCAGCACGTGCACAGGCACGCCCGCGCGAACCAGAGCGATGGTCGCCTCGGTCATCTCCCGTTCGTGCTGGAGCGGCGCGACCGTGCAGTCGATGGTCGAGAAGACGGGCCGGTCCCACAGAGAGCCGCCGGCCACCGCCTCGAAGATCTCGATCAGCGGCGCCGCATGCGCGGGGTCACGCACCTCGTCCTGGACGTGCTTGGTGAGGTTCGCGAGCGAGATGGCCTCGATCTCGAGGCCCGCGGTCAGGGGGTCGAGGTCGCGGGCCGAGATGGTCGGCCAGGCGTAGTCGACCTCGGGCAGCGCGTCGTAGAGCCGCATCGTGCGGCGCAGCCACTCGGCCGACCCCTCCTCCCGGCGCCCGGTGAGGTCGTCGAGCATGTAGGTGGCGGTGCCGTCGGCGCAGAACGTGAGCGACCCGTCCCCGACGACGACGTCGTGACCCGGGTCGCGCCCGGCGAGCCGCACCTCCCTGGGGCACAGCGCGAGGCAGCGTTCGACGAGCTCCCACGGCAGCTTGGCGGTCAGCGCGACACGGTCGACCTCGGCCCCGGCCTCTCCGAGAAGCTCGATGGCCTCCGGCGTGTTGTAGCCGATGCCGATCTCCGCGAGCACGCGCACGGCCTGCTCGTGGACGAAGTCCCGGTCCTCAGCGGAGAGGTAGGTCAGTCGAGGCCGTGCCACGTCGCTCCCTTCGGTCTGATGACGGCGGCGCCGCGGCTACGGCCGCGCCGCCTCGTGACGCGCCGCGAT
>CAWEHE010000008.1:0-10000 GCA_963808735.1 uncultured Thermoleophilia bacterium | reverse complement strand
TCGCGCCGAGGGCCATGACCGTGAGCGCCTCGGGCAGCGGATACCGGAACGAAATGCCCGGAATCGCCTTGAGGATCACGACGGCCGTCGCGACGACGGTGAGCAGCCAGGCCAGGACGGCTGAGAAGTAATGCCAGCCGTTGACTGAGTACCCGGAGCTGTCGACGCCGGCGCCCTTGAGCTCCGCAGAGAGCTCCCGAAGGAGCTGCTGCAGGATCTCGACGCGATACCAGGTCAGGAAGAGGGCGATGAACATGAGGATCATGCCCACGACGACGACCCAGTCGTAACGCGACAGCTTGCTCGTATCCATGCTCGACCTCCCGGAGGGACGATGGCGTGCACGCACCCTAGTGCGCAGCCTCGACATCGGCAACTCCAGAGGGGAGCGGCACGGAGACCACTGGATCTTTCAAAACTGAACAGGAATGAGGCCGCTCGCGCCCGGCGGACCGGACGGAGGCGGGAACGTCAGTGGTCGACGTAGAGTTCTAGAGGACGGAGCTCCATCGCGATGGGAAAGCCCGAGGGCCACATCATCGCGACGAGTGGAGTCCGTGCTCACGGCGGTTAGTGCCGCCGACTCCCTAGAAAGGAGGTGATCCAGCCGCAGCTTCCGCTACGGCTACCTTGTTACGACTTCACCCCAATCACCGATCCCACCTTCGACGGCTGCCCCCCTTGCGGGTTAGCTCACCGGCTTCGGGTGTTACCGACTTTCGTGGTGTGACGGGCGGTGTGTACAAGGCCCGGGAACGTATTCACCGCAGCATTGCTGATCTGCGATTACTAGCAACTCCGACTTCATGGAGGCGAGTTTCAGCCTCCAATCCGAACTGGGACCGGCTTTTTGGGATTCGCTCCACCTCGCGGTATTGCAGCCCTTTGTACCGGCCATTGTAGCACGTTTGTAGCCCTGGACATAAGGGGCATGCTGACTTGACGTCATCCCCACCTTCCTCCGGTTTGTCACCGGCAGTATCCCATGAGTCCCCGGCATTACCCGCTGGCAACATAGGACAGGGGTTGCGCTCGTTGCGGGACTTAACCCAACATCTCACGACACGAGCTGACGACAGCCATGCACCACCTGTGGCCGCGCCTCTTGCGAGGGGCTCCTGTTTCCAGGAGTTACACGGTCATGTCAAACCCAGGTAAGGTTCTTCGCGTTGCGTCGAATTAAACAACATGCTCCGCTGCTTGTGCGGGCCCCCGTCAATTCCTTTGAGTTTTAGCCTTGCGGCCGTACTCCCCAGGCGGGGCACTTAATGCGTTAGCTACGGCACGGAAGGAGTCGACACCTCCCACACCTAGTGCCCATCGTTTACGGCGTGGACTACCAGGGTATCTAATCCTGTTTGCTCCCCACGCTTTCGCGTCTCAGCGTCAGTACCGTCCCAGAGACCCGCCTTCGCCACCGGTGTTCTTCCTGATATCTGCGCATTTCACCGCTACACCAGGAATTCCAGTCTCCTCTTCCGGACTCAAGCCATACAGTTTCCAGTGCAGACTCGGGGTTGAGCCCCGAGCTTTCACACCAGACTTGGATGGCCGCCTACACGCGCTTTACGCCCAATGATTCCGGACAACGCTTGCCCCCTACGTATTACCGCGGCTGCTGGCACGTAGTTAGCCGGGGCTTCCTCTGGAGGTACCGTCACCCTCTCGGCTATTCACCTGAGTGGCTTCGTCCCTCCTGACAGAGCTTTACAACCCGAAGGCCGTCTTCGCTCACGCGGCGTTGCTGCGTCAGGCTTTCGCCCATTGCGCAAGATTCCCCACTGCTGCCTCCCGTAGGAGTCTGGGCCGTGTCTCAGTCCCAGTGTGGCTGATCGTCCTCTCAGACCAGCTACGGATCGTCGCCTTGGTGAGCCGTTACCTCACCAACAAGCTAATCCGGCGCGGGCCCATCCCAGAGCAGAAGCCGAAGCTACCATTTGGCGCGACCTACTTGGCAGGTCGCGCATCACCCGGTATTAGCGTCCCTTTCGGGACGTTATCCCAGTCTCTGGGGCAGGTTGCCCACGTGTTACTCACCCGTTCGCCACTGTACTCACACCCGAAGGTGCTTTCTCGTTCGACTTGCATGTGTTAAGCACGCCGCCAGCGTTCGTCCTGAGCCAGGATCAAACTCTCCGTGAAAACTTGGTGCTAGCGCCCGAAGGCGCGAGACAAGCTTAGAGAGAGCTCGAAAGCTCAAAAGCCGAAGCACGAATGCTTCGGTTGTCTGTGACCCCCGTCCGCCGGCCCAAGGGCCGCCGGTTTCAGCAATGCAGGGTCACTGACGGGATAAATCATTTGAACCAGGCACACCCGAAGGCGTGCCAGGCGCACTGGCGTCCGCCGATCATCGTGCCGCCACGAGGGCGACGCCGACTGATCGGCTTCCTCATCCTGTTCAGTTTTCAAAGACCGCGTGCCACGTAGGCACTTGGTGAACCGTGGCGGTTTCAGCGCGCACGAACCCTGCAGAGGTGATCGCGGGGTTTGGCTTGCCTCACCACACGTCCCGGCAGGGACTTCGTAGTTTACACGAAGTTGCCGAGCCGTTCAACGATTCACGCTTCGTGGTCATCATCCCGAGCGAGCTCGTAACGAGCGGACTCCTGAAGCGCTAGGGAAGTATACCCCCAGAAGGGGGCATGTCAACCTCGCTGCCGAGATTCTCTTGCGCAGGCTCGGAGCGAGCCTGCCGGCGAGGCCGTGGGGGCGTGCGGCAGGGGCCTACAGGCCCCGGATCACGCCCTGGGCGGTCGCCGACTTGCCCGCCTTGAGGTGTTTGCCGGTCAGCGACTCCGCCGGGACGGCGAGTTCGGTCACCGGCTCGCCGTCCAAGCTGACGCCACCCTGCTGGATGCGGCGGCGCCACTCGCTGCGCGTCTGGCCGAACCAGCGCTCCATGACCGCCGGCAGGAAGACGGCGCCGCCGTCCTCGACGTCGCCGGCCTCGAGCGCGAGCTCCTGGAGGTCGGCGGCCGACTCGTGGCGGCGGAAGACGCTGTCGAAGTGCTCTTCCGCCGCGGCTGCGGCCTCGGCGCCGCGCAGCCGCGTGATGATCTCGCGCGCGAGGCGCGCCTTGAGATCGCGCGGGCTCACGGCGCCGCTCCGGTACTCCGATTCGATCCGCGCCAGCTCGTCGGCGTGGTGCGGGGTGAGCAGGCGGAAGTACGTCAGCATCACGTCGTCGGGGATGCTCATGACCTTGCCGTACACGTCACGCGGGTCCTCGGTGACCCCGATGTAGTTGCCCGTGCTCTTGCTCATCCGCTCGGTACCGTCGGTGCCGGGCAGGATGTCGAGCGTCATGATCGCCTGAGGCTCCTGGCCGAAGTACGCCTGCAGGTCCCTCCCCATGAAGAGGTTGAAGACCTGGTCGGTGCCGCCGATCTCGATGTCGGCCTGGATGGCCACGGAGTCGTACCCCTGCGCGAAGGGATAGAGCATCTCGAGCATGCTGATGGGCTGGTGAGCCGCCCAGCGCTTGGCGAAGTCGTCGCGCTCGAGGATGCGGGCCACCGTCGTCGTGGACGTGATCTCGAAGAGCTGCTCCATGGTGAGCGACTCGAGCCACTCGCCGTTGTAGCGCAGGTCGAGCTTCGCCGGATCCTGGTCGAGGATGAGGAACGCCTGGTCCTTGTACGTCTGGGCGTTGGCGTCGATCACGGCGCCGTCCAGGCGCGGGCGGGTCTTGCTGCGGCCCGACGGGTCGCCGATGCGCGCCGTGTAGTCGCCGATGATGAGCACGGAGACGTGCCCGGCGTCCTGGAACTGACGGAGCTTGTTGAGGACGACGGTGTGACCGAGGTGGATGTCGGGGGCGGTGGGGTCGACGCCGAGCTTGACCCGGAGCGGCCGGCCCTCCCGCTCGGCGAGGTCGAGCTTCGCCTCGAGCGCGCCCTCGGGAAGCACCTCGACGGCGCCGATCATGAGGTCGTCGATGAGGCGGCGGTCGGCCATCGGATAGAGCCTCCGGACTGGTTGCGGCGACTGGGACGAGCCGGCCGGAGACGCAGGGCGCCCGCCGGGCGGCGCGGCCGCCGTGGATGATAACACAGGGGTCGGCGCGTCAGGCGACGCCGCGGAAGAGGTGGCCGGTGGTGGAGCGCTCGCGCGACGCCAGCGGCGCGAGCGCGGGCAGCCCGCCGGCGGCGAAGGCGCGACGCTCCGCGTCGTCCATCGCCGCCTGCTCGACCACGAAGGTCACCACGCCGGCTTCGCGCAGCTCCGCGAGGTTGGGCGCGAGGTTGGTCACGCGCGCGTTGAAGATGCGCGTGCCGCCGGCGTCCGCCTCGGCGGGGAACTCGTAGCCCTTGGCGTCCTCGAGCATGAGGGAAACGTGCTCGTCCGGTCCGGGCGCGTCGTAGAGCCCCTCGGCGCGGCCGAGCAGGTCGCGCGTGTGCAGCACCTGCTGGCGGCCGAAGGCGAGGACCTCGACGGCCGGAGAAGCTCCGTTGGGCTCGGCGGCGAGCGCCTGTGCGAGCCCGGCGACCTCTTCCAGAGAGGCCTCCGGCGAGGCGGTGACGCCGGCCGGCCACGCCCCGGCGAGCCCCGCCGCCACGCCGGCGGCGAGGCCGTTCAAGCCTTGGAGCGGGTACTCGATGACGAAGCCGACGGGGGTAGCCGCATCGGCGAGCGCCTGCAGAAGACCGGCGCTGCGGACGACGACGGCGTCCCACGGCAGGCCGAGGACGGCGTGCAGCCAGGCGCGGTCGGCGTCGAAGAGGATCTCGGGCAGACGCACGCGTACCTGCACGCCGGAGCCGCGCAGCCCCTCGAGCGCGCGGGCGACCGCCGCAGGCGCGTCGCCCGCGAGCAGGTCGAGGCAGTAGGCGCCGCCGCGCGGCAGCGGCAGCGGCCTCGCGCCCGGCCGCAGCCGAAGGACCAGCCCGGGCGGGACGGCGCGGTCGCGCCGGGTGACGGCGGTGAGGGCGGCCTCGGAAGGGGCCGCGCGACGGCCGGCGACAGCCGACTCCGTCGCCGGCGAGCTCCGGCCGGTGAGGCGGCGGCGGGCGCCCACGCGGCGCTCGCCGAGCGCCGTGACCGCACGCCGTCGCAGGTCTTTGAGCGCGCCCACGGCGAGGAAGACGCCGCCGGCGACCTCGTACTCCAGGCGCGCGAGCCTGTACGGCGTCCCTCCCAGAGCGCCCAGCGCCTCGCGGGCGCGGTCTTCGGTGAGCCCTGCCGTGCGCGCCGCCGCCAGAGGCTCCGGCGACTCGACCGTCGCGACCTCCCCGGAGACCAGGTCAGTCACGGCGAGCTCGGCCGGCGACCCCTCTTCCCCGGCGAGTCGCATCGCGACCTCGATCGGGCGCAGGGTGACGCGCCCGGTGACCAGGTCGCGGCCCAGATCGCCGACGTCGGCCGCGGCGAGGCGGAAGAGACGGTCCTTGAGGGCGACGCGCTCGCGCACGCGCAGCGTGATGCTCGCGTCGCCGCTCTCCTCCAGCCGCCGCGGCTCCGTCTGGCCCCAGGGCGTGTACAGGTAGACGACGTCGCCCTCGGCGACCGGCTTGCTCAACTTCACCTCGACCGTGCCTCTGGCCTCGTCGCTCGCGCTCACGCGCCCCACGAGCACGCCGCGGTGCCCGCCGCGTCCGCCGCTGCGCACCGTGTCATGGCTGCCCTCGAGGTGGGCGGTCGTGAAGCTGCGCGAGAAGCTCTGTTCCAGCCGTTCGCGCCACTCGGGCCGCACCGCGAACCCCTCGGGATCGGCGACGGCCGCGTCGAGCGCCTCGCGATACACACTGGTCGTGACGCCGACGTAGGCGGCGTCCTTCATGCGGCCTTCCACCTTGAAGGACGTGACCCCGGCGGCCAGCAGGCCGGGCAGAACGCCGACGGCGGCCAGGTCGCTGGTGGACATGATCCGCGAGGATTCCTGGGCCTGGCCGCCCTCGCGGCGCAGCGCGTACCGCAGCCGGCACGACTGACTGCAGCGCCCGCGGTTGCCGCTGCGCCCGCCGACCATGCTGCTCAGCAGGCAGTCGCCGGAGTACCCGTAGCAGAGGGCGCCGTGGACGAAGGCCTCCAGCTCGAGCCCGTGGGCCTCGAGCGCGGCGATCTCGACGAGACTGAGCTCACGCGCCAGGACGGCGCGCGCGAACCCGAGGCGCTCCAGCGCCGCCAGTTGCGCCGAGCTGTGCGCGTTCAGCTGCGTGCTCGCGTGCAGCGGCAGATCCGGGTACTCCTCGCGCACGCGCGCGGCGAAGCCGAGGTCGGCGACGATGAGGGCGTCGAGGCCGGCGAGGTACGGCGCTTCCAGCGCCGCGAGCGCCGGCCCCACCTCGTCGTCCTTGAGCAGCGTGTTGAGCGCCAGATACGCGCGTGCGTCGTACAGGTGAGCCGTCTGGACGGCCTCCGGCACGGCCTCGCCGGCGAAGTTGCCGGCGAAGGCGCGCGCGCTCCAGCGCGCGAGACCGAAGTACACGGCGTCCGCGCCGGCGGAGAGGGCCGCGCGCAGCGCGCGCGGCTCCCCCGCCGGCGCGAGCAGCTCCGGACGGGTCATGATGCGGCCCTCTGAGACATGGTGGTCATCGGCCGGCGCCGCCCGGCGTGAGACGGGCGCCGATGTCAGCGCAGCGGCAGGGCGCCGGGCTCCTCGCCGGTCACCTTGCCGCGCTTGTCGCGGTGCACGCGGATGAGCCCGCTCGTGGCGATGGTCTTGACGCCTCCTCGCTCGAGCTCATCGAGGAACAGGTTGATGCCCACGGAGTCGCTGCTCATGTGGCCGGCGATGACCACGTGGATGCTGTGCTTGTCGGCCTCGTCGCGCAGCTCCTGGCCCATGTGCATGCCCACGATGGTGCCGACGCCGGCGTCCGCCAGCTTCTCCACGACCTTCTTGGGGCCCTCGGTGCCGCCGGTCATGTCTACCCAGATCTTGCCGGCGCGGGAGCTGCCGCCGCTCTTGCCGACGTACGGGCCGGCGCCCTTCTGCGCCGCGATGCGGTACTCCGGGATGTCGAGCAGCGCCTTCTGCACGTCCTCGATGGTCGTCGGCTTCTTCTTCGCGAACCACTTGTTGAGAAAGTCGACCACGAGATTGTCGGTCGGGGTGTGCGCCGAGAAGAAGGGCACGTCGAGCAGCCGTGCCGCGTCGATGGCCTGGTCGTAGTTGATGGGCATGAGGCGGCGCTTGACCTCGTCCATGCGCTCGAAGATGAGCTTCTCGCCGGCCTGGATGGGAACGCCGAGCGTCGCCCAGATGTCGGCCTGCACTTCCATCACGCTGTCGAGCCTGGTGAGGCCCCACGACTCGGGGTGGTGCGTGTAGACGGCGTCGATGGGCACGCCCTTCTCGCGGAGCCGGTCCGCCAGGAGCACCTCGCCGGTGTTCATGTCGATGCCGCCGAGCAAGGTCTTGACCTCGGCGTCGGGGTCGCCGACGTAGACGCGCGTGTCGTTGAAGGGATTGGTGAGCTCTTCCGGGTCGGCGAGCTCCTTGAGGTGGTCGGGGAGAGCGTCGTAGCGCTTCTTCGTCCGCGCCAGGAACTCGTCGACTCCGGCTTTGCCACGGGGGTCGGCCTCGATGCCCATGCGCACGGCGGTCTCGTAGATCTCGCGGAGCTTCACGGTGGTCCTTTCTGCTCGAGCGCGCGCTGGGGTGGGGCTTGTGGGAGCAGGCGCCGCGCTGCGTGATGATGACTCGGATCGTTCCTATCTTACCCAGAGGGCAGAATGGGAGTCCGCGTCAGCGGTCGCGAGAGAAAGCGGCTGTCGGCGTCGACGAAGCGCCATGGCTTCTGGTCGCCGCCGCGCACGCCGATGCGCGCCGTGGTGACGACGCGAGGCTCGAGAGCGGCCGGGTCGCGGGGCAGGATCGCCAGCGGCGGCTCCCAGACGGGGAGCCCGTTGTGGACGCGGCCGATGCCGAGCGCCTGGGCGAGCCGCGCCGGGCCGGAGGCCAGCAGGCGCGGCTCGAGCGGGCCACGACGGGCCACCATGTCGGCCACGCCGTACTCGGGCTCGAGCGCCCTGAGCAGCACGCCCGCCGCCACGCCCTCCTCCTCGGAGGCGACGTTGGCGCAGAAGTGCATGCCGTACGTGAAGTAGACGTAGAGGTGGCCGGGCGGCCCGAACAGGACGGCGTTGCGCTCGGTCTTGCCGCGGTATCCGTGACAGCAGGGATCGTCCTGGCGGTAGGCCTCGGTCTCGACGATGCGTCCGCCGGCGCCGCCGAACAGGAAGGTGCAGCCGATGAGGTCGCGCGCGACCTCGAGGGCGGAGCGGGCGAAGAACGCCTGCGAGAGAGGCTTCGGCGCGACGATCGGCGATTCGGGCGAGGCGTCCACGGGGCGAGTGTAGCGGAGAAGCGGTGGCGCGGTGGCGCGCCGACGCGGTGGCGACGGCCTGTGCCCCCTCAGCACCGACACGCTTGGACGTACTTCCAAGAGCACGTATGTGCCTTTGGGCGTACGTCCCGGCGTACCGCACCGGACGGGACACACCGTCTCAGGCGGCGGGCAGGCGGGCGGCGGCGGGCAGCGGGCGGCGGCGACCCGGCGGGTCAGCAGCAGGGGCGCGCGGCGAGCGCGGCCCGCGCGAGCTCGAGCTGCTCTCGCACGCGTGCCGGCGCGGACCCGCCGCGCGAGCGCTTGCGCGCCAGCTGCGCGGCGGGGTCGTGCAGGGCGTAGTACCCCTCGTCGAACGCGGGCGAGAGAGAGCGCAGGTCCTCGAGAGGGACCTGCGCGAGGTCCTCGCCCTTCTCCAGGCAGCGGCGCACGAGGCCGCCGGTGAGGTGGTGCGCCTCGCGGAACGGCAGTCCGTTCTCCACGAGGTAGTCGGCGACGTCGGTGGCGGCCAGGAAGGGATCGCAGGCCGCCGCCATGCGCGCCTCGTCGAAGGTGACCTCCGTGAGCAGGCCGCGCACGACCGGCAGCAGCTGGTCGAGGCAGTCGACGGCGTCGAAGAGGTAGCGCTTGTCCTCGCGCAGGTCGGTGTTGTAGGCGAGCGGCAGGCCGTGCAGCACGCCGAGGAGGCCGCCGAGGTCGGCGGTGAGCCGCGGAGCGGCGGCCCGCATCAGCTCGGCGGCGTCCGGGTTCTTCTTCTGCGGCATGATGCTGGAGCCGCCGGCGTAGGCGTCCGGCAGGCGCACGAAGCCGAACTCGGCGCTCGCCCACAGGACGAGCTCGGCGCCGAGGCGCGAGAGGTGCGCGCCGAGCTGGGCCGTCGCCGCCAGATAGTCGAGGGCGAAGTCGCGGTTCGCGACCGCGTCGATGGAGTTCTCGGCGACGCGCTCGAAGCCGAGCTCGGCCGCCTCGGCCTCGCGGTCGAGGTCGAAGTCGAGGCCGACCGCCGCGCCGGCGCCGAGCGGCAGTTCGAGGCACGCCTGCCGGGCCGCCTCGAAGCGCGAGCGGTCGCGGTCCAGCATCCAGAAGTACGCGAGCAGGTGCTGCGCCAGTGACGTCACCTGGGCGCGCTGCAGGTGCGTGTAGGCGGGCAGCACGGTGTCGACGTGGTCGTCCGCCCGGGCCAGCAGCACCTCCTGGAGCGAGGCGAGCGCCGCGTCCTGCCGCTCGGCGACGCGGCGCAGGTGCAGCCGCACGTCCGTGACCACCTGGTCGTTGCGGCTGCGGCCGGTGTGCAGCCGGGCGCCGGCGTCGCCGGCGAGCTCCGTGAGCCGGCGCTCGATCGCCATGTGCACGTCCTCGTCGGCGTCGGCGGGGACGAAGGCGCCGGACTCGATCTCGCGGCCGACGGCGGCGAGGCCATCCTCGATGGCCTCGAGCTCGGCCGCGCTCAGGAGGCCGGCGCCGCGCAGCGCCCGGGCGTGCGCCACCGAGCCCTCGATGTCCTCGGGCCAGAGGCGCCAGTCGAGCGCCAGCGAGCTGTTCAGCGCCACGAACGCCGGGGCGCGCGCGCCGGCGAAGCGGCCCGAGCGGGCGACCGTCATCCGGCCCTCCCGGCCGACGCGGCCGGCGCGGCCGCGGCCTTGCTGTTCTGAACGGTCGTCATGACCGGCATCATACGCGCCCCCGGACGGGTGCGGAGCGGGCGACCG
>CAWEHE010000007.1:0-90517 GCA_963808735.1 uncultured Thermoleophilia bacterium | reverse complement strand
GTGGCCTTCGGATCCGCCGGCGCCGGGGCGACAAGGGCGACCAGCGCCGGACGGGCGTCGAGCTCGCGCGCGGCGCGAAACGCCAGCCTGTCGTCGGCGCCCGCCACCAGCGTGACCTCGACCGGGGCTCCGGCCGACCGGTCCAGGCGCGCGCTCACTTCGGCGGCGTAGCGGGATGCGCTCGCGCGCGGCATTGGGGCGACGACGAGCACGCGCGCCGGGCGCACCCGGCGGGTGACCAGGTCACCTGCCTCCGGCGGCCTCAGGCCGAAGGCCAGCGACTGGCGCAGCGGCTCCATGTGGCTGGCGTCCAGGCGCCACACCTCCCCTCCCCTGCAGCGCTCCGCAATGACAGGCGCCGCCCGCACGCTCACGCGTGCCGGATCGACCTCCTGCAAGGCTTCGCCGAGCGACGTCGCGCCTTCCAGCGTCAGGTCGCTCTCCACGAAGCCGAAGCCGAGGACGTAGTTGGAGAACGCGACCACGCCGAGCTCGCTGAAGACCACGCGGGGCAGGGCGACGCGCAGGGCCTCGTACTGCGCCGCCCAGAAGCGCTCGACCGCCCCGCGGCCGCGCCAGGCGGCGCGCGCCTCGCGATAGCGCGCGCGCGCGGCGCGCACGTCCGTCATGGGGAACATGTGCTGGACCACCAGTTCCAGGGACGTGCGGTCGAGCGTCACCCAGGCGTCCATGCTCACGCCGAGCGCGCGTCCGAGCGCCGCAGCGCCCGCGCCCGCTCCGGCGGCATCGACGACCTGCGCCAGCGGCGCGGCGCCGCCCCACGGTACGAACCCCGAGACCCGAGGCGCGACGACCACCGCCGAGAGCGCGTTCTGCGTGGGGTCGAGGTGCAGCCACACGATGCCCGTGCACGAGCCGGCCCGGCCACCGAGCACGAAGACCGCGACGTCGTCGGGCGCCGGCGTCTCGAACCTGACCGGTGGCTCCTGGCCAACGACACGCTGCCACGGTCCCGGCGTGGCGAGCAGGATGACGACGCCCAGGGCGAGGAGGACGCCGAGCAGGAGAGCGGCCCAAGGGTCGAGCCGCCGCATCGCTGCGCGCAGAATGCTCACTTCACGGGTCTACACGAGGTCGCGATGCCCATCAGCACGTCGTTCGAGAGCTCGTTATCGAGGGTGTTGAGCACCCAGTAGAGCGTCGCGTGCTGCTTCCAGGCCACCATGTGCAGGTGGTCTCCCTGGTAGAAGAGCAGGTACCTACGACCGCCGACCGACTGCTTCGAGTCGGGGTTCTGGATGGCGGGGGGATGCAGCCAGCGCATCGCCTGGATGCTCCAGTAGCCGGACGCCGGCGTCCGGACGATCGCGACCGACGCGGCGGAACGCTTGCCCTCGGTGGTCACGATCGAGTAGTTGCGGAACTCATCGTACGTCATGCCCGGGGACCACGCCGTCGGCGCCTGGAGCTTGAGCGGAGTCTCTGCGTCCGTGGCCCGCCACGAGTCCCAATCGTACTTCTGGTCCTTCTCCAGCGTCTGCTGCGCCTGGACCTGTTCTGCGGGCACCTCGATGATGCCGTCGAAGGACGAGGCAACGAAGACGCTGATGCCGTCGCTGACACCCGGCGCCCGCTCGACGATGCGCACGTCTGACGGCGCTAGCATCTCGCCGATGAGCCTGGCGTGCGCCTCAAGCCCCCGGGGCGCGTACACCGCCGTGACGGTGTCTGGATACTCGTAGGCGTCGGCGACGGCCTCGGCCCTGTAGCCTTGCGCGCTCAGCTGCGAAGCCGCCGACGTCGCCAGGCCGTCGATGCCGCTGCCGTTGTACACCCGCACGGGGAACATCTTCTTGCCGACGCTGGCGCGCGTGGTCTTGATGGGCGCCTGCGTCGGGTTGGTGAACTGATTCACGGCATCGGCGATCTCCCCCTCTGTCGCCGTGACGTAGGAGATGCCGTCGATCATCGGTGTCGCGCCTTCCAGGTGAGCCTGGTGCACCTTCGACGTGTCGACCTGGAAGGCGAGCTCGACGAGCGGCTGGAGCTTCCGGAGGGAGCGGAGGTCGGACTTGGTCTCGCCGGTGATCCCCTTGATCAGCCTGAGCACCTTGGCCCAGTCGCTGCTCCAGCGCCCCGACTGGCGCTGCACCTCCTTGAGGAAGAGCTGCTGCCGCTGCATGCGCGTGAAGTCGCCCCTCTGGTCGTGCCGAAAGCGCACGTAGTTGAGCGCCTGCTTGCCGCGCACGAGCTGATAGCCGGCCTCGAGGTTGATCGACTTGTAGTCGGCGCTGGCCGGCACGAAGTAGCTGTGGTCCACGGGAATGTAGACCCCCCCGAGGATGTTGACCACGTGCCAGAAGCCGTCGAAGTTGACCTCGATCCAGTGGTTGATCGGCAGGCCGGTGAGCTGCTTGAAGGTCTCGATGACGAGTGCCGGCCCTCCGTAGGAGTAGGCCGCGTTCATCTTTTCGTAGCCGACGCCGGGGATGTCGACGCGCAGGTCGCGTGGGAGCGACAGCATCGAGATGCTCTTGGTCTCGGGGTCGAGGCGGACGAGCATCTGCGTGTCCGAACGCCCGGGGTCGCCGGGCACGTCACTCTTGTCCGAGCCGATCAGCAGGATGTTCATCGCCTCGTCGGGGATCGGGCGATCGACCTCCTCGTCGGCGGCCGCGACGGCGGCCTGGTCCGCGGGGGTGATCGTCGTGTCCCCCGCCTTGCCGAAGTCGTCGACGAGACCGTTGGCGTAGCCTACGGCGAGCCCGGGCGTCGCCAGCACCAGCACCACGACCGCGACACCGACGAGCTTGACGGCGAGGTGCCGGCCAAAGGCGAGATAGGCGGTCACGAGGGCGATCGCGGCCACGACCACGACGGGGGCGCCCAGGACAGCCCAGTCGGGGATCCTGCCCGACAGCTTCGCGAGCTCCAAGGCCGCTTGGGAGTTGCCGACCACGTCGCGTCCGTAGAACCAGTATGCAAGTCCGGCCGCGAGCGCGGCCGCGGCGGCGAGGGCCCAGAGCCACCAGCGCCGCGGCTCGGCGGCGCGACCGTGGCGAGAAGCGTCGGGACGGCGGCGGCCCGAGCCACCGCCGTCCTCGAGCGGCGACGGCGCGGCCGTCGTGGCCTCGCGCACGTGCTCGTCTTCTCCGGCTCTGTAGACTCTGTAGCTGCCCATGCTCCTCCGCCGCAACGCGCTCAGGCGCTGCGCGCGGCCTCGTCCTCGCATGATCTGAGAGACGCAGGCGTCTCCGGCGCGGTTCGCTCCTCGTCGCCGGCGCGAGTCACGTCCGCGCCGAGGCCTCGCAGCTTGCCGGCGAGATCCTCGTACCCCCGGTCCACATGGTACAGGCCGCGCACCTCCGTGACGCCCTCGGCGACGAGGCCGGCGGTGACGAGCGCGGCGCCGCCGCGGAGGTCCGGCGCTTCGACCACCGTCCCGCTGAGCGTCCGCGGCCCTGAGATCACCGCGTGGTGCCCGCTGGTCTCGATGCCGGCGCCCAGCCGGTTGAGCTCGTCGACCACGACGAAGCGGTTCTCGAAGACGTTCTCGGTGATGATCGAGGTCCCTTCGGCGAGCGACAGCAGGACCATGGTCTGCGCCTGGAGGTCGGTGGCGAACCCGGGATGCGGCAGGGTCGAGACGTCGACGGGGGCGAGCGGGCCGTCACGGCTCACCGTGATGCGCTGCTCGCCCTCCTCGACGTCCACGCCCATCCCCCGGAGCTTGGCGAGGAACAGTTCGAGATGGGCCGGGTCGAGACCGACGGTCGTCACCCGGCCGCCGGAGGCCGCCCCCATCAGCAGGTACGTGCCGGCCTCGATCCGGTCCGCGATGACGGCGTGGTCGACCCCGTGCAGCGGCCTCCCGCCGGCGATGTGGATCGTGCTGGTGCCGGCCCCTTCGATCTCCGCGCCCATGCCGCTGAGGAAATCACAGAGGTCCATGATCTCGGGCTCGCGGGCGGCGTTCTCGATCACCGTCTCGCCCTCGGCGGCCGTCGCCGCCATGACGAGGTTCTCGGTGGCGCCCACGCTCGGGTAGTCGAGCGGCACCACGGCCCCCTTGAGCCCGGGGCTGTGGACGCGGATGAAGCCGTGGTCGATGTCGATGTGCGCGCCCAGCTTCTCGAGGCCGCGGATGTGGAAGTCGATGCGCCGCGGCCCGATGTTGCAGCCGCCGGGCATGGCGATGGTGGCCTCGCCGAGCCGCGCCACCAGGGGACCCATGACGATGATGCTGGCGCGCATGGTGCGCACCAGCTCGTAGGGAGCACACCCGCTGAGGCCCTCGCCCGCGTGGACGCGCAACCGGTCGCCCTCGCCGGCCACGTCGGCGCCGAGGGCGCGCAGCATCGTCACCATCGTGCCCACGTCGGTGATCCGCGGTACGCGGCGGATGACGCAAGGTTCGGTGGTGAGCAGGCTGGCGGCGAGCAGCTTGAGGGCGGAGTTCTTGGCCCCCGAGAGGACGACCTCCCCCTCCAGACGCCTGCCGCCGCGCACCTCGAGGCGCGCGTCGTGTTCGCTCGAGCCGTCCATCAGACGCTCAGTAGTATAGCGTCTGCCGCGTCCGGCGGCGGTCAGCCGGCGCGGCGGGCGACGTGGAGACGGTTCTCGGCGCGCTTCAGCGCCTGCTCGGCGCGGAAGTAGTCGACCTCGGCCTGCGCACCCAGATCGCCGCTCTCGTGCATCCGCTCGCGGGCGCGTTCGAGCGCCTCCTCGGCGCGGGAGACGTCGATGCCGACCGCGGACTCGCCGTGGTCGACCACGACCAGCACCTTGTCGAAGAGCACCTGCGCGTAGCCGATGCCGGTGGCGATGTAGTCCCACTCGTCGGAGACGGTGCGGATGCGCGTCTCGCCGATCGCGAGCAACGTGACCAGGGGCTGGTGGCGCGGCAGGACGCCGAGCTCGCCGTCGACGCCGGGGAGCACCACCATGGCGACCTCTCCCGCGTACACCTGGCCGTCGGGCGTGACGACCTCGACCTGGAGTGTGCGATCGTCGCTCACGAGGAGCCTCTCAACCCTTCTCGCCCGAGAGCTGCTTGGCCTTCTCGGCCGCCTCCTCGATGCCGCCGACCATGAAGAAGGCCTGCTCCGGCAGTTCGTCGCACTTGCCCTCGACGAGGTCCTTGAAGCCGCGGACGGTGTCGGCGAGCGGGACGTACTTGCCCGGCGTGCCGGTGAAGGCCTCGGCGACCGTGAACGGCTGCGAGAGGAAGCGCTCGATCTTGCGCGCGCGCTGCACCACTACCTTGTCCTCGTCCGAGAGCTCGTCCATGCCGAGGATGGCGATGATGTCCTGCAGCTCCTTGTAGCGCTGGAGGATCTCCTGGACGCGCAGCGCGACCTCGTAGTGCTCGTTGCCCACCGCGTCGCGCGTGAGGATGCGGGAGTTGGAGTCCAGCGGGTCGACAGCGGGGTAGATGCCCTTCTCCGAGATGGCGCGGGAGAGCACGGTCGTCGCGTCGAGGTGGGTGAACGTGGCCGCCGGCGCAGGGTCGGTGAGGTCGTCGGCGGGCACGTAGATGGCCTGCACCGAGGTGACCGATCCACGCTTGGTCGACGTGATGCGCTCCTGGAGCTCGCCCATCTCGTTGGCCAGCGTGGGCTGGTAGCCCACGGCGCTCGGCATGCGGCCGAGAAGCGCCGATACCTCGGAACCCGCCTGGACGAAGCGGAAGATGTTGTCGATGAAGAGGAGCACGTCCTGACCGCCCGCCTCGCGGAAGTACTCCGCCACCGTGAGGCCGGCGAGGCCCACGCGCAGACGCGCGCCCGGCGGCTCGTTCATCTGGCCGAACACGAGCGCTGTCTTGTCGATGACGCCCGATTCCTGCATCTCGATCCAGAGGTCGTTACCCTCGCGTGTACGCTCGCCGACGCCGCAGAAGACGGAGAGACCGCCGTGCTGCGTGGCGATGTTGTTGATGAGCTCCTGGACGATGACCGTCTTGCCCACACCGGCGCCGCCGAAGAGGCCGATCTTGCCGCCCTTCACGTAGGGGGCGAGCAGATCGACGACCTTGATGCCGGTCTCGAACAGCTCGTCGGTGGGGTCGAGCTCCTCGAAGGCGGGCGCGGGCCGGTGGATCGGCCAGTGCTCGGCGTCGGTGAGCGGCTCACCCTTGTCGATGGTGTTGCCGTTGACGTCGATGAGGCGGCCGAGCGTCCTCTCGCCGACGGGGACCGTCATCGGCTGGCCGGTGTCGACCACCTCGACGCCTCTGGCGAGACCGTCGGTCGCCTCCATGGCGACGGCGCGGACCTTGTCGTCGCCGAGGTGCTGCTGCACCTCGCAGATGACTTCGTGCTCGCTCTCGCCGATGCGGACCTTGAGGGCGTTGTAGATGGCCGGGATCTCGTCCGGGAACCGGACGTCGATGACCGGCCCGATCACCTGGACGACTGTGCCTGTGTTCATCGCGTCAACTCCGCTCTTCACGTGTCTGGTGGGTCGGTCGCGGCGCCCGGAGCGGTGCACCTTCGGCGCCCCGCTCGACACCTGCGCTGCGACGGGTATTCACCCGAGCGCCTCGGCGCCGCCGACGACTTCGAGGATCTCCTGCGTGATCGCCGCCTGGCGGGCGCGGTTGAGCGCCAGCGTGAGGCTGCCGATCATCTCCTCGGCGCTGTCGCTGGCGTTGCGCATCGCCGTCATGCGGGCGCCCTGCTCGCTGGCGCTCGACTCGAGGAGCGCCCGGTACACGGCGATCTCCACGTACGCGGGCAGCAGGCCCTCGAGGATGTCCTCCGGGTCGGGCTCGTAGATGTACGAGACCGGCGGCTTCTCGTCGGCGCCGTCGCTGAGCGCCTCGTGCGGCACGGGCAGGATCACATCGTCCATGAGCGTCTGCTCGATCGGCGACGTGAAACGGTTGTACACGAGCCGTACGCGGTCGACCTCGCCGTCGACGTACATCCTGATCAGCTCGGCGGCGATCGCTTTTGCGTCGGTGTACTGCGGCCGGTCGCTCAGGCCCTGCCAGCTCTTCTCGAGCCTGCAGCCGCGGAACTTGAGCGTCCCGATGCCCTTGCGGCCGACGGCGAGCACCCGCGTCTCCACGCCCTGGTCACGGAGCTCCCGCTCGAGCGCCAGCGCCTTGCGCACGACGTTGGCGTTGAAGGCGCCGGCCAGCCCGCGGTCGCCGGTCATCGCGACCACCGCGACCGTGTGGACCTCGCGCTCCTGCAGGAGCGCGTACTGGCGCGTCTCCTCGGAGTAGGTGGCGAGGTCCATCATCATCTCGATCATGTCGCCGGCGTAGGGGCGCAACGCTTCGATGCGCGCCTGGTTGCGGCGCAGCTTGGCGGCGGCGACCATCTCCATGGCCTTGGTGATCTTGCGCGTGTTCTGGACCGACGCGATGCGCCGGCGGATGTCGCGCAGGGTCGCCACGTCAGGCCTCCGCCTCCGCCTCGGCTGCCGTCGCGACGGGCAAGCCCGTCTCGACGGAGAACGAGTTGTGGTAGGCGGCGACCGCGTCGCGCAGCCGCGTCTCGTTGTCCTCGGAGACCTCGCCCTGGTCGCGGATCTCGTCCAGCACCTCCGCGGCCTGGCTGCGCAGGTACTCGCGCAGGCCCTCGCAGAAGGGCCGCACGCGCGCCACCTCGAGGTCGTCGAGGAAGCCCTGGTTGCCGGCGAAGATGACGGCGACCTGCTCCTCGACCGGCATCGGGTCGAAGCGGCCCTGGTTGAGCAGCTGGACCATGCGCTCGCCGCGCGCCAGCGTCCGCTTGGTGACCTCGTCGAGGTCCGAGCCGAACTGCGCGAACGCCTGCAGCTCACGGTACTGGGCGAGGTCGAGCTTGAGGCGGCCGGCGACCTGGCGCATGGCCTTGACCTGCGCCTTGCCGCCCACCCGGCTCACGGAGATGCCGACGTTGATGGCCGGCCGGATGCCCGAGTAGAAGAGCTCGCTCGTGAGGAAGATCTGGCCGTCGGTGATGGAGATCACGTTGGTCGGGATGTAGGCGGACACGTCGCCGGCCTGCGTCTCGATGACCGGCAGCGCCGTGAGCGACCCTCCGCCGAGCTCGTCACTGAGCTTGACGGCGCGCTCGAGCAGCCGTGAGTGCAGGTAGAAGACGTCGCCGGGGAACGCTTCTCGGCCCGGCGGCCGCCGCAGCAGCAGGGACATCTGCCGGTAGGCGTCGGCCTGCTTGCTGAGGTCGTCGTAGAAGCAGACGGCGTGACGGCCGTCGTAGAGGAAGTACTCGGCCATGGCGCAGCCCGCGTAGGGAGCGAGGAACTTGAGCGGCGCCGAGGCCGACGCGGTGGCGGCGACGACGATCGTGTACTCCATCGCGCCGTACTCTTCGAGCTTCTGGACGACCTGCATGACCGTCGACGCCTTCTGACCGATGGCGACGTAGACGCAGATCTCTCCCTGGCCCTTCTGGTTGATGATCGTGTCGACGATGAGCGACGTCTTGCCGGTCTGGCGGTCGCCGATGATGAGCTCGCGCTGGCCGCGGCCGATCGGGATCATCGAGTCGATGGCCTTGATGCCGGTCTGCAGCGGGTCCGTGACCGGCTGGCGCTCGACCACGCCCGGCGCCTTGAACTCGACCGGGCGGAACTGGTCGGTCTCGATGGGGCCCCTGTCGTCGAGCGGGCGGCCGAGCGGGTCGACGACGCGGCCGACCATGGCCTCGCCGACGGGCACCTGCAGGACGCGGCCGGTGCGCTTGACGAGGTCGCCCTCCTTGATGAGGGTGTCCTCACCGAGGAGCACGGCGCCGACGTTGTCTTCTTCGAGGTTGAGGGCCAGGCCGATGACGTCGTGGGGCAGCTCGAGCATCTCCATGGCCATGCAGTTGCGCAGGCCGTAGACACGAGCGATCCCGTCGCCGACCTCCAGCACGGTCCCGACCTCTTCGACCTCGACCTCGGCCTGGTAGTCCTGGATCTGGGCCTTGAGGACGGAGGCGATCTCTTCGGGTCGCAGCTTCACTAGACGTCACCTCTCACTTCTGCGGTAGCCAGCCGGCGGCGCAGCTGGCGGATACGTGCTTTGACGCTGCCGTCGACGATGATGTCGCCGATGCGCAGGACGAGCCCGCCGAGGATGGCCGGGTCGACGCGCCGGGCCAGCTCGACCCGGCGCCCGGTGGCCTCCTGGACACGGGCGGCGATCTTCTTCTCGGTCTCGGGCGAGAGTTCCGCAGCCGAGACGACCTCGACCTCGACCACGCCCTCTTCGACGATCGCGAGGGCGTCGTAGGCCCTGTGCAGGTCGGGCACGGCGGCGAACCGGCCGCGCTCGAGCATGAGGAGCAGGACATTGGCGAGCAGCGGCTGCCCGCCGCTGGTGATCTCGGCGAGCACGCGGTGCTTGGCGGCCGTCTCGACCTGCGGGTCTGCCAGCACGTTGCGGAGCGACGCCGAGGCCGCGAGGGCGGCGACGAAGTCGCCCAGCTCGCGGCGCACCTCCTCCACGACGCCGGCCTCCTTGGCGGCGTCGAACAGGGCCTGGGCGTAGACCCGGGCTATCTGCTCTTCGCTCACCCGTTGCCCTCCGCGCCGAGCTTCTCGACGTCGAGCTCGGCGAGCGCCTCGTCGATGAGACGCTGCTGGTCGGCCGCGCTCAGGCTGCTCGCGGCGACCTTCTCGGTGGCGAGCGCCGTGAGCTCGGCGATCTGGCCCTTGATGTCGCGGAGCGCGGCGCGCGTGTCGCGCTCGATCTGCTCGTGCGCCTTCTCGAGCACGCGCTCCGACTGGGCCTTGGCCTCGGCCATGATCTCGACCTTGGCGTGTTCTGCGGTCGTGCGCGAGCGCTCGAGGATCTCCTCGGACTCGCCGCGCACTTTGGCGAGCGTGGCCTTGTACTCCTCGAGCAGGCGCAGCGCCTCGGCGCGCGTCTCCTCGGCCACGTCCATGCTCTCCTGGATGCCGTCACGCCGCTGGTCGATGATCGTCTGGATCGGCCCGAAGGCGTACTTCCAGAGGATGAACACGGCGATGCCGAACGTGATCAGCGTCCATATCATCAAGCCGGGATCGAGATTCAGCATACGGTCTTCCTCTCCTGCCTGCCTCGCGAACGTCAGTCCCGGGCGATCAGGCGACGAAGATGAGGATCAGGGCGACGACGAAGGCGTACAGCGCAACGGCCTCGGTGACGCCGATGCCGATGAACATGTTCGTGCGCACGTCGCCGGCGACCTCGGGCTGACGGGCGATCGCCTCGAGCGCCTTGCCGATCATGATGCCAAGGCCGACGCCCGGGCCGATGGCGCCAAGGCCCATCGAGAGGCCGGCGCCGAGCAACTTGCCGAGTTCCTTGGCGGCTTCAGGGTCCATGTGTGCGTCCTCCTACAGAGATTGTCGTCACGTGACGGGTCAGTGGTCCTGGTCGAGAGCGCCGCCGATGTACACGGCGGAGAGGATGGCGAAGATGAAGGCCTGGATGAAGGCCACGAAGATCTCGAACATGTAGATGAGCACCGAGGCCCCCTGCAGGGCGAGGCCCACGAGGTAGCTCTGGAAGATGAGCGCCATGGCGAAGAACACCGCGAGGATGGCGTGCCCGGCCACCATGTTGGCGAAGAGACGGACGGAGAGCGAGATCAGGCGGAAGATCTCGCTGACCACGTGGATGAACCAGATGACCTGCTTGAGGACGGGCGGAGCCCCGGAGGGCGCCCACGCCTTGACGTAGCGCGCCGCACCGTTCTTGTGGATGCCGGCGTAGTGCGTGAACACGAAGGTGAACAGCGCCAGCATCAGGGTGACGTTGAGATTGGCCGTGGCCGCGTAGAAGGCCGGCTGGTTCTCCTCGCCGAAGGGCAGCGGGAGCAGGCCGATGAGATTGCTGACGAGGATGAAGACGAAGACTCCGCCGATGTAGGGGAACCACTGCTTCTTGCCGCTCTTCATCACCGAGGCGACGATGCCGTCGCGCGCCAGCTCGTAGAGGGCTTCCATCGCGTACTGAAAGCGGCCCGGCTTCACCTTGAGCGACCGGGCGACGACGATCGTGGCGACGACGATGACGGCCACGGCGATCCAGAGGTAGGCCACGGTCTTCGTGATCGACAGGTCGAACGGGCCGATGGTCGGCAGCTCGATCAGGACGTGGCGGTCGAACTCGCCGGCGACCTCGAACTCGAGCTTCTCGCCGCCCGGGATGAGCGCGAGCATGATGAGGAAGCCGAGGACGAGGAGTCCGATGATCCAGCGCCAGGGGTGTTTCACTGCAGTCCTGCCTGGCCCGCCGGCCTCGAGGCCGGCGGGTAGGTGGTGGGACGGATCACGATGTAGAGCGTGAACGCGGCGAGGAAGGAGAGGGCCGCCGTCGGGAACGCCGGCCGGTCGAGCAGGCCGATGACGACGAGCCCGGCGAGCATCACCAGGAGGCGCACGAACATGCCGCTGATGGCGATCCCCAGCGCGAGGTCCTGCCGGTCACGGGCGCGCCGCCACGTGAGAGCCTCGAGCGCCCAGTAGACGAGTACGAGGCCCGCCCCCGCGGCGGCCGCCCACACGGGCTGATCGAGGAACGCCGCCACGGTCGCGCAGGCGAGCGTGGCGGCCACGAGCAGGAGCGGTGCTACGAGCGGCCTGTGGATACGCCTCGTCCTCCTGAATCCGTCACTTCGTCTCCAGATAGATGGCGTACAGCGCCAGGCCGAAGCCGGCGAACACGCCGATCACCAGGAACACGGGGGACGTGCCGGCCAGCCAGTCGACGCCGGCGCCGAATCCGAGCCCGACGGCCAAGCCTGCCAGAAGCAGAAACGCCATCGACTCGGCGGAAGCAGCCGAACGATGGCCGCCGCCCTTGTCTCCGTCTTCGGGTGATCCCGGCGTCAAACTATACCTGCCGTCAAAAGGGCCTGCAACGCGGCCCACTCACCCACGACTGCCGCCCTGCTGGTCGCTCTCCCCACCGGGGTTGTTCCCCACACCGGGGGCCAGCGGATCCGGCAGGCCGTGCCGGCGCGCACGGTAGCGGCTGAGGAGGCGCGCCATGTACACGGTGGAGACGATCGCGGCGACGCCGAAAGCGACGATCGCCGGCCAGAACCGCTGCTGCGTGGCGATGGCGAGGCCGCTGAGGCAGATGCACCAGGTGTAGAGCAGCAGGACGCTCTTGCGCTGCGAGAAGCCGTGCACGAGCACGAGGTCGTGGTGCACGTGGTCCTGCCCGGGTGAGTAGAACGGCACCCCGCGCCGCCAGCGCCGCCACACGATGAGGAACAGGTCGACGAAGGGCACGCCGAGCACGAGGAGCGGCAGGACGAGAGCGACGGCCGCCGTCCCCTTCATGACGCTCTGCACACTGATGCAGGCGAGCACGAACCCCAGGAGCATCGACCCCGCGTCCCCCATGAAGATGCTCGCCGGGTGGAAGTTGAAGCGCAGGAAGGCGAAGGTCGCTCCGGCGAGGACCGCGGCGAGGACGGCCATCTCGGGGAAGTTGGTCGCCAGCGCGATGATCGAGAACGTGAGCGCCGAGATGCCGCACACGCCGGCGGCCAGGCCGTCGAGGCCGTCGATGAAGTTCACCATGTTGATGATCATCGCCATCCAGAACACGGTGACCAGGATCGACGCGACGAGTGGCAGATGCCACATGACCTCCGTGAACGGGATGCCGATGCGCGTGACGCGTGTGTCGAAGTAGATGGCCACGCCGATGGCGAGGAGCTGGCCGATGAACTTGACGATCGGCTCGAGCTCGTAGAGGTCGTCGAAGAGGCCGACGGCGACGACGATGGTGGCGCCGCCGATGATGCCCCACACGGCGCGGTCCACTTCCACGAGCAGCATCACCGGGATCATCCAGCCGATGTACATGCCGAGGCCGCCGAGCAGCGGTGTCGCCATGACGTGCATGCGCCGGTCGTCGCTGGGCGTGTCGACGGCGCCGGTGCGGTGGGCCAGCCGGCCCATCAGCGGCGTGAGGACGTACACGATGAACGCCGCGATGAGAAACCCCAGGATCGCTGTGCGCAGCGGGCTGGAAAGGCTCAGCGGCCCGCCGATGGCAGCTCCTCCTTGCGCAGGACGAGCCCTGCCTCCGCGAGCATCTCGCGCGACAGGTCGTCGGGGTAGCCCTCGAGGTAGTGGATCTCGCTCACGCCGCAGTTGATGAGGATCTTGGCGCAGAGGATGCAGGGATGGTGGGTGCAGTAGAGCGTCGCGCCCTCGATGGCGACGCCGTGGATGGCCGCCTGGATCACGGCGTTCTGCTCGGCGTGGATGGCGCGGCAGAGCTCGTGGCGCTCGCCCGACGGGATGCCCAGCTGGTCGCGCAGGCAGCCGATGTCGAGACAGTGGGCCACGCCGCGCGGGGCGCCGTTGTATCCGGTCGCGAGGATGCGCTTGTCGCGCACGAGGACGGCGCCCACCTGGCGGCGCAGGCAGGTGGAGCGGGTCGCCGCCTGACGGGCGAGCTGGAGGAAGTACTCGTCCCAGCTCGGCCGGCGCTGCGGCGCCCCGACAGGATCCCGAGGCGTCATCACAGGAACTCGTACAGGGGGAAGCGGTCGAGCAAGCCGATCACCTCGCGCCGGATCTCGGCCAGCGCGGCGTCGTTGCCGCGCACGGCGATGGCGCGCAGCATGAGCTCGCCGGTCTGGCGCATCTCGGGTTCCATGAACCCCCTCGTGCTGACCGCCGGCGAGCCGACGCGCAGGCCGCTCGCCACGTTGAACGACGCATCCTCGAACGGCACCACGTTGCGGTTGGCGGTGATGTTGACGCTCTCGAGCAGGTCCTGACACTCCAGGCCGCTCAGGCCGGTGCTGCGCAGGTCGATGAGCGCCAGGTGGACGTCGGTGCCGCCGGAGACGAGACGCAGGCCGCCTTCCGCCAAGGTCTCGGCGAGCACGGCGCAGTTCTTGACGATCTGCCGCTGCAGCTTGTGGAACTGGTCGCTCTGCGCGATGCGCAGGCACACCGCCTTGGCGGCGATCACGTGCATGAGCGGGCCGCCCTGCATGCCCGGGAACACCGCCCGGTCGATGGCCTGCGCGTACTCCTCGCGGCACATGATGATGCCGGCGCGCGGACCCGTGAGCGTCTTGTGCGTCGTGCTCGTGACGACGTCGCAGTACGGGACCGGGTTGGGGTGCACGCCGGCGGCGATGAGGCCGGCGATGTGGGCGATGTCCGCGAGGAGCATGGCGCCGCACTCGTCGGCGATCTCGCGGAACGCGGCGAAATCGACGATGCGCGGGTAGGAGCTGTAGCCGCAGATGATGAGCCTCGGCCGGTGCTCCAGGGCCAGGGCGCGGACCTCGTCCATGTCGACGAGCTCGGTGTCGGGGCGCACGTGGTATGGGACCACGTCGTACGTGCGCCCCGAGTAGTTGATGCCGAGCCCGTGCGTGAGGTGCCCGCCGTGGGCGAGCTCCATGGCCATCATCGTGTCACCCGGCTCGAGCAGCGCGAACAACGCCGCGAGATTGGCGGATGAGCCCGAGTGCGGCTGCACGTTGACGTGCTCGGCGCCGAACACCTCTTTGCAGCGGTCGATGGCGAGCTGCTCGACCTGGTCGACGACCTCGCACCCGCCGTAGTAGCGCGCGCCCGGCGTGCCCTCGGCGTACTTGTTGGTGAGCACGGAGCCGGTGGCCTCGAGGACGGCGCGGCTGGCGAAGTTCTCGCTGGCGATCAGCTCGAGCGTCTCCTGCTGGCGGATCAGCTCGCTGCGCAGCAGCTCGTTGAGCTCGGGATCGAGGTGGTAGAGGGGTTCGCGCCGCCACTCGCGACCAACGGGGCTCAAGCAGGCTCCTCCCCGTCGAGGAGCGCGACGCGGCGCTCGTGCCGGCCACCTTCGAAGGGCGTGTCCAGCCAGACCTCGGTGATCGCCCAGGCCTCGTCCTCGCTGAGGACGCGGCCACCCATGCAGAGCACGTTGGCGTCGTTGTGCCGCCGCGCCATCTCGGCGAGATACGGGGTGAAGCAATCGGCGGCGCGGACGCCTGCGTGGCGGTTGGCCGACATGCAGATGCCGAGGCCCGTGCCGCACACGAGCACACCGCGTTCGACCTCGCCGGAGGCCACCATCTCCGCGACCTTGTGCCCGTACACGGGGTAGTCGACGGACACCTCTTCGGAGTCGGTGCCGACGTCGACGACCTCGTGACCGAGAGAGCGGAGGCGGCGGACGACGGCCTGCTTGAGTGCGAACCCTCCGTGGTCGGCACCGGCGGCGATCTTCATGACAGGCTCCTTCTCGTCTTGAGGGCGCAGGGGGCCGGTGTGGGCAAGCGCGAGAGACGCGGTCCCGGGCCGGCTCGGCGACGTGGACTACAGGCCGCAGATTGTATCAGTACGTGCGCCGCGGGGCCCTTCCGGGCCGGCGCCCTCCGGCCGGAACACGGCCGGCGGGTCGCCCACGAACAGGCGGTCGGTGAACACGTCCACCTGGCGGATCGGCAGCGTCCTCACGGCGTCGGTGGCTCCTGCCCGTCGCCGGCCAGGAGCGCCGCGACGCCGTCCTCGTCGACGGTCCCCCGGCGAAGGATGCGCCACGGGCCGTCGCCGGCGTACAGACTCAGGTCGACGATCGTGGACGCCTCGCCGCTCACCGGGCCGGCGTCGAGCACGAGGTCGCAGGCGGCCAGCAGGCCGGCGTCCACCTCGCCGGCCGACCGGGGCGCCGCGCCGCCGCTCGGGTTGGCGCTGGAGGCCAGCAGCGGGAACGGGAGGCCGGCGAGGGCCCGCGCGGCCGCAGGCCACGCGGGCACGCGCACGCCGAGGGTGGCGACGGCGGTGGCTTCGCCGGCCTGCCGCTCGCGGGGGGCGTGCACCACTTGGCCGGCCGGCGGGAAGCGCAGCTCCGGGGGATACGGCAGCAGCAGCGTGAACGGCCCCGGCAGGAGGCGGCGCACGGCGCCGAGCAGCCGGGGCCCGAGCGTGACCGCCGCCTCGAGCAGCTCCACCGTCGGGTAGACCACCTGGAGCGGCTTGCCGGCCTCACGGCCCTTGGCGGCGGTCACGGCTTCCAGGACGGCCGGGGTGACGATGCCGCCGACGCCGTACACGGTGTCCGTCGGGAAGCAGACCAGCCGGGCCGCGGCGACCAGCTCGGACAGTGCGGCCGCGCCGGCGTCCGCGGCGGCGAGGTCGATGCGGCGCGCGCCGGTCACGGTGCGGCGTCTGCGCCCGGCCCCGCGTCCGGCGCCGGCGCGCCGCCCGGCTCGGCGCCGGCCACCGGGCGCACGGGAACGCCGCGGGCGGCGAGGTACTCCTTGGCCTCGGCGATGGTATACGTGCCGTAGTGGAAGATGCTCGCCGCGAGGACGGCGTCCGCCTCTCCCTCCGTCAGCCCGGCGGCGAGGTGCTCGAGCGTGCCGACGCCGCCGGAGGCGATCACCGGCACCCCTACCTCGCGGGCCACAGCGCGCGTGAGCTCGAGGTCGTACCCGTCCAGGGTGCCGTCGCGGTCCATGCTGGTGAGCATGAACTCGCCGGCGCCCAGCTCCGCCGCGCGCGCCGCCCACGCGATCGCGTCCAGGCCCGTGGGGGTGCGGCCGCCGTGGACGAACACCTCCCAGTGCGGCGGACCACCTTCCTCCCCGCTCCCCGGGACGCGCCGGGCGTCGACGGCGACGACGATGCACTGCGAGCCGAACCGTTCGGCGCAGCGGCGGACGAGCTCCGGGTCCTCCACCGCCGCGGTGTTCATGGTCACCTTGTCGGCGCCGGCGGCGAGGATGGCGCGCACGTCGTCCTCGCTCGCCAGCCCGCCGCCGATCGTGAACGGGATGAAGACCTCCTCGGCGCAGCGCGCCGCGAGGTCGAGGATGATGTCGCGGCGCTCGTGCGAGGCGGTGATGTCGAGGAAGATGAGCTCGTCGGCGCCCTCGGCGTCGTACCGGGCCGCCAGCTCGATGGGGTCGCCGGCATCGCGGATGGCCACGAAGTTGACGCCCTTGACCACCCTGCCGTCACGCACGTCGAGGCACGGGATGATGCGCTTGCGGTGCACGAGGGCCGCCGTCAGAGAGCGGTGCGCCTCACGGGGCACCCCTCGTTGATCCAGCTACGCCGGTCATTGAGCGGTGCACCTCGCGGCGCCCCGCTCGTTGACGAGGCTACGCAGGTCATTCGGCGAAGACCGCCTGCGCGGCGGCGAGCGTGAACGACTTCTCGTAGAGCGCCCGGCCGACGATGACGCCGACCACGGTGGGCGCGTTCATCCGTTTCACGCGGCGCAGGTCGTCGAGCAGGGCGATGCCGCCGGAGAGGATGATCTCGAGCGGCGAGACCTCGGCGAGATCGGCGAGGCCGGGGAGATTGGGGCCGCCCAGCATGCCGTCGCGGGCCGTGTCGGTGTAGACGACGCGCCCCACGCCGTGCTCGGCGAGGATCTTGACGAAGCGGATGGCGCTCATCTGGGAGCGCTCCTGCCAGCCGTGCGTGGCGACCATCCCGTCCGTACAGTCGACCCCGACGACGAGGCGCTCGCCCATCCAGTTCACGGCGTCGTCGAGGATGTCCAGTGAGGTGACCGCGGCGGTCCCCATCACGACCCAGTGGACGCCGATGCCGGCCATCATCGCCAGGGCCTTGGCATCGCGGATACCGCCGCCGTACTGCACGGGGATGTCGAGCGTCTTGACGATGCGCTCGACGATCTCGAAGTTGGTGAGCTCGCCCGTCCGCGCGGCGTCGAGGTCGATGACGTGCAACGCCTCCGCGCCCTGGTCCTGCCAGTACCGCGCGAGCTCGACGGGGTCGTCGCTGAAGACGGTGACGTCGTCGAAGTCACCACGGCGGAGACGGACGGCCTTGCCGGCCTGGATGTCGACGGCGGGGAACACGATCATGAGGGGCTCGCCTCCCGTTGGACGTTGGCGACGAACGCGGCGAGCAGCGCGAGCCCGACGCGGGAACTCTTCTCCGGGTGGAACTGTACCGCCCAGACGTTGTCGCGCGCCACTGCCGCGACGACGGGCCCGCCGTAGTCCGTCGTCGCGGCGACGACGGCGGGGTCCGCGGGAACGGCCGCGTACGAGTGGACGAAGTAGACGGTGGCCGGGGCCGGCAGCCCGCGGGCCATGCCCGCGCCGGCCGGCCCCCAGTCCAGGTCGTTCCAGCCGATGTGCGGCACCTTGAGGCCCGTGCTGAGGCGCTCGACGGTGCCGGGCAGCACGCCGAGGCCCGGCCGGCGGCCGCCCTCGGCGCTGCTCTCGAAGAGCAGCTGCAGGCCGAGGCACACGCCGAGAAACGGCGTGCCGGCCGCGATCCGCTCGAGGACGGCGGCCCCCAGGCCGCTCTCCTCGAGCCGCGCGGCCGCGTCGCGGAAGGCGCCCACGCCGGGGAGCACGACGCCCGCGGCGCCCCGCACCGCGGCGGCGCTCTGCGTGACGCGCACGTCGGCCCCGCTGCGCGTCAGCGCCTTGGCGACGCTCGCGAGGTTGCCCATGCCGTAGTCGACGACGACGACTCGCGGAAGGACCGCCATGCCGGTCAGAGCGTGCCTTTGGTGGAGGGCACCTCGTCGTCGCGCCCGTGCCGCTCGCAGGCCTGCGAGAGCGCCCGGGCGAACGCCTTGAACACAGCCTCGATGATGTGGTGGGCGTCGCTGCCGGCCAGCAGGCGCACGTGCAGCGTCATCCCGCACTGCGTCGCCAGCGAGCGCAGGAAGTGCGGCGTGAGGTCCCCGTCGAACTCCCCGAGGCGCACCCCGGCCAGCTGCAGGTCGTGGGCGAAGAACGGGCGTCCGGAGAGGTCGAGCGCCACCATCGCGAGGGCCTCGTCCATCGGCAGCAGAAAGGAGCCGTAGCGGCGGATGCCGCGCTTGTCGCCGAGCGCCTCGCGCAGCGCCTGCCCCAGAGCGAGGCCGATGTCCTCGACCGTGTGGTGACCGTCGACCTCGAGGTCGCCGCTGGCCCTCACCGTGAGGTCGAAGCGGCCGTGGTGGGCGAACAGCGTCAGCATGTGATCGAGAAAGCCGATGCCCGTGGCGACGTCGGCCGTCCCGGCGCCGTCGATCGCGAGCGACAGGGTGATGTCGGTCTCGTTGGTGGTGCGCTTGACCTCTGCGCGACGCTCGGTCATGGACGCCTCCTCAGTCGGCGCGGAGGCGGGCCGAGAGCGCGTGTGCGCGCAGGCCCTCCTCGTCGGCGATGGTCGCGACCGCCGGGGCGAGCGCGGCGGCGGCTGGGCCGTCGAGTTCTACCACAGCCATGCGCTTGCGGAAAGAATCCACGGAAAGGCCCTGGCCGAAACGCGCCGAGCCGCCGGTGGGAAGCACGTGATTGGTGCCGGCGGCGTAGTCGGCGAAGGCCGTGGCCGCGTACGGGCCGAGGAAGACGGCGCCGGCGCTGCGCACGCCGGGCAGCAGGTCCCGGGCGCCCTCGCAGTGGAGCTCGAGGTGCTCGGGCGCGAACGCGTTGGTCAGTGCGAGCGCGGCGGCGCGGTCCGGGCAGGCGACGATGACCACGTTGTCCGTGGCGACGCCGAGCTCCGCTGAGAGCCGCTCGACGGCGGCCGCGACTGCAGCGCACAGCGAGCCGCCGACGTCGGCGAGGCACGCCATCGCCCCGGAGCCGTGCTCGGCCTGCGCCAGAAGATCCGCCGCCAGCCACTCCGGCCGGCCGGACTCGTCGGCGACGATGAGGACCTCGCTCGGCCCGGCGAGGCTGTCGATGCCGACCTCGCCGACGAGCAGGCGCTTGGCCTCGGTGACGTAGGCGTTGCCGGGGCCGACGATCACGTCGCAGCGGGGCACGCAGGCTGTGCCCAGCGCCATGGCGGCCACGGCCTGGGCGCCGCCGATGGGGTACAGACGCTCGATGCCGAGGAGCGCGCACGCGGCGGCCACGCCGGCGGCCGCGCCGCCGCCGGGACGCGGCGGCGAGCACACGACGACGCGCTCGACCCCGGCCACCTGGGCGGGGATGGCCGTCATCAGCACCGAGGACGGGTAGTCGGCGAGGCCGCCGGGCACGTAGAGCCCGGCGGCGGCGAGCGGGACGACCTCCTGGCCGACGACCTGGCCCTGCGCCAGCGTCTCGCGCCACGGGATGACCGCCTCGCGCTCGTGATAGGCGCGGATGTTGGCGGCCGCCGTCTCCAGCGCCGCGCGGAGCTCCGGCGTCTGGTCGGCCAGCCGCGCGGCCAGCTCGGCCGCCGGGACGGCGTACTCCACCGGGAGCTCGACGCGGTCGAGCCGCGACGTCTGCTCGCGCACGGCGTCGTCGCCGCGGGCGCGCACGTCCGCCACGATAGCCTCCGCAGCCTTCCGCACCCCGGCCGCCGCAGGCGCAAGGTCGCGCAGCGCCGCAACGGTCGCGGCGACGTCGTCGTTCCACGGCAGCTGTCTCATCGGTCCTCCAGGGCAGCACGCAGGCGTTTGACGAGCGCGTCGATGTCGCCCCGGCGCAGCACGCGTGCGGCCCGCGCGGCGACGAGCCGGGCGCTGCAGGCGGCGACGACCGCTCGCACCTCCAGAGGCGGAGCGCCCGGGGCGCCCACGGCAAGGCGCGAGCCCAGCTCCACCACGCCGTCGGCGAGCCCCAGCGCCGGCGCGAGCGCCGGCTCGTCCAGGGTGATGATCTCCGGCTGCAGACCCGCCGCGGCGAAGTGGCGAAGCGTCGTCTCGGGGTGACGAGTGGCCACGCGGAGCCTGCGTCCGGGGCGGTCCGCGGCGGCCGTCACGGCGTAGACGAGCTCGTCGCGACAGCAGCGCAGGTCCAGCAAGTCGGCCGCGCCGCGGCGGCCTTCGAGCAGGAGATCGCGGCCGACGACGCCGAGATCGAGCCCCCCGCGGTCGCAGGCGCGGAGCACGTCACTGCCCGCTGCGAGCAGCCACACGCCGCCCCCGTCGGGCAGCAGCGCCGGCGGACGTCGCCCGCGCAGCAGGGCGGCGGGCAGGCCGGCCGCCTCGAGGAGGTCCAGGAGCTCGGCTGGAGGCGGCTCGCCGTCACAGGCGATCCCGATCCTCATCCCGCCTCCAGCGCCTCGGCGATCTCGCGGGCCCCGCCCGCGACCTCGCGGCCGTCGGCGAGCCGCAGGACGAAGGAGCCGCCGCGCCGCCGCAGCAGCGGCGGCTCCACGCCGGCGGCGTCCTCCGGCAGCGCGCGCACGGCGATACCGGCGCGGCGCAGCTCCGCCGCCCGCGCCGGCGACTCGAGGCCGCCGGGGAACGCGATCGCCTCGGGCGCGCCGCGCAGCTCCACGCCTGCCTCGTCCAGCGCGTCCGCGGCACGGTCCACGGCGATCGCGAAGCCGACGCCGGGGATGTCCCACTCGAAGCGCCCGAGCAGGCTGTCGTAGCGACCGCCGGATGCCAGCGGCAGACCCACGCCCGGGGCGTAGGCCTCCACGATGAGTCCCGTGTAGTACGTGAGGTCCTGCATCAGCCCGAAATCGAAGGCCAGGCGCGCGCCGTGGCCCGCCTCCTCGACGAGATCGCGCACCTGGGCGAGGCGCGCCACGGCGGCCTCCATGACGTCGTTGCGCGCGAGCTTGCGCGCCTGCGCCAGCGTGTCCTCGCCCCCGCTGAGCTCGAGGATGCGCCAGAGCGCCGTGAGCGCCCGCTGATCGACCTCGGCGTTGCCGGCGATGCTCTCGACGAGCGGGTAGTCCCGCTCGGCGAGCGCTTCGGTGAAGGTCTCCCGGTCGTCCGCCGACAGGCCGAGGGAGTCGATGAGCGCCCGCTGGAAGGCGACCGTGCCGAGGGTGACCGTGAAGTCGCGCAGGCCGAGGCCGGACAGCGCGTCACAGAGCAGCGTGACGCACTCCGCGTCGGCGCCGGCCGAGTCCAGGCCCAGCAGCTCGGCCCCCGCCTGCAGGAACTCGCCGTCCTGGCCACGCTGGGGCGCCCACGGGCGGATGCTCGGGGCGACGTAGGAGAAGCGCAACGGCAGCGGGTCGTCGTCACAGCGGTCGGCGGCCATGCGGGCCACCGGGACGGTCATGTCGGTGCGGACCATGAGCTCGTGGCCCCGCTCGTCGTGGAGGCGGTAGCCGGCGGCGAGCGTGTCGTCCTCGGCGGCCTCGAGCGTCCCGGCGAACTCGAGCCACGGCGTGCGCACCTCGCCGTATCCGTAGGAGGCAAAGCGCGCGCGCAGCCCATCCTCGACCGCTCGCAGCCGGCCCGTCTCGGGCGGAAGCACGTCGCGCATACCCTCCGGGATCATCGTGCGTCCTCCTCCCCGCTCCGGCCGGCCTCAGCCGACCCCGATACAGCTCTCCCCGAGCAACGCTTTGAGCTCGGCGTACAGACCGGCGACGGGATCCACCCGCAGCCCATCGCCGACGCGCAGCCTGGCGCGCTCGTCGCCGCGCACCATCTGCAGCACCACGGGCACCTGGCCGGGGAAGTCGGTCAGCACCCTTCGCAGGTCGTCGATGACCGTGGGCGGCACGCAGGCGGCGTCGATCACCACGGTGAGCGGATGGTACTCGCTCACGCCGTTGAACGGCACGACCTCGATGGCGGCCAGCATGCTGTCGCCCTCGGCGCGGCGCTCGATGCGGCCCTTGACCTTGATGATGGCGTCCTCGGCGAGGAGCTCCCGGTTCTGCTCGTAGACCTTGGGCCAGGCGCGGCACTCGATGCCGCCGTCGATGTCCTCGAGGCGGAACGCGAGCCACACGCCGCCGTTCTTGCTGACCTTCTTCTGCGCGCTCGTGACGATGCCGCCCGTCCAGGTGACCGCCCCGTCGCCGACGCGGTCGAGCTGAGCCACGGGGACCTCGATCTCGTCGTGCAACTGCTCGCGCAGGCCCTGCAACGGGTGCGCCGAGACGTACAGGCCGAGGGCCTCCTTCTCGTAGCGCAGCAAGGTCGCCTGGTCCCACTCGACCTGCGGCACCGTGGGACGCGGGTGGCCGCCGTCCTCAGACGGGGCGGCGTCGAAGAGCCCGCCCTGACCGTTGGCCGCGTCCTTGCGCTTGCGCTCCCCGTCGGACATCGCCAGGGGGAGCACCTCGATCATGCCGCGGCGCGGGTCGCCGGTGCTGTCGAACGCGCCGCTGCGGACGAGCGCCTCGAGCACGCGCTTGTTGGCCATCTGCGAGTCGACGCGGGCGCAGAAGTCGAAGACCGACTCGAACGGTCCGCCCTCGTCGCGCGCCGCGACGATGGCTTCGATGGCGCCGACGCCGACGCCCTTCACGGCGTTCATGCCGAAGCGGATCTTGCCCTCCACCACGGTGAACTCGACGAGGCTCGTGTTGACGTCCGGAGGCAGCACCTCGATGCCCATCTCGTGGCACTGGTTGACGTAGAACGGCACCTTGTCCTTGGTGCTCATCACGCTCGAGACCAGGGCCGCCATGTACTCGACCGGGTAGTTGGCCTTGAGCCAGGCGGTGCGGTAGCTGATCAGCGCGTAGCAGGCGGCGTGGCTCTTGTTGAACGAGTAGTCGCCGGTGGCCTCGAAGTTGGCCCACATCTTGTTGGCGACCGCCGGCGGCACGCCCTGCTCGGCGAGGCCTCCCATCAGGGGCTCCTTGAGGGTGGCCATCAGCTGGTGGTTCTTCTTGCTGATGGCCTTGCGCAGATCGTCCGCCTGGGCCGGGCTGAAGCCGCCGACCCGGCGGGCGATGGCCATGTACTGCTCCTGGTAGATGGTCACGCCGTGGGTCGGCTCCAGGATGGGGCGCAGAGACTCGTGGTCGTAGACGACCGAAGCCGGGTCCTTCTTGTTGCGCGCATACGTCGGGATGTACTGCATCGGCCCCGGCCGGTACAGGGCGACGATGGCGATGAGGTCCTCGAACTCCGTGGGGCCGATGTCGCGCAGCGCCTCCTTCATGCCGGGGCTCTCGAACTGGAACACCCCGGTGGAGTCGCCGCGCGCGAGCATCTTGTAGGTCTTCTCGTCGTCGAGCGGCAGCCGGTCGATCTCGATGCAGACACCGCGCGTCTTCTCGATGATCTCGAGCGCGGCCTCGATGACGTCGAGGTTTCTCAGACCGAGGAAGTCCATCTTGAGCAGGCCGAGCTTGGAGACGTCGTTCATGTCGAACTGCGTGACGAGCTCGGCCTCGCCCTTCTGCTGCAGCGGCAGGTACTCGGTGAGGGGCTTGTCGCTGATCACCACGGCGGCCGCGTGGATGGAGTCGTTGCGGATGAGGCCCTCGAGGCTCCTGGCGAGGTCGACGACCTCCTTGATCTCCTCGTCGGCGTCGTAGGCCTGCCTGAGCTCGCAGCCCGGCTTCATCGCATCCTCGAAGCTCGCCGGCGGCGCCTGCTCGGGGATCATCTTGGCGATCTTGTCGCCGGCGGCGTAGGGCTTGCCCAGCACGCGGGCGGCGTCGCGCACGGCCGCCCGCGCCGCCATGGTGCCGAAGGTGATGATCTGGGCGACGCGGTCGCGGCCGTACTTGTCGGCCACGTAGTCGATGACCTCCTCGCGGCGGGCCACGCTGAAGTCCATGTCGATGTCGGGCATGCTCTTGCGCCCCGGGTTGAGGAAGCGCTCGAAGAGCAGGTCGTACTTGAGCGGGTCGATGTCGGTGATGCCGAGCGCGTAGCTGACGATGGACCCGGCGGCGGACCCACGGCCGGGTCCGACGGCGATGCCGTTGTCCTTGGCGAACTTCACGTAGTCCCAGACGATCAGGAAGTAGGCGTCGAACCCCATCTCACCGATGACCCCGAGCTCGAAGTCGAGGCGCTCGATCACCTCGGCGCCGGGCTCGCCGCCGTAGCGGCGCGCGATGCCCTGCTCGCACAGCTCGCGCAGATAGCTGTCCTCGGTGAAGCAGTCCGGTACAGGGTACGTGGGCAGCTTGTAGTCACCGAAGTCGAGGCTGACGTCGCAGCGCGAGGCGATCTCGGCGGTCGCCTCGCAGGCGCCGGGGTAGTCCTTGAAGCGCTCGTACATCTCGTCCGCCGACTTGAGGTAGAACTCGTCGCTGCCGTAGCGCATGCGCTTCTCGTCGGCGATGTTGCTCTGCGTCTGGATGCAGAGAAGCGCGTCGTGCGCGTACGCGTCCTCGTGCCGCAGGTAGTGGACGTCGTTGGTGGCGACGGTCTTGAGGCCGGCCTTCTCGGCGAGCTGCGCGAGCTTCGGCAGCAGCTCGCGCTGCTCGGGCAGGCCGGCGTCCTGGAGCTCGACGTAGACGTTCTCGGGGCCGAGCAGCTCGGCGAGCCGGGTGACCTCGGCCAGGGCGGCCGTGTCGTCGCCGTCGCGGAGCAGCATCGACGTCTTGCCGCTCATGCAGCCGGTGAGCGCGATGAGGCCCTCGTGATACTGGCTGAGGAGCTCCCAGTCGGCACGCGGCTTGTAGTAGTAGCCTTCGAGATAGGCCGTGGTCGAGAGCTTGACGAGGTTCTTGTAGCCGGCCTCGTCGCGGGCGAGCAGCGTGAGGTGGGCGTTCTTCTCCTTGACGCCGGCGCGGCTGTGTCGGTCGGTGGCGACGTAGAGTTCGAGGCCGATGATGGGCTTGATGCCCTCCTCCTGGGCGGCGCGGTAGAACTTCACGGCGCCGCCGAGCGTGCCGTGGTCGGTGAGGGCCACGGCCGGCATGCCCAGTTCCTTCGCCCTTTGGACGAGCTGCATCACGCGGCAGGCGCCGTCGAGCAGCGAGTACTCGCTGTGCACGTGGAGATGGACGAAGTCGGGGGTCATCGGTGGCCGGATTCTAGCACCCCGTGTCGTCTCGGGAGCGTACGTGCCGGATGCAGAGCGGCCGGCGGCGAGTGCGATGCCAACGGCAGACGAGAGCCCTGGGGGCGCGGCGAGGGATCGACCGCGTCGAACACCATGCTCACAGACAGCGAGGTCGGCCTGACGTACCTCCAAGAGGTCGTCGCATCCCAAGGCACGGCCATGGGGCTGACGGGCGCAGCTCTCCCGACCCCTGCATGGTCGCCGATGTATCATCCCCCAACGTTCCAGATCGAATGGAGTCATATGCCCGAACCGCGCGATTCCGAGAGGGCAAGTCCTACCGCTGAGTCATCTCCGACTGCGGCATCACCCGGTTCCTCGCAGTCAGTCAGGGCGCGGCGACGCGAGGTGATGACCGTGGTCGTCACCGTCGCGGCATTGGGCCTTCTCACCGCATGGCGGGCAACCTACGGCATCACGTTCGTCGACGATGCCCACTACGCGGTCATCACCCTGCGCCTCGCGCACGGTGCGCGTGTCTTCGCAGATGAGATGACGTCGCAGGCCCTGGGCTTCCTCGCAGCCGTGCCGTTCACGCGGGTGTGGACCGCGCTGTTCGGCACGACGGGGATCGTCCTCGCTCTGCGCCTCTTCTACATCGCGCTCGCGATCGCAGTCGGCTACGTGATCTACCGGTCCCTGCGCCCGTCGTTCGGTGCACTGGTCGCGGGCCTCGGGGCTTGGGTACCCCTGCTCGCACCCCCGTACAACATCATCGGGGTGAGCTACAACACGTCTGCGATCCTCGCGTTGTCTGCGGCGACCGCTCTCGGCTTCGCGGCACAACGTGACGGCAATCGCGCCAAGGCTGCCGCCGCGGGCGTCGCCGCGTTCATCGGCGCGCTGTCGTACCCTCCCCTCAGCGTCGGAGCCCTCATCTTCGCGATCACGTTCGCCCTCACCACCAGCGACCGGCGTCTCCTCGTGTGGTTCGTCGTCGGCGGCGCGGCATCGGGTCTCGTCGTCGTCGCGTGGCTCGCGGTCACCGTCTCCGCTCACGACGTCCGGCAGGCACTGGCCTACTCGGGCGAGATCTGGCAGTCGGCGCGATCCCCGCTCCAGCGTGCCTCGATCGTGATGCGACGTCTGCGCAAGACCCTGACGCGCGATTGGCTGCTGCTCATGTGGCTGCTCTCCGCGATCGCCTGCTTGCCGTGGATGCGTCCTCGCTGGCGCGCCATCGTGCTTGCCCTGGTTCCGCTGGCCGCGTTCCGCCAGCTCATCCCGGACGCGCTGACCCGCGGACAGCGTGACCTCTGGTTCAGCATCGGGACGGCGTGGCTCACCCTGAGCACCCTGGGGATCCTGCCCGCGGTCATCGTCCGGGCCGCTCGAGGAAAGCACCACGACATCAGACGCCTGCTCCTTCTCGCGGCGCCTATGGCCATGGTCAACTGGGTGATCGTCGCGGTCATGACGCGATCCGGCTGGAGTTGGGATGTGGCGTATACGGGGCTGGCGCCGCTCACCGTCGCCGTCCTCGTCGCGTGGGCATCGATCCTGAGGGTCGACTGCGGCCGCTGGCTTCTCATCGCGGCCGCCGTGAGTGTCGCCTTCATCGCCGTGTTCCTGCTCTGGAGCGTCTCCTTCAAAGAGGGAGCGCCGCTCCGACTCGACCATCGCTTCACGACTGGTCCGCTTGCTGGCATCGCCACCTCAGATGAGCAAGCGGCGAAGATCGAGGCTGTCCAAGACGTGGCCCGACGGTGGGTCCGGCCAGACGACCGAGTGCTTGTCTTCAACGCCCCGCTCGCCTATCTGCTTGCCGGGGGCGACATCACGACAAACGCCGCATGGCTCGCCCGTGGACCCTCGGACCACTACGCCGTGGAGTACTTCGACCGACGCTCCTGGCCTGACGTCGCCTTCGTCTCGCACGGCCTGCTGGAACCCGGCGCGCCAGCGGATCCGCTGGTCGCGGCCCTCAAGCGAGACTATCGGGTCGTCGACTCATCCACGCCTCTCGTTGTCCTCGTCCCCCGCTAGGCGACCGGCGCTCGGCTCCTCGTCCGGGCGCTCCCGGGGCGCGAATCCACGCGTCGCACGCACAAGGTACAGAGGCCTCCCTCGAACCTCCGTCCAGATGCGTCCGATGTACTCACCCAGCGCGCCGATGGTGACGAGCTGCACGCCGGAGGTGAGAAGGACCAAGACTGCCAGTGAGGTCCAGCCCTGCACGGGGACGTCGCCCAACAGGCGTAGGAAGATGAGGATGAAGGCGGTCACGATCGCGGCGATGGAGGTCAGCACCCCGATCCAGGTGGCGATGCGCAACGGCCGGATCGAGAACGACAGGATCCCGTCCAGCGCGAACCGCATCATCTTGGCAAGCGGGTACTTCGTCTCACCGGCGGAGCGCGGATCCCTTTCATAGGCGACCGTCGCCGACTCGTACCCCAGCCATGCGACCATGCCGCGCACGTACCTGTGGTGCTCGGGCATCGCCACCAGCCCGTCCCTGGCCCGGCGGCTCAGGAGCCTGAAATCACCCACATCCACAGGGATCTCGATGTCGGAGAGGTGCTTCAACACGCGGTAGAACAACGATGCGGTCCCCCGCTTGAACCAGGTTTCGCCGTGCCTGACCGCGCGAAGGCCATAGACGATGTCCGCTCCACCACGCCAGCAATCGACCATGGCTGTGATGGTCTCCGGCGGGTCCTGGAGGTCGCTGTCGATCACCGTCACGGTGTCGCCGAAGGCATGCTCGATCCCAGCCGAGATGGCGATCTGGTGACCGAAGTTGCGCGACAGGCGAACGAGACGCACGTGCGGATCACGTTCGCCGATCGCCAAGAGGCGTGACCACGATTCGTCGCGGCTCCCGTCGTCGACGTAGATGATCTCGTACGCGTCCCCAATCGGCGACATGGCGGAGGTGCACCGTTCGTGAAACGCCAGGATGCCATCGGCCTCATTGAACACGGGCGCGACGACGGAGTGCAGCGGCCGACCGGCGCCTCCTGACTCCACGCAACTCACCGTGTCGCTACCAGCAGAAGCGACAGCCCGATGGGCAGGTCGGTCTTGCGCAATACGTGCAGTTCGAGCGCGAAAGCGCGCAGCAGGATTTCATTCACCAGAGGCGCCGGCTCCGTGACTGGGGAGACTCTGCCGCGAAGCCGGGCGACTGAGCGTTCGCCGACTGCCAAGGGCAGCAGTACTGTATTGAAGGAGGTCAGTCGCTCGATTCCGAAACCTGCGGCGAGCGTGCGTTCGCGGACCGCAGCACGAGAGTACCGGCGTCGATGCCCGTTCAGGTCGTCGTGCGGTCCCCACAGCGCCGGCAGCGCCGGCAGCGTCAGGATGAGACGGCCGCCCGGCCGAAGAACGCGTGCGGCCTCGAGGAGCCCGACGCTATCGTCGTCCAGGTGCTCGAGCACATCGAGAGCCAGCAGCATATCGATCGTGTCGGTGGCGATCGGCAGCTGCTCGAACGACCCGGCCACGACCTGGGAACCCGCGGCGGCGGCGACCTGCCGAGCCGCAGGGGATGGTTCCACACCCCTGACGGTCACGCCCGGGAAGCAAGCGCCAAGGTCGCGCAGCGTGGCCCCTGTGCCGCTGCCAACTTCGAGGATCTCCTCAAGGTGCGGCGGCGCCCAGCGCCTCGCCTGCTCGAGCACAAGGCGGCGGCGCACAACAAACCACCAGTGCGCTCTCTCCACCTGCGCGAAGCTGAGCAACAGCGCCTCGTCCATCGTCTCCCGATCTGCGTTCCCACGCCATGCGAGTGTGTAGTATTGCACCGCTCGGGAGGACTTCTCTACTGGAGGCGGCGTGCGCTTCGTGAAGTTCGCCATCGTTGGCGCAGTCAATACCGCGGTCACTCTCGCAGTGTTCAATCTCGCGGCCCTCGGACTTGGCGTTCCGCCGCTGTGGGCGAATGCGGCAGGATGGGCGGCTGGCTTCGCCAACTCGTTCTTCTGGAACCGACTCTGGACGTTCGCCGACCGAAAGTCGGGCTCCCTGCCGGAGACCCTCGTGAGGTTCGCGGTGGTCAACGCGCTCGCATTGGGCGTGAGCACGTTGATCCTTGCCGCACTGCACGCCGCCCTCGCGCCGTCGCGGGGAGCAGCCCTCTCCGCGACCGCGCTGAACGCCATCGAGGCCGCCGCCGTAGTCGGCGCCCTCTGCGTCAACTACCTTCTTTCGTCGCGCTGGGTGTTTCGGTCCCAGACCACTCCGGACTGCTCAGTCGAGACCCGCGCTGAAGGACCCGGCCAGGCCGCTCCCAAGCCACCTGTAGACACGGCCGGGACCGGTTCCGCGCCCCGCACGTGATGCGCCGCTGCCGCCCTGGGAGGTCGGAATGGTCCTGCCGGCCCAGGAAAGCCCCGGTCACTCCCCGCGAGGACTGACAGCGGCGAAGCGCAGGCCTCCGGATGCTCGACGATGCGCCGGGCGCAGCTGTCCCACCACTCACGCCTCCCGGCCGCGCAGCATCCCGAACTCGATCGAGTCGACCAGGGCCTCCCAGCTCGCCTCGATGATGTTCTCGCTCACGCCGATGCTGCCCCAGGTGTCGTCGCCGTCGCTGGCGTCGAGCAGCACCCGGGTGACGGCGCCGGTGCCCTTGTTCTCGTCGAGGATGCGCACCTTGTAGTTGACGAGCTCGATGTCGGCCAGGTGCGGGTACTTGCTCACGATCGCCTGCCGCAGGGCGGCGTCCATGGCGTTCACGGGGCCGTTGCCTTCGGCGGTGCTGATGATGCGCTCGCCGCCCACGTGGATCTTGATGGTCGCCTCCACGACGGCCTTGCCGTCCTCGCGCTTCTCGACGATCACGCGGAAGCTCTCGAGGCGGAACAGCGGCTCGTGTGGCGCGAGCTCCTCGCGCAGCAGGAGGTCGAACGAGGCGTCGGCGGCCTCGTAGTGGTAGCCCTCGTGCTCGCGGGTCTTGAGGCGCCTGAGCACGGTCGCCACGCGGGCGTCGTCACCCTCGAGCCGCAGCCCGAGCTCCTGCGCCTTGCGCACCACCGCGCCCTTGCCCGAGAGCTCGGAGACGACGATGCGCTGCTCGTTGCCCACCCTCGCAGGGTCGACGTGTTCGAACGTCTGCGGCGCCTTCTCCACGGCGGCGACGTGCATGCCGCCCTTGTGGGCGAAGGCGGAGCGGCCCACGTAGGGCGCGTGCGCCCAGATGGCCGCGTTGACCACGTCGGCGACGAAGTGCGACGTCTCGGTGAGGCGCTCGAGCTGCCCGTCGCTCACCACTGGGTAGCCCATCTTGAGCTGGAGCGCCGGGATGATGCTCACGAGGTTGGCGTTTCCGCAGCGCTCGCCGTACCCGTTCATCGTGCCCTGCACGTGGCGGGCGCCGGCCCCGACGGCCTCGAGGCTGCTGGCGACGGCGCAGTCGCTGTCGTTGTGCGCGTGGATGCCGACGAGTGCGCCGGGCAGCGCCGCCGTGACCTCGCGGACGACGTCCGCGACGAACGGCGGCAGCGACGCCCCGTTGGTGTCGCAGAGGCAGACGACCGCGGCGCCCGCCTCGGCGGCCGCGGTCGCGCAGCGCAACGCGTACGCGCGGTCGTCGCGCCACGCATCGAAGAAGTGCTCCGCGTCGTACACGACGCGCTTGCCCTGCGTCGTGAGAAAGCGGACCGACTCGTCGATCATGCGCAGGTTCTCGTCCCGACTCACGCGGATGACCTTGCTGAGGTGCAGGCCCCAGGTCTTGCCGACGATGGCGACCGTGGGCGTGAAGATCTCGGCGAGCACGCGCAGGCTGTCGTCGGCCTCCGCCGGCACGCCCTTGCGCCGGGTCATGCCGAAGGCGACGAGCTCCGCGTTCTCCAGCCGCTCGTCGCGCATCCTGCGGAAGAACTCGATCTCCTTGGGGTTGGAGGCCGGGAAGCCGCCCTCGATGAAGCCGATGCCCAGCTCGTCGAGCTTGAGCGCGATGCGCGCCTTCTCGTCGACCGAGACCGACATGCCCTCCTGCTGCATGCCGTCGCGGAGCGTCGTGTCGTACAGCTGTACCTGCCGCTCGTGCATCGGGTCCTCCCCGCGCCGGACTGCCGGATCGCTACTTCCTGGCGTACTCCATGTAGCCGCCGAACTCCTCATCGCGACCTTCGGTGATGGCCTTGAACCGCTCCTGCATGCGCCGCGTCACCGGCCCGGGCTCGCCGATGAGGTGGTCGTCGACCTCGCGGATCGGCACGACTTCGGCAGCGGTGCCCGTGTAGAACAACTCGTCGGCGATCACGAGGTCGCTGCGCGAGAGCGTACGCTCGCGCAGCTCGATGCCCTCACTCTTCGCCAGGTTCATGACGATGTCGCGGGTGATGCCCTCAAGGACGCCGTCGCTCGGCGGCGGCGTCATGAGCACGCCGCCACGCACGACGAAGATGTTCTCGCCCGAGCCCTCGGCCACGTGGCCGTGCTCGGTGAGCATGATCGCCTCGTCGTAGCCGGCGTTGAGCACCTCGATCTTGGCGAGGATGCTGTTGAGGTACTGGCCCGTGGCCTTGGCGGCGCGGGCCAGCGCCGTGTGGTCGAGCGACTGGATGCTGGAGGTCTTGGCGCGCACGCCGTGCAGCACGCCCTCCTCGCCGAGGTAGGTGCCCCACGGCCACGCCGCGATGACGGCCTGCACGGGCGCGTCCATCGGGTTCAGGCCCATCTCGCCGTAGCCGCGGAAGATCAGCGGGCGGATGTAACCGGCGTCGAGCTTGTTGGACTCCAGCACCTCGAACGTGGCGTCGTAGAGCTCCTCGACGCTGTACGGCACGGGCATGTAGTAGAGCTTGGCCGAGCGCACCAGGCGCTTGAGGTGCTCTTCCAGACGCAGCACGCCCGCGCCGCGATCGGTCTTGTAGGCGCGGATGCCCTCGAAGACCCCCGAGCCGTAGTGCAGCGCGTGCGTGAGCACGTGGATCTTGGCGTCGGCCCACGGGACCAGCCGGCCGTCCATCCAGATCGTGTCCATCTCGGGGATCGGGGCCATCGTCTTCCTCCTGTCCTCTCGCGCGGGCTCCGCGCGGCAGCTTCGACCTCTACGACCTTGGCTGGTGGAGCCTCCCGCACCGGTCAGACGCGCTCGGCCACGAGGTCGCCGACCTCGCTCGTCGAGTAGCCCATCTGGCCGGAGGCCATGCTCTTCATCCTGGTGCCGGTCACCTCGGTGATCGCGTGCTCGACGTCCTGCGCCGCCTGGTCCTCACCCAGCGTCTCGAGCATCATCGCGCCGGCCGCGATGGCGGCCACGGGGTTGATGACGCCCATGCCGGTGTACTTGGGGGCCGACCCGCCGATGGGCTCGAACATGCTGACGCCCTCGGGGTTGATGTTGCCGCCGGCGGCGACGCCCATGCCGCCCTGGGTGATCGCGCCGAGGTCGGTGATGATGTCGCCGAACATGTTGCCGGTCACCAGCACGTCGAACCACTCCGGGCTCTTGACCATCCACATGCAGGTGGCGTCCACGTGGTAGTACTCGCGCTTGACGTCCGGGAACTCCGCCTCGCCGATCTCGTTGAAGGCGCGGAACCAGAGGTCGTACACGTAGGTGAGCACGTTGGTCTTGCCGACCAGGCCGAGGGTGTTGTCGTCGCCGACGCCGCGCGCCTTCTTGCCGTGCTGGCGCGCGTACTGGAACGCCCAGCGCAGACAGCGGTCCACCTGGGCGCGGCTGTACACCATGATCTGCGTGGCGACCTCGTGCGGCGAGCCCGGCATCATGGCGCCGCCGCCGCCGGCGTACACGTCGCCGGAGTTCTCGCGGACCACGACGTAGTCGATGTCCGCGGGGCCCTTGTCCTTGAGCGGGGTCTCGACGCCGGGGTAGAGCCGCACGGGACGCAGGTTGATGTACTGGTCCAGCTCGAAGCGCAACTGGAGGAGCAGGCCCTTCTCCAGGATGCCCGGCGCGACGTCCGGGTGCCCGATGGCGCCCAGGTAGATCGAGTCGAACTCCCTGAGCTCGTCGAGCACCGACTCCGGCAGGATCTCGCCGGTGGCCAGGTAACGCTCGCCGCCCAGGTCGTAGTGCGTGAGGTCGAGCCCGAACCGGTGCTTGGCGGCGGCCGCCTGCAGGACCTTGACTCCCTCGACTACCACCTCGGGCCCGGTGCCGTCGCCCGGCATCACCGCGATCTTGTAGGTCTTGCCCATTGTCCTTCTCTCCGATGCTGGATGCGTGTGCAGTGTGTCTGTCGTCACTCGCCTTGCCCGCTCACGCGGGTCTTGACGTACTCGAGCAGGCCGCCGCGGTCGATGAGCTCCTGCATGAACGGCGGGAAGGCCTCGGACTCGTAGGTCTTGCCCTGCGTCAGGTTCTCCACGGTGCCGGCGGCCAGGTCGGCCTTGAGGCGGTCGCCCATCTTCGCGTCCGCCGCCGCGGCCGGGCACACGACGATCGGCAGCCCGGTGTTGATGGCGTTGCGGTAGAAGATGCGCGCGAACGACGCCGCGACGACGACGCTCACGCCGGACTCCTTGATGGCGACCGGCGCGTGCTCGCGCGAGCTGCCGCAGCCGAAGTTCTCGTCGGCGACGATGATGTCACCGGGCCGGACCCGGTTCACGAAGTCGGCGTCGATGTCTTCCATGGCGTGCTTGGCGAGCTCCGCCGGGTCGTTGGTGTTGAGGTAGCGGGCCGGGATGATGACGTCGGTGTCGACGTCCCGGCCGTACTTGTGGACCGTGCCCTCGAAGATCATCGCGAGCCTCCCGCGTCCGCGCCGACTTCTTCGGGCGTGGCGACGTGGCCGGCCAGCGCCGATGCCGCGGCCACGTAGGGGCTCGCCAGGTAGACCTCGGCGCCCGGGTGGCCCATGCGCCCGACGAAGTTGCGGTTGGTGGTGGCCACGGCGCGCTCGCCGTCGGCCAGGACGCCCATGTGGCCGCCCAGGCAGGCGCCGCAGGTGGGCGTGCTGAAGGCGCACCCGGCCTCGATGAGCGTCTGCATGGTGCCGTCGGCGATGGCGTCCAGGCTCACCTGCTGGGTGCCGGGCAGGATGATGCAGCGCACGTCCGGGTGGACCTTCTTGCCGCGCAGGATGCTCGCCGCCTGGCGCAGGTCCTCGAGGCGGCCGTTGGTGCAGCTGCCGATGACGACCTGGTCGATGGTGATGTCGCCGCAGTCGGCCGCCGCGGCCGTGTTGCTGGGCAGGTGCGGCTTGCTCACGGTCGGCTGCACCGCGGAAGCGTCGATCTCGAGGATGCGCGCGTACTCGGCGCCCGCATCGCTGGCGAACACCTTGCTCACGCTGCGCGCGCGGCTGCCGTCGGGCCGGCTCTGGAGGTACCGCGTCGTCTTCTCGTCGAAGCCGACGATGCCGCTCTTGCCGCCGGCCTCGATCGCCATGTTGCACAGGGTGAAGCGCTCGTCCATGGACAGCGTCTCGATGGCCTCGCCGGTGAACTCCATGGCCTGGTACAGGGCGCCGTCGACGCCGATGAGGCCGATGGTGTGCAGCATCAGGTCCTTGCCGGTGACCCACTGCTGTGGGCGGCCCGAGTACACGAACTTGATGCTCTCGGGCACGCGCAGCCACACGTGACCCCACGCCATGGCGGCGGCGAAGTCGGTGCTGCCGACGCCGCTGCTGAACGCGGCCACGGCGCCGTAGGTGCAGGTGTGGCTGTCGGCGCCGATGACGACGTCGCCCGGCGCCACCATGCCGGTGTCGGGCAGGAGCACGTGCTCGATGCCCATGCGCCCGACCTCGAAGTAGTTGACGATCTCGTGCTTGCGGGCGAAGTCGCGCATCTTCGCCGCCTGGCCCGCCGCCTTGATGTCCTTGTTGGGCGCGAAGTGGTCGGGCACGAGGGCGATGCGGGCCGGGTCCCAGACCTTGGTGAACCCGGCCTTCTCGAACTCGGCGATCGCCAGCGGCGCGGTGATGTCGTTGGCCAGCGCGAGGTCGACCTTCGCCTCGATGATGTCGCCGGCGTGGACCTCGTCGCGCCCCGCGGCGCGAGCGAGGATCTTCTCGGTGATCGTCGAACTCATCAGACCTCCCCTGCAGCCGCGGCGTTGTTGACGGCCCTCACGTAGGCCTTCGCCGAGGCTTCCATCACATCGAAACTGACTGCCTGCCCGTTGAACGAGCGGCCGTTGACCTCGACGGCCACGCGCACTTCGGCGAGCGAGTCCTTGCCGGACGAGATCGCCCGCACCTGGTAGTCGGCGAGGCTGCCGCTGATGCCCACGGCGTCGTCGATCGCCGCGAACACGCTCTCGACCGAGCCGTTGCTGAAGCTGCGGCCCTTCTTGAGCTCGCCGCGCGCCAGCACCTCGACCTGGCTCGTCGGGATGATCGTCGAGCCGGACTGGTTGACGAAACTGTTGAGCGTGAACTGGTCCTCGCGCTCGCGGATCTCCTCGCTCACGAGCGCCTCGAGGTCGAGCACGGTGACGGCCTTCTTCTTGTCCGCCACGTCCTTGAAGCGCTTGAACGCGTCCGAGAGCTCGGCGTCCGAGAGCACGTAGCCGAGCTCGGCCAGCTTGGCGCGCAGCGCGTGGCGGCCGCTGTGCTTGCCGAGGACGAGGTCATTGTCGGCCAGCCCGACGTCGGCCGGCGTCATGATCTCGAAGGTGGATGCCTCGCTGAGCACGCCGGCCTGGTGGATGCCGCTCTCGTGGGCGAAGGCGTTGCGGCCCACGATCGCCTTGTTGCGCTGGATCTGGTAGCCGGTGAGGCTGCTCACCAGGCGGCTCGTGCGGGCGATCTCCCTGGTGTCCACGCTGGTCTCGCAGTCGAAGGCGTCGCCGCGCGTGCGGATCGCCATGACGACCTCCTCGAGCGAGGCGTTGCCGGCGCGCTCGCCGATGCCGTTGACGGCGCACTCGACCTGGGTGGCGCCGGCGCGCACCGCGGCCAGCGAGTTGGCCGTGGCCAGCCCGAGGTCGTTGTGGCAGTGCACGCTCACGTGGACGTCGCGCAGCGACGGCGCCAGCCGGTAGAGCTCGCGGATGAGGTCGCCGAACTCGAGCGGCAGGGCGTAGCCCACCGTGTCGGGCACGTTGATGGTCGTCGCGCCGCACTCGACGGCGACGGCCAGCACCTGCGCCAGGAACTCGGGGTCCGAGCGGCTCGCGTCCATGGCGCTGAACTCGACGTCGGCGCCGGCGTGGGTGCCCGCCAGGTCGCGGGCCAGGCTCACCATGGCGCGCGTGTCGGCGAGCACCTGCTCCGGCGTCTTCTTGATCTGGTACTTCATGTGCACTGCGCTGGTGCTGATGAACGTGTGGATGCGCGGGACGTCGGCGACCTTGACCGCGTCCCAGCAGACCCGGATGTCCTCCTCGATGGCCCGCGCGAGGCCGGCGATGCGCGGGCCCTCGACCTCGGCGGCGATCGCCTTGACCGCCTCGAAGTCGTCGGGCGAGGCGATCGGGAAGCCCGCCTCGATGATGTCGACGCGCAGCTTGGCGAGCTGGTGCGCGATCTCGAGCTTCTCGCCCCTGTTCAAGGTAGCGCCCGGCGCCTGTTCACCGTCGCGCAGCGTCGTGTCGAAGATCCTGATGTGTCTTCTGCCGCTCACGAGTCACCCACACCTCCCAAGGCACGCGTCGTCGTCAGTTGGAGCAGCGGATCCGGATGTGATCCAAGAGGTGGCCGTGCAGGCCGCAGGTGTCTACGCATCCCCCCGGGGGGGAGGAGGAGCAGGCAGCCGAAGAGGGAGAGGTCGCGGGCGCGTACCCCAATGTGGGCCTCCCGGCTGGACTCGCTTGTCGCACGGCGACGCATGGTCCGGAGAGTCTACGTCAGCGGCGCGCGCAGGCGCAAGCACCGTGCGCGCGACCGACGCGCGAAGGGGCGGCGGGCCTGCCGGCCCGCCGCCCCTTCTGCGACTGGTGCGCCTGTGCGCGAGGCTCCTACAGCTCGACCCGCTTGCCGTCCGTGAGCCCGCAGCTCTCGACGAGGTCGCGCAGTTGCTCCTGGGTGATGGGCTCGTCGAGCGTGAGTCCCATGACCGCCTTCTGGTCGGTGACCTCGCGGCCCACGCCCATCTGGCCGATGTTGACGCCGAACTCGCCGACCTTGGTGCCGATCTTGCCGATCATGCCGGGCACGTCGGCGTAGCGCAGGAACGCCATGTGCGGCGCCGGCTCGATGTCCACGTCCTGGCGGTACACCTTGACGAGCCGCGGCCGATGCTTGGGGCCGAGGGTGGTGCCCGAGACGGAGAGCTCGCCGCGCGAGTCGTGGGTGGTCACCGTGATCAGGTTGAGGAAGTCCACCGCCGCCGGCTGCTTGCTCTCCTTGGCTGAGATGCCGCGCTCCTCGGCGATGTTCTGCACGTTGACGAAGTTGACGGGCCCGTCGACCTTGTCGGCGAGGATGCCCTGGAGAACGCCGAGCGTGAGGATGCGCGTGTCGTAGCGGGCGATACCGCCGCCGTAGGCGATCTCGAAGGCGTCGACCGGGCCGTCGGCGATCTGCACGATGAGCTTGCCGAGTTGCTCGCAGAGGCCGAGGAACGGCATGAGCTCGTCGGCGTCCTCGCCGGGCGCGAGCGGGATGTTGACCGCGTTGCTCGCGAACTGGCCCTTCAGCACCGCCGCGACCTGCTCCGCGATGATCGTGCCGGCGCGCAGCTGCGCCTCGACCGTGCTGGCGCCGAGGTGAGGCGTGGCGACCACGCTGTCGTACTTGAACAGCGGGCTCTCGATGGTCGGCTCTTTGGGGTACACGTCGACGGCCGAGGCGGCGACCTTGCCGCTCTCGATGGCGCGCGCCCAGGCCTCCTCGTCGATGATGCCGCCGCGAGCGACGTTGATGACGCGCACGCCGTCCTTCATCTTGGCGAACTCCTCGTCGCCGATGAAGCCGAGGGTCTCGGCGTTCTTGGGCAGGTGGACGGTGATGAAATCGGCCTCGCGGTAGATCTTGTCCGGGCTGTCGGCACGCTCGAGCCCGAGCTCGTGGAACTTCTCGGCCGGCACGAACGGGTCGTAGGCGAGCACGTCCATGCCGAGGCCGCGAGCGTCCTCGGCGACGAGGAACCCGATGCGGCCGAGGCCGATGATGCCCAGCGTCTTGCCGCGCACCTCGACGCCGCCCTTGCCCCACTTGCCCTTGGTCCACTCGCCGGCCTTGAGGTCCGCGTGGGCCTGGGCCAGGTTGCGGGCGCAGGCCATGAGCAGGGCGATCGTCTGCTCGGCGGCGGAGAGCACGTTGCTCTGCGGCGCGTTGACGACGATGACGCCGCGCTTGGTCGCCTCTTTGACGTCGACGTTGTCGACGCCGACGCCGGCGCGGCCCACCACCTGCAGGTTCTCGCCGGCGGCGATCACATCGGCGGTCACCTTGGTCGCGGAGCGGATGATGAGCCCGTGGTACTCGGGGATGCGCTGGAGGAGCTCGTCGGCGTCCCACTCGGTGCCGATGTCGACCTGGAAGCCGAGGTCCTCGAGGTACTTGACGCCCTCGGGGGCGAGCTTCTCCTTGACGAGCACTTTCTTCAGTTCGGTCATGTCCTCTCGCCCCCTACAGCAGCACGGTGCTCGTCATGAACACCTGCTCGGCGGCGCCGACGCCGGCGCCGAACTTGACGTCGTACCCGAGCTCGGCCAGTACCATCTCGACCGTGCTGAGGCCGACCACGATGTCGCTGTGGCCGAAGTAGCCGCAGTGGCCGAAGCGGAAGATCTTGCCCTTGACGGCGCCCTGGCCGCCGGCGAGCCACACGCCGTACTTGTCGCGGGCGATCTTGCCGATCTTGCCGCCGTCGACGCCCTCGGGCACCTTGACGGCGGTCACGGAATTGGCCTCCGGATCCTCGACCGCGAAGAGCTCGAGGCCGAGCGCCTTGACGCCCTCGCGTGCGGCCTTGCCGAGCACGCGATGCCGCTCGAACACGTTCTCGAGGCCCTCTTCTTTGATCAGGTCGATGGCGGCGTTCTGCGCCACCATGAGGTTCACGGCCGGCGTGTACGGAGTCTGGGCGGAATCGCCGGTCATCTTCTCGCGCATGGCGACGAAGTCGAAGTAGAAGCGCGGGGTCTTGCACTGCGCGATCACGGCCCAGGCCTTCTCGCTGACGGCGGCGTAGGCGAGGCCCGGCGGCACCATGAGCGCCTTCTGGGAGCCGGCCACGCAGATGTCCACATGCCACGCGTCGGTCTGGAGGTCGCTGGCGCCGAGGCCGCTGATGGCGTCGACGACCAGGATCGCCGGCGTCCTGGCGACGATCTCGCCGATCGCCTTGATGTCGTTGACGACGCCGGTGGACGTCTCGCTGTGCTGCACGTACACGGCCTTGATCGCCGGGTCGGCGGCGAGCGCCTTCTCGATGTCGGCCGGGTCGGCCTTGGTGCCCCACGCGTAGTCGAGCGCCGTGACCTCGGCGCCCCACGTGGTGTTCAGCTTCTTCCAGCGCTCGCCGAAGTTGCCGATGGACGCGACGAGGACGTGGTCGCCCGGGTTCACGACGTTGGTGACCGCGGCCTCCATGGCGCCGGTGCCGCTGGCGGCGTACACCATGATGTCGTTCTCGGTCTGGTAGATGTACTTCATCCCCGCGACGACCTGCTTGAGGATCTCGGTGAAGCGCGGCGCGCGGTGGTGGATGACCGGCTCGGCCAGGGCCGAGAGCACCTCCGGCGGCACGGGCGTGGGGCCGGGAGTGATGAGGAAGCGCTTCTGCATCTTGTCGTTCCTTTCTTGGGTGTTCGGCTGCCGGCGTCGGCCGGCGGGACCATCCGAGTAGCGATGCAAGCCGCCTATTGTAGAGAACCTGTGCGGCCCATCACAAACACTGAACGCTCGGTCAGGCGGGGCTGCACACAGATGCATGCCCGGCCGCCGCGGAGGTCACTCCCGCGGGCGACGGAGGCGCCTCGTGACGAGCGTCGCCGGCCGCGATCGCGCGATGGCGAGGCGCGGCTGCAGCCGCGCGAAGCGCAGGCGCCGCGGGCACGGGCGGCCTCGACCGTGACGTCGCGCGGCGACGCCGGGGGTCCGGGTCCCTGCGCGAACGGTCGCGAGCACCGTTGCGGGACGCGGGCACGCCACGGCGCCGAGGCTGGAGTCAGGAAGAGACGGAGCCGGCTGGTGCGGCGCGGTCCGGATGGACCGCGCCGCACCAGCCGTCACGACGGGCGATGTGAAGAGCTCCGCATGGCGCGGAGCATAGCGCACGACGTGGCCTTGTGTCCAGCTGCACAAGCACCCGGCGTTGCGGCGCCTGCGCGGGTCGGGGGGAGCGCCGGCTAGATCGCGACGCTCTTGCCGGCGTCGAGGCCGCAGTGCTCGACGAGCGCGCGCAACTGCTCGTCGGTCAGCGGCTGGTCGAGGGTGAGCGCCATCACCGCGTGGCGCTCGACGGCGCCGCGCCCCACCGACATGTTGCCGATGTTGACACCCCACTCGCCGAGCATGGTCCCCAGTCTGCCTCCCACGCCGGGCAGGTCCTCGTAGCGCAGGAAGAGCATGCGCGGCGCCGGGCCGATGTCGATCGCGTCGCCGAACACCTCGACGAGGCGCGGCTTGTGCTCCGGACCGAGCGACGTCCCTGTCACCGACACCTCCCCCCATGCCCCCCTGGCCGAGACGGAAACGAGCCGCGGGAAGTCCGAGGCCGCCGGGTCGCTCGTCTCGGTGACGCTCAGGCCGGCGGCGTCGGCGAGGACCTGAGCGTTCACCAGGTTCACCTTGCCCTCGGCGCGTCGCTCCAGGGCGCCCTGCAGGATGCCCAGCGAGAGGATGCGCGTGTCGTAGAACGCGAAGCTCCCCCCGTACAGCACATCGAGGGACTCGACTGGCCCGTCGGCCAACTGCACGACGAGGCTCCCGAGCTGCGCGCAGAGGCCCACGTACGGCATGAGCTCTTCCGCCTCGTCGTCGAGCGCGGCGGGCACGTTGACCGCGTTGCGCACCAGTTCTCCCCGAAGCGCCGCGGCCACCTGACCGGCGACCGTCTCGGCGGCGCGCACCTGCGCGTCGAGGGTCTGGGCGGCGGCGCGGTCGACGAGGACAACGCCGTCCAGTGCCGCAAGCGGACCAGCGGCGCCGTCCGCCGCGGCGACGACCGCCGAGCCGGCGACGACGCCGGACCGGACCGCGCGCGCCCAGGCCGTTTCGTCGACGACGCCCCCCGAGAGAACGCTGATCAGCCTGACGCCGGGCTTCATGACGGCGAACTCCGCGTCGCCGACGAGCCCGGCGTTCCCGGGAAGCTCCGCGAGGTGCACGCTGATGAAGTCGGCCTCGCGACAGACGTCCGCGAGCTCGTCGGTGCGCTGCAGGAGAGGCTCGAGACCCCTGACGGGCTGGCCGGGATCCCAGGCGATCACTCGCATGCCGAGTGCCTGGGCGGCCTCGGCCACGAGCAGCGCCGCATCGTCGAGTCCGATCAGGCCGAGGGTCTTGCCGCGGACCTCGACGCCGTGCGGGAGCGGGCCGGAGCCGGCCGCGGGCGCCCCGAGCGCCCGGTGCGTGCGCACGATCTCGTGGGCGCAGGCGAGGAGCGCCGCCAGCACCACTTCCGCGGCCGACACGCGATCGCTCTGCGGCGCGTCGGTCACGATGATCCCGCGCGCCGTCGCTTCGCGCAGGTCGATGTCGTCGACGCTGGCGCCGGTGCGGCCGATGACCTCCAGCACGTCGGCCGCCCGGATGACCTCGGACGGCACGCCGACCGAGGCGCCCGCGACGAGGCCATGATAGCCGGGGACCAGCCGGGCGAGCCCGGCGGCAGCGCTCTCGCTCGCCACGTCGACCTGGAAGCCTTCCGCCTCCAGACGGGCGATGCCCTCGGGAGCGAGACGCCCCGCGACGAGGATCTTCTTGGTGCTCATCTGACGGCTCCCAGGCTGAAGGTCCGGACTGTGAGCAAGGCTAGACCACAGCGCCGGTCGCCGTCCAGTTGCACCGCGCCCTTCTTCCCCGCGGTCGGCGCGGCGTCGTTACGGTGTGCGCCGGCGCCCTACCGGGAATCGTCACCCTGTACCGGAAAGGGAGTGATCAGCTATGAGCTTCAAGGATACATACATCATGCCGGTCCTCGCCGTCGACGACCTCGACCGCGCGACGACCTTCTACAGAGACAAGCTCGGCTTCACCGTACGCGAGGACGAGCGCATGCCGGACGGTGCGATCGTCCAGATAGGCGCGAACTACCTGCTCATCTACAAGACCGACTTCAGGCGCGGCGAGAACACCGTGGCCTCGTTCCTCGTCGATGACGTGAAGGCCACGGTCCGCGAGCTTCGCGACCGCGGCATCACGTTCGAGGAGTACGACCTCCCCGGCCTCAAGACCGAGGACGGAGTGGTGAGCCTGGGCGACTTCGGCCAGACCGCGTGGTTCAAGGACAGCGAGGGCAACACGATCGCGGTGTCGACGGACATCAGGAAGTACCTCAGCAAAGCAGCCTGAGCGGACAGATCGCGAGTCCGCCGGCAGCACGTGAACGGGGCGGCCGGGGCGCCTTCAGCGCCCCGGCCGCCCCGGGTCTTTGCGATGAAGCCGGGCTCAGACGTCGATGTCGAGCCCGCCCTCGTCGATCCAGCTCATCATGCCGCGGAGCTCCTTGCCCACGGTCTCGATGAGGTGCTCCTTGCCCTGACGCTTGAGCGCGCTGTACACGGGCCGGTTGGCCTGGTTCTCGAGGATCCACTCGCGCGCGAACTCGCCGCTCTGGATCTCGGCGAGCAGCTCGCGCATGGTGTCGCGGACGTTCTCGTCGATGACGCGCGGGCCGCGCGTGAGGTCGCCGTACTCGGCGGTGTCGCTGATGCTGTAGCGCATCCCGGCGATGCCCTTCTCCCACATGAGGTCGACGATGAGCTTGAGCTCGTGCAGGCACTCGAAGTAGGCGATCTCCGGCTGGTAGCCCGCTTCGACGAGGGTGTCGAATCCGGCCGTGACGAGCTCCATGGCGCCGCCGCAGAGCACGGCCTGCTCGCCGAAGAGGTCGGTCTCCGTCTCTTCGGCGAACGTGGTCTCGAGCCCGCCGGCGCGCAGGCCGCCGATGCCGGCGGCGTAGGCCAGCGCCTGGGCCTGGGCGTTGCCGCTGGCGTCCTGATACACGGCGACCAGCACCGGAACGCCCTTGCCCTCCACGTACTGACGACGCACGATGTGGCCGGGGCCCTTGGGCGCGACCATGGTCACGTCGACGGTCTCGGGCGGCACGATCTGACCGAAGTGGATGTTGAAGCCGTGGGCGAACATGAGGGTCGCGCCGTCCTTGAGGTTCGGAGCGACGTCGTTCCTGTACACGACCGCCTGCGTCTGGTCGGGGACCAGCATCATGATGACGTCGGCCTGCCTGGTCGCCTCGGCGGCGCTCAGCACCTCGAAGCCGGCCTTCTCGGCGCGCTCGCCGTTCGGCGTGCCCTTGAGCTCGCTGACCACGACGGTGACGCCGCTGTCGCGCAGGTTCTGGGCGTGGGCATGGCCCTGGCTGCCGAAGCCGATGATGGCCACGGTCTTGCTCTGGATCAGGGACAGATCGGCGTCCTTCTCGTAGAACATGCGGTGTCTCCTCCTCTGGACGGCCCGTCGGGCCGTGGGTATTCGGAACGTAGGACTCTACTAAGTCGCGCCGCGCCCGGCAACGTAGGCGCGGACGACCCCGGTCGGCATTCCATGGGTGAGGCGAGGGCGCCCGGGGAATGAGGACTGCGTCAGTCCACTATCCCGCGGCCCCGAAAGCCCGGGTATCCATGAAAGGCAGTCGCAATGAGACACATCTTCACCGCGGTCGCCGTCCTGGCGCTGACCCTGGCGGTCGCCGCCCCCGCCTTCGCCGCCACCGGGGCCAACGGGGCCGGCCGGGCGTACGGCCAGCACCACGCCGCGATGGCACAGGAAATGGGCGGGTTCTCCGGCACCATGAACCCCGGCGTCCATCACCAGGGCTTCTCGAACTGGGACCCGTCGATGCCGATGCCGTAAGGAGCGTTCGGGGCCGGCCCGCGGCCATCCGGGCCGGCCCGCGGCGCGTCATTCGTAGACCCTGCCGCCGTGCAGCAGCCATCCGGCGGGTGGTCGCTCGATGGGTCATGGTGCGTCCAATGGATCGTGCCGCCCTCCGGGTTCCACTCGTACACGCCGCGGAAGGTGACCACGTCGCCGGCGTGCAGACCGGCGATCCGCGGGGCGATATCGATGTTGTGCGCGACGAGCAGCGTCTGGCCGGACGCAAGCCTGAGGATGAAGCGCTGATGCCGGCTGCCCTCCTCGTCATCCGGGAGCAGGCGATCGACTGTGCCGGCGCCCTCGACCTCGAGGTCGGAGGCACGGTCGTCGAAGGCTTTGGCGAGCGCCGCGTCCCCGGCTCCGGGCGCTGGCGCTCCGGCGGCGCCCGACGAGGAGCCGCCGACGTCGCCGGCTGAGCCACAGCCTCCGGCGAGAAGCAGGACGATCGCGGGCGCGACGACGAGCACCACGAGCCGCGCCGCGTCCTGCTGACGCTTCATGTCCACGCCTGCAGTTCGACGATGTTGCCCTCGGGGTCGGCGACGTACACGAACGTGAGCAGGCCGACCCCCGGGACCTCCGCAGACGTCACGTCGCCCACGAGACTCCCGCCGTGCTCGAGCACAAGACGGGTCGCCGCGACGACGTCGTCCACCTCGAAGGCGATGTGGGTGATGCCCTCGCGGTTCGCAGCCACGGCCGGCCGCGGCTTCGTGACGGAGTAGCCGTAGATCTCGAGCGTCGGTCCGCCCTCTCCGTGGCCGGGCAGCCGCAGGTGGACCCCGGTCAGGTGTGCGTCCGGCACGCCCGTACCCAGGTCGAGCCACGCTCCCGAGAGGTCGCGTACCGGCGGCACGGGCGTGCACCCGAAGACGTCCTCGTAGAACGCCGCCAGCGCCCGCCAATCCGCGGCCACGATGTTCGTGTGTCTGTACGTCGCCTTCATGCCGTTGTCGTCCCGCCTCGCCGTGCCGGTATCATCGCGCCGTGAGCAGACCATCTTCCGACGCGGCAGGCAAGGCCGCCCCGCACGACTCGGCCCTCGGCGCCGCCTTCGTCGACACCATCTCCGTCGGCGTCGGCATGTTCCCGCTGGGCGCCGCGTTCGGCCTCCTGGTCGTGCAGTCGGGACTGGACTGGTGGTGGGCGCTCATCTTCTCGGTGCTGGTCTACGCCGGCTCCATGGAGTTCCTCGCCGTCGGGCTGGTGATCGCGGTCACGCCGCTTCCGCAGCTCGCCCTGACCACCTTCCTCGTCAACTTCCGCCACGTGTTCTACGCCCTGTCCTTTCCTCTGGACAGAGTGCGCGGTCGCGCCGGCAAGACGTACAGCATGTACGCCCTGACCGACGAGGCCTACGCGCTCACCGCCGGCCGGCCCGGCGTCTCGCTGAGCAGCGCCCGCGTGCTCTGGCTGCAGGCGTTCTGCCAGGGGTACTGGGTGGCCGGCAGCGTCGCCGGCGCGCTCCTGGGGAGCTGGCTGGCGCTGGATCTCGTGGGTCTGGCGTTCACACTCACGGCGCTCTTCGTCGTGCTCGCCATGGACGCGGCTCGCGTGGAGCGCGACCTGCCCAGCCCGGTGCTCGCGTTCATCTGCGCGCTGCTCGCGCTGGTCGTGGCTCCCGGACAGCTGCTCTTCACCGGCATGGGGCTGTTCGTGGCGGCGCTGGTCGTCCGGTTCCTTCTGCGAGGGCCACGCGGCAGAGGCGTCGCGGATGCCTGACAACGCCTATCTCCTCGCCGCGTCGCTGACGATGTTCGCCGTCACCTTCGCCCTGCGCGCCGTGCCGTTCGCGATCCTGCGGCCGCTGCGGGACTCAGCGCTGGTCGCTTACCTGAGCCGCCACATGCCGGCCGGCATCATGGTCATCCTCGTGGTGTACACCCTGCGCGGCGTCTCGCTCGGCGAGACGCCGCACGGGCTGCCCGAGGCGCTGGCCATCGCGGCCACGGTGATCCTGCACCTCGCGAGGCGCAACGCGGTGGTCAGCATCCTCGGCGGCACCGCCGTCTACGTGCTCCTCGTCAATCTCGTCTTCGCCTAGGCTGCCGGCTCCGGGCCAGGGTCACCCCGGCCCGTGCGGCGGCTCGACCATCCGGACCTCCGCCGGCAGACCCAGGAACGCGCCGTAGCGCGCGGCCTCCATCTCGAGCGCCGCCATGGCGGCCCCGCTGAACGCCTCCATGAGGGCGACCTCGACGAACACGCGATCCCTCTTCGGGCGCGGGCGCCAGTAGCCGGCAACGCCGCCGTCCAGCAGCACGACGAGCCGGAAGACCGGCGGCGTCGCCGGCTCCCAGGGCGAGCCGGGCCGGGCCAGCAACGGCTTGGTCTCGGTGTAGCCCATGACGATCTCGTCGTAGCCCTGGACGAGGTGGACGCGAAGGCCCCCGCGGCGCTGAGGGATGCTCTCCCCCGCTCCCCGGCCCCGCCGCGGGCGCCCAGAGGCGCAGACCGCCCCGGTCCTCGGCCTCGAGATCCGGCCCCGCCGCCTGGAGAGCGGCGCGCGCCTCGGCCATGGTCAGCGTCGCCCAGACGGCGAAATCCCTGGCCGTCGCAGGCCCGTGACCGGTGACGAAGCGCCGCGCCAGTTCCGCCAGCGCCTGGTCCCGAGGCAGGTCGCGCGCGCCGGGCGCTCGCTCCTCGAGCAGCATGTACGTGTGCTGCTTGCCGATCCGCGGACCGCTGCAGACGAGCGCGTCGAGCTCGGCGGCCATGAGGAGGTACGGCAGCCGCTGCCCCTCGACGCCGACGCCGGCGGCGCTGAGCACGCCGGCGGCCTCGGCGCGGGTCAGCCGGTTCCCGCCGCGCAGCGCCGCGAAGAGGGCGCCGGCGCTCCGCCGCAGCGTCTCATCGTCCAGCCCGAGCTGGGCGTACCGGCGCGCGTCCCGTGCGCGGACGCGCGGCGCGGTCGCGGTCAGCAGCCAGCGGATGTCGGCCGGCAGCACGAAGTGCCACGTCGGCCGCAGCACGTGCGTGCGCAGGATCGCGCCGGCGCTGAGGGCGCGCTCCACCTGCTCGTCCGTAGCGCCGGCCACGCGCGTGCCCAGGGACCACTTGGCCGGCCCGTAGTCCTGGGCCTGGACCGCCCCGAGGAGGCCGACGGCCTCCTCGGGCGTCGCGCAGGGCACGCCGGTCAGGCGCTGCGCGCGCAGCCGGCGTGCGACGATATCCCTGCCCGCGTCAGGGTCCACCCGTCTCCCCTCCGTGCGCTCTCCGCGGCGCCGGCATCACTCCTCGGCGCCGGTGCCCCAGTGCTCGATCACGTAGTCCATGTCCTTGTCGCCCCGGCCGCTCAGATTGACGAGGATCGTGCCCGTCTGCATCTCGCGCGCCTTGACGAGCGCGTGTGCCACGGCGTGCGCGCTCTCGAGCGCCGGGATGATGCCCTCCCGGCGACTTAGCTTGAAGAACGCGTCGCGGCAGGCGTCGTCGGTGCAGGTGACGTACTGCACGCGGCCCGAGTCCTTGAGGTAGCTGTGCTCGGGGCCCACGCCCGGGTAGTCGAGCCCGCTGGCGCAGGAGTACACGGGCGCGGGCTCGCCCTGCTCGTCCTGCAGCAGGTAGCACTTGAAGCCGTGGATGATCCCCTCGCGACCGTACGTCATCGTCGCGGCGTGCTCGCCGACGGCGTCGCCGCGACCGAGCGGCTCCACGCCGACGAGTTCCACAGGATCGTCCAGGAAGGCGCTGAAGATGCCGATCGCGTTCGAGCCGCCGCCGACGCAGGCCTCGACCACGTCGGGGAGGTCGCCGGTCATCTCGACGAACTGCTCGCGCGCCTCCATGCCCACGACCTTCTGGAAGTCGCGGACCATGAGCGGAAACGGGTGCGGACCGACGACCGAGCCGATGCAGTAGATCGAATTCTCGTAGTCGGCGAGGTACGCCTCGAAGGCCGAATCGACGGCCTCCTTGAGTGTCTGCAGCCCTCGCGTGACGGGCACGACGGTCGCTCCCAGGAGCTGCATGCGGCTGACGTTGGGCGCCTGCTTCTCGATGTCCACGACGCCCATGTGGATCTCGCACTCGAGGCCGAAGTGCGCGGCGGCCGTGGCGAGGGCGACGCCGTGCTGGCCGGCGCCGGTCTCGGCGATGACCTTCTTCTTGCCCATGTACTTGGCCAGCAGGCCCTCGCCCATGCAGTGATTCAGCTTGTGCGCGCCGGTGTGGTTCAGGTCCTCGCGTTTCAGGTAGATCTGCGCGCCCCCGTTGTCGAGCGACAGCGTGCGCGCGTGATAGACCGGGGTGGGCCGGCCCTGGAAATGGGTGCGCAGATAGCGGAGTTCGGCGATGAACGAGGCGTCGTTCTCGATCTCGTGGTAGGCCTTGACGATCTCCGCGAAGGGCGCCTCGAGTTGCGGCGGCAGGAACTGCCCGCCGTAGTCGCCGAAGAAGCCCGTTCTCGTCGGGCACCGGCGACCTTCTCGCCGCGTGTTCCGCCTCCGCCTCGTGCACCTTCGCCTGCTCCGCCATCGTGCTCACCTCGTGCGCTCGCGCGTGTATGGACCGCCGGTGAGTCTACGCGACCCGTCTGCCCGCCTGCGCGCCGCCTCCTCAACCGGCTCACTCCACGAGCATGAAGTACTCGACGAACTCGCTCGCGCGTCCGTCGGAACCCAGCGTGACCAGCCAGAGGTTGTGGAACTGCGCGGGGTCGTGGTCATCAGTCCCGCCCTCAGGATAGGTGGTCACCGCTCGGACGATGAAGAGATCGCCCTCCTGCGCCAGGACCTGATACTCAAACGACCACGAGATCCCGCCCTCGTCCTCGCCGATCCAGTAGGCGGTCACCGCCTCGATGCCCTCGAGCGGCGCCCTATACGGCGCGGTGAAGTAGCGCACGTCCTCGCTGAACAGTGCCGCGACCTCGGCGGGGTCGTCGGCGGCCCAGGCGTGCCGGTACGCCATCAGCCAGTCGCGGATCCTGGCCTCGTCGATCATCACAACCTCCTCACGATCCGCCGCCCCGCGTGGGGCGGCTCCGCCGGCCGTCTTTCGCATGACGTGCCCGCGCAGGCTCCGGACCCAACCGTCGTCGCGAGACGAGGAGCGGCGAGTGCCGGCAGGCCTTCTCAGCCGTCCTCGCGCCGCGTCCGCTCGGCGACGAGCCGATCGTAGCGGCGCAACGTGATCACCTGCATGATCGCGACGATGACGGCGACCACGGCGACCAGCGCCGCTCCTGGGACCTGCGGCCCAGCGCCCCAGCACAGCGCCGCTACCGCGGCGATGGCCGCGAGGCGCTCCGGCGCCAGGCGATGCATCGCTTGCCACTGCAAGCCCAGAAGGCCGCCGACAAAGAAAGCCACGGCGCCGGTCAGTACTACGAGGTCGCCGCCGGCCGGGGGGTCCGCCGGGTGCGCGACGACGTGCTTGGCGACCACGGCGTAGAGGACCAGGCCGAAGACGATCGGGAAGTGACCGAACGTGAAGCGGTCGCGGGCGACGCGTCCGCGGTCAAAGGGCTTGGCGAGCCGCAACGCCCGCTCTACCGCCTCGGGCACGAAGGCGAAGTAGGTCCACCAGAACACGCAGGCGACGGCGACGGCGCCCAGCAGGCCGACACCGACCGCCGGGGTGAGGCGTACCCCGGCGGCGGAGGCGCCCACGGCGACCAGGATCTCACCGAGAGAGATGATGACGAAGAGTGCGTGCCGTTCGGTGAAATGCCCGGGATCGACCGTCCAGACGATCTTCCCCTCCTGGCCTCTGCCGCCGGCCACGGCGCTGGCGACGCTGAACGCCGCGACCGCGCACCACACGCCGAAACGCGCGCCTCCTGGCAGGAACGCGCCGGCAAACAGAACCAACGGCGCCAGCGCCGCGAGCGGCGCGTAGCGGAGCCAGGCTGACCGGGTCGCGGGTTCGCGCCACAGGCCCCAGCCCTGGATCGCCAGCGCCCAAAGGTTCACGGCGAGATACGCGCCGGCGAATTCGAGCCCTGACGCTCCGTAGGCGCCGGGCAGGGCGACCGCCATGAGCAGGGTGAGCGGCACCGTGGCCAGCACCAGGAACTGGGTCGCCGAGCGGCCGCCCAGGTCGATCGCGGTCCCCAGCCAGGTGAACTGCGACCACAGCCACCACACCAGCCACGCCAGGAGGAGCCCCCTGCCGAAGCCGGAAACGCTCATGTCGGACGCCAGCATGCCGGCAACCTGCGTGACCGCGAAGACGAAGACGAGATCGAGGAACAGCTCGAGGTTCGTGGCGTGGCGACCGCTCTCCTCGGCAGCTTCCAGGACGGCCTCGTCGAAGGCCTCCCTTTCGCCACCGTTCCCCTGCATCGCGCTCACGGCGCCGGCGCCCACTTGCGGCGCCGACGGCGTCTCACGTCCACGTAGCGTCTGGCGTCGTGCATCGGGCGGCCTCTTCTTTCCTCGGCGTACGCGGGCCTCCGCACTCCGAAGGTCGCGCTCAACCGCCTCTCGCCGGGACAGGATAGCGCACGAGTCCACGATACGGAGAGGCGACCGTGGTCGGCCGCGACACACCGCAGGCCCGTGACGACAAGCCCCTCGAGGGCCCGCGGCCGGTCCGGAAGACGCCAGCTCAAGCTCCAGGCCGCCACCGCTCGTTGTCAGCACGGACAACGCCGACGGCGCGCACCGGCGACGGTGAGGGGGGTCAGCAGGGCGACCTCTGGGTAGAGAAGCAGATCAAATCGTCGAGGTACCTCAACGGGGCCCCGGCGACCACCCTCCCAAGGAGAGAGAGACCATGAGACGCAGCCACCTCGCGCCGCTCGTCGCGGCGCTCGCCCTGCTCACACTGCTCGTCGCCGTCCCCATCGCGGGGGCCACCGGCGGCGGCTTCAGCCCGTCGCTGTCGTGGACGAAGGTCTACGGCGACGATCCCTCGGGCTGGACCGGCCGTGCCGGTCTTCAGGCAGTCCAGCTGCGCGGCGACTTCTACGTGATGGGCGGCCGCACGCCGGACCCCACGCAGTTCAACCCGTTCGGCAGCATCCTGTGGAACGACGTGTGGAAGAGCAGCGACCTCGGGCATTCCTGGCGGGCTCTCGGCACGGCGCCGTGGGCCGCACGCGGCTACTTCCAGGCGGTGACCAAGGATGGCGCCATGTACGTGCTCGGCGGCCAGAATCTGTCTGCAGGACCGGGACAGCCGTCCCAGTTCTTCAACGACGTCTGGAAGTCGTACGACGGCAAGAACTGGAAGCAGCTGACCCCCAGCGCTCCGTGGAAGGGCCGCGCCGGCCTCAGCGCCATCGTGTTCGGCGACTACATCTACGTGATGGGCGGCAGCAACGGCGACGACGTCGCCATCGGCGGCAGCGGTCGCGAGCTGTTCAACGACGTCTGGCGCTCCTCGCGACGGCAAGTCGTGGCAGCAGGTCACCGCCGACGCCGCCTGGTCGCCGCGCGCCGGAGCGGCCGTGGTCAAGAAGGACGGCTACCTGTACCTCCTCGGCGGCGAGGACGGCTTCCTCTGCACGGTGGGCCCGGCCGGCCTGCAGTGCCCCTACTTCAACGACGTGTGGCGCTCGCGCAACGGCGCCGCGTGGGAGCTGGTGACGCCGTCCGCGGCCTGGAGCCCCCGCCCCGGACATCAGGCCCAGGTGCTCTACGGGTCCATCGTCGTGTTCGGCGGCTTCGGCTGGCCGTCGCTCGCGGATCCCACGCAGCCGCCCGGACCCACCAACCCGTTCCTCCCCGGCCATCCGACCGACCAGTGGTCGAGCCGCGACGGCAAGAACTGGACCCGGCTCCCGGGCAGCCCGTGGAACGCGTCCAGCGCCGCGGACGTCAAGTACGACTTCGACTCGCTCATGGTCAGGACCGGCCTCTTCGGGCTGCGCGAGTCGATCTACACGTTCGGCGGCGACCGTGAGATCTCGTTCGTGAACCCCGATCCGTCGCTCGTCGACGACGACGTCTGGCGCGCCACGCCGCGTCTCTGGCCCTGGTAGCTCGACGCTGACGGCGCCTGCGGCCGGGGGTTCCGGCGGCGGGCAGCAGAAACGCCGAGGGGCGGGTCCGGCACAGCCGGACCCGCCCCTCGCGGCGTCTTCAGTGCGGACGCGGGGCCTCAGCCCCGGCCGCGCCCCATGGCGATCGTGCCGGTGCGCACCACCTCGAGCACACCGAGGGGCTGGAGCAGCTCGAGGAGCGCCTCGAGCTTGTCGTTGGTGCCGACGACGCGCAGCGTGAGCGCGCGGCGGTCGACGTCGACGATCTTGGCCTTGAAGATCTCGGCGATCTGCAGCGCTTCGGTGCGCTTGTCACCCTCGCCGGCGACGCGCACGAGGAGCAGTTCGGCCGACACGGCGTTGCCGGCCTCGAGGTCGCGGATCTTGAGCACGTTGATGAGCTTGTGCAGCTGCTTCGTGACCTGGTCGACCGGGTGCTCGTCGCCGTCGATCACGATGGTGATGCGGGAGAGCCGCGGGTCTTCGCTGAGCCCGACCGCCAGGCTCTCGATGTTGAAGCCGCGGCGGGCGAAGAGCCCGGCGACCCGCGTGAGCACGCCGGGCTTGTTCTCGACGACGATGGAGAGGGTGTGCTTCATGGCTTCCTCCTCCCGCGCCGCGACTGCCCGCCGATCATCTCGGTGATCTCCTGGCCGGCCGGCACCATCGGGTACACGTTCTCCTCGGCGGAGGTCCGGAAGTCGATCACCGCCGGCCGGCCGCAGCCGATCGCCTCGCGCAGGGCCGGCTCGATCTCGTCCTTCTCGGTGACCAGCATGCCGACGGCGCCGAACGCCTCGGCGAGGAGCTTGAAGTCCGGCTGCGCCTCGACGCAGGTGAACGAGTAGCGCTTGTTCCAGAAGAGGTCCTGCCACTGGCGGACCATGCCCAGGTACCCGTTGTTGAGGATGCACACCACGACGGGCACGTCGTAGCTCACCGCCGTCGCCAGCTCCTGCATCGTCATCTGGAAGCCGCCGTCGCCGCTGATGTCGATCACCGTCTTGTCCGGGTGGCCGATCTTGGCGCCGATGGCCGCCGGCAGACCGAACCCCATGGTGCCCAGCCCACCGGAGCTGACGAACTGACGCGGGTACCTGTACGTGTAGTACTGCGTCGCCCACATCTGATGCTGGCCCACGTCCGTGCAGATGATGGCGTCGTGCGCGGTGAGGCGGTCGATCTCCTGGACCACCAGTTGCGGCGCGAGCTTGCCGTCCGTGGGGTCCTCGTAGTGCAGCGGGAACTCGTCCTTGCGCGCGGCGATGCGCGCCAGCCACTCGGCGGACCGCTCGGGCGACCACTCCATGCCCTCGAGTTCCTTGACCAGCCCGGCGGCCACGTGCCTGGCGTCGCCCACGATCGGGATCAGCGGCGAGACGTTCTTGCCGATCTCGGCCGGGTCCACGTCGGCGTGGATGACCCGCGCGTGCGGCGCGAACGCCTTGAGCTTGCCGGTCACGCGGTCGTCGAAGCGCGCCCCGAGGTTGATCAGCAGGTCGCACTCGTGGACCGCGTAGTTGGCGGTGACGGTGCCGTGCATGCCGAGCATCCCCATGGAGAGTTCGTGCGTCTCCGGGAAGGCGCCGAGCGCCATCAGCGTCGTCGCCACCGGGAGGCGCCGCAGCTCGGCCAGCCGCAGGATGTCCGGGGCGGCGTCCGAAGCGATCGCCCCGCCGCCCAGGTAGAGCACCGGACGCTGGGCCTCGTTGATCGCCTTGGCGGCGGCGCGGATCTGCTTGATGTGACCCTTGAACGTCGGCTTGTAGCCCGGCAGATCGATCGTCGTCGCCTCGTGGTACGCCAGGTCGCCGAGCGCGATGTCGACGGGGATGTCGATGACCACCGGTCCGGGCCTGCCGGTGGAGGCGATGTGGAAGGCCTCGTGGACGATCTGCGGCAGCTCGGCCGAGCTCTTGACGAGGTAGGAGTGCTTCACGATCGGCAGCGTGATGCCGGTGATGTCGGCCTCCTGGAAGGCGTCGGTGCCGATGAGGTCGCTGCGCACCTGCCAGGTGATCGCGACCAGCGGCGACGAGTCCAGGTAGGCCGTGGCGATGCCGGTGACGAGGTTGGTGGCGCCGGGGCCGCTGGTGGCCGTGCAGACGCCGACCTTACCGGTGGCGCGCGCGTAGCCGTCGGCGGCGTGCGCCGCGCCCTGCTCGTGGCGGACGAGCACGTGGCGCAGCTTCTTCGAGTCGTAGAGGGCGTCGTAGAACGGGATCGCGACGCCGCCCGGATAGCCGAACAGCACCTCGCAGCCCTCGTGCTCGAGGGCGGCGACGAGCGCCTGCGACCCCTTCATTCTCTTGTCTGCACTCATTGCAGCACTGCTCCCTTCTCCGCGCCGGAGACGAGTCTGACGTAACGGGCCAGGTACCCGGTTACGCCGTCGCGCGGCGCGATGGGCGGCTGCGCCGCCGCACGCCGCGCGATCTCCTCCTCCGGGAGGTCGAGCGTGAGCGTGCGCGCGGGGATGTCGATGCTGATCGTGTCGCCGTCGTGGACGATGCCGATGGGACCGCCGGCGTAGGCCTCCGGCGCGACGTGCCCGATGGCCGCGCCGCGCGTCGCGCCGCTGAAGCGGCCGTCGGTGATGAGCGCCACATCCTTGTCCCGGCCCTGACCGGCCAGCATCGACGTGGCGCTGAGCATCTCGGGCATGCCGGGCGCGCCCCTGGGGCCTTCGCCGCGGATGATGAGCACCGAGCCGGTGGCGATGTCGCCGGTCGAGATGGCCGCCACCGCGTCCTTCTCGCACTCGAAGACGCGCGCGGGCCCGGTGTGCCGCAGCATCTCGTCGGCGACGGCGCCCTCCTTGACCACGGCGCCGAGCGGGGCGAGGTTGCCGAAGAGCACCGCGAGGCCGCCGGTGGCGTGGTAGGCGCGATCTAGGGGCCGGATGACGTCGTCGTCGACGACGCGGGCGCCGGCCACGGCCTCGCCCACGGTGCCGCCGGCGACGCTGAGCGCGGAGCCGTCCATGAGACCCGCGGCGATCAGCTGCTTCATCACGGCCTGGATGCCGCCGGCATGGTAGAGGTCCTCCATGTGATGCGTGCCGGCGGGGGCGATCTTGCAGATGTGCGGCACGTTGGCTGCCACCTCGTTGATGCGCCGCAGGTCGAAGTCGAGCCCCGCCTCGGTGGCGATGGCGGTGAGGTGGAGCACGGTGTTGGTGCTGCAGCCGAGGCTGGCGTCGGCGGCGAGGGCGTTGCCGACCGCGGCGTCGGTCAGGATGTCCCGGGGCTTGAGGTCGGCGGCGAGCACCTCCATGACCTTCTCGCCGCTGTCCTTGGCGAAGCGCACGCGCTCGCTGTAGACGGCGGGGATCGTGCCGTTGCCGGGCAGCGCCATGCCGATGACCTCGGCGAGGCAGTTCATCGAGTTGGCGGTGAACATGCCGGAGCACGAGCCGCAGGTGGGGCAGGCGCTGCACTCGATGGCCTTGAGGCCCTCGTCGTCGAGCTTGCCGGCCTGGTGCTGGCCGACGGCCTCGAAGACGCTGTTCAGGTCGATGGTGCGCCCGCCCAGGTGGCCGGCGAGCATCGCCCCGCCGCCGACCATGATCGCCGGCACGTTCAGCCGCATCGCGGCCATGAGCATGCCGGGCACGATCTTGTCGCAGCACGGCACGAGCACGAGCGCGTCGAAGGCGTGGGCGATGGTCATGGACTCGACGGTGTCGGCGATGAGCTCGCGGCTGGGCAGCGAGTAGTTCATGCCGAGGTGGTTCATGGCGAGCCCGTCGCAGATGCCCATCACGCCGAACTCCATGGGCACGCCGCCGGCCGAGCGCACGCCGGCCTTGACGCCTTCGACGATGGTCCGCAGGTGCGCGTGGCCCGGGACGACCTCGCTGAAGGCGTTGGCGACGCCGATGAACGGCCGGTCCATCTCCGCGTCGCTCACGCCGAGCGCACGCAGCAGCGAGCGGTGAGGCGCACGGGCCAGACCACGCTTGATCTCGTCGCTTCTCACGGCACTCCACTCTCCTCGTCGCCGACAGGCCGGCCGCCCCCGCTGCGGGCGGCGGCCGTGAACCCCAGATGATAGCGGAAACACCGTTCTTGGGGGGAGTTGCCGGCAGTCCGGCCGGCAGCCCGGCGGGAGCGGCGCCGGCCGCGGCCGGCGGGCGATTGGCGGCCGCAACAGGCGGGCATGTTGGTCGTGAGTGCCGAGGAGGGACGGAAGCATGACCTCATACCCCAGTGGGTATATGCGTCGCAGTCCCCCCAGCTACGAGGAGGTTTGCCATGCAAGGAATGGAGTACGGCGTCGGCCGTTCTCTCGATGAACCCTATGAGGCCGCCCGGGCCCGGGTCGTCGAGGCGCTGAAGGCCGAGGGCTTCGGCGTCATCACGGAGATCGACGTCAAGGCGACGATGAAGGAGAAGCTCGGCGTCGACGTCCCGCCGCACACCATCCTGGGAGCCTGCAACCCCAAGCTCGCCCACGCGGCGCTCGAGGTGGAGCCTGACCTCGGCGTCCTGCTCCCCTGCAACGTGGTCGTCTATGCGACCGACAAGGGCACGCGCGTCACGGCGATCAACGCCGGCGCGATGATGGGCATGGTGGGCAACGAGCGCCTCGAGCCGATCGCCGAGGAGGTCCAGAAGCGCCTGGACCGCGTCCTCGAAAGCCTGTGAGACAATCACGACCAATGGGCAGGGTCAGAACCTGCCACCCCAAGGAGGAGACCACGTGGCCAGCGAAGTGAAGACCCTGACCGACGCGACGTTCGACACCGAGGTCGCGGATGCCGGTACGCCGATGATCGTCGACTTCTGGGCGCCGTGGTGCGGCCCCTGCCGCATGGTCGGCCCGGTGATCGACGAGATCGCCCAGGAGCACGGCGACAAGGTGAGCGTCGGCAAGGTCAACGTCGACGAGAACCCGGCGACCGCGCAGAAGTACGGCATCATGAGCATCCCGACGATCATCCTCTTCAAGGACGGCGAGCCGGCCAAGAAGGTCATCGGCGCCCGCTCCAAGGCCGACTTCCTCAAGGAGTTCGAGCTGGCCTGAGCGCGTCGCCTGTCGCAGGCGTGGAGCGCGACGGGACCGTTCGACAGCGAAATGGGCGGCCGCGAGGCCGCCGGCGTCAAGCGAAGGGGGCGGCCGCGCGGCCGCCCCCTTTCGCGCGAGGGGCCCGGCGTTCGCCGGGCCCCTCGTCACGTACGTCTTGCTCTACGGCCTCACGGCCGCGGGCGGCTCACGTGATGGCGTCGCGTCCGCGCTGGCCGGTGCGCGTGCGCACGGCGTCGTCGATCGGGAGCACGAAGATCTTGCCCTCGCCGATCTGGTTGCTCTTGAGGGACTCCGTGATGGCGGCCACGATGCGCTCGACGTCCTTCTCGAGCACGACCATCTCGACCTTCATCTTGGGGTGGAAGCGGTACTCGTGTACCTTGACGTCCTCGCCGCGCGTGAACCCCTTCTGGACGCCGAAGCCCTTGACCTCGGCGACCGACATACCGACCACGCCCTCGACCGCCAGGGCCTCGGCCACGGTGTCGAGGTTGTACGGCTGGATGTAGCACTCGATCTTCTTCATGCTCGCCGCTCCTTTCAGCCCCCCGGGCTTGTGACCCGGCGGGATGCGCTCAACTGATACTCAAGCTTGTGCTGCGTCGTACTTACCCAGAAGGTGGCTCAGACGACGCCCTGGTCGAGCATCGAGTCGGCGACCTTGAGGAAGCCGGCGATGTTCGCGCCCGCGACGTAGTTGCCCTCCATGCCGTAGGCGGCGGAGGCCTCGACGCACTGCCGGTGGATGGCCTTCATGATGCCGTGCAGGCGGGCGTCGACTTCTTCACGCGTCCAGCTGAGGCGCAGGCTGTTCTGCGACATCTCGAGGCCGGAGGTGGCCACGCCGCCGGCGTTGGCGGCCTTGCCGGGGCCGTAGAGGATGCCCTTGTCGACGAACAGGTTGACGCCCTCGGGGACGGTCGGCATGTTGGCGCCCTCGGAGACCACGTACACGCCGTTCTTGAGCAGGTTCGCGGCGTCCTTGGCGTTGATCTCGTTCTGCGTCGCGCTCGGGAAGGCGCAGTCGGCCTTGTGGTCCCACAGCGGGTTGAAGTCCTTGGCCTTGTCCACCGGGGTGTAGACGGCGCCCGGGAACTTGTCGGCGTACTCGCTGATGCGGCCGCGCTTGACGTTCTTGAGCTCGAGCAGGAAGGCGAGCTTGTCGCGATCGAAGCCGGCCTCGTCGTAGATGTAGCCGCCGGAGTCGGAGCAGGTGACGGGCTTGCCGCCGAGGTCGAGGATCTTCTCGATGGCGTACTGGGCCACGTTGCCGGAGCCGCTGACGAGGCAGGTCTTGCCCTCGAGCGTCTCGCCGCGGGTGGTGAGCATCTCGGCGGCGAAGTACACGGCGCCGTAGCCTGTCGCCTCCGGACGGATCAGCGAGCCGCCCCAGTTGAGACCCTTGCCGGTGAGCACGCCGACGAACTCGTTGCGCACGCGCTTGTACTGGCCGAACATGAAGCCGATCTCACGGCCGCCCACGCCGATGTCGCCGGCGGGTACGTCGGTGAACTGGCCGATGTGGCGGCACAGCTCGGTCATGAGGCTCTGGCAGAAGCGCATGACCTCGAGGTCGCTCTTGCCTTTGGGATCGAAGTCCGAGCCGCCCTTGCCGCCGCCCATGGGGAGCGTGGTGAGGGAGTTCTTGAAGACCTGCTCGAAGGCGAGGAACTTGAGGAGGCCGAGGTAGACGGTCGGATGGAAGCGCATGCCGCCCTTGTACGGGCCGATGGCGCTGTTCATCTCGATGCGGAAGCCGCGGTTGATCTGGACCTCGCCCTTGTCGTCGACCCACGGCACGCGGAACATCACCACGCGCTCGGGCTCGGAGATGCGCTCGAGGATCTTGGCCTCGCGGTACTTCGGGTTCTTCTCGATGACGACCTCGAGAGACTCGGCCACCTCTTCGGCGGCCTGATGGAACTCGGGCTCAGCCGGGTTCCTGGCCTTGAGCCAGGCCATGTATTCGTCGACGAATGCGCTCATGTAATGCCCTCCACGTAGGCGTATGGGTGCTGGGTGGCGTGATCAGGCTCCGCTCACGCCTCGCGCGTGTGAACCGAGACGGGGCGCGAGGCGCCCGGAGTATACGCCCTCGCCCCGTCCCCCGCAGTCGACATCCGGGCCAAACTTGGGTGGACCAGGTGGGCAACTTGGTACACCGTGGCGAACCGAAGCCCGAACAGACCGCAGTGACCGGCTGCCGTGTCTACCGCAAGTGGCGGGCCAAGCCTTCCGAACCCGCCACATTCGTCCATCGCGTGTTGGACATTCCGTATAAGTGGAGGGTGCCCGGTTGGCTCTCCCCTCGCCCTCATTGACTAAGCCCCTGCTCGCTTCTATAGTGATTCACGAGGGCGCTAGGAGCCATCGCGACGGCTTCCGCCCTCACCGCATCGAACCAACGCGCGAGCGCTCCCGCATCTGCGCGCGCCCGCGCCCGCCAGGCCAGCGGCCGCGCCCGACCCTCCGAGGGCGCCAGGAAGGAGTGCACGCATGGCTCTCAGAACGCCCGAGGAGTTCGTCCAGAGCCTCGCCGATCTGCACCTGCAGATCTACCTGTTCGGCGAGCAGATCGAGGACTACGTCCACCACCCGCTCATCCGCCCCAGCATCAACTGCATCGCCATGACCTACGAGCTCGCGGCCCAGCCCGAGTACGAGGATCTGATGCTGGCGACCAGCCATCTCACGGGCAAGCGGATCAACCGCTTCTCGCACATCCACCAGTCGACCGAGGACCTCTCCAAGAAGGTCAAGATGCAGCGCCTGCTGGGCCAGAAGACCGGCTCGTGCTTCCAGCGCTGCGTCGGCATGGACGCGATCAACGCGCTGTACTCGGTCACCTACGAGACCGACCAGGCGCGCGGCACGGAGTACCACGCGCGCTTCAAGAAGTACGTCCAGTACCTGCAGGACAACGACCTCGTCGCCGACGGCGCCATGACCGACCCCAAGGGCGACCGCTCCCTGCCGCCGCACCAGCAGCCCGACCCCGACGTCTACGTGCACATCGTCGAGAAGCGCGACGACGGCATCGTGGTGAGCGGGGCGAAGGCCCACCAGACCGGCGCCTGCAACTCGCACGAGATCATCGTCATGCCCACCGTGGCGATGCGCGAGGGTGACGAAGATTTCGCCGTCAGCTTCAGCTGCCCGGCCAACGCCGAGGGCGTCTACTACATCTACGGCCGTCAGAGCTGCGACACGCGCAAGTTCGAGGAGTCAGACCTGGACGTCGGCAACATGCGCTTCGGCGGCCAGGAAGCTCTGATGGTGTTCGAGAACGTGTTCGTCCCCTGGGACCGCGTCTTCCTGTGCGGCGAGATCGAGTTCTCCGGCGCGCTCGTCGAGCGCTTCGCCGGCTTCCACCGCCAGAGCTACGGCGGCTGCAAGGTCGGCGTCGGCGATGTGCTGATCGGCGCCGCCGCGACGGCCGCCGACATGAACGGCGTCGCCAAGGCCAGCCACATCAAGGACAAGCTCATCGAGATGACCCACCTCAACGAGACGCTGTTCTCGTGCGGGCTGGCCTGCTCCTACGAGGGCGTCAAGATGCCGGCGGGCAACTACCAGATCGACATGCTGCTGGCCAACGTCTGCAAGCAGAACGTGACCCGCTTCCCCTACGAGATCGCCCGCCTCGCCGAAGACATCGCCGGCGGCCTCATGGTCACGATGCCGTCGGCCCAGGACCTCGCCGACGAGAAGATCGGGCCCATCGTCGAGAAGTACTTCGCCGGCCAGTGCGACACGCCCACCATCGACCGCATGCGCATCCTGCGCCTGATCGAGAACCTGACCATCGGCGCCGGCGCCGTCGGCTACCGGACCGAGTCCATGCACGGCGCGGGCTCACCGCAGGCGCAGCGCATCATGATCGCCCGCCAGTCGAACCTGAACCACAAGAAGGACCTGGCCAAGGCCATCGCCGAGGTCGGCAGGCCGTGGGACAAGACGAAGGTCAAGTCGCCGACCGCGGTGACCACGCACCCACGATGACCGAAGACGGCACGCCGGCGGAGAAGCGCGTGGAGGTCGTGTACTGCGGGGGCTGCAACCCCCACATCGACCGCGCCGCCGTCGCCGCCGACTTGCCCGTCGACGACCCGGACGTACCCCCGGGGACGACCGTGCATCTGAGCGGCTGTCCCAGGGCGTGTGCCTCCGGGCACCAGCTCGTCGCGGAAGGCGGTGAGCCGGCCGGAGAGGGCGCGGAGGGCGCCCCCGCCGGCCGCGACCAGGCACCTGTGGTCGTGATCGCGGGCGAGCTCGTCGACGGCGTACCGACGCCGTCCACTGAGATCGCCCCCACCGTGACGCGCAAGATCAAGGAGTGAGAGGGATGGACTGGACGACCGACTACGCCGCCAAACGCACCACGGCCGCCGAGGCTCTCGCGTGCGTGAAGTCGGGGGACCGAGTGGTCTTCGCGCACGCCTGCGGCGAGCCGCTCGACCTGGTCGACGCGCTGGTCGCGCGCGCCGGCGAGCTCGAGCGCGTCGAGATCAACCACATGGTGGCGATGGGCAAAGGCGAGTACGCCAGGCCCGAGTACGCCGACGCCTTCTACCACAAGTCGCTGTTCGTCGGCGCCTCGACCCGCGAGGCGGTCAAGGACGGCCGCGGCGACTACGTCCCGGTCTTCTTCCACGAGATCCCCAAGCTGTTCTGCGAGGGGTACCTGACTCCGGACGTGGTGCTCATCCACGTCTCACCCCCCGACAAGCACGGGTTCTGCTCGTTCGGCATCTCCGTCGACTACACCAAGCCGGCGGCCCAGGTGGCCAGGACGGTCGTCGCCCAGGTGAACCCCAAGATGCCGCGCACGCACGGTGACGCGTTCATCCACGTCTCCGAGATCGACCGCATCGTCGAGAGCGATCAGGACATCATCGAGCTGCAACCGCCGCGGATCGGCCCCATCGAGGAGGCCATCGGCAAGCACATCGCCGGCCTCGTGGACGACGGCTCCTGCCTGCAGCTCGGCATCGGCGGCATCCCCGACGCCGTCCTGCTCTTCCTGCACGAGAAGAACGACCTGGGCATCCACAGCGAGATGTTCAGCGAGGGCGTCGTCGACCTGTACAACGAGGGCGTCATCACCAACAGCCTCAAGACCATCCACACCGGCAAGATGGTCGCCAACTTCCTCATGGGCACGCGGCGCCTGTACGACTTCGTCGACGACAACCCGGCCGTGAACATGTACCCGGTCAACTACGTCAACGACCCCTACGTGATCGCGCAGAACGACCGGGTGGTCGCCATCAACTCGGCCATCCAGGTCGACCTCATGGGCCAGGTCGTCGCCGACTCCATGGGCGCGGCGCAGTTCACCGGCATCGGCGGCCAGGTCGACTTCGTGCGCGGCGCCGCCCGCAGCCGCGACGGCAAGGCGATCATCGCCTTGCCGAGCACGGCGAAGAAGGGCGCCGTCTCCCGCATCGTCGCGGCGCTCGAGCCGGGCACCGCGGTGACCACCATGCGCGCCGACGTCGACTACGTCGTCACCGAGCACGGCGTCGCCCACCTGCGCGGCCTCGGGCTGCGCGAGCGCGCCGAGGCGCTCCTCGAGATCGCCGACCCGGCATTCAGAGACCAGATCCGCGAGGACGCGGCCGCCGTCTACGGCCCCGGCCGCGTCACGCGCTAGCAGACCCAACGGAGGAGAGAGAAGCCATGGATACCAAGATCCGCGTCCACAGGGCGCCGAAGACCCTGATCACGGGGAACGGCTGCGTCGCCCAGATCGGCGCCGAGGCCAAGAAGCTGCACGCCGAGAAGGTGCTCATCATCACCGACCCCGGCGTCGCGTGCTGCGGCACGGTCTCCAGCGTGGAAGACCCGCTGCGCGCGGCAGGCATGGAGGTCGGCATCTACGACAAGGCCGTCCCCGAGCCGCCCATGGGCAGCGTGCACGAGATCGTCGATCTCGCCAAGGAGGGCAAGTACGACCTCATCGTCGGCTTCGGTGGCGGCTCCGCCATCGACGTCGCCAAGGTGGTCGCCGTCCTCGCCCCCAACGACGACCGGCTCGAGGACTACGTGGGCATCGACCAGGTGCCGCACAAGGGTCTGCCCTTCATCGCCGTGCCCACCACCGCCGGCACCGGCACCGAAGTCACGGCCATCGCCATCTTCAGCAACGAGAAGCTGAACGTGAAGCAGGGCGTCGTGAGCCCCCACCTCATCCCCAACATCGCGCTCGTCGACCCCGTGCTCACCTACAGCTGCCCGGCGGGCGTCACCGCCGCCAGCGGCATGGACGCCCTGATCCACAACATCGAGGCCTACATCTCGGTGAACGCCACGATGCACACCGACCCGCTCGCCGCCGAGGGCATCAAGCTGATCAGCAAGAGCATCCGCACCGCCGTGTTCGACGGCAACAACGCCTGGGCGCGTCACAACATGGCCATCGGCTCCCTGCTCGGCGGCATCTCCTTCGGCAACGCCGGAGTGGGCGCGGTGCACGCCATGAGCTACCCCATCGGCGGCATGTTCCACGTGCCGCACGGCATCGCCAACACGCTCATGCTCCCGTGGGTCATGGAGTACAACATGCTGGCCTGCCCGCAGTTCTTCCGCGAGATCGGCGAGTACATGGGCGAGAACATGGAAGGTCTCAGCGACCGCGAGGGCTGCGAGGTCACGGTGCAGGCGCTGCGCACGCTGGCCGAAGACCTCGAGGTGCCGCAGTACCTCAACGAGGTCGGCATCCCCGAGTCGGCGATCCCGGACCTGGTCAAGGGCGCCCTCACGCAGGCCCGCCTGTGGAACAACAACCCGCGCAAGTTCACCGCCGAGGACATGGAGCAGGTCTACCGCAACATGGCCGTCAAGCCCGGCACCGAGCCGGTCAAGGAGAAGAAGGCGCCGGCCAAGAAGGCCGCCGCCAAGAAGTAGCCGGCCTCGCGCCGGCCGCAAGAGCCGAGGGCGGGCGGGGCGCACCAGCGCCCCGCCCGCCCTTTCGTTCGTGCGGCCGCTTCAGTACCCCAGCTCGTTCTCGACGACTCCGATGGCCTCGTCGAGCACGCTGACGACGGTGTCGATCTGCTCCTTGCTGATGATGAACGGCGGCGCGACCGCGTGTACGTGGCCGCCGCCGAGCAGGCGCACGAAGACGCCGCGCTTGAAGGCCTCGTCGCGGATCTTCGCGGCGACGCCCTGCGCCGGCGCGAACCACTCGCGCGTCCCCTTGTCCTTGACGTACTCGATGCCGGCCACGAGGCCGACGCCGCGCACGTCGCCGACGATGGGGTGCGCGAGCAGCGTCGCGAGGCCGCCCTGCAGGTACGGGCCGAGCTCGGCGCAGCGCTCGACCAGGTTCTCGCGCTCGACGATCTCGAGGTTGGCGATGCCGGCGGCGCAGCAGAGCGGATGGCCCATATAGGTGGCGCCGCTCATGAAGGCCTCGCCGGGGCCGCCGAGGAAGGCGTCGAAGACGTGGTCCCTGGCGCCCACGGCGCCGAGCGGCAGGTAGCCGGACGAGAGCCCCTTGGCGAGCGTGATCAGGTCGGGGTCGGAGCCGAACTGCTCGAAGCCGAACCAGGTGCCGGCGCGGCCGAACCCGGTGATCACCTCGTCGTTGATCACGAGCACCTCGTTGGCCTTGCAGATCTCGTTCACCATCGGCCAGTACTCGGGCGGCGGCGGGATCACGCCGCCGGTGCCGATCATCGTCTCGCCGAGCATGGTGCCCACGTTCTCGGGGCCGTAGAAGGCGATCTCCTGCGCGACCTGCGTGGCGCACTCCATCTTGCAGTCGTCGCCGTAGGTCTTGTTCCAGGCGCAGCGGTAGCAGTAGGGCGCTCCGAGCTTGATGAAGCCGGGCAACAGCGGCTCGAACTTGGCGCGGTTCACGGTGAGGCCCTGGGCGCTGACGCTGGTCATGGTGGTGCCGTGGTAGGAGCGGTCGCGGAACATGACCATGTACTTGGTGCCCTTGCCCTTGTTGCGCCAGTACTGTCGCGCCATCTTGACGGCGGTCTCCACCGACTCCCCTCCGCCCAGCGTGAGGAACACGTGGTTGAGGTCGCCGGGCATGTGCTCCGCCACCTTGGCGGCGAGCTTGATCGCCGGCTCGTTGGCGATCTGGAAGATGTGGTAGATGGCCAGCTTCTGCATCTGGGCGTTGATGGCGTCGTAGATCTCCTGGCGGCCGTGGCCGACGTTGACGGTCCAGAGGCTGGCGAAGGCGTCGATGTACTCGTTGCCGTCCGAGTCGTAGACGAGCGCGCCCTCGGCGCGCTCCATGATCACCGGTTTGAGGCCCTGCATCTGCGTGAACGGCGGCCAGAGGTGGCCGAGGAAGTCCTGCTGAAGCGCGCCGCCCGCCTGCTGCTCTTGATCCGTCATGAGTCCTCCCGTCCCGGCCGGTATCCACCCAGGTGGAAAGAGCTTGGCCGTCAGCCAGTGGATGTCAAGTACCAAAGAAGCGGGACAGCACGGGTGGGAGCGCGGTATCATGCCCGACCCGGGACGAGCGGTTGTGACGGAGCCCCCCCGCCCCCGCATCTGGTAGGTTTGCGCCCGAGGAGGGCCGACCATGTACGACTGGCGCGATGACTGGCTGACCCGGTTCGGGCGCACCGAGCCGAAGATCGTCTGCGTGGGTCTCAACTACACGGACCACGCGGCGGAGCAGGGCGTGCGGCTGCCGGCGAACCCCATGCTGTTCGCCAAGTTCGCGAACGCCCTGTGCGGAGACGGTGAGGACATCGTCCTCCCGCGCGAGATCGGACATGTCGACGCGGAGGCCGAGCTGGCCGTCGTCATCGGCCGCGAGGCGCACGACGTCGCGGCCGACGACGTCCTCGAGGTGGTGCACGGCTATCTGTGCGGCAACGACGTGAGCGCGCGTGACCTGCAGTTCGGCGACGGGCAGTGGTTCCGCGGCAAGAGCCAGGACACCTTCTGCCCCATTGGTCCCGTCATCGTGCCCGTGAGCGAGCTGGGCGACGCCGGCGACCTGCGCGTGGAGCAGCGCCTCAACGGCGAGACGCTGCAGGACTCGCGCACCAGCCGGCTCCTCTTCGGGGTGCGCGACCTGGTCTCGTTCATCTCGCACGCGCTGACGCTGCTGCCCGGCGACCTGATCCTCACGGGCACGCCCGCGGGCGTGGGCATCTTCCGCGACCCCAAGGTGCCACTGCGGCACGGCGACGTGGTCGAGGTCGAGGTCGAGGGCATCGGCGTGCTGCGCAACCCGGTCGCGTCCCTGCGCGGCTAGGCCCCTCGGCGGCGGAGCGCGGCGGCGCCCGGTGTGCACCGCAGGTGACGCCCGCCCGGCCGCGCGTCAGGCGCCGAGCGCCCTCGCCACGCCCTCGATCGCGGTCTCGAGGCCGTCGTCGTCCACGTCGAGGTGCGTGACGAAGCGGATCGACCACGGCGCCTCGTCGAGGCAGAGCACGCCTTCGGCGGCGAGGCGCTCCACCAACTCGGCCGCAGGCATCCCCGTCCCGCGCGTGCCGGCGAACACCATGTTCGTCTGCACCGTCTCGAGGTCGACGGCCAGCCCCGGGCAGCGCGGCGAGCGCCTCCGCCAGTCGCCGCGCCCGGCGGTGGTCGTCGGCGAGCCGCTCGACGTTGTGCTCGAGGGCGTAGAGCCCGCCGGCGGCGATGATGCCGGCCTGGCGCATGCCGCCGCCGAGGACCTTGCGGGCGCGGGCCGCCGCCGGCAGCGTGGCGGCGTCCATGGCGAGTACCGAGCCGACGGGCGCGCCGAGGCCCTTCGACAGGCAGATGCTGACGGTGTCGAAGGGCGCCGCGTACTCTGCGGCGCTCACGCCGGTGGCCGCCACGGCGTTGAACAGCCGCGCGCCGTCGAGGTGCATCTTCAGGCCGTGCCCGTCGCAGAAGTCGCGCACGGCCAGGATGTGCTCCATCGGCAGCACCACGCCGCCGCAGTGATTGTGCGTCTGCTCGAGGCACACGAGCCGCGTGGGCGCCCAGTGCACGTCGGCGTCGGTGTGGACGTACTCCTCCATCTTCTCGAGGTCGAGCGTGCCGTCCGGGGAGTCGAACACGCGCAGCTGCACCTGGCTGAGCGCCGACGCCGCGCCCTGCTCGTAGAACACGATGTGCGCCTGGGCGTGGAGAAAGGCCTCGTCGCCGCGCCGCGTGAGCGCGCGCACGGCCGCCTGGTTGCACATGGTGCCGGACGGGAAGTAGAGCGCGGCCTCCTTGCCCAGGAGGTCCGCGGCGAAGTCCTGCAGGGCGGCGACCGTGGGGTCGTCGCCGAGCACGTCGTCCCCGACCTCCGCCTCGAGCATCGCCGCGCGCATCGCGGGTGACGGCCGCGTGACGGTGTCGCTGCGCAGGTCGATCGTCTTCATGGGGTCTCCTTCGCCGGGGCGGGCCAGTGCCGGCACGAGCGTATCGCACACGGCGGGGTGGACAGAAGCGGCGGCACAGAACCGGCGGCCGGCGGAAGAAGCGGGCAGCGCCCGCGGCGTCAGGCCCGCTGCGGCCCGGCGACGGCCCCGGAGCGGGCGGGCGCCGCCGGGGCTGCGCCTGGGACCCGCCGGGGCGCCCGGCGCCCACGCCGCCCGCGCTCGCCCGAGAGCAGCCCATCGCCCGAGAGACGGCCGGCGCCGAGCCGCCGGGCGACGGCGTTCCAGAGCACGATGAGCGAGAGGCCGGCGACGAGCAGCAGCACGCGCCACGCCGGCGCCGGCGTCCAGTAGATCGCCAGCTGGTCGGAGATCTCCTGGCCCAGCTGGAAGTCCTCGGGCCAGTGCAGGAAGAAGCGGCCGTTCTCGCGGCCGGCGAACTGCACGCCGGCGTTCTCGATCGCGTTCGCCTGCTTGCCAGGGTAGTCCACCCAGATGTGGTCGAGGCTCAGGCGCAGCTCGTTGGGGATGCCCTTGGCCGTGAGGATGCTCGCGAGCACGACGGCCCTGCTCTCGCAGTCGCCGGCCCCGGAGCGCACGGCCTCGGCCGTGGTCGGGAAGTACCAGGGCACGCCGGCCGACTGCCAGTCGTAGGCGTAGGGCACCTGCTCGTCCAGCACGTAGGCCTCGATCGCGCGGGGATCGTCGGGCAGGCGTGCGGCCAGCGCCGCGACGGCCTCGGGCTGGATCCGCGGACGCGCCGTGTTGCGCACGCTGCGCACCAGCATGCCCGGATCCGGATAGAGCATCACGAGGATCCAGGCGACGGCGAGGAAGATCAGGGCGCGGCGCGGCAGCATGGTCGTCTCCATGATACCCGGGACGCGCCGGAGCGCAGCCCGGTTCAGCGCCGGAGCAGCGCTGGGCTACCCTACAGTGCGGTGTGCCTTGCGGCGCACCGCACGATGACTCACCTTCGGCGGACGCCTGACGGCGCGCCTGCGGCGGTCATTCCCACTCGATGGTGCTCGGCGGCTTGCTCGAGACGTCGTAGACGACGCGATTGACCTCGGGAACCTCGTTGATGATGCGCGAGGAGAGCGTCTCGAGCAGCGCGTAGGGCAGATGCGCCCAGTCGGCGGTCATGGCGTCGTCGCTGGTGACGGCGCGGATGGCGATCGGGTAGCCGTAGGTGCGCTCGTCGCCCTGCACGCCGACGCTGCGGATGACGGGCAGGATGGCGAAGCACTGCCAGAGCTCGCGGTACAGGCCGGCCTTGCGGATCTCCTCCTGGACGATCGCGTCGGCGCGCTGCAGTACGTCCACGCGCTCGCGGGTGATCTCGCCGATGATGCGGATGGCGAGGCCGGGACCCGGGAAGGGCTGCCGCCAGACGATGTGCTCCGGCAGCCCCAGCTCCTCGCCGACCGCCCGGACCTCGTCCTTGAACAGCCAGCGCAGCGGCTCGACCAGCTCGAAGTCCATCTTCTCGGGCAGGCCGCCCACGTTGTGGTGGCTCTTGATCTTGGCGGCCTGGCGCGTGCCGCTCTCGATGACGTCGCTGTAGAGCGTGCCCTGCACGAGGAACTTGGCGTCGGTGAGCTTGCGCGCCTCCTCCTCGAAGCAGCGGATGAACTCCTCGCCGATGATCTTGCGCTTGCGCTCGGGCTCGGTGACGCCCTCGAGCTTGCCCAGGAAGCGGTCGCTGGCGTCGACCGAGACCAGTGGGATGCCGAACGTGCCGGAGAACGTCTCGACCACCCGGTCGGCCTCGCGCATGCGCATCATGCCCTGGTCGACGAACACGCAGGTGAGCCGGTCGCCGATGGCCCTGTACATGAGCAGCGCGGCGACCGACGAGTCGACGCCGCCCGACAGCCCGAGAATGGCCTTGGACTCGCCGACCTGCTCGCGGATCTTGCGGATGGACTCCTCGATGATGGACTCGGGCGTGAAGGCCGGGGCGCAGCCGCAGGCCTTGTAGAGGAAGCTGCGGAGTACGTCCATGCCCTTGGGCGTGTGGACTACCTCAGGGTGGAACTGCACCGCGTAGAAGCCGCGCTCCCGGTCTTCCATGGCGGCCACGGGAGCGCCCTGGGTCGCCGCCAGCACTTCGAAACCGGGCGGCGGCTCGGTGATGCTGTCGCGGTGGCTCATCCAGCACTGCTCTTCGCCGCGCATGCTGTCGAGGATGAGCCCTTGCTTGAAGACGTTGAGCGTCGTCTTGCCGAACTCGCTGAGCCCCGTGCGCGCGACGGTGCCGCCGAGCTCGAGGGCGATGCCCTGGGCGCCGTAGCAGATGCCGAGCACCGGCACGCCGAGCGCGAAGATCTCCGGATCGACCCTGGGCGCGTCCTCGACGTAGACGCTCATGGGCCCGCCGGAGAGGATGATGCCCTTGGGGTCGTAGCTCTTGATGCGCTCGATCGACGCGTCGTGCGGGATCAGCTCCGAGTAGACGCGGCACTCGCGCACGCGGCGCGCGATGAGCTGGCCGTACTGCGCCCCGTAGTCGAGGACGAGGACGGTGTCGAACCCCTTGATCTCCGGCGTACCTGGTGCCACGTCGCCTCCCTCAGCCCATGCCGACGTCTTGCTCCTTCTGCAGCTTCTTGCCCTCGGTCATCAGCGCCGGCGCGACCATGACCTCGGCCTTCTGGAACGAGCTCAGCGTCTCGTACCCGCAGGTGGCCATGCTCGTGCGCAGCGCGCCGAACAGGTTGCGTGTGCCGTCGTTCTCGTGCGCCGGGCCGAGGAGGATCTCCTCGAGCGTGCCCTTGGTGCCGGCCTTGACGCGCGTGCCGCGCGGGAGCTCGGGGTGGAAGGTCGCCATGCCCCAGTGGTAGCCGCGGCCCGGCGCTTCCTTGGCGGTGGCCAGCGGCGAGCCGATCATGACGGCGTCGGCGCCGAGGGCGATCGCCTTGCTGACGTCGCCGCCGGTGCGCATGCCGCCGTCGGCGATCACGTTGCAGTACTCGCCCGTCTCGAGCACGTGCTGGACGCGCGCCGCGGCGGCGTCGGCGATGGCCGTGGCCTGCGGGACGCCGATGCCGAGCACGCCGCGCGTGGTGCAGGCGTGGCCGGGGCCGACGCCGACGAGCACGCCCACGGCGCCGGTGCGCATGAGGTGCAGCGTGGTGGCGTAGCTGGCCACGCCGCCCACGATCACCGGCACCTCACAGCCGGAGATGAACTTCTTGAGATCGAGTGGCTCGACCCTGGTGCTCACGTGTTCCGCGGAGACGACGGTGCCCTGGATGACGAGCACGTCCAGGCCGGCGTCGAGCGCGACCTGGTAGTACTCCTCCACGCGCTGCGGCGTGAGCGACGCGGCGGCGAGCACGCCGCCGTCCTTGATCTCCTTGATGCGCTTCGCGACGAGCTCGGCCTTGATGGGCTCCTTGTAGATCTCCTGCATCGTGCGCGTCGCCGTGTCGTTGGGGAGCGACGCGATGCGGTCGAGCTGCTCGCCGGCGTCCTCGTAGCGCGTCTGGACGCCCTCGAGGTTGAGCACGGCGAGGCCGCCGAGCTTGCCCATGGTGACGGCGAACGCGGGATCGACCACGCCGTCCATCGCCGAGGCGAGGCACGGCAGCGGCTGCGTGTGCGGGCCGAGCTTCCAGGTGATGTCGACGTCCTCGGCGTCGCGCGTGCGGCGGCTGGGCACGATGGCGATGTCGTCGAATCCGTAGGCCCTGCGGCCCTTCTTGCCGCGGCCGATCTCTACTTCCATGCCGTCCTCCTGACAGGGGCGCGAAACGGGATTGACCGGCGAAGCCGCGTCAACTGGCGGCGCGACGCAGGTTCGCCGACTATAGACAAAAGACCCGGGCACGGACCTACTGCCGGGGTCTTTGAACTCTGTGGGGCGCTTCTCTGGGAGCTTGCTGTCTGTGGTGGCAACGTGCCCCGACTCTACCAGCGGCTCCGGGGGGAATCAACAGCGCGGCGACATGGCCGGGACGCGCCGCGGAAGGGGGCGGCGGCAGGTCCGCGGACGGACGGGGCGCCGGGCGGCCGCTCAGGCGCGGCGGCCGCTCAGCTCTTCGACGTCGGCGCTCTCGACGAGCTCGGCGGCGAGGCCGGCGTCGAGCACGCCGGCGCCGTACCGCTGCGTGTTCGCCGCGCCGGCGGCCAGCGCGTGGCGTAGGCACTCGGAAAGGTCGAGCTTGCGGAACCGGGCGCTGATGAAGCCGGCGAGGAAGGCGTCGCCGGAGCCGACCGTGCTCACCACCGTCTGGAGGGGCGCGATGGAGGCGCGGAACACGCGCTGCTTGCGCCCCAGCTGGAAGCGCGCCACGCACCCGTACTGGGTCTTGACGATGACGTTGCGCGCGCCCATCTCGCACATGAGGGCGGTGGCGTCGACGAGGTCCTGGTCGTCGTGGAACTCGTGGCCGACCAGATCTTCCGCCTCGCGGAGGTTCGGGATGACCAGACTGGGCCGCCCACGCACGCCGCGGCGCAGCGGCTCGCCGTCGCTGTCGAGGACGGCGAAACAGCGGTGCCGGCGGATGCGCTGGAGCACCGCCGCGTAGAAGTCCTCCGAGACCTTGCGCGGCAGCGATCCGGCGAGCACGACGAAGCGCGCGCCCTTGGCCAGGTACTCGGTCTTGTCGAGGAGCGCCTCCGTCTCCTGCTCGGTGACCACGGGGCCGTACTCCACGACCTCGGTCTGCGTCATGGTCGTGGGGTCGACGACCGCCGTGGAAGTACGCGACTCGCCGCCGATGTGGACGAAGTCGTTGAGGACGTTCTCGCGCTGCAGACCCTCGACGATCTGCTGCCCGGCGCGGCCGCCGACCAGCCCGGTGACGACCACGGGCTCGCCCAGCGTCTTGAGCGCCCGGGCGATGTTGATGCCCTTGCCGCCCGGGAGCGTGAGGCCCTCGCTGGCGCGGTGGCGGAACCCTGTCTGGAAGTTGGGCACGGTGAGCGTCTTGTCCACCGCGGCGTTCGGGGTGACGGTGATGATCACGTGGCCCTCCAGTCACCGTTCGCGCGAAAGCCGGCGCCCAGCCAGGCGCCGGCCTCGACTGCCCTCGAGTATACCACCGGGCGCCGCCTTGACACTGCGCAGGCACGGCGGTACGTTCTGCGGGCATCTAGTACGCCGCATTCCTCGTTAGGTGAGGCTCCGGCACACATAGAGGCCGTTGCCCGGAAACGTCCAGAGACGCCAACGGGTAGGACAGGCACTACCGGCACAAGGTTTTGCCCGAAACGGCTGAGGCTCTGCCCTCTACGGTGTGCTGTGCTAAAGCTGGGACGACTGAGGATCGCCCCCTTGGCACGTCCGGAGCCTCCCGCGTGGGAGGCTTTTTCGCGTGTCCGCCGACGGCATGTCGCGCGAGAGGAGGTGAGGCCTGTGTTCTACCTGAGCAAGCTGCTCGGCAGCCCCGTCAAAGACGTCGAGAACAAGTCCGCCGGGACGCTCCACGACCTGGTGGTCAGCACCGTCCAGGCCTACCCCCGCGTGACCGCGGTGGGCGTGCGCCGGCGCGGCAAGACGCTCTACGGGCCGTGGGACACGGTCACCAGCTTCGAGGAGTCGGGACTCATGCTGCGCATCCCGGCAGACGAGCTCGCCGAGCGCGCGCTCGAGCCCGGTGAGCTGCACCTCTCGGCGACCTTCCTCGACAAGCAGCTCGTGGATACCGAGGGCCGCAAGGTCATCCGCGTCAACGACATCCAGCTGCTGCGCAACGGGCCCTTCGTGCACGTCGCCGCCGTGGACGTCTCCAGCGGCGCCATCCTGCGCCGCGTCGGGCTCTCCAAGGTCGGCGACCGCATCGCCAAGACGCGCCAGAAGCCCAAGCCGCACCTGATCGACTGGAAGGACGTCGACATCGAGCAGACGGACGAGGCGGCGGTCCGCCTGGCCGTGCCCCAGACCAAGCTCGAGCTGCTCCACCCCGCGGACATCGCCGAGCTCGTGCACGAGCTCTCGCCCGAGGAGCGGGCCGCCGTCTTCGACGCCCTCGAGGACGACCTCGCCGCGGACACGTTCGAGGAACTGCACCCGTCCTACCAGGCCTCGCTGCTGCTCGACCTGCCCGACGAGAAGGCCAGCGAGATCCTCGGCGAGATGTCGCCGGACGACGCCGCCGACCTCCTCGCCGACCTGCCCGACGACCGCCGTCAGCACTTCATCGCGATGATGGCGAAGGACGACGCCGAGGAGATGTGCGAGCTGCTCAGCTACCCCGAGCACTCCGCCGGCGGCATCATGACCACCGACTACGCCTGGGCGCGCCTCGACGACACCGCCTACAAGGCGATCGAGAGACTGCGCGAGCAGGAAGAAGAAGCCGAGACGGTCTACTACATCTACGTGGTGGACCGCTCCGAGCACCTGCGCGGCGTCTTCTCGCTGCGCGAGCTGGTCATGACGACGCCGGACAGGAAGGTGCGCGACTTCATGACCGAGAACCCCGTCTCCGTGCGTCTCGAAGCCAGCGAAGAAGAGATCACCGAAGTGATCGCCAAGTACAACCTGCTCGCCCTCCCCGTGGTCGACGACAAGGGCGAGCTGCACGGCATCATCACCATCGACGACGCGATCGACCTGGTGCTTCCGCTCGCCTGGAAGAAGCGCCTGCCGAGGATCTTCCATTGAGGAGGCCTCGATGGCGCAGACTCCGCACACCCTAGGCCGGGGGCTCGCCGGCCGCGTCGGCCGCACCCGGCTCCTCGTCATCCTCGCGCTGCTCGGGCCGGGCTTCATCGCCGCCAACGCCGGTAACGACGCCGGCGGCATCACCACGTGGTCGGTGATCGGCTCGCGCTACGGCTACAGCATGATCTGGCTGCTCGTGCTGATCACGCCCGTCCTCGCCATCGTGCAGGAGATGAACGCCCGCGTCGGCGTCGTCACGGGACGCGGGCTCGCCGGCCTCATCCGCGAGAACTTCAGCCTCAAGATCACCGCCCTCGCGATCCTCGCCACGGTGCTCGCCAACTTCGGGACCACCGTGGCCGAGTTCTCCGGCGTGGCCGCCGCGAGCGGCCTCTTCCACGTGCCCTCGTACGTGGCGGTGCCCGTCGTCGCCATAGGTATCTGGCTGCTCGTCACCCGCGGCTCGTACCGCAAGGTGGAGCGCGTGCTCCTCGTACTGGGGTTCGTGCTCCTCACCTATGTCATCTCCGGCATCCTCGCGGGGCCGGACTGGGGCGAGGCGCTCTACGGGGCCACGCACCCCTACGTCCAGTGGGACAGCCTGTGGATCTTCACGGTGATCGCCGCCGTGGGCACCACGCTCACGCCGTGGGGGCAGTTCTTCATCCAGGCCGCGGTCGTCGACAAGAAGGTGCCGTGGCGGCAGTTCAAGTACACCAAGTACGAGATCTACGCGGGCTCCGTGTTCATGACGACGATCGACTTCTTCATCGTCATCGCCTGCGCCGCCACGCTCTACAAGGAAGGGATCGTCGTCCAGTCCGCCGAGGAGGCGGCGATGGCCCTGGTGCCGTTCCTCGGCAACGCGGCGCAGTACCTCTTCGCGCTCGGCCTGCTCAGCGTCTCGATCCTCGCCGCCGGCGTGCTGCCGCTGGCGACCGCCTACGTGGTCTGCGAGGCCTTCGGCTTCGAGTCCGGGCTGGACAACTCGTTCCGGGAGGCGCCCGTCTTCAACGGCATCATCACCTTCCTGATGTTCGTGCCGGCCGCGGTCGCCATGATCCCCGGGCTGCCGCTGGTGAGAGTCATCCTCGTCGCCCAGTCGCTGAACGGCGTCCTTCTGCCGGTGATCCTCATCTTCACGCTGCTCATGATCAACAACCCTCAGGTGATGGGAGAGCACGTCAACGGGCGCGTGCGCAACGTGATCGCCTGGGGGTTCACGGTGGCGCTGATCGGCATGAGCGCCGCGCTGCTGCTCTCGCCGCTGTTCACCTGAGACGAGGGAGTTCGGTCGCGGTGGCCGGCGCGCCCGCACTGCCGGGGACGGTCAGGATGTCGATGGAGCCACTGGCGCCATGGATGGCGCCGCGGCTGGTGCCATGGATGGCGCCACGGATGGCATCACGGATGGCGCCACACCCCGAGAGGGACACCTGCCTCCGGCGCGGGTGGCTGCCCGAGCCGAGAGGGCGGACCCGGCGCGGGTGACTGCCCGAGCTGGAGGGCGGAGCCGGCCCGGCAGCTTCAACTGCCGTCCTCGCGATCGTGGGTCTTGGGCTCGACGTGCACCAGGACATCCGTGTTGGGAACGCAGTCACGGATGTCCTCGGTGATGTGCATGGCGATCTCGTGCGCCTCGGTGATCGAGAGGTCTTCGTCCACCGTCACGTGCAGGTCGACGTGACGGCGGCTGCCGGCGCGCCGCGCGCGCAGCTTGTGGTAGCCGAAGATGATGTCGCCGCGGTGCTCGCGCACGCAGCGCCGGATCTCGTCGAGCTCCTCGTCGGGCAGCGTCTCGTCGAGCAGCACCCGGGTCGACTGCATGACGAGCTCATAGCCCGTCTTGATGATGAGGACCGCCACGGCGATGGCCGCGATCGGGTCGAAGTACTCCCAGCCGGTGATCTTGACGAGCAGCAGGCCGGCGGCCACGCCGAACGACGTGTAGACGTCGGTGAGCAGGTGGGCGGCGTCCGCCTCGAGGGCGGCGGAGTCCGTCCGACGCGCCACCGGATAGAGGACGCGCTTGGAGACGATGAGGTTGGTCACGCCGGAGATCACCATGACGCCGATGCCGAGCCAGATGTGGTCGAGCGAGGGCCCGTGGATGATCTTCATGATGCCCTCGTAGATGATCACACCCGCGGCGGCGATGATGAGCAGCGCCTCGATGACGCCGCTGAGGTTCTCGACCTTCTCGTGGCCGTAGTGATGGCGCTCGTCGGGCGGCTGCGCCGCGCGGCGCACCGACCAGAACGCGATGATCGCCGCTACGAGGTCGGAGCCCGAGTGGAGCGCCTCGGAGATGATCGCGATCGAGCCGGACATGATGCCGACGACCAGCTTGAACACGATGAGCGTCGCGTTCGACGCGATGGAGACGCCGGCGGCGCGCGACTTGAGCGAGTGGTTCTGGAGGTCGTCGGCCTTCGAGGGCCGATCACCCGATCCGGACGCCTTCGTTCCCATGCAGCAGACCCTCCCGTCGCAAGACATCGACGAGGGCCCTCCCGGCCAGTGCGCGGTGGCTGGCCTGGTCCTTGGCATCCTGCGGCCACTCGGCCACGGAGAGGTCTGACCCTTCTGGAACGAAGACGGGGTCGTAGCCGAACCCGCCTTCACCGCGCGGCGCCTCTGCGATGGCGCCCCACCACTGTCCCGTTGCGGCGTAGTGTGTCATGTCGGGCGCGACGGCGACAACCGAGCAGACGAAGCGCGCCCGGCGCGCGAGCGGGCCGGCGAAGCCGGCCATCTCGCGCAGGAGGCGCGTGTAGTTGGCCACGTCGGCGCCGGGCCCGTCCACGCCCGCGTAGCGGGCGCTGGTGACGCCCGGCGCCCACCCCAGCGCCTCGACCTCGAGCCCGGAGTCGTCGGCGAGGAAGAGGACGTCGTCGCCCGGCCGCAGGCCGAGCTCCTCGAGCAGCGCGGGGTCGGCCGCGACCGCCCGCGCCAGTCCCTCGGCCTTACCCAGGGCGTTCTCGGCGAAGGACTCGATGCCCTCGGGCGGCAGCTCGACGCCGGCCGGCATGACGTCGACCCGGCACGGCGCCAGGATGGCGCCGAACTCCCTGGCCTTGTGCCGGTTGCCGGTGGCGAGCACGAAGCGCATCGCCGCCTACTCCAGCTCCGCGCAGGCCGCCGTCTGCGCGGCCGCGAGGGCGGTCGCGCCCGCGGCGGCCAGGTCGAGCATCGCCTCGAGCGCCGGCCGCGAGTACGGCTCGCCCTCGGCCGTCGCCTGCACCTCGACGAGGCGACCGTCGCCGGTGATGACCGCGTTGAGGTCCACCTCCGCCGCCGAGTCCTCCTCGTAGTCCAGGTCGAGCCGCGTCTCGCCGTCCACGATGCCCGCGGACACGGCGGCGATCGAGTCGAACAGCGGCAGCTCGTGCAGGCCCAGCAGGTCCTTGATCTTGAGCGCGACCTGGTACACGGCCACGTAGGCGCCGGTGACGCTCGCCGTGCGCGTGCCTCCGTCGGCCTGCGTCACGTCGCAGTCGACGGCGATGGTGCGCTCGCCGATGATGCCGAGGTCGACGACGCCGCGCAGGCTGCGGCCGATGAGGCGCTGGATCTCCATCGTGCGGCCCGACTGCTTGCCGCGCACGGCCTCGCGGGCGGTCCGCGTGGGCGTCGCCCCCGGGAGCATGCTGTACTCCGCAGTCAGCCAGCCGCGGCCGGAGCCGCGCAGCCAGCCGGGCACGCCGTCGCTCAGCGACGCCGTGCAGAAGACGTGCGTGTCGCCCAGCTCGATGCGTGCCGAGCCGGCGGCGAACTTGGCCACCGCCGGCGTGATGCGCACCGGCCGCAGCTCGTCGGGCTTGCGTCCTTGTCTCACGTCTTCCTCCTCGCCGCCGGCGGCGGCAGCGGCCGCGTCAGGCGGCCGGTCGAGTGATCCCGAACAGTTCGCGGTGCGCGCGCACCACGAAGAGCAGGGCGAGGCCGGCGGTGAACATGACCGCGGCCTCGCCGATGCCGACCCAGGCGGCGCTCGCCCAGTACGGCAGGTCGAGCAGGAGCGCGAGCATCGCGGCGACGCCGAGGCCGTTGACGACCACGGGCACGGCCAGGGCCACGACCCGCGGCCCGATGCGCTGCATGAGCGCGGCGGCGAGCAACGTGAGCGCCGCGCCGACGACCACGTCCACCGGCATCATCGGGCTCCCGAGGTTGGCGATCGCAGTACCGGCGGTGAGGCCGAGCACGGCGGCCGGGTCGAAGCAGGCGAACACCAGGAGCGCCTCGGAGAGCCGGAACTGCACCTGCCCGTAGGCAACGGCGTTCAGGCCGGGAGCGAGCGTGAGCACGGCGTAGAGGGCGGCGTAGACCGCCGCCCGCACGAGAAACCGGCTGCTCATGGCGCGACGAGCTCGCCGAGCCGCTCGAGCGGCAGTCCCCGGACGCGCGTGAGCGGCATCTGCAGAAAGCGCGCGCCGGTCGCGCGGAAGCGCTCGACGTCGCCGGTGGTGTAGAAGCGATACGAGCCCATGGCGTCGCCCGGGCGCTCGAGGCCCTGGCGCGCCAGCATCGCCTCGACCTCCCGGGCGATCTCGGCGGCGGGGTTGATGAGGGTGACGTCGCGCCCCAGAAAGCGCTGCAGCATGGGCGCGACGAGCGGGTAGTGCGTGCAGCCCATGATGACCACGTCCGGGCGCCTGGCCTTGAGCGGCTCGGTGAAGCCGCGCACGGCGTCGGCGAGCTCCTGGCTGGCCACGTCGCCGGCCTCGATGAAGTCGACGAGGCCGGGGCACGCCTGCTCGATGATCTCGGCGCCGGAGTCGAGGCTGTGGATGGCGCGCGGGTAGGCCCCGCTCGCGACCGTCGCCTCCGTGGCCAGCACGCCGATACGGCGGTAGCGCGAGCTCTCCACGGCGGCTCGCGCCCCCGGCATGACCACGCCGATGATCGGCGTCTCGAACTGCTCCTGCAGCGCCGGAAGCGCCGCCGAGGTAGCTGAGTAGCAGGCCACGACGATGAGCTTGACCGGGACGGTCTCGAGGAAGGCGGTGATCTGGCGCGAGAAGAGCTCGAGCTCGTCGCGGCTCTTCTCGCCGTACGGGAACCGTGCCGTGTCGCCGACGTAGGCGAAGTGCTCGCCGGGCAGGCGCACCAGGCACTCGTGGAGCACGGTGAGTCCCCCCATGCCCGAGTCGAACATGCCGATGGGCAGGGCGGCGAGCTGCTGCAGGGTGTCGGTGGGAGAGGCGGTCATGACAGGGCGCTCGAAGCGCCCCGGTAGTATCCCCTACCGCGCGCGGCACTGTCCAGACGGACGGCCCGCGGCGGACGCTCAAGGACGGCGCGGGGCCGTCCGATAGGAGGGGTGTGAGGGGTTCTCCAGGGTGAGACCGGGGGCGTGAGGTGATGGACGAGAGCTACAAGATCGAGGTGTTCGTCTTCCCCGACGGTACGTCCGTCGACGTGCTCGTCTTTGACGAGAGCGCGCGGAGGCGCGGCGCCACCGCGCCGGCCGCGACCGCCCACCGCGGATCGTGCGCTCCCGGCCCCTGCTGCGTGCCGCCCCCTCCGGCGCAGGAGGACGATGGCGAAGGCGCGCACGAGTGTCCCGCTTGCGGCAGCACGCTGGTCTACCCGGTCGACTGGGACCGGTCCGGCCGCGCCGCATGGACCATCCACCTCCGCTGCCCCGAGTGCGAGACGCGGCGCGAGGTCGTGCTGGGTCGCGCCGCCGTCGAGCAGTTCAACCGCGAGCTCTATCACGGCGCCCAGGCGATCGCCCGCGAGGCCGACCACCTGATGCGCCGGAACTTCGAGGACGAGGTGGAGAGGATCGTCGTCGCCCTCGAGCGCGACCTCATCCTGCCGATGGACTTCTAGTCGCGGCCTCCGCGCCCGCTCCGCGCCCTCCGCTGTTCGTCAGCCACACGCCCGCCACCACCACGACCGCCGCTGCACCCTGCGCGAGCGTGAGCCGCTCCCCCAGCAGGACGTAGGCGCTGGCCACCGCCACGATCGGCGTCAGGTTGATGAACACGCTCACCCTGCCGGCCGGGAGGAAGCGGAAGGCGTAGTTCAGGAGCAGGAAGGCGACGATCGAGCACACCAGCGTGAGGAAGAGCACGCCGCCGGCCGCCTCCGCCGTGGGCCGGCGGACCCCCACGACGAGCGCCTCCACCAGGGCCAGCGGCGCCATGAAGAGAGCGCCGAAGAGGTTCTGCCACGCCGTGACGAACAGCGCCGAGCGGCTCACGAGCAGCCGCCGCGCGAGGATGCTGTAGACGGCGGCCGAGAGCGACGCGGCGAGCACCAGCAGGTTCCCGGTGAGCGAGCCGCCAGCCGCCGCGCCGGCCGCCAGGACCAGCGCGACGATCCCCCCGAACGAGAGCAGGATGCCGGCCCACTGGCGCGCGCTCGCGCGCTCACTCCGCGAGAAGATCCCCAGGAGGGCGACGAAGATGGGGATCGTGGCGATCAGGATCGCGGCCTCCGAGGCGCTGGTGCGCGCGATGCCGGTGTTCTCGAAGCTGAAGTAGACGGTGAGCGAGACGAAGCCGACCAGCGCCAGCCGCCCGAGCTCGCGGCGCGTGACCTGCTCGCGGACCGGGCGCAGCCGCCAGACCACCCACAGGATGCCGCCGGCCAGCGCGAAGCGCAGCAGCGCGAGCAGCAGCGGCTCGAAGCCTTTCAGCGCGGTCTTGGTGGCCACGAACGAGAGCCCGAAGGCGAAGGTCATGCCGATGGCGGCGGCGTAGGCGGAGACGGGCGGACGGTCCTGCATCCGGCAAGCGTATCGCAGGAGGCCTCGCTGGGCGGGGGCGGAACGTGGTGCACCTTCGCGGACAGCTGGTGACGATCGAGCAGGAGCTCATCGACCGTCAGACCCCCAAGAGCCGGAACACCCGCGGTTGGCGATCTTCGACTTCATTGGACCCTTCCACGACCCGCGGTGGCGGCGCGCGACGCTGGGCAATGGTGTGACTCGATCAAGCAGTTGGGGACTGGCGCCGACATCTCCGAGATCGCCGCAGTGCCGGCGAGACTAGATTCGGACCCCAGGCAGATCCCGTTCCATGTGAAGCGTCGTTCCGTGTTCGCCGGAGAGGATCTCCAGGCCGTCCATGAGGTTGCTGATCAGGAACAGCCCGCGTCCGTGCTCGCCCATCAGGTCGGGCTGTGCGTCACCGTCGATCTGCGACGGGTCGAAGCCGGGTCCCCCGTCGCTGACTTCGAGCGTGAAACGGTCGTCGCGCAGGTCGGCGAAGACGCCCACGGGGCTGCCGGCCGCGTGCGCGACCGCGTTGATGAGCGCTTCGTCGGCGCAGAGCACGATCATTCGCGACGCTGCATCGTCGATGCCGTTCGCGGTCAGATAGGTGGTGAGAGCCTGGCGTAGCACAGCGGCCGATGACGGCCGAGCCGCGAACCAACGCCGGAACGCGTCGGCGCGCTGCCGCCGCCGCCGACGACTGGTATCGCTGCCAACAGCCCGGACGGCCACGAGACCAGGGATGCTGCCCCTCGTGGCCGTGACCGTCGCCGCCATGTGGCGCGGGGTGCGATCGACTGTGGTCTTCATCTTCCCCTTGATGGCCCCGGTCTTCATGGCTCTCACCCCTCCGATGCTCCCTCGGATCACCGATGATCCGTGGCTCCAGTGTGGCCCTGGGGGTGGGGCGGGCGCGCCGGCCATCGGGGGAGAACCTGACCTGGTGATGGGGGGAGTCTTTGCCCTCGTCAGATGGACAGGGGGCAGCGTCTTCGGGCGCCAGGCGGCGCGGACGCAGGTGCAGTCGTGGCTCGACGACGGCTCGAGCCGCGCCTCGATCGACTCGACCCGCTGGGCCATGGTGCCGCCACCGAGAGTGACGGTGTGGCAGCCGCGCTTGCGCCACCGATCGCTGGAGCGAGAAGAAACCGTCTCATGATGCCGGCGCTCCTTCCTGCGCGCCGTCTTGGCCGAGGGGGACAAGCCTGGCGTCTGGGGACTCCGACTCGATGATCCGGAGGCTCGACGGAGGCCGCGGATCGCGCAGGAGAATGGCGCCGAGCGCGGCCGCCATGATCAGGCCCGGAACCGTCAACGGACCCAGCGGGGCGATGATCAGTAGAAGGACGATGCCGCCAGCGAGTCCCAAGCTTCCCCACCGACCACCCTTCATCATCATCAGCCCGATCGCGACCCCATAGCTGGCGACGAGCAGGCTGAAGGTCGCAGGGGCCTTGGCGACCACATGTGCAAAGACCCACCAAGGGGAAAGCAGCGGCGCGGTCGTGTCGAGGTCAACGAGCCCGTCGGGCGAGGCCAAGACGAACACGACCTCGACGCCGACCGCCATGATGATAGTGAAGAGACCGAGAACCAGGCGGCCGGCGTCCGGACGCCAGAGCGCGAACCCCAGGGCGACCAGACAGAAGGCTGTGAAGACGATGGTCGCCGGTGCCGTATCCATCTCTCCCCCTGGCTCTGTGTCGTGAAGCAGCGGGCGTGATCGAGGATGATGCACGATCCCTCATGGCCGACGCCCGCCCCAACCACAGTCTGAAGAATACGGAGCGCTCGGCTCGGCCGCGCCCGGCACAGAGACAGGCTTCAAGCTCGTCACACGGGCAGTCTTCTGACTGGCCGGGTGACCAGGCCCTCACAGGGTGACCAGGCTCGCACAGGGAGAGCCACGATCCTGGCCCCGTCCTGTGCAGCAGCGCTCAGAGCGATCCGGTAGAGCCGAGGCTCTGTGAGGGCTCTGGATGCCAAACGGCTCGCACGCGCGTGCCCTCCCCGGGGCGGGACTGCAGCTCGAGCCGCGCCCCGATCGACTCGGCGCGCTCGGCCATGATGCCGAGCCCGAGGCGGCCGGACGACCCAGCCGCCACATCGAAGCCGCGGCCGTCGTCGGCGATGACCAACTCGAGCAGGTCGCCCCCATCGTCGTGGCCGTCGCGCAAGCTCACATGGACCTGTTCGGCCTCTGCGTGCTTGACGACGTTGTTGAGCGCTTCCTGGGCGATGCGGTACACGGCAACGGCCACCTCGGGAGGCAGCTCCGTCGTGCTGGCGACATCGAGCTCGACAGGGATGCGCGCTCTCCCCACCACGGCCTCACTCAGTTGGCGAAGCAGGTCTGGGAGGCTCGTCTCGGCGAGCGCCGCCGGCCGCAACTCGAGCAGCAGCGTCCGCATCTCGGCGAGGGCGCCACGGGTCAGTTGACGCAGCTCCTCCAGCTTCTCCTTGCCCTGCTGCGGGTCACGCTCGTAGAGGCGAGGGAGGACCTCCGCGACCAGCGACGCCGAGAACAGCGTCTGGCTCACGGCGTCGTGGAGGTCGCGAGCCAGGCGATTCCTTTCCATCGTCGCGGCCGACTCCTCAGCTTGTGCGTAGAGGCGGGCGTTGTCGACCGCCATGCCGATCTGGTTGCCGAGTCCCGACAACGAGGCGAGCTGCTCGGGTGTGAGTTCCATCTCGTCAGCGGCGAAGAGCACCAGTGCGCCGAACACCGTCCCCTTGGCGGTGAGCGGGATCTCCACGGCGGATCGCCAGCCCGCCGTCTCGAGCGCGGTCAGCGCGTCGCAGGAGGACAAGGCGTCAAGCGGCAACGCCTGGGCCTGCCTGCCGGGCTCTCTCAGGCGCGGCTCCAGGACCTCCGGGACACAGAGCGCGAGGGCGGCCGAGGCGTCTGGCGACAGATGTTCACGGACGTCACCAGCTTCGGCACGCGATCTCCGCTGTTGCTGTCCGGGAAGACGAATGCGGCCCCTGCCGCGAAGCCGAGCTCCGGGATGATCTTCCCCAGGGCGTCCTCCAGGATGCGTCCGAGATCGAGCGACTGGCTCACTACGGCCGCCACGGCGTTCAGGGTCGCAAGCTCCTGCGTGCGAGAGGCCACCCGCTTGTCGAGATCCGCGTACGAGTCACGCAGGGTCGCGGACATCTCGTTGAACTGCTGCCCGAGTTCCTGAAGCTCGTCGTGGGTCGTGATGCTGACCGCGTGCTCGAAGTCGCCCGCCGCTACCCGTCGAGCCGCCTCTGTGAGGTCGAGCACCGGCCGCGTCAGGCGTCGCACCCCGAGCAGCACGACCAACGATGGGACCAGGACGCCGAGCACGAGGAGGGCCAGGAGGAAGGTGCGGTATCTCTGGGATGGACGCATGAGCGTCGACCAACTCTCGACGGCGATGAGGCCCCAGGGCGTCCCCGGCACTGGGGCGTAGCCGGCCACCACGTCCCTGCGGTTCAGGTCCCGGGTACGCTCGGCACCGGCCTGGCCCGACACGACCCGCCGGACCACCCTCTGCGAGGTGAGGTCGGTCCCCACCAGCGCCAGGTCAGGGTGCGCGATGACGCGGCCGTCACCGTCGACCAGGTACACGTCGCCGCTCACCCCCACGCGAAGCTTGGCGATGTCGCCGTACAGCGCGCTGACCGAGGTCGCTCCCAGCCGGAACAGGCCGGCGAGGACACCGTTGAACTCGCCCTGCGGCCCGGTGATCGGCACGGCGACCGTGATGACCTGGGCACCGCCCGTCCCGTCGGGGGTGATGTCGGAGAAGACCGGTCGCGCAGAGCGCAGAAGCTGGACGAAGTACGGGCGCGACGCCCAGTCTTCGCCGATGTCCCCGGGACGCTCCGGCCAGGCTGCGGCGAGGATGCCCTGTGCGTCAAGGATGATCGTGCCGGCGTCGAAGACCGAGAGCTTGCTCGCGGCCGCCGCCAGTGCGGCTTGCTGCCGACCAGACCGGCCGCCGGCGATGTCGGACTGCCGGGTGAGGCTGCCGAGGTCGAGCGAGAACTGGCTGATCTCGGCAGCCAGGTTGGTGGCAGAGAGGCGCGCCAGTTCCTGGTTACGCTGGACGGCCTGCTGCTCCGTCACGCGGGAGTAGGCGACGAAAGCAACGACCGCCACGGCGAAGAGGATGACGGCCGAAGGGACGAACGACCAGGCAAGGATCCGCGTCCTCAAGCGGACATGTGTCAAGCGCAACGGCATGGCCGCGACCCGGACCGGCCCCTAGTCGGTGGCGGTCGCCTGAGCCGCCTCGATCTGCCGGCTCACGCCCCGCAGGATGTCGACGCTCTCTTGACCGAGGGTGAAGATCTTCGTGAAGGCGTCGAGGAGGAGGCGCGTCGCCTCCTCCATGTTCGTGGGGAACGTCTCCTGGACGACCGAGTAGCCGTCGCGGTGCGGAGCGGCGAACGCGTCGAGGTCCATGCCCTGGGCCTTCTGCGGGTACTGCTGCCTGACGAGCCGTTCCCAGTCGTCCACCAGCGACAACCGGGCCGGCTGCAGGAGGTTCGCCTTGGCCATGGCCAGAGCGTACTCCTTGCTCACCAGGAACTTGACGAGTTCCCACGCCGCTCGTGGGTGGCGCGTGCGCGAGTAGATGCCGAATCCGTCTGTCGTACTGAGAGTGACCCTCCCAGACGGTCCCGCGGGGATCGGCGCCACGCCGATGCGGAAGGGAGCGTTCTCGAGGATGCTCTTGAGGGCCCAGGAGCCGTCCTCGACCATCGCGAGCTGGCCTGCGGAGAACGCCGCCGCCGTCCCCACGTTGTTGACGTCGGTGAACGTCGCCATGACCTTGTCGTCCCACATCCGGGCCCGCACCCACTCGAGGGCCGCAAGAGCCTGCGGGTCGTCGATGTCGCATCTGGTGGGGTCTGCGGGGTCCGCGATGTGACCTCCCCAGGCATTGATGTGTACCTGCAGGCGGTCCCAGCCGATGTCGATCATGCTGCCCCAGATGTCTGTGCTGCCGTCGCCGTCAGTGTCGCGGGTCAGCTTCTTCATGGCCGCGAGGTAGTCGCTCTGGTTCCATGAGGCGTCGGGGTAGGGGACCTTGTACCTGTCGAAGATGTCCTTGTTGTAGTAGAGCGCCAACGTGCCCTGGTACTTGGGAACGCCGAACTGACGGCCACTGGCGTCGAACATGGCCCTGTACTGCGCGGGGTCCCAGTCGGCCACGATCGTCTTGTCGAGGTCGGTCTCGACGTACTCTCTCAGGTCGAGCACGTAGCCCTTCTGCGCCCAGGCAGGGAAGAAGCCGCAGCATCCCTGGAACACGTCGGGTGCGTTCCCGGCCTGCATGTCGAGAGGCATCTGGTCGATGAGGTTCTCCGGGTCGGGTGTGTAGAACACGCTGAGGTCGGGATGCTGAGCCTGGAACAACTGGAGCTCCCGCTGCGCCATGGGGGGGAACCACTCGGTGCGCCAGTCCTGGTAGACGAGCTGGACCCGCCCCTGGCCGGAGGAGGACGTCGAGTCATCGCCTCCGCCGCACGCGCTCAAGCTCAGCGCAGCCGCCGACAAGGCGAAAGCGAAGAGAAGGACGATGAGCAGGTCCGGCCCACGAGTGGTGCGCCGCCCAGTGGTGCGACCGGGGAGCCGGACCGGCATCATTCGACGAGCCTCCGCTGCACGGCCACGGCGACCGCCTCGGTACGAGTCGCAGTGCCCAGCTTCATCAGGATGTTGCTGACGTGGAACTTGACCGTGGACCGGCTGACGAAGAGCTTCTCGGCGATGTCGGGGTTGCTGTCTCCGTGCGCCATCAGCCTGAGGACCTCGAGCTCCCGCGACGTGAGACCCTCGTCCTGCGCCGGATGGGTGGCCGCGTTGATGAGCACCTGAGCCGCCTCCGGCGCGAGCGTGGAACGGCCCGCGTGCGCCTTCCGGATCGCGTCGGCGAGCTCATCCGCCGTGACGTTCTTGAGAAGGTAGCTCAGCGCCCCGGCCTTGAGCGCGCTCTGGACCAGGTCATCCTCCTTGTAGCTGGTGAGGGCGATCACCTGGACCTCGGGACACGCCTCCTTGATGCGGCGGGTCGCCTCGGCTCCGTCCACTTCGGGCATGACGAGGTCCATGAGCACCACGTCCGGCCGTAGGGACATGCACTTGCTCACGGCGTCCGCGCCTCCGGAGGCGTCGCCCGCGTGCTCGAGGTCCTCGAAGGCCAGCAAGAAGGCTGAGAGCCCGCTGCGCACGACTGCATGATCATCGACGATCATGACCTTGATGGGGCGGTCCGCGTCTATGGCGTCTCCTCTCACTCCGCTCCACAGGATAGCCGCAATCACGGCCTCGTGGAAGGCGACGCGCACATCCACCACCGATGGTCCGCCTGGCCACCTGGCCAGGCTCGAGACTCGCCGATCTGTCAGGCACAAGTCTCACCGTGTGGCGGGCGCGCCCGAGAGGGTCCCAGGCCTACGCTGTGGCTGCGATGGGAGCCACAGCAGAACAACGAGCCTGCATGCGCACGGTCCTGGCCGACGGCCAGCCCACGGTCCGGGATGCGCTTCGCGTCCTGGTGACACAGGGCCTCGGCATGAACGTGGTCGACGAAGCCGGGACGCTCCAGGCGCTGCAGCGCCAGGTGCGGGCACACCGCCCTGACCTCGCGATCGTGGACTGGGACCTGCTGGCCCGGTCGGCATCCGTGCTCGCGGGCCTGCGCGCCTGTTCGCCGGGTCTGCGCATCGTCGTCGTCGGGCTGCGTCCGGGGATGCGCCCCGCCGTCCTGGCGGCCGGCGCCGACGGGTTCTTCAGCAAGGTAGACGCACCCAAGGTCGTGGTCGGCGTCCTGCAGGCCTGTCCCGAGGCTATCGGTGAGACGACAGGGGGTCTGTCATGAACGAGTCGAGCGCTGCTCGAGCCAGCTCATGGGCCAGCACCATCCACACGCCGGGACCAGTACGTCGCGGCGGTCTGCGCGACCATGGGGCACTCGCGGGTCGCGCCTGCGCGCTGCATCCGCACCACGGGCAGCCGGATGCCGACGATATCGGCATGCACTGGGCGAACGCCTGGTGCCGCAACATCCAGTCAAGAACGTCGAGGTTGGGGGATGGTCATGTCGCAGCGTAGAGACAATAGGAGCACCAGGGCCGGCAGGAGCAGCGGCCTCACCGAGCGCCTGGCGCGCACGAGCGCTCTGCACCCCTGGCGGACGATCGGCCTCTGGGCGGTGCTCGTCGTCCTGGCCGTGCTCGCCGTCGGCTCGCTCCTCGGCAGCGGCATCACCCCGGAGTCGAAGTTCCGCGCCGCGAAGCCAGACAGCGTGGTCGGTCAGGAGTTGCTCGAGCAACGCCTGACCGGGCCGCAGAAGGTCACCGACTTCGTGATCGTGCGGTCCGCCACGCACACCGTCGACGACGCGGCCTTCAAGGCCTACGTCACAGACGTCGCCGCCAAGATCCAGGCCCTCGGGCCGAACGTCGTCGCCAGCGTGGCGACCTTCTATCAGACCAACGATCCCACCGCCGTCTCGAAGGACGAGCACGCGACCCTGATCCCGGTGGTCATGGCCGGCACGATGGACGACGCGCTCGAGAACGTGGCCAAGCTCCACGAGGCGGTCGTCGCGGCGCAGGGTCAGGGGTTCACCGTGGCCCAGACCGGCGACGCCAGCATCAACGAGATGTTCACCAAGCTGGCCGAGAAGGACCTGGGGCGCGGCGAGATCCTCGGCGTCCCCGCGGCGCTCATCGTGCTCCTCATCGTCTTCGGCGCGGTGCTCGCGGCCTTCATGCCTCTGCTGATGAGCGTCATCAGCATCGTCCTGGCCCTGGCGATCACCGCGCTGATCGGTCAGGTCTACCCAGTGAACACCTTCGTGCTGAACATCCTGACGATGATGGGTCTGGCCGTCGGCATCGACTACACGCTGTTCGTCATCAGCCGGTATCGCGAGGAGCGCGGCCGCGGCCTCGCGAAGATCGACGCCATCGCCGCCACCGGCGCCACCGCCAACCGCGCCATCTTCTTCAGCGGCATGACCGTCGTGCTGGCCGTGTCCGGCATGGTCATCATCCCCCTCGACATCATGATCAGCATGGGCGTGGGCGTCATGCTCGTCGTCGTCACCACGCTGCTCACGGCGCTGATCCTGCTGCCTGCCCTCCTCGGCCTGCTCGGGGACCGCATCAACGCCCTGCGCTTGCCGTTCGTCGGCAAGGTCGCGCTCAAGCGCGCCAACGGCTCAGGTGGCCTCTGGGAGCGCCTCGCCCACAGCATCATGCGCCGCCCCGTGGTGTGGCTCACGGTGGCGGTCGTGGCGCTGCTCGTGGTGGCCGCCCCGGTGGTCGTCATGAAGAAGGGCAACCCCACCGGCAGCGCCGCTCTTCTGCCCACCAGTGAATACGCCAAGCAGGGCTGGGACATCCTGGGCCGCGACTTCTCACTCGGCAAGGCCAACCCGCTGATGATCGTGATCGACGGCCAGGTCAGCTCGCCTGACGTCGAGCAGGCGATCGGTCGTCTGCAGGCGGCGATGAAGGCCGACGGGCGCTTCGCTCCCGCGCAGGTCAAGGCCAACAAGACCGGCGACCTCACCCTCCTCACCACGATGCTGGCGGGCGATCCCGCCAGTGAGGCGACGCAGTCCCTCGTCAAGCAGCTGCGTAACGAGATCGTGCCGGCGGCCGTCGAAGGTACGTCCGCCAGGATGTACGTGACGGGCACCACGGCCGGCGTGGTCGACTACCTTGAGTTCTTCGACACCTGGCTGCCGATCGTGCTGCTGCTGGTCCTCTCGCTGAGCTTCGTGCTCCTGCTGGTGGCCTTCCGCTCGATCGTGATCCCGGCGCAGGCGATCGCCATGAACCTGCTGAGCGTGGGTGCCGCCTACGGCCTGCTCGTGCTGGTCTTCCAGAAGGGCGTCGGCGCCAGCCTTACGGGCCTCACGCAGGTGGAGAGCATCGAGGCCTGGGTACCGCTCATGCTCTTCGCCCTGCTCTTCGGCCTCTCCATGGACTACCAGGTCTTCCTGCTCAGCCGCATCAAGGAGCGCTTCGACCAGACCGGCGACACGCGCGAGGCGGTCGGCTACGGCCTGGGCCGCACCGGGAGCATCATCACCGGCGCCGCCGCCATCATGGTCTGCGTGTTCGGCGGTATGGCCACCGGCGAGCTGGTCGTGTTCCAGCAGATGGGCTTCGGCCTCGCGGTCGCGATCCTGATCGACGCCACCGTGGTGCGCACCATCATCGTGCCGGCCAGCATGGAACTGCTCGGCGACTGGAACTGGTATCTGCCGCGCTGGCTCGAGTGGCTGCCGAACGTGGCCGTGGAGGGGCACGCGCCCACCAGGCACCTGCCCGGCGCCGCCCCCGTGCCTGCCCTCCGGCCGCAACTTCAGCCCGCCTACCGTCGCGAGAACGGGCACACGACTGTGGTCGAGTAGACCGGCAGTCC
>CAWEHE010000006.1:0-8625 GCA_963808735.1 uncultured Thermoleophilia bacterium | reverse complement strand
CAGTGGCGCGGCCGCGGCGCCGAGCGTGGCCCGCCTCAGCGCTTCGCGGCGCGCCGCGCGCTCGGACTCTTCCGCCTTCGGCATGCGCACGGCGTCCATGACAGTATCGAATGCTGCCGTGTCCTCGTCCACGAGTCCGAGCAGGCGGCTGCGCAGCCGCTCGCTCTGCTCGAGCGCCTCCTCGATCTCCGCGTCGCTCGCGGCGATGTCGTCCCTGCCGAGGCTCAGGCGACAGACCATGGCGACGAGCCCGGCCGCGACGCTGCCGGCGAGGGCCGCGGCGCTGCCGCCGCCCGGCGCCGGCGAGGCCGATGCCACTTCCGCGCCAAACGCGCTGACTGTCAGCTCGACCAGCGTTCTCATTCTCGCTCCTTCGCCTGTGGACTCATCAGAGTGCTCGGCGCGGCGGCGGCGGCGGGAGGCGCGCCCGGCCACGGGGTCGGCGGGCAGGCTGCCGCGCCCCACTCGTCCCTGTCGGCAGGCCGGACGAAGGCGTCGAGCTCGCCCTGTTCGATCACGTACTTCGCCGGTCGTCGACGCGGTGGCAGGCGGTCTTGCCCTGACCGGCCGTGTCGCGGGGCAGCGCATACGGGGCGTGCAGCTCGATCTTGGGCGACACGCCGACGATCGTCTTGACGCCGGAGACGAACGCTTTGGCCAGCTCCGCCTGCTTCTCGTCACTCATCTCGTCGAGGCCGCGGATCTCCACCTGAATCGTGAGCCGGTCGAGGTTGTTCACGTTCTCGACGACCATGCAGAAGTTGCTGCCGAACTCGTCGTAGCGCACCAGCACCTCTTCGATCTGGCTGGGGAAGACGACGAGGCCGCCGACCGAGATGGCGTCGTCGCTGCGCCCGGTGATGCGGCCGATCTTGGGATGCGTGCGGCCGCACGCGCACGGCTCCCAGGTGAGCGAGCTGATGTCGTGGCTGCGGTAGCGGATCATCGCCGTGGAGTCGCTGGTGAGCGAAGTCCAGACGAGCTCGCCGGGGGCGCCGTCGGCGACCGGCTCGAGCGTCTCCGGGTCGATGCACTCCACGAGCAGGTGGTCCGACCAGACGTGCATGCCCTCCTTGACGGGGCATTCGGCGGCCATCCCCGGTCCCAGGAACTCGCCCATGCCGTACTCGTTGAAGACGTCGACGCCCATGGCGGCGGCGAGCCGCTCGCGGCCCGACTCGGGCCACGGCTCGGCACCGAACAGGCCGATGCGCAGCTTGGAGTCCTTGGCGAGGTCTATGCCGCGCTCCAGCGCCTTCTCGGCGAGGTAGAGGCCGTAGGACGGCGTCGTGCAGAGCGCGGTGACGCCGAGGTCGACGATCAGGTCGATGAGGAGCTCCTGGCGGCCGATGCCGGCGGGCACGACGCCGATGCCGGCGCGCTGGGCCCCGTACTGCAGGCCGATGCTGGTGGGCAGCCCGTAGCCGAAGCAGTTCTGCAGCAGGTCGCCCGGGCGCAGGCCGATCATCCACATGGTGCGCGCGTTGCGTTCGAACCAGCGGTCCATGTCCTGGCGAGAGGCCCAGATGGGCGTCGGCTTGCCGGTAGTGCCGGAGGTGCTGTGGACCTCGATGATGTTGTCGAGGCCGCAGGTGCGCAGGCCGGCGGGGTAGTGGTCGCGAAGCGTCGTCTTGTCGATCAGGGGGAGCCGGCGGACGTCGTCGAGGGACCGGACGTCCGCCGGCTCGACCCCGGCGTCCGCGCAGAGCCCGCGGTAAGCGGCGCTGTTCGCGTGGGAGTGGGCGAGGACGGCCTGGAGACGCTCGAGTTGCAGCGCCCGCAGGGCGCCGGGCTCGAGCGTCTCGCAGTACGGCTCGAAGTACTCGCGCTCCGTGTCCGCGGCGTAGTGCGATCCCGCGGCCGCGCCGCCCGGACAGACGGTGTTCATGCGCCCACCTTGCGGCCGGCGGCAAAGGCGGCGAAGTTGAGCTCTTTCCACTTGGGCGGCACGTTGCGCACCAGCGCCTCCTGCCACGTCTCGACGTCGAACGGCAGATGCGTGGAGAGGGCGCCGACCAGGACGATGCCGGCGACCTTGAGGTCGCCGACCTCCTGCGCGATGCCGTTGCCGTCGACGACGGTTACGCGACGGTCGCCTTCGCCCATGCGATCGACCGCGTCGAACGGGTAGCTCATGTCGCCCTGCGAGGCGAGCGGCGGGACGATCTGCTGCGTGTTGATGATCGCGACCCCCCCGGGGACGACGGACGGCGCGGCGCGCAGCCCCTCCGCCGACTCGAAGGCGAGCAGGTAGTCCACCTCGCCGGGGCTGATGCTCGGCGCGATCACGGTCTCGCCGATGCGGATGTGCGAGCTCACGCTGCCGCCGCGCTGGCTCATGCCGCGGGTCTCGGACAGCTTGACCTCGAGGCCGCCGTGCAGCATCGCCGTGTCGGCGATGACCGCGGCGGCCACGATGACGCCCTGGCCGCCCACGCCGACGACCATGATGTCGTCGACCACGCCGCCGTGATAGTGCCGGGCGGCGGCGTCCTCAGCGCCCGCCTTGCTCTGCGCGCTCATGCCACACCTGCCTTCGCCTTCGAGATCGCTCCGGGCTTGCAGAGCTGCTGGCAGAGCGAGCAGCCGGTGCAGGTCTCCTCGTCGATGCGCACCTTGCGGCGGCCCCTGTGCTCGGCCTCCGTGTGCGAGAGCGACGGGCAGCCGAGCTTCATGCACTGCTGGCAGGCGTTGCACACGTCCTCGTCCACCGTGAACGCCTCGCCGCCGATCTTGCGCGGGAAGAGCATGCACGGACGGTTAGTGATGATGACGGCCGGGCCCTCGTAGGCCAGCCCGGCCCTGAGCGCGGCGAGGCACGCCTCGTAGTCGTACGGGTCGACCACTTCGATCTGCTCCACCCCGAGCGCCTGGCAGATACCGGCGATGTCGACCGGCTTGGTCTCGACCCCGGCCAGCGTGCGCTCGTTGCCGGGGTTGGTCTGGCCGCCGGTCATCGCCGTGATGCTGTTGTCCTGGATAAGCAGCGTCATGTTGGTGCGCTGGTGCACCGCGTTGAGCAGGCCGGTGAGGCCCGAGTGCAGGAAGGTCGAGTCGCCGATGACGGCGAGCGAGCCGGTCTCGCTGCCGCCGGCGCGCATGAAGCCCTGCTCCATGGGGATGCTGGCGCCCATCTCGACGGCGGAGTGCATGTGGCTCACCGGCGGCAGGGTTGTGAGGTCGTAGCAGCCGATGTCGCCGTGCACGTCGAGGTTGAGCTTCTTCATCGCCGTGGCCATGCCGCGGTGCGGGCAGCCGGTGCACAGCACGGGGGGCCGCGGGATGACGGAGCCATCCTCCGCGGCCTTCTCCTTCGCCCAGCGCGGGAGATCGAGGCCGGCGGCGTGGAAGCCCCGGCCCACCCGCACGGCCGTGAGCTCGCCCCACTGCGGAAACCACTGCTTGCCCTCGCAGGCGATACCGGCCGCGAGGATCTGCTCCTCCAGGTATGGCTCGAGCTCCTCGACGACGAACAGTCGGTCCACGGTCTGCGCGAAGGCGCGGATGGCGTCGACCGGCAGAGGATGGATCATGCCGAGCTTGAGGAAGGCGGCGCCGGGCAGCGCCTCACGGGCGCTGAGATACGCCGCCCCGGCGGAGACGACGCCGATCTTCGCCGCCCCGCCGCCCTGCAGCGCCACCGGACCGGCGGCGGGCACGACCTGGGCGAGGTCGCCGGAAGCCGCCGTCGCCTCCGCGAACGCATGCAGCCGCTCCACGCGCTCGAGCAGGCTGCGGTGCAGCGGCCGCGAGAACTTGGGCAGCAGGCAGTACTTCTCGGTCTTGCGGTCCGGGGGCCGGCGTTCAGGCGCCGGGCGGGTCACCGTGCGCGGGTCGTCCACATCGGCCGCGACCTCGCCGTCGAAGCGCACGATGCTCTTCTGGTGCGCCGTCTGGATGCTCAGGCGCACCATCACCGGCACGTCGAACTCCTCGCTCATCGCGAACGCGCGCTTGGCGTACTCGTAGCACTCCTGGCTGTCCGCCGGCTCGAGCATCGGCATGCTGCTGATGCGGCCGAAGTAGCGGTCGTCCTGCTCGGTCATGCCGCTGGCCATGCCGGGGTCGCCGGCGAGGCAGACGACGAGCCCGCCGTTGACGCCCGTGTAGACCGAGCTGATCAGCGGGTCGGCCGCGACGCTGCCGCCCGCGCTCTTCATCGCCGTCAAGGCGCGGGCGCCGCCCATCGCGGCCCCGAACGCCACCTCGTAGGCGACCTTCTCGTTGGTGGACCACTCAGCGTAGACGCCGTCGTAGCGGGCCAAGTTGGTGACGATCTCGGTGCTGGGAGTGCCGGGATACGCGGCCGCGACCTGCACGCCGGCCTCCCACGCCCCCCGGGCGACCGCCTCGTTGCCGAGCATCAAGTGCGTTTCCATGCGGTTCCTCCGCCGATGTGGAGTGGCCGCGTCACGATACGCACGGTGAGCTCGGGCCGTGCAAGCCGCTGGAACTGGAGTCTCGGGACATGGAAGGATGCGGGCGTGCTGCGAGCGCCCGCCCGCCGTCGAGTAGACTGTGCGCCGCCACGGTCCATCGCCCGGGAGGAACCCCATGACCGACTATCCGCCTGCGCGCAGCAGCTCTGGACGAAGAAGGGTGCGCCGCGGTGCACGCCGCCACCATCGCCCTCCTCGAGCACACCGGCGTCGAGGTCCAGCACGACGAGGCGCTGGCGCTGCTGCAGAAGGCCGGCGCCCGCGTCGACGGGACGCGCGTCAGAACTCCCGCCAGCGCTCGTTGACGACGCCCTGTTCTCGGCGCCGCGAAGCATCCCGCTCGCCTCGCGCTCCGGCGGCGATGGCATCGCGCTCGAGTCCGGTCCCGTCTACTACGGCACCGGCTCCGATTGCCTGTACGCGCTGGGACCGGACGCCCGTGACCGGCGCACCGTCTCCCTCGACGACGTCGAGGAGATGGCGGCCCTGCAGGAGAAGCTGCCGTCCATCGACTTCGTCATGTCGATGGCGCACCCGCACGAACTGGACGCCGTCTTCGCGCCGGTCGCCCAGTTCGCGGCGATGCTGCGCGGCACGTCCAAGCCGCTGATCATGGTCCCCGAGGCCGGTACCGACATCGCCTTGTTCAAGGAGATGGCCGCCGTCTGCGGCAACGAGGGCAGCTGGGCGGTGTACGCGATGCCGACGCCGCCGCTCCTCCACGGCCACCACTCCGCCGAACGGCTGATGCGTTGTGCCGAGCAGGACGTCCCGATGGTCTACGCCACCGCGCTCCTGCAGGGCGCCACGGCGCCGGCGTCTCGCGCCGCCTGCCTGCTGCAGACCAACGTCGAGATGCTGAGCGGCCTGGTCATCGCGGAGCTCGCCAAGCCCGGCGCCCCCTTCGTGTACGGCGTCGCGCAGGGCGCCATGAACGCGCGCACCGCCCACGTCCTCTACTGCGCGCCGGAGTCGATGGCGGCGCAGCAGGCATCCGCGGACCTCGCCAGGTACTACGACCTCCCGACCTTCGGCTACGGCGGCTGCTCGGACTCCCTCATGTTGGACGAGCAGTGGGCCTTCGAGGCCGGCATGACGCTGCTCACCGCCGCGCTCTCGGGCGTCACGCTGCTGCACGACCTCGGCTACGTGGCGTCGGGCACGGCGTCCAGCTACGAGTCGGTGGTCATCATGGATGAGCTCGTCCGCTGGGTGAAGGCGTACCTCGCCGGCGTCACCGTGGACGAGGTGACTCTGGCCGCGGCCGAGATCGCCGAAGTGGGTCCCGGCGGCACGCACCTGTCGCGCAAGTACACGCGGCGGCACGTGCGCGACTACCTGCAGCCGGACCTGGTCTCGCAGGACCAGTACGACGGCTGGGCCGCCGCCGGCAGCAGCTCGCTGCTCGACCGTGCGGCGACGCGCTCGCGCGAGCTACGCCAGGGCGAGCGCGCCTACGCGCCGGCGCCCGACGCGCTGCGAGAGCTCGACGCGCTCGTCGAGCGGGCGCGCGCCGCGGGCGAAGCCTGACGGCATCCGGCCGCCGGGCACGACGCGCCGCCGGCCGCCGGCCGGCGCCGCGTGTCAGCCGAGCGTTCCGGAGCGGATGAGTCGCCGGATGGCTTCCACGTCCGTGGGCGGCGAGTCGCCGGCGACCATCTCTGGGATCGACGCCCGCACGAGGGCGTGCGCCGCGCCGGTGGCCCGCCCGAGCGGCGTCGATCCCCGGACGTCGACGGCCTGGGCGGCGACGAGCAACTCTATGGCGATGACGCCTTCGCCCAGATCTACCATCTCGGCCAGGCGCCGCCCGGACAGGGGCAGGTGACTGGCGCGGTCCTCGATGCCCTCGGCGCCCGCCGTGCTCATCACGGCGAAGGACACCGGCTGGGCGAGCAGGCTCGCCTCCGCCGCCAAGGACTGCACCGCGACGGCGTGGATGCTGAGGCCCAGGTCGGGCCCGCCCTGCGGCAGCAACCCTGTCGGCAGGCCGGACCACGGCGTGTCGAGCAGCTTGACGCTGCGCTCGGACGCCGCGGCCAGGGCCGTCGCCAGCGCGACGCGCACGTAGTCGAGCGCCGCCGCGAGCCCCGCGACCTCATACACGGACGCCGAGATGATGCGCCCTTCTGCCACCGATACCAGCGGATTGCCTTGCGCGGCATTGAGCTCGATGGTCAACCGCTCGAGCGCGTGGTCGAGAGCCACGCGCGCGGCGGCCTGGATGGGCATCGTGCTGCGGAACGTGAGCGGGTCCTGCAGGTTTCGTGCCGCGCCATCCTGCCAGAGGAAGCTGCCCTGCAGGAGATCGCGGAAGCGCGAGAGTGTACGTCGAAGGACCGGGTCAGGTCGCGCCTCGGCAACGGCCGGGTCCAGCGTGGAGAGGTTGGCGGCAAAGCCCTCCAACGCGAGTGCGCCTGCCACGTCCGCCGCGTCCAGCAGGCGCGCGGCGTCGGCGAGCGCCAGCGCCGCGAGCGCCGTCCCATAGGCACTGGAGTTGATCAGGGCCAGTCCTTCGCCGTGGGCCAGCGGCACATCGCCCACGACGCTGCGGGCGAGGTCCGCCATCGGGGCCAGATCGGACGCGCCCAGCGAGCCCAGCATTCGCACCCTCGGAGTCTCGCCCGCGTTCAGTGCCTCCGCCAGCCGCTCGGCGATCACGGGGCGCATGCAGGTGGACCCGCCGGCGTACTGGTTGAGAAGCACGAGCATGGTCGCCCGCACCACGTCGCGCGGCGCGTCCGGCCCGTGGCCGACGTGGCTCTCGGCGATCTGACGCCGGCTGAAGGCGTCGTCGTCGCGGCGCAGCGACGTGCGCTTCTGCGCGCCGAGGCCGGTGGTGAGGCCGTAGGTGGGCAGGCCGCGCTCGAAGATGTGGTCGGCCAGCGAGCTGGCCGCGGACATCGCCTCGACGGCCTCTTCCGCGAGCTCCACGGACTCGTCGTCGCGAGCGACCGCGACGACCTGGTCGAGCTTCAGGTCCTTGCCGGTCAGCGTCACCATGATCGGACTCTACCGCCTCTCGCACGCCTCAGCGCTTCCCGGAGATGACGAACCGCCGCACGCCCTCGAGGTCGAGGCCGACCAAGCCGATGTCGGCCAGGTCCAGCCCCTCGGCCCAGTAGTCACGCTGCAGCATCACGCCCATCACTTCCACCATCGCGCGGGTCACCGGAAGGTCTATGCCCAGCGCCTCGCCGAGCCGCACCATCGGCACGTACGAGTAGATGATGTCCTCGCTGCCCACTTGTTCCAGATATGCCGCCGTCGCGAACCAGTCCGCGTGCGGCGACGAGCGAAGCATCTGCACGAGATCCTCGCCCTCGTAGAGATACGACCGCCGGTCGAAGCTCACCTGGTCCTCGAACGACTCTGAACCGAGATGCGCCGCAAGCCGCTCGCGCTCGGCGTCGAACGCCGTGACCAGCCGTACGCCGGGGATGGTCGTGTCCTGGTAGAACTTGCCGCCCATGTACCGGTCGAAGTAGAGGCCGGCGATGGGGATGGTGAGCGTCACGTGGATGGGCGGGTTGCCGGCGGCGGCGATGTTGGTGTCGAGGACCGTCGCCGCGGGGTCGTACTGCGCGTAGATGTGGCGCAGGACGTCGTAGGTGGCGGCGCTGCGCTCGCCGGGGAACGCGGCGACGCAGAAGTGCCGCTTGAAGCGGCCGATGTGGATGGCGTCGCCGCGCGGCTGGCAGATGTACGGCATGATGTTGGACTCGGCCAGCGTGACGTCGGGGAGGGCGCCGGCGAGCCGCCGCGCCTGCCGCAGCGACGCCCAGTACCCGGTGTTGAAGAGCACGATCTGGCCGTCGCGCAGATGCGGCGCGACGGCGTCCATGAACGCGTCGTGGTACATCGCCGGCACCGTGATCATGACCACGTCGGCGCCGCCGACGGCCTCCGCCGCGTCGTCGGTGACGGTGGCAAGAGGGGCGAAGCCGGTCTTGCCGGCGGTCGTCTCCGAGTCGGCCGTGACCTCGATCCCGCCGCGCGCTCGCGGCGTCTCGAGCTTTTCCGCGAGTTGCGGCAACTCGAACAGCGTGACGTCGATGCCCTTGAGGGCGCTGTCCGCGGCGATCGCCAGGCCGGCACTACCGGCGCCGCACACCGTCAGACGAAGTGGAGTCTCCATGTTGTCACTCCTGTCGCTGTGGTTCGGACCGGGTCGGCGACCGGGAGT
>CAWEHE010000005.1:0-61097 GCA_963808735.1 uncultured Thermoleophilia bacterium | reverse complement strand
GGGCGGATCGTCTTCGAGGGCACGCCCGCCGACCTCGTCGCCGCCCGCGCCACCCTCACCGGTGAGCACCTCGCGGCCTACGTCGGCGGCTGATACCGAGCCAGAGCAAAGGCGACGAAGCGCGACTGCACCTGCTCGCTCGCCAGCAGCTTCTGCGCCGGCGGCAGCGAGAGGATGGCCCCCAGGACGGCGTTGGCGAAGGCCGGTCCTCGTCCCGCGGAGCCGTCCACGAGCAGGTCCGCCAGCTTCCCCCGCTCGAGCATCCGCCTGGTGAGGTACTCGACGGCGTTGCGTGGGACATGGGGCGCTCGCGGGCGCCGCACCATCCTCAAGGCGCCCTGGGCACATGCGCCGACGCAGACGCCGCAGCCGAGGCAGCGATCGAGATCGACGTCGCCGACCAGTCGTGTGGCGGCCTTGTCACCGTCGCTCCGTGGAGCGCCCTGAGCCACGAGCGACATGGTCTGCACGGGGCACGCGCGCACGCAGTCGCCGCAGCCGGTGCACCGATGACCGTCGACCGCGGGCGCGAAGGCGCTCGGCTGCATCACCGGCATGCCGTTCTGAGCCGAGCGGAGCTCGACGCAACAACATGCGCAGCAGCTGCAGATGTAGCTGAGCTCCTGCTGCACGTTGTCCGCGATGTGCACCAGGCCGTGCTCCCGGGCGGCCTCGAGGAGCTCGCGCCCTTCCTCCCGGCCGATCTGCCTGGCGTGGCCGTGCCGGATGAGGTAGCGAGCCGCCCCGCCCAGACTCATGCACGTCTCCATCGGGTAGTCGCACGCCGTGCCGAGATGCGTTGCCGTGTGGCGGCAGAAGCAGTTCGTGACGGCCAGGGAATCGGCCTGCTCCACGTACGCGGAGGCTCGGTCCCAGTCGAGGACCTCCGAGGCGAGGTCGTCGTAGACAGCCGTCTCCTGCACGAGGGTGCGGCTGACGAGCGTGGGGACCCCGGAGACGTCCTCGTCGAAGGCGGTGTCCCCGGCCATGTAGGCGTCGTAGGCTCGAGCCAGTCGCGCCTTGGGCAGCCCGTCGTCCAGGCGCATCATGGAGAGCTCGAAGAACCCCACCACCGGAGGCGCGAGCATGTACGTCGTCGCGCCGGTCCGCGCATCGTGCAGGTCGAGGACGAGCCCCTTGTCGGCCATCGCCTCGAGCCGGGCGCGGAGATCGCCTTCGCCTCTGCCGGTGCGCCGGGCAAGGTCCGGGATGGTGGTGGGGACGACCGGCAGGCGCGCGGCAAGGGCAGCGTCGTCGGGAGAGAAGAGCGTCTCCAGGATCTCTCGCCAGGCTCGTCCGGCCGCCAGGTCCCGCGGCTCGACCATGGCGACGGGCCCTCGCTGCAAGCGCTTCGCCAAGTCCTGATGAGCGCGACCCAGGCTCGATGTGTGTCCCAGGACTCCTCCCTCTCCAAGGGCACCATGGTACCCCTATCCGCCCGCAGCCGCCCTTCTCCGGGCACTCAGGACCGGGAGGGCTCGCGGCACTCCAGCAGGCGTAGGGTCTCGGACAGGGCGGGCTCGGCTCCAAGACGCTTGAACACGCGGGCCGCGCGGCGCAGCGGCGTGGACGCGTCGTCGCCGCGCTCGAGCGCCACCAGGCAGCGGCCCTGTCCGAGCAGCGCCTGAGCCTCCTCGTAGGGCGCACCAAAGGCGTGCCAACGAGAGGCGGCCTCGGCGAAGCGCTCGGCTGCCTGCCCGTACCTGGCCTCGTGCTCGGCCTCAAACGCGGACAGCATGACGAGCACGTGGCTGTCGAGCGCCCTGCTCGCGATCGTCTTGGCCGCGAGCCGCCGAGCGAGCCCAAGATCCCCCAGTTCCGCCGCCGTTCGCACCTCCGCCGGCAGCCTGAGTCCGTTGTGCGGGCAGCTGGGAATCGATTCGCGCGCTTCGGCGATCCGCCGCAGAAGCCGCAGGGCCTGAGTCTGTTCGCCGAGAGCGTGGTGCACGCTCATGAGGACGTCGAGTCTGTCAATGGCCATCGTGAGATCCGGGAACTCCCTGTCGCGAGCCCACTCCACGTACGCTCGTACCTCCGGCCCGTAGGCGTGACCGCAGGCCGTCAGGATCCTGGCGACCGTCGAGCGGACGACGGCGAGATCAAGGACCTGGTCGGCGGCGGCGAGAGGTTCTTCGATCTGCGCGGCCAGCGTCAGGGCCGCACCCCAGCTGCCCGTCCAGCAGTAGTCCTCCAGCTCTTCCGCCTGCAATCCGATCGCCGACATCCGATCGCCGCGTGCGCCGGTGAACTCGATCCCCTTGCGGCGCGACCGCCACGCGGCCTTCGTGCCGTGGAAGGCCAGCAGCTCGTCGCTCAGGTTCGTGTACAGCATCCCGCTGTAGCGACCCAAGCCCTGCCGCTTCGCGAGACCGAGCGCCCGCCGCATGTCGTCCAGGCCGCCGGCGTCGCCGAAGTGACAGCGCGCCAGGCCGCGCCAGCCCAGCGCGCGCACCGACACGGGCAAGCCCAGCTCGCGGCAGAGGTCGAGTGCGCGGCCCGTGACCGTGAGCGCCGTCTCGCTGTCATAGGACGCGGCGCACATGGCCCCCCAGTCCGCCATCACCTTCACCTGTTCCGCGGACGGCGGCTCGTCTTCGAGAAGGGCAGCAGCACGGGCGATGACCTCCAGCGCCTCGGCGTCTGACCGGACCCAGAGCAAGGTGGCGAGGGATCCGGTCGCGACCGCCTCGGCCCGAACGTCTCCAGCCTCATGGAGGCCGAGCAGCCCTCGTTCCAGGGCCACCTGCGCCTCGGCGAGTTCGCCGCGCTGCAGCAGCGACTCGCCGTGGGCGACCAGGAGGTGCGGCTTGAGCGGGCTGTCGTCGGAGCACAGGCGCAGCGCATGCCGGTAGTGACGCTCGGCCACGGCCACATCCAGCGGCATCGCCCGATCGCCCGCCGCCAGAAGGCGTGCACCGCGGGCTCGGTGAGGCGGCCGATGAGCTCGCTCTCCCCGGCCGCCGCCGCCAGCTCGAGCGCTCTCTCGTAGTGATGCGCGAGGACCTCCGCGGCGGCTCCCTTCTGCTGGCCGCTCTCGATCCAGTGGGCCACCGCCGCGTGCTTCGCCGCCCGGACGCGTCGCGGCAAGGCGGCGTACGCGACCTCCCGAGTGAGGCCGTGCCAGAAGGCGTACTCCGCCTCGCCGGCGAGAGACGACGTGGGCACACGCCTGACGAACTCCCGCTGCGCCAGCGCCTCGAGGCAGCCTTCGACCTCGTTCAGGTCGATGCCACCCGCGGCGAGGGCTCCGGGCCAGAACGTCTGCCCCACCACCGCGGCGTCCGCGAGCACCCCCTTCAGCTCGGGGTCCAAGGCGTCGAGCCGAGCAGCGACGAGCGCGGCAAGAGAGCCGGGCAAGGTGGTCGCCGCAGCTCCCTGCGGGCCCGCCGGCGAAGTAGTCCGGATCGATGGCCGTTCGCGCAGCAGTCGCACGAGCTCCTCCGTGAAGAAGGGGTTGCCGCCGCAGCGCTCGGCGACCATCGGCTCTATGGTGCCAGCCGAAGCCCCCGCCATGAATCCCACGAGGCGCCTCGTCTCAGCCGCCGAGAGCGGATGCAGATCGACGGTGACCCACCGTCCGCCCACCGCGATGCCCGGCCGCTCCTCACGCAGTTCCGGCCGGGCGACCACGAGGACAAGTACGGGGACGCCCGAGAGATGAGAGGCCAGGTGACTCACGAAGGCGAGCGTCCCGGGATCGGCCCAGTGCATGTCGTCGAAGACGAGTACGGCGGGCCCCTGCGCGGCCATCGACTCGACCAACCGCTGCCAGGCCGCGAAGTTCTCCTCCTGGGAGGCCGACGACGACTCGAGACCCAGGAGTGGGCGCACGCGCTCGAGGATCCACCCCGCATCCGGTGCCGAGGGGACTGCCCTGCGCAACTTGCTCTCCACGGTCGGCGGATCGTCGTCTTCGCGGACGCCCGCGTGCTGCCTCACGATCTCGGAGAGTGACCAGAGCGTAGCGCCGTCGCCGTGCGGCAAGGCCCGCCCCTGGCGCCAAGTGGTCAGTGACTCGGGCCTCTCGTCGAGCCGGCGCGCCAGCTCGAAGACGAGGCGCGACTTGCCGATGCCGGCCTCGCCGGTCACCAGGGCGAACTGCGGCTCGCGAGAAGCGATGGTCTTCCCGAGCAATCCCTCGAGGATGCCCAGTTCCACCTCGCGGCCCACGAAGGGACTCGCGAACGCCCGCCGCAGGTCGACGCCCGAGCGAGCGATGGGCGCTTTGACCAGCCAAGGCCGCAGGGTCTGGGACTTGCCCTTCGCGGCGATCGGATCAAGCGCTTCACACTCGATGGCGCCGCGCGCAAGCTCGTGGGTGAGCTCGCCGATGACGATGCGCATCGGGTCCGCGTGCTGCTGCAGACGCGCCGCGGTGTTGACGGCGTCGCCGACGACGAAGCTCTGGCCCGAGCCGGGCACAACATCGAGACGCACCAACGCGGGGCCCGTGTTGACGCCGACCCGGACCTCCACCTGCTCGTCGGCGACGGTGAGGGCCGGGAGTCGATCGATCAGGCGCAGGCCCGCGCGCACCGCGCGTTCGGCGTCGTCTTCGTGCAGCCTGGGCACGCCGAACACGCCGGCCACGGCGTCCCCGATGTACTTCTCGACGACACCGCCATAGGCCTCGATCGCGGCCCGGGCGAGCAGGCCGTACTCGCGCAGAATGCGGTCGACATCCTCCGGATCGAGCCGCTCGGAGAGGCTCGTGAAGCCGACCAGGTCCGCGAACAGGACGGTGATGACGCGTCGCTCGGTGGAGGGCACGCGGCCCGTGTCCACCGGAGAACCGCACGACGGGCAGAACCTCGCGCCGTCCGGGCACTCGCTCGCACAGGCCGGGCAGGCGATCATGCCCCGAATCCCCGCTGGCTCACGAGTGCCGCCCTGCGCCCCATGGTACTCCTTGCCTAGGACCCGCTCATCATAGGCGGCGCCGGCCGTTCGCGAAGAGAAGTGCCGTTCATGCCCGCTCCGCAGTCGGGCCTTCGTCCTGCTCGGACGCATCCCGTTGGGCGTGCGAGAGAATGGTCCCGGTAGAGCGCGCACGACCGCGAGGGACTGTGAGGTGTTCATGAAGGCCATCGTCTGCACGGCCTACGGCGGCCCGGACGTGCTCAGGATCGAGGAGGTCGAGAAACCGCGCCCCAAGGCCGGCGAGGTGCTTGTCCGCGTCCGCGCCACCACCGCCTCCCGGGCGGACTGCGAGATCCGCCGGTTCGAGTTCCCCGCGTGGGTATGGCTCCCCATCCGTCTGGCGTTCGGCATCGTGCGGCCTCGGGTCCGCATCCTCGGCCAGGAGTTCGCCGGCGAGGTCGAGGCGCTCGGCGACGGGACGACCTCCTTCGCGCCCGGAGACCGCGTCTACGGCACGACCGGGATCGGACTCGGGGCCTACGCCGAGTTCGTCCGCGTGGGCGGACGCCGCGCCGGCAGCGTCGTAGCTCCCCTGCCGGCGGCCATGAGCTACGCCGAGGCCGCCGCCGTCCCCTACGGCGCGATGGAGGCGCTTCGCTTCCTGCGCAAGGCCGGCGTCGGCGCCGGGCAGAGGATCCTCATCATCGGCGCCGGCGGGAGCTTCGGAACCTACGCGCTCCAGCTGGCCAAGCGTGCCGGCGCCGAGGTGGTCGCCGTCGACGGCGCCGGCAAGCTCGAGATGCTCCGCGAACTCGGCGCCGACCAGGTCATCGACTACACCCAGGGGGACTTCGCGGAGGGCGCGGGGGACTTCGACATCGTCTTCGACGTCGTCGGGCGCGCACCCTACCGCCGCGTCGCCCGCCTGCTGCGTCCCGGCGGGCGGTACGTGGTGGCCAACCCGCACACGGCCCAGCTCATCCGCGGGTTCTGGGCCTCGCTGACCGGCGACAAGAAGATGATCTTCAGCTCTGGGGCCGTCAGGGACGAGCACCTGCGCGCCGTCACCGAGCTCGTCGAGACCGGCGCGCTCCGCCCCATCATCGACCGCCGGTACCCCCTGGAGCAGATGGCCGAGGCGCACCGGTACGCCGAGACGGAGCAGAAGCTGGGCAACATCGTCATCGTCGTCGAGTGATGTGAGAACCCGGACAGGACGCCGGGCACCCTTCCAAGGGCCACCTGCCGACGGGGTTCCCGCTCCCGTGGGGAGCTAGAATCACGACATGTCGGGGGGAGGCCGCGAATGACGACGTACCAGGACCTGCGGGCCCGGCTCGGCCGGGGCGAGGTCATCATCCTGGATGGCGCGACCGGCACCGAGTTGCAGTCCTGGACGCGACGATCTGCGTCCTCGCGCGCATCACCCCAAGTGGCTGGACAAGGCGCGGCCGACGCCTGGGCGTGCTCGAAGCGGCCGCCCCGGCCGCCGTCCAGGCTTGTTGCCGCGGCAACGCGGCGCTCTCCTGACCGAGCCGGCGCCGCACCATCCCACGGCAGCCGCCGGCAACGCTGACAGCGACCACCGGTGCTCGCTATAGTCGGCAGCATGGTGATCCGATGAGCGAAGCGATCCTCACCCTGACCCTTCCGCAGCGTGTGGAGTGGGGCCCCGGCGCCGTGACCCGCGTCGCCGATGCCGTGAACGCCCTCGGAGCGGCCAGGGCCTTCGTCGTGACTGACGCGGCGGTAGTTGCGGCGGGCCACGTCGATCGACTGCTGGCCGTCCTGCCTTCCGCGGTGCGCACCACCGTGTACGACGGCGTCGAACCCGAGCCCACCGTGGCCGCCGTCGGGCAGGCGGCCGACGCGCTCCGCGCCGCGAAGGACGTCGACGTGATCGTCTCGCTCGGCGGCGGCAGCGTCATCGACGCGGCCAAGAACGCCAGCGTCCTGGCTCTCAACGGCGGCGCTCTGAGCGACTACGAAGACGGCGCCGACCCGGCGCGCGCCATCGACCGCGTGCTGCCGCACATCGCCGTGCCGACCACCGCCGGCACCGGCAGTGAGGCTACCGCCTGGGCCGTCTTCGTCGACCCGGCCCGACGGCTCAAGAACGCGGTCTACGACCTCCGGCTCGTCCCCGTCGTGGCGGTCCTCGACCCTGAGCTCACCGTCAGCGTTCCACCCGCGGTCACTGCCGGGACGGGCATGGACGCGCTCACCCACGCGATGGAGGCGTTCGTCTCGCAACTGGCGAATCCGGCGACCGACGCCCTGGCGCTGCAAGCCGTCGAGCTGGTGGCGCTTCACCTGAGACGCGCGGTGGCGGAGGGCGGCGACCTCGACGCTCGCGCCGGCATGCTGCTGGCGAGCTTCCTGGCCGGCGCCGCCTTCTCCAACTCCTCCTGCGGCCTGGTGCACACGCTCTCCGAGGCCCTGGGCGGCTTCTACCGCCTGCCGCACGGCATCACCAACGGCGTGCTGCTGGCGCCCGTCATGGAGTTCAACGCGCCCGCGTGTGCGGCGCGCTCCGCGCGGCTTGGCGCCGCGCTCGCGGGCGTCCCCGACGCCGGCGCCGGCGCGGCCGTCCGCAGCCTCGCCGCCGACATCGGGCTGCCGCGCTCGCTCGCCGAGCTGGGCGTCCCTCGCGGCGACCTGACAGCGCTGGCCGCGGCCGCCTTCGAGTGGGCCAACGACGCCGGCAACCCACGCGACGTGACCCTCGACCAGGTCCACGGGCTCCTCGAGAAAGCCCTCGAACCGAGAACGGAGAGAGCATGACCAGGTACAGGCCCGGACCACCGAAGCACACCTGGGCGATCGCCGGCCAGGACGTCCCCGCCTTCGAGCGCGACATGGACGAGCTGCGCGCGGCCGCGCTCGCCAAGGGCGCCGATTTCGCCGAGCTCATCGAGGCCGACAAGGTCGCGGTCGACGAGCGCGTGACGCTCAAGTGCCGCATCCCGCCGTGCGAGTGCTACGGCCAGTGCCTCATGGACCCGCCCTTCTCACCGACCGCCGAGGAGACCGCCAAGGTGGTCGCGAAGTACCGGTACGCGATCCTCACCGAGGTCGCGATGGAGCTCCCGCAGGAGTACTGGGACCTGATCCAGGGCGACGAGCCGCTCTGTCGACTGCAGTACGACGAGCGCGCGCTCGAGTACGACCGCACGGTACAGCAGCCCCTCTGGTTCAAGCTGCACGACGTCGTCATGGAACTGGAGCGGCGGGCGCACAACCTCGGCTACTTCTTCGCCGTCGGCTACGTCGCGTCGACGTGCTACCTGTGCTACACCGCCGACGACCCGGTCGGATACTGCGACACGACCCAACCGTGCCGGCACCCGTATGAGGCCAGACCCTCGATGGAGGCCGCCGGCATGGACGTGTTCAGCACCTACTGGAACGTGGGCCGTGAGCTGAACCTGGGCTCCAGGGAGAAGTTCTCCTGGAGCGGGCTGGTGCTCGTCGTCTAGGCGGATGCGCGCCAGGGCTCATGCCTCACCGCGCGCTGCGTGAACGGGCAGACCGCCTGGCACACGCCGCAGGTGCCGTCCCATTCCGGATGCTCGTAGGTCTTGGCCTCGCAGGCTTTCTCGTCGTAGAGCTGCTCGCGCGGCATGCCGGCGGCCCACAGCACATCCCGGCCGGCGTTCATCGGGCAGGCGTCGACGCAGCGGCGACAATCGGCGCAGCGACTCTCCGTGATGGGGACTCCGGCCGGCAGCGGCAGGTCGGTGAAGACGGTGGTCAGCCGCACGGCCGCGCCGAACCGCGCCGACACGTACACGGCGGTCTTGCCGATCCAGCCGAGGCCCGCCTGAGTCGCGGCGATCTTGTGCGAGAACACGCCCGGATCGCCCCAGTCTTCTACCGGCGGATCGTCGTGGGGGCCGGTCATGAGGTTGCTGGACTGGACGGCTCGGTGGCCTCGCGCTTCGATCTCCGCCACGATCCCCGCAGCCGCGTCGTCGAGCTCGCGCCACAGGCGTGCGTAATCGTCGAAGAACGCCTGCGACATGTGCGTCTGCTCGATGCCTGCCAGCGCCTCCGGCGCGTGGCGCCCGGCGAGGGTGATGGCGAACGGGAGGTCGGGCGCCAGCGGCCAGTCGCGGTTGGCGGCGACGCCCCATTCGTCGACGCCGGCGGCCTCACACACGCGCTGCACGGCCGAGATCACACCGGGATCCATCACTGCCCCCCTTCGAGCCCGGACCGACTGCGGCTGCCAAGCTCGCTCACCACAGACCACCCCGGCCGTCGTTCCGTGCCCGGAGGCACCCTCCGAGACCGGCGATGATTGCACGGAGAGCATACGAGGGCAAGGGCGAGCCGGGGGACCGGAGGGGAGTCGAACCCGTGGCCGTCCCCTGACCTCCGCCGTGCAAAGGCGGCGCTCTCCCAACTGAGCTAGCGGCCCACCCGGGAGACAGGCGTTGGACGGTCGACGGCCCGCGGCGGGCGGCCTACGGCGCCGCCGCCGTAGGCGCGCGGCGCGCACGCCTGCGCCAGCGCCTGATCAGCACGATCGCGACGATCACCGCGATGACGATCACGATCGCCGCGAGCACCGGCACCAGCAGCGCCAGCACGGTGCCGATCACGGCGAGCACGTCCTCGACGGTCGACGCCACCGGCGCGCCGGCGCCGGCCGTCGAGACGTTCACCACCGGGCGGGCGGTGGCCTTCACGGCGTGCACGCCGCCGGCGATCAGCACGCCGGCTACCAGCAGCACGACGGGCTCGACCGTCCCTTGCTGCGAGGCGGAGACGGCCAGCAGGCCTCCGGCGGCCGGCCGCACCACCGTCTGGATCACGTCGTTCGCGTGGTCCACCGCCGGCACCTTGTCGGCGACGATCTCCACCACGAGCAGCGCCGTGATCAGGCCGATGACCCACCACGAGCCGAGCCCGTCGAACGGCGCCCGAAGGTGCACCCAGCCGAAGCGCTCGGCCAGCGCCAAGGCGAGCAGCGGGATGTAGGCGTTGAGGCCGGCGGGCGCGGCCAGCGTCAGCCCGGAGAGAACGTCCACCCGAGTCCCCGCCGGTCCGTGCCACCCATGAGCTCCATGGCGTCGTTCTCGATCGGCAGACGGGCGATGGCGCCGGCCGCCAGTCCCAGGATGATCGCACCGATCATGTCGTTCGCACTCCGTCTCGCAGGACCAGACGCAGATCCGCACGCGTGCCGCTCTGGGATGCTTGTACCCGCCAAGCGGCGGAATCGCGCGCACTGGTCCCGCAACGGTGTCGCCGGCCGCCGCGGGGGAACGCTCTGAAGAAGGAGGCCCGGGAACCCCCGCGCGACCGTGCGTGAGAGAGACCAAGGGAGGAGGTGCCCTATGGCTCATCTCCTGCAGGAATTCCACGTCGACGTGTCCGTCGACAGATTGGACGAGATCGTCAAAGACCCTCGCAACTGGCCCACGTTCTGGGTGGGGATGAGTGACCCCGAGCGGGTGTTCGGCGACGGAAGCCCCGGGACCAAGGCGGAGTTCACCCAGCTGATGATGGGCATGAAGCTGCGCATCGTGGACCGGACCGTCGAAGAGCGCCACAACCCGGACGGCAGCAGCGACTGGCGCTGGCAGTTCGAGGGATCCATGTCCGGTGAGCTCTGGTGTCACCACGAGCCGGCGGACTCGGGTATCGACGTCAAGACGACCTTCGACTACGCGATCCCCGGGAGCATCCTGGGCAAGGTCGCGGACCGCGTCTTCCTCGAGAAGCGGGTCCGCCGCGATTTCGAAGACAGCATGGACAACCTGAAGCTGTTCGCCGAGACCACCACGGTCCCGGTGGCTGCAGCCAAGACGGCCTGATCCGAGAGCCGTTCCCGTCCCGGGCCTCCTTCGAGCGGACTGCCGCGATCGCCGGCTTGTGTGCGAACACCGTGAGCGACGGAGACCCGTCGCGGCCCAGGGCGAGCGCTGAGCGGGACGCCTTGTGACGGAGGGCCCTCTCGGATACACTGACCGTACCACTATACTGTACATCTGTACCTGTTAGAGGTTCATAATGCTGGCCACCCTCCTGGGCTCCGAGACACGGGCGCGTGTGCTCGCCATCCTGCTGGCGGATCCGCGCCGGGAGTACCACCTCCGCGAGCTGATCCGGCTGGTGGGCGGCGGCGCGTCCGGCGTGCAGCGCGAGGTCGAGCGGCTCGTGGGGCTCGGGCTCGTCGAGTCGGAGCACACGGCCGAAGGCCGGCGTCTGCTCCGCGTCGTCGACGAGCACGAGCTGCTCGACCCGCTGCGCGCGTTGCTCGCCGCGGATGCTGCCGGCGCCGCGCCGCCGGGCGCGCCCGTGGGGCCGGCGAACGCGGATAAGTCCGAGAAGCAGGTCCACGCCCTCCTGCGACCGCGGCTCCCCGCCGTGCTCGCCGTGCTCCGCGAGGCCGGTGCGCGCCGCGCGGTCGTCTTCGGCTCCGCCGCGCTGGCCGGCAGTCGCAGGGCGCCGCGCGACCTCGACATCGTCGTGTGCCTCGGCGGCCCGTCCAGGGGCAGGGCGGCGCGCTACTTCGCGCTGCGCAGCGCGCTGGAGCAGGCCAGCGGGATGCCCGTCGACCTCATCGAGGACGACGCGGTCGACAACCCCTACCTGCGCGCGGAGATAGAGCGGACAGGGGTGACGCTGGTTGCGGCCGCGTGACGTCCGGGTGCAGCTCTACGACGTGGTGACGGCGGCCGGCGCCATCACAAGCTTCATCGCCGGCCGCACCCTGCGCGACTACCGCGACGACCTCATGTTGCGCTCGGCCGTGGAACGCCAGTTCGAGATCCTCGGCGAGGCGCTCTCACGAGCTCTGCGCAGCGACCCGGGGCTCACCGCACGGGTGGCCGCTTGCCGCGGCGCGATCGACTTCCGCAACGTGATCGCTCACGAGTACGACGCGCTCGCGCCGACCACGGTATGGGACATCGCCCGCAACGAACTCCCGGCGCTGGCGCGCGACGTCGCCCTTGAGCTCGCGCGCCTTGACGGAGAGCGCCCGTGAATCGCGAGGGCAGCCCCACCCGCGCGCGCGACCTCGGCGTCCTCGCGCTCGCCGTCATCGCCCCGCTTTGGGGCTACAGTTGGGTGGTCAGCAAGGTGGCGCTCGAGTACTCACAGCCGTTCACCTTCGTGGCTCTCATCACCGCCCTGGGCGCGGCCGTTCTCGCCGTCGTGCTCGTCGTCACGCGACGGCCGCTGCGGCCGCCGCCGCTCGGCTGGACGGCGCTGATCGGCTTCTTCCAGACGACGCTGTTCAACGGTCTGGCCATCCTTGCCCTGACCGTCGGGAGCGCCGGCAAGGTCTCGGTCCTCGCCTACACCATGCCGTTCTGGCTGCTGCTGCTCGCCTGGCTGTTCCTCGGCGAGCGCCTGCGCGGCCTGCAGTGGCCGGCGGTCGCCCTCGCCTTCGCCGGCCTCGTCCTGGTGGTCCAGCCTTGGAACCTCGGCGGCGCCCTCAGCGGCGTTCTGGCCTGCGGGGCGGGACTGGCCTGGGCAGGAGCGACGCTGCTGATCAAGCTGCTGCAGCGCCGCACCCCCTCCGACACACTCACACTCACCACCTGGCAACTGGGGCTGGGCAGCATGCCGCTCATCCTCGTCGCGGTGGTGACGGAGAGTGGACCGCCGGTCTGGACGGGCACGTTCGTCGCGTGCCTGGCGTATTCCGTTCTGCTCGCCAACGCCGCGTGCTGGGCTCTGTGGATCTTTGCACTGCGCTCCCTGTCGGCCGGGGCCGCCGGCATGGGAACGCTCGCCGTCCCGATCGTCGGCGTGATTGCCGCCTGGATCCAGTTCGGCGAGGCGCCGACGCTCGTCGAAGGCATCGGCATGACGCTGATCGTCGCCGCCCTCGCGGCGCTCGCGGCCTACGGCGCTCGCGCCGGCGCCGCAGGCACACAGGCCGTCGGCTAGCACCCCATGCCCGGATCTTCCGCGACACCCACCCGCACGCGCGACCTCGGCATCCTCGCGCTGGTCATCCTTGGACCGGTCTGGGGCTACGGCTGGATCGCCACCAAGGTCGCTCTGGAGTTCTCGGACGCGATGACGTTCGCGGCGCTGCGCGTGCCCCTCAGCGCCGCGTGTCTCTTCCTGGTCATGATCGTGCTGCGCAAGTCGCTGCGCCCGCCGCCGCTCGGCTGGACGATGCTCATCGGCCTGCTGCAGACCACGCTGTTCGTCGGCCTCGTCATCACGGCGCTGCACAGCGCCGGCGCCGGCAAGGTCTCGGTGCTCACCTACACGATGCCGTTCTGGCTGCTGCTGCTCGCCTGGGTCTTCCTCGGCGAGCGCCTCCACGGCGTCCAGTGGCTCGCCGTCTGTCTTGCCTTCGCCGGGCTCATCCTCGTGGTGAGGCCGTGGGCGTTCGAGAGCGCCGTCAGCGGGCTGCTCACCGTTCTCGGCGGCCTCTCCTGGGCGGCGGCCGCGCTGGTGGTCAAGCTCATGCAGCGCAGGTACACCGTCGACGTCCTCTCGCTCACGTCGTGGCAGATGCTCTTCGGCTCGATACCGCTGATCGTGCTCGCCGCGATCACCTACAGCGGGCCGCCTGAGTGGACCTTCGGATTCACCTGGGGGCTCGCGTACACGGTCGTGCTGGCGAACGCCGTGGCCTGGTTCCTCTGGCTGTACGCGCTGCACGCGCTCCCGGCCGGGGCCGCCGGGCTGGGGACGTTGTCGATCCCCGTCGTCGGCGTGCTCGCCGCGTGGATCCAGCTGGGGGAGGTGCCGACGCTCGTGGAGGGCATCGGCATGGTCATGATCATCTCCGCGCTCGCCGTGCTCGCGGTCCACGGGCTCCGCGCCGGCCGCCGCGGCACGGCCGCGGCCGGCGGGGAGCCCGACGTGCGCCCGGTCACCGATTGACCGCCGGAACCGTCGGTCCCGACCCTCACGGTATGCTGACCTTGTGAAGCGGCTCTTCTTCATCCTCATGGTCGGCCTGTGGGGCGCCTTCATCGCCCTCGCCTTCGCCTCCCCGGAGACACTGAACGAGGTCTGGCGATGGGCGGGGGACCTTTGGTGGCCGCTCGAGATCGTCGTCTGGGTCCTGTTCCTGCCCTGGATGATCGGCCTGTGGGTCTGGCAGACCGACCTTTCGTTCGGCGTGCGGATGGCGATCGTCGCCGTGCTGGCCGTCGGCTGGTCGGCTGCCTCGTTCCCGCGCAAGTGAGCGACCGGCCTCGACCGCCGCGAAGCGCGGCCGCGCGCGGCCGCGACCTCGGCGCCCTGGCGCTGGCGCTGCTGGCGCTCATCTGGGGCTACAACTGGGTCGTCATGAAGGTCGGGCTGGAGTACGCCCAGCCGTTCACGTTCTCGGCCCTGCGTACCTCCCTCGGCGCGCTCAGCCTGTTCGCTCTGCTCATCGTGTTGCGGCGCCCGCTGCGGCCGCCGCCGCTGGGCTACACCATCGTCATCGGGCTGTTGCAGACCACCGGCTTCGTCGGGCTGCTGATGTGGGCCCTCGAGAGCGGCGGCGCCGGCAGGACGTCGGTGCTCACGTACACGATGCCGTTCTGGCTGCTGCTGCTGGCCTGGGCGTTCCTGGGCGAGCGGGTGCGCGGCGTGCAGTGGCTCGCCGTCGCGCTCGCCCTCGCCGGCCTCGTCCTGGTGATCGAGCCGTGGCATCTGCGCGACGCGTTCAGCAGCGCGCTGGCGGTGGCCGCAGGGTTCTGCTGGGCCGCCAGCGCGGTCGTCGTCAAGAGGCTCCAACGGCGGCACGAGGTGGACGTCCTCTCGCTCACGACCTGGCAGATGCTGTTCGGCTCGCTTCCGCTGCTCCTGATCGCCGCGCTCACCTGGCAGGGCGGCCCCGAGTGGACGGCGACGTTCGTCTGGGCGCTCGCCTACAACGTGGTCCTCGCCAACGCGCTCGCCTGGTTCCTCTGGCTCTTCGGACTGCGCCGCCTCTCGGCCGGCGCCGCCGGCATCGCCACGCTGGCGACGCCGGTGATCGGCGTGACCGCGGCGTGGATCCAGCTGGGGGAGCGGCCCACCGCAGGCGAGGCCGCCGGCATGGCGTGCATCATCGCCGCGCTGGCGATCGTGACGGTGCGCGGGTTGGTCGCGGGGCGCGCGGCGCCTGTGGCGCGGACGGACTAGCACCCTACCCGGCGCCGGCATGACGGAGCGTTCCGCCGGCGAGACGAGGCTAGGCGCGCACTTCAGAGACCAGCCGGTGGGCCAGCTGGCCGCCGACGCCGGCGAGGTCCTCAGCCGGGAGATAGTGGCCCGCGCCGGCGTCGAAGAGCACGCGGGCCTCTCCCGGCTCCTCGTCGTCGCCGGCCCACACCAGCACGGCGACGTCCAGGCGCGGCAGGGCGGCGAAGCGGAACGAGGCGTCGCCCAGCGTCAGGGCGTCGCCGCCGGCGCGGCGCGCGGCGTCGCGAAAGGCGTCGAGACCGGCGAGTCCGGAGCCCTGGGGTGCCGGTCCGGCGAACGCCCGCGTCAGCGGCTCCTCCGCCCTCGCGGCGAACGTCGCCGCGTAGAACAGACCGTCCGGCAGCTCGCGGTACGCGACCCACGTCCCGGCCGGCGGCGTGCCGTCGGCGAGCAGCAGGTAGTGCAGCAGCAGGATGCTGACGGCCGCGTGCGCGGGCGGCGCAGCCGCCTCGGGCCCGTCCGCGCCGGGCTCGTCCACGCCGGGTCGTCCCCCAGACGCGACGGCCACCTCGCCGCCCGGGTGCGTCACCAGGTGCGGGCGGCCGAACAGGGGCACGAGCACCCCGCCCTCCGTGCGCTCGCAGCCGGCGCGCGTGGCGCAGGCCGCCGCATCCGCGGCGGCCCACTCCGCGCGCGCTTTCGCGAGCGCGTCCGCAAACCGGCGCTCCGCCGTGCTCACCTCAGCGTCTCCTCATCTGCTTGTCCGACTGCCGGCGCATCCTGCCGTGAACGTACCCGCCCCGCCTCCGGAGAACCCGCCGCGGACCACCTCCCGCGGCCCGCAGGGCAGCGGCAACGGCGCGCTGCGCCCATTCAGGAGTACTATGCTCCAGATGACCAACCGACCAAAGGGAGCATGATGTCGAGCACTGCCGGGCGCCGCGGGCGCTCCTGGAAGAAGATCCTGCTGTGGGCGATCGGCGCCGCCGTCGTGGTGTTCATCCTCATCCAGTTCGTGCCCTACGGGCGCGCCAGCCACTCCAATCCTGAGGCCACCACCCCGTTCAAGTGGACGGATCCCCAGGCCGAGGCGATCGCGAAGACCTCGTGCTACGACTGCCACAGCAACGAGACGAACTGGTGGTGGGCCACCAACATCGCCCCGATGTCGTGGCTCGTGCAGAGGGACGTGGACGGCGCGCGCTCGGCCTTCAACTTCTCTGAATGGGCCGGCGAACCGTCGGTCGCGCAGATGAGCGAAGCGGTCGACGGAGAGATGCCGCCCTTCCAGTACACGATGATCCATCCGGACGCCAAACTGACGGACGCCGAGAAGCAGACGCTCCTCGCCGGCTACGAGGCCTCCCTGGCCGCCAACGGCGCGGCGTCTTCCGGCGCCACCCCCGAGCCTTCTCCTTCGGCCACCACGGGCTCGACGTCGGACGCAGCAGCGATCATCGCGGCCCGCTGCGGCAGCTGCCACTCCACGGACCAGGCGCTGGCCTTCCGCGCTGCCAGCGCCGCGGACGCCCAGGCGCTGATCGACGCCATGATCCAGAACGGGGCGACCGTCACGGCCGACGAGCAGCAGACGCTCGTCGACTACTTCACGAGATAGGCATGCGGCGGGGCGGCTGCGCAGCCGCCCCGCCCTCGCGGACTCAGCGCGCGGCGAGAAGGTCGCGCAGCCCCTGGTCGAGACTGCGCGGGGCGTAGCCGAGCTCGTTCTCGGCCTTGGCGCTCGTCGCCCAGTACGTGACGCCCTTGCTCGACCGCACGACCTCGTGCAGGTTCGGGCCGGCGCCGGTCCACCGGCCGGCGAGGGACCCGAACGGCTCCGCGACCCTGAACGCCGGCGACGGCACCTTCCAGCGCGCCCTCTTGTTGCCGGTGAGGTCGGCGACACGGTCGACGATGTCGCCCAGGCGTGCCACCTCTCCGCCGAGGACGTACGATTCGCCGGGCCGGCCCTTGGCATAGGCGAGGACCGTGCCGTCGGCGACGTCGTCGATGTAGCTCATCGTGAGGCCGAGCTCCGAGAACGCTCGCAGACGGTACTTGCCACGCGCCACGCGGTCGATCTGCGCACCGAGATCGCTCTGGTCTCCGGGCCCATAGACGGCTCCGGGCTGCACGATCACCAGCGGCGCCCCGGCGGCGAAGCGAGCCACGGCGACGCGATGCGCCATGTACTTGGTCGCGTCGTAGTAGCTCAGGAAGTCGCGGTCCGGTCGCTCGTAGGTCTCATCGACGACCTTGGCGTGCGTGTTGCCGAAAACCGTCACGGTCGAGACGTAGACGATGCGGCCCACGGAGGCGGACACGGCGGCATCGAGCACCGAGACGGTGCCGTCCACGTTGGTGCGGAACATCGCCTCGTGCTCCGCCTCATCGATGCCGATGCGGTAGTCACCGGCCATGTGGATGACCGCGTCGACGCCGCGCACGGCGACTCCGAGCAGCGCGGCGTCGGTGATGTCCCCGCGGAGCGGGACGGCGCCGGCCCGCGTGATCCTCCCCGCCGCGGCCTCCGTCCGCGCCAAGGCGAGCACCTCGTCGCCGCCGGCGATCAGGCGAGTCACGACGGCCGAGCCGAGGAACCCACCGCCGCCTGTCACGAAAACCTTCATGCGCCTGTCACTACCCGCTGCGGCATGGGCTCACGCCTGCGGTCTCCGTGCGGCTACGCGCCCGCCTTGGTGCGCCGGTGTGCGGCGCGCCTGTACAGGATGAAGCCCATGAGGACGACGATGCCGGCGACGATGGCGCCGCCGACGAGGCCGGACAGGCTGGTGCCGGCGTCGACCGCCGGCCACGCCGGCGCGTCCTCTCCGGGGGCGGGCTGCGCCACGGCCTCGTCCGCCTTGAAGCCGTAATCGGGCAGCAGCGCGGTGCTGTCCTGCAGCTCGGCGGCGGCCTTATGGGCAGACGAACTGGTCTGCAGTTCCTCCTCGGTGCCCGTGGCCTTGGCGATGGACCACTCCAGACCGTCGGAGCTCGTCGCGGCGAACCACGAGAGCGCCGCGCCGGCGACCAGCGCAGCCACTCCCAGCCCGATGAGCACCGGTCTGAGACGCACCCCGGCGAGTGATCGGCCCGCGGCGCTGCGGGCCAGCAGTTCGGGCTGCGCCCTGTAGACGAACAGCACGACGGCGGCCGTCACGAGCCCCTCCACGACGCCGATCGCCAGGTGGATGGGCTGCATGAGCAGGACGAAGGTCGTGAAGGGCAGCTCCGTGATCCCGGAAGCCGTCGTCTCGAGCACGACCGCGAACGCGCCGAGACCCAGACCGACGATCGCCGCCAGCAGCGAGCCGGCGAAGACACGGCTCTTCTTGAGTTCGGGACCGTCGCCGACGATCTTGCGGTAGATCAGGGGGTAGGCGACGAACGCCGGGAAGAAGCCGAGGTTGAAGATGTTGGCGCCGAGCGCCAGCAGACCGCCGTCGGCGAAGAACAGCGCCTGGACGGCGAGGATGGAGGCCATGACGAGGAAGGCGGCCTCCGGGCCCAGGAGTATGGCGAGCATCAGCGCTCCGCCGAGGTGGCCGCTCGAACCCGTTCCCGGGACGGCGAAGTTGAGCATCTGGGCGGCGAAGACGAAGGCGCCGGCGACGCCCATCAGCGGGATCTTGCTCTCGTCGAGATCGTCGCGCACCTTGCGCGCGCTGTAGGCGACGACGACGCCGGTCGCGGCCCACATGGCGCCGCCGACGGCGGGGGAGATCAGGGCATCGGCCATGTGCACGGGGCGAGGTCCTTTCGGGAGAGCCGGCACCGGCATCCCGTCGCGCGCCACGGTGCTACGGAATCCGGACTCGTGCTACTGTAGAGTCCCACTGTAGGGCTGCCTGCAGCGGGGGTCAAGAAACGCGCGGATGGTGCCGCGTCCGCTGCGCCGGCGGTGCACGACGTGTCGTGCCGGCGCCTGTTGCGTGGCACTCCGCGACCAGGAGAAGGGAGAGGCGCCGTGTCCGACATCGTCCGCTTCGGCGTCTCGATCGACGAGCGCCTGCTCGACCGCTTCGACGAGCTCATCGCGGAGCAGTCCTACGTCAACCGCTCCGAGGCGCTCCGCGACCTCATCCGTGGCGCACTCGTGCAGGACCAGTGGGAGGCCGGCGTCGCCGAGGCCATCGGGACCGTCACTCTGGTGTACGACCACCACTCCCACGACCTCGCCGACAAGCTCACCGACCACCAGCACACGCACCACGAGGAGATCGTGTCGACCCTGCACGTGCATCTCGACGCCACGTACTGCCTCGAGGTGGTGGTGCTACGCGGCGTCGCGCGGGAGATCAAGCGGATCGCCGACGGCCTCATCGGCACCAAGGGCGTCAAGCACGGCAAGTTCGTGGCGACCACGACGGGCGAGATCGGCTGAGGGCCGGCGGAACGTGTCCTCCGTCGCCACCGGCCTCTCCGCGCTCGACCGCCTCGACCGCCTGGCGCGTCTCGAATCCCCAGTCCATCGCGTCGACCCTCGCGCCAAGGTCATCACGACGGGCGTCTACATCGTCTGCGTCGTCTCCTACGGCAAGTACGACCTGCTCGGCCTGCTGCCGTTCGCCATCTTCCCCGTCGTGCTGGCGACCGAGGGCGGTCTGCCCCTCGGCTTCCTCGGCCGCCTGCTGCTCGTCGTCTCGCCGTTCGCGCTCATCATGGGCGCCTTCAACCCGCTATTCGACCGCGAAGTGGTGGTCCAGGTCGGCGCCTGGAGCGTGACCGGCGGGTGGGTCTCCTACGCGTCGATCGTGCTGCGCTTCCTGCTCACCGCCGGAGCCGCCCTGGTGCTCACCGCGACGACCGGCTTCACCGGCATCTGTCTCGCCCTGGAGAAGCTCAAGGTCCCGGACGTGCTCGTCACCCAGCTCCTGCTGCTGTTCCGTTACATCTTCGTACTCGGCGACGAGGCGGGGCGCATGGGACAGGCGCGGCGCCTGCGCAGCTTCGGGCGCCGCGGAATGGGCTGGCGGATCTACGGCCAGATGCTGGGGCAGTTGCTGCTGCGAGCCTTCGCCCGTGCGCAGCGCATCTACCTGGCGATGAAGTCGCGCGGTTTCGACGGCCAGGTCCGCGTCGCGCGGCGGCTGCACTTCAGGACGGCCGACCTCGTCTTCACCCTGGCCTGGTCGGCCGCCTTTGTGGTCTTCCGTCTCATCGACGTGCCCCTCGCCATCGGCCACCTCGTCACTGGCCCCTCGGGATGAGCCACCACACCATCAGCGTCCGCGACCTGAGCTTTGCCTACCCCGACGGGACCCACGCCCTGGACGGCGTCTCCTTCGAGATCGGGCACGGTGAAGCGATCGCCGTCGTCGGCGCCAACGGCGCCGGCAAATCCACGTTGCTGCTGCACCTGAACGGTCTGCTGACGCCGGCGCACGGCGCCGTCGACATCGGCGGCATCCCGGTGACCAAGAGCACCCTCCCCGACATCCGGCGCACGGTCGGGATGGTCTTCCAGGACCCGGACGACCAGCTGTTCATGCCGAGCGTCGCCGAGGACGTGGGGTTCGGGCCGCTGAACCTCGGACTCTCGCCCGAGGACGTGGGGGCGCGGGTCGCGCAGGCCCTCGCGCGCGTGGGCGCGGGCCATCTCGCCGAGCGCCCGCCCTACCGCCTCTCCGGCGGCGAGAAGCGCGCGGTCGCGATCGCCACCGTCCTCGCCATGGAGCCGAGCATCCTCGTGATGGACGAGCCGTCGAGCGGGCTCGACCCCCAGGCTCGGCGCCGCCTGCTCGGCCTGCTCGAGGGGTTCGAGCACACGCGCATCATCGCGACGCACGACCTCGACCTCGCCGCCGAGCTGTGCGAGCGGACCATCGTGATGAGCGCCGGCCGCGTGCTCGCCGACCGGCCCACCGCCGAGGTGTTCCGCGACGACGAGCTGCTCGCGGCCGGCGGTCTCGAGCGGCCGCTCGGCATGCTCGCCTGCCCGGTCTGCGGCGCCGGGGCATCGCCCGCCGGCCGCTGACCGATCCGCGCCTCCGACCAGCGGCGCGGGACAGACCGGACGCTTCCGCCCTCGAGACCCGCTCCGCGGCGATAACGAGCTCGTACGCGGCGCGGGCGGACGGACCAGCACGGCCCGCCCGCCCGCGGTCTTCCCAGGCGCCGGGCTCGCCCGGCGCCTCAGCGGCTCATTTGCCCTTGGCGATCGTGAGCCGGCCGGTCGACGCGAAGGTGCCCTCCGGCCGGTTGCCGACGATGCCGTAGACCTTGGCGTTCTTCTGGAACTGCGCCGGCACGTAGACCTTGCCGGAGATGCCCTGCCCGCTCGTGCCGACCACCGGCACCAGCTGGTAGCCGCGCGTGCCCGCCTTGGCGAACGGCACGAACGCGTCCGCAGTCCAGTCGTTGTCCTGCTGGCCGGTGGTGAACAGCCAGCCGTCGGCGGCGTCGGTGACCCAGCCGTTGGTCGTGTCGACGGGGTCGGTGAACGTACCGAGCGTCAGGTCGTCGATGTACCAGCCCTGGCCGTTGGCGGCCTCGTCGGTCGCGTAGCGGAAGCGCAGATGTACGGTGCCGCTGAGGGCGCCGAGACTGAACTGCGCCTGCTGCCAGCCGCCGGAGGTGCCCGTGAAGCCACCGGGGCTGTCCCAGGCGGTGGAGCCGTTCAGGTTGCTGACGCCCACCGGCAGCGTGCTGAGCTGCGTGAGCTTGGTCCACGTGACGCCATCAGTGGAAGCCTCGACGTTGCCGTAGTCCCAGTCCTGCTCGATGTCGAACCACGTCTGGAAGCTCAGCGTGGCGCCCGCCGGCACGCCGGTGAGCGTGCGCTCGAGCGTGCGCTGCAGCATGTTGCCCATGCCGGAGTACCACTCGTAGGTGCCGGTGAACGGCCTTGATGCCGTCCTGGGCGGCGCCGGTGAAGCTCATGGTGAAGCCCGGCTCCGAGCCGCCGTAGGTGCGGTAGTACGCGCCCCACGGCTCGATGGCCGTCTGCCGGCTGCACGTTCTTGCGCGTCGGCGGCATGTTGCCGTTGACGTTGGACTGGTAGAAGGCGATCCCCTGGTCGACGGTGACGTTGTCGGAGTCGGGGCCGTTGAGCTGGAGGTTGCGGTAGTTCCAGGCCGTCTGGCTCACCTTGCCGTCGAGCAGGTTGGCGAGCGTCCAGTCGCGATGCAGCCGCTCGACCGCGGCCATGCCGCCGACCGGTTCGCGACGCCCTGCATGCCGGTGGCCTGATCGTGGATCAGGTTCCAGATGAACTTGTCGCCGGGATCGGTGAACTTGGCGTCGGTCTCGGCGAACTTGTTGTTCACGTAGGCGGGCGTGACCCGCTTGTCGAGCGGCGCGTCGAGGTCGCCGCCGCCGGCGCGCTCCCACAGGTAATCCTGCCACAGGCAGGAGTCACCGTAGTCGAACAGCTCGCCCTTCCAGTCGGTCAGCGAGTCGCGGTGGTAGTAGAGGTACTCGCCGATCTCGGACGCGGTGACCTTGCTGCCGTACAGGAACTGCATGGCGATCTCGGCCATGCCTTCATTGATGAAGTCGGTCTCGTTGGCGTCGACGTCGCTGTGGATGAGGTGCTGGAACTCGTGCGCCACGGTGCCCTCGTACAGGTAGGACAGCGAGGGGGTCGTCGTGTTGACACCCGTCCGGTCCTTCCAGTTGTACGAGTCGACGAAGATGGCGTTGAGCTGCAGCAGGTCGTTGAGGCCCGAGCTGAAGTACCCGGCGATGTAGAAGCGATACGGGCCCCAGTAGGCGTCGTCGCGGATGTTGTGGACGAAGATCGCGGCGCGCTTGCCGTCGATGTCCGGCCGCGGCGAACGTGCCGTGTAGTTGCCGAAGTGGAAGACGTCGCTCTCCCAGATGCGCGCGTCGAACTCCTTGCCCATGTAGTCGACCTGGTCAGCCGTGATCGTCTGGTCCTGCTGCACCGAGTCCGGCGACGACGCCAGGTTGTCCCAGCCGATGTAGATGTCGGAGTGAGCGCCGGCGTACTCCTTCCAGAACGGCACGTCGTAGGGGCCCTGGTGGCCGGGCGTGTTGTCGTAGAGCGTGAGGACGAGATCGGGTGCGCCGTGTGCGGCGAGCGACGCCGGGGCGACGAGTGTGCTGGCCGGCGACGCCAGCGGGTAGTGCTGCCGCGGCCAGTCGATGTTCTTGAAGTCCGGCGTCCCGTCGATCGGGATGTTGGTCTTCGGCATGGTGCCCGCCTGGGCCACGCCTGCGACGCACAGCAGCGCGACGGCGGCGACCAGCAGCGCCAGCGACAGATGGAATGGACGTCTCATACCCTCCCCTTCCGGAGTGCAGCAGCCCCCGCGCGGTACCAGCGCTCGTTGGGCCAGGATGGAGCGGTACGGCCGTGAGTCCGCGGGTGGCGCGGCAGAACGGCGAATCGCCAGGTCCGCCCGCGCCGCTCGAGGCCACGACACGATACCCCCTTCACGAGCGATGATACTCCCGCGATCCGCCGACGTCGCACCTTGTGTCGCCAGCGGCGACAACAGGCGGCGTCACAGGTCCGCGAGCAGCTCAGAGGTCTCACACGTAGCGGTACCAGCGCGGCCGCGGGAAGTTGCGCCACAGCGGTCCGGGTTTGCCGAGGCGGCGCAGCACTCGAGGCCCCCAGGCCGCGCTCCAATCCCGGGCGCCGGGCAGGAACCAGCTGCGGCGGCCGGCGGCGGCCGCGCTCACCTGACGCAGGAGCCAGGCGGCGCGCGGATCGTCGGCCGCCATGCCGGCCGCGTAGAAGCGCGGCGCCAGCAACGGCTCGCGCTCGCCGATGACGCCCGCCTCGCGGGCCAGGCCGGCGAGCGCCGTCCCCGGGTAGATCCGCAGGCCGACCATGGCGACGACGGCCGTCGGCGCCAGCTCGTCGGTCACGCGCACCGTCTCGTCCACGGTCGCCGGCGTCTCCCCCGGCCCGCCGAACAGCAGCGAGTGGCACACGTCCAGGCCGGCCGCCTTGGCCGCCGCGGTCGCCGTCCGCAGGTCCGCCACCGTGAACGACTTGCCGAGGCCCGGCAGCAGCGCCTCGGCGGCGGAATCGATGCCCAGGTCGACCGAGGTGCAGCCGGAGGCGCGCAGCAGCCCGAACACGGAAGGGTCGCTCACCCGCGGCTGCAGGTAACAGGAGTAGCTCACGTCGGCCAGCGGAGCGCCGGCCGGCCGGCGGCGGCGCAGAAGCTCCTCGCAGACGGCGACGAGGTGCCCCTCCTCGGCGTTGAACGACGAGTCGACGACGAACTGCTCGGTGACGCCCAGCTCGCGGCGCAGGCGCTCCATCTCGTCCACGACCGCTTCGGGGGAGCGCCGCCGCAGACGCGTGCCCTCGAGCCGTGGGTAGGTGCAGTAGATGCAGCGGTGCGGACAGCCGCGGGCGGTCTGCACGCCGGCGGTGCGATAGCGACCGGCGCCGGGAAAGACCGCGGCGAGGTCGCCGGGAAGGCGCACGCCGCCGAGGTCCGCAAGGGGCCGCTCGGCGATCCCGGGAGGCAGGCCACCGTCCACGAGCGCCGCGGCGGCCGCCTCGCCGTCGCCCACGACGCCGTCCCGGACGAGCAGCGCCCGCCGGAGCTCGCGCGGGAAGATGGAGAAGGCAGGGCCGCCGAGGACGAGCCGCGCCTGCGGCGCGGCCTGCTGCACGGCGGCCGCCACGCGTGCGTACCAGTCGGTGTACGTGCGCGTGCACGGCCAGGCCGCGTTGTCGGCGTTACGCAGGGAGAGGCCGACGACGTCCGGCCGCCAGGAGGACAGCTCGGCGCGCAGCGCCGCGAGGGGCCGCCGGTGGAGGCCCGCGTCGAAGACGCGGGCCCGGCCGCCGGCGGCCTCGACCGCCCCGGCCACGTACAGCGCCCCCACCGGGAACGCCGGCTCCGGGAACTGCTCGCGATTGGCGACGACGATGAGGACGCGGGTCATGCGCCCAGTATGGACCACCGCGGTCGCCGGTGCGGCCGTGGCGAGGAGCTACCGCTTGGTGTGGTGCTTCTTGCCGCCCTTGCGCTCGCGGTGGTTCCCGTCGGCACTCGTCTTGCGGCGCGCGTGGACCTGGTTGTTGCGGCGCGTGTAGATCCAGAGCAGGAGGCAGGACACGGCGATGGAGCCGATGAGGCCGCCGGGGCGCAGCTTGAACCCCTCGCCCATGAGCAGGTTGAGGATGACGCCCGCGATGAGCGAGCCGCTGATGCCGATGATGAACAGGGCTCCCCAGTCGTTGGGGTGCATGTCGTGGCGGATCAGCAGGCTGGCCGCCCATCCGGCGACCATGCCGATGACGATGAAGACGAGGATGGTGAACATGTCTGGTGCTGCTCCTGTTCAGGTCGGCGACGGCGGGCAGGCGGGATGATACCGCATCGCCCGCCGTCGTCCTTCGGCGCCAGCCCGGCGCCTCGCAAGGGTCAGTGGTGGAACCCGCAGGCCTGGTCCTTCCCGACGACGGGCGCGGGCAGCTTCTCCAGCCGCGCCACCTGCTTGCGCAGGTCGGCGAGCAGCATGTCGGCGACGTCGAAGGTGAAGCCGCGGCGCACGACGACGCGCAGCGCCGCGAGGTCCTCCCTGTTCTTGGGGAACGTGTAGGCCGGCACCTGCCAGCCGCGCTCGCGGAGCGCGGCGGAGACGTCGAACACCGTGTAGTTCTTCACCTCGTCCTTGAGCTTGAAGGCGAACACCGGCAGCGCGTCGCCGCGCGTGAGCAGCTCGAACGGCCCCATCTTCTCGATCGCCGCCGACGTGTACAGCGCCACCTTGCGCGCGTAGCCATGCACGCGCGCGAAGCCCTCGAAGCCGAGGCGGAGGAAGGTGTAGTACTGCGCCACCACCTGCGAGCCGGGCCGCGAGAAGTTGAGCGCGAAGGTCGGCATGTTGTCGCCCAGGTAGTTCACCCAGAAGATGAGGTCCTCGGGCAGCGCCTCGGCGTCGCGCCAGATCGCCCAGCCGACGCCGGGGTAGACGAGCCCGTACTTGTGGCCGGACGCGTTGATCGAGTGCACCCGGGGGACGCGGAAGTCCCACTCGAGGTCGGGGTCGAGGAACGGCGCGACGAAGGCGCCGGAGGCGCCGTCCACGTGGATCGGGATGTCCAGCCCGGTGCGCTCCTGCAGGTCGTCGAGCAGCTCGGACATCTTCTTGACGTCCTCGTAGCTGCCGTCGAAGGTCGAGCCCACCACCACGACGACGCCGATGGTGTTCTCGTCGCAGAGCTTGACCGCCTCCTCCGGCGAGAGGTGATAGCGCTCGCCCTCCATCGGCACCAGCCGCATCTCGACGTCCCAGTAGTTGGCGAACTTGTCCCAGCACACCTGGACGTTGATGCCGGTCACCAGGTTGGGTGTGGAGGCGGGCTTGCCCTCGGCGCGGCGGCGATGCTGCCACTTGCGCTTCAGGGCGAGGCCGCCGAGCATCGCCGCCTCGCTGGAGCCGGTCGTGGAGCAGCCGGTGGCCTTCTTCGGATCCGGCGAGTGGAACAGGTGGCTCAGCATGTTGACGCAGCGCATCTCCATGGCCGCGGTCTGCGGGTACTCGTCCTTGTCGATCATGTTCTTGTCGAAGGTCTCGGCCATCAGCTTGTCGGCGTACGGATCCATGTAGGTGGTGACGAAGGTGGCGAGGTTGAGGCGCGCGTTGCCGTCGAGCATGAGCTCGTCGTGCACGATCTGGTACGCGACCTCTGACGCGCATCTCCCCCGCAGGCAGTTCGTGCTGCGGGATGCGCGACGTCTCCGCGCTGAAGATGTCCTCTTCCTCAGCCCCGTTGACGGCGGCATGGGGTGCTTTGGGGTGCTGAAGAGCCACGACGTTACCTCCTGGTCACCGGATCCTGTGGACCCATACTACCCCGCGGGATCGGCGGGCTACCGTGAACGGAGTCCGGCGGCACGGAGATGCCGCTGCGGAGCCTCAGGCGACGACGCGGGCGCCCGGCGTCGGCGGGGAGCCGGGCCCGCGACCGGACGTCAGGGCGAGGCGGAAGGAGAGGGAGTCGCCGAGGTGCTCGGCTCCGGCGACGGGCTCGGCGCCGGTGAGGGCGAGGCGGTGGGCGACGACGTCGCCCGCGCCGTCGGCGTCTCCGCCGGCGAGGGGCCGGCCGTCGGGGTCGTGATGCCGAGCGGCGTCTCGTCCGGCGCCGGGCCGGCGACCTCGGTGGGCGACGCCGACGGGAGGGGGGAACTCAGCGGCGACGGATCCGGAGTAGGAGCGGCGAGGGTCGTGGCGGAGGCCCGCGGTGACGGGCGCGCGCCGGCGGCGACGACCGGCGCGGACGGGGAGGGAGCGGCGACGTGGGCGACGCTCGCCGACGGGCGCGCCGGCCTGTCGCCTCCTTGCGTGACGGCGACCTCGGCGGTGCCGACGGTCGCCGCGGCGGCGGCGATCAGGACGGCCGTCTTGAACGACGCCGGCAGCCCGATCGCGGCGCCGATGCCGCTGCCCGCCGCGGCGGCCAGCGGCGGGACGAACGCCGGCGCCGGCGGCAGGACCACCGGCAGCGCCGGCGGCAGCGCGAGTCCCGCCGGCAAGGGAAGCAGTGGAAGGGCGGCCAGGCCGCCGGCGGAGCGCGGCAGCGGCCGGCCGGCGGCCAGGCAGCGCTCCTCGAACCTGGCCCGGAAGGCCCTGCGCGCCCGGGCCAGCAGCACCTCGACCGACCCGGGCGTGAGGCCCAGGCAGTCGGCCACCTCCACGAGCGAGAGGCCGTGGACGTCCTTCAGGAGGAGGGCGGCGCGCTGCCGGCGGGTCAGGTCGGCGATGGTGTCCTCGAGGAGCCGCTGCAGCTCGGACTGGTCGTAGGGGTCCAGCGGTGAGGGCGCCTCGCGACCCGGCGCGACGGGCGAGGGGCGCCGGGCGGCGGTGCGCAGGTAGTCGTAGCAGCGGTTGAGCGTGAGCCGGTAGAGCCAGGGCCGGAGCATGACGTCACGGTCCTGCGGCAGGCGCTCGTAGGCGCGCAGGAGGACGTCCTGGGTGATGTCCTCCGCGTCGGGGGCGTGCCGCACCACGCGCAGCGCGAGATTGTAGATGCCCGGCGCGTAGCGGTCGTGCAGGCCGGCGAACGCGGCGGGCTTCTTGCGGCGCAGGCCGTCGATCAGCCGCGCGTCGCACGATCCGGCGTCGTCCTCCGGATGCGCCGTCCTCCAGACCCCGCCCACAGCCCTCCCCCGTCCACGGCGGCAGGCGGCGGCCGGCGGCCGCTCCCCACCTCGGCGACTTAACGCCGCCGCAGCCCAGACCCTAACACCGACAAAGGCGGCCGTCAGCGGCAGCTAGGCTTTGCCGCCGGCGCGCGTTCCTCCTCCAGAACGGCAGTCCCCGCGTCGACCAAGGAGGAACCATGAAGAAGCTTCTGATCGTGGCGCTCGTCGCCATCGCCACGCTCGCCGTCTGCGCCCCGGCGCTCGCCTGGCCGGTCTCGCTGCCCTGGTGGGAGCCGTCGCAGCACTTCACCGCCGTCGGCAAGATCCAGGCCGTGGACCCCGCGGCGAGCACCGTGACCGTCCGCGTCCACCTCGCTTCGAGAGGCGTCGCCGACTGGCTCGGCGAGGACCTGACCGTGAGCGTCGCCCAGGACGCCAAGGTCTACAAGGCGTCCGGCTGCAACCTGCAGAGCATCGCCCTCGGCGACCTCGTCGTGGGCGAGAAGCTCCGCGTCGAGGGCGTGGTCGACTACGCCTCGGGCTCCGCCGTCTACGTCGGCAAGCGCCTCGTGATGCGGCGGCTGCCGCTCAACGAGATCAAGCGCTTCGCCTTCCGCGGGCCGGTCACCGTCGTGGACGCCGCGGCGGCGACGCTCACCGCGACCATGAACCGGGTCACCCGGGCGCTCAGCCCCTACTACCACGGCTCGTGCGACTTCGTCGTCGCGCCGGACGCGCGCATCTGGGTCATGAAGGACGGCTGGCCGGTCAGGGCCACGCTCGGCGACGTGCTCGTCGGCGACCGCGTCTACGCCCAGGGCGGCGCCGACCGCAGCACCCCGTCGGCGCCGGTGTTCACCATCCGCTGGATGGTCGTGCGCCACGCGCCGGCTCCCGTCACCCTCACGCCCTGAGCCGCATCACGATCCGGAATCCGAGCGAGGCCGGGCGGCGCTGCGCGCCGCCCGGCCTCGCTCAGCCCTCTTGCTTCGGCTGCCGGAGCGCGGCGGCCACGTCGTCCTCGTCCAGGTCGAGGACCTTCGCGACGCGCCGGGAGGCCTCCGGGAAGACCTGCTCGATGCGCGGACCCATGGCCGCATCGCCCACCACCGCCAGCGCCGCCTCGCCGCTCTTGAGCGCATCGGCCAGCTCCTCGGCGTCCTCGGTCGAGAGGCCGCCGCGAGAGTGGCCGACCAGGGCGCCGGCCCCCGCGCCGACGAGTGCGAACGGGATGGCGATGAACGGGGTGAGGACGCTGAGCAGGGCGCCGATGCCGGCGCCGGCCCAGACCGGATGCCCGGCGTGCTTTCTGCGCTCGATCCGCGGCGCGCCGTCGGCGTCGGTGGTCACGACGGCGGCGTCGTAGGCCCCCACCAGTCCCTCCGCGTGCAGCTTCTTGAGGCCTTTGAGGTCACGCTCCGCACCTGCGAGCGTGTCGTAGCGGCCAAGGTACAGATGAACGACGTGTCGCGCCACAGGTCCCTCCTCCGTCGGCCGGGTCGCAGGGCGGCGTCCGCCGCCGGCCCCGGCTCGTCGCATCTCCTGCCGCAGTTGTACCCCAACGGCGCCTGCGTGTTCGACCTGACGACCTCACCGGCGTGTGACACGACGACCGGTATCAGATAGCGTCTGCGAGCATGTCGAGCCTGTCCATCGCCCATCTCCTGCCCGGCTGGCTGGAGCTTGTCTTCTTCGTCTACTGGACGGTCACCATCGTCCTGCTGATCATGGACGACCGCGAGCCGTCCATCACCCTCGCCTGGCTGTTCATCCTCGTCCTCCTGCCGGTGATCGGCGTGTTCTTCTACGTCTTCTTCGGCCGCGACTGGAAGGTCGTGGCGCAGCGCAAAGGCTGGATCCAGACGCTGAAGCGCGTGGAGACGGAGGAGATGGCGCCGGTCTACGAACGCAACGCCGGCGCCACCGCTCGCTTCGAGCGCGAGTGGGCCGGCACCATCGCCGTCCCCATCAAGCGCGCCATCACCAACGAGAACGTCGCCACCGTGCTGCCGGCCGGGTCGGTCGAGCTCTTCTGCACCGGCAAGGAGAAGTTCGCGCGGCTCAAGCAGGACCTCGCCGCCGCGCAGCGCTTCATCCACCTGCAGTACTTCATCTGGGAGCAGGACCGGCTCACCGCCGAGATCGTCCCCATCCTCCTCGACCGGCTCGCGGCGGGCGTCGAGGTCCGCATCATGTACGACTGGATGGGCTGCATCTCGTTCAAGAAGTTCGAGCTCAAGCAGCTCGCGAAGGCAGGCGCGATCGTGCGCGCCGACGTCACCGACCTGGCGCGCATCAACTACCGCAACCACCGCAAGATCGCCGTCATCGACGGTGAGATCGGCTACACGGGCGGCATGAACGTGGGGCAGGAGTACATCGACGGCGGCGACCGGTTCGCGACCTGGCGCGACACCCACCTGCGCCTCACCGGGCAGGCGGTGGCCGCGCTCGAGAAGCTGTTCGCGTCGCGCTGGTTCGAGCACAAGAAGGACCACGAGGACCTCTTCTCGCAGCGCTACATGCCGGCGCCCGACCCCACCGCCAGTCGAGTCGGGGACGCTCGTCGAGGTCGCCGCGCAGGGCGTCGAAGACCCCTGGAGCGCGGCGCGGCGCGCCCACATGGTCGCCATCGGGCAGGCGGAAGAGTCGGTCTGGATCCAGTCCCCCTACTTCGTGCCCGACTACAGCATCTACGACGTGATGATCAACGCCGCCCTCAGCGGCGTCGACGTGCGCTTCATGATGACCGGCATCCCGGACAAGCGGATAGCTCTGTGGGCTGCCCAGACGTACTACCGCAAGCTCATCGAGGCCGGCGGCCGGGTCTTCCTCTACAACGCCGGCTTCTTCCACAGCAAGACCATCGTCGTGGACGGCGCCGTCGGCGCCGTCGGCACGATGAACATGGACCAGCGCAGCCTCAAGCTCCACAAGGAGATGATGTGCTGGGTCTTCGACAGGGGGTTCGCACGGCAGCTCGCGGACTCGTTCGTCGCCGACATGGAGAACTGCCACGAGGTGACGCTCGACGACGTGCTCGCCGTGGGCCGGCTGAAGCGCTTCCGCAACCAGTCCGCACGCCTGTTCTCCAACGTCCTCTGACACGCCGTTCCGAGGGGGGAGCGACGGACCAGCTCGAGCCAGACGACCGGCCCGCGATGACCGGGCTGATTACGCGTCTCGGACTCGACCGCCGCGCGGTCTGGATCAAGCGCGCCGTCATCCTCGGGCTGACCGCCGTCGGCCTGTACGTCGTCTGGCCGAGCCTCGCCGCCGTCTTCTCGTCCGGCCCGCAGCTCCGCCACGTGAATCCCCTGTGGGGCATCCCCATCGTGCTCGCCGAGGTCGCCAGCTTCGCCTGCATGTGGGCGCTGCTGAGGCTCGCGCTCGACGTGAAGCCGTGGTTCCCGGTCGCGACGGCGCAGCTCGCCGGCAACGCCTTCAGCCGCATCGTGCCCGGCGGCGCCGCCGCCGGCGGCGCCATGCAGTTCGACATGCTGCGCCAGGCCGGCATCGGCACGACCTGGGCGGCGACGGGCGTCACCGCCGTCTCGCTGATCTCGACGGCGACGCTGCTCGGCCTGCCGGTGATCAGCATCGTCTCGATCCTCATCACCGGCGCGTCCGTCGAGCGCAACCTCTTCCGCGTGGGTTCGATCGCCGTGGTCGTCTGCCTCGGGGCGATCGCCGGCGGGGCGGTCCTGCTGTTCGCCGACCGCCCCCTCCTCTGGCTTGGCGAAGTCATCCAGAAGGCGCGCAACCGCCTCCTGCGCAAGCGCGCGCCTATCGAGGACCTGCCCGACCGCTTCGTCGACGAGCGCGACCTGATCCGCCGCGTGCTCGGCGCGGGCTGGTGGCAGGCGCTCATCTACAGCGCCGGAAACTGGCTCCTGGACCTCACGGCGCTGCTCGTCGCCCTGGCCGCCGTCGGCGCCGAGCCGCGAGCCTCGGTGGTGCTGCTCGCCTACGTCGTCGCCGCCTTCCTCGGCATGATCCCCATCACGCCGGGGGGGCTGGGCTTCGTCGAGGCCGGACTGGTCGGTACGCTGAGCCTCGCCGGCATCGGCACCGACCAGGCGCTGCTGGCGACGCTCGTCTACCGCCTCGCCGCCTACTGGCTGCCGATCCCCGCCGGCGCTGTCGCCTACGTCCTCGCCGGCCGCAAGTACGGCCGGCCGCAAGCACGTGGACGCGGACGCCGAGGGCACGATCACCGGCTAGCTGGCCGTCCTCGAGCTACCCGTCCTCGCCGCCCGGCGTCTTGCGCCCGTCCACGAGGTGCGCGACCGCGAGCACCGGGTGATGCTTGAGCATCCGCGGCCCGCTGTAGCGCATCACCTCACGGACGCGCTCGCGCATCGCCGGCTTGTAGCAGTGCGTCTCGCAGTTGGCGCAGGTCGGCTTGTCGGCGCCGTAGCGGCACTTCTCGAGGCGCAGGCGCGCGTAGGCGAGAAGCTCCTCGCACTCGGGGCAGAGCCCGTCGCCCGCGTCGCCGACCGTCCCGTTGAGGTCGCGGTCGTCCGCCGCGTGGTTGTCGCGGCAGTAGAGCGCGATCATCGCCGCGATCGTCTTCTCTTCCCGCGCCAGGCGGCGCGGCGGTCTGGAGGTCGGCTCGGCCATACGCCGGTGATACCCCGGGTGGGGACGGCCGAGCCTTGACTCTGGTCAGGCGGCCGTGCGCCCCGCGCGGAACACGCTCATTGCGGCCGCCTCACGGCTGCCCTGCCGGCGGCCCGATCACCCGCTCGAGATCGGCGCCGCGCCTGCGGGCCTCGTCGTCCCCCGGCCCGCTGCGCTGGCCGGTCATGAAGCGCACGAACGCGTACAGCCACAGGGCGAACAGCAGGACGAACTCGATGGCGTAGAGCCCGGTCGGCCAATCCACCACGTCCAGGAGCGAGCTCCCGAGGAGGAACTGAAGCAAGAAGAAGGCTCCGCTGACGATGAGGAACCCGATCAGATAGGGGTTGCGCGCACCCCTGTCCCATGCCCTGGAGGCGTGCCGCACGAGGAGAATGGCGAGGCCGACGTACAGGAGGAGGATGGCCAGCTGCACCGGCCACGACTCCATCACGTCCCGCAGCCACCGCGCCCACGCGGCGTTGTCGGGATCGACCGCACCGATCAGGAGCAGCGTCTTCATGTGTCCTCCCTTGAGGGCCCGCTCCGCGGGACCCATCGTCGTCAGCATACTCCTGTAGCAGGAGGGCTCCTCCCTGCCTACTCGACCGCCTCAACGCTCCATGGCCCGAGAGACCCAGCGATGCGCGCCATCTGCGCCCGGGTGAGATCGCCGGCGACCGCCGCCACCCAGCCGTACTTCTTCACCCACAGGTGCGGCCAGAAGCCCGGGTCGACCACGACATGCGCGGTGACGCCTCCGAACGAGCCTTCCTCCAGCCGAACGTCCGTCGTGCGCGTGCTCCACCGCCGCCTGTCCTTCGGCAGGACATCGCCGACGAACGGGTCAGAGGTGTCGGCCCGAACGGTCCCGGTCGGCGTGCCGACCATCGAAGCGCCGGTCAGTCGCGAGTCTGGACGCACGGTGACGTAGATGACGTCAAAACCGCGTCGGTAGGTGAGCGTCACGATCCGGTTGGGGACGGATGCGCGAGGCTTCCCGGTCCTGGCGCGGAAGGCTGATCCTGCCGCCATGATCCTGCGACGCGGCCTCCTGGAGAGAGAAGCCTGGCGGGATCCAGCGTGGGAAGGCGGGGATCGTGCCAACCGCCCGGCGCATGCCGGCCTCATCGTCCAGCGGCAGACTGGGATACCTCATGGCCATGAGCATCGGCGTTCCGCCGATCTTGCTCTGGTCGTTCAACTCCGCCGGCGGCGGCTTCTCCAGGCCGAACTCCTCAGCCGTCGGCTTCTCGGAGAACGCGGCGGCCGTGATGCGCACTGCATGGGACCCCTGGAATCCGTCGAAGCGCAAGGGCAGCCGCGTCTCGGCGTCGATCGCGATGGTCACTCGACGACCGGTTCCCGATGCGGCGCCGTAGTCGTTCGTCAAACTGCGCGTCGCAAGCAGCCAGACCTCACGCCCTTCGATCGTCGCGACCGTGAAGCTGACGCCGGGGTCGCCGAGCATCGTGCGCAGGTAGGCGCGCACCTGCCAGATCGGGAAGGTCCACGGTGCGTAGAGCCACGAGTCGGGGGCCGCCGCCGATACGTCGGCTTGGGCCGTATAGACGTAGCGCGAGTGCTTCTCAGTCGTGACCCACGGGTCTTCCGACGCGGCCGGGAGCGTCACACCCTTGGCACCGTAGTCGTAGACGGACTCGGATCGCCGTCGAGGTGCATCATAGGCGAAGGACGCGGCCGTCCAGGTCTCGACGAGACTCGAGGTGGGATACAGCCCGTCCGGCCCGACCGTCCGCGTGGTGACCCTGAAGCTCCCGTCGCGGCCGTAGAGGAACGTGACCTGGTCGCCGGCCCTGAAGACGCCCTTGTGGACCTTGCCGACGTACATCGTGCCCTTGATCGCCTGAGCCTCGTCGAGCGCACCCAAGGCGAAGCGAATCGCCTCCGCGGCGCTGGCCGGTTGCGGACCACCAAAGGTGATGGACGAATCGCCGGCGGTGCCGCGGCCGGGCAGGCCGAACAGCAGGACGATCGCAGCCGCAGCGGCGACGGCGCCTGCAGCGGAGATCCAGAGCCAGCGCCGGCCACCGAAGAGGCGTCGGCGCGCGCCGGCCGGCGCGCCGGCGAACGCGCCCGGGGCGGCGGCGCGCAGCGTTCTGAGCTCGGGTTCGGCCGCCGCAAGGACCGCGCTCCAGTAGTCCGCGCCGTGCTCGGTCACTTCGAGCTGATCGAGGCGGGCGCCGAGCTGATCGTCACGCGGCTCGTCGTTCATCGCTCCTCCTCCAGAACTGCGGCCAAGGCGGCGCGCAGACGACCTCTCGCCGTCGCCACCCGAGACGCAGCCGTGCCCACCGGCACGCCGAGCGCCACCGCCGCTGTGTGATAGTCGTAGCCAAACTGATCGACGAGGACCACGGCCGCCCGCTGCTCCGCCGGCAGCGACAGCAGTGCGGCTCTGAGGCGCTCGCGCGCGTCGAGGCCGTCCGAAGGGTCGGATCCCTCGACGTGAGACGGCGGGAGGTCGTCGGGAGCCATCGGGTCCTCGGGTCGCAACCGCCGTAGGTGGTCGAGGCAGGTCGTCGTCGCGATGCGGCAGAGCCAGGCGCCGAGAGGCGCGTCGCCACGATACGACGGAAGACCGCGGAGCGCCTTGATCGCGACCTCCTGGAGCGCGTCGTCCATAGCCTGCCGATCGTTGAGCACGCGGTCGGCGATCACACGCAGGCGCCTGTCGTAATGCCGCAGGATGGTCTCGAAGGCGTGGGCGTCACCTCGCTGGGCGGCGGAGACCACCTCGGGCGGGACTTCTCCCTGGTCCACCGATGAGATTCCCCCGGCGCTCACCGGCGGCCGCTTGACGCGGGCGCGAGCCCGGCGACCTTCGACATGAACCAGCAGCATGCCCTCTCCCTCGTCGAGAGCACGGATGTGCCTCTCATAGAAGAAGGACGCGAGCAACGGCGGATCTTATCGATTTCCGGCAGAACGGCCCCCTGCGGATCGGCGCCCGGAGCGCGGGGGCATCGTAGCACGAGCCGCCGGGATGCCCTCCGCGACCACCTTTGCCCACGGAGGGGGTAGTCTTATGGGCATGGACGAAGCTTGGCGGATAGAGCACGACAGCATGGGCGAAGTCCGCGTGCCCGCGGAGCACTACTGGGGCGCGCAGACGCAGCGTTCGCTGGAGCACTTCCCCATCGGCGTTGCGACGTTCCGGTGGGGCCGGCGGGTCATCTGGGCGCTCGGCGTGCTCAAGCTGGCGGCGGCGCGGGCCAACGAGGAGCTCGGCCGGCTGCCGCAGGACAAGGCCGAGCTCATCGCCCGCGCCGCGACCGAGGTCATGGACGGCGCGCTCGACGCGGAGTTCCCGCTGGTCGTCTTCCAGACCGGCAGCGGCACCCAGAGCAACATGAACGCCAACGAGGTGATCGCCAACCGCGCCGATGAGCTCGCCGGCACGGGGCGCGGCGCCGGAACGCCCGTCCACCCCAACGACGACGTCAATCTGGGCCAGTCGAGCAACGACACCTTCCCGGCGGTGATGCACATCGCCGCCGCCGTGGAGCTCGAGGACACGCTGGTCCCCGCCATCCAGGCGCTGCGCGACACGCTGGCGGCGAAGGCGGATGACTTCGCCGGCGTCGTCATGGTCGGGCGCACGCACCTGCAGGACGCGACGCCGGTGACGCTGGGCCAGGTCGTCTCCGGGTGGGTGGCCCAGCTCGACCAAGCCATCGCGACGGTGCGCGGCACGCTGCCCGGCCTGCACGAGCTGGCGCTCGGCGGCACCGCGGTCGGCACGGGGCTCAACACCGACCCGCGCTTCGCCGCGACCGCCGCCGGGCACATCGGCGCGCTCACCGGCAAGCCGTTCCACCCGGCCGCCAACTTCTTCGCCGCGCTCTCGGCGCACGACGCCGTCGTGAACGCGAGCGCGGCTTTGCGCACGCTTGCCGGCGCGCTGATGAAGATCGCCAACGACGTGCGCTGGTACGCCTCCGGCCCGCGCGACGGCATCGGCGAACTCCGCATCCCCGAGAACGAGCCCGGCTCGTCGATCATGCCGGGCAAGGTCAACCCCACCCAGGCGGAGGCGCTCACGCAGGTCGCCGTCCGCGTCTTCGGCAACGACGCGGCGGTCGCGTTCGCCGGCTCGCAGGGCAACTTCCAGCTCAACGTGTACAAGCCGGTGATGCTCCACGCGCTGCTCGAGTCGGCGCAGCTGCTGGCGGAGTCGGCGCGCGCGTTCGACGCGTTCTGCGCGCGCGGCATCGAGCCGGACCTCGAGGTGATCCGCCGCCACCTCGACGCGTCGCTGATGCTGGTGACGGCGCTGACGCCACACATCGGCTACGAGAAGGCGGCGAAGATCGCCCAGACGGCGCACCATGAGGGCCTGACGCTCAAGGAAGCGGCGCTCGGCCTCGGCCACGTGACGGCCGAGCAGTTCGACGCGTGGGTCCGACCCGAGGACATGACCCACCCCCTCGGCGAGTGAGCGCGAAGTCGCGACCTGAGCGGCGCCGCGACACGCGGACCGCCGACGCGCGTGAGCGGGATCGAGCCGCGCGGCAGGCGTCGCGAGGCGCGCAGCCGGCGTCGCGGCGGGCCCGGTCCGCAGCCCCGTCCAAGCCGGCGGCGCGCGGCGCCGGGGCCGGCTTCCTCGACTACCTGATCATCGCCCTGCTGCTCGTGCTCGCGGCGATGGTCGTGGCGATCGTCGCTGATCCTGCTCCGCATCGGCCTCTGAGCCGCGCCCCCTGCGCCACGGCGCGGCGTCGACCAGCGCTCCGGCGGGCCGGGCACAACGGCCGGGGCCCCACCTGCGAAATCACCGGCGCCCACTGGACGCACCACCGGCGACCCCACTGTACGCACCACCGGCGGCCCCACTGGACGTACGCCTCGTGGTGCCGCAGGTCAGAGACCATAAGGTCGCAGCCATCGAGGCAGCCGGCGAACGCCGGCCGGAAGCGCGAACGCCCAGTCCCCTGCCCAGCCCTCAGAGATTCGTGAGGGCCTGCGGCTCGATCTCACCGAGCGCCGCCTGAGCCGCGAGGGCGAGCTCGCGCTCGTGCTCGCGGCCCACCGCGAACACCCGGTACAGGTGCGCCTTGGCGGGCACGAACTCGAGGATGCCGCCGAGCAGCTGCTCCTCGATGCGGTCGGTCGCCGGGTCGTAGACGGGCAGCCGCTTCGGCCCGACGAACGGGTTGAGCGGCCGCGGGTCCTGCGAGGCGATGTCGACCACGAACTCCACCTCGCGAAGCTCCCGCGGCAGACGCCGAACGATGGCCGCGTGGAACTCCTCGCGCGTGAGGTCGCGCGCCGCCGGCAGCGGCTGCTGCCGCTCCACGTGGTGCTCGTAGACCATGCTGTACTTGACGTGGCGGTGGATGATGCTCTGCCACTCCTCCGCCAGCTCGCGGCGCAGGCTGGGCAGGGGCTCGTCCAGCCAGGACTCCACGGTGGTGAACAGCGACCACTCGGTGAGCCTGCGGTAGGCGCCCGGATCGTCGAGCGGGCTCTCAGGGAGGATCAGCTCCATGGTCGGCCGGAAGATCTCGTGCAGGTGCAGGTCGATGGCGTGACCGATGCGGTGGAAGTAGACGTTCTCGTACATGTAGAAGCGCGCGTTGAGGAAGGCGCGCAGAGAGCTCAACGCGCGCTTGTGGAACGTCAGGCCGTCGGCGGTGCAGAAGGTGTAGTAGATGAGCCGGTCGACGTCGATGGGCCCGAGCCCGACGCCGCACATCCTCGCGTCACGGCGCACGTAGTCCAGGTTGTCGACGGTGACGGCGCCGGAGAGGGCGCGATGAAGCAGCCGCACCCAGCGGGGGATGGGATCGGTCGCGGGAGCGGAGATGGCGGCCGGGCCGGTGGTGGCGGCCGGGCCGCCCTCTTCGGCGCGCACCAGGAAGGCGACGTGCCAGGGGTCGACGGCCTCGCCGGCGGCGAACGGCCCTGAGGGGCTTCGCCGCAGCTCGGCGAGCAGCGACCCCAGCTCGCTGACGATGAGGTGCTGCGAGATCTGTTCGTGGTCGATGCCGAACGCAGGCAGGAAGTACTGCTCGTCGCAGAAGTGGCTGAACGGTCCGTGCCCGAGGTCGTGGAGCAGGCCGGCGAGCCGCAGGGTCTCTTCGACCAGCGGCTCCGACGGCGTGCCGGGCTCGACCTCGGCCAGCGTGGGGTGCACCTGGCGGGCCAGCTCGCCGGCCAGGTGCATGGTGCCCAGACTGTGGGCGAAGCGGCTGTGCTCCGCCGTGGGGAACACCCACCAGGAACTCTGCAGCTGGTGGATGCGCTTGAGGCGCTGCACCCACGGGTTGTCGATGACGTCCGGCTCCGCGATCTCGCCGGCGCGCGAGAGCGTGATGCGCAGGTAGCCGTAGAGCGGGTCGGCGATGAGGTGGACGTCGTCGTAGGGGAGCTTCATGGCGTTCACCCTATCGCCGGGTCCGGACGGCCACAAGGAAGGAGCGGGCGCCGGCCGGGCAACGGCGCCTCGCCGGTCCGGCCACTGGGACATCCGTCCAGACACCAGTGGCCGGGACGCGATGTCCGCCGCCTCATGAGCATGTTTATGTAGCTTCTTGAGGCCGAAGCGGGAGTGCTCTCGCGGTGCCGACCGCAAAGCAGGCCGAAACGGCCTGCATCGCCCCATCCAGAGGCGCGGATGACGTCTCAAGCGGCTCTCGCGCGTGCCGATAGAGGAGTCATGTCGAGGTGGACACAGTGAACCACGTCGTGCGCTGGAACGTGCGCAACCGCTTCATGGTCGCGTTCGTTCTGGTCGCGGTCGTACCCCTGGTGGTCTTTGCGACCCTCGTCTACTCACGCACGGCCAAGGCGCTGCGCGAGGTGGAGAGGAGCCAGATCGCGGCGCAGGCCACGGGCGCCCGCGAGGCGCTCGGCCAGCGGGTCACCGACCAGCGCGCCTTCGTGCGCGACTACGCCGTGTGGGACGACTTCCACGCCGCCATGCTCGCGGGACGCCGGCAGTGGATCCGTGACAACATCACCAGCTGGGTGCCGGAAAGCAGTTCGACCGACCTGGTCACCGTCTACGACCCGGCCGGTCGCGTCGTCACGCGAGCCGGCGACGGCGCCACGAGCTCCCTGTGGGCGAGCGAGCTCGTGCGGGCCGCGCGCCGCGGCGACACCGGCGCCGACCTGGTCGACGTGGGCGGGCGGCTCTACGTGCTGGCCGCGGCGCCCATCGTCGCGCAGACGCACCCGTCCCGGGCGGCGGGCGTGCTCGTCTTCGGCGAGGCGATCACCAACGCCGTCCTGCAGTGACGTCAGTCGCTTCACCGGGGGGCAGAGCCGGCTCGCCGTCTCCACCGGCGACCGCGTGTCGGCGGCCTCTGAGCCGAGCGAGGGCGGCGCCCTCGCCGCGCTCGGACCGGGCGATCTCGCCGGCGGTCGCGTCGTCAGCGAAGGCGACTACGCGAGCCAGCTCGTCGCGCTGACGGACAAGCAGGGTGCGACTGTCTCGCACCTCCTGGTGTCCGTCCCGCGCGCAGGCTTCGCCGCGGTACTCGGCGAGATCGACCTGATCACCATGGGCGCGTTCGTCATCGCACTGGTCGTCGCGCTGACGATGGGCCTGATCATGGCGCGGACGATCAGCACGCCGCTGAGCCGGCTTGCCGCGGCGGCCACCGCCCTCTCACACGGAGATCGCCACGAGAAGCTGCCCACCGAGCGCCGGGACGAGATCGGCAGCCTCGCAAGAGCCTTCGACTCCATGTCCGAACGAGTCGCGGCGCGCATCGACGGGCTCTCCGAGAAGACCCAGACGCTCGCCCTCGAGATCAGCAACCTCAGCGCCTTCGGCGCGACCCTGGCGCAGACACCCGATCCGCACGCCGAGCTCCAGCGTCTCGCCGACATGATCCGCGCCATGCTGGAGGCGGACATGGTGAGCGTCTTCCTCGTGTACGAGGGGCACACGACACGGGCGGCCTTCAGCGGCGGCCAGAGCAGCCCGGTGCCTACGGCGGCGGCCGACGAGCTCGCCGCGTGGGCCGTGGAGCATCGCCAGGGCCTCGAGGTCGCCGACGCCGAGACCGACGAACGTCTGAGCGCGCTCGCGCGCGCCACGAACCAGCTGCGCAGCCTCCTGGTGGTGCCGCTCGCGCGCCAGGAAGGCGTCGTCGGGGCGCTGGTGGTCGGCTTCTCCGACCAGCACGAGTTCGGGCCCGAGGAGATCCCGCTCCTCACCACGATCGGCGGGCAGATCGCCGTCGCCCTGCAGAACGCCGAGGCCTACGAGAAGCTGGACCGCATGTACCTCGAGACGGTGACCGCCCTGGCCGCCGCCATGGAGGCCAAGGACCAGTACACGGCCTCGCACGCCGACTCGCTGGCGACCACCGCCGTGGCCGTCGGCAGTCGCATGGGGCTCACCGACGCCGAGCTCCGCATGCTCCAGTACGCCGCGGTGCTGCACGACATCGGCAAGATCGGGATCCCCGGCAACATCCTCAACAAGCCCGAGGCGCTCACGCGCGAGGAGTTCGACACGATGGCGCAGCACACGATCATCGGCGAGCGCATCATCTCGCGCATCGACTACCTGGTGCCCATCGCGCGCATCATCCGCTCGGCGCACGAGCGCTGGGACGGCGCCGGGTACCCCGACGGCCTCCAGGGCGAGAGATACCGCTCGCCTCCCGCATCCTGCTCGTCTGCGACGCGTTCGACGCGATGACCACCGACCGCCCCTACCGCAAGGCGCTGCCGATCGAGACCGCCCTCGGTGAGCTCGGCCGCAACGCGGGCACGCAGTTCGACCCGCGGGTGGTGGACGTGTTCCTCGCGGCGTACCCCTTCGAGACACCCGAGCCCGACCGCAACAGCGGCCGCCTCAGCTTCGCCGGGATGATCGAACTCAACTGAGCGCCGCGGGTCGCGCCGGCGGTCAGGCGTCAGCCGGCGCCGGCGCCTCCCGAGAGCAGCCGCGCATACGCAGCTTCGTGCGCGGCCACGAAGGCCTCGCTCCCGAACCGCTCCTCGACGGCGCGCCGGCACTCCGCCGGGTCGATCTCGTCGATGCGCGCGAACGCCTCCACCATCTCGTCGGCGGTCTCGACGATGAACCCGCTGCGACCGTGCTCGATCACCTCGGGCACCGAGCCCTGGCGCATGGCGATCACCGGCGTGCCGCAGGCGAGCGACTCGATCATGACGAGGCCGAACGGCTCCGGCCACTGGATCGGGAACAGGGTGCAGCGGGCGCGCTTGTAGAGCTCGACCTTGGTCTCGTGGTCGACCTCCCCGCGGAAGTGGATCTTGTCGGAGAGGTACGGCTCGACCTCCGCGGCGAAGAACTCGCGCTCGGGCCCCTCGTTGACCTTGCCGGCCATGATGAGGCGCTGGTCGAGGCGCCGGGCGACCTCGATCGCCGTGTGCGCGCCCTTGTCGGCGGTCATGCGGCCGATGAACAGCAGGTAGTCATCCTTGTCGGTGCTGAAGGGCATGTGCTCGACGTCGATCGCGTTGGGGATCGTGCCGACGAATCGCAGGTCCGGGAACCCCTGACGCTGGTAGTCGCTGATGGCGATGAACTGCAGGTCGCCGCGGAGCGAGCCGAGCAACTCCTGGGTGATCGCGTCCGCCGGGCCGTGCAGCGTGGCCACCACCGGCGTGCCGGTGAGCTCGTGGACGAGCGCGCCCATGGCACGGCTGGCGAGCCCGTCGTGATCGTGAATGACGTCGAACTCATGCGCCCGCTTGTAGGCCTCGAGGCTGTGCATGACCTCGAGGTGGGCGCCCTTCTCGATGTGCTCGAACGGGGCGCGGGAGAAGATGTAGCTGAGCCGCGCCTGCGTCTCGGAGTCGCCGCTGGCGAACAGGGTGACGTCGTGGCCGCGGGCGACGAGGCCCTCGGTGAGGAGACTGACGACGAACTCGATGCCCCCGTACCGCTGCGGCGGCAGAGGGAACCAGGGCGGGGCGATCATCCCGATGCGCATCGCGGACCTCCAGGACGGGAGCTTGTGACCGGACGAGGGCGCGGGGGTGGCGGGCACCGCCGCGCCTCACCATCTTACCCTCGCGGCGGAACCGGCGGGCGCGGCCGTCCGGGCAGGCGCGCCGCGCGGCCGCGCGGGGTACGCTAGAGGCATGATCGACCTGCACACCCACACGACGTTCTCGGACGGGTCGCTGACGCCCACCCAGCTCGTGGAAGAGGCGGCGGCCATCGGCCTCACCGCCGTCGCCGTCACCGACCACGACACCGTGGACGGCCTGCCCGAGGCGCTCGCCGCCGGCGAGCGCCTCGGCATCGACGTCGTCCCCGGCGTGGAGATCAACCTCGAGCACGACCAGGTCACCATGGACATGCTCGGGTACTTCCTCGCGGGGGCGCCGACCGATGAGCTCGAACACGAGCTCGCCGAGTTGCGCGTGTACCGCGACGAGCGCAACGCACGCATGGTCGAGCGGCTGGCCGAGCTCGGGCTGCCGCTCGAGCCGGCCGACCTGAGAGCAGCCGGCGAGAACGGCGCCGTCGGCCGGCCGCACATCGGCGAGGCGATGATGCGCCGCGGGTACGTGAGCTCGATCAGCGAAGCCTTCAAGCTCTACCTCCGCCGCGGCGCCCCGGCCTGGGTCGACCGCCGCCGGCTCTCCCTGGGCCACGCCCTCAAGCTGCTGCGCGCGTCGGGCGCCCTCCCCGTGCTCGCGCACCCGGGCCTCATCCGCACCGACGCCGCGGGGCTCAATCACATCGTCCGCGACGCCGTCCGCGACGGCCTCGCCGGCATCGAGTGCTACTACCCGCTGCACGACGAAGAGACGGTGGCCGCCTGCCTCGCGCTCGCCCGCAAGTACGCGCTCGCGCCCACCGGCGGCTCCGACTATCACGGCAGCGTCAAGCCCAAGGCGCGGCTCGGGGTGGGCTCCGGCGGTGCGCCCGTTCCCGACACCGTCCTGACCGACCTGCGTTGCGTCGCCGCCGATCAGCTGGAGCGCCTCGTCTGACCCCGGGCCCAAGCGCCGCCGCACGTTCGCGTTTTCCCGACCGGCCACCGTTCGGCGATACCCCTACGGGGCGCCGGTACTGCCGGGCCCGGCCTCAGGCTTTCGCTGTATTGTCCCGCATAGCCCCCGGGGGTATAGTCGTCTGCGTGGAGGAGTACATCGATCAGGACGAAGCAGGACGCCTGATCAACCGCCTGCGCCGGGTCGAGGGTCAGTCCCGGGGCCTGCAGCGGATGATCGAGCAGGGACGTCCCTGCGAGGAGATCTTCACCCAGCTCGCCGCCACCAAGGCGGCGCTCGACCGCGTGGGTGTGCTGCTCATCTCGCTGAAGATGCGCGAGTGTCTCAGCGAGGAGGCGGGCGACGAGATCGCTCCGCCGGAGGCCGTCGAGAAGGCCCTGGAGGCTTTTCTCAAGTACGCCCGCTGCGTGAAGTAGCGGGTCCGGCGCTCCGCGTGGCCGAGAAGTTCGACCCCAAGCACGCCGACAGGCTCGAGAACCCGGAGAGGCTCGTCGAGCTCCCGCCGGCCAGGCTGGTGGAGCTGCTCAGGCTCACCGGCGCCGAGACCGTCGTCGACTTCGGCGCCGGCACCGGCATGTACTCGATCCCCCTCGCGGAGGCCGTCCCGCGCGGCCGCGTGCTCGCGGTGGACGAGCAGCCTGAACTGCTCGACCGTCTCCGCGCCAAGCTCGAGGCGCGGCCGGGATCCGGCAACGTGGAGCCCATCCTGAGTGAGAACGGCAGGGCGCCGCTCGACGACGGCGTCGCCGACCGCATGCTCATCATCAACGTGCTGCACCACGTCTACGACGACCCCGGCGCGCTGGCCGAGATCGGCCGGCTCCTCGCACCCGGCGGCCTGCTCGTGGCCGCCGAGTTCGCCCAGATGGACCGCCCGGTCGGGCCGCCCAACGACCACGTCCTCCCGCTGGACGCCGTGCGGGCGCTGCTCACCGGCATCGGCCTCAGCGAGCTCGCCGTGTACGCCCCGGGCGAGGCGGGCCGCTACCACAACGTGATCGTCGCGCAGAGGGCGCGGCCGTGAGCGACGGCAGGGCGGGGACCCCCGCCGGTCCGTCGCTCGTCTCCCACGTGCGCGCCGCGCACGGACCCGGGCTCGACGCGTCGCTCGAGCGCCTCGTCGAGCCCTTCGGCGGCTGGGCCGGCATCGTGCAGCCCGGCGAGCGCGTCGCCGTCAAGATCAACCTGCTCCGCGCGGCGCCGCCCGAGAAGGCGGTGACCACCCACCCCGAGACGCTCGGCTGCGTGCTGCGGGCGCTCAAGCGCGCCGGAGCCGAACCCTTCGTCGCCGACAGCCCCGGCGGGCTCAACGGCCCGGCCAAGGTGGCGCGCGCCTACAAGCTCAGCGGCCTCGCCGACGTCTGCGCCGCCGAGGGTGTGCAGATCGTGGACGTGGAGGACGACAAGGCGCAGCTCGAAGCGCCCGGCGGCAGGCTGTATCGCAGCTTCCCCGTCGGGCGCGCCTTCCTGGACGCCGACGCCATCGTGCAGGTCGGCGTCCTCAAGACCCACCAGCTCATGCGCCTCACCGGCGGCGTCAAGCTCACGTACGGCGTGATCCCCGGCCTGGCCAAGGCGCACCTGCACGTCAAGGCGCAGCGCCGCGAGGACTTCGCCGACATGCTCCTCGACCTGCACCTCGCCGTGCGGCCGCGGTTCACCATCATCGACGCGATCATCGCCATGGAGGGCCAGGGGCCGGGCAGCGGGACGCCGCGGCGGCTGGATTCGCTCTTCGCCGCCCGCGACGCCGTGGCCCTGGACGCGGCGCTCGCCGACCGCACGGCCCACGAGCGCCGTTCCGTGTACACGATCGCCGCCTCGGCGCGCCGCGGGCTCCTCGACCTCGACGACCCGTACCGTCTGGCCGGGGACCCCGTCGAGTCCGATACCGCGTTCAAGCCGGTCCGGCGCGACATGCAGGAGCTGCTTCCCCCGTCGCTGCACCGCGTCACGCGCAATCTGATCACGGCGCGGCCGCGCCTCGTGGACCCGAGCGCCTGCATCGCCTGCAACGAATGCGCGGCCATCTGCGGCACCAGGGCGATCGCCATGGTGCCGCTGCCGGAGTACGACGACACGCTCTGCGTGCGCTGCTTCGCCTGCACCGAGGTCTGCCCCACGGCGGCGATCGACAACGTCGCGCCGCCGCTCGCCCGGCTGTTCTCGCGCGGCGGCTGACCGGCCGGGCCCCCGCGGGCCCGAGCTCCCCTCTCCCCACGAGGCTGCTTGCAGCAGCGTTGTTGTTAGGCTAACCTAACTGGCAACTGTAGGCCATCCTTCCGTCAAGGAGTCCCATGCTGTCCTCTCTTCTCATCACGCTGCGCGAGGGCCTCGAGGCCGCCCTCCTGATCGGGCTGCTGCTCGCCGTGGTCGCCCGTACCGGCGACGGCCGCGGCTCGCGCTGGGTCTGGCTGGGCGTCGCCGCGGCGGCCGCCACAAGTGTCGCCGCCGGCGCCGTCCTCTTCGCCACCGGCGCCTCCCTTGAAGGCACGGCGGAAGCCGCGTTCGAAGCGGGCACGATGCTGGCCGCCGCCGCCGTGCTCGGGTGGATGATCATCTGGATGAGTCGCCACGCCGCCGCGCTGCGCGACTCGGTGGACGGACGGGTCGCCGCGGCGGCCGGAAGCGCCGCCGCGCTCTTCTGGCTGGGGTTCGTGCTCGTCGCGCGAGAGGGCCTCGAGACGGCGCTCTTCCTGTTCGCGGCCATCGGCGAGGAGCGAGACGCCGCCGCCCTCGTCGGGGGTCTCGCTGGCCTGGCCGTGGCCGCCGGCCTCGGCTACGCCGTCTATCGCGGCGGTTCACGCCTGAACATCCGCGCGTTCTTCACCGTGCTCAACGTGCTCCTGCTCGGCTTCGGCGCCTACCTCGTGTGGGGTGGACTCGGCGAGCTGGGCGAGATCGCCGGCGGCGAGCTGGGCGAGATGGCGGGACCGATCGGGGCCGCGCTCTACGCGGGGAGCCTGCTGTGGCTCCTCCTCCGCGGGCGTCGCTCTACTGGTGCTGCTGCAACCGTTTGAGCAGCGTGGTCTTGCCCGCGGTCTCGAGCTCCAGCGTGGCGTCGTCAGCACCGCGGCGCACGATGGTCTGGCCGCCCATGGGCTCGGTGATGCGAAGCTCATCGCCGTCGCGGAAGGCCTGGTAGGGCTTCTTCGCGGCGCCGTAGTACAGCCAGTACTCGTCGCCGTCCTTGCGGATCTCGACGCGCCGCGACGTGGACGGCTCCCAGTAGAGCCCCACGAACGGGTCGGCGTTGCCGCCGCAGCCGGCGAGCGCGAAGAGACTCAGGGCGAAGCTCGCGAAGAAGATCGCGAGGAGACCGGCCGCAGCAAGTACGCGACGGTTCACTGCCCGGCCTCCACGTGGAAGACGACGATCTCCGGCCGGCAGAAGGCGCGGAACGGCAACATGCTGGTGCCCACACCGCGCGTCACGTAGAGCTGCCGGCCGCCGACGTCGTAGGCCCCCTCGGCGAACTCGGCGCCGAGATCGCTGAGCAGCACGCGGCGCCCGGGCAGCGGCAGACAGATCTGGCCGCCGTGCGTGTCGCCCGAGAGCGTGAGGTGGAAGTCGCCCGGCGCCGTCCGCTTGACGACCTCGGCGTGATGGCTCAGCAGCAGGCGGAGGACGCCCGGCCGGCGGTCGAGCTGCGCGAGCACGGCCGGCAGGTCGTCGTGACCGCCGTCGGTGTCGTCGACGCCGCCGATCTGGACGACGGCGCCCCCGTGCTCGACACTCGCCGTCTGATTGGTGAGCAGGCGCACCCCGCACTCCTCGACCAGGCGCGGGTCCGTGGGCTGGACGAAGGGCGCCTTGCTGTCGCCGTGGTCGTGATTGCCGAAGACGCCGAAGACGCCGAGCGGCGCGTGCAGGCGGCGCAGTTGCCGCTGCAGCTCCTCGGAGCCGTGAGGACCGCCGGCGAAGTCGCCGCTGATGAGCACGAGGTCCGGCCGGGCGGCGAGCGCCAGGTCGACGGCCTTGCGCGTGGCGCGCAGGTTGAAGCTGGGCGTGAACCCCGCGTGGAAGTCGGAGAGCTGCACGACGACCAGGCCGTCGAGCGCCGCGCTCGCGTCCGGCGCCGCCAGGCGCCGGTCGACGCGGCGGACCCACTGCGCCTCGTGCAGCAGATAGGCGAGGCCGAGGGCGGCGGCCCCGGAGGCCGCGGCCGCCGCCCCCAGCCCGTTGCGCGCGAGCCGGCTCAGGTCAGGTCGCCGGGCGCGGTGCCGGCCGGGCCGCCGTAGGCGTCCTCGCCGCCCATGCCGTTGCCGCCGGCGTCCATCTGGCTGCGCAGGCGCTCGCGCGTCTCCTCGATCTTGCGCCGCAGCGCCTCGTTCTGGTCGACGGCGGAATCCTTGCCGGCGCCGATCGCGCCCTTGATGCGGTCGACCTGGGCGCCGATGCCGCCATCGCCCAGCAGCTGCTGCCGCGTCTCCTTGCCGCTCTTCGGCGCCAGCAGCAGGCCGGCGACGGCCCCGGCGACGAGCCCGAACAGCAGTCCGCCGCGGCGCTTGCTGCGACCCGTCTTCTTCTCGGCTCTACCCACCGTCCACCTCCACTTGGTCACGTTGCCCTCTGGTATAGCACACGGCCGCCGAAGCGGCCTACAAACGAGGCCCTACAGCACCCGCGTCCCGTTGATCACGATCCCGAACCGGCAGCCGAGGAACTCCGCCGCCCGCCGGCACATCACCATGCGGTCGAGGAAGATCTCGAAGTACTGCATCACCTGGATGATGCTCGAGTCGATCTCCAGCTCGAGCGTGATGGTGCGCGCCTCGCTGTCCACGGCGAGGAACGACCGCGTGGTGGCCATGTTGACGCGGTCGTGGATGTCGTCGGTCTCCGGGTCGAGCACGCGCACGCGGCTGCGGTGCACGTCGCTCTTGTCGCCGAGGATCACCGCCGCCGCCAGCGGGCTGACCGCCTGGCCGTACTCCTCTTCGTGGTTGCCGATGGCGCACATGACCTCGGCGTACTCGTCCGGAGCCATCCCAAGACGCTCGAGGATATGGCGGCTGAGCAGCGCGGCGGCGATGCCGTGGTCCAGGCGGTTGATGCCGTTGCCGACGTCGTGCAGGTAGCCGGCGATGGCGGCGAGCTCGGCCGTCCGGGGAGGGTACCCGAGCTGCCGCAGGACGCTCTGGGCGATGCCCGCCACGATGCCGCAGTGCCGCGGCCCGTGCTCGGTGTAGCCGAGCACGCCCAGGTTCTCGTCCGCCTTGCGCACGAACACCTGTACTTCGTGGTCGCCGCGCACGTCGTCGAGCGTCACGGGATGGTCCGTGGGACGTTCGGGGGTGCCTGTCATCTACCTCACCTCGAAGCCGTGAAGGCTCTCGTCCGCCGGTGCGTCACTGACCGTGAGCCGCGAGACCCGCGCCGCCGGCGGACCTTCGCGGCACCAGTCGAGCATGGCATCGACAGCTTCGCCGCTTCCCTGAAGACGCAGCGCGACCGAACCGTCGCTCTGGTTGCGCACCCAGCCGCGCAGGCCGCGCAGCGCTCCCTCGCGGCGCGCGCTGGAGCGGAAGTACACGCCCTGCACGGCGCCGCTCACCTCGACGTCCACCGACTTCATGACGGCCTCCGCGTCCCAGCCAGAGCTGTCGCCGCGGGCGTCTTCGCCGCCCGGCGCTTCCCGGCCCGGGTCGCCGTGGGCCCCGCCGCCGCGGAAGACGTCCTTGCGCCGCTGCTCCGGGCCCGGGTCGCGGACCAGCGGCACGAAGCGGCAGCGGGTGTCGTGGCGCTCCTCGAAGGCGTCGCCGACGCGCTCGACGATGGTGAGCACCTGGTCGCCGTGGCTGCGCCCGACGGGGACGACCAGCCGGCCGCCGTCGGCGAGCTGGCCGAGGAGCTCGGGCGGCACCTCGTCGGCGGCGGCCGCCACCAGGATGCCTTGGAACGGCGCCAGCTCGTGCCAGCCTCTGGCGCCGTCGCCGATGGCGAGGCGCACGTTGTCGTAGCCGAGCCGGGCGAGCGCCGCGCGGGCCCGCTCCTCCAGCGGCGCGAGCCGCTCGACCGCGCAGACCTCGCCGGCGACCTCGGCCAGAACGGCCGTCTGGTACCCGCTCCCCGAGCCGACCTCCAGCACTCGTGAGCGCACGTCGACGCCGAGCAGCGCGGTCATGATCGCCACCATATACGGCTGCGAGATGGTCTGACCGAGGCCGATCGGCAGCGGTGAGTCGGCGTAGGCCTCGGAGACCAGGTCGTCCGGCACGAAGAGATGCCGCGGCACCGAGCGCATCGCCGCGAGCACGTCCTCGTCCCGCAGGCCGCGGGCGACGAGCTGCTCCTCCACCATCCGCAGGCGGCGGGCGCCGTGGTCGGGAGCGTCAGCGCTCATCGCCGCCTCCGCCGGACTCCACCGCCGACCGGCGCATCCTCTTGTACTTCGCCCGGCGACGGTCGCGGACGCGCCAGTACAGGAACCCCGTGACGCCGGCGTAGGCGTAGCCGACGTACGGAACGGCGAGGACGAGCGTGCTTCCGAGGAAGGCGGCGAGGTCCTCGGCCGTGCTGATGAGGATGATGACTCCCTCGCTGGGCACGCTCTTGGGCCGCGTCAGGTGCTTGGTGTACTGGGAGAACCACGCCGCCCCGGCGCCGACGACGGCGCCGACGGCGATGCCTCGCCAGCCGAAGGGCATCGTGGCGGCGCCGGCGACCCCGCCGATGAACAACCGGTAGGGCATGATCAGCCGGTCCTGCAGCCGGTCCATCTTGGACATCTTGTCGAAGGCCGACTCGAGGATCGCGAGCACCACGAAGATGCCGATCACCAGCCACGAGGTGAGAAACGCGAACGTCTCGTTGGGCTCGACGCCCCAGTCGAAGTAGCTGACGACCCCGATGACGGCGAGCGTGAGCGACGGCCGGATGCCGGCGATACTCCCCAGCCCGAGCATCCGCCCGACGGCGATGACCCAGGCGGTCACGACGCTTCCTCCATCGCACGATTGTACCTGTAGGGCATCCGCCGCGCGCTCGGCGCCGTCTCGGCCGCCGCGGCGGTGAGGCCAACGGGGGAGCCGACCTGTAGGCATGATGCCGGGCCAGTACAGGTCACAGAGTGACGAGCGGCCGCGCCGGATGACGATCGGAGTGCGCCACCCGGCGCCCTCCGCACGGCGCAGACTCAGCCGGCGGGCCGCTCCAGAGGAAGATAGTCGAGATCGAAGCCGAAGTGCCGCGGGCCGAGCGTCGCGATGCCCGCGGCCGTCCGCCACTGTGGAGCCGCAGGCACGCCGACGACGTCCACCAGCGCGCCGGGCGCGTGGTGCGGGTTGGTGACCGGCGCGCCCGTCTCCCCCGAGAAGCAGCACACGAGATCGGGGGCGGTCACGTCCGGTTCGCCGTCGCGCCACGCCAGCAGGTTCTCGTTCTTGGACCACACGCGGTAGCACGAGCCGGCGTCCGCAGCCTCGCCGGCGAGCTCGAGCTCGCCCCAGGTGAACCCGTCGCGTTCCTCCCACGTGAAGGAGACGACGCGGCCGCGGAAGACGACGCGGCCGCCGGAGGCGGCCGCGACCGCCGCGGCCGCGTCGCCGCCCACCGCCTGGGCGAGACGGAGGGCCTCGCCGACGCTCTGCGCAAGCCCGATGGCGCCGAGAACGACCGCCGGACGAAGTCGGCCCCACGGCAACGCGTGATCGGCCACCCAGACGACGTTGCGACTGGCGACGGCCAGCGCGCGCACCAGCGCCTCGGCGCGCGCGTCGTTCGCGACGCGAGTCACGATGAGCGTGTCGCCGACCTCGTTGGACACGGCCTGCGGCGCGATCGGCAGGCCGTGCACCTTGAACAGCGAGTGCTCCAGCTCCGGCACGGCGCGCCCGACGGGGTCGGCGTCGACCACCGGAAGGTCCAGCATCGCCGCCGGATAGAAGGCATCCGAGATGCTCGTGCCACCAAGCTCACCGGTGATCAGCGCGCCGAACTCGACGCCCAGATGCTCGCCGAGTGCGCGGACGGCGAGCACGCCGGGATACTCGGCGGAGCGCTCGATGCCCTCGTACACCGCCTCGTCGCCGATCACGAGCCCGCCGACGCCGTAGGGGCAGCAGATGACGGCGTCGTCGGGGATCTCGTCCGCGGCGGCGAGACGCACGGCGCGGCCTTCGTCGTAGGCGCGCCGCATCAGCTCGCGGCCCTCCTCGAAGTCGCCACCGCCGCCACACCCCAGCGCGGTGGCTCCGAGCAGGATGTCCTCGACCTCTTGCCAGCTCAGGGTCCTCATAGCGTCACCCCTTATTCCTCGACGGCGCGCCGGCGCCGGCGAACGACCACGAGCGTCACGATGGCTACGACCGCGACCGCCACGACCACTGCGGCGACGACACCGGCAGAGCCGCCGCCTTCGCTGGTGGTCTGCGCGGTCGCCGGCTTCGGCGCCGCGGACAGGTAGCTGTCGATGTTGTACTGCGTGTAGATCACGGGGCCGTCGCCCGACGGAGTCTTGACCCAGCCGCCCCACTGCCCGTCGTTGTACGACTCGAGCCACTCCGGATAGGTCAACGTGATGTAGGGGCTCTGGTCGTAGGCGATCTGCTGCATCGTCCAGATGAGCTGCTTGCGCGCCTCGGGGTCGATGGTCGTCTGCTGCTGCGCGTAGAGCCGGTCGTACTCGGGGTCGCTCCACTGCGTGTCGCTCCACGAGCTCGATCTGCGCCGTGGTCAGCACTGACAGGATGAAGTTCGGGTCAGGGTCGCTGTACCAGTACCAGAGGAACAGGTCGTAGTCGGGGGCGAACGTGTCGCCCTTGTAGTTGTAGATCTTGTCGCTCATCGCGTTCTCGTCGATGACCTGAAGGTCGATCGCGAGGCCGACCGCCTCGAGCCAGCCGGTGATGAGCTTGCCGACGCGCTGGTCGGTGGCCGACTGGGAGCGCGCGAACAGCCGGAGCTCGATGGGCTTGCCGGCCTTGTCCTCGCGGATGCCGTCGCCGTCGGCGTCCTTGTAGCCGGCGGCGTCGAGCTCCGACCTCGGCCCTGGCCGGATCGAAGGTGTAGGCCTCGCCCTCGGCCGGCTGCCAGTGGTAGTCGAGCGGTTCCTTGTAGTAGTCGGAGCGGATGATGGTCGTGGCCGGCTGCGCGTGCCCGAGGTAGCCGATGTCGACGACCTTCTGCTTGTCGATCGCCCAGTTGAGCGCGCGGCGGAAGGCGGCGTCCTTGAGGACGGGGTTCCCGAGCGAGGCCTTGCCCGTGTAGCAGTTGAAGCCCATGTGGTTGAAGCCGTTGAGCACGCCGCCGATGGCCGCGAGGTTCGGGTCGGCGTTCAGAGGCTCGAACTGCGCCTGCGGGATGTCCCAGGCGACCTGGATGGCGCCCGACTTGAGGTCGGCGGCCATGGTGTCCTGGTTCTTGTACAGGCTCCACACGACCTCGTCTGACCTTGGGCGCGCCGCGCCAGTAGTCCTTGTTGGCCACGGCGCGGACGTACTCGCCGCGCTTCCACTCGACGACCTGGAAGGGGCCGGTACCGACCATGGGCGGGTCGTTGGGGTACGTGTTGGTGATCTGCGCGGCGGTCAGCTTGCTCCAGAGGTGCTCGGGCAGGATGGGGATCGGCATCCCGAGCATATTCGTCTTGGGCTTGCTGCAGGTGAACTCGACGGTCAGCGGGTCGATCGCCTTGACCGTCTCGATGAACTCGGTGTAGCCGACGTAGTTGCTCACCTCGTCCTTCGATGATGGTCTCGGAACGTGAACACCACGTCGTCGGCGGTGAACGGCTCGCCGTCCTGCCACTTGACGCCCTCGCGGAGCTTGAAGGTCCACACCTTGCCGTCCGGCGAGTGCTCCCAGCTCGTCGCCAGCTCCGGCGTCGGCTGCAGGTCGCTGGCCCTGAAGCCCACCAGGTAGTCGTAGTTGAGGTGGAAGATCTCGAGAGCAGACGTCTCGTACCCGATCATCGGGTTGAGGTTGTCGGGCTCGGCGGTCCAGCCGACGTGCAAGACGATCTTGTCGGCCGCCGGCGAAGCGGCCGGGGACGAGGTGTCGGCGCCGAAGGCGCTCGCGACGCCTCCCGCGAGGCCGGCGAGGAGCAACGCGGCGACGGACAGCAGTGCGAGCCCCGGTCCTGGACGGAATGCGGTCCTCTTCATCTTCTCCCCCTGTCGACGAGCGGTGCGCGGAGCCCCTGAGGCGCACCGCCGGGCAGTACACTCAGCACGCTACGGCCGCCAGCGCATCTGTCAAGTACATGGACTCGGCCGTCGGCAGCGGCCTCCGGTGCCGGCTCCGATGGTCCTACGCCTGCCGCGCGTACTTCGCGCGCCCCTCCTCGTACAGGTCGCCGCCGTGGCAGTCCATGACCACGATCGCCGGGAAATCGACGACCTCGAGCCGCGCGATCGCTTCGGCGCCGAGCTCCGGGTAGGCGATGACCTCGTTGCCGACGATGCGCTCTAGCTAGCAGGGCGCCGGCGCCGCCGGTGGCGGCGAAGTAGACGGCGCCCTCGTCCCGCATGGCCTGCTTGACCTCGGCCGTGCGCAGCCCCTTGCCGATCATGCCCTTGAGGCCGTGCCGCATGAGCAGCGGCGCGTAGGCGTCCATGCGGCCGCTGGTGGTCGGCCCGGCCGAGCCGATGACGTTGCCGGGCTTGGCCGGGCTCGGGCCCATGTAGTAGACCACGGCGCCGGCGAGGTCGAACGGCAGCTCTTCGCCGGCCTCGATGAGCGCGACCAGCCGCTTGTGCGCCGCGTCGCGCGCCTGGTACACGACGCCGGTGATCTCCACGGCGTCACCGGCGCGCAGGTCCCTGACGACCTCGTCCGTGAGGGGGGTCGTGATCTTCTTCGCAGCCATGATCCCCTCCATCAGAGCGTGACGGTCTTGTGCCGCTGGGCGTGGCACTGGACGTTGACGGCCATCGGCATGCTGGCGATGTGGCACGGCATCTCCTCGATGAAGACGTCGAGGGCGGTGGTCCGGCCGCCGAGGCCCTGCGGGCCGATGCCGAGGTCGTTGATCTTCTCGAGCAGCTCGTCCTCCATCTCGGCGATCCGCGGGTCCGGATGTGTGCTGCCGACGTCGCGCAGCAGCGCCTTCTTGGCGAGCAGCGTGACCTTCTCGATGGTGCCCCCGATGCCGACGCCGATGATCACCGGCGGGCACGGATTGGAGCCGGCGCGGCTGACGGTCTCGACGACGGCGTCGACCATGCCGGCCCAGCCCTGCGCCGGCTTGAGCATGCTCAGCGTGCTCATGTTCTCGGCGCCGCCGCCCTTGGCCATCATCGTCAGGCACACCTGGTCACCGGGCACGATGCTCGTGTGGATGATGGCCGGCGTGTTGTCCTTGGTGTTGCGCCGGGCGTGCCCCGGCTCCTCGGCGACGGACTTGCGCAGGTAGCCGTCGCCGTAGCCCTGCCGCACGCCCTCGTGGACGGCCTCCTCGAAGTCGCCGCCGGTGAGGTGACACGTCCTGCCCGACCTCGGCGAAGATCACGGCGAAGCCGGTGTCCTGGCAGATCGGCACGCGGTCGGCGGCGGCGATGTCGGCGTTCTCGACCAGCTGCGCCAGCACCTCGCGGCCGACCGGCGACTCCTCGGTGCGCTGCGCGGCTACGAGCGCCTCGTACACGTCGACCGGCAGGTCGTAGTTGGCGGTGATGCACAGGTCCCTCACGGCCTCGGTGACCGCCGCGACGTCGAGCTCCCTCACCATAGCGCCTCCCCCCTTCTCGATACGCCGGGCTGGTCTCAGTCGATGCCCGCGACACACCCGCCGATGGAGATCGCCAGGAGCCAGAACGTGAGCGTCACGGCGACGATCGCGAGCACGGCCCCCCAGAACGCCTTCCTGAAGATCAGGGCGCCAAGCTGGTCCGGGGTCATGGCGGCCACCGTCGTGGGCTGCTCGACCGGTGTGTAGGCCGGGGAGTCCGGCGGTGGACCGAGATACGCGCCGTCATCGGCCCAGCGCGCGCCGCACTCGGGACAACCGGTCGCCGCCTCGTTGACCTGGCTCTGGCAGTTCGGACACGTCTTCACAGGACCCCCCAAGCCCGTTCGGCGAGCGGGCGGGGCGGCCGGAAGAGCCGCCCCGCCCGCTTCTCCTACTCGTCCTTCTTCGCGCCGGCGGGCGCCTCCGGCTCGGCAGGCGCCGCGGCGTCGGCCGGAGGCTCCGGGTCTTCGGCCGGCGGCTTCCAGGGCGCCGGCTCCTCGTCGACGACCTCGGCGTCGGTGACGCCGTCGTCCTTCTTCATCGCCTTCTTGATGGCGTCGGTCGCCTTGTCGATGGCGGCCGCCGTCGCCGCGCTGAACTTCTCGGCGGCCGGGCCGAGCGCGTCGAGGGCCTTGTCGGCCATCTCACCGGCGTAGTCACCGTAGCCGCGGGCGACGGCCTTCGCCGCCGCCTTGGTCGGCGCCGGCGCGCGGCTGCCCTCGGGCATCGGGATGTACCCGAGCGCCATCTGGTCCTGCACGAGGCCGCGGGCGCGGGCGATGATCGCCGTGGCCTCCTCGATCTCCTGCTCGAAGGTGAGGTCGGTGCGCAGCGCGATGCCCTGCTCGATGGCCTTCATCGCCACCGCCGCGGCCTCGCGCGGGAACACCTCCCAGTCGTCCATGGTCGGCATGATGTAGTCGGCGGAGAGGCCCTTGTCCTCTGCGACCTTGGCGAGCTCCTCGGCCGCGGCGATGCACATCTCGTCGGTGATCGTCTTGGCGCGCACGTCGAGCGTGCCGCGGAAGATGCCGGGGAAGCCGACCGAGTTGTTGACCTGATTGGGGAAGTCGCTGCGGCCGGTGGCCACGACGGCGGCGCCGGCCTCCTTGGCGTCCCAGGGCCACATCTCGGGGATCGGATTGGCGCAGAGGAAGACGACCGGGTCCGGCGCCATGCCGCGGATCCAGTCCTTCTCGATCGTGTCCGGGCCCTGCTTGCTGAGCGCGATGCAGACGTGCGCGCCCCTCAGCGCATCCTCGATGCTGCCGGTGCGGCCCTCAGCGTTGGTGATCTGGCAGTACTTCCACTTGTCGACCCACTCGTCCTTGACCGCCTCGACGTCGGAGCGACCCTTGTGCAGGATGCCCTTGCTGTCGACGATGCGGCACTTGGCCGGGTCGGCGCCGTAGCTGAAGATCAGGCGGCTGATGGCGACGTTGGCGGCGCCCGAGCCGATGAAGGCGATCTCGACGTCGTCGATGCGCCGGCCGACCACCTTGAGGGCGTTGATGAGGCCGGCGAGCGTCACGCACGCGGTGCCCTGCTGGTCGTCGTGCCAGACGGGGATCTCGCACTCCTCGCGCAGGGTGTCGAGGATGCGGAAGCACTTGGGCTGGGCGATGTCTTCGAGGTTCACCCCGCCCAGCCCCGGCTGCACGAGTCGCACGAACTCGATGAGTTTGTCCGGGTCCTTGGTGTCGACCATGAGCGGGAACCCGTCGACGCCGCCGAGGTACTTGTAGAGCAGGCTCTTGCCCTCCATCACCGGCATGCCGGCCTTGGGGCCGATGTCGCCCATGCCGAGCACGCGGGTGCCGTCGCTGATCACCGCCACCGTGTTCCACTTGTTGGTGTACTCGTAGACCTTCTCGGGGTCGTCCTTGATCTCGAGGCACGGGGCCGACACGCCGGGGGTGTACCAGATGCCGAAGTCCTGGAAGTCGCGGATGCAGCATTTGAGGGTGGTCTCGATCTTGCCGCGGTAGAACGGGTGGAGGACCTTGGCGTCCTCCATGGGCTGGTAGGCCTTGGCCTTGAGCTCCTCGACGGTGGGCTGATGGCCCTCGGGCTGACTCTCCGCGCCGTTCTCTGCGCCCTGGGTGGTCTCGTCCGGCATGTGCCCTCCCTTGTGACCGGCGGAGACGGGCCGCCGGGTCGCGACGATGCGTGGACTCGTGGCGAATCTGTGCTTGAACACCGAACGCTAGCATCCGCCCGCTGGGGCGACAACGTGCCGGAAGGACGAAGCGGGCCGATGGGCCGGGCCTGGAGGGCCTGCCGGCGCGCACGACGTACGCGGCGCGGCCGGGCGCCCCGGTGGGCGCGGCGGCCGCCCGGGATGAGCGTGTCAGCCGGCCGGCGGGGCCGGCTCCGCCGGCGCATCCGGCCGGCTCGCGCCCAGCTGGGCGCGGTACCGCTTGGCCATGTCGCGGAACGACTGGATGATCGCCTTCTGCGTGCCCGAGAAGTAGCAGCGCTCGAGCTCGGCGACGATGGCGTCCTCGTCGGTCGTGAGGTTGCGCCCCGAGAGGACGCGGTTGAGGTAGGCCTTGGCGAGCTCGGTCGCCACGGTGAACTCGGCGGCGACGATGACGCCGGTGTCCATCTCGACCTCGCACACCACGCTGAGGATCGTGTACATCTGGCCGCTGACGGTGTTGGCGGGCGGCTTGGCGTGACCGACGAAGATGCTGGTGCTCATGGTGGCGCGATTCTCCCACGCCGGGCGGCACGCGTCACCTGGACGACGCGCGCGAGTGCGACGACGGTGACGTAGGCGAGCCCGAAGAAGAGAAGGACCCAGAGGCCGGGATGCAGGTCGCCGCTCACGGCGGCCCAGATCGACCCGGCCGTGAGCCCCGCGGCCACGAGCAGCAGCGGCAACCAGGCTGTGGCCGAGCGCGCCGCGAAGATCAGGAGCAGGGCGCAGGCGAGCATGACGCCGAATCCGGCCAGGAGCAGCGCCCCGACGTACATGAGCTCCGTCGGAGTGACGAAGCGCGTGTAGCCGGCGTCGATGGTCTTGTGACCGGCGGAGAAGGCGCTGGCGCCGCGCGCGACCGCCCAGGCGCCGGTGATGCCGTAGAGGAACAGCCACGGCAGGGTGACGGCGGCGGCGAGAAGGCGCAGTCCGCCGCCGCTCGTCGTGCTCTGCTGCGGCGTGACCGCCGGGCCGGCTTCGCCCGCCGGCTCCTGCGGTCCCGTCGTATCCATGTCGTGCTCGTCCATGTGACGGTCTCTCCCCCCAGCGGCTGGCGTACAATCCGGGGCGACCCCAGCATACGTCCGCGGAGGCCCCGTGAACGAACGGCGACCATCCCGACGACCCTCATCCCGACGACACGCTGCAGAGCGCGGCTCGCGCCGTCGCGCGCTCTACCCGGCTCGTGGTGTTCACGGGAGCCGGCGTGAGCAAGGAGTCCGGCATCGCGACCTTCCGGGAGCCCGAGACGGGCCTCTGGGCGAAGTACGACCCGATGGAGCTGGCCACTCCCGAGGCGTACCGCAGGGACCCGGCCTTCGTGTGGAGCTGGTACGAACACCGCTTCGGCGTCGCCGCCGCAGCCGAGCCCAACGCCGGGCACCTGGCCATCGCGGAGCTCGAGAAGCTGCTGCCGAAGGTCGTCGTCGTCACGCAGAACATCGATGGACTGCACCAGCGCGCCGGCTCCTCGCACGTCATCGAGCTGCACGGCACCATGCACAGCTTCCGCTGCATCGACGGCCGCCACCGCGGCTTCACCTGGGACGACATCTCCGGCCAGGAGGAGAAGCCGCCGCGCTGCCCCGAGTGCGGCGACTACCTGCGGCCGGAGGTCGTGTGGTTCGGCGAGGGCCTGCCGCCGGACGCGCTGAACGCCGCCCAGCGGCTGAGCGCCGAGCTGCGACGTGATGCTGATCGTCGGCACGTCCGGCGTGGTCTACCCCGCCGCGGCAGTCCCGCTGATCGCCAGGGAGGCCGGCGCGACGGTCATCGACGTCAATCCGCAGTGGGACGCGCTGGCCCGCAGCTGCGATCTCTTCCTGCGGGGGCCCGGCGGCGAGGTGCTACCCGAGCTCGTGCTCGCCGTCCGCGCGCACCTCGACGCGTGACGGCCCGAGCCCGCGTGACGGCCCGGCCTGCGTCGGCCGCGCGCCCTCCGGCACGAGGGATAGGGTCAAGTCCCGATGTGTGGTGTAAGTCCGTCGTCGGGATGGTCTCGTTCTCAGGCCGCCGGTAGCGCGCTCACCTCCACGACCCCGACCGGCGTCCGCCGGCCTGGCGAGCACCGCCTGCGAGCGACTCCTCCGAGAGGTAGCGCGGCCCACGAGCCACTCGTCGTTCTGCTCGATGAGCAGCGCCCCGGCGAGGCGGATGAGGGCGGCGTCGTTGGGGTAGATGCCGACCACGTCGCTGCGGCGCGCCGATCTCGCGGTTCACGCGCTCCAGGGGGTTGGTCGAGCGCAGCTTCGTCCAGTGCTCGGCGCGGGAAGGCCATGAAGGCGAGCAGCTCCTCCTCGGCGGCCTCGAGCAGCAGCGCGCCACCTTGGGCGCCGCTCGCTCCAGGGCCGGCGACCACGCCGGCCGAGCCGCTCGCGCGCCTCGGCGGCGTCCTCGGCGGCGAAGATCTGGCGGATGGCCGCCGCGACCATCGGCTGCTGGCCTTGCGCGCAGTGGCCGAGCATGTCGCGGAGGAAGTGCACGGTGCAGCGCTGCCAGGGGCAGCCGAGCACCTTGGCGATCGCGCTTCTTCAGGCCCTCGTGGGCGTCGGAGACGCAGAGCTGCACGCCGGCCAGGCCGCGGGCCCGCAGGGAGCGCAGGAACTCGCGCCAGAAGGCCTCGGTCTCGGCCTCGCCGACGTCGATGCCGATGACCTCGCGGCGGCCCGTCTCGTGCACGCCGTAGGCGACCACCAGCGCCTTGTGGCGCACGCCGCCGGGCTCGCGCACGCGCTCCACCTTGGCGTCCAGCCAGAGGTAGGGGTAGCGCGCCCTCGAGCGGGCGCTCGCGGAAGAGGCGCACCTGCTCGTCGAGGCCCGCGCAGAGGCGGCTGACGGCGCTCTTGCTCATGCCCGCGAGGCCGAGCTGGGTGACGAGGCGCTCGACCTTGCGCGTGCTGACGCCGTTCACGTAGGCCTCCTGGACGACCGCGACCAGCGCCTGCTCTGAGCGCGCGTGCGCGGCTCGAGGAAGCTGGGGAAGTAGCTGCCGGTGCGCAGCCGCGGGATCGCGAGCTCGATCTCGCCGGCGCGGGTCTGCCAGCTGCGCTCGCGGTAGCCGTTGCGGTGCGTGACGCGCTCCGGCGCTCTTCTCGTGGCAGGCCGGCGCCGATCTGCGCCGCGACCTCGGCCTCCATGAGCTCGCGCACGAACCAGGCGAGCGTCTCGCGCAGCACGTCGGCGTGCTCATCGCCCATGAGCTTGCGCACGAGCTCGTCGAGGCTCATGCTCTTCTCGGCCATCGTGGTGCTCCTCTCGTCGTTTCCCTGCAACGGTTCCGACGATTGTGCAGCCCACGGTGGCCGTCTCTCTACCCGGGGCTGCTCCTTCAGGACTTACACCACATTACGGGACTCAACCAGGGATAGTGCACGGACACGCACATCCAGACATTCATCCAAGAGCACATTTGTGCGCTTGGACGTACATGCCGACGGTACCGGTCCCGAAGAGAGTACCCCCGCCCCCCGGCGGGATGGCGCTGTGACGAGCTTGACCGACCCCCGGGGGGCGGGCGCGGAGGTCAGGCGGGCTCGCCGGGCTTGATGCCGGCGGCGGCGCGGCGCACCGTCT
>CAWEHE010000004.1:0-20634 GCA_963808735.1 uncultured Thermoleophilia bacterium | reverse complement strand
GCGGGCGTTCGCGGCCGGCGGCCGGGACGGAGTCGAGGCCGCCGTCCGCGCCTGGCCGCAGCCCAGGAAGGACGAGCGCCCGCGCGGCAGGGCGCGCGCGACCGTGGGCATCGTCGCGGAAGCGCGCGAGGCGCTCGCCGAGGCCTCCGTCCGCCGCGCGGCGGAGCGTCCGCGGCGAGCAGGCCGCGCGCCTCGGCTGATCCGGGCCGCGCTGCCGCCACCACGCCCCGCCGGCCGTCCCGACTCCGCCGCCGTTCATCCCCCGCCCTGCGCCTCGCCGGCGTCATCGTCTGGGAGTGGGACGAACGCTCGCGTCAGCGCCACTCCATCCTCGGCGACGTCTCGTGGTCGGTCGGACCCGGCGAGCAGTGGGCCGTGCTGGGGCCGAACGGCGCCGGCAAGTCGACGCTGCTCGACGTCGCCGCGGGCATGCGGCACCCCAGCCGCGGCGAGGTCGTCATCCTCGGAGAGACCGTCGGCCGCGTCGACCTGCGCCGCCTGCGCGAGCGCATCGGCCACGTGGACGTGAAGACCGAGGAGGCGTTCTCGCCGCGGCGGACCGCGCTCGAGGTCGTACTCACCGGCGCGACCGGGACCATCCAGGTCCTGCAGGAGCGCGTCGACGACGCGGCGCGGCAGCGCGCGGCGCAGCTGCTCGCGCAGGTCGGCTGCGCCGCCGTCGGCGCGCACACCTTCGCCTCGTGCTCGCAGGGAGAGCGGCGGCGCATCCTCATCGCGCGAGCCCTCATGCGCCGCCCGCCGCTGCTGCTGCTCGACGAGCCGGCCGACGGCCTGGACCTGCCCGGCCGGGAGGCGCTGCTCGCGGCGCTCGCCAGGCTCGCCGGCGGGCAGCCGGCCCCGGCCGTCGTCCTCGTGACGCACCACCTCGAGGAGCTGCCGCCGACGATCACGCACGCGCTGCTGCTCCGCGGCGGGCGCGCGGTCGCCTGCGGCGCCGCGCCCGACGTCCTCGCCGCCGGGCCGCTCAGCGCCTGCTTCGGCGTGCCGGTGGAGGTGACGCGCGCGGACGGCCGCTGGGCCGCGCGCGCGACGCCCAGCTGGTAGCCACGCCCATCGCGGTCCGCCCAGGCGGGCCAAGGGGTGCGGCGACTGGTCTTTGATGTCGTATACAGCATCAAAGACCAGTCCGCATCACGCGTCCCCGACCCTGCCTCCGCCGCCGTCAGCACCAGCCGTTGGCACGGAGCAGGCCGCCCGCGCCCGTTCGCCCTTACGCCCGTACGTTGACGTCCCCCGCCCGGCACCCGTACCGTACTTTGTAAGCCTTACGCAGTACGGTTCCGGCACCCCACAGGAGGCCGCCATGCCCGTCGCCGAAGACACCACGCCCAGGCGCGCCGCCCTGACGCGGCCGCGGATCGTCGCCCTCGCCCTCGGGATCATCGACGAGGACGGCCTCGAGGCACTCAACATGCGCCGTCTGGCCACCGAGGCCGGCGTCAAGCCGATGAGCCTCTACCACCACTTCGCGAGCAAGCAGGCGATCCTCGACGCCGTGGGCGAGTCGATCGCCGCGGCGGCGCTCGGAGCCTCGCCGCCGGACCCGCGCTGGCGGAGCCGCGTGCGCCAGCTGTTCATGGGTCTGCACGCGCTCACCGAGGCGCACCCGCGCGCCCTGCCGCTCATCTCGGCGGCCGTGGTGCGCACGCCCAGCGGCCGCAGCTGGATGGAGGAGCTGATGGGCACGCTGCTGGGCGCCGGCTTCACCGAGGACCGCGCCGCGACCGTGTACCACGTGCTCGGCGCGTACACGCTGGGCCTGGGCTACGCGCGCATGCTGGGCGACGAGGTACAGACCACCGAGATCGTCGCCCAGCTCGTCGGCCACTGGGCCGACTACCCCAGCATGATGCAGGTCGGCATGCGGCTCGCCGTGTGGGACCGGCCGGGCGAGTTCGAGACCGGGCTCGACGTGCTGCTCGCCCACTTCGCCGCCCAGCCGGGGGTGAGACCGTGAAGGGCGCCGGCGGGCGGCCCCTGCGCGTCAAGATGATCAGCCCGGCCAAGACGGCCGCGGACAGCCGCTACTGGCGCTCGATCAAGTACTCGCTGTTCCCGCCGCTCGGCCTCGCCACCCTGGCCGGCTACCTGGACCCGGACGACGAGATCGACCTGCAGGACGAGCACGTGGAGACGCTGCGCCTCGACGACGAGCCCGACCTCGTCGTCATCGAGGCGTACATCACCTCGGCCGGGCGCGCCTACCGCTACGCCGACCACTACCGCGCCAGGGGCGCCTACGTCTGCCTCGGCGGCCTGCACCCGACGAGCCTGCCGGAGGAGGCCGCCCGGCACGCCGACAGCGTGTTCTGCGGGCCGGGCGAGGACACCTGGCCGGCGTTCTTGCGCGACTTCCGCGCCGGCCGGCCCAAGCCGCTGTACCGCTCCACCGAGCGGACGCTCGCCGGCATGCCGCCGGCGCGCCGCGACCTCATCAAGCGCGAGCGCTACCTCGTGCCCAACTCCCTGGTCGTCAGCCGCGGCTGCCCGCACCTCTGCGACTTCTGCTACAAGGAGGCGTTCTTCCGCGGCGGCAGGTCCTTCTACGTGCAGGCGGTCGACGATGCGCTCGCCGAGATAGACCGCCTCCCCGGGCGTCACCTCTACTTCCTCGACGACAACCTCTTCGGCAGCCCGCCGTTCGCCGAGGCGCTCTTCGACGGGCTCAAGGGGATGGGCCGCCTGTGGCAGGCGGCCGGGACGGTGCAGGCGGTACTACGCCCCGGCCTCCTCGAGAAGGCCGTGGAGAGCGGGCTGCGCAGCCTCTTCATCGGCTTCGAGACACTGAGCGAGGCCAACCTGCTCGGCGCCGGCAAGACGCAGAACCTGGCCGGCGGCGGGGCCTCCGGCGCGCCGCCCTACGACGCCGCCGTCCGCCGCCTCCACGACCTCGGGGTGATGGTCAACGGCGCGTTCGTCTTCGGCATGGACGCGGACGACGCGTCCGTCTTCCCGCGCACCGTGGAGTGGGCCGTGCGCCGGGGGATCGAGACGGCGACTTTCCACATCATGACGCCGTATCCCGGCACCCGGCTCGAGCGGCGGCTCGCGGCCGAGGGCCGCGTCACGAGCCGCGACTGGGACCGCTACGATACCCGCCACGCCGTGTTCACGCCGGCGCGCATGACGGCGGAGGAGCTCGAGTCCGGCTACTGGGGCGCCTACCGGGAGTTCTACCGCTGGCACAACATCTGGCGCGCGTCCTTCGCGCACGGCGACCTGCGCGAGCACGCGCGTCACCTCGCGTACACGAGCGGCTGGAAGAAGCTCGAGCCGATGTGGGACTGGGCGATCCGCAGCGGCCAGGTGCACCGCTTCCTGCCGCTGCTGGAGGCGGTCCTCGACCGCTTCGGCAGCGGCGGCGGAGCGATGCCGGCGCGGCTCACCGGGCGCGCGGAGCGCGCCGCTCCCCACCGCGCCGCGCGACTTCCCCGCCCTCAGCACGCGTCGGCGCTTGAACGACGGTCGCCGGCGGTACACTCCGGGTAGGTTGTGCCCCAGGTAGTACGAACCGGGAGGTCGGCATGGGATTCACGGACAAGGCAAAGCAGATGGCGGACGACGCCACCGTCAAGGCCAAGCAGGCGGCTGCGGACGCCAAAGAGAAGTCGGGACCGGCGCTGGACAAGGCCAAGGCGACGGCCAGCGACCTCGGGGGAAAGGCCAAGGTGAAGGCCGGTGAGTTGAGCGACAAGGCCAAGCCCACGACCGACAAGGCCAAGGCTGACGCGGCCGAGATCCTCGAGAAGGCAAAGAAGGATGCGCTCGCGCTGATCGAGCGGGCCAAGAAGGAAGGTCCGGACCTGCTCGAGAAGGCGATGAAGGAAGGCGCCGAGCTGCTCGACAGGGCCCAGAAGGAGGCCAACGCGCTCCTGGACAAGGCCAAGGGCAAGCTGAGCTAGCCTCATGACGCCGGGCGACGCCCTCGCGGCCGGTCCCGACGGCCGGCCGCGCTGCTTCTGGGCCGTCGGCGGCGCGCCGGAGTACGTCGCCTACCACGACGAGGAGTGGGGGCGGCCCGTCCTCACCGACGACGGCCTGTTCGAGCGCCTCACCCTCGAGGCGTTCCAGTCCGGTCTGTCGTGGCTCACGATCCTGCGCAAGCGGCCGGCGTTCCGGGCGGCGTTCGCGGGCTTCGACGTCGCCGCCGTCGCGGCGTTCGGCGACGCCGACCGCGAGCGTCTGCTCGCGGACGCCGGCATCGTGCGCAACCGGCTCAAGATCGAGGCCGCCATCGTCAACGCCCGCGCCGCCCTGCCCGCGATCGAAGAGCACGGGTCGCTGGCGGCGTTGCTCTGGCGCTTCCGGCCGGAGACGCGGCCGGCGCCGCGCTCGCGGAGCGACTTCGTCGCCGCGAGCCCCGAGTCCGCCGCCATGGCCAGGGAGCTCAAGAAGCGCGGCTTCCGCTTCGTCGGACCGACGACCGCCTACTCGCTCATGCAGGCGGCCGGCATCGTCGACGACCACGCCGAAGGCTGCTGCGTGCGCGGCGCGGTCGAGGCCGAGCAGCTGCTGGCGGCGGCGCGGTTCGCCTGACGGCTCGCGCCGCGCCGCCCCCTCCGCCCGCCTCCTCCCGCGTCAGCCGAACCTCCGCGCCGACGTCTGCCAAAAGGGCCATTCACCGCGTGCCGCCTTTCTAGTAGGCTTGGCCCGAGGGGGGACCGGCGTGCGCGTCAAGCACCGCGCCGCCCCGGGGTAGCCCGTCCAAAGGAGCGTGACAGTGAAGGTCCAGCGAGCTCTTATCTCCGTGTTCGACAAGAGTGGCGTCGAGTCGTTCGCCAAAGGCCTCACCGACATGGGCGTCACCGTCATCTCGACCGGCGGCACGGCCAAGCTGCTCAAGGACTCCGGCATCCCGGTCACCCTGGTCGAAGAGGTCACCGGGTTCCCCGAGATGCTCGACGGCCGCGTCAAGACGATGCACCCCAAGCTCATGGCGGGAGTGCTCGCCCGGCGCGACGTGCCCGAGCACATGGCGACCATCAAGGAGCACGGCATCGAGCCGATCGACATGGTCGTCTGCAGCCTCTACCCGTTCGAGGAGGTCGCCGGCCGGCGCGGGGTCGAGGACGAGGTCGTGATCGAGAACATCGACATCGGCGGCCCCAGCATGATCCGCGCCGCCGCCAAGAACCACGCCGGCGTCGCCGTGGTCACCAGCCACGAGGACTACGACGCGGTCCTCGGCGAGCTCAAGGAATCGGGCGAGCTCGGCTACGACACGCTCAGGGAGCTCGCCACCAAGGCCTTCCACCGCACGGCGCACTACGACTTCGTCATCGCCAACTGGTTCAGCGAGACCGAGGGCGACTTCCCCGACTACGTGATGCGCGACTACCACAAGGTCCTCGAGCTCAAGTACGGCGAGAACCCGCACCAGCGCGCCGCCTACTACGCCGAGGTCGGACTGCGCCAGCACCTGCTCTCGCAGGTGACGCAGCTGCACGGCAAGCAGCTCGGCTTCAACAACCTCTACGACCTCAACGCGGCGCGCGGCATCTGCGACGAGTTCACGCTGCCGTGCGTGACGCTCATCAAGCACAACAACCCGTGCGGCTGCGCGCTCGCCGAGAACCTGGCGGCCGCCTACGACAAGGCGTTCGCCTGCGATCCCGTGAGCGCCTTCGGCAGCGTGATCGCCGTCAACCGCACCGTGGACGTGGCGCTCGCCGAGCGCCTCGCCGACCTCTTCGTCGAGGTGCTGTTCGCGCCCGCCTACGACGACGAGGCGCTCGAGATCCTCACGCGCAAGGCCGACATCCGCATCCTGCGCAACGATGAGCGCCGCCATGCCAACCCCGGCGAGTTCGACTACAAGCGCGTCACCGGCGGCATCCTCGTCCAGGACAAGGACGGCGACATCGAGGAGCGCGACGAGATGACGGTGGCCACGAGCCCGCCACCCGAACGAGCGCGAGTGGGGCGACCTCATCTTCGCCTTCCGGGTCGCCAAGCACGTCAAGAGCAACGCCATCGTGATCGCCCGCGACCTCGCCACGCTCGGCGTCGGCGCCGGCCAGATGAGCCGCGTCGACAGCACCAAGGTCGCGATCGAGAAGGCGCGCACCGACCTCGAGGGCGCGGTCGTCGGCTCGGATGCCTTCTTCCCGTTCCCCGACGCCGTCGACCTGGCCATCGACAACGGCGTGACGGCGTTCATGCAGCCCGGGGGCTCCAAGGGCGACGAGACCGCCGTGGAGGCGTGCGACAAGCGTGACGCGGCGATGGTGTTCACCGGCCGCCGCCACTTCCTGCACTAGCGGCGAGCTCGGGTGAGGTGCGGGGAGGCGCGGCAAGGCCGCCCCGCCCCTCACCCGTTCGCGGAGACGCCGATGAGAGACCTCTCACAGACCCACAGGTTGCCGGTGCTCGCCGGCGACGGCGTCGCCCTCCGGCCGTGGCGACTCAGGGACGCCGCCGGCGTCGCCGCCATGTGCGACGACGAGAGCGTCAGCCGCTGGATGCCGCTCATGCCGCACCCGTACACCGTCGCCGACGGCGAGGTGTGGGTCGGCGACGCGGCGCGCAAGTGGCGCGAGGACCGCTGGGCCAACTACGCCGCCGAGGACCCGGTCAACCCGCAGCCTCGTGGGGTCGTGCGGCCTGCGCATCGACGAGGAGAAGGAGAGCGGCGAGATCGGCTACTTGGTGCACCGCGACCGCCGGCGCCAGGGCATCGCCGCGGCCTGCGTCGCGCTGCTCACCGACTGGGCCTTCGACGACCTGGATCTGGGCCGGCTGCGGATCCGCGCCGACACGCGCAACGTGGGCTCACGGCGCACCATCGCTGCCTGCGGCTATCGCTTCGAGGGAGTGCTGCGCGGCAACGACGTCGTCGGCGGCGAGCGCGTCGACGACGTGCTGCACGCCCTGACTGCCGGACGACCCGCGGCCGTGGCGGCGCGACTCGGCCGCGGATGCCGCCGGCGCGCTCTCGCCGCTCGCCCTCGGCTGGCCGCGGCTCACCGACGGCCGCGTGGTCGTCCGGCCCTTCGAGCCGGACGACGCCGCGGCCGTCCAGGCGGCCTGCGACGACCCCGACGTCGCGCACTGGATCCACCTTGTGCCGACCCCGTACAGCCTGGGCGACGCCCGGGAGTTCGTCGCCGAGTCCAGGCATCGCCTGCTGCTCGGCGAGCGCGCCCGCCTCGCGGTCGCCGACGCCGAGACCGGCGAGCTCCTCGGCAGCGTCAGCCTCGACCTCTTCGCCGACCGGCAGGCGGCGGAGATCGGCTACTGGGTGAAGCGAGAGGCGCGCCGCACGGGCGTCGCCCTGGCGGCGGCGCGCCTCGTCGTCGACTGGGCGTTCGCCGAGGTCGGCGTCGAGCGCCTCGAGCTGCTCACCTACCCCGGCAACGAGGCGTCGCAGGCGCTGGCCGGCAGGCTCGGCTTCACGCACGAGTGCCTGCTGCGCGGCTTCCTCCCGCCGGAGGCGGGCAAGAGCCGCGTGGGGCGGGTCGTGCCGTCCTCGGACGGCAGCCTCCCGCCCCGCGACGACCAGGTGCAGTTCGCGCTGCTCCGTCAGGACTGGCCCTCGCGGGGCGCCTGAACGCGCCGCCTGCGAGGCAGCGGGGTCCCTACTCCGCGACGCCGCACCAGCGCAGCAGCAGCAGGGCGACGGCGGCGGCGTGATCGACGAGGTCGCCCACGGGCACGCACTCGTCGATCGTGTGCGCCCGGGCGAGATCGCCGGGCCCGAACGAGACCGTCGGAGTGCCGGCCACCCGGGTGAAGACGGCGGCGTCGTGCCACGAGTCGAGGCCGGCGATCGTGCCGGAGCGACCCACGTCGTCCGCGGCGGCGAGCGCGGCGGCGACGATCGGATGGTCGTCAGGGACCTCGGCCGGCACGATGTCGCAGGGCCAGTCCCACTCCGGCGGGTGCTCGGCCAGCCAGTCGTCCTCGTCCGTGGCCGCCCGGACGAACGCTTCGACCTCGTCGAAGACTTCCTGGCCCCCCCGGTCTCCGCGGACGCGGCCCGGCATGTACTGCACCGAGAGGACGGCCTCGCAGGAGGAGGGGTAGGTCACCATCCACTCGCCGCCCTTGATCACCGTGGGCAGCACGTCCGGCACATGCAGGTACGGGTGCCGGTGTTCGGGGCGCCGGCTCCAGTCCTCGCGCAGCGCACGCAGGCTCGCGAGGACGATCTCCATCTTCTCGATGGCGTTGACCGGCCCGCCGTCGCGCCAGTGCGGGTGATGCATCTCCGCGTGGCCGGTGCGGCCGATGGTGCGCACGGTCGGGTTCACGCCGCCTCGGCAGGCGACCCAGACGTCGAAGCCGGTGGGCTCAGCGCACAGGCCGGCGTCGGCGCGCACGCCGCGGGCGGCGCACGCGTAAGCGCCGGCGCCGCTCGATTCCTCATCGGTGTCCGTGCAGAAGACGACGTCGCCGGCCAGACGGGCGCCCAAGCGGGTCACCGTCTCGAGCGCGAACAGCATGCCGGCGATGCCTCCCTTCATGTCGCAGCTGCCGCGACCGTAGAGAAGGCCGTCGCGGACCTCCGGCGTGTGCGGGTGGCTGGTCCAGTGACTGAACGGCTCGGCCGAGACCGCGTCGATGTGCCCGTTGAGGAGGAGAGAGCGGCCGCCGCCCGCGCCGCGCAGCCGCGCGGCGAGCTGCGGCCGCCCCACGAAGTCGAGCCCGTCGGGCACGACCCGGTTGCCGGAGCCGGTCGGCTCCGGCTCCCACACGTCCGTCTCGGCGCAGAGCGCTGCGAGGCGGAGCCGGAGGTACTCCTGCAGCTCCGCCTCCTGACGCGGCGGATCGCCCACGTTGCGCGCCGTCGTGTCGAAGGCGACGAGGTCTGACACGAGCCCTACGAGCTCCTGCTCGCCCTCCCGGACGGCGGCCACCACGCGCTCCTCGAACGCCGATCGAAGGGCCTGGCTCATGTCTCCTCCTCGGATCCGTGCGGCGAGCCTCTCGGCGCGCCCGTGCCTGCGTCATCGGCGCCGGCGCGCGCTCGACGCGGACGCGCCGGCGGGTGGACGAGCGATCGGTGAAAGCTCGGCCGGGCGGGCCCAGGGCCCGCCCGGCCGAGGTCGATCCGGCAGCAGGCCGGCGTCACTCCGGCGGCAGCTCGCCGAAGGTCACGCGGACGTCGACACCCTGCTTCTTGCTGCGGGCCTTCCAGTAGAAGTACCAGAGAATGCCGGCGACCCACGACCCCACGAACAGGAACATGCTCTTGCCCGTGGTCAAGCGCGTGGTGGGCTCGACGAACGAGTAGTACAGCATCGCGATGATGAACGTGAGGTACAGTACCGCCCCGATGGACACCACCGGGATGCCGAGGATCTTCCAGGTGTGGTAGGGCGACGCCTCCCAGATGCCGCGCACGCTCTTGCGGTACGGGAAGACCAGCGCCGAGATGCCGGTCACCAGGAACACCGAGGCGAACTGCAGACCGCCGCCGACGAGTCCGGCCAGGGAGCTGCTGAGCCAGAGCACCATGACGACCACACCGACCGCGAAGATGATCGCCGTGACCAACATGTTCTTGAACGGCTGCGCGTACTGAGCGCTCACGTCCGTGAACCACTTGGGGCCCATGCGGTCGAGGCCCCAGGCCAGCCAGGCGCGACCGACGATGAGGATGGCGATGGTGATCTCCAGCCAGATGACGGCGATGAACGAGAGGATGATGGCCCAAGCTACGATGCCGCTCCTTCCGCTGGCGATCCACGTCAGCGTCAGGTAGTCGGGGTTGTACGGCGCCGTGTAGCCGGGCACGCCGGCGCCGAAGCTCTGCGCCGCGCTGGCGCTCAGGAAGTTGAACGCCATGATCCGGTAGAGGCCGAGCGCGGTGAAGAAGCCGAGGATGATGGGCACCCACACGGCCATGACGTTGGCGCCGAGCAGGGCCTTGTCGGGACGCTTGACCTCCCCGCTGAGGTAGGCGATCGCGTAGTTGTAGACGAACAGGGCGTAGACGCCGCTGAAGGCACCCAACGTGCCGCGCCAGTTCCAGGAGTCGGGCAGCGGCCCGGCCGCCTGGATGAACTGCTCGTATCCCAGCGACTTGTACTGAACGGCGACCACGTTCCAGTTGCGGATGAAGTCGGCCTTGCTCGAGAGGAAGAGCGCGACGATCAGCACGAGCACGCCGCCGATGGCGGGGATGAGCATGATCTTCTGGATCCTCGAGTAGCTCTTCATGCCGAAGGCGACCGAGACGAAGCCGACGACCACGGCGATCAGGCCGAGGACGACGAGGCCCGGGTTGGAGGCACACCAGTCGGCGAAGCTCCACCAGCCCATGTACTGGGCGAAGAGCTGGAGCGCCGGCACGCCGAGCCACGTGGCGATGTACCAGTTCCAGTAGAAGATGGCGACGATGTTGCAGAAGACGGCGCCCAGCGCGATCGCCGGGTGCAGGATGCGCGAGTTGTAAACGTATTCGCCGCCGGCGCGCGGCATCGAACCGCTGAGGATGCCCCACACGAGGGGGGCGCCGATTCCGGCGGTGATGGCGCCGAGAGCGATCGAGATGAGGAGGTTGCCGGTCGGATAGAGCGAGAGAGCGATGCCCACCATGAGCCACAGGGTGGCGATGGGCTGACAGGTCATGAGGCCGGCGCCGAACGCGTCCCACATGTCGAGGCCGCGTACGAGGCCGCTGGCTTTGCGTGCGAAGACCAGATCTTCGGCCATGGGTTCCCCTTGGGAGAAGTCGTGCAGTCGGACGTCACAGGTCGGCGCGGGGAGTCTGGCCCCCCGTCTCCGCGGGCCGGCCCTTGCATCACGCCATCCCATCACCTCCCCACTGCTTCCCGCGCTGCCGGGAGAACCACAGGGCGAACACGGCGCCAATGCTAGTCAGTCGAACGTGCCTGTCAAGGGTTTCCGTCCCGCGACGACCAGGTGGGCTTCGTCCGACTGCGTACGCAAAAGAGCCGCCGAACCTTGCGGCACCGGCGGCTCTTTCGGGCCTCTCACCCGAACGCTTCTCTCTCGATCCAGCGAACCTTCTCGATGAGAAGTCTGTCAGGGCTTTCACCTGACCCCCTCTCGGTGATCCGGCGAACCGTCTCTCCGAGAAGTCTCCCGGGCCTCTCACCCGGCCGTTCCTCCCGATCCGGCGAACCGTCTCGATGAGGAGTGAAGGAATCCTACCCGCCTTCCGGCAGGACGCAATCGTCAAGTTGCCTCAAGCTGCTTCAGGCTTCACGAGAGGCTCATCGTTCCCCGTTCAGTCCGACAGCCGCTGCTCATCGACTAGTCGCAAACCCTCACCCTCAGGTCTAAGGTAAGAGTCGCTCTCGTCGTCAGTGCCGCACCTCGTTGTACACGTAGCCGAGGCCGAACGACCCCCAGAGCGCCACGAGCAGCCAGAAGGACGTATCGCCGGCGTTCCCCTCCGCGGCGAACTGCCACGCCCAGTAGGCCTGAACCGCCACGGCCATCACGCAGAACGAGAAACGCATGGCCTTGCCGACGATGAAGTCCTCGCGCTCGTCCTGCGCCTCGTCCATACGGCGACCTCGCCAGGCCATGACCGCCGCCGCCACTCCCGACACGACGAGCAGAAAGATGCCGCCTCCGATCAGGCGGTCCGCATACGCACCATCCGAGAACAGCCCGATGAGGAGATAGGGCAGCGCCAGCACCGCCGCGATGAGGATCGTTGTCTTCGCCGTACGCATGTCAGTCAGCCTCCTGAAAACAGAACAGCTCTTCGATGGTCGTGCCCAGCTTGCGCGAGAGCTTCCACGCCAGCTCGAGCGACGGGTTGTAGCGACCGCTCTCGATGGAGATGATCGTCTGCCGGCTCACGCCGACCTGCTGCGCGAGATCCTCCTGTCGCAGGCCCGCCGCACCGCGCAGCTCCTTGACCAGATTGTCCATACGCGACTCCCATGTAAAGCGACCTTGACATCACTGTAGGGCAGTCGCGGAAGCATGTCAAGTGACCTTTACATGGCGTCCCGAAGGGCGGCGCCGGTGCCGGTGGTACAATCTCCCCCCGCGGGCCGCTAGCTCAGTTGGTAGAGCAGGGGACTTTTAATCCCAAGGTCACAGGTTCGATCCCTGTGCGGCCCACCACGACCACTGCCCACCACAAGACCTGTCGATGCCACCGATCAATGACCCGTGCCTGCTGTCGGCCCAAGCTCGTGGGTATGCACGGGAGAGGAGGTGCGCCGTGTCTCGTCCGCGCCACTCGACAGTAGTGCTGTTCGCCGTGTCGATCTTGCTTGCGCTGCTGCTGGCCGGCTGCGCCCAGGAGCCGACCGACACCGGCTCTCCTGCGGACGCGACCGAGCAGGTCGCCCCCTCAGGTTCCGCAGGCAAAGACGTGAAGACCATCTACGTAGCCGGCGGATGCTTCTGGGGCCTGGAGAAGTACATCGGCCTCGTGAATGGTGTCGTCGATACCGAGGTCGGGTACGCGAACGGCGCCAACGCCTCGGCCACCTACGGCGACGGCAGCGGATACGCCGAGGCCGTGAAGGTCGTCTACGACCCGACCGTGGCCCCGTTGCCGTTCCTGCTCGACCTGTTCTACGACGCCATCGAGCCCACGTCCCTCAACAGGCAGGGCAACGACGTCGGCACCGAGTACCGCACCGGCATCTACTACTCGGACAGCGCCGACGCAGCCGTGATCGAGCAGTCACTGGCGCAGCTGCAGAAGATGTACACGCAGCCCATTGCGGTCGAGAGTGGTCCGCTCACCAGTTACGCGCGCGCCGAGGACTACCACCAGAAGTACCTGGAGAAGAACCCCGAGGGCTACTGCCACATCCCGCAGAAGCTTTTCGAAGCGGCTGCGGCCGCACGGCCGAAGTAGGCCGAGAAGGTTCGATGGTGGGACCGGTCCGGAGGCCGCCTGGCTGCTGAAGTAGCCGCGACGCGGCGTCGCCGGCCGGTCGACCGCGCGGCGCCGATCACCTCGACGAGGACCCTCAGACCGACTTGCGCCGCGCACGGTATTGCCGCGCCTTGTGCTGGCTGCCGCAGACGGCCATCGAGCACCAGTGGCCCGAGCGGTTCTTCGAGTGGTCGTAGAAGGCCCACTGACAAGTGTCGTTACGGCAGGCTTTCAGCCGCGGCCAGACGCCCGTTTCCATCGCTCGGTAGACGACGACGAGGAGCCTGCCCAGGGCCGCGTCGACGCCGCTCCCCGCGGCCTCAAGATGCGCAACCCCGTCAGCGCCGACGCGCAGCCGCAGTCGCGCGCGGGATGCCACCTCCTCGAGGACCCGTGCGGACTCCGGCGGCACCTTCCGGCCGTCGTTGTTGCCCAGGAGCAGCTCGCGCAGGGCTTCGCGCAGGGCGACGGCCCGCCGCACGTCTGCGGGGCGAGCCGCGGTGCTCGTCTCGAGCAGCCCGCGAGCGGCGAGCCAGGCGCTCAGTGCCACCGGATCCGAGAACGCTTCTGTGTCGAGATCGATGTCGCGCGTGTTCACGAACGCCCGGACCAGGGCCAGCTCGCCGGGCGCCTCCTTCGACTGTGTCGGCATCGTCTCCACCTCCCGTCTCCTGTCGCGAGAATCTGCTTGCACTATACCACCAAAAGGTGTTTACTAGTGACGCGTAACCGGTATAATGTCTTTAGTGGTGATGCTTCCGGTCCACCACAAGGGACGCAGAGCGAGCGGAGAGGTGATCGGCGATGTTCGACATGACGCTTCTGGATCTGATGAGACAGCGCAGAGATCAGGTAGAGCGCAACGCGGATCGGGCACGGCTGGTGCGTGAGGCCAGGCAGCGCCGGCGCCGCGGCAACGAGATGCTGGGAAGGTGAGCGACGATGACGACGAACGAGCGGAAGAGCGTGTGGCGCCGAGTGGCCGGCGCGACCAGTGCGCTGAGCGACGCGCTGGCGACCCCGCGGGGCGTCGCACCGGACAGGGCGGTCCGGCACGCGACGGAGCCGGGCGAGCGCGCCTGACGGACGCGACGCGAGAGCGAGCGGCGAGCGCGTGGCACGAGCGCGCGAACGGGGCGGCTTCCCCTCGGGACGCCGCCCCGTTCGCGCAGCAGGTATAATCCGGCGGCGGCACAGCGTGCCCCCATCGTCTAGCGGCCTAGGACACCGGCCTTTCAAGCCGGCGGCACGGATTCGAATTCCGTTGGGGGCACCACTCTTTTTCCCTGCTCATCGGCACTTTGTTGTCGTCGGCAACCGTCCGACGTCGAGGTTGCCTTGGTGCCTCTTTGCGCGGGAAGCCGCCAAACGGATCACTCAACGGCCCTTTCACGCCCTCCATCACACACCAGGGCATCGCCCCTCGAGCGGCAGGATGCGGGCAAGGCTGAACCCGGCTTGGGCTAGGAGCTCGCGGTACTCGGCCGCCGTGCGCTCGCGGCCGCCGACCACGGCGAGCATCTCAAGGTCGGTCTGCGTTTCAAGCCTGGCCATGACGTTGAGCGCGAGCTTCCGAACTCCGCCACGGCGGCACCGGCGGTGCCATGCGCCCGGCGACACTGCCGGGGTTCTTCCGCGTGGCGCAGCTCCTACCGGGAGGACCCCGCTTGGGCGAGGCCCTTGGCACCGGTTTGATCAGTCGGTGGCATCAGCCGCCTGCTCGAATCTCTTCTTCACGGACCGCAGCAGCAGAAGGGCCGCGATCAGGGTAGCGGGCGACAGGCCGGAGCCGGGGGCGTAACGTCGCTGAGCCACCGTCCGGCCGGCGTGCCATGCTGCGTTGGCGGCTCGCAGCCAGAGCACGAGCCGCAGGGCATGCCGGCCGAGGCCTCCCCGGCGGGCCCAACGGTGGACGGTGACCTGCGCCACGAAGGCGAAAGCGGCGAGGCCGAACCAGAAGCGCCGCGTGTGCGGCAGGTTCGGCAGGCGGCGCGCGATGACGTCTGGCACCCCGGCCTCGGCCAGGCTGTCCATCCGCTGGGCCTGCACGGCCTTCTCCAGGTCGTGTGCAAGGAAGGCGAGCCACGACGTCCGGGCCAGCCAACGTTGCCGGAATGTTGGCGCTGGTGTCTGCTGCGACATGTGCCTCACCTTCTCAAGGGACGACGCAGGACGTGGTCTGCCCGCCAGCATACGACAAGGCCCGCGGGGCGCGACATACCGGACCTCCTAGTGCGCGTCGGCCAAGAGTCACGTGGTGCCTCTTCTGGTGCCTGTTCGTCAGGCTCGCCCTCGTGGAAGAATCACACCATTGCACGCCATTTGTGCCTATTTTGCAGGTACTTTCGGCCTTTCAAGCCGGCGGCACGGATTCGAATTCCGTTGGGGGCACCAATCATTGTCACAACCCATCTTCACGCGTCCGTGAGGGCCTGGCCCCTCGCCCCCTTGTGGAAGATGCAGCCCAGCCCACGATCGACGATGAGGTCCAGGCACTTGTTGCAGGAGATGCACTTCGCCGGTGTGAGGTCGCCGTCCCGCCATCGCGCCGCCAGGTGGGGTTCGCGGATGAAGGGGCGGCACAGTGACACCGCGTCGATGCGCTCGAGGGCCTCAGCGATCTGCCGGGGATCGCGCCAACCTTCGACTGAGATCACCGGGCAGCTGACGCGGTCCTTGATGGTCAGTGCGTAGGCGAAGAACCGGCCCTCGGGGATGGGCGCCGACAGCCTGCGGGTCGCCGAGCGCGGCGTCACCGCGGACGCCGGCATCTGCGGCGAGCCGACTGGCTTCGACGTGTGGGCCGCGTGCCGCGGCACGCTCAACGTGCGCATCACCGTGCCGGGGCGCACCGGGCACGCAGAGATGCCGCAGCCCGGATGGCGGGACGGCGGCGCCGTCAACGCCATCGAGAAGCTCGAGCCCGTCCTCGCGGCGATCCGCTCCCTGCGCGAGGACTGGCGCTCGCGCGCCGACGGACGTCACCCGCTCCTCGCGCCGCCCGACATCGTGCCCACGGTCCTGCGCGCCGGCGAGTGGATGGTCACCTATCCGGACAGCGCCGTGCTCACGTGCGACGCGCAGTACATGCCCGTGCGCGTCGATCCTGCCGGTTACGGCAAGGAGGTGCGCGAGGAGATCGTGGCGCGCCTGGATGCGGCGGCTGCCACCGACCCGTGGCTCGCCGAGCACCCGCTCTCCATCGAGTTCGTGGCGGAGACCGCGCCGGCGGAGGTGCCGGGCGACCACGAGATCGTGCAGCTCGCCCTGCGGACGGCCGCCGAGCTAGGCCATGAGGGCCGGCACTCCGCCCTCGACTCCTGGCACGACGCCGCGACCTTCACGCGCTTCGGTACGCCGACGGTCTCGTTCGGCCCCGGCGGCTTCGAGACCGCCCACCGTGAGAACGAGCGCGTGCCGGTCCAGGACCTCGTCGACCACGCCTGCGCCGTGGCGCTCATCGCGATGCGCTTCTGCAGCGTCTAGGAGACCGGCCCGTCAATCCGGCGGCACGAGACCGGTCCGTCAGGCCCCGATGAAGTGCAGCACCTCATAGACGAAGTACGCCGGCCAGAAGATCGACTGGAAGACGCCGTAGAGGCCGTCCCAGAACGACGTCGCGCTGCCGATGTAGTAGACCAGCGCGCCGATGAACCCGAGTCCGTAGACGGCCCCGGCACCGGCACCGGCGGCGTTCCCACTGCTGTTCGACATCTCTCCTCCTCGCTGGCAGACCGGTGAACGAACCGTACCATCCGCGAAGGGCAAGGCAAGGTCCGGAAGGGAGGGGGCTTGGCTCCGCGGCCCCCTCCCTATCCGCGCCCCGCATGCGGGTCGTCACAGCTCCTGAAGCACCTCCGCGGACCGGCTGAACGCCGCGCCGGCTTCCTCGGAGGCAGCGGTCACGGAGCCGTAGATCGCATCGCGCTTCGCGCGCAGGCTCTGCAGCACCTCGGCGTCGGACATGTCGCCGCCGGCGCGTCCCACGAGGCTCGCATATTCGTCGTGCACGTCCGTGAGCTCCGGGATGAACCCATAGCCCCAGAGCAGGTGTGGGTTGTAGGCGATGTGCTCGAGCACGAGGTCGTAGGCGTCTCGACCCACGTACCGACCCCAGCCCATCGTGGTCACGCCCTCGAGGTAGCCGGCGCAGCCCTTGGCGTTGCCGACCTCCAGACGGGCGATCGCCTGGTTCATGGCCTTGAGGTCGCTGGCGTAGGTGTCGAACACGAAGATCCCCGTCCAGCCCGGGATGCCGCTCGAATCCCAGTCGAAGAGGTGCGGGAGCAGCTCCCGCTCCGCCTCGAGCTGGATGCGGTTGATGCGCGCCGCCTCAGGTCCACTCGCGCCTCCAGCCAGCACGCCGGCCTTGGCCTCGAGCGCGGCGCTGTAGTCGTCCAGCCCGGCGCGCAAGGAGCTCATGTCGGCGTGACCGGCGTCGAACACCCTCCGGTCGGCCTGCAGGATGTTGGCGATGCCGACGTTCGCGACGGCGAGGTTCTCGTTCAGGTCGTACTTGACCACGCCCGACCTGTCGAAGCGCAGCAGGGCGAGGCCGTTGAACTTCATGTTCGGCGCGGATGGCGACCGGGTCCAGCACCTCGGGCACGTCTCCGGTCGTGTGGTAGAGCTTGTCGTAGACGGGGCCCCAGAAGGCGATCTCCATGCAGGGGACGCCGGCCATGAAGAACTGCCAGTCGTCGTAGCTCGAGGGCGGCCAGTAGACCCAGGTCTTGGCCACGTTGACGAGGCCGGAGTCCTTGGCGCACTGCTTGAAGAAGGCGGTCACATCGGGTGTGCTCTCCACGTAGACGGTCGCGTTCTTCACGCCGATCACGTCCATGTTGAGCATGGCGACGATCTTGCCGGGGCGCTCGCCGCGCAGCGCCGGAAGGAGGTCGTGGTCGTCCCAGACCTCGTAGGTGTCGGTGAAGACCGGGTTGGAGCCGCCCGGGAGCTGGCCGACGATGTGCGAAAAGGAGCCGAGGCACCAGTCGTACCAGGTGTCGGGCGGCCCGCCGAGCTCCTCGGAGTCGAAGGCGATGAAGACGAGCGTGCGCTGCGGCTGCCAGCCCTCGGCCTGCATCTCCTTGACGGCCTTGGCGATGGCGAACATGGAGCCGACGCCGGCGCCATCGTCAGCGGCGGACGTCATCCAGTGGTCGAAGTGGCAGCCCAGGTAGACGTACTCGTCGGGGTACACGGAGCCGGTGATCTGCCCGACCACGTTGTGCGCCATGGGGTAGTCGCCGACCTCGTTGTTGACCACCAGCTTGACCTCGATCTCCTTGCCGGCGGCGAGGTCGGCCGCCAGCTGGTTCCACTCGATCTGGCGGATGTAGAGCGTGGGGATGAACTCGGCGATCTCGTCGGTCTTGAGGATCTCGGGATCGGTGAGCGGGTAGTCCATGAGCGCGCCGACGGCGCCGCGTTCCTTGGCCTCAGCGAGGGACGGCCCGCCGTAGAACATCGGATCGGCGCGGTGGACGAGGACGATCCTGCCGCTGATGTCGCCGGCCTTCTCGAAGTCCTCGTAGCGGCCGAAGCCGACGTCGACGAGGGGCGCGGTGATGCCCTCGGGGCCGGTCCCCGCGCCCTTGTACGCCTGCTTCGTCGGCGTAATGACGCGCGTGAAGGGGCTGACCACTGTCGCGGACGATCCCAGGTCCTCCCAGCCGTCGATGGGGAAGTCCTCGACGTAGGTGCCGTTGGCGGCGCCGGGCTCAAGGCGGAGTCGCTCCATCTCGGCCGCGAGGCCGTCGATGGTCGAGTGCGAGGCCTCGGTGCCGCCGACGGTCTCGTTGAACCACGGCGTGTAGTTGGGCACGTCCCAGCCGTAGACCTGGTTGAGCATGATCTGCCAGGCGTAGGCGTCGTCGAGCTTGCTCACGAGGAGCTTCTCGTCGGGGCTCAGTGTCGGCGTGGTGCCGTTCGGGCCGCTCTTCGCGAACGCGGCGCCGGCGAAGAGAAGGCAGGCCGTCAAGGCGGTGACGACGAGCAGTGACCCTCTGCGAACTGTGAATCTGCCGCGAAGCCTCATGATGACGGACCCCCTCCTCCTCCGCTGCCTGTATCTGCCGTTCACGGTCGGCTCTCGGAGTATACGGCCGGTCGCGATCCCGGACCGTTGACCGAGGGACGAGGCACGGGTCCGTTTCGGCCGTCCGGCTCCGGGCGGCTCCGCTGTCCGGGCTCCTCGGCCGCCGCTCCCCGTGCTACGCTCGCGGCGGCGACCTTGGGGAGGCGGCATGCTCGTCGCGACGTTCGGCCCGACCACGGGCTGGCAGGGCCGGGAGATCATCTGGGACGTGGACCGGTTCATCCTCGTCGGCCACGGCGCCGTGCCCGCCGCCGGCGTGCTCGACTACGACCGGCTCGGGCAGCTCGTCTGGGCCTCGCCCGAGCTCCGCGCCTGGGTCGCCTCCGTGGCTCGGTGGGAGGCCGGGGGGCAGGCTGCCTCGCCCGGCCGGACCGCTTCGTACCCCGGCGCTGGGTCGGTCGGCGGCGCGGCTGCCAGGAGCCGCCGCGGGCTCCCGGCGTGGGCCATCGTCCTCATCGTCCTCGGCGCCGCCTTCGTGGTGCTGAGCATCGTGATGGCCATCGTCGTCCCCATGGTCGTCGTCCGCGCCACCGAGACGCTCAGCAACGACGCCGCGGTGCGCGACGGCGTGCGGACCATCCAACTCGGCATCGAGAGCTACGCGGCGGAGCACAACGGGACGTACCCCGCGGCCGGCGAGGTGAACGCGGTCGGTCTGGGCGGCTACCTGTCGATGTGGCCGACGAACCCGTACACCGACCTGCCGATGGCCGACGGCGGCGGCGCCGGCAACTTCCGCTACACGCCCGGCGCCGGCGGCGGCGCCTACCGGCTCACCGGCTACGGCAGAGACGGGAAGGTCGTGATCGAGCTGGGCGGCGGCTCGGACACCACGATCTGAGCGCTCGCCCTCCGGCGCGCCGCCGGGCGGAGCGTCACCTGCCCAGTCAGGCGCGCCGACGCAGCAGAGCGACGATGGCCAGCACGACGCCCACGGCGCCGACGGCGATGCCCACGTAGCCCAGCGTCTTCGCGCTCGACACCTCAGCGCTCACGTCGTCGGTGGTGGCCACGCGCGCCAGTTCCGCGTCCAGTTTCTGCGCGACCTGCTCCGTCCCCGGCACCTTCACCGGGAACTGCGCCGCCGAGGCTTCCTCCACGGGGGAGAAGGTCTTGGGCGAGCTCGCGACCTCCACGTCGACCTTGACGCCCTCGACGGTCCCGGTGATGTGGAACGTGTAGTCGCCGGGCGCCGTCGGGATGACCAGGGCGGCGTACTCACCGGGCGTCCCGGTGCCGGCCTCGGCGTCGTAGGTCGGCGCCAGCGGGAACTCCTGGGACTTGTCGCCGTAGCTCACGGCGGCGGTGAGCTGCGCACCCGGATCGTTGATGGGATCGCCGTCCGCGGCGTGCGTGACGATCAGCTGCACGCTGTTCAGCTGGCCCACATAGGCCGGTTCCGTACCCCATCCCACTTCGAGGGCAAGGTCACCCGCTTTGGCCGTCTCGTGCGCCATAGCCGGCACGGCGAGCACGGCGAGTGCCGCGAACAGGATGGCGACTGTCAGGGCCGCCGTCAAAGAACGTCGCATCGTCCCTCCTTGTGTTGGCCCGTGCTCCACGACGGGTCGGGCCCAGAATGCCCACGCGGCGAAGAGGCGAAACGGCGCGCCGCCTCTCGAGCGGCCGCGCCCCGGCGCCGCAAACCGGGCTACGGCAACGGCTTCTTGATGGGAAGAGCGAGCTCGACGGT
>CAWEHE010000003.1:0-85859 GCA_963808735.1 uncultured Thermoleophilia bacterium | reverse complement strand
CTCCGCCTTCTTGGCCTCGACCGTCTTCTTGGCCTTGACCTCGATGCGCTTGGGCTTCTCCTCCTCGGCCTTCGGCACGGTCACGGTGAGGATGCCGTCCTCGTAGCCGGCCTGGATCTCGTCCGGCCTGACGCCCTGCGGCAGAGCGAGGCTCCGCTGGAAGCCGCCGAAACGGCGCTCCACACGGTAGTAGCGCTCGTCCTCCACCTGCTCCTCGAACTTGCGTTCGCCCTTGATGGTGAGCACGTTGTCCTCGACCTCGATCTCGATGTCGTCGGGGTCCATGCCCGCCAGCTCGGCCTTGAGCACGACGGCGTCCTTCCTGTCGAAGACGTCGACCGCCGGCAGCCAGCTCTCTTGACGGTTGTTCCAGACCTGGTCTACCAGCCGGTTGAACTGGCTCTGGACCTGGGTCATCTCGCGGAACGGGTCCCATCTGATGATCGCCATGATTGACCTCCTCTCGGGGGGCTTCTTACTTGCTTTCGTCGTCGTCGATGACCTCGTAGTCGGCCTCTTCGACGTTCTCGTCGTCCGGCGCCGCGCCGGCGCCGTCGCCCGAGCTCGCCGACTGCTCCTGCTGCGCCTGCTGGTACACGGCCTCGGCGAGCTTGTGCGAGGCCTGCATCAGGGTCTCCGTCTTGGCCTTGATGAGCTCCTCGTCGTCGCCCTCGAGGGCCGTCTTGAGCTCCGCCCCGGCAGCTTCGATCTCTGCCCTGGCGTCGGCGTCGACCTTGTCGCCCATGTCGCGGAGCGACTTCTCGGTGCTGTAGAGCAGGTTCTCGGCGTTGTTCTTGACGTCGGCCATCTCGCGCGCCTTCTTGTCCTCGTCGGCGTGCGCGTCGGCGTCCTTCATCATCTGCTCGATGTCCTGCTCGCTGAGTCCGCTGGACGCGGTGATGGTGATCTTCTGCTCGTTGCCGGTGCCGAGGTCCTTGGCGCTCACGTGCACGATGCCGTTGGCGTCGATGTCGAACGTGACCTCGATCTGCGGGATGCCGCGCGGCGCCGGCGGGATGCCGACCAGCTGGAACTTGCCCAGCGTCTTGTTGTAGGCCGCCATGTCCCGCTCGCCCTGGAGCACGTGGATCTCGACGCTCGTCTGGTTGTCGTCCGCCGTGCTGAAGGTCTCGCTCTTCTTGGTCGGGATCGTGGTGTTGCGGTCGATCAACCGGGTGAACACGCCGCCCTTGGTCTCGATGCCGAGGCTCAGCGGCGTGACGTCGAGGAGAAGCACATCCTTGACCTCGCCGGCGAGCACGCCGCCCTGGATGGCCGCGCCGACGGCGACGACCTCGTCCGGGTTGACGCCTTTGTGCGGGTCCTTGCCGATGAGCTCCTTGACCCGCTCCTGCACGGCCGGCACGCGGGTCATGCCACCGACGAGGATCACATCGTGGATCTCGCCCTTGCTGAGCCCGGCGTCCTTGATGGCGGCGTTGACCGGCGCGACCACGCGCTCGACCAGGTCGTGCGTGAGCTCGTCGAACTTCGCGCGCGTCAGGGTGAGGTCGAGGTGCTTGGGCCCGTTCTCGTCGGCGGTGATGAACGGCAGGTTGATGCCCGAGCTCATCGTCGTGGAGAGCTCGATCTTGGCCTTCTCCGCGGCCTCGTACAGTCGCTGCAGCGCCATCTTGTCGACGCTGAGGTCGATGCCCTGGGACTGCTTGAACTCCGCGACCATCCAGTCCACGACGGCCTTGTCGAAGTTGTCGCCGCCCAGGTGCGTGTCGCCGTTGGTGGAGCGCACCTCGAACACGCCCTCCCCGAGGTCGAGGATGGAGACGTCGAAGGTGCCGCCGCCGAGGTCGAACACGAGGATCGTCTGGTCGTGCTCCTTGTCGAGGCCGTACGCGAGCGCGGCCGCGGTGGGCTCGTTGATGATGCGCTTGACGTCGAGCCCGGCGATCTTGCCGGCATCCTTGGTGGCCTGCCGCTGCGAGTCGTTGAAGTACGCGGGGACGGTGACGACGGCCTCGTCGACCTTCTCGCCCAGGTACTCCTCCGCATCCCGCTTGAGCTTCTGCAGGATCATCGCCGAGATCTCCGGCGGCGAGTACGTCTTGCCGCCGATGTCGACTGAGGCGTCGCCGTTGGAGGCCTTGATCACGTGATACGGGACGATCTTCATCTCTTCGGAGACGTCGCCGAACTTGCGGCCCATGAAACGCTTGATGGAGAACACCGTGTTCTCGGGGTTGGTGACCGCCTGACGACGCGCGACGCTGCCTACCAGGCGCTCGCCGCTCTTCGAGAACGCGACCACCGACGGCGTGGTGCGACCGCCCTCACTGTTGGGGATGACGGTCGGCTCGCCGCCTTCGAGCACGGCCATCGCGCTGTTGGTCGTGCCGAGGTCGATGCCGATGACTTTGGCCATGGAAACTCCTCCTTGGGGGATTGCTCTGTGTGGAGCATAAAATCTGAGTCGCTCCTTGTCAACTTTGTCCCCTGGCGTCGAGCGCTTCAAACCCGCGGAACCCGGTCGACAGTGGCGGGCTTCGCCGGCCGGCAGCGGACCAAGAGAGAACGGCGGCAACGGAACGGAACGGTTTGTCCGCGCGCGCGAGGGGGGAGTGACCTCCCGAGGAGGGGGATCACGTGTCGCCGGCAGTCGTGCCCTGAGAGGGGCGTGAGGCGACCACGTAACATCGCTAAATGATTGCTAACACGCACGAAATCCTGTATACCTCCTCGGGCAGGCTGGCATACCCCTTTCAGGGTGAACCAACCCGAGGGCGTTCATGGGCAACTGGAGCACAGACATCGCATCGACTCGCATGTGCCTCACGGCACAAGCCGCGACGTTCGGCGTCGCCCGTTCCCCGCATCCCACGCACGAATACCGCCTGGCGTCGCCCGGGCTTCGCAAGGCGTGTTCGAACCATCGATCCGCTTTGGGGGGGGAGGTGATTCTGTGAGAGCGGACAAAGGACCTGTACCTAACAGCAAGGAGGTGACCATGGTGAAACGCGTACTTATCGTCGCGGCGGTGCTGGCCGCCATCCTCGTGCTGGCTGCTCCGGCGCTCGCATTTGACGGCTTCCGCGACACGTACGTGAACACGCCCGTCTGCGCGGGCTGTCACGGCAACGACGCCGTGTATACGGACTGGTCGGAGACATCGCACGCCATGGTCGGCGAGGCGACGGTGACCGAGATCGCGCCCGGCGAGTGGGAGCTGGCCGGAACGGCGAACGCCGAGCCGATCGCCGACGGTCCCGGCTGCGGTGGCTGCCACAGCGCCAACTACGACACCGAGAAGGCCGTCCCCGACGCGACCACGGGCTTCTATCCGTGGGTCAACACGGCCGGAGACGACGCCTTCAGCGAGCCGTTCGTGGGCTGCTCCACGTGTCACTGGGGTCAAGGTGCGTCGGGCGAGCTCGGCAGGCCGGGCATCACCCACAACGTGCCCATGGGCAACATGGCCAACGCCGACATCTGCGGCCAGTGCCACTCGCGTTACTCGCTGAGCACGGTCGCGTATCCCAACAGCGACGGGACCTCGACCGTCCGTCAGTACACCCGCGGCGACTTCAACCCGCTGGGTGTCGGCACCACCGATCCGGCCTGGAACCCGTCGCCGATCAGCGACTTCCTCAACATCGCGACTCCGGCAACGCCGCAGTCGATGGTCTACTACAAGCTCGGCGACGAGCTGCTGCCGTGGAACGCCCGCGGTCACGAGGAAGGTGCCGCGCAGTATCCAGAGTGGGCCGCTGAGGGTCATGCCAACGCGCTGAACGCCATCAAGGGCTACGCCGCGTTCATGGACATCACGGAGTGCCTCGAGTGCCACTCGTCCGACTACCGTCTCCTCGAGGAAGCCGGCGACAACCCGACCGTTGCCGACGTCAAGTACGGCGTCACCTGCATCACCTGCCACGCCCCGCACAAGCAGGGCGCGCAGACCTCGTTCTGGAACGAGGAGCGCAATCCGCAGCTCACCGCGCCACGGCAGACGCTGTGCGTGGAGTGCCACAACGCGGAGCTCGCACCGCAAGCCGACGGCTCACCGGGCATCGCGGCTCCGGGTAGCGCAGTCCATCATCCCATGAAGGAGATGATGGACGGCACCGGCGCCATCGATGTGCCGCAGGGCTCACCCAGCGTCCACAAGGGCCGCTGCGTGCAGTGCCACATGGTCCCGACGAGCTATGACCGCAACGGCGTACCGATGACCGGAAGCAACCACGCGTTCGCGATCGTCGAGCCCGAGGTGGCCGCCGAGGCCGTCAGCACGGCCGCTATCGGCGGCGAGATCCGGCACATGCCGGCCTCGTCGTGCAGCTCCTGCCACAAGCAGGATGGCACGCAGTACGCGACGTACCTCCAGGAGACCCTGGACGATCGCCAAGAAGCCATGAAGAACTGGGACGCCCAGGTGACGGTGGCTCTCGAGGCAGGGGCCAAGGCCCTCGGCTTCAAGGACAGCGTCGACGACAAGGGCGTGGTGATCCCGAACAGCGCGATCGCCAACGCAAACGCCACGCTGAACGACAAGCAGGCGGCCGGCGCTTCGTGGAACGCCAGTCAGCTCAACTTCCAGAAGGCCTTCACGAACCAGCAGTACATCGAGTCAGAAGGCAGCTGGGGCATCCACAACTGGGACTACGCCAGGACCGTCATCCTGAAGGCCCTGGATCAGGCCAAGGCCGTGACTCCCGTCACGGTCGTCACCATCAAGACCTCCGCGTCGTCGATCAAGGTCAACGCGAAGGTCACGATCAGCGGCGTCGTCAACACCGCGACGACCGGCAAGGTGACGATCCAGCGCAAGAAGGGCAGCGGCTCCTGGAGCACCTGGAAGAGCCCGAGCCTCACGTCGTACGGCAAGTACAGCTCCGGGGCGGTCAAGATGACGTCCAAGGGCACGTACTACTTCCGCACCAAGTTCGCCGCGACGGCCACGCAGGTCGGCGGCACCAGCGCCCAGGTCAAGGTGGTCGTCAAGTAGGACCGCCTGCGGCGAAAGCCGTCAACACCTGAACGTCAAGGGGCGGCTCCCCACGGGGAGCCGCCCCTTCCTTCTGCCTCCGATCCGCAGACCGGAGCCCGTGGCCGGGCTCCTTGCGGATTCCTGACCGGCGCCTCCGCCAAGCCCGTCTTGACGCGTGCCAGTCGGCGGTGTTGCCGATTCGGCTGCCGAAACGGCCAATTGGTTGCCGAACCCTACACTTCAGAGCGGCAAAGACGCTAGACTGTGACGCGCAAGCGATGCGCTCGTCCAGCACTCCGTCGTGCCGCCGGCCGGCACGGCTCCTGAGGGCAGCCGCTCCCAGGTCTCAGGGGGAAGAGGCCCGTATTGTGGGGTGATACCCAGACCGAAGTGACCAGGCTTTCGCTCTGACCGAACCACGTCCCGCGCCGCCCACCCGTACCTCGCGGCGGCGCCGTCAGCATCACGTATCGCCGCCCTGGCCGCAGGCCATGGCTGAACAACTGCGAAGGAGAGCATCCCACATGGCCGAGTGCGTACCGAACCGCAAGCTCATCGCGGAACTCATGGAGAAGGAAGAGAAGCGCCTCGAGAACGAGACGCCCAAGTCGTATGAGCTGTACCAGCGCGCCATCAAGCACATGCCGATGGGCGTCGCCTCCACGTATCACGCGCGTGACCCGTACCCCATCTACTTCACGCACGGCAAGGGCCCGCACATCTGGAGCGTCGAGGGCAGGGAGATCGCCGACTTCCACAACGGCTACGGCTGCATGGTGCAGGGGCACGCCCATCCGCTCATCGTCGAGGCCATCCAGAAGCGCGCGCCGCTGGGCACGCAGTTCGGCCTGCCGACCGAGGACGCCATCATCATGGCCGAGCACCTCTCGGGAGCGTTCAAGCTCCCGCAGTGGCGCTTCGTCAACTCGGGCTCCGAGGCGACGATGGACGCCATCCGCGTGGCGCGCGCCTTCACCGGCCGGGAGCCCATCGTCAAGATGTTCGGCTCCTACCACGGCCATCACGACTACGTCATGGTCAGCATCGGCGCCCTCGACTACGGCAAGATCGGCCCGCGCGACGACTACGCCTCGCTCCCCTACGGCGGTGGCATCCCGCAGAGCTTCGATCGATATGACCGATCCCGGTGCCCTTCAACGACCTCGAGAACATGACCAAGCGCATCGAGCGCATGGTCGAAGAGGGCAATCCGCCGGCCTGCGTCATCATGGAGGCGGCGATGATGAACCTCGGCGTCGTGCTCCCCGAGCCGGGCTTCCTCGAGGGCGTGCGCGCACTCACCAAGAAGCACGGCATCGTGCTCATCTTCGACGACGTCAAGGTCGGCATCTGCACCGCCCGCGGCGGCGCGGTCGAGCGCTGGGGCGTCGTGCCCGACATGATCACGCTCGGCAAGGCGATCGCCGGCGGCACTCCCTGCGGCGCCATCGGCGGCAGCGAGGAGATCATGGCCAAGGTCAACGACGGCACCGTCTTCCAGGTCGGTACCTACTCCGGCAACCCGCTGAGCATGGCGGCCGCCCGCGCCAGCTTCGAGCAGGTCATGACCGACGACGCCTACGCACACCTGAACAAGCTGAACGACCGGATCATCAGCAAGTGCGACGCCGTCTGCGCGAAGTACGACTTCCCCGGCTACACCGTCGGCATCTCGTCCAAGGGCTGCGTCAACTTCGCCCTCGGCAAGATCACCGACTACGAGTCGTTCATCAAGGAGCAGGACGCCGAGCTCGTCGCCCTGGCGTGGCTCTACAACATCAACCGGGGCATCATCATCGCGCCCGGCCGCGAAGAGGAGTGGACGCTCTCCATCACCCACACCGACGCCGACGTCGACCTCTTCGTCGGCGCGTTCGAGGACCTCGTCCGCGACGTCACCGCCTGAGCCGGGCGTGACGGGCCGGCCGCCGGAAGCGGCGCCGGCCTGAGAGCACACGCAGAAGGGGCGGGCGGCCCGCAAAGGCCGCCCGCCCCTTCGTTCGTTCTCCCTCGGCCCCGCCGGGCGTCAGAGCGCCGGCCGCCCGGCCTCTCCGCCCGACGCGCCGCCACCCGAGCCGGGGCCGCTCTCGTCGTCGGGATCCACCATGTCGTCGAGGAGCTGGCTGACCTCGGACCAGACGCTGTCCCGGTGCGCCTGCAGCTCGGCCGCGTCCTCCGCGCGTGAGTGCCGCTCCGCCTTGACCAGCAGGACGCCGGCGTCGGCGAGCTTGCCGAGGATGCTGACCACGGTGATCTCCTCGAGGCGGGCCGCTTCGGTGATCTCCTTGACGGTCCGCTGACCGTCGACCTGCAGCAGCACCGCGAACTCGTCGCGCGCCATGGGCAGGGGATTGCGCGGCAGCGTGTTGTAGTCGCCGTTGCGCACCAGCACGGTTGACGGCTGCCCGAGCATCTCGACCGCCAGGCAGTACTCCCCGCCCAGAGAGGAGATGTCGAGCAGCACCGACTGCGTGTCGACGGTGATGAAGTCCACCGGCTGCGGTTCGGCGTCGACGACGAACACGAACGTGCCGGCGGCCTCCAGCTTGGCGGCCACGAGGGTGTTGGCGATCTGGCGGGAGAGCACATCGCGGAGCGCGCCTTCGGCGACCGCGCCGTGCTGCACGAGGATGGTCCCCACAGGACGTGGCCGCGCCTCCTGCTCCGCCAGCGCGGCCGACAGCTGGTGCTCGTTGACGAGCGCCCGCTTGAGGAGCTGGCTCCCGATCACGGTGTCCGCAGCGACGCGCATCGAGTCGCGCGTCTCTGCGATCCGTCCCTGGGTGAAGTGGACGTCGACGAGCCGCTGCGGGCATTCGATGTGCAGCGTGCCTGAGCGGCGCATCCTGCCGAGCATCTGCAGGATCTCCACGACGCCGAAGGTGTCCAGTGTGCCCTGCATCGTGCCACGAAGTCTATAATCGGAAGTGATGAACGTCGACCTGCACACGCATACCTATCCGGCCTCTGACTGCTCGCACATCACCTATCGTGACTACATCGCCTGGTGCGTGGAGCAGAGCATCGAGGCCGTGGCGCTCACCAATCACGGCGACCTCTCCGACAATCGCCGGCTCGGGCCGGCCCTGGCCGCCGAGGGCGTGCTGCTGATCGACGGCGTCGAGATCAGCACCCTCTTCGGCGACTTCGTGGTCTTCTCTCCGGACCTCGACTACCTGGACACCTTGCGCGCCGTCCAGGACGCCCCTCGGGCAGGCGAGGTACCCGAGGGCGCCGCCGTGGTGTGGGTCCACCCGGGAGCCGGCGGCGGGCGCAGCGGCTCCGCCTACTACCCGGGCATCGAGCGCATGGTCGCCGGCGTCGTCGACGGCGTGGAGGTCTACAACGGGTCGTGGCTCGGAGACCGGTACGTCGCCGTCGCCGAGCAGATCGCCGCCGACCTCGGCACCGCGCGCACCGGCGGCAGCGACGCGCACAGCGCGGCGCACCTCATGCGCTGCTACACGGAACTGCCGGACCCGGTGCGCTCGACCGCCGACGTGGTCGAGGCGCTGAGGCTCCGCGCTACCGTCCCGCAGCGGCGCCCGGCACCCACGGCGCGGCGCCGGTTCGGACTCTTCTAGGAGGCGCCATGTGGACGTTTGAGGTCGAGACGCAGCGACGCGTGAGCTTTGTCGACATCACGCGTGACGTGGCGGCGCTGGTGCGGGACGCCGGCGACGGCGCCGCGATGGTCTTCGTCCCGCACACCACGGCGGGAGTGACCATCAACGAGGACGCCGACCCCTCGGTGAGAGCCGACCTCGCGATGGCGCTCGAGCGCCTCGTGCCTCACGACCTCCCCTTCACGCATCTCGAGGGGAACTCCGACGCGCACGTCAAGGCGAGCCTGATGGGCAGCAGCGTCCTCGTGCCCGTGAGCGGCGGCGCCCTGCAATTGGGCACCTGGCAGGGCATCTACTTCGCCGAGTTCGACGGACCGCGGCGGCGGCGCGTCCTGGTGACCTTTCTGCCCGCGTAGAACCGGCGCCGGCCCTCGGCCAGACGGGTGACCCTCAGCGGCCGAGCACCTGCTCGAACAGATGCCGCAGCGGGTCGGTATTGAGCCGGCCTCCCCCGTGCCGCAGCAACAGCCGCTCGGCGGTCAGGTGCTGCCCCTGGGCCCACAGCCCGCGGAGCCAATCGCCGGCGTCCTGCGTGGTGAACCACGCCTTGCCGAACTGGTCCTGCAGCATCATGCGCAGGGTCCCCTCGAGCATCCAGGCCCTGAGGTAGCTGGCGCAGTAGAAGCCGTCGTCGACGTCGGCGAGATAGTTCTCCTCCGGCACCCTCACCATGGTGGCGGAGCTGAGTCTGCGGCTGTACTCCGCCGGCATCGCCTCGAGAGAGCCCGTCTGCGCGTGCAGGGTGGTCTCGTAGGCGAGCTTCGCCGCGTAGCGGCGCATGAAGTAGAGATCGTTGACCGTGGCGAAGCGCACGTACTCGTCGCTGTCGTCGTAGTGCAGGATGCGGGAGAGCCACTCGCGGTTGAGCAGCAGGTGGTCGAAGGTGAACGCGAAGCCCTCGGTGACGGCGTTGTCGCCGAGGTGCCTGTACTCGAAGGCGAGGTCCGGGCGCACGTGTGCGAAGTGCTCGGTGTGCCCGGCCTCGTGCAGCAGCATCCCGTAGTCGTCCTGGCCGCCGTGCGGGAGGACGACGAGGTAGATCTCGTCCGGCACCCGCACCGGCGCGCAGAAGGCGCGCGGCGACTTGAGCTCCCGGACCTCCGTGTCGACGTGGACGTTGGGTTGCGCGTCCAGGTCGATGCCCATGCCTCGCAGGGTCTCGTGCAGCGAGGGGACGAGGGCGTCGGCCTTGAAGACGTGGTCGAAGCCCTCTGCACGCCACAGGTACGGCAGGTCGGCGTACGTGAGCTCGGCGAGCGTGAACCCGAGCCGCTCCCGCACCAGACGGTCCATGACGCGCTCGTAGAGGCTGGCCGTGTCGACAAGAAAGCCCTCGAGCTCGGCGTGAAGGTGGTCGTAGTCGAGGCCGCGCACCGTGCCGTAGAGCTCCTTGTAGTCCGGGTAGCCGAGCTCGACCGCGAGGTCGTGACACCGGCGCCACAAGGTGTCGAGCAGCGGGTTGATGTGCTCGGCGGTGGCCGCGAGGCGCGCCTCCTGGATGCGTGAGCGGCGCGCCCTGTCGGGCTCGTTGCCCTGCGCCACGCTCGCCTGTCGCAGCCCGATGGACTCCCCATCCACGACGATGGTGGTCTCGCCCTCGGTGTTGGCGATCTCGTCGCCGAGGTGTTTGGTCTGCTCGCCCATGAAGCCGTCGACGGTGAAGGCCAGCAGGTAGGCGAGGCGGAGCTTCTCGTCGTCGACGGCGGCGGCGTAGACCTCCTCGAGGCCGTCGATCGCCTCGCGCGTGAAGAGCTCGGGATAGCGGTCGTAGACCGCTGCCGTGTCGCAGCGCGCCTTGCGCCCCGAGAAGTGCTCGTAGTACTCAAGGTCGAGCGCGCCGATGAACTCCTCGGCGCGACGGCGATAGCGCTCCACATCGACGCTCAACAGGGGCTCCTTTCGCGGACGGGCGGACGGGACCCTGCGGTCCGCGCCCGACTCTACCAGCTGCCCTTGGGGCTCCACACCCTCTCGAGCGCCCCAGGGGGTGGACGATCGCGGGCGCGACGTGAGTCGCTGCGGCCCCAGCGGCAGCGACGGGCCAGGCTCACTCCGAACGACCGGCTCGCCGGTTCGCGGCGCCGGGGCGCAGCGAGTACACTGGCTCACCATGCCGCCCCGCCCCGGAGAATCCGTCGAACTCGACGTCACGACGCTCGCCTACGGCGGGCAGGGTGTCGCGAGGCTGGACGACTTCGTGATCTTCGTGCGGGGAGCCGTGCCAGGCGACCGCGTCCTCGCGCGGATCACTCGACGGCGCAAGTCGCACGCGGAGGCGCGGGCGCTCGAGATCCTCTCCCCGTCCCCGCGCCGCGTCGGGGCCCGCTGCCGGCACGCCGCCGACTGCGGCGGCTGCGAGTGGCAGACGCTCTCTTACGCGGCGCAGCTCGAGTTCAAGCAGCAGCAGGTGGTCGATTCCCTGCAGCGTCTGGCTCACCTGACGGAGTACGACCTCGAGCCGATCCGCGGCATGGACGATCCCTGGCGCTACCGCAACAAGATGGAGTTCTCCTTCGGGCAGGCCGAGGACGGCGGCCTCGTCCTGGGCCTGCACCGCCGAGGGTCGTGGAGGGACGTCGTCGACGTCGTCGACTGCGAGCTCGCCTCGGTGCGCATGAACCGTGCCCGGCTCGCCGTCGCCGCCGCCTGCAGGGACCTCGGGCTCGAGCCCTACTCGCGCGAAGGCGACGGGGGCCTGCTTCGCCACCTCGTCGTGCGTGAAGGACACTCGAGCGGCGACCTGCTGCTCAACCTGTTCGTCGCCGCCCGGTTCCCCGAGGAGGCCGCTCTGGCCGCGCGGGTGACGGCGGAGAGCGGCTGCACCTCGTTCGCGGTGACCGTCAACGAGACGCGCTCCGACGCCGCCGTCGGCGACGGCCCGTACATGCTGGCCGGAGCGCCGTACCTGCGCGAGCGACTCGCCGGCGTCGAGCTCCGGGTGCCGGCCGCCGCGTTCCTGCAGACCAACAGCACGATGTGCGAGGTCCTTTACGAGACGGCGCTGAGGTACGCCGCGCCGGAGTCGGTCAGGCCCGCGGTCGACCTCTACTGCGGCATCGGCTCACTCAGTCTGCCGCTCGCTCAGGCCTCACGGGAGGTCCACGCCATCGAGATCCAGGAGGAGGCGATCGAGGCGGCGCGCGTCAATGCCGGGCTCGCCGGCGTGGACAACGCCTCGTTCTACGCCGCCGACGTGCGGCCGCTGCTGCGCTTTCCGCCGCACCCCGTGCTCGACGCCGCCCGGCCCGACGACGAGGACCGGCCGGCCGTCGTGGTCACGGACCCGCCGCGGGCGGGCATGGCCCGCAAGGCCCTGCAGCGCGCGGCGGCCCTCGGCGCCGACCGCTTCGTCTACGTCTCGTGCAACCCGACGACGCTCGCCGGCAACGCGGCGGAGCTGAAGGAGCTCGGGTACCGGCTCTCGCGAGTGGCGCCGGTCGACATGTTCCCGCACACGCACCACATCGAGACGGTGGCGCTCTTCCAGCGCGCCGGCTGACGCCGCAGGCCGGCCGGCCCGCCCGCGGCGCCGGAGATCACTCAGGCGGAGACGCCTCTCCCCCGCCCCGCAGGTTGCGGTACAGGAGGTCGGCGTTGACGGCCAGGAACGCCAGCGAGAGCAGCGGCAGGGCCGGCAGGGCCGTCCACCACATCGCCATCGCGACGGTCCCGAGGAACGACGCCACCATGGCCACCGCGCTCCAGCCGGTCCGCAGCCCGAACCTCTGCGCCGCTGCGAGGTAGAGCGAGAAGAAGATGACGTCGCTCACGCCGAGCCCCGTGAACGCCTCGGCGTAGGTGTAGCCGGCCCACGTGACCGCCACGGTGAAGTAGCCGACCACCACGGGACCCTTGTCCAGGATCGCCTTGGTCGGCCCTACCGCGACGCTGACGATGTCCACGGCGGCGCTCACCGCGGCGACGAGGACGATCCAGCTGACGCGCTCGAGCTCGCCGGCGATCCAGATGCCGAGCGCGGCGGCGAAGACGACCTTCGCCACGTTGGCCGCCGGCGCCCAGCCGAGCCACACGAACAGGACCGCCGGCGGGAGGGCGGCGAGGGCGACCAGCGGGAGGCGCCGCCCGAGCGCGCGCAGCGGCAGCATGCCCCAGACCAGCGCGGCCACCGCCGTGAGCACGACCGCCGACGAGACCATGATGTCGAGCCGGATGGGCAGCGACGGAAGCCGGCTGCTGCCGAAGCCCCAACCGAGCAGCACGGCGGTCGCGCCGAGAGGAAGGATGAGGCGCTTCATGAGGTGGTCGCCGCCGGGGCCGGCCGCGCGGGTCCGCCGGCTCCCCGGACCCGCGTCACGCCCGTCAGTACGGCGGGATGTTGTCGTACCACTCCCCGAGCCTGCGGAACGCACTCCAGAAGCCCGCCTTGAGGCGCTGCTCGTCCAGCGAGATGTCGATGTCGGGCGTGACGAGGACGTCGGTGCCCGGCGTGAAGTCGACGATCTCGCCGGGCACGTACTCCAGCTCCCGTGCCAGCGGCACCTTGGCGCTGTTGAGCGCGCCCACGGTCTCTTCGCCCATCGCGACGATGAGCTTGGGGCTCACTATGGCGAGCTCCCGGCGCAGATGATCCAGGCACTTGGCCTCCGGATGCGCCTCGCGGACCTCACCGCACTTGATGACGTTGGTGCCGTACAGCTGCAGCGGGTCGATCTTGAGCCGCTGGCAGCTCTTCATGAGCGCCGTGCCCGCGCGGCCGAAGAAGGCGACGCCTTCGTGCAGCTCGGACGGCCGCGCCTGGTACTTGAGCAGGAAGATGTCGGCCATCGGGTGACCCGAGCCGATCACCGGCATCGTGCGCGCGTGGCTGCAGCGTGAGCACCGGAGGATCTCGCCCGTCAGCTCGTTGATCTCGCTGATGGCCCGGGTCAGGTACTTGTCGTAGATCTCATTGGGTTGTGCCACGCGGGTACCTCTCTCAGTGGTGCTGGCTAGGTAGTTCGCGTCACCGCAGCGAACTCCTCGCAGCGCCCCGACAATTGCGGGGCCACCCCGATTATCCGCGCGTTATGCAGGAGAATCCTCCTGCCCGCCGTCCTTCGCCGCGCCGCCCATGGTCGTCTGGAGAAGCTTGAGCGACTGCAGGTAGATGAGGCTCCGCGGCCGGCGCACGATGCGGCTCTCCGAGAGAGCCCGGACGAAGTCGTCCGGCCCGGTGAAGTCATCGATGCCGCACAGCGTCGTGCCGATGCCGGGCAGCACGTGGGAGTCGCTCCCTGCAGCCGCCGGCAACCGGTACCGCTGGGCGAAGCGCTCGGCCAGCTCGTTGAAGCCGGGGAACGCGAGCCGCGAGTTGAAGACCTCGACCACGTCGATGTCGGTGACGTGGGCGCGCAGCACGGCCGGGCTCGGGATGGTGTGCAGGCGGTCGAAGGGATGCGGAACGTAGACGATCCCCCCCTGGTCCCTGATCGCGGCGATGGTCTCGGCGAACGTCATGCCGCCGGGGATGGTGCGCTCGAGGAAGAGGCCGATGACCTCGCCCTCACTCGTCTTGACCTCCTCGCCGACGATGACGCGCACACCGTACCGGTCGGCGAGGTCTCGCGCCTCGAGGCCGCCGGCCGCGGTGTCGTGGTCGGTGATCGCGACGACGTCGAGACCGACCTCGCGGGCGCGCTCGAGGATGTCGGCGACCGGCATGACGCAGTCCTTGCTGTGGTGCGAGTGGATGTGGAAGTCGGCGAAGAGCTCGCGCTGCTGGCGGCGGCGGCGCGGCAGCGGGTCCCGCCGCCGGCGCGCCACCGCCTCGTACACCTCGAGGACCTCCCCGGTCACCCGGTCCCAGTCGTAGCGGCGAGAGGCGCGCAGGGCGTGGGCCGACAGACGATGGCGGAGCTCGTCTTCGCCGAGCACGCGGGAGAGCGCCGCCGCGAGCGCCGCGGGGTCGCGCGGCGGGACGAGGAGACCGGTGCCCTCGTTCTGCACCACCTCGTCGTAGCCGGGGATCTGCGAGGCGACCACGGTGGCGCCGGAGGCCATCGCCTCGAGCAGGGCGACACCCGCCGTCTCGGGGCCGAAGGACGGCGCGCAGAACACGTCTGCCGCGCGCAGCAGCGAGGCCACCTCCGGACGGCTCAGCCGCCCATGGAAGAGGACGCGGTCCTGCCAGGCGGGCGGCACCAGGCGGGCGTAGCGCCGCTCCTGCAGATCCCCGCCGCAGACGTCGACGACGACGTCGTCCTGGGCGTCGCCGAGGTGGCGCAGGGCCCGCAGGAGCACGCCGAGCCCCTTGCGCCGCTCGGCGCCGGCGCTGAACACCACCCGCCGCGGCCCGGCGGGGCGCTCGCCGGCCGGGCGGAACAACGAGTTGTCAACGCCCGGCGGGATGACCCGGTACGCGCCCGGGAAGGTGAGCGCTGCCGCGTCGCGCGCTGCGGCCGACGAGGCGATCGCCGCGTCGAGCGAGTCGAAGAGGCGGCGAAGCTGCGGCCGGGTGGACCAGAACGGCCGCATCTTCTCCGGGTTGGCGTGGAAGGTCGCGACCAGCGGGCAGCCCGCATAGCGCAGCGCCGACCACCCCAGGCCGGGGACGAACGGCTCGTTGAGGTGAAGAAGATCGAAGTCCTCGGCCCCCAGCAGGACGTCGATGTTGGCGATGAGATCCGCGGGCGCCGCGATGAGCTTGAGGGACCCGCTCTCCTTGACCGCGTACGTGGCGCCGGCGAAGAAGAAGCGGGGATACGGCTCGTCCGCCAGGAACACCGTCTCGCGGTCGCCGGTGAGCACCGCCTGGACGCGGCGGCGAGCCTCGGCGACCGCCGGACGATCGGCGCTCGGCGCGATCACCGTCACCCCGTGCCCGGCCTGCGCGAGCCGCTCGGCCAGCGCCCGGACCTGCTCGTTCACGGCCGACGGCGTGGACCAGAGGAACGGTGTGAGGATGCCGAGCTTGAGAGCCATGCCCGCCATGGTACCGCACGCGCCTGGACGCCGCGCCGACGGGACCGATCGCGTGCCGACCCGAGCCCCCTGCAACGGGGCTGAGCACGCGCGCGACCCGTACGTGCGGACGCGCGCTCAGGCGTACGCTCGTACGCTCAGACGGGCTCCCATGCGTACGCGTCCGCGAGACACACCAGGCAGTCGGCGAGGTCGATCGAGGTCCTGCCCCGGCCGCCCCCCGCCATCGGCCTGCGGCGATCAGCCCTGGCAGACGGCGGTCGCGCCCGGACCCTCGCCGGCGATGAACTCCTCGGTCATGCGACGGCACTGGTCGTCCGGGTGCTGCAACGGCGGCGACTTCATGAAGTAGCTGCTGGGGCCCTCGAGCGACCCGGCGAGCCCGCGGTCGAGACCGATCTTGGCGCAGCGGACGGCGTCGATGACGATGCCGGCGCTGTTGGGCGAGTCGACGACCTCGAGCTTGAGCTCGATGTTGAGCGGCACGTCGCCGAAGGTGCGGCCTTCCATGCGGATGTAGGCCCACTTACGGTCGTCGAGCCACTTGACGTAGTCGCTGGGGCCGATGTGCACGTTGTCGGCGCCCATGTCGTAGTCGAGCTGGCTGGTGACGGCGTTGGTCTTGCTGATCTTCTTGGACTCGAGGCGCTCGCGCTCCAGCATGTTGAGGAAGTCGGTGTTGCCGCCCACGTTGAGCTGGCTGGTGCGCTCGAGCTTGACGCCGCGCTCGCGCATGAGGCGCGTGAGCACGCGGTGGACGATGGTGGCGCCGACCTGGCTCTTGATGTCGTCGCCGATGATCGGCACGCCGGCCTCGACGAAGCGCTTCTGCCAGTAGGGCTCGCGGGCGATGAAGACGGGGACGCAGTTCACCATGGCGCAGCCGGCGGTGAGGATCTGCTCCGCGTACCACTTGGTGGCCTCTTCGCTGCCCACCGGCAGGTAGCTGACCACGACGTCGGCCTGCGTCTCCTTGAGGATCCCGACGATGTCGTCGGTGGGACCAGGCGCCTTCTCGATGATCTGGGAGAGGTACTTGCCGAGGCCGTCGTGAGTCATGCCGCGGGCCACCTTGACGCCCTTGTCGGGCACCTCCGCGAACTTCACCGTGTTGTTGGGCGTGGTGAAGATGGCCGCACTGAGGTCCTTGCCCACCTTGTTCTTGTCGATGTCGATGGCCGCGACGAACTCGATGTCACGGATGTGGTAGCCGCCGAGCACCGGGTGCATGAGGCCGGGGACGAAGTCGGACTTCTTGGCGTTCTTGTAGAACTCCACGCCCTGCACGAACGACGACGCGCAGTTGCCGACGCCGATGATCGCAACGCGTACTGGATTGCCCAAGATCGGTCTACCTCCACTGGCTGCGGCCACCCGCGGCGGCCGCCTCGATCGGAGCGGCGCTCAAGGCGCACGCGGACGCCCCGAACGGCTCAGGATAACGCGCGAGAGTATACCACGGGCGGGGCCGGACCGACCCCGACGCCACCGGGACGGCGGCTCAGTACCTGCTGCCGCTGCGGCCGCTGGGCTCCGGCCAGAGGTCGTCGGCGAGCTGGTCGTCCGCGGCCGCGGCAGGCGCCGGAGGCTCTCCGAGCGCCGGCGGCGGCGCTTCCGCGAGACGCAGCTTGCGCAGCACGTGCACCTCGCGGTGCACCACGGTGATCACGGTGAGCAGCGTGACGAAGTACAGCCACCACACGAGGAAGCTCGTGCCACCCGGCTCCCACCACGAGAAGAGGAACCCGATGCCGAGGCCGGCCAGACGCTCCGGCCGCGACATGAAGCCGACCTTGCAGTCCACGCCGAGCGCCTCGGCGCGGGCGCGGATGTACGAGACCATCTGCGCGGCGCCCATGAACACGAGCATGGCCACGACGGGACCCCAGTCGGGGCCCTCGAGCACGAAGTAGACGACGAGGGCAGCCGCCACCATGAGCTCCGAGACGCGGTCCAGGGTGGAGTCGAGGAAGGCGCCGGCCTTGGTGGGTCCGGCCCCGGCGCGCGCCACAGCCCCGTCCATCCCGTCGCACAGCGACGCGATGATGCCGACCACCAGCGCCCAGATGAAGTGGCCGGTGATGATGAGCGGCAAGGCGGCGACCTGCAGCAGCAGGCCGATGTAGGTCATCATGTCCGCGGTGAAGCCGTGGCGCGCGAGATACGCCCCAAGGTGCAAGAACCCCCGGCGAGCGCCGGCGGTATAGCGCGTCTTGATGTTCGTCACGTCAGCCGTCGCGCTCGCGCACCGTGATCGCCGCCGGCCGGGACACGGTGCTCGGCTGCACGTTCACCGCGCAGACCCAGGCGGCCAGCACGACGAGCGCTCCCGCCACGGCGTCGATGATGAAGTGGTTGCCGGTCGCGACGATGGCAACGAGGACGATGAGCGCGTAGACGAACCCGCCGTAGCGGACCGAGCGCCGGTGCCCGAGCGAATACAGCATGATGGCGATGAAGAGCGCGTACCCGAAGTGCAGGCTGGGCATGGCCGCGAACGGGTTGGCCAGCAACCCGTTCTCGAAGATCTGCGCGCGCACGCCGTGCAGGAAGTTGATGTCGGCGACGCCGGACGTGAAGATCATCCGCGGCGGCGCCGTCGGCAACAGCGCGAAGACGATGACGGCGATGAAGTTCATGGCGAGGAACCAGTTGCGGTAGAGGGTCCACGCGCCGCGCCTCTGAGTGAACACCCACAGCATGGCGCCGATGATGAGCGGCAGGTGGAAGTCCGTGTACACCCACACGAGGGACGACATGAACGGCTCGAACTCGCTGGCGCGGCCCTGGATCCAAGGCTCCCACCAGATGCCCAGGGCCTTCTCCAGGTTCATGAAGAAGACGCCGTTGGCGAGAGCCACGGCCTCGCGGCCCTGCGCGAGGGCGCGAGAGACATCGTAGGCGGCGTAGCACGCGACCATGATGATGGCCTGACGGAGGGCGAACGAGAAGCTGTCGTCGGTGAGAAGACGGCCGACCGTGGGCTTCAGGCGCACGTTCACCCTCTTCTACCTCCCGTCAGGTGGACGTCACGGGCTCGCGCCCGCATCCAGTGAACGATAACAGAGCCCCGAAGCGGCGGGCAACTGGCCCGCCGATGGTCTTCTTGTCCCCGCTCCGCCGGTCCCGTACTCCCGCCGGCGCCGCAACCGATGCGCGGACGCCCAACAGGTCGTGGTCCGGAGAAGAGGGTGGTGGGCCGTGAAGGATTCGAACCTTCGACCTTGGGATTAAGAGTCCCCTGCTCTACCAACTAAGCTAACGGCCCAGCGAGTGCGAGGCGATATGGTACCAGCCAGCCGCGGTCTTGCCAAACGTCCCGGATCAAGCTCCGAAGACGTGGCGACCGGCGACGTCGTAGCCCTCGCCGGTCACGGTCTCCTCGATCGCCTCGAGGCTCACGGCATCGCCGTCGAAGTCGATGGTCACGGTCTTCTCGGCGACGTCGACGGCCACCCCGCCGACACCCGCCATGGCGCCGACGGCGTTCTCGATGGCCATCTTGCAGTGGTTGCACGACACGGTCGGCACGTTGAGGACGGCATGTGAGTCAGCCACGTTCATTCCTTTCCGAAGGGGCCGGCGTTCCGAGCTCATCGAGCTTGAAGGTCGCCGACCGTCCCTCGCCGAGGTCGACGGCCACACTGTCGACCGGCGCCAGCAGGTCCGTGACCTTACCTTCCCCGGCGGGCGTGCGGACGATCGCTCCGCGTTTGGGCGCACGCTTGCGGAACGAGACGTAGACCTGGTGCTCGTACTTGAGGCAGCACATGAGGCGCCCGCAGCACCCGGAGATCTTGGTGGGATTGAGCGGCAGGTTCTGGTCCTTGGCCATGCGGATGGAGACGGGCTCCTGGTCGCCGGCGAACGTGGCGCAGCAGAGACTGCGGCCGCAGGGGCCGTACCCGCCGACGATGCGCGACTCGTCGCGGGCGCTCACCTGCTTGAGCTCGACCCGTCGACCCAGCCGGTCACCGAGCTTGCCCTGCAGTTCGCGGGTGTCGGTCCTGTCCTCGGCGAAGAAGGTGATGGTGAGCTTGGGGCTGTCGAAGGCCTGCCGCGCCTCGACGACCTTGACGTCGAGCTTGAGGTCGGCGGCGACGCGGCGGCACTGCGCCTTGGCGTCGAGCTCCGCGCCGCGGTGGGAGGCGATGGTCTCGAGGTCCGCTTCGGTCGCCTTGCGCTGCACCCGGCGGAGGCTCCGCGGCGCCTCGCCGGAGCCGACCTCCTCAGGACCCTTGACGACCCGCCCGAAGTCCGAGCCGCGGGTGGTCTCGACCACGACGCCGTCGCCGGGCACGACCTCGAGGGTGCCGGCGTTGAACTGGTAGACCCTGCCGCCGCCGCGGAACACGACGCTGCAGATCCTAGGCACTGGCGGAGACCTCCTCGAAGCGCGCGAACATCGCCTGCAGCGCGAGCCTCTGGTCGATGTTGAGATACAGGTCCTTGCGGGTCTTGGCGGCGACGCCGAGGAGGCGCGCGTAGTGCTCCGGCGTGGCCACGACCGCCGCGACGAGCGCGTCGCGGTGATCGCTGTTCCAGAGTACATCGGATGCCCCGGAGGCGACCACCCAGAGGTCGCGCACCCAGGAGACGAGGAGGTCGAGCGCGTCCTGCGCCGCGAGTCGCCGGCGCCGGGCCTCCTCACGTTTCGCCCGGCCCTGCGCCTTCTCCACGTACCACTTGAGGTCCTTCTTGTCCTGGAACTGCTGCTCCAGGCCCGTGAGCCGCCGCGCGAGATCCTCCTCGAGCGCGGCGGCGATCTCCGCCTGCTCGCGCTCGAGCACACCGATGAAGGCCGCGCCCGGCTCCGGCCCGTCGGCCGGGCGCGCGCCCGCGGCCAGGTGCGCCACGTGCCTGAGGTACTCCTCGCGGCGCCGCGGCCCGGCGGCGTCCTCGGCCAGCCGCGCGGCGCGCTCGACGGAGCCGAGCGACAACCGCGCCAGCGCCTCGGCGGCCGCCGCGTCGAGACCGTGACGCTCCGCGAGGTAGGCGCTCACCTCCGTGTCGCTGAGCGGCCGGAACTCGACCGTCTGGCAGCGCGACACGATGGTCGGCAGCACCCGCTCGAGTCTGTCGGTGACCAGGATGAACACGACGTAGGAGGGCGGCTCCTCGATGCTCTTGAGAAGCTTGTTGGCGGCCGCCGGGTGCAGGTACTCCACCTCGGAGATGACCCAGACCCGGTACGCCGCCGAGAACGGCCTGAGACTGAGGTCGGCCACGACCGGCTCGATCTGCTCGACGCGGATGAGGTCGCCCTCTCGCTCCAGCACGTGGAGGTCCGGGTGCACGCCGCCGCGCGCCCGCTCGCAGTCCGCGCAGGCGCCGCACCCGCCGCAGGGGGTGACCAGAGCGGCGCCGAGGTCGCGCGCGAATTCCGTCTTCGCGAGACCCTCGGGGCCGGCGAGCAGGTAGGCGTGACTCAGCGAGCCGTCACGCACGGCGCGCTCGAAGAAGTCCTTGGCGCGCTGCTGCCCGGGGATGCCGGCGAACATCCGGGGCTCCTCAGCCGCCGAGCCGCAGCCCGGCGTCGGCCACGGCCTCGAGGGCCGCCGCCTCGACCTCGGCGGCGACGAGCTCCACGTCGCGAAAGCCGTCGACGAGGCGGACCCGCTCGGGGAAGCGGCGCGCGAGGGCGGCGAAGCCGGCGGCCACGCGCTCCTGGAACTCGAGCCCCTCCGCCTCGATCCGGTCACCGCCCCCGCCGGCGCGGGCGAGACCGACGACTGGGTCCACATCCAGAACGAGCGTCACGTCGGGCAGCAGGCCGCGCAGCCCCGGCTGGTTGACCGCGAGGACCTCGTCGACGCCGAGACGGCGCGCGAACCCCTGGTAGGCGAGCGACGAGTCGACGAACCGGTCGAGGACGAGCACGCGGCCCGCGGCGAGCTCCGGCAGTAGCACCGTCTCGACGAGCTCCGCGCGCGCCGCTGCATAGAGCAGCGCCTCGGTCCAAGGAGCGAGCGTCGAGGGGCCGTGCAGCAAGACGTCGCGGATGGCCTCACCGGCGGGCGTGGCGCCGGGCTCGCGCACCACCGTGCCCGGCGCGGACGTGGGACCCACCGGAAGACCGCAGGCGGTCAGGCGCTCGCAAAGCAGCGCCGCCTGCGTGCTCTTGCCGCACCCGTCGCAGCCCTCGAGACTGATGAGGACGCCGCGTCGTTCCATCATGGACTCCCCGCCCGCCGGCTCGCGGCGTCGCAGGTCAACCGGCCTTCTTCCGCGCCCGGTACTTCTCCTTGCTCGGGCAGTCGATGTCGATGCAGAGGACCCACGGGCGCCCCCTCCCGCCCCCGCCGACCACCTTGATCTCCGGCCAGCCGCACTCCCCGCAGGCCTTGCCGGTCGGTACGATGGTGCCCCGCTGGGGCAGCGGGAAGGTCTGGCCGCAGCCGCGCCGCGGCCGCTCGCCTTCAACGGTCGGCGGCGGCGCTTCCTCGCCCTCCTTGCCGACGCAGGCGGCGAACCGCTTGCCGGTCTTGCCGCGAAGCACGCGCAGCTGGCCGCCGCAGTTCTTGCACTCCCCCAGCGTGAGGTCCTCGCGCACGCCGCTCTTGATGCGGTCGCGGATGTCGCCGATGTGGGCGTCGAGCAGCTTCCACGCCTGCTCGAGCATGTCCTGACTCTCGTGGACGACCTCGTCGCGGCGCAGCTCGCCCTCGCTGATGCGGTCCATCTGGCGCTCGAGCGTCGCCGTCATCGCGCTGGACGAGATGTCGACCGGCGCCTGCTCCATGGCGGCGTCGAAGGCGGCGATGAGCGCCACCCCGAGCTCGGTGGGCTCGACCGGGTTGTCGCGCACGTAGTTGCGGTCGTAGAGGTGCTGGATGATGTCGGCGCGGGTCGCCTTGGTGCCCAGACCGAGCTCCTCCATCTTCTCGATGAGCTTGCCCTGGCCGTAGCGGCCCGGCGGCTGGGTCTCCTTGGCCTCCGAGCGCAGGTCGAGCACCTTGAGGACGTCGCCGGGCTGCAGCGGCGGCAGCGGCCGGTCGCGCTTGGCCGCGTACTTCTCGTAGACCTCGAGGTAGCCGAGAGACGCGACGCGCGCGCCGTAGGCGAGGAACGGCTCTTCGCCGATGCGGATGTCGACGCGCTGGCGCTCGATGACGGCGGCCGGCAGCAACGTGGCGAGGAAGCGGCGCGCGACCAGGTCGTAGACCTTGGCCTGGTCGCCGCTCAGCTCCTTCTTCGGCGCACCGACCGGATAGATCGGCGGGTGGTCGGTGGTGCGCTTCTTGCCGCGCGACGGCGCGAGCTTGTCCTGCCCGGCGAGCCGCTTCGCGGTGGCCGCCACCGGCTGCCAGCGGGACAGCTCCTGCAGGCTGCCGCGCAGGTCGAGTGACGGCGGGTAGACCGTGTTGTCCGTGCGCGGGTAGCTGATGAGGCCGTCCAGGTAGAGGGACTCGGCGGCGCGCATGGCGCGGGCCGGCGTCATGCCGGCGCCGGACGCGGCGCTCATGAGCGCCGTCGTGTTGAACGGCGCCGGCGGCTTGTCCTGGCGCGGCTCCGCCTTGTAGGCCGTCACGTCCGCGGTCTCGACCCGGGCACGCTCGAGCGCCGTCTCCATGGCCTCGAGCGCATCGAAACGCCCCTTGGCGTGAGCCACTTCGAGGGGCTCGTCGTCGTGCTCGAGCGTCGCCTTGATCTCCCAGTACGGCACCGGCACGAAGGCCCGGCGCTCCAGCTCGCGGTCGACCACCAGCCGGAGGGTGGGCGACTGGACCCGCCCGACCGACAGGTAGTCCGAGCCGTACCGGTACGAGGCGAGCGACATGAAGCGCGTGAGCACGGCGCCCCAGATGAGGTCGATGTCCTGGCGGGAGTGCGCCGCCTCGGCGAGGTTGAAGTCCACGGTGGACGGCTTGGCGAACGCGGCCTTGACCTCCTCGGGCGTCAGCGCCGAGTAGCGGACGCGCACGTGCCGGTCGACGACGGCCGCCGGCAGCATGGCCTTGACGTGCGGGTCGCCGGGCGCGGCGTCGGGCGCCGGCGCAGCCTTCGCCCGGGCTTCCGCGCCATCCTTGGCGGCGGCCGCCTTGCGCTTCTTCTTCTCGGGCTTGTCGCCGGGGTTGTGCTTGAGGGCGTCGCCGCGGAGTATCTGGAGCGCCTCGTGGCCGATGAGCTCGCCCTCGCGGTCGTAGTCGGTCGCGATGACCACCTCGGTGGCGCCCTTGGCCGCGGAACGGAGCGCCCCGAGCGTACCGGCTGCGCCGCCGTCGATGACCCAGGCGAGGTCGGGCCGCTCGATCATGTCGCCGAGGTACTTGAGGCTCCAGCGCTTGTAGGTGTTGGGGAACACGGTCTGCATGACGTGGCCGCGCAGCCCGACCGCGACGGCGTCGTCGCCCTCGTAGGCGAAGTGGTATGACTTCACCTTCTGTCGACCTCGCCCGTGCTCCTCGACCGACACCTTGCCGCCGAGGATCTCGGCGATCTTGCGGGCGGCCGAGTCTTTTTCTGTGACGATGAGCTTCACTGGTACCTCACGGGGAAGGGAGAGACGACGAGGACTGCGGGAGTTAATACCACCCCGCAAACGTCGTCGTCGAGATGACGTTGGAGAGCGGCCCGGTCAGGCGAGCGCGTCGAGCGCCTCCGCGCGCGTGGGATACATGGAGAAGACGCGATCGAGACCGGTCACGCCGAGCACGCGCTCGACGGGCCGGGTGCTGACGACGATGGCCATGGATCCGCCGGCCCCGTTCACGCGGCGCACGCCGCCGATGAGGACGCCGATCGCCGTGGAGTCGATGAACGTGACTGCGCCGAGGTCGACCACGAGCCGCCGCACGCCGGAGTCGAGCAGTTCCACCAGGCACTCCTTGAACCGCGGCGCGGTGAAGATGTCGACCTCTCCGCTGAGTGTGACCACCCCGAGGTCGTCACCCTGACGCTCGCCGGAGACGCTGAACACGTCGCTCATTGCCCGGACCCCTTGGTCGGCGCCGGAGAAGGCGCGTTCTGCTCGATCCAGTCCTTGACCGCCGGCGCGTCCGGAGACTGCGGATCGAGCTCGAGGAACCTGGTGAACGCCAGCAGCGCCGTGTCGGTGTCGCCGCCGTTGATGGCGACGCTCGCCATCTCGAAGAAGGACTGCGCGTCCTTGGGGCGCAGCCCGGTGATCTCGCCGTACACGCTCGTCGCGGACTGGTAGTCCTGGAGGAACAGGTGCGCGTTGACCAGCTTCTCGAGCACGTCCAGCCGCTGCTGCTTGACCGCAGGGCCCTTCTGCTTGGCGAGCAGCTTGTCCGCGCGGGCGTAGGCGACCGTCGCCTTGCCCCAGTCGGCCTGCTGCGCTTTGCTGCCCTGGGGCTGCGTGTTGGCGCGGTCGAGGTAGCTGTCGCCCAGGCTGGCCCAGGCGGCGGCGTCCTTGGGGTCGGCCTTCACGGCGGCCTCGTCCTTGGCGATCCTGCGGTCGAGCTGTTGCGTCAGGTCGTCCTGGGCGCTGTTGAAGACGGTGCAGCCGTTGAGCACCCCCGAGTACCCGACGATGAGGAACGCGGCCATCAGGAAGGCCATCCCCCCGAAGACGATCCTCTGCCAGAACTTGACCTTGCGGCGATCGAGCAGCACTTAGACGGTCTCCTCTCGATGAGCGGGTATCTGCCACCAGCCGGAGTCGGCGCCGCCGATCTCGACGGCGCCCGTGCGCACGCGGTCCTGCAGCTTCTCGCGCACGGCGACGGCGCTGGCGCGGATCGCGTCCGCGTCCACGCCCACGTGCGTCCGGTCGCGATACAGCTCGCGTCCGCCGACGACGGTGAGCGTCACGTCGTCCTGGTTGGCGCCGTAGACGAGCGCCGAGTAGGGATCCGCGATCGGCGCGAAGTGCGAGCGCGAGACGTCGACGGCGATGAGATCTGCGCGCTTGCCGGCTTCGAGGCTGCCGACGTCGGCCTCCATGCCCAGCGCTTCCGCGCCCCCGAGGGTCGCGATGCGGATGCACTTCTGCGCGTCGAGCACGCCGACGTCGCGCTCGACGGCGCGGTGCAGGAACAGCATCGTGCGCATCTCGTCGAACATGTCCATGATGTTGCTCGAGGCGGGGCTGTCGGTGCCGATGCCCACGCGCACGCCTTCGTGCAGCAGGTCGGCCAGCGGCGCGACGCCACAGCCCAGCTTGGCGTTGCTCTTGGGGCAGTGCGCCACTGCCACGTTCGTGTTGCGCAGGATGCGGATGTCGTCGCGCGTGAGGTTGACGCAGTGCACGGCGAGGAAGTCGCGGTCGAAGACGTTCCACTGCTGCAGGTACTTGATGGGCGTGACGCCGTAGGGCTGGACGAGCATCCGCTCCCAGCCCATCTTCTCGCGATAGTCGTGGGCGAACTTGCCCGACCCGGAGCGGATGTACGTGAGCTCGTCCTGGCTCTCCGCGACGTGGCTCATGACCTTGAGGCCGCGCTCGCGCGCGAGGGCCGAGACCGCCTGGTAGAGCCTGCTCGAGACCGTGTACGGGGCGTGCGGCGCGAGGCCCACGTCGAAGCCCTCGGGAGCGGCGGCCTGCGCGTCGGTGAGCCGCCGCTCGACGTCCGCCATGGTCTCGTCGAAGCGCGAGTCGTCGACCCCGAAGACCTCGAGGTAGAAACGGCCGCGCAGACCCACCGAGCCCGCGGCCTCGAGCGTCGCGGCGCCGTAGCTCGTGTCGGCGATGGTGGTGATGCCCGACGACACGGCCTCCACGGCGCCGAGGCGGGCGCTGACGAGGTATTCGTCGGGGGTGAGCGACGCCTTGACGTCCACGAGCCCGACGATCCAGTCGCCGAACTCGGAGTCGTCGAGGATGCCGCGGAACGAGGTGTACTCGATGTGGCTGTGGCAGTTGACGAAGCCGGGCATGATGATGGACCGGCCCGTGTCGACGAGCGTCGCGCCAGGGTGGTCGGCGATCACGCGCGGCGCCGGCCCGACGGCGACGATGCGCCCGCCGGCCACCGCGACCGCGCCGTCCGGGAGCACGGGGGCCGCCACCGGGAGGACCCAGTCGGCTCGATAGATCGTGATGTCGCGGTCGGTGTCGGTCACGTGGCGTCTCAGGGCAGGGCGAGCGATGGCTCCCCCAGTCGCTGGAGTATAGGGGAGCCTCGCGACCAGTGGCAAACAGCCGCCGACGGACGCCCTGCGGCGGTATACTCCCGCCACCAGCGACGGGAGGGCCGCAGCGTGAACCAGGGACAAGGACCGAGCATCTCCCCGGACGTCGTGACCAGCGCCGTCTGGGACGCCGTCAAGGAACTGCCGGGGGTCTGCGACCTCTATCGCAACCCGCTGCAGACACTTGGTGAGCGCGTCCACCTCGAGCGGCACGGCCCGGTGCGGCTGGACCACGACGAGGAGGGTCCGCTGCTCGAGATCCACCTCGTCGCCTACGCGGGCGCGGACCTGGCCGCCCTCGGCGAGGCGGCGGCCCGCGCCGGCGCCACCTACCTCACGCGCACCACGGGCAACCCCATCACCCGCGTCGAGGTGTACATCGACGACGTCGCCGACCCGCCCGAGTGAGAGCCATCGACCTGAACACGGCGAGCAGGGACCTGCTGGCGCCCTGCTGCTCCGGCTGCGTGTGGTGGCTGACCCGCCCGGGCGTCGAAGCCGGCCCGGGCCTTCGCGGCGAGTGGGAGCGGGAGGCCGAGGGCGAGGCCGGCTTCTTCGGGCGCGCGCTGCTCGACGGCGACTCCGTGATCGGCTGGATGCACGTCGCCGCCTCGCGCCTCACGCCGCGCGCCCGCCACCTGCCGGCCGGCCCGGCCTCGCACGACGCCTATCTGCTCACCTGCGCCTACTTCTACGACGAGGAGTTCCTCCACGGCTTCCGCTTCCTGCTCCAGGAGATCGAGGCGGCGCTCAAACACCGCAAGGTCGCGGCGCTCGAGGCCTTCGGCCTGCGCCACATCCGCGACGACGACGCGTTTCGCGGGTACCTGGGCGACCTCAACCTGTTCAACCCCGACGTCCTCGAGGGTGGGGGCTTCCGGCGGGTGCAGGAGAAGGGTGAGATCGCCCGCTTCCGCCTCGATCTGGCGGCGCTCATCGAGGCGCCTCGTCACAGCGTGGCCTGGGACCACCTCGAAGCGCCCGCGGGCACGCAACCCGTCTGACCGGCCCCGGCGCCCGCGGGAGCGCCCGGCCGGCGTGCCGATCCGCTAGCGATACAGCCGCGGCAGGCGCTGCTTCCAGTCGTCGGGAACGACCGCCTCGAGGGCGTCGTCGAGGGTCACGATGCCGAGCAGGTGCCGGCCGCCGTCGACGACCGGCAGGGCGAGCAGGTCGTACTTGGTCATCACGCGGCCGACCTCTTCTTCGTCGGCGTCGGCCGTGACCTGCACGACGTCGTCCTCCATGAACGCCGTCATCTGGTCGTCCGGCGCGGCCAGAACGAGGTCGCGCAGGCTGACGACGCCGACGAGGCGCTCCTCCCGGTCGACGACGTAGAGGTACGTCATCATGTGCTGTTCCGGACGCTCGCGGCGGATCCAGTCCAGCGCCTTGCCCGCCGTCGCGCCGCGCGGCAGCATGACGAAGTCGGTGGTCATGAGCGAGCCGGCGGTGTGCTCGGGGTGGCTCGCGAGACGGCGCAGGTCCTGCTCGCGCTTGTCCGGCAGGAGCGCGAGGAGCTCCTGCGCCAGCGAGTCCGGGAGCTCGCTGAGGATGTCGGCGGCCTCGTCGGCCTCGACGCACTCGAGCACCTGGGCGGCCCGCGCCACCGGCATCTCCTGCAGGGCGGCGCTGCGCAGGTCCTCCTCCATCTCCTGGAGGGTGTCGGCGGCGAGGCCCGCGTTGAGGGCGGCGAGCACAGCCGCCCGCTCGCGCGGGCCCACCTGGCTGATGATGTCGGCGATGTCGGCCGGGTGGAGCTCCGCGAGCTCGCCGAAGGCCTCCACGAAGTTGAGCCGCGAGAGGCGCAGGGCGATGAGGTTGACGTCGCTCCACGGCACGAAGTCGCCGCTCTTCTTCGGCAGGCGGCGCGACAGGAACCCGAGCCCGAAGCGGCGCGCCAGAGCGGCCGAGCTGGCGTCGACGCCGGCGACGACGAGATGGTCCTCGGCCGGCTCCAGCACGACGTCCTGGACGCGCACGAACGCACGCCGGCGCATGTCCAGCACCTGGTTGTCGAGCAGCGCGTCGACGAGCGACAGCTCGTCGGGCCGCAGCGAGGCGGCCTTGACGGCGTCCAGCGACACGCCGAGAAGCAGGCGCTCGCCGTCCACGTCGATCTCGGCGACCTGCCCCCAGGAGGCGGCGAGCTGCCCCTCGCCGCGCTCGACGAAGAAGGCGGTGACGGCCGGGGGTTCCACGGCCGTGTTCGCGACGACGTCGATCAGTTCCCCGACCTCGATGCCGCCGGCGTCGAGGACCTTCATGCCGTCGAGCTCGGAGAGAGCGAGCGATCCGGGGATCTCGTCCATGAGGAGGCGCATCCTTTCCCGAATGGGGGACCCGGCGAGGATACTCACGGGGGCGCGCGACCGTCAATCGCGACGACCGCGGCGGCCCAGCGCCGCGGGGCAGCGGGAAAGCGAACCAACGATGGCGTTCGTGGGCACCCGGTGAGATATAGTCTCGCGGTCAATCATCCCGACCCCGAAGGAGGACGAGGTCTCAATGGCAACGGTAGAAGCCGGCTCGGGCGGCGCCCTGGAGCGGTTCTTCAAGTTCAAGCAGTGGGACACATCGATCAAGCGCGACACGCTCGCCGGGCTCACGACCTTCATGGTCATGGCCTACATCATCTTCGTGAACCCGAGCATCCTCGGCCTCGGCGGCGATCCCAAGGGTCTCCCGTTCGCCGCCGCGCTCACCTCGACGTGTCTCGTCGCCGGCGTGATGACCATCCTCATGGGGCTGGTCACCAACCGCGCCTTCGCCATCGCGCCGGGCATGGGCCTCAACGCGGTCGTGGCGTTCAGCCTCGTCCTCGGCCAGGGGCTCACGATGCCCGAGGCGATGGGCCTCATCGTCCTCGAGGGCGTCGCCATCACCGTCCTCGTCATCACGGGGTTCCGCCAGGCGATCTTCAAGGCGATCCCCATCGAGCTCAAGAAGGCGATCGTCGTCGGCATCGGCTTCTTCATCCTGTTCATCGGGCTCGTGGACGGCGGTCTCATCAACCTGGACGGCGGCACGCCGGTCGGGCTCGTCGAGCTCGGCAGCGTCCCGTCCGTGCCCATCGCCGTCACCGTGGTGGGCCTGGTGGCCACCATCATCTTCCTGGCGCTCCGCTGGCGCGCCGCGATCCTGCTCGGCATCATCGTCGCGACCGTGTTCGCGATCGTCATGAACTACGCCTGGGGCAAGACCGCGGGCTTCATGCCGGGATCGGCAGTCCTCCCCACCGACATCGTCGCCACGCCCGACTTCAGCCTCGTCGGCGCCTTCGACTTCGGCGCCTTCGGCAAGCTCGGCGTGACCGCCGCCGTCCTGTGGATCTTCAGCCTGATGCTGAGCGACTTCTTCGACACCATGGGCACGCTCGTCGGCGTCGGCGGCCAGGCCGGCTACCTCGACGAGAAGGGCGACCTGCCGCACGTCAACCGCCCGCTGATCGTCGACTCCGTCGCCGCCATCGCCGGCGGCGCCGTGAGCGCCTCGTCGGCGACCACCTACATCGAGTCCGGCGCCGGCGTCGGGAACGGCGGCCGCACCGGCTGGGTGGCGCTCGTCGTCGGCGTCCTCTTCCTGATCGCGATGTTCTTCTCGCCCATCTTCGGCGTCGTACCGTCCCAGGCGACGGCCGCGGCCCTGATCATCGTCGGCTACCTGATGATGGCGACGCTCACCAAGGCCGAGAGCGAGGCCGACCACGCCACCAGCGAGCCTAAGGCCGGCATCGACTTCGGCAACCTGGCCTTCGGCCTGCCGGCCGTGCTGATCATCACGATCATGCCGCTCACCTACAGCATCACCAACGGCATCGGCGCCGGCTTCCTCGCCTACACCCTGATCCGCATCGTGCAGGGCAAGGCGCGCGAGGTGAGCTGGATGCTGTGGATCGCCTCCGCCGCCTTCCTCCTCTACTTCATGTTCCCCTGGTTCCAGTCGCAGGGCTGGGTCTGAGCAGCACGGCGACGCGGCTCCGGCCGCACGCCTGACCACAAGGGGCGGGCCGCCGCAAGGCGGCCCGCCCCTTCTGCTATCCTTGCCGCCGTCATGGCCGTCGCCCTCCTCGTCATCGCGCTCGTCATCATCCTCGCGTCCGCCGAGCTGTTCACCAACGGCGTCGAGTGGTTCGGCCGCCGCTACGAGCTGGGCGAGGGCGCCGTCGGCAGCGTGCTCGCCGCCGTGGGGACGGCCCTGCCGGAGACGCTGATCCCCATCATCGCCATCGTCTTCACCAGCACCGCCGCGTCCGACGAGATCGGCGTCGGCGCGATCCTGGGAGCTCCCTTCATGCTCGCCACCCTCGCGATGGTGGTCACGGCGACGGCCGTGGTCGTCTTCGCCTGGCGCGGCCGTCGCACGCGGGAGGTCACCATCAACGAGGGCGTGATGCGGCGCGACCTCAGCCACTTCCTCATCGCCTACGGACTGGCGATGGCGGCGGGGGTCGTCGGCAGCCAGGCAGTGCACTACGTGCTCGCCGCCTGTCTCCTCGTCTTCTACGGCTACTACGTGTGGGAGACGCTCCGCGCCGAGGGCGACCTCGGCGGGGACACCAAGCCGCTGTACTTCCACCGGCACCCGGAGATGCCCCACCGGCACCGGATCTTCCTGCAGCTCGGCCTCGCCCTCGTGGGCATCGTCATCGGCGCCGAGATCTTCGTGCGCCAGGTGGAGGTGCTGAGCGAGACGCTCGGCGTCGCGCCGCTCATCATGTCATTGCTCATCACGCCCATCGCGACGGAGCTGCCCGAGAAGTTCAACTCCGTGCTCTGGATCCGCCAGCGCAAAGACACCCTGGCGCTCGGCAACATCACGGGTGCGATGGTGTTCCAGAGCACCTTCCCGGTGTCGGTCGGGCTCCTGTTCACCACCTGGCAGCTCGACCGGCCGTCGATGGTCGCGGGCGTGCTCGCGCTGATCAGCGGGACCGTCTTCTACGTCACGCTGCGCGTGCGCCACACGCTCACCTGGTGGTCGCTCGCGGGAGCCGGGTCGGTGTACTTCGCCTATCTGGTCTACGTGTTCACCCTCGCCTGACGACCCGACCGAGAGCCGGCCGGAGAGCTACTTGGCGATGACGAGGGTGACCGTCGAGCCGGGCGGCACGATGGTGCCCTCGTCCGGCTGGATGCCTACCACCGTGCCGGGAGGCTGCCCCGTCCCCCCCTTCTGCTTGAAGGCGACCGTGAGCCCCTGGGCGCTCACCTGCGCCGCCGCGGCGTTCGCGTCCATGCCGTACACGTTGGGCACCGCGACGCCGTCGGGAGTGGGGCTCGCCGTCGGGGACGGCGAGCCGCTGGAGACGACGAGATTCACGGCCGAGCCCTTGTCGACCTTCTTGCCGGCGGGCGGGTCCTGCCTGATCACCGAGCCGGCCGGCACCGTCGTGCTGGTCTCCGTTGTCACGGCGGCGATGAGACCTGCCTCCGCGAGCTTCAGCTCCGCATCGGCCTGCGTCAGGCCGGTGATGTCCGGCACCGTTGCCTGCGGGACGCCGGTGCTCACCCAGTAGGTCACGGTGTCGCCGCGCTTGACGTCGGTGCCGGCGGGCGGGTCCTGCCGGTACACCTCGCCCTCTCCGACAGAGCCGTTCTTGCCCTTCTTGAGCGCGCCCTGGAGGTCGTTCCGCGTGAGGTAGTCGTCGACCTCCGCGGCGGTCAGGCCCTTGAGGCTCTCGAGCGTCACGGTCTCGCTGCCCTTGCTCACCCAGATGTCGACCGTATCGCCTTCCCTCAGCCTGGTGCCGGCCGGCGGCGACTGGCGGCTCACGAATCCCGCGGCCACGCGATCCGAGTACTCCTCCTGGATGCCCGCCTTGAAGCCCTGCTTCTCCAGGGCCTTCACCGCCGCGGCCCGGCTCTGACCGACGACGCCCGGCACGGTGGCCTTGGCGCCGCTCATGGTCCACCAGAGGGCGACGGCGACGGCCGCGATCACCAGGAGCAGGAAGACCACGAGGATCATCGGCCACCGGGAGCGCTTGCGTCGCGGCGTCAGCGGCTGGTCGAGCACCGACGTCGTTCCGGCCGCCGTCGCGGCGCTCATCACGCGCGTGCGCCTCGCCGCCGGCGTCGAAGGCGGCCGCCTGCACCGGGCCGCCTTCCCTGGCGGCCCGCAGGTCGCGGGCGAACTCCGCCGCGGTCTGGTAGCGGTAGGCGGGGTCCTTGGCCATGGCCTTGAGGACGATCTGGTTGAGCGCGTAGGGCATGCCGGGAACGAGCTCGGCCGGCTCCGCGGGTACCTCGTTGACGTGCTTGAGGGCGACCGTGACGGCGCTGTCGCCCTTGAACGGCACCGTGCCGGTGAGCATCTCGTAGAGCACGACGCCGACGGAGTAGAGGTCCGACCGCTCGTCGACCTGGTGGCCCTTGGCCTGCTCCGGCGCGAGGTACTGGGCCGTGCCCAGGATGGAGCCGGCCTCGGTCATCCCGGAGTCGCCGGCGCGGGCGATGCCGAAGTCCATCACCTTGATGGTGCCGTCGCGGTCGATCATCACGTTCTGGGGCTTGATGTCGCGGTGCACGATGCCGCTGCGGTGCGCGAACTCGACCGCGGCGAGGAGCTGCATCCCGACGGCGACGGCCTCGTTGCCGCTCAGGCGGCCGCGGCGGCGGATGAGGTCCTTGAGCGTCTCGCCCTCCACGTACTCCATGACGATGTAGTACGTGCCGTCGACCTCGCCCCAGTCGTAGATGCTGACGAGGTTCTGCTGGTTGAGCCCCGCGGCCGCCTTGGCCTCGCGGCGGAACCGCTCCACGAAGGTCGGATCGTCGAGATACCGCTGGAGAAGGACCTTGACGGCGACGTGCCGGCCCAGCGTGAGGTCCTCGCACAGGTAGACGTCGGCCATGCCGCCACCGCCGAGCTTGCGCACCACCCGGTACCGGCCGCCGATCAGCTGTTCTGGCTGGAAGACGTCACTCACGTCCGCTGTCCTCTCTCCTTCGTCTTCATGGGTACGACCACGGGCGCACGGTCCCTGCCCACTAGGGCAGGGCGGGCTGCGCCAGAGCGCTCCTGATGACCTCGGCCGCGAGCGGCGCCGCCGCCTCGCCGCCGGTCGACTGCGTGTCCTCGATGACCACCGCGACGGCGACCTGCGGGTCGTCCGCCGGCGCGAAGCCGATGAACCAGGCAAGGTTGCTGCCGTCGCCCTTCTCGGCGGTGCCGGTCTTGCCGGCGACCTGGATGCCCTCGAGCGCGGCGGCCGTCCCGGTCCCTGCGTTGACGACGTTCTGCATCATCGTATTGAGCTGGCTGGCCGTAAGGGACTTGGTCGCGACCAGCCACTGCTCCGGCTGCGTCACGCTCACCACGTCGCCGGTCGCCGTGACGATCTCCTGCAGGTAGTACGGCTTCATGACGCGCCCGCCGTTGGCCACGCCGCCGGCCACCAGCGCCATCTGCAGCGGCGTCGCCAGCACCTTCTCCTGGCCGCACGCCGCCCAGGCGACGTCGAGCGGGTCCATGAACGCGCCGGGCGGGAGCAGGCCCCGCTTGCCGTACCTGCCGCTTGGGACCACCTCGCCGGCCGGAAGCGCCAGCGGCGGCGTCTGGTAGAAGCCGTACCGCTCCATGCCGGCGATGAGCCGCTTGCGGCCCAGCAGGTTGCCCACCTTGGCGAAGGTCGTGTTGATCGAGAGGGTGAGCGCCGTCGTGAGGTCGTTGACGCCGTAGACGGCACCGCCGTAGTTGGTGACCTTGCCCCCGAAGACCACGTAGGTACCGGTGTCGACGAACTCGGTCTCCGGCGTGACCTTGCCGGTGTCCAGCCCCGCGGACGCGGTGACGACCTTGAAGGCCGAGCCCGGCACGTAGAGGCCCTGGGTCGGCCGGCTGAGGAGCGGCGCCGACGTGTCGGTGCTGAGGCGCGGCCACTGGTCCTCGAGGTTGGCGGGGTCGTACGTCGGCGCTGACGCAGAGGCGATGAGCGCGCCCGTCTTCGGGTCGAGGGCGACGATCGCGCCTTTGAGCCCCTGCAGTTCCTGCTGGGCGACCTTCTGGACCGCCGGGACGAGCGTGAGCTTGACGTCCGCTCCCTTGGGCCGGCGCCCGAGCACCCTGTCCACCCACGACTGCACGCCCAGGTCGGTGGACTGGCCGGTGAGTTCGTCGTTGAGCTGCGCCTCGATGCCGCTGCGCCCGTAGCGGACGGAGTCGTAGCCGAGGAGCTGCGGCGCGAAGGTACCGTTGGGATAGTCACGATAGTAGTAGCCGGAGCGACGCTCCGTGCCGGCGACCACCGAGCCGTCGTAGCCCAGGATGTCGCCGCGCTTGATCTTCATCTCCTTGGCGATGCTGCGCTTGTTCTCCGGGCGGTCCTGGAACCACTGGGCGCGGACCGTCATCAGCCACGTCAGGTTGACGATGAGCGCGACGAAGAGCACCACGCTGATGATGAAGACCTTGGACATGGCCTTGTTCACGCGCTACCCCCTCTCCGCCAGGCGCCGCCGCTCCAGCTCGCTGCCGCCGCGGATGATGTTGGTGCGGTTGGACACCATGAGCAGGAGCGCCACGAGCATGAGGTTCGCGGTGATCGAGCTGCCGCCGTAGCTGACGAACGGGAGCGTGATGCCGGTGAGCGGGATGAGGCGCGTCACGCCTCCGATGATGATGAAGGTCTGGAGGGCGAACGCCGTCGCGAGGCCGGCCGCCAGGAGCTTGGAGAAGCCGTCGGGCGCGTAGACCGCGATGCGGAAGCCGCGCCACACGAAGAGCAGGTACAGGAGCACGACGCCGGCCGCGCCGAGCAGGCCCATCTCGTTGGCGATCGCCGTGAAGATGAAGTCGGTCTGCAGGTCCGGGACGACCGGCGTGCGGTCGGGGAACAGGAGGTAGCCCCTGCCGAACCCCGCGCCGACGACGCCGCCGTCGGCGATGGTGAACAGCGATTGCAGCAGCTGGTAGCCGGTCGTCGCGGCGTAGGGCCACGGGTCGAGCCACACGGCGAAGCGGTCCTGCACGTGGGGGACGATGGCGAGCGCGATCGCGCCGGCGGCCGCGAAGAGGCCGGCGCCGGCGACGACGTAGACGACCCGCGCCGTGGCCATGTACATGAGCCCGACGAAGATGGACATGAAGAGCAGGGCCATGCCGAAGTCCTTCATGAACACCAGCATGGCCAGCGACAGCACCCACATGACGAGCAGCGGCCCGAAGTACTTGAAGGCGGGCACCGGCACGCCGAGCACGTGCCGCTGCGGCACGGAGAGCATCACCTTCTTGTCGTCGAGATAGCCCGCCAGGAAGATCACGATCGCGAGCTTGGCGAACTCGGAGGGTTGGATGCTGAAGCCGAAGGCCTGGATCCACAGCTTGGCGCCGTTGATGGTCGTACCCAGCACGATCGTGAGCACGAGCAGGGCGAGCCCCACGGCGCCGATGAGGTAGCGGTAGCGGTCGAGCTTCATGTGATCGCGGACGATCAGCACGGTGAGGACGAACAGCCCCGCGCCGACCAGCAGCCACTGGCCCTGAGTGAGCGCGAGGGACGGTTTGATGCGGAAGATCTCGGTGAGCCCGATCGCCGCGAGCAGCGCCGTGATGGGCAGCAGGAACGGGTCGGCCTGCGGCAAGAACAGGCGTTCCACCACGTGCAGCAGCAGGAAGATACCGACGAAGATGAGCCCGTAGATGATGGAGACACGGTTGATCTCACGGAAACGCCCGGCGTAGACGGAGACGTACGCCATCGTGCTCACCGCGCCGGCGAGCACGAGGAGGACGAGCTCGAGGTTGCGCCGGCTCACGGCCACATCCCGAGCTGGTCGGAGACGCTGAAGGCGCTCGGCCTGTCGCGGAGGCGCTGCTCGTCGACGATGGTGCGCGCCGACGGCGACAGCGAGTCGTAGGTGACGACGCTACGCCGGTACACGGCGTGCAGCGGGATCGGGCCGAGCTCGACCGGCACGCCGCTGTAGATGGCGAGGCGGCCGTCGTCCACACCGATGAAGAACAGGGTGCTGAGGAAGAACACGCCGGCCGCGGCGGCGACGGTGAGGAGCGCCAGAACCGCGGCGACCGCGCCGAGGCGGCGCGCCGAGCGCCTGCGGCGGCGCGAGGCGTCGGCGACCGCGCCCGCGGCGCCACCGGCGTCGCCGGCGTCGCCGGACTGCTCCGCGTGCAGCTCCGCGGCCGTCGCGGCCAGCGCGTCGGCGGCGTCGCCGTCGGGCTCCGGCGCGCCTGCCGCGTGTTCGTCGTCGCCCGCCGCGACGACGAAGGGGAGCTCGGCCGTGTCGTCGTCGTCCTCGGCGGCCGATACCAGCGTCACCTCGTCATCGCCGGCGCCCATGGCCTCGTCGAGGCGCACGACGACGGCGGTGATGTTGTCGGGGCCGCCCTGCCGGCGGGCCTCCAGCACCAGGCGCCCGGCAGCCTCCTGGGGGTCGCTGCGCGTGAGCGCCAGGCGCAGGGCGTCGTCCGGGACCGGGCCGCTCAGCCCGTCGCTGCAGAGCAGCAGGACGTCGCCGGGCAGCAGGTCGACGGTGAACTCGTCGATCTTCGCCTGCGCCTCCGTGCCCAGGGCGCGACTGAGGATGCTGCGGTGCGGGTGCACGGCCGCCTCCTCGACGGTGAGGCGGCCGTCGCGGACCATCTCGCCGACGAGCGAGTGGTCGTCGCTCACCTGCTCCAGGCCGCCGTCGCGGAGCAGGTAGGCGCGGCTGTCGCCGATGTGGACGAAGCGTGCCTCGCTTCCCTCGAGGAGGAAGGCCGTCAGGGTGGTGCCCATCCCGGCCTGTTCGGCGTTCGCGGAGGCACGCTGGAAGACGGCCGTGTTGGCGGCCTCCGCGGCCTCGAGCAGCGAGTCGCCGGCGGTCACCCGGGTGACGAGCGTCTCGGCGGCGAGACCGCTGGCGACCTCGCCGGCGTTGGCGCCGCCCATGCCGTCGCAGACCACGTAGAGCGGTGGCTGTACCTCGAAGGTGTCTTCGTTGGTCTTGCGATGCAGCCCGATATCGCTGAGGGCGCCGTGTCTGGCGACGAGCGTCACCGGGCGCTCACTCCTCGTAACGGAAGGTCGTCTCGCCGATGCGCAGCCGGCTGTCCAGCTTGAGCTGCGCCTCGTCCGTCACCTGCTTCTCGTTGACGAACGTCCCGTTGGTGCTGCCGAGGTCCTCGACGTAGATGAACTGGCCGCGCGGGACGAGGCGCGCGTGCGTGCTCGAGACGTACTCCTCGTCGAGCACGATGTCGCTGGTCGTTGCGCGGCCGATGGTGATCCAGCCCTCGAGCGGGAAGATGACGCCGACGGGGACGATGGGGCTCTCCTCGACGATCAGCCGCGGATTGATGTGCGCCGAGAAGTCCATCTTCTGGCCGTCCATGGTGCGCTCCACCAGGCGATCCTCGCGGCGCTGCTCGCGCTCGGCCGGCGAGAAGACGGGCGCCAGCCGGTCGCCGGCCGGGAGGGCGACGTCCGGGGCCGCGGCGCCGGGCGCGGCGGCGCCGTCTCCGCCGCGCACGTTGCGCACGGCGGTCTTCACGACCTGCCAGATGAACAGGTAGAGCAGGACGAGAATGCCGATCTTGAGGACGAGCAGGACGATGTCGATCATGGGACTCTCCCGCGCGGCGCGCCCGCGAGGGCGGCCGGCGCCGTGGTCACCGGGGCCGCCCGGTCAGGGCTGCCTCTCGAACAGAAGCTCGGTGGTGCCGAGCTCGATGCGGTCGCCGTGCTGGAGCACGACCTGCTTGACGTCGCGCCGGTTGAGGCGGGTGCCGTTGGTGGAGCCGAGGTCGAGCAGCATGAAGCCGTCGTCCTGACGGCGGATCTCGGCGTGCTGCCGCGAGACGTTGGGATCGGTGAGCACGATGCCGCAGCGACGACTGCGGCCGATGACGGTGACGGCCTCGGTGAGCGTGTAGTCGCCCTGGCGGCCGCGAAGGACGGCGCGCGCGGACGAGGTGCGCGCCGGCGCGGCGGCCGCGACCGCGGCCGGCTCCTGATACAGGACGGTCTGGTCGATCACCGGGCCGGGAGCCACCGCGGCGGCGGCCGGCGCGAAGTCCGCGGCAGGCGGCGCCTCGACCGGTGCGCTCACGGTGCGCGTGGCGATGCCGAACTCGCCCACACGCAGATCCTCGTCGCAGTGCAGCTCGATGCGTGGCGGCGCGACGAGGGTCCAGCCCTCGCGCCGCGCGAACGCGGTCACGTAGTTGGAGAGCTCGGTCTTGAGCGAATCCTCGAAAGAGACGAGGTGGTCGTAGTCGTTCTTGCCCAGGTACACGTCGAACTCGTTGGGCACGTACACGTTGGAGACGCCGACCGTCTTGTGCTCGCCCATCTCCTTGGCCAGCTTGTGCGCCAGCTCGACGGGCTGGACGCTCGACTTGAACGCGCGCCCGAAGCCGCCTTCGACCATACCCTCGAGCTTGTTATTCGCCTTCCTGAAGATCCCCATCGTCGCCTTCCTCCGGCGCTTCTCCACTCGTCAAGACCAGCGGCAAGACTATCACGGCGGCGGGCAGCGCCACACTCCAGACCAGGGGCCACAGGCTCGCCGGGTAGTCCCAGACCACGACCGGGACGATGCGATAAGCGGCGAACACGGCGGCGAAGGCGAGGGACCAGATCCAGAGGCGGATCTCGAGGCGGCGGCGCGTCAGGGCATAGCCGAGCGCCGCCGCCAGCCCGGCCCAGAGACCGGCCTGCAGCAGCGTCGGCGTCGCCAGCAGATGGACGAGCACACGGCCCGCGGCCGTGAACGGGTCGCCGGCTGCCGCGAGCTCGCGGCTCAGGGGCCAGCGCGGCTGCTCGAGCGTGAAGGGGCCGCGCGGCGCGCTCGTCAGGAGCAGGTAGACGACCGTGCCGGCGCCGGCCCAGGCGGCCGTCAGCGGGCCGCGCACGCGGCCCAGCAGGGCCGCCGCCGCCGGCGCCAGCAGCGTCAGGTACAGCGGCGTGAGCACGAGCGCGAACACCGGCCACAGGGCTGTGATCGGTCGCGCTCGGGCGACCAGGAAGAGCACGACGGCGAACGCCAGGTAGGCGGCGCCCAGACTGAGTGAGACGTTGAAGACCGGGAAGGCCAGCACGCCGAGCAGCCACGCCAGCCCGGCCTGCGGCACGACCGCCCAGACGGCGGTACTCACGGCGACCAGCGGCAGCACCCAGCTCTGGGGGTAGGCGGGCAGCGCCGTGAGCGCCACGCCGGCGGTGACGGCGGAGAGCGCCGCGCCGCCGGCCCGTTCGGCGACCTCGGCGGCTCTGCCGAGAGGGCGGACGAGCCGCTGCGCCTTCTGGAGACGCCGGGACTGCAGGATGCCGCTGCGGAGGAGGTCGTCGAGCGCGGCGCTGAGGTCGGCCGCCGTCGGGCGGTCTGCCGGCCGCGGCGCGCAGGCGGCGTCGATCAGCGAAACGAGGTCGTCCGGAAGTCCGGGCCGCAGCGCGGCGAGCGACGGCAGCCGCGCTCCGGCCACGTTGGAGAGCGTCTCGGCCGGGGTGTCCCCGCGCAGCGGGTGGGCCCCGGCGAGCAACTCGTACAGGACCATCCCGGCCGAGTACACGTCGCTCGGCGGCTGCACGCGCCGGCCGGCCGCCTGCTCGGGCGACATGTAGGCGACCGTGCCGATCACGTCGCCGTCGCCGGTCAGGGTGTCGGAGTCCATGACGCGGGCGATGCCGAAGTCCATCACCTTGACGTGCCCGTCGTTGCTCAGCATCACGTTCTGCGGCTTGACGTCCCGGTGCACGATGCCCTGGCTGTGGGCGTAGGCGAGCGCGTCGAGGAGCTCGACGCCGACGGCGACGACGTCCCCGTCGCCGAGCTCCTCGCCGAGCCTGTCCAGGGACTCGCCGCGGACGAGCTCCCAGACGAGGACACTGCGCTCGCCGTCGGCGAACCAGTCGTACAGCGCCACGATGTTGGGGTGGGAGAGCGTCGCGGCCGCCTCGACCTCGCGCACCACGCGGGCGTTGATCGAGCGCCCGTTGGCGACGATCTTGAGCGCCACAGGCTCGTCGAGCGTGAGGTCGAGCGCCTCGTAGACCTCCGCGAAACCGCCGCTGCCGATCCGGCCGACCAGCTCATAGCGGTCGCGCCAATCTGCGTACTGGGGTGCGGTGGTCTGGGCGGCGACGGACATGGGGACTCGCTTCGCGTCCTGCGTTTGCTGGGTATTCGGTATGGTACAATCCGAACCCTGTAAGAGCTGGGCGAGTGGCGGAATTGGCAGACGCGCTAGGTTCAGGGTCTAGTGAGCTTACGCTCGTGGGGGTTCAAGTCCCCCCTCGCCCACCAAGCGCCCGAGGAACGGGGGGTCCGCGGCGTGGATTTCTTCGACGAGACCGGTCGGGCGCCAGACGACTCGGGCGGCCCGCCCTCGGCTCCTCCCTCCCGTCGCCGCCCAGACCGCCGCCGCACCCGCATCCAGCGTCTCGCGATCCTCGCGCTCATCCTCTTCGTCGTCGTCCTGGGGCTCGCCTGGTGGGCGCGCAGCTGCCAGCAGAACCGCAAGGTAGACAGCTACCGCACGTACTTCGACGGGGTCGGCGCGGCGATCAGCGACTCCGATGCCCTGGGCAAGCAGGTCAGCGCCATCATGAAGGAGCCCGCCAAGCTCTCGCGCAAAGAGCTCGTCGACAAGCTCGGCCAGCTCAGCGACCAGCAGGATGAGATCGCCGTCCGCGCCGCGCGGCTCGAGCCGCCGGGCGCTCTGGACGACGAGCAGACCATGTTCGCCACCGGCATGAAGATCCGCGCCCGCGGCTTCCAGCTGCTGCGCACAGCCATGCTCGGAGCCATCGCCAACAAGAAGGTCGGGCCCGGCGCGATCACGGCGCTCGACGGCTTCTTCAGCGGGCCGGACGCCTACTACCAGGAGCTCGTGTACGCTCCCTCGCGCGAGACGATGGCCGAGGAGGGCGTGAGCGGCGTCGCCGTGCCCACGTCGACGTACTACCTCACCTGGAAGGCGCTCGACCCGGTCGTTGTCGCGACGGCGCTCGAGAGCGTCGGCAAGTCCTCCAAGCTCACCGGCATCCACGGCGTCGGCCTCCTGAGCGTGACCGCGCAGGGCAGCTCGGGCGACGTCAAGCTCGTCAAGGGCCAGACGAACGACGTGCCGGCATCCGCCGACCTCGCCTTCGTCGTCGAGGTCCAGAACCAGGGCAGCGTCACCGAGAAAGCGGTGCCCGTGACGGCCACGCTGACCGTGCAGGGCGGCGATCCCATCAAGAAAGAGGCCGAGATCGCCACCATCGACGCCGGGAAGACCCAGGAGGTCACGATCACCGGGTTCGCCATTCCCGAGGAGGCGCTGAGCAAGCCCTGCACGCTCAAAGTGGTCGCCGGCCCCGTGCAAGGCGAGCGCGTCGAGACCAACAACAGCGCCCTGTACAAGCTCATTCTGCAGCTCCAGTAGGCTGAGGCGGCATGCAGTCCCTGTCCGACATCGCCCCCTACGTGGCGCTGGGCAGCGCCGTCCTCTCACTGGTACTCCTCGTACTCGTGGTCGTGCTGCTCGTCCGCGTCGCGCGCCTGCGCCGGGCGCAGACGGTCGTGCTCGGGCACTCCGAGCAGCGCGACATCGTCGCGCACTCCGAGGAGCTCGCCTCGCAGGTGCGCAACCTCCGCGAGGCCGTGGAGATCCTCACCGACCAGCTCGACGCCCAGAAGCGCCACCTCGACCATGCCCTCACCCACCGCGCCATCATCCGCTACGACGCCTTCCGCGACGCCGGCGGCGAGCAGAGCGCCTCGTTCGCGCTGCTCGACGAGTACCGGTCCGGCGTCGTCTTCAGCGCGATCGCCGCCAGGGACTTCGCGCGCATCTACGTCAAGCACCTCTCGGACGGCGTCGCCGACCGCGACCTCTCGCCCGAGGAGGCCAAGGCCGTCGCCGCCGCCGTCCCGCGGCCGCTCCAGCGCCGGCGAAGAAGGCCCGCGCGCGGCGCGGGCCCCCCTGCCCGAGAGCGCGCCGCCCGGGCGTCCGGGCGGCGGAGCGGCCCCGGACGGCGAGCCCGCGGCCGCCTCATCCGCGATCCCGCCCGAGGCGGCCGCAGCGTTCGACGCCCTTCAGGAGGCCGTCGAGCCCGTCGCTTCGCCGGCCGTCCCGGCCGGCGGGCCGGAGCCGGACGACACGGCCGACTTCACCTGGGAGCAGCCTCCCGGGCGGCCTCCCCAGGGCGGAGCCCCCGCCGGCCGCTGAAGCGCCCCGGCTCGACCGACGCTCCGCGGCAGCTCAAGCCACACGCCATATCGTCGCCGCCCCAGGTCCCCACGAACGCCCTCGCGGCGATCGCCGCGAGCCCCGCGCGCGGTCTGATAGCCTAGCGGCACCAGCTCACCGGCAGACGGAAGGGAGACGCGGGCGTGACACAGGGCAGCGACAGGGTGGCCTTCCTGGGACCCGAAGGCACCTTCACCGAGGAGGCGCTCCTCGCGAACATGCCCGAGGGCGACCTGCACCCCTTCCCCTATCCGTCCATCCGCGACGTGCTGCTCGCCGTCCAGAGCGGCGAGGTCCCGCTCGGGATCGTCGCCATCGAGAACGCGCTCGAGGGCTCCGTACCGGTGACGCTCGACAGCCTCGCCTGGGGCTTCGACGACCTGCAGATCGTGCGCGAAGTGACCCATCCGGTGCACCAGATGCTGATCACCGGATCGGCGATCGAACTGGGCGAGATCACCAAGGTCATCAGCATCCCGCACGCCTACGGGCAGTGCCGTGACTTCATCCGCGAGCACCTCGGCAACGTCGAGCACGAGGCCACGGACTCCACCGCCGAGGCCGTGCGCCGCGTGAGCCGCGTGAACCGGCCGTGGGCGGCCGTCGGCACGCGGCTCGCCGCCGAGATGTACGAGTGCCACATCGCCGCCGAGAACATCGAAGACGCCGAGGACAACCGCACGCGCTTCATCTTCGTGGCCCGTGAGCCGGCGGCGCAGGACCTCGACGCGGCGTACAAGACGAGCATCGTCTGCGGCATCGACCAGGACGAGCCCGGCAGCCTGCTGCTCATCCTCAGCGAGTTCGCCTACCGGCACGTCAACCTGAACAAGGTGGAGTCGCGACCGTCCAAGCTGGCGCTGGGGCACTACGTCTTCTTCATCGACGTCGACGGCAGCATCGAGGACCAGCCGGTCGCGCAGGCGCTCAAGTGCCTGGCGTGCAAGCTCCCGTGGCTCAAGGTCCTGGGCTCGTATCCCGCCTGACAGGCAGCACGACCGCAGGGGCGCACCAGATGGATGAGCAGGCGACCGGGCAGACCAGCGGAAGCTCCCTGCTGGTGCGCGCCATCCCCTTGATCTCGTCCGCCGCGCTCGCGAGCGCGGCGAGCTGCAACTCGGGGCCACGGCAGCGACCGACGGAGGTGCCCATGCAGCGCATCAAGTGTGAGATCCGCGCGGCGGACCAGAACGACCGCGGGATGCTGGTCCTGCTGGCCGAGGAGACCCTCCACCCGCTCGCCGAGGGAGCCGGGCACCCGGAGCGCTACTGCACGGGCGACGTCGTGGACCTGCTGGAGCGGGCCGACGTCTACGTCGCCGCCGCCGGGGGCGAGCCGGCGGGATTCGTCGCGCTCGAGACCGATGAGGACGCGCTGGCCGTGCGCTGCATCTGCGTCAACCCGGGGTTCGAGGCCCGTGGCGTGGCCAACCAGCTGCTCGACTGGGCGGAGGGGCTGGCCATCGACCGCCGGCTTGCGCGGCTCGTCGCCTTCGTCCCCACGGCGGATGCCCCGTCACTTCACCTCTATCGCGGTCACGGCTTCGTCGGCGCGGCCGACGACGCCGAGATGCTGGCGCTCGAGAAGCGACTGCCCGCGCCACCGGACTGACGGGCGCCGTGCGGATCTCGCTCATCGCCGTCCCCTACGACCTGGGCCGCGCCGACGTCGGCAGCGGGCGCGGCCCCGGCGCGTATCTGAAGGCCGGCGCCGCGGAGGCGCTGCGAGCCCGCGGCCACGACGTCGAGGTCGTCACGGTACGCCGGGAGGCCCGCTTCTCCGACGAACTCCAGGCCGTCCTCGCGGTCGACGACGCGGTCGCGGCCGAAGTGGAGGCGGCGCTCCGCCACGACTCGTTCCCGCTGGTGGTGGCCGGCAACTGCAACGCCGCTCTCGGCGTGCGCGCCGGCCTGCAGCGCGGCGACGCGGCGGAGGCCGCGCTCGTCTGGCTGGACGCGCACGGCGACTTCAACACCCCGACCACCACCGAGACGGGCTATCTGGACGGCATGCCGCTGGCGATGCTCTGCGGACGCGCGTATCGCGAGCAGACGTCGGATGAGCTGGGCATGCAGGCCGTGGACGAGGCGGCCGTGCTGCACGCCGGCGGGCGGGAACTCGACCGCGAGGAGGAGGCGTCGCTCGCGGCGTCGCCCGTTCTCGTGGTGGAGGGACGCGAGCTGCGCGGCCGGGGGCCGGCCGAGGTGCTCGCCCCCGCGCTCGACGCCCTGGCGGCGGAGCGGGCCGCGGGAATCGATGCGGCGGCGGACGGGCTGCCGCCGGCGCACCTGCACGTCGATATCGACGTGCTCGATCCGGCGGCGGCGCCCGGCGTCACCTTCCCCTCGCCGCGCGGTCTCTCCGCCGGTCAGCTGCTGGAGTGCATCGACCTCGTGCGCGAGCGCTTCGCCCTGGCCGCCGTCACGGTGGCGTCGTACACGCCGGCGCGCGACGACGATGCGGGCACCACCCTCGCCGCCGGGCTCGCCGTCCTGCAGAGGGTCACGACGGAGCCGCCGGAGAGCCCGACGGGCTGAGCGGACGGGGGCGCCCCGCGCCGGGCGCACCCGATCGCGAAGCCGCCGCGTCCGCGCGACGCCGGCCTCAGCGGTAGATGAAGAGCGCCTCGCCGACCGACGACTGGTCGTAGACCCAGTAGCAGGCCCAGATCGGCTCGCGGACGCAGCCGTGGCTCGCCGGGTACGGCGGCACTGGCGAGTACCCGTGGATGGCGAAGTTCCCGACGAACCCCATGGTGCGCACCAGGATGCCGCCGTAGCCGGAGGTGGTGAACGGGTGCTTCTGCTGGATGTGGAAGCTGCCCTCCGGCGTGTTCCCCGTGGCGCCGGTGGACACGGCGATGAGGCCGAAGACCTTGCCCTTCTTGACGACCATGAGGATCTGCCGGGTCTTGTCGACCTCGAGGTGCGTCGCCGGACTGGAGTGGCGCGGCTTGATGGTCTTGGCGCCATCCAGCTTGCGCCAACACGCGGTGTTGAAGACGTAGGTCCGCGGCAGGCGGTAGGCCTTCTGGAAGGCCATCACGGAATCCTTGACCTGGGTAGAGAAGGTGCTGCCCATGCCGGGGATGCGGATGGCCAGGCGCTGCAGCCCGGTCAGCATGCCCTTCACGTACGCGCTGGTGGCGCCGGCCGCCAGCGTGCGCGTCTTGACCCCCACCTTCACCTGGTACGACCGCGCGGCCAGCCCGCCGTCGGCGGACAACGCGAACGTCAGGGTGAACCCCTCGACGCCGCGCAGCGGGAACTGCAGGATGGCGCGGCCGTCCCGCACGCGAGCGCGGTAGCGGCCCACGACGGCCCCGCGGTGCGTGACGTTGACGGTGACGACGCCGGCGTAGGCCGAGGGAGCGACCTTGACGACGAACCGGGAACTCAGGTACGGGATGAGGGCGCCGTGCGAGACGCTCACCTTGGGCTTGACCGCCAGAGCCTGCGGCGCGCTGACGACGGTGGGATCGGCGGAAAGGCTCGCGACCACGTCGCCGCTGCGCCGCGGCGTGAACGTGAACTGATACGCGCCGCCCGCACCGGTCTTCGGCCGATTCGCGGGGTCGGTCACCTCCACGCCGCTGAAGGTGACCACGACCTCCTGGCCCTCGGCGACCGGGTCCAGCTGGCCGGAGACGGTCACCGTGTCGCCGAACACGACCGTCGCCTTCAAGAGCACGCACGTCAGGGTCGACACGATGGGAGACGGGCTGGTCGCGGGAGACGCCGCGACCGCCGGAGAGACCCCCTCGGGAGCCGGAGAGCTCTCGGACGGCGCCGGCGAAGCAGACGAGGCGAACGCCGGCGCGGCGACGGCCAGCAGGCAGATCGCGAGGGCCAGGAGCGTGAGCGCGACGATCCGGTGACGGGTACGACTCGTGGTGACCTGGCGCATGGACCTGCTCCCTCCGTGACGCACGCGGACGTGCGTGATGGCTCGGTACCGGCAGGGTAGCACGGGCGCGCGCGAGCGGTCGACCAGCCCGCGCGCCCGTGATGCCGGCGCGGTACGCGGACGACCGCGACCGCCCGTCCCCATCGGTGCGATACCATGGGACGGCCGATCGACCCTACCGCGAGGAGAGACGATGCTCGACGTGAAGATGGTTCGCGCCAACCCGGATGAGGTCCGCAGGGCCCTGCAGCGCCGGGGCGACCCCACGTCGTCGCTGGACGAGTTCCTCGAGGTCGAAGAGCGGCGCCGGCAGCTGCTGACCGAGGTCGAGAGCCGGCGCGCCGAGCGCAAGCGCGCGAGCGACGACATCGCCGCCGTCAAGAAGGCCGGCGGCGACGCCGACCAGGCGATCGCCGCCATGCGCGCGCTCGGCGACCAGATCAAGGAGCACGAGGCGGCGCTCTCCGAGACGGAGGAGCGCCTCAACGCCATGCTCCTCGAGCTCCCCAACATCCCGCTGCCGGACGTGCCCGACGGCGGCGAAGAGGACTCGGTCGTGCTGCGCAGCGTGGGCACGCCGCGCGAGTTCGACTTCGAGCCCAAGGACCACCTCGACCTGGGCCTCGCCCTCGACCTCATCGACATGGAGCGCGCGGCCAAGGTGAGCGGCTCGCGCTTCGTCTACCTCAAGGGCGACCTCGTGCATGCTGCAGTTCGCCCTCGTCAACTACGCGCTCAGCGTCATCCAGAGCAAGGGCTTCCGCCCGGTGATCCCTCCCGTGCTCGTGCGCGAGGAGGCCATGTACGGCACCGGCTTCTTCCCCACCGACCGCGCCCAGGTCTACGAGACGGTGGACGGCGACTGCCTCGTCGGCACCAGCGAGGTCCCGCTCGCGGCGATGCACATGGAGGAGTTCCTCGACGAGGCCGCGTTCCCGATCCGCTACGCAGGCTATTCGACCTGCTTCCGCCGCGAGGCCGGCGCCGCCGGCCGCGATACGCGCGGCATCTTGCGCGTGCACCAGTTCGACAAGGTCGAGATGTTCAGCTTCTGCGCGCCGGAGCAGTCCGCGGCCGAGCACCTGGTGATCCTCTCGGCCGAGGAGGCGATCCTGCAGGGCCTCGGCATCCCCTACCAGGTGGTGAACATCGCCGCCGGCGACCTCGGCGCTCCGGCGGCGCAGAAGTTCGACTGCGAGGCGTGGCTCCCGGGCCAGCAGCGCTACCGGGAGCTCACCAGCTGCAGCAACTGTACGGACTACCAGGCGCGGCGGCTCAACACCCGCTTCCGCACCGAGAAGGGCCCGCGCTTCGTGCACACCCTGAACGGGACCGGCGTCGCCGTCGGCCGCACGCTCATCGCCATCATGGAGAACTACCAGCAGGCCGACGGCTCGATCGCGGTGCCGGAGGTGCTGCGGCCGCTGCTCGGCAAGGACGTCATCGGCGCCTGAGCGAGCCTGGACGCCGCAGGCGAGGGCTCAGTCGACGGGCGCCGCCGGCCCGTAGCCGGCGCTCTCGCCGTCCTCCCGCCAGGGGATCACGTAGCTGCGTACGTCGACGCCGGGGAAGGTGGTCTCGAGCAGGGTCGTCACGCGGCGCAGGTCGCGCTCGAGCAGCTCCTGTTGGTCGAAGCCGAGGCCGCCGAGCGCGTGCTCGTACGCGGCGCACTCCTGGTGCGAGACCAGAAGGATGGTGCGTACGTCGTGCACATCCACGATCTCGCGCACGCAGTCGAGTGCCACGCGCCGTTCCGCCCCTGAGCGCGTGAGCGCGAGCGGCCCCCCGGGCACGATGAGCCGGTTCGCGTCCGCCGCTCCCACCTCGCGCAGCAAGGCGTCGAGCCGCGCGGCGATGCGACCGTCGGAGCAGCCGATGATGAGCGCGTTCATGGCCGCAGAGTATGTCACGCGAGGGGTCGGGCGGCCACCGCGAGCCCTTTGCTACACTGGCCTTGCGGAGGGGTGGCCGAGAGGTCGAAGGCAGCGGTCTTGAAAACCGCCAACGGGGTGACTCGTTCGTGGGTTCGAATCCCACCCCCTCCGCCAGATTTTGAGCAGGTACTTTGTACTCGATCGGGCACTTGCCGGCGCTCAGAACCGGAGCTGACTGCCAAAGCCGCATTTGGTGCCGGTTTGGTGCCATCTTCGTTCAGCTACGGCGCCGGGCGGCAGCGCCCATCGCTGCCTTGAGCACGCCGTCCAGCCGCTCGGCCGCCTCGTCCTGCATGTCCGGCATGACGTGCGAGTAGGTGTCCAAGCGTGATGTTGATCGTCGCGTGGCCGAGACGCTCGGAGACGACCTTCGGGCGAATCGCCCTGGCGCAGCAGGAGCGTCGCGTGAGTGTGATGCAGATCTTGGAAGCGCACGTCCCGACCGCACGCGCTCGACCGCCTTGTGCCACTGGGCGGAGAACGAATCTGGAGCCCAGGGACGCCCGTCGTCCTCGCACAGCACCAGGTCGTGGTCCCGGTACCCCGGCCCGCGCTCGAGCCGCAGCGCCGCCTGCTCGCGCTTGTGTGCCTTCAGCGCGGCGACCGTAGTCGGCATGAGCGTGATCGAACGCTGTCCTTTCGACCGTCTTCGGGCTCTTGAAGAGCAGGCCCCCGCGCGTCTGCTGCAGGTTCTGCCGCACCGCCAGCCTGCCAGCCTTCAGATCCACGTCCTCCCAGCGCAGCCCCAGGAGTTCGCCACGGCGCATGCGCGTACCTACGGCGAGGAGGGCGGGCCGGTGGAATCGTGAGCCCCCCAGCCCGCTCATCCCTCGCCCGACGCCCCGCAGCGTGTCTCCCGCTCTCATCAAGGCACTCTTGGTGGCTTGGGAGGTAGCGCCCGGGCGTTTGCGGTGGCCCGTTCTCGCAGCGGCGCGACCCCCCGCGTAGCGCGTTTCGCAGAGAAGGTAGCTTGCGAAGTCACACCGGTAGCTTGCGAAGTCACGCCGGTAGCTCCGGGCCGCACGAAAGGAGCGAAACGCGGCAAGAAACGAGCGTCCGGGGCTCACCGACCCAGCGAGCAACGAGGAAGAGGAGCGCCCGAGCGGCAGACAGAGCCCATTCCGCCCACGACCAGTCAAACGATCGTGTTGACCAGGTCTGTTGTCCCTATCGCGCAGTCACACGCGCCACGTGACCAGTCCTTGAGACTACGCAGAGGCAGCCCTACGGGATCGTCATGACGGCTTGGCCGTCCTCCCCGTAGCCGGTCAGCTGGAACAACTTCCCGTCGCTCGTGTAGGTGTACTCCCCTGGGCCAGTCCCTTGGGCCATCGGCAGTCCGCTGTAGGGGTTCGTCGGCCAGAGATCGACGTAGCCGCCCACGGCACCGAACTGATCCACCTCCGCTGCCTCGGGATAGAGGTCGCCATGGTCCACCGCCCAGGACTGGATCCCGATCTGGATCGAGTGCATACCTTCCTTCACGCCCGACTCCTTCGCCTTGGAGTCCTGATCGCTGACCATCGCCGCCGGTATCGCCACCGCCAGGACCACGGCGGCGATCACAGCAACGACGCCCAGGATGATCAGGGCGATCACCCACCCCGGGAGGCCCTTGCCCCGTTCGAGAGGCTGTACTCCTGCCACCGCCGGGGCCGAGGAAGGCGCGGGACCTTGTCCGGCGAGCCCCTGCACCCACTCGCGCAGCTCCGGGTAGGCCCAGGCCAGATGGCCCTGGCGGTCATACCCGAGTACGGCTTCGGAGGTGATGACGCCGAAGTCCTCCAGCGTGAACTGGCCGTTCTCGTAGGAGATCGCCTTTCCGGCCCACCCTGTCGTCGGCCCGAACGTCGCCACCAGCATGGACCCTCCCGAGTCGCCTCGTGTCGTCGCAAGACTACTGCGGTTATCGGACCGCAATCACGGGAACTGGATGCCGCCCGCACGCGTCACGCAGGTGATTCGGAATCGAGCGGCGCGCAAGGAGCGGCCTAGCCGCCTTGTCGCCGCGTCGAGTCCGGTGCGTTACAGCACCGTGAAGTACTTGACGTTGCTCTTGCCCGCCGGCGTCTTCACCGTGACCGCCTTCCTCCCCTTTGAGAGCGACGGCACCTTCACCTTGATCTGGTACTTCGACCAGGAGACGTACTTGGTGACCGCCTTCGTGCCGAAGTAGACCTTCGAGGTGCCGCGGGTGGCCCCGAAGGTCCAGCCCGCCGGCGACCCGACGATGGTCAGCGTGGCGCCTATCCTGCCGCGGGTGGGTTTCAGGGCGGCAATGGTGGGCCTCGTGGTGTTGAGCAGGATGCTGGCGCAGTCGCCCGTCGCCACATCCGGCTTGCCGTCCCGGTTGAAGTCCGCGACCGCGAGGCCGAGCACGCTGCTGCCAGTCGCGCCGGCCGCGAAGTTCCTGCGAGAACCGAAGCTGCCCTTGCCGTCCCCCAAGAGGACGCTCATGGTGCCGGCGCCGGTGCTGGCAGTAGCCAAGTCCTGCTTGCCATCGCCGTTGAAGTCGCCGACGGCAATCGCGCTCGCTGCGGCCCCAACCTTGTAGTCAGTCTCGATGCCGAAGCCGCCGCTGCCGCTCCCTAGAAATGCGCTCACGCTGCCCGAGGAGTTCGCTGTCGCAATGTCCTCCTTGCCGTCCGCGTTGAAGTCGCCCACCACGACGTCTTGCGGACCAGCAACGGTCACGTACTCGACGTGAGTCGGGAAGGCACCCGTCCCGTTCCCCAGCAAGACGCTGATACTGCCGCTGGTCGGGTTGTCGTTGGCCGTTACCAAGTCCTGCGCGCCGTCGCGATTGAAGTCGCCAACGGCGACCGTGTTCGACCCGCCCCCCGTCGTGTAGTTGACCCTGGTCGCGAAGGTACCGTCGCCGTTGCCCGACAGTACGCTGACCTCGCCGGACGTGACGCTGGCGAGATCCTGCTTCCCGTCCCGGTTGAAGTCGCCGATGGTGACGAACCACGGGTGCCCGCGAACCCTGAAATCACTGTTGGTCCCGAACGTGCCGTCTCCGACCCCAAGCCACACGTTGACGTAGCCCGGACTCAAGTCGGTCTCAGTCACCAGGTCCTGCTTGCCGTCACGGTTGAAGTCGCCGACCGCCACAGAATACGGGAAGTAGTGGGTCGTGGAGTAGGAGGTCATTGAGCCCAACGCCCCGCCGCCGCTCCCCAGCAGAATGCCGAGGCTGCAATCGTTGTGGCTGGCGGTTGCCAAGTCAGGCCAGCCGTCCCTGTTGAAGTCGCCGACCGCGACTCCATCCGCGAAGTAGCCGGCTGCATAGCTGGCGTAGGATGCGAACTGCAGGGCGCTCGGGAGCACGCCCGGCCTCTTCAGCAGTACGCTGACGCTGTCGTCGTGGTTGTCGGCCGTCGCGAGGTCCTGCTTGCCGTCGCGGTTGAGGTCAGCCACGGCGATCGACACTGGGTGCCTCCCGACGGCACAGTACACATGGGGCGCAAGGGCGAGCCCCTCAGCTCTTGGCAACTGCACGACGCCGAGAAGCACCACAGTTGCGAGTGTGGTGAAGCCAAGGACAACGAGCAAGCGTTTCATGAGGCCCCCTCCCGTCACTCGACGAACGCTCTGGGCAACTCCACGGCGATACCGTACCCATGTGGAGCAACGAGAATGACCGTTTGCCCACGCGTCCACCCGTGGGACTGGCCTCTGGAGGGCGGGCGTGAGGCGCGGGAGGACGGTCGGCAGTCGGCGTCCCGATCGTCCCGCCGCCTTACCTTCAGGTGTCCGGCAACCGTTTCGTGGGCTTCGCGCACACGCACTGAGCACTGTCTTCCCTCTGCCACGCTCAGCGCAGTCCAAGAGTCACCCGATTCAGGTGAAGACACCGCGCCGCGAACGCCGCACACTGATGCATCGCAGGTCACGACACTGGGGAGGTAGCGCAATGAGAAAGGTACTGTTCATCACTCTGGCACTGCTCTTGCTCGCGCTCGCGCTGGCGGGGCCGGCCGCCGCGCAGTCCAAGAGCAACGCGCCGCTCAGGTGCCATACGGACCTCTCGGTCGCCGATGACAACCCGATCGGTGACTGGTTCGGCCCCATCACCGGCGCCATCAACGGCGACATCGCCTACGTCGAGCGGGACGGCGGCGCACTTAGCAGGTACACCGGCAGGACCCAGCACTTCATCGAGGACTGGACCATCTACGTCGGGGGGTACGACGCTGACGCCGCCTCCCCCGTGACCATCAGCGGCTACCAGGTGGGCGTGTACAACTTCGTGAGCACTTTCAGGTTCCAGGCGAACGGACGGGTGACGGCCGCCTCGCCGCAGTACCAGTGGCTGGTCGGACACAAGACCAAGGCGATCGGCCTCACCTCCGCACTGAACCCGGACGGGCCGGTCTACATCACCGGCTACGCAGACATCTTCATCGCGGGACCGTGATCGGGTCCTGACCTCACCGGCACGTCTGCTAGCAGGAGGCCCGCCACCCGCGAGGGCAGCGGGCCTCGTCAGCGACCGTCTGGGTCCGGGCCACCCACGGTCGCCTGACGGCACGCGGCCCGCCGCCAGTCTTCCATCGGAAGTCGGCTACGACGGGGCGCAGGAGCACGCTACAGCGCCGCCAGCGTATCGGGAAGGGTGACGATAAGCCGACCAGGTTGACGTTCCCAGAACGCGAAACGGCCCCGGAGCGGAAGTCCCCGAGGCCGTCCGTTGCCCCAGTCATGGACGCGCGCCACGAGCATGGCAGGCGTCGCACCTGGGTCCAGCAAAGCCTGCGCGGTCCCGATGCAGGCCCGTGCGTGTAGGCCGCCAACCGGTCAGCGCTTGTGAGCGTAGCGCGGGCAAGACCGCATAGGGATCACACCATGGATCTTCCCCGGCTGTGCTGCGAGCACAACCGTTCCCGGAACGCGAAACGGCCCCGGAGCCCTTACCGACATTGCCCCACGCGTGCGCGCTAGCTGGTGGCGTGCTCTCTTCAGATGTTGCGATACGGCCCGTCAGCGGGTGGACCGAGTCTCAACGGGGCTGAAACGCTCGAGGCTGAAGCGGCATCGCCCGGACCCATGCTAGCCCTGCGAGGGCCATCCTCGTCCGCGCCTTCGCTCAGAGGTCGAGGCGTTTCTTTGCTGCCTCGGGGGACTGACGAACTACCTTACTCTCGACAGCCTCCAGTGTCGCCTCAGGAGTTGCCCCACCTGCAGCGACCACCGGCTGGCCGGCTGCGACCGTGAGGGCGAGCTCATTCTTGGCGTCTTGGGCTGCTGTCGCCAGGTCTAGTGAGTACAGGATGATCTGTGGCGCGACCTTCTGAGCGACCTCCTCAGACAAACCGACTTGCGTGAGCTTCTCGGCAACCTGGCCATTCGTGACTCCCGCCCGCGCGATGGTCTCCTTCTCCGCTTCGGTGAGCGCAACCTCCACGCCGAACGCCTTGAACGATGCGAGACGTGGCAGCAGCGCCCCTGCCAAGAGCAGACCCGCCCCCACTGCTGCGATGGCCCCGACGAGTCTGTCACTCGGGCTCTGTTTGCTGGTTGATTCGACGGTCTTATCGATGGTCTTCCCACCGGCCTCGCCCTTGGTGGTCAGCGTCGTATCCTTCGATGACGAGAACGGGTCAGGGTAGACGAGGAGCAAGACTGCCAACACAAGGACGGTGATCCCGACCAGCGCCATCACCCACCGCAGGGCCTTGGTGGACGAATCGCGGGGTGTTGTCCTGGCTTGCGGAGACATTGACGCAGTCTTTCAGGCTCTCAGCACGTGTCAAGAGGGCATGCAGACTCCTTGCACGAGAGGAGGGTGCGGCCGGAGTCAGGTTGCGGGCAACGGCCACTCGCCACAGGTGTGGCCCTCTCGTGGAGTGCAGAGATCTCAACAGCCCGGCCGTCAGGCGCCGGACTGCGGGGTCCTCTACCGCCCCGAGCTTCCCGAAGGCGTCCGCGACGGAGCTGCTCATGGACGACGACCCGCCTCGCTCATGGGAGCGACACATCGTCTAGATCGAGACCCCCACTCCACGCGGACGGGGACCAGAGCGGAGACGGCTCGCCGCTACGCCCCCCGGTCTCCGCCCCAGCGGGACTACCGGACGACCAGCCTGTTCCATCCGGCGACCGCCTGCTTGTTGCCGGCGGCGTCGGTCGCGTAGATGCGGAACTTGTAGGTCTTCTTCGCCAGCGTGCAGCGGAACTGGTAGGCCAGCGTCCTGTTGACCGCACGCTGCCCGAGCTTGAGGACCTTGACCACCCGTCCCCCGAGGGTCGTCACCTTGATCGTCACGCCTGACTTGCCGGCGCAGGGCTGCTGATCGTCCACGCGGTAGCGCAGGGTCGCCCAGTAGCCGCGCTTGACCTTCGATGGGTACGGAGCCGCAGTGACCGGCTGGCGGGTGTCGATCTTGACGCTGCAGCTCTTGGGCGATTCGTAGTGGCCCACGTTGTCGGCGGAGCGGTAGAGGATGGCGTGGGTGCCGTCGTTGTCGTGCGTCGCCGGGGCGTCAACGATGCACGCGCCGGTCTCCCAGGTCAGGCCGCCATCGGTGCTGAAGCTCGTCGAGGCGATCCCGGAGGCTGTGTCCGAGGCGGCGAAAGCCACGCTCACCGCGAGGTTGTGCCAGCGCCTGTCAGCCCCTGTCTGAGTGGTCACTGGAGGCGTCCGGTCGATCCGCACCCGACAGGTGTTGGCCTCCTCGACGTTGCCGGCCTTGTCCTGCGCGCGGTAGCGGAGAGTGTGATCGCCGTCGGTGAAGACGCTGATCTGCGTGCCCGTTGTCCAGGCCCCGGCGTCCAAGCGGTACTGCGTGAAGTCCAGACCGGAGGCAGCGTCGGTGGCGGCGAAGCTCACCGTGACCGGGGACTGGTGCCAGGCGTCGTCGGCGCCGCTCTGGGTCGTCTCCGGAGCGACGGTGTCGATCTTGACCGTGGCGGAGCGGTCGGCCTCAACGTTCCCGGTGTTGTCGGTGGAGCGGTAGGTCACCGGATGCGCACCCTCGGCGGCGATCAGCGGCGCGGTGCCGCTCTGCCAGGCGCCGGCGTCGATGCGGTATTCGGTCTTCTGCACGCCGGAGTGGGCGTCTGATGGCGTCAGCACGAGCGTGTAGGCGGCTTTGTGCCAGGCGCCGTCGGCGCTGTCGCTGGTCGTTGGCGGCGTGGTGTCGATCTTCACGTCCAACCGACCTACGGCCTCGACGTTGCCGGCGTTGTCGGTGGAGCGGTAGACGACGGCGTGGAGGCCATCGTTGGAGTGGTCAGCGGGCGCCGGGACGGTCACCTCGGTGCCGTCCGTCCAGCTTCCGCCGTCGACCCGATACTCGGTGCCGTCGACGCCGCTGGTCAAGTCCGTCCGACTCGAAGTGCACGGTGACAGCCATCCCGTGCCATGAGTCGTCCCCATCGTCCCGCGACGCGGGCGCCTCGGTATCGAGGCCAACCTCGTCACTGACCACTGGGCTCACTCGCCCGTCGTCGCCCCGGAACTGGGCGAAGATGCTCCGCATACCCGTCCGCGGGCGGCAGCGCGAAGCTTGCCGTCGGCGGAGTAAGGCCGGAAGCTCGTCCAATGCACGCTGTCATAGGAGAAGCGCATGTCTGGTGACCACGTTCCACGCTGTCTCCGCGCGCAGCGTGAGCGGCAACACGGGCGAGACGACCCACGCGCACGCCATCGGCGATCGTGACCGACGATTGCCAGCCGAACTCGAACAGATAGGTAATTGCTCCCCACCGTTCGCCGTGACCCCACGTGAATCGGGGGCCGTCGACGGCGTACAGGTATGGTGGTCCGGGGATGTGATCGTCCGATGTCCGTCGTGAAGCCTTCACCCGTCCCCAAGTTGAGTCCGACGATTCGATAGTCATCCGAGTACGTCACATCACTCTGGAACCAGAGCACCGTGCCCTCGCTGATGATGGGCTCTTGCTGTTCGCCCGACGCACTGGAGAGGCGCTGCACTGCGCCTCCCTCAAGGTCTTTGCCGTAGATGTGGCCCTCACCGTCGCGTGCGTCTGTCCACACCACTTGAGTGCCGGCGATGCCGGGCTGAGTCTGGGCCGCCGTCTGGGTGCAGACCGCGAAGCCGCGGGCGGCTTGCCCGGCAAGGTCGACCGTCGCGCCGTAGACGTCCTCGTCACCGTTGCGGGTGTCCACCCAGACTACGGTCGTGCCCGAGACGTCGGGCGCCGTCTGCTCGGAGACGAGGCTGCAGATCGGGAACTCGGCCCCGGCATTGAGATCGAAGCCGTAGATGTCCCAGCCGGTAGAGCCGTCTCGGTTGTCGGCCCAAACCACGAGGTCGCCGGAGACTCTCGGCGTCGTCTGGTCCCCGGTGGCCGTGCAGATTGGGAACAGGGTCTCCGACTCCATGTCGTAGCCGTAGATGTCGTAGTCAGCGTCGCGCTTCTCGGACCACACTATGGTTCCGCCCGCCATGTCCGGGCACCTGATCGGCGCTCCTTCCGACCAGGCCATCGGCCAGTACCAGCTGTGGATTGGGGTGCCCTCTCCCTGTCCCGTGGGCAGCAGCCAGAGTCTGCCGACCGTCTCCCAGTACTCCCCGTAGTCATAGAGACGTGCGTCGGCATACGCCCAGCTGTCGCCCCAGACGGTGGCCGCACAGGGCTCCAGACCATACGGATCCGTCTCATTGTCCCGGACGAACTTGTAGTTCAGCTCCGTTACGGGCACCGGCCCGGCGGACCCGACGGCGAGTCCCGGGCCCCACCATGGATGCGAGGACGGCGGAGGCAAGAACGAGAAGAGCGAGCAGGCGTCTCACGGTGGCACCCCCAGAACGAACCCCATGCCAGAGAGCGCAGGCGGAAGGACAGGCAGCCCCACGATCCGCCAGCCCGCTGGCGAAGCCCCAGTCGCATCAAGAGACGGCTGAGCCTGTTGTCCCGATACTACTACCGGCCCCGGACGGCCCACCGTTGGGGCGTTGCCTGGTCAGACTACGCGCCGGCCCTCGCGACCCGGCTGGCTCCTGCCCAGGGACGTGCCTCGACCTGGGGGTCTACCTCGATTGATCTAGATTCCGAGCTGCGCAGCGGTTGGCATGTGTGTGGCACGCTCCCGCCTCAGGCTCGGAATGGCGGCTGCACACGATACACAATCGTGTTCGCGCACGTCATGCGGCCGTAAACTCCCTGCGGCCTTGGGCCGCTTCGCCACTGAGCGTGCACAGACTGTCGTGCTGGTCGACCTCTAGCGACAAACGCTTGAGCCCTTTGCCGCCCGGGTGTAGACCGTGATCACACGAGACCCTGATATGAGCGACGCTCAATACGGGAGACTGAGATCCGCCGGAGGCACCTGACGGCCACCTTCATCCGGCGGGGAGCCACTGGTGAGACCGGCCCGCGGGCCGGTCTTCGTGCTTTGTGGGAGTCGATACTCTGAGGCGGAGGAGCGAGGGGGCCAGAGATGAAGCTGCGATTGACACGATTGGCGTTGGCAGTGGCACTGGGTGTCGGGGCGATGATTGTTCCGTTACTGCTTCCGATCGGCGACTGCGCTGCAGATACCCTGCCGCCCTCGCCCGTCACCGGCTATTTCACAGCCCATGCGTTCCCGACTTATGTTGACGAATACGAGAATCTCTGGACCGCGGTAGATGACCACGCCGTGTATTCCGTGACTCTCCGACCGGGCCAGATGTTCTACGGCCTCCTGAGCACAGGCGGCAACGAGTTCGTATGGATGTGACCACGGCATCGAGGCGAATGGCCCTCCCCCCGAGAACCGCAGGTGGTACAGCGGCGCCAAGGGAGCGGGGAATGTTCCAATGGGTGAATCAGGGCAAAGTGGTATGGACGTCCCTATCATCGTCTCGCAGCACTTTACCGAGGCGGCGTTTATGCAAGGGGGAGACCCGGGATCCGCGCTGGCAGGCACCGTGACGCTGAACCTCGAGGCTTACGGACTTATGAACGGTGACGCCTTGCGCTACATGCACCACGATGCATCTCCCAACCAGAACAGCGGTCCCTACACTTTCTGCTACTGGATCTATCAGCCCGACGACATCCCAGGAATCCCGCTTCCCCCGTCGCCGGTCACTGGCACGCTCTGGGACTACGAAGTGCCCGCCGACTGGCTGCTTGCCGCTTGGGAGGGGAGAGGCTGCGGCACCTACAATGACCCGCCCTTCACATACCAAAGACGGGTGTACAGACCCAAAGACGCCCTCGACGTCTACTCGCTCGCCCTCGCCGAAGGCGACACACTCACTGTGGAGGGATCCGGGTCCTGGGGCCTCGGGTTGTGGCCTCCTGCTACCGCCTCTCTGTACGACCACGGTGACCTGCAGCCTGTCGCCACGGGCGGCTCCCTCATGACGTACACCGTGCCACCGGGCGCGGCCGGCACGTACCACCTCGACGTCGTCTATAGCTACGATGGCTACGACCGCCCGCCGGTGGACTACACGCTCACCTACACCATCGAACACGCCGCTGTTCAGACGTTCACTCTCACATATATCGCGGGCAGCGGCGGCACGATCAGCGGCGCCACTTCGCAGACGGTCGAATCCGGGGCGAGCGGTACGACCGTGACAGCCGTACCGGACACCGGCTACCTGTTTACTGGCTGGAGCGACGGCAAGACCGGTGCGACTCGCACCGACGCGAACGTGACGGCCGACCTCACGGTGACCGCCAGCTTCGAGTTCGACCTCGCCGCCTGGAACCTGGCGCGTCTTCGCCAGGCTGTCGCCGACAAGAACCTGGTGGAGATTGTGGAGGCGATGAGCTTCGCCGTAAAGAGGCTGGCCCCCGACGTCGCCGAGCTGCAGTGGCAAGAGGGACTGCGCGGCTGCACCACGGTCAACCGGCAACTCCTGAACGAGGCCGCTGAGCGCAAGGACATGGTGGCCGTCATAGAACGGATGGCCTTCTCGCAGACCGGCCTTGTTCTCGACCCCGAGGCGCAGTGGGAGGACGGCCAGTGGGCAATTGCGTCCATCAACCTAGAGCACATCGACGAGGCCAACACTAACGGCGACATCGAAGCCCTCCTGAAGTGCCTTGAGATCGTCGAGTGGGGCTTCCTCCCGGTGAGTGAGGACGACTTCCAGCGCGATCGCTGCCTTCTCTTCGTCAGTACGGTTAACCAGAGGAAGCTCACTGCCGCCATCAACGCCGGCGACGTGCCGGGCATCAAGTTCGCCTTGCGTCTCGCCGAGTGTGGGCTGGTGCTCGACGCCCAAGCGAAGAGCCAAGTCGCGGAGGCGAAGGCCGCGCTCAGCAAGCTCAAGGTGCCCGGCTTCCTCTCGGTCACGGTGGCCTGCCCGGTGCGCCTCCTGCTCACGGACCCGCAGGGTCGACGGACCGGCACCCTAGCGGATGGCACGAGCGTCAACGAGATCCCCGGTGCCGCCTACGAGTCTTACGAGGGCGTGCTCGAGGAGGTCCTCGTGCCTGACCCCGTCGAGGGCGACTACGAGATCAGCCTGCGCGGCACCGACGAGGGTGAGTACCGCCTTGTGACCGCTCATGCGAACCCCGACCTCGGCGTCACCACGGAGGCGTCGACAGGCACCATCGCCAAGGATCAGGTGATCACCATCGGCCTCCCCTACATGCTCGGCGACACGACGCCGCCGGAGGCAAGTGTGTCCCTCACGGGCACCGCCGGCCAAGGTGGCCGGTACACCTCCCCGGTCACTGCCACGATCACGGCCACCGAGGAGGCGGGCGGCTCCGGCGTGGCGGCCATTTGGTACGGCCTGGACGGTGCCACGCCCGCACCCGCAGTTGTGCTTACGCCTCCTGTCGGCGGACCGACGGCCAGCACCTCGGTCTTGATCGCGAGTGAGGCACGCACACCCTGACCTACTGGGCGGTCGACGTGGCCGGCAACGTCGGTCCTGCGACAGGCGCGACGATCTCCATCGATACCTCTGGGCCGTCGCTCTCCGACGACGCGCCCGCCGGTTGGGTGAACCACGCCGTCACGGTGACATTGGGGGCACAGGACACGCTCAGCGGCGTCGCCAAGCTGGAGTACAAGCTCGACAAGGGCGCTTGGGGACCGGGCTCGAGCGTCCTCGCCAAGGCGCCCGCGAACGGTAGCAACGACGGCGTGCACACGATCGCCTATCGGGCGATCGACAACGTCGGCAACGTCAGCGAGCGGAGCTGCACGGTCAAGATCGACACGCAGGGGCCGCTCGTGACTGCCCTCCCCCTCGACGTGGTGAAGCGGGGCGACACGGGGTTGTTCAAATACAAGGTGAGCGACAGGTTCAGCCCGAGCGCGACGGTCACGGTCAAGGTCCGCGATCTGCGCGGCCGCATCGTGGCCACCTGGCAGGCCGGCAGCGTGGCAACCGGGGTCACGCAGACCTACCAGACCAAGGTCACGCTCGATCGCGGCGTGTACACGCTCGAGTTCGACGCGCTCGACCTCGCCGGCAACAACCAGGCACTGCCCGGCTTCGCCGCCCTGATCGTGCGCTGAGCCGGACGCGGACGAACCGCTGACGCGGAAGCGTCCGTGAAGACTGCAAGACCCGGGGCGGGCCGCCAAGTGGCGGCCCGCCCCTTCGTCAACCGTGTCTTGACTGAGGTGGCGCTGTCATCTCGCCCAGACGCATAGATCGCCGATTGTCCGGCGACCGCCATGGTGTACCGCGTCGGCGCATCCTTCTTTGCCAACAATCTTGCCAACATGCCCAGCAGAAACAGTGGAGATTGTGGCACTGTGTGGGCCTGCGTGGAGGCTGGAGCGGCACGGCAGGCACGGTCCGGGTCGACTGAAAATCGTGGTGTCGGATCTGACCGTGAGATGCCTTGGGATTTGGTGCCATTTTGGTGCCGAACCGCCTGCGGTCACCAACGGACAATGAAGGCCGCCTGAGGATGACTTACCGCTTTTGCAGGGGTTTCTGAGGAACGCAAAGGTTCCCTGCGGACGCTCGCCCGCGAACTTGAAAACCGCCAACGGGGCGACTCGTTCGTGGGTTCGAATCCCACTCCCTCCGCCACCCCCGCCTTGCGATGCGTACGCGCGAACGGCGCCGGGCGACAGGGCGAAAGCCCCACCTCCCGGCGCCGTCAGCACGAGGTCGGTCAGGCCGCGGGAGTGTCCGCAGGCGCGTCCGCCGCAGCCGGAGTGTCTTCCGCCGGCGGTGTGTAGCTGCTCCACGGGTCGGTGTTGTCGCCGCCCCAGCCGCAGCAGCTGCCGTCACCCTTCAGCATCTTCCAAGCAAAGAACGCTCCGACGCCGACGAGGATGAGCAACATGATGAACACGATCTTCTTCAAAAGGTCCCTCCTCCCAGTTCGCTGGGACCATAGTACCCCATGAGGCCCGCGAGTAGCCCGTCGTGGACGCGGGACGTCCGACGACCGGCTCACCTGGCGGCGCCGGACCACGCTGGCGCGCGCCGCGCCGGATGCCGTAGGCTCATCCGGCCATGTGGGTCACGACACACGTCCTCGCCGGTCTCGGCATCGCCACCGCCCTCGGAGGGCCCTGGTGGCTGATCCTCGTGCTCGTCGTGGTCGCGCACGTGCTCATGGACCTCATCCCGCACTGGGACTACACGCACTCCCGGCACCCCGTGATCTACGGCTGGTGCGACTTCCTCGCCTCGCTGGCCGCGTTCTTCGGCGCCTGGCTGCTGCTCGGCTACCCGTGGTGGATCGCCTTCATGGGGCTCGTCTCCGGAGCGCCGGACTGGGACGTGCTCATCGCCATCATGCGCGGCGAGCACGCGCGCAAGTTCTTCCCCAGCCACTGGGACAGCTTCCCGCACGGGAGGTCCGGACCAGGCTGGGGGATCTCCATCCAGGTCGCGATCATGGCCGCCAGCGTAGGGATCGTGCTGGCCCAGCGACCGTAACGACGGGGCCGGCCGGCTACGACCGCCGCCCGGTCCGGCGAAGGAGGCACGATGTCGCCCATCGATCTGGTGAAGGACCTCAAGCCCTTGTACTCGCCGTCGCCCAAGCACCCCGCGATCGTCGAGGTACCCGACCTCGCCTTCCTGATGATCGACGGGCGCGGCGACCCCAACGCCTCCGAGGCGTATCAGGACGCTCTCCAGGCGCTCTACGGCGTCGCCTACACGCTCAAGTTCACGCTCAAGAAGGCGGAGCCGGAACGCGACTTCAAGGTCGCGCCGCTCGAGGGACTCTGGTGGGCCGACGAAGAGGCGCCCACCATGGCCGAGCTGCAGAGCGACCGCGACGCGTGGAACTGGACGATGATGATCGCGGTGCCGGACGCGGTGACGGCCGCCGAGGTCACCGCCGCCGCGGAAGCAGCGGCGAAGCGGCGAGAGCTGCCGGCGGCGCCGCGACGTCCGGCTCGAGCGCTTCGCCGAGGGCCTCGCCGCCCAGATCATGCACGTCGGCCCCTACGCCGACGAGGCGCCCACCATCGAGCGGCTGCACGCCTTCGCCGCCGAGCAGGGCTACGAGCTTCGCGGTCGCCACCACGAGATCTACCTGGGCGACCCCCGCCGCACCGCGCCCGAGCGGCTCAAGACCGTGCTGCGCCACCCGGTGCGCGAGGCCTGACGCCGCAAACGCTCGTCACGCCCACGCACGAGCGATAGCCTCACTCGGGTGACCGGCGGCGCGCCGGAGCGCCCGCCGGGAATCGCGCCGACGAAGGAGGACCGCCATGGACTACCAGATCAGCGAGAAGGAACTGGCGCCGCAGCTGGCACTGACGCACCGCAGGACGGTGACGATGCCGACGATCGCCGAGAACGTCGGCGCCGGGTTCGGCGTGCTCATGGAGCGCGGCGGCCAGACGGGCGCCCAATGGGCAGGGCCGCCATTCATCCTCTATCCCGAGGACTGCGGCGGCGAGTTCGAGATGGTCGTCTGCATGCCGGTGGCCCCGGGCGCGACCGGTGGTGAGGGCGTCGAGCTGGAGGAGATCCCCGGCGGCCTCGTAGTCACCACCGTGCACGCCGGCTCGTACCGCGAGATCGGCAACGCCTACACGGCGCTGCAGAAGTGGATGACCGACAACGGCCGTCGTCCCGCCGGTATGGTCCGCGAGGTCTACCTCAACGACCCCGGCGAGGTCGCCGCGAGCGACCTGCTCACCGAGGTCGTCTGGCCGATCGCCTGAGCGGCGTCAGGCCGAGCGCCTCCACATGACGAAGGCGAACACGAACGCGGCGACGGCGACGGCCGCCATGAACGCGGCGAAGGCGCGGAGGTCGAAGGCGTAGAGCGCCGCCGCGGCCGCCAGGTCGAGCGCGGCGGCGAGAGCCATCAGCGCGTGCGGCTTCACCGGAGCAGCTCGAGTGCGAGCCGTTCCGCGAAGAGCGCCTGGAAGCCGAGGTCGCGGATGAGGATCCGCTCGTCCACGTTGTGGTAGCGCGGCGTGACCTCGTCGTACCCTTCGACCAGGTGCGGGGCGAAGTTGTAGGCCACCGTGTCCGGGTACGCGGCGCGGAACCAGTTGGAGTCGGTGAAGCCGGCGGAGTGGCTGTTGGCCAGTTCCGCGCCGGGGATGTGCCGCTCGAGCGTCCTGCGGATCGCCTCCGCAAGCGGCGTCGGGTAGGGCGACGCGTTGCCGTGCACCACGGGGCCGATCCACTCGAGGTCCCAGTCGGCCTCGACGCCGTCGAGCGCGGCGCGGACCTCGCTCAGGACCTCGTGCTCCTCGTGACCGGCCAGCATGCGGCAGTCCACGCTGATCTGGACGGCGGTCGGGTAGACGTTCACCGCGGCGCTGTTGCTGGCGACGATGGTGGGCGAGAAGGCGAAGCCGTACAGCGGCTCGATCATGTCGGCGACCTGGACGTCGCGGCGCGCGAGCTCGATGAGCGCCTCGCGCGCCGTGGCGGGGTCGCGCAGGCGGTCGCGCAGCGCAGGGGAGTCGACGAGCAGGCGCACGAGCTCCTCCGACGAGCCGTCGATGACGACCGGCAGCTCGTGCGTGGCGAGCCTCTCGACGACGCGCGCCGCGGCGACGACGGCGTTGCCGTGACGCAGCGGCACGGAGGCGTGGCCGGCCTCGCCGCGCACGGTCACGCGGAACTGCGCGGTGCCCTTCTCGCCGCTCTCCAGGAAGTACACGCGGCGGCCGCCGCGCTCGAGGAAGTGGCCGCCGCCCTCGTTGATCACGTAGTCCGTGCGCAGGAGGTCGGGGCGGTGCTCGACCAGCCAGCGGGCGCCGCCGACGGAGCCCTCCTCCTCGTCGGCGGTGCAGGCGTAGACGAGCGTGCCGGCGAAGCCGGCGCCGGAGGCGGCCACCCGCGCCGTGGCCACGGCGTGGGCGGCGACGAGGTTCTTGATGTCGACGGCGCCGCGGCCCCACACGTAGCCGTCCCTGATGAGCCCCGAGAACGGCGGCACCTGCCAGTCGGCCGCGTTGGCCGGGACGACGTCCTCGTGGGCCAGAAGCAGCAGCGACGGGCCGGGCCGCCCGCCCTCGAGCCGCAGCACGAAGCTGCTCCGCTCGGGCAGCTCGCCGACGATCTCCCCGTGGAGGCCGCGCTCGGCGAACCACGCGGCCATGAACTCGGCGACGCGGGTCTCATCGCCCGGCGGGTTGCTGGTGTCGATCTGGATGAGCCGGCTCAGCAGCTCGCTGGTCTCGCGCTCGACCTCGGCGACGACCACCGGATCCATGCCCGCGATGTCCACTCCAGACCCCCTCTGCCCCACGCCGACCGGTCGATTCCGCGACCATCATAGCCGTGTGCCCGCGCCGCCGCTCCCCAGCTTTCGAGCCCGCGGCCGGTGCGGTATAGTGTGTCTCCCGCGCGGAGAAGTGGCCGAGTGGCTGAAGGCAACCGCCTGCTAAGCGGTTAAGGGGCTTTAACCTCCTTCCCGGGTTCGAATCCCGGCTTCTCCGCCAGTCTCTCCGACCCACCCGGAGCCTCGTGCCCGTCCCCGTCCAGCCAATCGGTGCGACGTTTTCCCCGCTCAGGGGTTTCGGGTATACTCTTCCACCGCGTGCGCACGTAGCTCAGTTGGATCAGAGCGTCGGTCTACGGAACCGAAGGCCGCAGGTTCGAGTCCTGCCGTGCGCGCCACTCTTCCTCCTTCACCGGCCGGCCCGTTCGGCTCTCGGCGCGCCCGCCCCGCAAGACCGACCGCCCCGAAGAGATCCTCGCCGAGCCGCGCCAAGGCGGGAGGACGAGTCAGTCACCGCCTGTCCCACATCGTCACCTTCCACGTGCAGTCCTGGCTGAAGACGTAGAGGTAATACTCGCCGGGCTCGACGCGCAATCGCTTGCTGCCGGACCCCAACCGGCTTGGCGAGGCCTCGGGATCGCCGGGGTCGTCAAACCAAGCCTCGTCGCCCGGCACGACGTCGATGAGCGCCACCGGGAATGAGTTGGCGCCCAGCGTCCAGGTCAGCTTCTGCCTGTCGCCGCGGAGACGAAAGTGGGGGCTCTGCTTCTGTCCGGTGCCGCTGAGCGTCGAGACCCTGGTCCAGCCCGAGGACGAAGCGGGTTCGGACATCGACGCAGGCTCGGGCGCCGACGTGGTCGCCGCCGCTTCGTCGGCAGCGCCGGCCTCGCTCGCGCCGGTCTCGGGCGTGGCCGAAGCGACCGCGGTGACGACGACCGCCGGAGTGGCCGTGGCGGCGACCGTCGCCCGCGGCTGCGGCGCGGCATCCCGGCCATCCGGCGCCAGGAGCCGCAAGGCGGCGACGAGGACGAGCATGACGACCAGGGTCGCCCCGGCCGCAATGAGCAGGATCCTCCCCATATGGCCCCCTCCGCGCTGCCTTCCTGCCCTCTATCCTTCCCAGGCGGCGCCCCGACGTGTGGCCGCGCGCCGTTGCGCAGACCAGCCGGGACTCCCCCCGCGCAGATCGCCCTCACGCCTCGCCGTGCGGGCCTCGCCGACAGGGGCTCCGCCGTGGAAGCTGGAGATGCGCCCAAGCGGGTACAGTCGCTTGTGCACAGCGACGCTGACCCAAGGAGTCCCGACCATGCGAGCACCGCATCGTGTACTGAGTCTGGCCGTCCTCCTGCTGCTGGCCACCGCGCTGGCAGCCACCGGCTGTTCGACTGATGAGGCGGCGTCCCCGTCCGGGACCGCCGCGCCCGCGGAGGCCGCCGGCTACTCCACGGTGGACGTCCGAACCGCCGACGATGCCCTGAGCTCGAACGACACCGCCCAGATCGTGGACGTGCGCGAGCCGGAGGAGTGGGCAGAGACGGGTGTGCCGCAAGGCGCGGTGCTCATCCCGCTCGCGGAGGTGGAGTCGCGCGCGCCTTCCGAGCTAGACGCCGGCAGCCCGGTCTACGTGATCTGCCGGAGTGGCAACCGCAGCCGGATCGCCTCCGACGTCCTGACCGGCCTCGGCTTCACCGAGGTCTACAACGTGGACGGCGGCGTCACCGCATGGCTAGACGCCGGGCTGCCCGTGGAGACCTACCAGCCGTAGGCCGACCGCCGGGGACCAAGGTCTGGGGGGCGAACGAAGCCATCGGCCGGATGGCCGAGCGAAGCGCCATCGCCTCAGAGGACCCGGCATGCCGGATGGCAGGCGAGGACGCCGGGCCCGTCGGGCCGCGTCAGTCCCGGCCGCCCCCGAAGATCGCCAGGAAGTAGAGCAGCTGGGCGATCGACGCCAGGGCGCCGGCGACGTAGGTCATGGCGGCGGCCGTCAGCGTCTGCCGGGCGCCGACCGCCTCGCCGTCGTTCACGAGGCCGGTCTCGCGGATCTGGACCATCGCCCGCCGCGAGGCGTTGAACTCGACCGGCAGCGTCACCAGCTGGAAGATGATCACGGCGCTGAAGACCAGCAGCGCCAGCTGGATCAGCCCGAACGCCTGGAAGAGCACCCCCGCCATGAGGATGAAGAACCACGCCTGCGACCCGAACGCGGCGACCGGCCAGATGGCCGAGCGGATCGACATCGGCGCATACCCCGTGGCGTGCTGGATCGCGTGGCCGACCTCGTGCGCCGCCACCGCGGTGGCGGCGATCGAGCGGCCGGCATACACGGGCTCGGAGAGGAACACCCCGCGCTTGCGCGGATCGTAGTGGTCGCTGAGCGGGCCGGCCTTCGACGGATGCACCGGCACGCCATGAAGGCCGTTGCGGTCGAGGATCTCACGGGCGACGTCGGCGCCGGTCTTGCCGCTGGCGACGGGCACCCGGCTGTTCTTGGCGAAGGTGCTCTTGAGCCGGCTCTGCACGACAAGTCCCAGGATCAGCGGGATGCCAAGGAAGATGAGAAGCAGGGAGAGATTGTCCATGGAGCGGATTCACCTCGGGCGCACGGTGGTTTGCTGCGGTCACGCCTACTATACCCGGCGACCGGCCGGTGATTGACATGACGCAGACGCAGGCCATTCCGACGGCGGGGTTCTCTCGACCTGGTGATTCGGGGATGATGAACGCATGAGCGACCCGCACTTCCTGAAGGACGAGTACTTCATGCGGCTCGCGCTGCGCGAAGCGGAGCGAGCGTCCAGGCACGGCGACGTGCCCATCGGCGCGGTCGTCGCGCTCGACGGCGAGGTGATCGCCGCGGCCGGCAACGAGCGCGAACTGCGCAAGAGCCCGGTCGCCCACGCGGAGATCATCGCCATCGAGCAGGCCGCTGCGTACATGAAGAGCTGGCGCCTGCTCAACACCGTCCTCTACGTGACCCTCGAGCCGTGCCCCATGTGCGCCGGGGCGATCGTGCAGGCGCGCATCCCGCACCTGGTGTACGGCGCCACGGACGAGAAGGCCGGCGCCGCCGGGACGCTCTACAACGTCTGCCAGGACGCGCGCCTGAACCACTGCCTCGAGATCACGACCGGCGTGCTCGCCGACGAGTCGGCGGCGCTGCTGAGGCAGTTCTTCCAGGCGCGACGCTAGCTCGTGGTCCCGAAGACCCAAGAGGCGCACCAACGACGAGGAGCACCATGACGTCCGCTGAGATGAAGCATGCGACGCACGCGCTCATGCCGCGCCTGCGCGCCGAGCTCGAGGCGCTCGTGCGCCTGCCTTCCATCGCCTTCCCGGGCTTCCCCGAGGAGCCGGTCGGACAGACCGCCGCGGCGGTGGCGCAGCTCCTCCGTGACGCCGGCCTGCCCGACGTGCGCCTGCTGGACGTGCCGGGAGCGCCCCAGGCGGTGTTCGGGCAGCGAGCGGCGAAGCCGGGCGCGCCCACCGTCCTGCTGTACGCGCACTACGACGTGCAGCCGGCGGGCGACGAGTCGCTGTGGACGAGCCCGCCCTTCGAGCCGAGAGAGCGCGACGGCCGCCTGTACGGCCGCGGCGCCGCCGACGACAAGAGCGGCATCGTGATGCACGCCGGCGCGCTCCTGGCCCTCGGCGCCGACCGCCCCGTCGGCGTCAAGGTGCTCGTCGAGGGCAGCGAGGAGTGCGGGGGAGGCGGCATCGAGGAGTTCGTCCACGAGAACGCCGAACTGCTCGCCGCCGACGTCATCGTCATCAGCGACGTCGGCAACTACGCCCTCGGCGTGCCGACGCTGACCACGTCCCTGCGCGGCATGGCCGCCTGCGACGTCGAGGTACAGACGCTGGAGGGCGCCGCGCACAGCGGCATGTTCGGCGGCCCGGCGCCAGACGCGCTGGTCGCGCTGACGCGCATGATCGGGACGCTGCACGACGGCGCGGGCGACGTCGCCGTCGAGGGGCTCTCGACGACGAAGTATCTCGGCGCCCCCTACGAGGAAGCCGCCTACCGCAGGGACGCCGGCGTGCTCGACGGCGTCGGTCTCATCGGCAGCGGCAGCATCGCCGAGCGGCTGTACGCCCGGCCGTCGATCAACGTGATCGGCATCGACGCGCCCGCCGTCGACGGCGCGCTGAACGCACTGGTCCCGAGGGCCCGGGCGCGCGTCAGCGTGCGCCTCGCGCCCGGCCAGGACCCTGCAGAGGCGCAGGCGGCCGTCACCAAGCACCTGACGGCGGTCGCGCCCTGGGGCGTTCGCGCCACGGTCACGCCGGGCACCGTCGGCGAGGGCTTCCTCGCGAGGACCGACGGACCGGCCTATGCGGCGGCGGCGAAGGCCATGGCCGCCGCCTACGGCAGGGACGTCGTCCACTACGGCGAGGGCGGCTCCATCCCGCTGGTCGCCGCCTTCCTCGCCGCGCAGCCGGCCGCCGAGATCATCCTCTGGGGCGCCGAGGAGCCGCTCTGCAAGATCCACGCCTCCGACGAGAGCGTCGATCTCGGCGAGCTCGAGCGCTGCGTGCTCGCCGAGGCGCTCTTCATCGCCGCCCTGGCGGACGCGAGCTAGGGGCGCGGGGCGGCGGTACCCCCTCCCCGCCCCCTGTCGTATACTGTTCGTCCGCTCTCAGGGAGCGCGCCGCGAGGCACCACGGAGAGGTGTCCGAGTTGGCTTAAGGAGCGCGACTGGAAATCGCGTGGGCGGGGTTACCTGCCTCGAGGGTTCGAATCCCTCCCTCTCCGCCAGCCACCCCTCCGGGGGTCCGGCGAGGGGCCCGCGGCGGAGCCGGGCGACCGGCTCACTCACCCTGAGAAGCACCTCGCGGAGAGGTGGCAGAGCGGTTGAATGCGGCGGTCTCGAAAACCGTTAATCCGGCTAACCGGGTTCGGGGGTTCGAATCCCCCCCTCTCCGCCATCTGCAGCTGCTCTCCGAGGCCACCGGCCGAGCGGGCCGCGGGCGTCAGTCCCCTGAGCGGCCGTAGCGGCGCAGCGACCTCGTGGCCTCGGCAGCGGTCATCCCCGTGCGGATCCAAGGCGAGTAGAGAACGCGGATCACGGCCGCGTCCGGCTGGCTCCACGAGGTGATGCTGCCCGTCTGGTGCAGGACGCTGCGGCGGAGGTCGTCGGGGCTGCGGAAGTGCCCGCCGCAGCCGATGGCGTGAGTGAGCTCATGGATCAGCGTCGCCTTGACCTGTCCCGGCGTGCTCTGGGTCCCAGCGTCGATCGAGATCCTCGCGCTGATGAGGCCGGGTGAGGTGTCGAAGGAGCGGGTCCAGGTCTTGCCGACGCTGTCCGCCCCTTCACTGCGCACGTACTCACGGTGCGACAGGAATCTGATGGTGATGAGCGGTGCGGTGTCGCCGACGACGAAGCGGACCTCGCTCTGCATGCGGTTCAGGCGCCGGACCAGCCGGCGCAGGTACCCTTTCACGCCCGGACCGCCGTCGTTGAGCGGCTTGATCACCACCCGCGACCGTTCCCACTTCGCGACCACACCAGCCGCGCCCCGCTCCCGGCGCGAAGACCATGGTAGTGAAATAGCGACGGAACCACGCCTTGCCGGCTGCCTCCCGCGTGTAGCGGTTCAAGGATGAGAAGGCGACGGGCTCCTGCGGCCGCCTGTCGAACGCGGCTTCGAGCGCGCCTTGGGACTGGAGCCACCGGAACGCGACCGTCGCAGCCGTAGACGCCGGCGACGAGGCCGGCGACGAGAATCAAGCTGACGATGATGCGGGCGATGCCGCGCACGCGACCACCTCCCTCCTGATGGTAGCGGCTCTCCGCCCCCAGCCAACCCCGCGACGGCCGGCAGTGGCCCAACTGCTCAGCGCCTCGCGCCGCTCATCCGCCCACGTGCCGCAGGAAACCGCGGGACGGCGCTCTCCGTGCCGTCCGCATTCGGGCGTCAGTTTCCGGTGGCGGCCGCTTGGCGGGCAGGACTACTCTGTGACTCATGAAGACCGCGCCCCAGACGACGACTCGCCCGGACCCGGGCGCCGAGCTGCCCTCACGGCAGGAGATGCTGACCGCGTTCCTCGGTCGTGACGCCTCCTACGACGGGCTCATCTACGGCGCCGTGACGACCACCGGCATCTTCTGCCGGCCGTCGTGCCCGGCGCGCAATCCCCGGCCGGAGAACGTCGCGTTCTTCGCCACGGCCCGCGACGCGCTGGTGGCCGGCTACCGGCCGTGCAAACGCTGCCGGCCGCTCGAAGCGGCGGCCGGCACGCCGGAGTGGGCCTCGCGGCTCGTCGCCCGCGTCGAGGCCGACCCGTCGGCGCGCATCAAGGATACCGACCTGCGCGCCGAGGGCCTGGACCCCGCCGCCGTGCGGCGCTACTTCCAGAAGACGCACGGCATGACCTTCCAGGCCTACTGCCGGGCGCGACGACTGGGCGACGCCTTCGTCGCGCTCCGCTCCGGTGACCCGATCGACGACGTGGTCTTCGAGCACGGCTGGGAGTCGCACTCGGGGTTCCGGGACGCGTTCGCCAAGCTGGCCGGGGCGCCGCCCGGCGAGGCCGCGGCGGCGCGCGACGGCGGACTCATCCGCCTCGCCTGGCTGGAGACGCCGCTCGGCCCGCTGGTCGCCGGCGCCACCGACGACGCGCTGTGCCTGCTCGAGTACCCGGACAGGCGCATGATGGAGGCGCAGCTGCAGACGGTGCGGCGGCGCTTCGGACGCCCGCTCGCGCCCGGCGACAGCCCGCTGTTCCCGGAGCTGCGCGCGCAGCTGGACGAGTACTTCGCCGGGCGGCGGCGCGCCTTCGACCTGCCGCTCGACTACCCCGGCAGCCTCTTCCAGCGCCGCGTCTGGGACGCCCTGCGGCGCATCCCCTACGGCGAGACGCGCACCTACGCCGGGCTGGCCCGCGAGCTCGGCGAGCCCGGCGCGGCCCGCGCCGTCGGCCGCGCCAACGGGGCCAACCGCCTCGCCATCCTCATCCCCTGCCACCGCGTGGTCGCCGCCGACGGCACGCTCGGCGGCTACGGCGGCGGCCTGTGGCGCAAGCTGCGGCTGCTCGAGACCGAAGGCGTGGCACTCCCCTCACCGGCCCGGAGCTGATCCGCCTCCTCCGGCGCCCTCCGCCGGACGCGTCCAGGCGTCACGCCGGCCGCTTGTGCCCGCAGCGCCCGCACTTGCACCCGCGTGCGAACCGGCTTATCATGCGGAATCGTTATTTCTACTGTTAGCCGATTGCATTCTGCCGTTGCCGGCGACACGCAAGGGAGACCCGATGACCATTGATGAGCCGGTGGCCGACGTCCAGGCCCGACTCGAAGGCATGGCCGCAGAGGAGATCCTCGCCGACGCGGCCGCCCGCTACCCCGGCCGCGTGGCCCTCGCGACGTCACTCGGCGTCGAGGACCAGGCGCTCACGCACATGATCGCCGAGGCGGGGCTCGACATCCCGATCTTCACGCTCGACACCGGCCGCCTCTACCCCGAGACCTACGACCTCATCGACCGCACCTGCAAGCGGTACGGCCTGAAGATCGCCGTGTACTTCCCCGACGCCCGGGAAGTCGAGGAGATGGTGGCGCGCTACGGCGTGAATCTCTTCCGCGACAGCGAGTTCCAGCGCCACCTGTGCTGCGAGACGCGCAAGGTGAAGCCGCTGCGCCGCGCGCAGTCCGAGCTGGACGCCTGGGTCTGCGGCCTGCGCAGCGGCCAGGGCGCGACGCGCGAGAAGGTCCCGGCGGCGGAGTGGGACGGCAACGCCGGCCTCCTCAAGCTCAACCCGCTGGCCGAGTGGGACGAGGCGCGCGTGTGGGACTACGTCCGCGCGCACGACGTCCCCTACAGCCCGCTGCACGACCAGGGCTTCCCCAGCATCGGCTGCGCGCCGTGCACGCGCGCGGTGGCGGAGGGCGAGGACTGGCGCGCCGGCCGCTGGTGGTGGGAGAGCCCCGAGCACCGCGAGTGCGGCCTGCACCAGAGTCACCAGGGGAGCGGCGCATGAACCAGCTCGACACCCTCGAAGCCAAGAGCGTCCACATCCTGCGCGAGGCCTACCGCTCGCTGGGCAACGTCTGCATGCTCTGGTCGATCGGCAAGGACAGCACCGTGCTGCTGCACCTGGCGCGCAAGGCGTTCTTCGGCCACGTGCCGATCCCGCTGGTGCACATCGACACCGCCTACAAGATGCCGGAGATGATCGAGTACCGCGACCGGCTGGCGCTCGAGTGGCACCTCAACCTCGTCGTCGGCCAGAACCGCAAGGCGCTGGAGGAGAAGGCGACCTTCCCCGACGGCAACTGCGACCGCATCCAGTGCTGCCGCAACCTCAAGACGATGGCGCTCAAGCACACGCTCGACGGCGAATGGCCGCGGCTGCGCATGGACCACACCCTGGGCAGGCTGGTCGAGGACCAGGACCTCTCTCCGTACACCGGTGTGATCGTCGGCGTGCGCGCGGACGAAGAGGGCTCGCGCTCCAAGGAGCGCTACTTCTCGCCGCGCGACGTGGAGAACGACTGGAACGTCGACGACCAGCCGCCGGAGCTGTGGCGCTACTTCAAGACCGACTTCGAGCCCGGCACGCACGTGCGCGTGCACCCTCTGCTCGACTGGACCGAGCTCAACGTCTGGGAGTACATCGAGCGCGAGAGCATCCCCGTGACGTCGCTCTACTTCGACGACGGCACCGGCACCCGCTGCCGCTCCCTTGGCTGCTACCCCTGCACGACGCCGGTTCAGTCCACGGCGACCAACGTGGCCGACATCATCGAGGAGCTGCGCACCGGCAAGTTCAGCAACATCGCCGAGCGCAGCGGCCGCGCCCAGGACAAGGACGACGGCGGCGGCCTCGAGTCGCTGCGCCGCGGGGGGTACATGTGATGAGCCTGCCGACCGAACAGCCCGACGTGGCGGCCGAGGCTCAGAGCTGCCCGGCGCCCGCGCCGCGGCGCCGAGATCTCGCCGTTCGACCTCGAGCGCCTGGACATCGTCGCCGTCGGCCACGTGGACCACGGCAAGAGCACCGTGATCGGTCGCCTGATGGCCGATACCGGCTCGCTGCCGGACGGCAAGCTCGAGCAGGTCAAGAACATGTGCAAGGTCAACGCGCGCCCCTTCGAGTACGCGTTCCTCCTCGACGCGCTCAAGAACGAGCAGGCGCAGGGCATCACCATCGACACGGCGCGCTGCTTCTTCAACACCACCCAGCGCCACTACATCATCCACGACGCCCCCGGGCACGTGGAGTTCCTCAAGAACATGATCACCGGCGCCTCGCGCGCCCAGGCCGCCCTGCTCGTGATCGACGCCAAAGAGGGCGTGCGCGAGAACTCCAAGCGCCACGGCTACATCCTCTCGATGCTGGGCATCCGCCAGATCAGCGTGCTGGTCAACAAGATGGACCTGCTGGACTGGGACCAGGAGGCCTTCACGGCGATCACCACCGAGTACGCCGACTTCCTCGGCCGGCTCGGCGTGCACCCCACCAGCTTCATCCCCATAAGCGCGCGCGACGGCGACAACATCGTCGCGCGGGCGGCGGCCGCCCCGTGGTACGACGGTCCGACCGTGCTCGAGCAGGTCGAGGACTTCAAGCAGCTCGACGACGACCTCGACCGGCCGTTCCGCATGCCGCTGCAGGACGTCTACAAGTTCACCGAGGCGCTCGACGACCGGCGCATCTTCGTCGGCACCATCGAGACCGGCCGCATCCGCCCCGGCGACGACGTCGTCTTCCTGCCGTCGCGCAAGCACTCGACGGTCAAGACGATCGAGGCGCTCTCCGGCCCGCGGCCGGACGAGGCCTTCGCCGGCCAGGCGACCGGCCTGACGCTCGAGACGCAGGTCTACGCCAAGCCCGGCGAGCTGCTGGTCCGCGCCGACCAGCCGGAGCCGCTGATGGCGACGCGCATCCGCGCCAACATCTTCTGGATGAACACGGCGCCGCTGATCCGCGGGCGCCGCTACGTGCTGCGCATGGGCGCCGCCCGCGTCGCCGTGGAGCTCGAGTCCGTGCTCAGCGTGCTCGACGAGCAGGAGCTCGAGTCCGTGACCGGCGCCGGGCAGGTCGAGCGGCACATGGTCGCCGAGGTGATCCTGCGGGCGGTGCGGCCGGTCGCCTTCGACCAGGCCGACACGCTCGAGCCCACCTCGCGCTTCGTGATCGTCCACGGCTTCGATACGGCCGGCTGCGGCATCGCCCTCGAGGCGCTCGAAGACGCCGGCCGCGGTGACGTGACCGGGCGGCGCTTCCGCCGCGGCGACGTGAGCGAGGCGGACCGCGCGGCGCGGTACGGGCACCCGGGCAAGGCGATCGTCTTCGTCGGGGAGTCCGAAGAGGCCGCGCACGCCGTCGCCGCGCGCATCGAGCAGAGCATCTTCGCGCTCGGCGTCCACTCCTACTGCCTGAGCGCCGCCGACCTCGGTGACGACAAGGACGTCCTCGGCCGGGAAGCGCATCTCGCCCGCGTCGGGGAGATCGCCTGGGCGATGACCGACGCCGGCGTCGTGCTCGTGGTCTCCCTCGGCGACGTCGATCGCTTCGACCTCGACCGGCTACGCCGGCTCGCCGCACCGCACGAGGTGTACGTGGTCGGCCTCGACGCCGGCGGCGAGCTCGGGGCCGACCTGGAGCTGTCCCCGGCAGCCACGACCGACGAGGCGGCGGCGGAGGCGCTCCGCGCCCTCGCCGCCGCCGGCGTCCTGCCGGCCGGAGACTGACCGCAGGCCGATCGCCTCGGCGCGTGCGCGGCTCACCCTCCGGCAGCGACCTGCGGAGGCGCGCTGCGCCGGGCGGCGGTCGCGTTCCGAGCGCCCTCGCGCGAACCGGCCCGGAGCCGCTCGCGTCCCTCCGGCCAGACGGAAGACCGAGGACGAGGAGGCCGCGATGCGCAGGCGCCGGACGCACGTTCTGACCACGGTCGCGGTGGTCGTGGCGGCCGCGATCCTGCTCCTGACTGCGGCCGCCTGCGGCGGCGACCCGGCGCCGGAGACCAGCTCCCCGGCCACGCAGCCCTCGCCGGCCGGCGGAGCGAGCCGGCCGCCGCCAAGCTGGCCGCCGGCCTGTACGACCTCGCCGACGGCGCCGTGCAGGCGGTCGGGACCGTGGAGTATCGCGACCTCGAGGGCGGCCTCTGGGTGGTGATCGGCGGCACGGAAGCCGAGGGAGACGCCGGCACCGTGGTCGCCGTCATCGCCAACGGAGCCGACTACGCCGACCAGTTCGCGCAGCACCCCGGGCTCTCGTTCATCGTGGACGGCACGCGACCGGACGGCGCCTCGACGCGCATGGCCGGGCCGGAGATCACGGCCACGCGCGTGAGGCTGGCCGCGGAGGACGCCGGGCCCGCCGAGTAGGTGCGGACGGACCCGGACTACGCCTTTCACGGGCGTTACTTGACAGAGTGCGATATAGTGTCGCGCGTGGGCCATTTCAGGCCCAGGGAGTTGGCGGCGTGACCATTTTGCTCCTCCGCCGGCGTGCACAGCGGAACACGGCACTTGGTCGCGTCGCTTCGTTTAAGCCCTTCGGGGGCGGAAAAGGATGCGTCAAATGGCAGAAGGCACCGTCAAGTGGTTCAACGCGGCCAAGGGGTACGGCTTCATCTCCCGTGAAGATGGCGACGACTTGTTCGTCCACTTCCGTGAGATCCAGGCCGACGGGTTCCGTACCCTCGACGAGGGTGACAAGGTCACCTTCGACGTCACCGAAGGCCAGAACGGCAAGATGCAGGCGAGCAACGTCCGCAAGGCCTGACGCCGCGCGGAAGAGCCGAAGCCGCGGCAAGGGCGGTCCCGTTTCGGGGCCGCCCTTGCCGCGTACGGGGCCGGGTGCTGCCGGCGTGAGCTCCACGCGCGCGCCGGCGGTCCCCGGCCCCAGATGATCTAGGATCCCTGCCGTGAACCTGCGCCGCGCTCCGATCGAATCGCTCACCGTGGACGACCTCAGCTTCGCCGTGCGCTGGAGCCAGCGGCGGCGCACGGTCGGCATCACCGTCAAGCGTGACGGCGAGCTGCTCGTGGCGGCGCCCGCGCGCACCCCGGCGCGCAAGCTGGAGCAAGCCGTGCGCGCCAAACTGCCGTGGGTGCGCCGCAAGCTCGCCGAGTTCGAGGCGCTCGGGCCGCCTCCGGCGCCCAAGAGCTTCGTCGCCGGCGAGCTCCTGCCGTATCTCGGGCGCGACTACACGCTGACGCTGGTCGACGACCCGGCCCGGCCGGTCATCCTGGACGGCGAGCGACTCGAGCTCGCGTCCGATCTTGACGGCGACGCCCGCGCCGCGGTCGTCGCCTGGTACCAGGCGCGGGCGCGCGAGTACATCGACGCGGCCGTCGCGCGGTACGTGCCGCTCGTCGGCGCCGCCCCGGCCGCGGTCGTCGTGCGCGATCTGGGCAAGAGACGCTGGGGCGTCTGTGACCACCGCACCCTCACGGTGAGCTTCCACTGGCAGCTGGTCACCCAGCCGCCCGACCTGGTGGACTACGTGGTGGTCCACGAGCTCGCCCACCTCCACGAGCCCAACCACGGGCCGGCGTTCTGGAGCCGCGTGGAGGACGTCATGCCGGACTGCAAGGCGCGGCGACGGCGCCTCTCGCGGGGCGCACACGAGCACGTGTTCTGACGACCGCCCACCGGGGTAGGCTCGGCTCGAGAACCCCCGGGGAGGCCGCCATGCAGACGCTGCACGCATCCATCGACATCGCCGCGCCCGCGGACCTCGTCTGGGGCGTCGTCGCCGACTTCGACCGTTACCCCGAGTGGAACCCCTTCATCGTCCGCGCCGCCGGACTCCAGCGCGTGGGCGAGCGCCTCGACATCACCATCCGGGCTCCGGGGACGCGCGCCGTGCGCTTCAAGCCGCGCGTCCTCGAGCTGCAGCCCGGGCGCCTGATCCGCTGGAAGGGCCAGCTGTGGATCCCGGGCCTCTTCGACGGCCGGCACGCCCTGGTCGTCGAGGAGCGTCCGGAAGGCGGCTCGCGCTTCACCACGCACGAGGAGGTCACCGGCATCCTGGTGCCGCTCCTGGGCAAGGTGATGCGCGCATCACAGGAGGGGTTCGAGAAGATGGCCGAGGCTCTCCGCCGGCGCGCCGAGGGCGCCGCCGCCGGCTGACGGGCGGCGTCTCAGCCGTCCCGGGGACGGAGTACACTCCGGCCATGTCCCGGCCGAGCCACAGCGACCCGCTGCAACGCATCCCCGGCGTGGGCCCCTCCATCGCCGCCGACCTGCGGCGGCTCGGCGTGCGGCGGCCGGCCGACCTAGCCGGCCGCGACCCGCAGGCCCTCTACGACGAGTTCGAGCGCCTGACGGGCGCCCACGTCGATCGCTGCGTCCTGTACGTCTTCCGCTGCGCGGTCCACGTCGCCGGCGGCGCCGACGGCGACCCCGAGCTGCTCAAGTGGTGGAACTGGAAGGACGGCGGCCTCGCCGAGCGGCTCGGCCTTGTCTGGGAGCAATCGGCCGGCGGCGGCGCGGGCGCCGGCCGCTAGCCGCGCCTCTTCTCGCTACGCCGGCCGCCGCCACCAGAGGAGTCGGCGGCGAGGCCGCTCGTCCCCGCTGCGGCGGACCTCGATGCCTGCGAGGTAGTCGAAGACGCCGCGGACCTGTTCGTCGTCCACGCGCCAGATGTGGATGAACGGGAGTGGGATGACCTCCCACGTGCCGCGCGGCCGGGTGCGGAACCTGCCGCTGACCACCAGCCGCGAGTAGCGCTCGTGGTAGTCCCACAGGCGCAGGTCGACGCCGATGACCTCCCAGTGCGCCGGCATGGCTCCGGCGAACAACTCCATCGCCACGATCTCACGGCTCGCGTAGGTGCGGCCGCCGCTGCCGACGTCCTCCACGATCCATTCGGGCGCCTCGTCCTGCTCCTGGTGGAACATCGCCAGCATGTCTCTCGGGGCGCCCGGACCGATGGCGCGATAGCCCCTCTTGATGCGTTCGAGCACGTCCATGCCACTGTTTTCCCCTCCGCGGCCCCTGTGGTATCCTCTGCCTCCCGCGGGGACGTGGCGCCGCCCCGGCTCCACCTCGCGACCGTGGGCGATTAGCTCAGTGGGAGAGCGCCCGCCTCACACGCGGGAGGTCGTTGGTTCAAATCCAACATCGCCCACCATGCAGGATCCTCGTCCACACCGTGGACGCCTCTGCCGCAACTGCCACCCCCTGCGCACGCGTTCATCCATCCTGATGAACCGGTGCCGCGCAGCTTGCTTTTCCACCCCTGCATCTCTAGTGTGTCCGATTGGCCTAGCCCACGCAGCAAGGCGCACGTTGCCGTCGTCCGGCCCGCATGATCCAGGATCAAAGGGCGCTTCGGAGCGATGACTGTGGTCGCCTCGCTGGCTGGTCCCGCCGTGCGGAAGTCCTGGTAGCCCGCCGGCAGCGGACGAGCCCCCCGCGCCGACCCCCCGGGCATGCACGCGGGAGTACTCATCCAACGACGAACCAGTGAAAGGTTCATGGGAGGTGAACAGGGTGGCTGACGAGCCCAAGCTTTTCCCACCGTCGCCCGAGTTCTCGAAGACTGCGTACTTCAAGTCGATCGGCGAGTACGAGGCAGCCTACAAGCGGTCGGTCGAGGACCCCGAAGGCTACTGGACCGAGCGCGCCAAGGATGCGCTGGTCTGGACGAAGGACTGGGACACGACGCTCGACTGGAGCTTCGACCCCACGCCCTACATCAAGTGGTTCCAGGGCGGCGAGCTCAACGCGTCCTACAACTGCGTCGACCGTCACGTCGAGGCCGGCAAGGGCGACAAGGCCGCCATCATCTTCGAGGGCGACCCCGGCGACACCCGCACGATCACCTACGCCGAGCTCAAGGACGAGGTCAGCAAGTTCGCCAACGTGCTCAAGAAGCACGGCGTCAAGAAGGGTGACCGCGTCGCCGTCTACCTGCCGATGATCGCCGAGCTGCCGATCGTCATGCACCATTTGCTCCTCCCCGGCGTGCACAGCGGAACACAGCACTTGGTCGCGTCGCTTCGTTAACCCTTCGGGGGCGGAAAGGATGCGCAAATGCAGAAGGCACCGTCAAGTGGTTCAACGCGGCCAAGGGGTACGGCTTCATCTCCCGTGAAGATGGCGACGACTTGTTCGTCCACTTCCGTGAGTCCAGGCCGACGGGTTCCGTACCCTCGACGAGGGTGACAAGGTCACCTTCGACGTCACCGAAGGCCAGAACGGCAAGATGCAGGCGAGCAACGTCCGCAAGGCCTGACGCCGCGCGGAAGAGCCGAAGCCGCGGCAAGGGCGGTCCCGTTTCGGGGCCGCCCTTGCCGCGTACGGGGCCGGGTGCTGCCGGCGTGAGCGCGACGCGCGCGCCGGCGGTCCCCGGCCCCGATCGATCTAGGATCCCTGCCGTGAACCTGCGCCGCGCTCCGATCGAATCCCTCACCGTGGACGACCTCAGCTTCGCCGTGCGCTGGAGCCAGCGGCGGCGCACGGTCGGCATCACCGTCAAGCGCGACGGCGAGCTGCTCGTGGCGGCGCCCGCGCGCACCTCGCGCGCAAGCTGGAGCAGGCCGTGCGCGCCAAACTGCCGTGGGTGCGCCGCAAGCTCGCCGAGTTCGAGGCGCTCGGGCCGCCTCCGGCGCCCAAGCGCTTCGTCGACGGCGAGCTCCTGCCGTATCTCGGGCGTGACTACCGGCTGACGCTGGTCGACGACCCGGCCCGGCCGGTGACCCTGGACGGCGAGCGACTCGAGCTCGCGTCCGACTCGACGGCGACGCCCGCGCCGCGGTCGTCGCCTGGTACGAGGCGCGGGCGCGCGAGTACATCGAGCAGCCGTCGCCCGCTTCGCGCCGCTGTGGGCGCCGCCCCGGCCGCGGTCGTCGTGCGCGACCTCGGCAAGAGGCGCTGGGGCGTCTGTGACCACCGCACCCTCACGGTGAGCTTCCACTGGCAGCTGGTCACCCAGCCGCCCGACCTGGTGGACTACGTGGTGGTCCACGAGCTCGCCCACCTCCACGAGCCCAACCACGGGCCGGCGTTCTGGAGCCGCGTGGAGGACGTCATGCCCGACTGCAAGGCGCGCCGTCGACGCCTCTCGCGCGGCGCACACGAGCACGTGTTCTGACGACCGCCCACCGGGGTAGGCTCGGCTCGAGAACCCCCGGGGAGGCCGCCATGCAGACGCTGCACGCATCCATCGACATCGCCGCGCCCGCGGACCTCGTCTGGGGCGTCGTCGCCGACTTCGACCGCTACCCCGAGTGGAACCCCTTCATCGTCCGCGCCGCCGGACTCCAGCGCGTGGGCGAGCGCCTCGACATCACCATCCGCGCTCCGGGGACGCGCGCCGTGCGCTTCAAGCCGCGCGTCCTCGAGCTGCAGCCCGGGCGCCTGATCCGCTGGAAGGGCCAGCTGTGGATCCCGGGCCTCTTCGACGGCCGGCACGCCCTCGTCGTCGAGGAGCGTCCGACGGCGGCTCGCGCTTCACCACGCACGAGGAGGTCACCGGCATCCTGGTGCCGCTCCTGGGCAAGGTGATGCGCGCCTCACAGGAGGGGTTCGAGCAGATGGCCGAGGCTCTCCGCCGGCGCGCCGAGGGCGCCGCCGCCGCTGACGGGCGGCGTCTCAGCCGTCCCCGGGACGGAGTACACTCCGGCCATGTCACGGCCACGCCACAGCGACCCGCTGCAACGCATCCCCGGCGTGGCCCCTCCATCGCCGCCGACCTGCGGCGTCTCGGCGTGCGGCGGCCGGCCGACCTCGCCGGCCGCGACCCGCAGGCCCTCTACGACGAGTTCGAGCGCCTGACGGGCGCCCACGTCGATCGCTGCGTCCTGTACGTCTTCCGCTGCGCGGTCCACGTCGCCGGCGGCGCCGACGGCGACCCCGAGCTGCTCAAGTGGTGGAACTGGAAGGACGGCGGCCTCGCCGAGCGGCTCGGCCTTGTCTGGGAGCAATCGGCCGGCGGCGCGCGCGGGCGCCCGCCGCTAGCCGCGCCTCTTCTCGCTACGCCGGCCGCCGCCACCAGAGGAGCCGGCGGCGAGGCCGCTCGTCCCCGCTGCGGCGGACCTCGATGCCTGCGAGGTAGTCGAAGACGCCGCGGACCTGTTCGTCGTCCACGCTCCAGATGTGGATGAACGGGAGCGGGATGACCTCCCACGTGCCGCGCGGCCGGGTGCGGAACCTGCCGCTGACCACCAGCCGCGAGTAGCGCTCGTGTAGTCCCACAGGCGCAGGTCGACGCCGATGACCTCCCAGTGCGCCGGCATGGCTCCGGCGAACAACTCCATCGCCACGACCTCACGGCTCGCGTAGGTGCCGCCGCCGCTGCCGACGTCCTCCACGATCCATTCGGGCGCCTCGTCCTGCTCCTGGTGGAACATCGCCAGCACGTCTCTCGGGGCGCCCGGACCGATGGCGCGGTAGCCCCTCTTGATGCGTTCGAGCACGTCCATGCCACTGTTTTCCCCTCCGGGGCCCCTGTGGTATCCTCTGCCTCCCGCGGGGACGTGGCGCCGCCCCGGCTCCACCTCGCGACCGTGGGCGATTAGCTCAGTGGGAGAGCGCCCGCCTCACACGCGGGAGGTCGTTGGTTCAAATCCAACATCGCCCACCATGCAGGATCCTCGTCCGACACCGTGGACGCCTCTGCCGCAACTGCCACCCTCCGCGCACGCGTTCATCCATCCTGATGAACCGGCTCCGCGCAGCTTGCTTTTCCACCCCTGCATCTCTAGTGTGTCCGATTGGCCTAGCCCAAGGCAGCAAGGCGCACGTTGCCGTCGTCCGGCCCGCATGATCCAGGATCAAAGGGCGCTTCGGAGCGATGACTGTGGTCGCCTCGCTGGCTGGTCCCGCCGTGCGGAAGTCCTGGTAGCCCGCCGGCAGCGGACGAGCCCCCCGCGCCGACCCCCCGGGCATGCACGCGGGAGTACTCATCCAACGACGAACCAGTGAAAGGTTCATGGGAGGTGAACAGGGTGGCTGACGAGCCCAAGCTTTTCCCACCGTCGCCCGAGTTCTCGAAGAGCGCGTACTTCAAGTCGATCGGCGAGTACGAGGCAGCCTACAAGCGGTCGGTCGAGGACCCCGAAGGCTACTGGACCGAGCGCGCCAAGGATGCGCTGGTCTGGACCAAGGAGTGGGACACGATCCTCGACTGGAGCTTCGACCCCAAGCCCGTACATCAAGTGGTTCCAGGGCGGCGAGCTCAACGCGGCCTACAACTGCGTCGACCGCCACGTCGAGGCCGGCAAGGGCGACAAGGCCGCCATCATCTTCGAGGGCGACCCCGGCGACACCCGCACGCTGCACCTACGCGCGAGCTCAAGGACGAGGTCAGCAAGTTCGCCAACGTGCTCAAGAAGCACGGCGTCAAGAAGGGTGACCGCGTCGCCGTCTACCTGCCGATGATCGCCGAGCTGCCGATCGTCATGCTGGCCTGCGCCCGTCTCGGCGCCATCCACATGATCGTCTTCGGCGGCTTCAGCGCCGAGGCCCTCAAGGCGCGCATCGACAACTGCGGCGCCAAGGTCCTCATCTGCGCCGACAAGGGTCACCGCGGCGCCAAGACCACGCCCTCCAAGACCAACGCCGACGTCGCCGTCAGCGGCGAGACCACGGTCGAGACGGTCATCGTCGTCAAGCGCGTCGACGGCGACGTGCCGATGACCGCCGGCCGCGACGTCTGGTTCCACGACGAGATGGCGGCCGCCGACATCACCGCCGACTGCCCGCCGGTCCCGGTCGACGCCGAGCACCCGCTCTTCATCCTCTACACCTCGGGCTCGACGGGGACGCCCAAGGGCGTGCTCCACAGCACGGGCGGCTACCTGCTCTACGCCCACGACACGGCCAAGTACGTGTTCAACCTGCACGACGACGACATCCACTTCTGCACCGCCGACATCGGCTGGATCACGGGCCACAGCTACATCGTCTACGGCCCGCTCGCCGGCGGCTTCACCTCGATCCTCTACGAAGGTCTGCCGACGTACCCGGAGCCGGACCGCTACTGGCAGGTCGTCGAGAAGCACAAGGCGACGACGATCTACACCGCGCCGACCGTCATCCGCAGCCTCATCGGCCAGGGCGACGAGTGGCCGGACAAGCACGACATGCCCTCGCTGCGCGTCATGGGCTCGGTCGGCGAGCCGATCGATGCCGGCAGCTGGATGTGGTACTACGAGAAGATCGGCAAGGGCCGCATCCCGCTGTGCGACACGTGGTGGCAGACCGAGACCGGCGGCCTCATGATCACGCCGCTGCCGGGCGCCTCGACGCTCAAGCCCGCCTCCGCCAATCGGCCGTTCTTCGGCGTGCAGACCGCCGTGCTCACCGACAAGGGCGAGCCCGCCGGCGTCGGCGAGGACGGTCACCTCGTCATCACCGCTCCCTGGCCCGGCATGATCCGCGGCACCTGGGGCGACGAGGGCGGCAAGCGCTTCAAGGACGTCTACTTCTCGATGTTCAAGGGCGTCTTCACCACCGGCGACGGCTGCGCCATCGACGCCGACGGCGACCACTGGCTCAAGGGCCGCATCGACGACGTGCTCAACGTCTCCGGGCACCGCATCGGCACCTCCGACGTGGAGGGCGCGCTGGTGAGCTACCCCAAGGTCGCCGAGGCGGCCGTGGTCGGCTACCCGCATCCCATCAAGGGCACCGGCATCTACGCCTACGTCGTGCTCAACGACGGCGTCGAGCCGAGCGACGACCTCAAGAAGGAGCTGGTCGTGCACGTGCGCAAGGTCGTGGGCCCCATCGCCACGCCCGACAAGATGCAGTTCGCGGCCACCGGTCTCCCCAAGACCCGCTCCGGCAAGATCATGCGCCGCATCCTGCGCAAGATCGCCGAGGGTGACTTCGACTCGCTGGGCGACACCTCCACGCTGGCCGACCCGGCCGTCGTCGAGGATCTCAAGACCAACAAGCAGTAGTCTCGCGCCTCAGAGACGAGCGCTCTGAAACGGCGGGCGGCCGGAAGGCCGCCCGCCTTCTCTTGCTCACGGGCTGGCGGAACTCGTCGGCTCCGGCGTGCCCACGCAGCAAGGCGCACGTTGCCGTCGTCCGGCCCGCATGATCCAGGATCAAAGGGCGCTTCGGAGCGATGACTGTGGTCGCCTCGCTGGCTGGTCCCGCCGTGCGGAAGTCCTGGTAGCCCGCCGGCAGCGGACGAGCCCCCCGCGCCGACCCCCCGGGCATGCACGCGGGAGTACTCATCCAACGACGAACCAGTGAAAGGTTCATGGGAGGTGAACAGGGTGGCTGACGAGCCCAAGCTTTTCCCACCGTCGCCCGAGTTCTCGAAGACTGCGTACTTCAAGTCGATCGGCGAGTACGAGGCAGCCTACAAGCGGTCGGTCGAGGACCCCGAAGGCTACTGGACCGAGCGCGCCAAGGATGCGCTGGTCTGGACGAAGGACTGGGACACGACGCTCGACTGGAGCTTCGACCCCACGCCCTACATCAAGTGGTTCCAGGGCGGCGAGCTCAACGCGTCCTACAACTGCGTCGACCGTCACGTCGAGGCCGGCAAGGGCGACAAGGCCGCCATCATCTTCGAGGGCGACCCCGGCGACACCCGCACGATCACCTACGCCGAGCTCAAGGACGAGGTCAGCAAGTTCGCCAACGTGCTCAAGAAGCACGGCGTCAAGAAGGGTGACCGCGTCGCCGTCTACCTGCCGATGATCGCCGAGCTGCCGATCGTCATGCTGGCCTGCGCCCG
>CAWEHE010000002.1:0-23196 GCA_963808735.1 uncultured Thermoleophilia bacterium | reverse complement strand
GCGGAGCGACATGGGAGTCGAACCCACCCAGGACGAGAGCATCGCCCCGCAGACGGTTTTGAAGACCGCGGTGGTCACCGGACCACGAGCCGCTCCGCTCTGCGCCATCTTGTCACGCGCGGGGCCCACGGTCACCCGCCGCCGGTCGCCTCGGCCACGGCCGCCCTCTCCTTCGGGGGAGCGACCGTGCCCCGAGACGCGAACGCCCGGCCGCCTCGCGAGAGGCGGCCGGGCGTCGACGCGCCGTTCGACGGTCTTACTTCGCCAGGTCGAGCAGGGCCTGACGGTCCCTGGCGATCTTGTACTCGGACTCCACCTCGAGCAGGCCGCCGGGGAACTCGTAGGCCGGCATGAGCGCCACGTAGTCGTCGGCGTTGAAGGCCTCGGGGTTATGGACGCCGCTCTTGGGGTCGCCCGGCTTGCTGCCGAGGCTGCCCTTGGCGAGAAGTTCGATGGCGATGACGGGCGTGAAGGCGGTCTGCGCGACGACGACCTGGGTGCCGTACTTGTCCACGCACTCCTTGTTGTCGGCGACCTGGTACAGGTACACCTTGCGCTCCATGCCGTCCTTCTTGCCGATCACGTAGGTGCCGGCGGCCGTCTTGCCGACGTACTTCTTGCCGATCTCGTTGGGGTCCGGCGCGGCGGCGGCGATGACGTCGCGCGGCGCGACCATGACGTCGCCGACCTTGATCTTCTCGGCCTTGTCGATGTTGACCGAGCGGAAGACGTCCATCGCGGCCATGAACTCGTCGCCCAGGGCGTACTTGAACTCGGCCTTCTTGACGCCCTTGAGCTTGTCGGCGTTGTGGCCGATCTGGACGACCTCTTCGTGCTCGACGTGGCCGACCTCGACCTCGCCGATGCCCTCGGGCAGCCAGAACTTCTCGAGCTCGGCGAACGGCTCGACGGTGTGGAAGTCGCCGTTCTCGAACACGATGGCCGGGTTGTTGCACTCCTCGATGGTGGTCCAGACGCTGAAGCCGAAGCTGATGCCCGTGGCGCCGGGGATCTCGAGGTTGCTGCCGTCGCGGATGCCGATGTAGTCGATCTCGTCGAAGAGGTGGTCGGCGGCGTAGCGAGCGAAGAAGTCGGCCATGCCGGGCTCGACGCCGAAGCCGGCGAGCGCGTACTTGCCCATCTTCTCGAACTCGGGGCTGAGCGCGTACTCGTCGTCACCGAGCTTCTTGCCGGTCTTGTGGAAGGGGTCGGTGGGATGCCACTCGCTCAGCGTCATGGCGGTGTCGAGGTAGTGGACCTTCGCCTTGAGCGCGGCCTGGAGGAGCGGCGGGTTGAAGTTGGGCGCGCAGAGGTTCATGAGGATGTCGACGCCGTGCTTCGTGGCCAGTGCGGCCACGGCGTCGACGTCGCTCGCGTCGATCTGCTCGGCGACGAAGCGCGGGTCCGCGAGCGTGGCGACGAAGTCGGCGGCGCGCTTGCCGTCGTAGTCCGCCATCACCATCTTCTCGAGCCACTCACCCTTGGGGTCGCGACGCTTGGCGATCGCGGCGATGGACTGACCGACGCCACCGGTACCGACAACAAGAGCCTTCATGACGTTCCTTCTCCTTGACGTGTGCTTGCGCGCGCCGGGGACGGCGCGCCGCCTGGGCGGAGTCGCGAGAGTCAGCTCAGAGACCCCTCCAGGACGCTGAATGAAACGGATTGTATAAGATTCTCTGGCGATTGCCAACGTCAAGTTGGCTATCGGCGAGGTTTGCGGGCGTGCCGCGGACGGTGGGTCAGGCGCCGACCCTGTACATGGTGCGCTCCCCGAGCGCGGTGATCACCCTGGCGTAGCCCGAGAGCTCCTCGTCCAGCGCCGGATCACCGGTGTCGACCAGCAGCGGGCGGCCTTCCAGACTCAGGAGCTTGGTCTGCGTCGCGATGATCGTGATGTGGCCGGCGCCGACGCGGCGGATCACCGCCGGGCTGATCTGCTGGTTGCCGCGGCCGAAGATGTGGCCCTGGCCGCCGATGACGGTGACCACGATGTACGCCTCGGGCGCGGCGTCGACGAGGGCGAGGAGATCGGCCTCCGTGAGGTCGGCGCCGGCGAGCTCGCCGCCGCGGACGGCGTCGACGCCGAGCAGCGTCTTGGGCAGGCCGAGCCGCTGCATGACCGTGCGCGTCGTGGTCCCGGGGCCGAGGATGTACAGGGCGTCCGGCTCCATACTCGCGATCACCTCGGTGGCGATGTCGTTGAGGGCGCGCTCCTCGCCCGCGACCCCACCGGCCTTGGCGCTCTGCGTGAGGCCGCGCGCGTAGGGCACGGTCATGTAGCCGTACAGGTGCGCGGACACGCGGTTCTCGCGGAACGCCTCCTCGTCGATGTCCATGACCTCGCCCTCGCGCAACCGGACGCCGGCGGGACGCTCGTGGAGGTACAGCGCGGCCACGTCGCCGGCGGCGGCCGGCGTGGTCGCGTACACGGCCGAGTGGATCTTGACGCCGGCGGGCACGCCGATCACCGGCACGCGGTCGCCGACCGCGTTGCAGATGTTCCGCGCGGTGCCGTCGCCGCCGGCGAAGAGGATGAGGTCCACGCCGGCGGCGAGCAGGTCACGCGCCGCCTGCTCGGTGTCGGCCGGCGTCGTGAGGACGAAGTCGTCGCAGGTGATGGAGACGGGCTCTCCGCTGCGCTCGAGCTCGCAGAGCGCGAAGGAGCGGCGACCCTCGAAGGTGCCGAGGACGCGCGGTTCGTAGCCTGCCGCGCGCGCCTCGTCCTCGCCCATCTCGCCGGGCCAGGTGAGGACCTCGATGTGCTCGCGCACGCGCGCGAGGCGCTCGAGCGCCTGCCGGGCGCGCCGCGGCGCCTCGCGCACGGCGCCGCGCTCGAGCGCGGCGCGCAGCACGTCGGCGCCGTCGCTGCCCTTGAGGCCGACGCGGCCGCCCACGCCGGCCACCGGATTGACGATCAGCCCGAGCTTCTTCATCGCTGCAGGCCCGCCCGCGCGCTGGGTCAGCGCCGCTTCTTGCCGCCGCGCCGCTGGCGCGACTTGGCGGAGCCGGAGGTCGCGCCGGAGGTCGCGCCGGAACCGCTCGACCCTGCCCGCGACTGGCCTTTCGATTGGGCGGACCCGGCGGGGCGCTTCCGCGCGATGAACAGGTAGATGACCATCGACGGAAGCAAGAGCATGGTGACCACGACGTTCTCGCCGAGCATGCTCGCGGCGACGGCTCCGATGATGGCGATGAACACGAGCGTCCGGAGCAGCCTCACGCTGTGGGGCGTGAAGCGGCGGCCGCGCACCCACAGGTCCGCGGCGTCCATGAGCATGGCGAAGGCGGCGATGACGGCGCACGCGGTCGAGAACGCCGACGACACCTCTTGCAGGTTCCCGAGGCCGCCCACGACCAGCGTGATGAGGAGCCCCGTCAGGAGCGCGGCCGTGGCGAGGAAGATCGTCAGCCCAAGTGCCTCGGCCGCACGGATGCCTCGCGTCGCTGGTTGCTGGGGCACGCTCCCGCCTTTCGTCTTCGCCGCGAACGGCCGCGGGACGCGGCCGGCCTCGCGCCATGATACCCGACCCGCCCCGCCTCCGATGAGCGGCGGCGTGAAGGCGGTCGCGTGACGGGCGGGCCGGCGCCGTGACGACGCCGGCCCGCCCGGCGACCTGCTGTCGGGGACTCTGCTCAGGCGCTCAGATCCTGTCCTTGAACTTCTCTTGTACTTGCGCCAGGTGAAGGCCCACTGCTCCGGGTCTTCCATGGCCTCGGTGCGCCGCATCTGATCGATGGGCTGGGCGTGCGGCGAGTCGAGCACGAACTGCGCGTCGGCGTAGGCCTCGTCGCTGCCCTTCTTCATGGCCGCCGCCCACTCGTCCAGGTCGGCCTTGCTGTAGGTCTCGCAGGGCTCCGGCGTGAACGGCTCGGGGACCACCCAGGGATGGTGGCTCATCCAGAAGCTCTGGATGCCGAAGTCGACGATCCGGTCGCGCAGCGCCTCGGTGCCGACGCCGGTGTCCTCCTTGAGGCCTCTCCAGGCTGTAGCGCACCTGGTCGAGCCGGCGGTGGCCTTCGGCGTAGGGCCGGCTGACGCCCTTGACGGCCATCAGCAGGTTGTCGAGGTAGTTGTTGTTGAGCACGCTGATCTCGGCGACCTCCTTGAGGCCCTCGGGACCGAGGTTGCGGATCCAGGCGTAGGCGCGGATGACGCCCATCCAGTTGCCGAGGAACCCGCGCACGCGGCCGATGCTCTCCGGCCGGTCGTAGTCGAGGTGATACCGGTCGCCTTCCTTCATGACCATCGGCACCGGCAGGTACGGCGCCAGCTTCGTCGGTGCACAGGTAGGCGCCGGTCGCCGGGCCCTCGCAGCCGTGCGGGCTGGAGAAGGTCTTGTGCAGGTTGAAGTGGCAGGCGTCGAAGCCGGCGTCGCGCGCCCGCGCGAAGCCGAGGATGCCGTTGGCGTTGGCCTGGTCGGTGAACGCCAGGGCGCCGGCGTCGTGCAGGATCTCGACGTACTTGTCGATCTGCGGGTTGTAGATGCCGGTGTCCTCGGGGTTGGTGATCATGCAGCCCACGGTCTTCTCGCTGACGGCGGCGCGGAAGGCCTCGAGGTCCGGGTAGCCGTTCTCGTCGGGCATGACGGTGATGACCTTGAAGCCGGCCACCATGGGCGTCGCGGCGTCGCAGGGGTGCGAGAAGATCGTCGTGATCATCTCGCTGCGCTGGCCGAGCTCGCCCTTGGCCTCGAAGTAGCGGCGCATGACGCAGGCGTTGGTGAACACGGCGTGCGAGCCGCCGCCGGGCTGCAGCGTGAAGGCGTCCATGCCGCTGATCGACTTCAGGTACTGCCCGGTCTCGTAGACGATCTCGAGCAGCCCCTGCATGGTGTCCTCGTCCTGCCACGGGTGCACGTCCGCCGCCCTGTGGCCGCGGATGAGCTCCTCGTGCATCTTGGGCGAGTACTTCATCGTGCAGGTGCCCTCGCTGATGTCGCTGCCGAAGTCCATGCCCAGCGTCATCTGCGCGTACCGTAGGTAGTGGCGCATGACCTGGTACTGGGCCATCTCCGGCAGCTCGGGGGCGGCGGCGCGGGCCATCCCCTGGGGGATGTAGTCCGCCGCCGCGCCCACTTCGGCGGTGACGCCGTCTTCGGCGAGCGGCACGAAGATGCCGCGCTCGCCGGCCGTGCCCTGCTCCATGATGAAGGGCTCGTCCCAGCGCGGGGCGCGGTAGTCGCGCAGCACGCCGCCGTCGCGGCGCAGCCTGGCGAGACGCGGCGACCTTCTCGCTGTGGCGTCACTCCTCGGCGGTCATGCCGTCACCTCCTTGACGGCCGAGACCAACGCTGTCGATGTCGGCCTGGTCGTAGTACTCGGTGACGCAGTAGAGCGCGCTCTGGCCGAGCTCGGGGAAGTCGGCCGAGAGGTCCTTGCCGCCGAAGATCTGGTGGCCGAGCAGGGCCTTGTTGACCTCGGCCACGCTCTTGCCGGCGCCGTCGAAGTTGACGACGAACTCCTTGAAGAAGCTCGGCGAGAGCTTGATCTCCACGCCCGGCAGCTCGCCGAGCTTCTTGGCCGCGTAGTGCGAGCGCGCGATGCAGGTCTCGCCGACCTCCTTGAAGCCCTGCGGACCCATCAGCGCCATGTACACGGCGGCGGCGATGGTCCACAGGCCCGAGGCGGTGCCGACCCAGTCCTTGCCCTGGTCGCGCGCGCCGTAGCTGGTGCGCTCGGCCATCGCCTCGCCGACCGCGTACTGGCCGGGGGTCGCCGTCTCCATGACGGTGTAGAGCTCGAGCGGGCACTCCTGGGCGAACACCGGGTCGTCGTCCTTGAAGGCGATGAACCCGGAGCAGCCGCCGCCGGCGTGCATGTGCATACCCAGCGGCTGGATGTCGCCGCAGGCGATGTCGGCGCCGAGGGCTCCGGGCGGGGCGAGCACGCCGAGCGTGATCGGGTCGACGCCGTTGATGGCCAGCGCGCCGACCGCGTGGGCGAGCTTCACGATCTCCGCGCCGTTGGCCTCGATCGTGCCGAGGTAGCCCGGGCTCTCCCAGTACACGGCGGCGAAGGAGTCGTCGAGCTTGGCCTTGAGGTCCTCGAGGTCGACCATGCCGGTCTCGCGGTCCCACTCGTAGAAGCGGACCTTGGTGCTGTTGGCCATCGACTCCGGCTGGCAGAGGGTGCGGATCTCCATCAGCCGCATCGGGCTGATGTGCGCCGGCACGAGCACCTTGTCGCGGCCGGTGATGCGCCGGGCCATGCGGAACGAGCGCCCGGCCACGTCGCCCCAGTCGTAGATCGGGTTGGCGACGGCGTCGTAGTCGAGCAGCTCGCCGAGCATGCTGTTGAACTCGTAGCGCGTGAGGTACTTGCCGAGGTCCGAGTAGTCGCCGCCGCAGTAGGCGGAGACGAACTCGGCGCGGTTGATGATCTCGTCGACGACCGCCGGCACGTGGTGCTGCCAGCAGCCGGCGCCGCAGAAGTTCATGAAGTCGACGGACGAGGTGTTCTTGTCGAGCAGGCCCTGCACGTGCTTGCGCAGCTCGCGCTCGGAGAGGATCGCCGGCGGGATGTCGAGGGTGCCCTTGAAGCGCAGGCGCTCGGGGATCTCGGCGTAGATCTCCTCGACGCTGCCCAGCCCGAGCTCGTCGAGCATCGCCTGCTTGGTCTCAGGCACCGAGTTCGGGATGTAGGGGTGGATGAATCCTTCTGCCATGGTCGTCGTTCCTCTCCTTCAGGTGGGAGCAGACCTCGCGCTGGTCGTCATTCCATGTCGTAGCGTCTGAGCATCGTGACCGTGAGCGTGGTGAGGCGGCGCTGCCACTTGACTCGGCCAGGCTCGACGAGGTGCCAGTTGTCGCTGAAATCCCGGCTCACGAGTGGGATGGTCGGCAACCAGTTCACCCACGGCACGTCGTACCTGGTCGCGACGGCCTGACAGTGCTCGCGGTATCGCCTTCTCGGCTTGTCCAGGCGGTCCTTGACGATCTCCTGGTTGAGAGGAAGGTTCAGCATGACCGGATGGAACCCCAGCTCGATGCAGCGGGCGACCAGCGCGTCCAGCTTCTGCGCCTGGCGGGGAAAGCGGTCCTGGAACACCGGATAGCGGCGGGTGAGCCAGTCGGTGACCAGGAAGCGCTTCACAGCATCCGTTCGGATACCCCTCAGCGTGAAGCGGTGCTGAGGGTAGGGCGCGATGCCGGGCTCGACATCGGGCAGGCCCCGGGCCCCAGTTCTGCGTATACCGGCCGACGATCACGCCGATGATGACGATCGAGGGCACACGCGGCAGCTTCTCGATGAGCACCAGGTTGTCCTCGTAGGTCTGGCCCGACGCGCCGAGGTTGTACGCCAGCGTGTCAGGGCCACCCGCCTCTCTGACGGCGGCGCGCCAGCTGTCGTCTGAGATGGTGCACTCACGCGCGGCCGAGCCACCGAGTAAGTAGACCACGGGTCGCTTCGGCTGCAGCGTCGAGAGATGTCCGGCGACCTGCGCAAGGTGCCGCCAGTCACACCCATACGTGAAGCCGCTCGCGTTCGTGGCTGGGGCAAGGAGGAGGAGGACGCCGACGGCGAGCAGCAGCTGCAAAGGCAGCCGGCTCAACCAGCGCCTCCGCTGGGGACTGGTCGACAGGACGCTCATGACGCGTAGCCGTAGCCGGCCGAGGTCCCGAAGTCGATGGAGATGTTGGCGCCGGTGATCGGCGTCGCCGGCGCCGAGGCCAGGAAGAAGATGAGCTCCGCGACCTCCTCCGGCGTGATGAAGCGCGCCTTGTCGCCCTGGAAGTAGCTGGCGAGCAGGCGCTTGAAGTAACCCTCCGGGTCGCCGCCGCCGTAGGTGTCGGCCTGGTACTGCAGCATCGGCGTCATGATGTCGGCCGGGCAGACGGCGTTGACCCTGACGAGGTCCGGCGCCAGCTCGATCGCCAGCGCCTTGGTCATGACGCTCACTCCGCCCTTGGTGGCGGTGTAGATGGCCGTCTCCGGCGTGCCTACGAGGCCGGCGTCGGAGCTCAGGTTGATGATGCAGCCCTGGGTCTTCTTGAGCTCCGGGATGGCGCGGCTGCAGGCGAAGAACGTGCCCTTGAGGTTGACGTCCACGACTCGGTCCCAGTCCGCCTCGGACATATCCTCCGTGGCGCCCTCGACCCAGAGACCGGCGGTGTTGACGAGCACGTCGATGCGCCCCGTCTCGGCCACCGCCTCGGCCATCAGGTTCTCGATATCGGCGACGCTGCTGACGTCGCAGGTGACGCCGTGCACCTCGGCAAGCGCCGCGAGCTGGCCGCAGAGGTCCTCGAGCGCCACGGCATTGAGGTCGCCGAGCACCAGGGTCGCGCCGGCCTCGGCGAAGCGGCGGGCGGTCGCCGCGCCGACCCCGCCGGCAGCCCCCGTCACTACCACGGTCTTGCCGCTCATGTCGGATGTCATACGCCTCCCCCTGCGGCCGACGAAGAGGGGCCTTCGGCAGACGCTGAACGCCCGTTCACTGTGCGGCAAGCATACCGCGCCGCCCGAGGCCTGACCATGGCTCAGTAGTAGAGGTCACTCGGCCCCTTGTACTCCTGGATCGTGTTGCCGCCGTCCACCACGACCAGCTGCCCGGTGATGTAGCTGGCGTCGTCGCTGCCGAGGAAGCACACCAGTTTGGCGACCTCCTCGGGGAAGGCCGAGCGTCCCATCGGCGTGTTGAGGCCGCCGACGTCCTCGCCGTCCACCTGCGAGCCGGTGGCGATCCAGCCCGGGCCCACGGCGTTGACGGTGACGCCGTGCTTGGCCACGTCCAGCGCGAGGCCGCGCGTGAGGCCGAGCACGCCGGCCTTGGCGGCGCAGTACGCAGCCTCGTCCGGATTCGCCACCACCGGGCCGGTCACCGAGCTCATGTTCACGATGCGGCCGTAGCCGCGCTCGATCATGCCGGGGACGACGCAGCGGGTGACGTTGAACTGCGTCTTCAGATTGATGGCGATGCCGAAGTCCCACGCGTCTTCGCTGAGGTCCTGGAAGGCGGTGAAGTCCTCCTCCTGACCGAAGACGACCATGCCGGCGTTGTTGACCAGCACGTCGATGCGGCCGTGGCACTCCGTGGCCTCGGCCACCATCGCCCTGACCTGGTCCATCTTCGTCAGGTCGGCGGTGTGCGAGCTCACCGTAGCTCCCAGCTCGCGCAGCTGTGCGGCGCAATCATGCACGGCGTCCGCGATGTCGCAGATCGCGAGCAGCGCGCCCTCCTCCGCGAGCACCTTCGCCGTGGCGAAGCCGATGCTGTCCGTCTTCGCGACGCCCGTGACGAGCGCTACCTTGCCCTCCACCCTGCCCTTGCGTGCCATGCTCACTCGCTCCCTTGCTCTGACTGGTCCGCCGGGCGACCGCCGGCGTTGGTCGACAGGCGAATGCTATGCCGCCGGCGTCCGGGAACCAAGGGCGGCAGCAAACCGGGGTGCCGAAGCGTCTCCCTCCCCGGCGCGGTCATCCTGCCGAACCTCCCGCCGAAGGGCGCTGGCGTGGGAGCTTTGGTCAAGCTCGCTCGCGAAACTGCCGATGTACGGGGAGATCGTGCGGGATGACCGAGGGAGACCATGGCGACGGTGAGAGAGGGGCCCGAGCTGGTGTGGCTGCGCGTCGGCGACGTCGCCGACGCGCTCGGCGTCAGCGCGAACACGGTGCGGCGGTGGACCGACGTGGGTCGCCTCGCCGCCCATCGCAGCCCCGGCGGTCACCGCAGGTATCTCGCCGAGGACGTCTTCGCGCTGCTCCCTCAGGACGAGGGCGAGGGCGCCGCGCAGCCGGGAGACTTCGCGGCGCTGCGCCGCGAGACTCAGGACCTGCGCGCGGTCGTGCAGGCGGGCCTCAGTCTCATGTCGCTGATGGTCGAGGACCCGCGGGCCGTTGCCGGAGAGGCGGCGCGCGCGCTGTGCGCCCTCACCGGAGCTCCCCGCTGCGACGTCTACCTCACCGAGGGCGACCGCCTGCGCCTCGCCGTCTCGATGAACGACGGCGATCTGGACCCGGGGCGTCAGGGAGCAGTGTGGGCGACGAGCGACTGGATCCCCGTCGAGGGAGACGCCGCGTCCGCCGGCGTCGCCTGCTTCCAGGCGTCGGACGGGCCGCTCGGGCGCCGCGCGAGAGTGGCGCTCCAGCGCCGCGGCTGCCGGTCGCTGGCGTGGGCGCCCATGGTGCTCCACGGCGAGCTGGTCGGCGCGATCGAGCTCAGCGACGCGGGCGATCGCGACTTCTCGCGGCACGCGGAGGCCCTCGACGGGCTGGCCGGCATCTGCGCCGAGGCCGTCGCCGTCAAGCGCACCTACGGAGAGCTGGCGCATCGCGACAAGACCGTGCGCGAGCTCGATGGAACTCTCCCGCGAGGTGGCGCAGACCCACGACTTCGAGCGCTTCGTGCTGCGCTTCGCGGAGCGGATCCTGACCGCCGAGAACGCCGACTGCGTGGACGTGTACCGCGCCAGCGGCGACGTGATCAGATCGGTCATCAGCTGCACGCGGGAGGGCGCCGATCCGAGCCTGCGCGACACCGTCCTCGACACCGCGCGCTACCCGTCCCTCGAGCCTACCCTGCGGGACCACGCCGCCGTGGCGCTCAACGACCTCGACGACGAGCGCCTCGGCGACGGCGAGGCCGAGCTCATGCGGGGGTGGGGCTACGCGAGCTCGCTGACCATGCCGCTCGTCGCCGGCGGCAAGCTCGTCGGTCTCCTCATCCTCTACGACGACGCCGAGCGCGACTGGAACGCCGAGCTGGAGTTCCTCACCAGCGTCTGCCAGCTCGTCGCCGGCGTCTTCGACAGCACGGCGCTCCTCGAAGAGGCCGAAGACAGGGCCCGCTACCGCGGCGAGCTGATCGAGCTCGGCGCCGACCTCGCCGCCGCCGAAGCGCCGATGGACATCGCCGAGCGCGCCGCGGCGCGCCTGCGCAGCGCCGTACAGTGCACCGACTGCGACATCTGGTGGCTCAAGGAGGGGTACCTCCGCTGCCTCGCCAGCGTCGACGGCGACGGCGTGGACGAGAGCGTGCGCGGCAGGCTCCTGCGGCTGGACCACTACCCGTCCACGCGCAAGGCGCTCGAGGACCGCGAGATCCTCGTGATCAGTTCGCTCCACGACGAGCGCCTCACCGACGAAGAGCGCGAGGACTTCGGCGAGTTCGACTTCCACAGCCTGGTCTCGATCCCCCTGGTGAGCAACGACGCCGTAGTCGGCCTCATCGACATCTTCGACGTGCGCGAGCGCGACTACGACGACGTCCGCTCGTTCCTCGCGAGCGCCGGCCGGACGGTGGCCGACGCCCTGCGCAACGCCGAGCTGCTCGCCGGGCTCCGGCGCGGCAGCGCCGCGCAGCGCGAGCTGGTGGAGCTCGGCGACCGCCTCAACGAGGCGGACACGCTGGAAGGACTCTCGAGGGCCGTCGCCGAGCGGCTGCGCACGATCCTCTCCGCCGAGGACTGCGACATCTGGCAGGTCGACGGCGACGTGCTGCGCTGCCTCGCCAGCGTGGACAGCCGCGGGTGGGACGAGGACGAGGCCGGGTCGGAGCGGGATCTCGCCGAGTACGAGGCGACGGTCGACGCCCTGGCCGCGAACGAGCCGATCGTCGTGGGCGACCTCGACAGCAGCGAGCTCGGCGAGAAGGAGGCCGAGGCCTACCGGCGCTGGGGGTTCCGCAGCATGGTCTCGCTGCCGCTCGTCGTCGACGGGCGCGCCATCGGCCTCATCGACGTCTTCGACACCCGCGTGCGCGACTACGGCGCCCATCTGGACTTCATCCGCAGCGTCGGCCGGCTGCTCGCCGGCTCGTTCGAGAAGGCCATGCTGGTCGAGCGTCTCGAGGGCGGCAACCGCGATCTGCGCCTGCTCGTCGAATCCGGCATGGAGTTCGGAGCGACGCTCGAGGTGGAGGCCGTGCTGCGCACGGTCGCGGAGCGGATCCTCGACGTCTCCCAGGCGGACCTCTGCGACGTCTACCGGCTCGACGGCGAGGAGATCGAGATCCTCCTCTCGATCGGGCAGGAGTGGGACGAGGATCCCGCCGGCCAGCGGTTCCCGCTGGCGGACTACAGCACCTTCCTGAGCGCAGTCGAGGAGCGGCGGCCGGTCGCAACCAGGGACATCCTGACCGACAGCGGCATGACGGAGAAGGAGCGCGGAGAGGCGGAGGCGTGGGGCTACCGCTCGACCATCGACGTACCGCTCATCAGCCACGGCGACGTCATCGGCTTCATCTCTCTGATGAACCGGGAGGTCCGGGGCTTCTCGCGCGAGGAGGTCGTCGTCGGCCTCGCCCAGGTGGCGAGCCAGGCGATCGCCAACGCCGCCCTCTACCGCGAGCTCGACGACAACCTCGACCGCATGGCGCTCGTGAGCGAATCGTCGCTGGAGCTGGCGAGCAGCCTCGACCTGAAGGAGACCCTGCTCGCCACGGCCCGGCGGCTGTGCGCGGGTCTGGGCGTGCCCGTGTGCGAGATCAACGTCGTCGAAGGCGAGGAGCTGCACACGCTCATGCACGTGAAGGACGGTGAGGTCGACGAGGCGTCGATGGGCCAGCGCCTCCCGCTGGCCGACGCCGCGGTGACCCGGGAGGTCATCGAGACGAAGCGGCCGGCGGCGGTCGGGTCGCTGCACGACCCGCGGCTCACGCCGGCCGTCCTCTCGATCGCCCGGGCGCAAGGGCACAAGAGCTGGGCGACGCTGCCGCTGATCGTCAAGGGCGGCGTCATCGGCGCCGTTGAGCTGATCGAGACGCGCGCCGAGCGGACCTTCACCGAGTCGGAGCTCGCCACCGCGGGCGCGATCTGCCACGCGGCCGCCCTCGCCATCGACAACGCCGCGCTCTTCGCTCGCGCGCGGCAGACGACGCGCGAGACCCAGCTGCTCAACGACATCGCGTCGCGGACGGCCGCCAGCCTCGACCTCGAGGAGGTCGTCACGGCGGCCGTCGACGAGCTGGGCCAGCTCATGATGTTCGACGACCACAGCGTGCTGCTGGTGGAGGGTGACGCGATCGGTACCGTGATCTCGTCGCGCCCGCAGGCCGACGCGCTGCTGGGCGTCCGGCTCGACGACTTCGGCGCGGGTTTCGTCGAGCGACTCGCCGCCGATGCGGTCACCGTCCTGCGTCTGCCGGACGACGTACCGGCGCTCGCCGGCTCGCCGGCGATCGAGGGGCTCCGCTCGGCGATCGTGGTCGCGCTCCCCTCAGAAACCGGCCTGCTCGGCGTGCTCGATCTCAGCAGCGCCGACGCGGACGCCTTCGCCGACGTCGACCATCACCTGCTCGAGCGGGTCGGCACGCAGCTCTCACTGGCGATCAAGAACGCGCAGCTCTACGAAGAGATCAAGCGGATGCACCTCGGCAACCTCAAGGCGCTGAGCTCGGCGCTGAACGCCAAGGACTACTACACCTTCGGTCACGCCGCCCGCGTGGCCACGTACACGGTGATGCTCGGCCGGGAGCTCGGCTGGCCCGAGGACATGCTCACCTCCCTCGAGGAGGCCGCCTACCTCCACGACATCGGCAAGATCAGCATCTCCGACCGGGTGCTGCTCAAGCCCGGCCGTCTCAACCCGCAGGAGTGGGAGCAGATGCGCGAGCATCCGGTGGTCAGCGCCGACATCATCCGCCCGCTCTTCCCGGAGGACCTGGTGCTCGCCGTCCGCTACCACCACGAGCGCTACGACGGCACCGGGTACCCGGACGGGATCGCCGGCGAGCACATCCCCATCCTGGCGCGGGCGATGGCCGTGGTCGACGCCTACGACGCCATGTCGTGCCGGCGCCCGTACAAGGTGGCCCTCAGCTACTCCGAGTGCCTCGCGGAACTCCAGAAGTGCCGGGGCACGCAGTTCGATCCCGGGATGGTCGACGCCTTCCTGCGCGTGCTGGAGGACGTGGCGCGGCGGCGCGCGGCGGCGGAGGAGATCGCCGCGGAGGCCGCGTCCCGCATCAGCGGCGACGCCCACCTGCTGCTGCGCAGCCGCGAAGACGAGGACTCGGAGGAATACAGGGAGATCGAGACGGTGCTGCGCGAGGTCCGCGACGCCAATCCTCCGACCAGGTTCCTGACCACGCACGCCCTGATCGAAAAGCACTACGTGATCGGTGTCGACCCGGAGGAGAACGAGTCCGAGAGGTCGCACCTCGGCGACGAGATCTTCGCCGACGACGTGCTGGCCAAGGTACTCGAAGGCTCGAGGCCCGAGGCGAACACGGTGTTCGCCGACGAGTTCGGCGTGTGGATCACAGGGCTCGCGCCCATCCACAAGGCCGGCGGCCAGATCGTCGCCGTAGTGGAGGCCGACCTCTCGGCTCTCTCTCTCTCCGAGAGCGAGACGCTGCGCGGCGACGGACGCCGGACTTTCGCCGGGATGCTGCAGACCGCGGCGGTGCGCCTGAGCCGCGCCGAGATCGACTCGATCACCGACGCGCTCACCGGCCTGTACAACCACCGCTACCTGCACGAACGCCTCAGCGAAGAGCTGCACCGCGCCCGGGAGCACGGCTCGCCGCTCAGCATGCTGTTCCTCGATCTCGACCATTTCAAGGGCTACAACGACGCCAACGGACACAGCGCCGGCGACGCCGTCCTGCGGGAGGTGGCCCACCTCATCGAGCAGTCCGTGCGCAACGTCGACGTCGCCGCGCGGTACGGCGGCGAGGAGTTCGTGGTCCTGCTGGTGGAGACCGGCCGCGAGACCGCGCTCAACGTGGCGGAGCGCATCCGCGAGCGCCTGCGCGCAGCGGGGTACAGCGCCGACGGCGTGCCGCTCACGGTGAGCATCGGCGTGGCCGGCTACCCGGACGACGCCGACCACCGCGAGGACCTTCTGGAGAAGAGCCGACGCCGCGATGTACCTGGCCAAGCGAAGAGGCCGGGACCAGGTCGTGAGCGCCGGCGAAGCCTGAGCTCGCCGCCAGACCGGACAGGCGTCCGAGCGGGGGCTGCGAGGGAGAGCGGGGCCGGGGGAAGGCGGCGTCAGGAGCGGCGCCGGCGGGCGACGCGAAGGTCGCCGCGCCGCAGGGTCAGGCCCTCCCGGTCGAAGAGTTCGAGGAGGGCCTGCGCGTTGCGGCGTCCGCACCCGGCGGCGTCACGGAAGCCGGCCAGCGTCACCTCGCCGGCGTCGCCCAGTTGCGCAAGAAGCAGGCGGCGCGCGTCCTCGACGGCGGTGCGCGTGAACCACAGGTCCTTGTCCACGCGGACGACGTCGCCGCGGCGGGCCAGGACGTCCAGGATCTGAACGAGTTCCCGCGCCGGGCGGCGCAGCTGCTCGGCGAGCGTCGCCAGCGTCGGCGGAGCCATCGGCTGGGCGCCGAGAGGTCCAGGATCCCTGCGGCAAGCGACGCCTGGTCGTCGCCGAGGACGCCCGCGCCGGCGGGGGCGTAGCCGCCTTCGCCGGCGACGAGATCCCCCGCCTCGACCATCCCCTGCAGCAGAAGGCCGACGCCCGCCGGGGCCAGAGACGGCGCCAGCGCGCCCAGCTCGGCCGCCCCGCTGAAGGGCCGCTCGGGCCGGGCGTCGGCGCGCTCGGCGGCGCCGGCCAGCAGGGCCGCGCGCAGCACGGCCAGGATGCCGGCGCCGAACCAGCGCGCCGCCGATCCGCCGGCCGCCGGCAGCTCGTCGAGGTCCCCGGCGGCGACCGCCGCCGCCAGCGCGGCGCCGGCCTCGCCGGCGCCGAACCCGGCCGTCGTCAGGTCTTCCGCCGTCAGACCTGCCTGCCCGCGGTCCGCCGCCAGCGCCGCGATCGCCACGGCTGGATCGCCGCCGCGCACCGCGGCGAGAAAGGCGGCGTGGCGCTCGCGCGCGTGCCAGCGGTGAGCGCCGGCCAGCAGCACCTCCCCTCCGGCGATCGTCGCGACGGGTGAGAGCGAGCGCAGGATGAAGCGGTCGTGCGGCAGGACGAGCGCGTCCGCATCCAGCCGGACGACCACCGGCGCGCCGGATCCGGGCGCGATCTCGCGGCCCTCGAGCGGCGCCACCCGGGCGAGGAACTGCGCCGTGCCGTGGTGCAGCCGGACCTGGTCGCCCGAGCGCAGCGCGCGGGCTTCCGGAAGGACCGAGACCCAGGCGTCGAAGCGGCGTCCGGAGAGCCCAACGAGCTCCGGCGCCACCAGCCAGTCGCCGCGGGCGACCTCGCCGCGGTCGACGCCGCGGAGGTTCACGCCGACGCGGCTGCCGGCGTGCACGACCGCCGTCTCGTGGTCGTGCACCTGCACGCTGCGCACCACCGCGCGCGCGCCGCCGGGCTCGACCGCGAGCGCGTCTCCGGCCTCGACCTTCCCTGCCCACAACGTACCGGTGACGACGGTGCCGATCCCCTTGAGCGGGAAGACGCGGTCCACCGGCAGACGCGCCGGCCCGGAGCGGCGGCCCGCCTCCGTCCGCTCCGCGACGCGCTCCAGCGCGGCCAGCAGTTCGACGGCGCCGCGTCCATCTCGGGCGCTGACCGTGACGACCTCGCAGCCCGCGTACCTCGTGCGCTCGAGGAACTCCCGCACGTCCGCCTCGGCGAGCTCGAGCAGTTCCTCGTCGACGATGTCCGCCTTGGTCAGCGCCACGACGCCGTCACGCACCCCCAGCAACTCGATGATCGCGAGGTGCTCCATGGTCTGCGGCATCACGCCGTCGTCCGCGGCGATCACGAGGAGGAACAGGTCGACGCCGGTCGCGCCGGCGACCATCGTGCGCACGAAGCGCTCGTGGCCGGGGACGTCGACGACGCTCAGCCGGCCGCCAGCCGGCAGCTCGAGCTCGGCGTAGCCCAGCTCGATCGAGATGCCGCGCTCCTGCTCCTCGCGCAGCCGGTCGGTGTTCTTGCCGGTGAGGCGGGTGACGAGCGCGGTCTTGCCGTGGTCGATGTGGCCGGCGGTGCCGAGGGTGAGCGGCGGACGTTCGCTCATCGGCGCGTCCTCAGATGAGCGCCAGCAGCGCGGCGCCGGCAAGGTCCTCCACCTCGGCGTCGCGCACGGCGCGCAGGTCGAAGAGCAGGCGGCCGTCCTGCACGCGGCAGACGACGGCCGGCGCGCCGAGGCGCAGCAGCTCGGCGCGCCGGTCCGCCTCGTCGGCGGGCACCGCGGCGGCGACCGCAAGGCTCGGGACCTCCGTGACCGGCAGCGCACCGGCGCCGGCGCGGGCGACGGTCTCGACCAGCTCGAGTCCGTCCTCGGGCACGCCGGCGGCGAGCAGCAGCTCCCGCAGGCGGCCGGCGCGGCCGCGCACGTCGTCGAGCGGGGCGGCGAGCGCCTCGAGCGTGGGGATCTCGGCGACGGCGCGCGCCGGATCGAGATAGAGCCGCAGCACGGCGTCGAGGGCCGCGAGGTCGAGCTTGTCGATGCGCAGGGCGCGCGCCAGCGGATGGCGGCGCATCGCGTCGATCGCGGCGGCGCGGCCGACGGCGATGCCGGCCTGCGGGCCGCCGAGCAGCTTGTCGCCGCTGAAGGTGACGATGTCGCAGCCGGCGGCGATGCTGTCCGTCAGCGCCGGCTCCTCGGCGAACAGCTCGAGATCGGCGAGGGCGCCGCTGCCGAGGTCGTCGACGAGCGCGGCGTCGCGCTCGTGCGCGAGCGCAGCCAGCTCGTCCAGCGCCGGCTCCGCGGTGAACCCGACGATGCGGTAGTTGCTCGTGTGCACGCGCAGGATCGCCCGCGTCCGGTCGGTCCAGGCGGCCTCGAAGTCCCGGAGGTACGTGCGGTTGGTGGTGCCCACCTCGACCAGCTCGGCGCCGCTCTCGCGCAGGATGTCGGGGATGCGGAAGCCGTCGCCGATCTCGACCAGCTGGCCGCGGGCGACGAGCACCTCGCCGCCACGCGCCGTGGCGGCGAGCGCGAGCAGGACCGCGGCGGCGTTGTTGTTGACGGCGAGCGCGTCCTCGGCTCCGGTGACGGTGCACAGGACGTCGTGGACGTGATCCTGGCGCGAGGCGCGGTCGCCGCGCGCCAGGCTGTACTCCAGATCGGAGTAGCCGGAGGCGGCGGTGACGACGGCGTCGACCGCCACCTGCGGCAGCAGCGCCCGTCCGAGGTTGGTGTGCACGACGACGCCGGTTGCGTTGATCACGTGCCGCAGCGACGGGGTGACGGCCGCCTCGAGCAGACGGGCGATCCACGGCACGAGGGCGGCCGGCGTGAGCTCCGCCGCATGAGCGGCGGCCTCGCCGACCTCCCCCGCCGCGAGGATGTCCGCCCGCAGCCGGTCGAGGACCGCGCGGACCGCGTCGACGACGAGCGCGCGCGGGTAGCGCCCGAGCAGGTCCTCCACGCCCGGCTCGCGCAGCACCTCGTCGACGGCCGCCAGCGAGCGCAGCCGCTTCTGGCGGTCGCCGCCTTCCTCGTCCTTCTTGCGCCTGGTCTCGCTCACGGTTCCACCTCCCCCCCGGCCCGCGGCGCCCTTCTCAGGCGAACGCCGGCAAGGATCATGCCGAACGCTACCACGGCGAACATGAACCACCAGTCGAGCGCGGAGAGCCCAATGTCCTCGATCCAAACCCCCCGCGTCCTGTCGACGAGGACGAGGCCGACGGCGGCGAGCCCCCACAGCGCCTGCACGACCGTCCAGAACGGACGCCCGGAGTACTCGCTGAAGCCGCGGCCGGCCGCCCAGGATGCGGCCAGCGTGATGGCCACCGGGACGAGCCCGATGAGGACCGCCAGCAGCATCTGCCAGAGGAGCTCGGCGACGGACAGTCCTCGCGCCACCTGCCAGATTGGCTCGCCCGAGCCGACGCCGAGGACGATGATGAGGACCCAGCTGACGACGCCGATGAGGCCGACCGCCGCCACGAGGACGAAGGGGATCACCGACAGCACCCGGACGACGACGTCCGCGGAGGGGCCGTCCGGCCCGACCGCACGCTCCTCGTCGTCCGGCGCCAGGGAGTCGGGGTCGACGCGGCCGTCGTCCCACAGCCGGCGACGCTTGAGCGGGTCGTCGGGCGGAGGCACCGTCAGCCCTCGAGCACAAGCGCGCCCGCGGGGCCGGCGAGCACGTCGCCCACCGTCCAGGCGCCGGCACCGGCGTGCCCGAGGGCGTCGAGGAGCAGCGCGTGCTTCTCCGGCGCGACGGCCATGAGCAGGCCTCCGGACGTCTGCGGGTCGAAGAGCGAGAGGACGACCGGCTCCTGCCCGGCAACGGGGCCGGCGAACCGGCCGGCGGCTGCGCCGCCGTCTCCCTCGCCGGCCTCCGCGATGAGCTCCGCGGCTCCGGCCGGGCCGACCTCGCGGAGCCGGGGAAGGACGAAGTCCCGGTTGTTGCGCAGCCCGCCCGCGTACACCTGCTGCGCGATGAGGTCGAGGACGCGGTCGTGCAGCGGCAGAGCCGCGAGGTGCAGGACGGCTGCCATGCCGCTCGCGTCGAGCATCTCGCCGAGATGACCGGCAAGGCCGAACCCGCTGACGTCGGTGCAGGCGTGCACGCCGACCTGGGCCATGGCCACGGCCGCCGCCGCGTTGAGGACGGCGGCCTCCTCGATGGCCGGCATCATGGCCGCTTCTTCGATGATGCCGTTCTTGAGCGCGCTCGCGAGCACGCCGATGCCGAGTCGCTTGGTGAGCACCAGCCGGTCGCCGGGCCGCGCGCCGCCGTTGTACACGATCTCGTCCGGCCTGGCGACGCCGGTCACAGCCAGGCCGTACTTGGGCTCCTTGTCGTCGATCGAATGCCCGCCGGCGAGCTCCGCGCCGGCCTCGAGCACCTTCTCCATACCGCCGCGGAGGACCTCGCCCAGGATGCCGAAGTCGAGGTCGGCCGGCCAGGCGACGAGGTTCATCGCCGTCAGCGGCCGGGCACCCATCGCGTACACGTCGCTGAGCGCGTTCGCGGCAGCGAGCTGCCCGAACCAGTACGGCGTGTCGACGATGGGCGTGAAGAAGTCGACCGTCTGCACCAGGCAGAGGTCGTCGGTGACCGGCACCACCGCGGCGTCGTCGCGCGTCTCCAGGAGACGCGCGAACTCACCGGTGGCTTCGGGCATGCTGTCGAGGACGGCTTGCAGGTCGCACGGACCCAGCTTTGCCGCTCAACCGCTCTTGGCCGCGAACTGCGTGAGTCGGATCTTCTCGGTCATGCGACAAGCTTACCGCAGGCGACCGGAGAGGATGCGCCGCCGGCGCAGGGGCCCTCCCTCGCGCCCGCTTCGGGCGACGCCGCGGATGCCCGCTCGAGGTGGTGCCGTCGGAGGTGCGGCACCGTGAGTGGTGTCATCGGTGGTGCCGTGAATGGTGTCATCGGTGGTGCCTTGCATGGTGCCACGTCGCGACGACCACCACCTCGCGTTCCGGACGATCGCCGACAGATCGGTCTGGAGACGGCGGTTCGGCGTCTCTCGCCCTGGTCAGACCGCCGCCCCGGCCTCGTGCAGCTTCACGATCTCGCGCACGTCGTTGTAAGCGCGGAGGCTGTCGATGCGGCCGTCGTGCACCGTCCACACGTGCGCGAACGGCACCTCCACGGCGCGCCCCGAGCCCTTCGGCTGGAGGTTGAACACGCCGGTCACGATGACGGTATCGCCGTCGCAGTAGAACTCGCGCGGCTCGAGGGCGAAGGCGTCGTTCAGCTCGGGAATGGGCGCGAAGATCCTGCGCAGCACCTCGTCGCGCCCGCAGAAGTCGCCCGAGGCCGGCCCGTAGGTCCACTCGGGCTCGTGCCACTCGATGTCCTCGGCGAACATGGCGAGCGTGGTCTGGATGTCACCGCGGATGAAGCTCTCGTAGCCGGTGCGGACGATGTCGGCGTTGCTGGCCATGCCGTCTCCTTACGGGCGGGTGAAGCGAGGTCGACCGGGCGGTCGCATACCCCAGAGGGTACCCGTGGAGAGAAGGCTTTCACCGTTGCCGGGCCGGCGGACGGCCGGCGGCCGTCAGCGGACGATGAGGCGTGCCGAGCCCGCGACCTTCTGGCGGTTGCCCGCCTGGTCGGTCGCGTACACGAAGAAGCGATAGGTGCCGCGAGCCAGCGTGCAGCGCCACGACGCGGAGCGCGGTGCGTTGGTGCCGCGCCAGCCGGGCCGCAGGGTCTTGCGCGGCGCGCCTGCGGTCGTCTTCACGACGAGGCGGACCTTTGCCCGCGGGGTGAGGTCGGCGACGCGGTAGCGCAGCGTGACGCGCGCGCCCCGGCGGACGACCGCCGCGCGCGCCGACGTCGCCGGGCGCCCGGCGTCGATGTTCACCGTACAGGTGCGCGCCTCCTCGACGTTCCCCGCGAAATCGGTCGAGCGATAGTGCACCTTGTGGACGCCCTGGCCGGCAACCGTGAACGCCGCCGGCAGGCCGGACAATGAAGCCCAGCCGGCCCAATCGACATCCGCCTGGATCGAGGCGACGCCGCTGCCTCCGGAGTCGACGGCCGAGAACGTGAGCGGCACCGCCGACCGGTGCCAGGCGGAATCACTGCCGTGCACTGTCGTCACCGGGGCCGTGAGGTCGCCGGGATCCGGGCTGGGACTCACCGAAGGGCTGGGCGACGGGCTCGGTGACGGGCTGGCGGACGGGCTCGAGCTGGGAGACGGGCTGGCGGACGGGCTCGGCTCGGTGACGGGCTCGGTGACGGGCTGGCGCTCGCCGTGAGCGAAAGGGACGTCGCGCCGTAGACCCCCCAGGCGTAGCTGGCCGAGAGGCCGCGGAACTGCTGCCAGCGCACGGTCGCGTACCAGGTGTCCCAGCAGGCGTACTCGGGGTACCCGCTGGTCTCGCGATAGCCGATGCCGACGATCGCGTGATCGGTGACCCCGTCACCCGAACTGTCGACGCTCAGCACCAGCGGCCGGCCGGCGTCGATCTCCTGCTGCAGCTTGGCGAAGGTCAGCGAGGCGCCGAAATAGAGGTTCTGGTAGCTCGCGGTCACGCCGGTGAGGCGTGACTGGACGTAGGCGACGAACGCCGGACCGGCCATGTTGGTGTAGCTCCAGCCGTACGCCAGGCCCTCCGCGCTCCGCGAGGTGTGCATGAAGTCGGCGACGCTGTCGTCGGCGTGCTCGTCGCCTGCCGGAGCCGCGCTCTTGTCGGGGAGGATCGAACTGTCGGTCTCCTTGGGCAGCGAGTAGTCCTCGTAGTGGCGCGGAACGCCTGCGCTCCCGTGCGAGGCGATCATCTGGCTGACCTCAGGGTTGGCGCTCTGGCTCGAGGCGTCGCCGGCCACGAGGTCGGGGAAGCCGTGGCCGTCGTAGAACCCGACGATCATCCCCACCGACGTCGGCCCGCAGCCGTCTCTCCACATGTAGGCTGGCGCGCCGGCGACGACGGTCTCGCCGGCGGCGGCGATGGCGCGGCGCGCACCCGTGGGCGCCTTGATGGTGGCCGGCGGCACCGGACCGGTGGTGGTGAGCGCGGACTGGGCGACCGGATCCGCGGCGGGCGCAGCCGCAGCGTACACGCCGGCCACGAGCGCCGCGGCGGCCAGCAGGACCGCCGCGGGGGTCAGTGCGGCGCGCCCGAAGGCGCGCCTCGATCTGTACGCCTTTCGCCTCACACAGACTGCATCGGTCGTCCGCCGGAATGCCTGAGGCCGGCCGCAGCTTCCGCGTAGGCACGACGGGCGACAGAGGCAGGCACGGTCCGGTTTGCGCCACTCGCCTCGGCGATCGGGCCGCCCCTGTCGGGCGTTTACGCGGCGCCCGCCCGCGGGCAAGTCACCGCTGACGGCGGGCGCCGCGCAAGCCGCGCCCGTAACCAGCCGTCCCACATCTGAGGAGGTGCCACAATGGCCGACGCACCACGCCGCGCAGACGCCGTCTGGACGGGCTCGCTCGCCCAAGGGTCCGGGGAAGTCTCGCTGAAGTCGAGCGAAGCGGCCGGGCCGCTGCCCGTCACCTGGGCCTCGCGCACCGCGCGCTCCGAGGGCAAGACCAGCCCCGAGGAGCTCGTCGCCGCCGCCCACGCCGCCTGCTACTCGATGGCGCTCTCCCACATCCTCGGCGAGGCCGGCACGCCGCCGGAGAAGCTCGAGACCAGTGTGACGGTGACCTTCAAGGAGATCGAGGGCGGCTGGAAGACCGGCAGCTCGGCGATCACCGTGAAGGGCTGGGTACCGGGGCTCGACGCGATGGCCTTCAAGGAGGCTGCGGACGCGGCCAAGGACGGCTGCCCGATCAGCGGCGCGCTCAAAGGCAACGTGGAGCTGAGCGTCACGGCGACGCTGGAGTAGGCCGCGCCGCGGTCAGCTGCTGGGGGCGTTGACGATCACCGGCAGCTTGCCGCGCCACGTCGCCCAGGCTCCCGGGTCCGTGGCGAGCTCGCACATGAAGTGC
>CAWEHE010000001.1:0-26366 GCA_963808735.1 uncultured Thermoleophilia bacterium | reverse complement strand
GCAGATCAAGCTGGCTCGCCAAAGCGTCGTGGCAAAGCGGGGCCGCGACGCTCGCAGCTTATCCGCGGTGCGTTGGGCGGGCACCCAACGTCACCCTTGACCGTTGTCACGTGACGCGTTACGCTTGTCGCTATGATCAAGACGTTCGCGGACAAGCGCACGCAGGAGCTCTACCTCACGGGCAAGGCGAAGCGCTTTCCGCCAGACGTCGCCAGGCGGGCCACTCGCAAGCTTGAGTACGTCGACCTCGCGATGCGGCTCGACGACCTCAAGGTCCCGCCGGGCAACCGGCTCCACGCGCTCGAGCGGGAGCGCAAGGGCCAGCACGCGATCTCGGTGAACGACCAGTGGCGCATCTGCTTTCGCTTCGAGGACGGCGATGCCTACGACGTTGAGATCACCGACTACCACTGAAGGCGAGGTGTGCACCATGAGCATTGCCAACAACGGCGAGATGCGTCGCCGGCCGACACATCCCGGCGAGATGCTTCGCGAGGACTTCATGCCCGACTACGAGCTCACGGTCGCCGGGCTGGCCGAGGCGCTCGGCGTCTCCCGCCAGACGGTGAATGAGCTGCTGCGCGAGCGGCGCGCACTCAGCCCCGAGATGGCGCTGCGCCTCTCGCGCCTGTTTGGCAACACGCCGGAGTTCTGGCTGAATGCGCAGCGCGCGCTGGACCTCTGGGACGCCAAGCAGGCGATCGAGGCAGACGTCGACAGGATCAAGCCGCTCCATGCCGCCTAACAAGCGCAGCGAGCAGAACGCCAGAAGGTCTGCCGCACAGCGGAAGGCCAGCCGCGGCGCTCGCAGCGTATCCGCGGTGCGTTGGGCTGTGCACACGCTTCACGGCCGCCGTCAGTTTCCAGGAGGAGCACCATGGCCAAATACCTGATCTCCTTTCCAAGCGCGGCAATGGTTGTGCCCGATAGCGAATGGGGGGCGGTAGGCCGCGACGCGCACGCTGTGATCGATGAGGCGAAAGCCGCCGGTGTTTACGTCTTCGGCGGCGGAATCGACGAAGACGTACCGCCCGTGCTCGTCTCGGCGGACGGCACGGTTGCAGTGGGTGGCTATCCTTGGGCGCCCACGCTCGACGGCGGCCTCACCGTGTTGGAACTGCCTTCGCGCGACGAGGCCATCGCGTGGGCGGCGCGTATCGCCAAGGCCTGTCGGTGCGACCAGGAACTGCGCGTCTTCGGGTTCGACCCACAATCCTAAGGGCGACGCTGAAATGGCGCGGAAAGGGCGGCCTGACAACTCATTCAAGCCGACGCCGCTTCGCGGCGCGGTCAAATCCAGGCGTTCGGCCGAGACCGAGTCTGCTCACGCCGGGAAGGGGGTCTTCCACAGTGGACATCCCACGGATATTCAACATCACTGAGGCCGCTCACCGCATCCACGACCCCATCACGCCCGAGAAGCTCGCTACTCTCGGCGTGGCGCTGCGTCTGGAATCAGGGGCCAGAGTGCTCGACCTCGGCAGCGGTTCGGGGGAGATGCTATGTACCTGGGCGCGCGATCACGGCGTCGTCGGCACCGGCATCGACATGAGCGAGTTGTTCACCCAGCAAGCGAGACTCCGTGCTGAAGAACTCGGCGTCGCCGATCAAGTCACGTTCATCCATGGCGATGCTGCCGGCTATGTCTCCGACGAGAAGGCCGATGTGGCGGCCTGTCTCGGTGCTACGTGGATCGGCGGGGGCGTCGCCGGCACTATCGAGCTTCTGGCGCGGAGCCTCCGCCCCGGAGGGATCATCCTCATCGGCGAGCCCTACTGGCGGCAGCCGCCGCCGACGGAGGAGGTTGCCAAGGGGTGCCTCGCCAGCTCGATCTCCGACTTCCTCATGCTTCCAGGACTTCTCGCGTCTTTCCGCCAGCTTGGCTACCACGTCGTCGAGATGGTTCTGGCTGACCAAGACGGCTGGGACAGATACGAGGCGGCCAAGTGGCTCACCATGCGCCGATGGCTTGAAGCCAATCCCGACGACGAACTCGCGGAAGTCGTTCGAGCCCAGCTGACCTCGGAACCTGAGCGCTACGCCGCTTTCACCCGTGAATACCTGGGTTGGGGTGTGTTCGCACTGATGCCGAGATGATGAGCTGGCGCAGCCGCAACTGCACCGGCCTGACTAGCGCATCAACCTGGCGCGCTCAAGCGCTACGGTAGGCGGTGACCGCAGCGCGCGCAGGTTATCCGCGGTGCGTTGGGCGAGACCCGGCGCCGGCGCCTGGCTGGGCTTGAGTACCGTAGCGCCTGTAAGGGACGATCTGGGCGACGGCAAGGTCTCGGGGGGATCCACGGAGGAATCGTCGACGATGTACGCTGTCGTTGCCGACGTGCACGACGACGTCTTGCGCGACGTGATCAAGGACTCCCGATAGCGGGGCGGGCGATGCGGGCTGGGCAGACAGCAGAGGGCATGGGTGCGCGTCCGACGGTGATCCTGCGTGCCTGCCCCTCGTACGACGTCCCAGAGTCAGGGCCATCGTCCGCGAGGGCCTCGAGGAGCTGGGGCTTCGCCCGACCGGCAGGACCCTGGTGAAGCCGAATCTCGTCTCCAGCGGCGCGCTGTTCGCCAACGCGTACACCCGCTCGGAGTTCATGGAGGGCGTCCTGCTGGCTCTCCGCGACCGTGACCTTGGACGGATGACTGAACTGGCCGTGGGCGAGCGGAGCGGCATCACCATCCCGACGCGCTACGCCTACGCCAAGGCGGACTACAACCCGATGCTCCGCAGAACCGGCGCGAAGCGCTACTGCTTCGAGGAAGAGCGCCAGGTGGAGGTCCCGCTGCGCCACGAGGGCCGCCTGCGTGACTCGGTCTTCGTCCCGCAGTCGGTGACCAGCGCCGACTTCTTCGTCAACTGCCCGAAGTTCAAGGGGCATCCGTGGACGACGGTCACCTTCTCGATGAAGAACTACATCGGCATCCAGGACGACCGTCACCGCATGATCGACCATCATCACCGCTTGAACGCCAAGGTCGTGGACCTCCAGCACGTGGTCCAGCCGGACTTCATCGCCCTCGACGGCATCGTCGCCGGGCAGGGCGCCATGCTCACGCCCATCCCCTTCGACCTGCAGCTCGTCGTGATGGGCGACAACCAGGTCGCGCTCGACGCGGTGTGCTGCACGATCATCGGGGTCGATCCGGGCACGGTGGAGCACATCCGGTCGGCGCACGAGCACGGTCTGGGTCCGATCGACCTGGCGGAGATCGACATCACCGGCGACGTGGACCTCGCCGAGGCGCGTCGCCGCGCGCGCGGGTTCAAGGTCGGTCTCGCCAGGGTCGAGGAGTACTTCGAGGGGACCGCGATCTCGTGCTATGCCGGATCGCCGACGGAGGATGGGGTCCCGGACTACTGCTGGGGAGGCTGTCCGGGGGCGCTGATCGAAGCGATCCAGGTCCTGAGGCGGTTCGACTCGCAGACCGACCGGAAGATGCCGAGGATCCATCTGGTGTTCGGGGCATATGCGGGCAAGATCCCCGCCAAGTCGGGCGAGCGGGTCATCTTCGTGGGCGACTGCGCGACCTGGAAGGGCGAGGTCGCGGGTCGCGAGGTGTCGGTCGAGAGGCTGCCGCTGTCCCCGACGCGCACCGATCCCCATCACGCCCGTCACGACGACATCTACGCGAAGATGGCGAAGGTGACGTGGCGCCTGATGAGGGCAAGGGGAGAGGACCACCTGCGGCTTCGCGGCTGCCCGATCAGCGTCGCCGAGATGGTGCTCGTGTTGTCCCACGTGAGCGGAGCGAAGAACCCGTACTTCGACCCGCGCATCGTGCTGGACTTCAACCGGGGGTATCTGGCATGGCGTCTCGCCGCGCTGCGGCGCGGCAGGTACCAGGAGCCACCCGGCCGTGCAGAGATACGGCACGCGGCGGACCTCGATGGTGGTAGGCCGGACCACAGGAGGTAGTGATGATCTGCCCGCGCTGCGGCGCTGAGTACCGGGAGGGCTTCTCCCGATGTTCGGACTGTGATGTCGATCTGGTCGCGGTCCCCGACCCCGCCAATGCCTGCACCGAGCCGCTCGCCCTCGGATCGACCGACGCCCGGCTCGTCGTGCTCGCCGGCTTCCCCAGCGAGTTCGAAGCCCAGGTCGCGCTGGCGGCGCTGCAGAGCGCCGGGTTCGCTGCGATGCTCCGCGCCGACAACGAGGGCGCGCTGAACCCCGGTCTGACGTACACGCGCGGCGTCCAGCTCCTGGTGCTGGAGGAGGACGCCGCCGCCGCGCGAGAAGCCCTCGCCACCGAGAGCTGACGCCGCCCCGGGACTTACTCGAGGAAACTGCTTGACAAACGCGTTTCCATGGTGGAAACTACTCGCGCAATGAGTTTCCATCGACGAGCGGGTGGCCCGGATGAACGCAACAGGACAGCGGATCGCAGATGCCTTCGAGCGGCACGTCGCGAGCTACGGCTACGACAAGGCCAATCTCGACGACGTCGCCCGCGAGCTCAAGATCTCCAAGAAGACCATCTACGTGCACTTCGAGGGCAAGCGCGACATCTACGCGCACGTGGTCGCGCGCCAGGCGCAGCGGATGAAGACGGAGTTCGCGGCCGCGGTGGCTCCGCTGCCCACCTATGGCGCGCGAGTGGAGGCGGCCGTGCACATGCTGCTCGACGTGGCCAGGGCGCACGTCACCAAGACCGGCGAGGACGAGTGGCTGCGCGAGTACGAGATCGCCGCGGACGCGTTTCGCAAGGCGAACGGGGATCTGCTGCGCGAGCTGGTGCAGGGCGGGATGGACGCCGGCGAGTTCCGGCCTGGCGATGCCTCGCTGGTCGAGAAGATGATCGCGGCGATGATCGTCGAGTACCTGCTGCTGGTGAATGCGGATCCGTCCTACGACCGCGACGCCGAGTTGCTGGAGCGCATCGTCGGGTTCGTAGGCTAGACATTCAGACGGTACGCCGGGCCGCGCCGAGGCGCGGCCTCTGTCAGGCCCATTGGAAACTCAATACGGAATGGGTTTCCGAGAACGAAGGAGAAGACCATGGTCAAGAAGGCTTCGATCCTCGCCCTGCTGCTGCTCGGCGCCCATCTCAACCTGACCGCGCTCGTGCCGGCCGCGGCCGGACAGGGTCCGCCGCCCTGGTGGGTCGGCGGCGGCCTCCTCTGGCCGTTCTTCGCCGACACGGGCACGCTCCTGCCGGCAGGCGGCATCCGCGACGTGCTCACGCCGATGCTCGGGATCACGGCGGCCGTGTGCCTCTCCCTGGCCGCCGGCGCCTTCCTGGGATGGCTCGTACCGGCGATCGTGGCTCCGCGGGCTGATCGTCACCGGCGCCGTCGCCTCCATCGTGCTGCAGGTCGTGTGGATCTCCGGGTGGGCCGTCCTCCCCATCGCGATCGACGCCGCGCTGCTCTGGCTGGTGTTCGGGCGGCATCTGACGGCCGGCAGCCGGCGAGGCCGGGCGTCGGTGCCGGCAGAGAGAGCGCAGTGAACGCCGGGGTGCCACGCTGGATCGCCATGGGGTCGGCCGTGGCGATCCCGTCGGTAGCGTTCGCCGCGGCGCGGTTCGTCGCGGACATGCGGCGCGCCTACGAACGGATCCAGGGAAGGAGCACGGTCGTACCGTCACCCTACGGCGACATCGAGTTCGCCGACGGGCGGGTCGGGCCTCCCCGCTCTCGTGATCCACGGGAGCGGGGGCGGCTTCGACCAGGGCGAGCTCGTCGCTCAGGCGGTGCTGGACGAGCGCTTCCGCTGGATCGCGCCGTCGCGTTTCGGCTACCTGCGTTCGACCTTCCGCGAAGGCGCCACCTTCGACGAGCAGGCGCACGCCTACGCGTGTCTGCTCGACCACCTGGGCGTCGAGAAGGCCGCCGTCGTGGCTCTCAGCCACGGCGGCCCCTCGGCCCTCCTCTTCGCGGCGCTGCATCCCGGAGCGGGTGTCGTCGCTGACGCTCATCTCCTGCGGCGTCGCTTCCTCTGACGGAGAGGACCAGCTGCAGGCGAACCGGCGAGGCGACCTGCTGGCGACCATCTTCAGGCACGACTCCCGTCTACTGGACCGGCACCAGGCTGTTCCGGAGACGTCTGACGCGCTGATGGGCGCCGACGATGCCGTCGTCGCCGGGCTCACTCCGGAGCAGCGCGAGCTGGTCGGCCGGGTCATCGACCAGATGAACCCGGTCTCGCCGCGGGCCGCCGGAGTCGCGTTCGACAATCACGCCGCGATGCCGAACGAGAGGATCTCCGCGGTCCGGGCGCCGACCCTGATCCTCCACGCCAAAGACGACGCGCTGCAGCTCTTCCACAACGCCGAGTTCGCAGCCGCCACCATCCCGGACGCACGGCTGGTCAGCTTCGAGCGAGGCGGACACCTCGTCCTGGCCGTCGAGCAGACGGCGATCCGCGAGGCCGTGCAGAAGCACATCCTGGAGCACGCCGGCGAACCAAACCGGACAGATCTGCGGCCACCCGGCGAGTCACCGCCACGACGCGTCCGGGTCTATCCTTTGGGTCGAGGCTGCCGGGGACGAGAGATCGGGCGGCAGTCCCGGCCCCGGACAAGGGAAGCGCTATGACAGACGACGACCGGCACGAGGTCTTCGGCGGCCTCGACCCGCCTGAGTACGAGGCCGAGGCCGAGGCACGCTGGGGCGACACCGGCGCGTACCGCGAGTCGGCGCGGCGCGCACGCGGATACTCGAAGGACGACTGGGCCCGCTTCACGGCCGAGAGCGACGCCGTGAACGACGCGGTCGCGACGCTGCTCGACGACGGCGTCCCGCCCGACGACGCGCGCACGATGGACGCCGCGGAGCGCCACCGTCTGCTCATCGACCGCTGGTTCTACCCGTGCCCGCACGAGATGCACGCGCAGCTCGGGAGGATGTACGTGACCGATGCGCGTTTCACCACGACCTACGAGAAGGTGCGTGCGGGCATGGCGCAGTACCTGTGCGACGCGATCGCGGCGAACGCCGCGCGGGCGTCGCGCGGCTGAGACTGCCGGCGGATGGACCGCCGGCCACTTCCCTACTCCCGGTGCGACGGCGGCGCGAGCGGCAGCGTCATGAGCCGATGGTCCTTCAGCTCGGTGAAGCCGGCGCTGCGGTAGACGGCGCGGGCGACGGCGTTCTCCGCGCCGACCTCGACGCGCATGGCGCGCACGCCGAGCTCCTCGCAGGCCCTGCGGACCGCGGCGATGGCGGCCTTGCCGAGCCCATCGCCACGCGCCTCCGGGCGCACGTAGAAGTCGTCCACTACCGCCACCCGGCCGCCGAACTCCATGGCGAACACGAAGGTGACGACGACGTAGCCGACGACGTCGCCGGCAGGGCCGTGCTCGATGAGCCAGACCTGCCCCAGGCGAGGCTCGTCCAGCAGGGCAGCGAACGCGGCGCTCGGCGCGCGCGTCGTCCAGCTCGTAGCCAGACTCCGCGTAGAAGTCGCGCATGAGGCCGACCAGAGTCGGGCCATCCGCCCGGCGTGCTTCACGCATCGGTCAGGTAGTCCTCGCGCACCGGCGAGAAGACCTCGACCGCCACGGCGTCCTCAAGGACCTCGGCGCCGTGGCGCACGCCGCCGGGGATCGACCAGCTGTCGCCCGGCGCGACGTCATGCGTCTCGTCGCCGATCGTCAGCCTGAGCCGGCCGCTGACGAGATAGCCGGTCTGCTCCTGCGGGTGAGCGTGCAGCGGCAGCGGGAACCCCGCCAGCAGATGGAACTCGCTCATCAGCGTCGCGGCGCCGTGACAGAGGGTCTTGCGGCGGATGCCCGGCAGTACGTCCACGTACCCCTCATCATCACGGCTCAGGAACACGTCCGCCCCCTTCCATCGCTCAGCCCGCGGCGCCGCGCCGCGGAGGTCGCGGCACCAGCACCGGCGTGCGCGCCTTGTAGTCCTCGTAGTCCGGCTCGCCGCCCCAGCGCTCGTCGGCGCTCTTCTCGAGGAGCGGCACGCCGCTGACCCGCGTGAGCAGCAGGATGACGAAGAGCGGCGAGATCAGCGTCACCCACTGCCATCCGCGTAGCACAGGCAACGCGACGATCGCCACGCCGATCCAGAGCGTGATCTCGCCGAAGTAGTTGGGGTGCCGCGACCACGCCCACAGGCCGGTGCGGATGAAGCGGCCCTTGTTGGCCGGGTCGGCGCGGAAGCGGCTCTTCTGGGCATCGGCGGTCGCCTCGATGCCGAAGCCCAGCACCCAGACCAGCAGGCCGATGGCCGTCAGAGTCCCGAGCGCGACGCGCTCCGTCGACGAGATCGCGGCGAGGGCGGCGGCAAGCGTGAGGCTCACCCACAGTCCCTGCAGCGTCCACACGTTCAGAAAGCGCGGGAAGGACGGCTTGATGGCGTCGAAACGCGAGTCGGCGCCGGCCCTGCGGATGCGGCGGAACAGGTAGAACCCCAGACGCGCCGCCCACGCGGTCACCATGACGAGCAGCAGGATGGAGCGCGCGTCGGTGTCCGGCGTGAGCAGGACGGCGACGACGGTCACGGTGATGTACGTGATGCTGCCCGTGAGGTCGAAGAAGCGCTCGGTCTGGAGCAGATACGACGGGACGAACACCACCCACTGGATGACGAAGGCGAGGGCGACGCAGAGCGCGAACACGGGGAGGCCGCCGACGGTGGCGCCGCCCTGGCTGCCGGCCAGGGCCACCAGGGCGGCGATCAGCACGACGATGGGCAGGGCGACGAGGGCGTTGCGGTCGGGCTTCTTCACGGCGCTCCCTTGCTGTCCGCTCGCGTGCCGGTCGATTGCTCCGGGCCGGGCTTCAGCACGACGCGCCTGCGCTGCCGACGGTGACCTCGAGGTCGCGCAGCAACCCGTCCTCGAGGTCGTAGATCCAGCCGTGAACGGCGAGCTCCGCGCCGCGCTCCCAGGCGGACTCGACGATCTCGGACGCCGCGACCGCGCGCACCTGCGCGGCCACGTTGAGCTCGCAGAGCCGGTCCCAGCGGGCTTCGGCCGTCTCCAGCGCTTCGAGCTCCTCGCGATGCTCGCCCGCGAGGTTGCGCAGCGGCTGCAGCCAGAGGGCGACGGCGCCGGCCTGATGCCCCTCCAGGGCCGCGAGCACGCCGCCGCACCGGTAGTGACCGCACACGATGATGTGCCGCACGCCGAGCGAGGACACCGCGTACTCGATGACGGCCATCGCGTTGAGGTCGGTGGGCGGCACCACGTTGGCCACGTTGCGGTGGACGAAGAGCTCGCCGGGCGCCAGGCCGACGATATCGTTGGCCGGGACCCGGCTGTCGGAGCAGCCGATCCAGAGCAGGTCCGGCCGCTGGAGGTCGCGCAGCCGCGCGAAGAACTCCGGATCGGCGGCGATGCTTCCGTCGGCCCAGGCCCGATTGCGCGCGAAGAGGTCGGCGAGGTACTTCACGCGCTCATCCTGCCCCGCCGGGCGCATGGTGTACACCCCGCGCGGCGAGTCGGTGCGTCGTCATCCGCCGGAGGATCAAGGCTCCTCGACCGTGAAGCTCCCCGTGACGAGCGGGCCGCCGCGCCGGTACGTGGCGACCATGACGCCGGTGCTGGTCGTGGTCGTCTCCACGAGCGTCAGCGATCTGGGCGCCGCGCCATCCCGGAAGAGGCGCCGACCGCTGCCGACGACGACGGGATAGACGAACAGGCGGTGCTCGTCGACCAGATCGTGCGCCATCAGCGTCTGCAGCAGGTCGCCGCTGCCGTGGACCTGGAGCTCGCGGCCGGGCTGCTCCTTGAGCTTCGCGACCTCTTCGGCGACGTCGCCCTCGAGCAGCGTCGTGTTCTGCCAGGTCACCTCCTCGAGCGTGCGCGACGCGACGTACTTGGGCAGGGCGTTCAGCGGCGACGCGACGGGGTCGGCGGCGTCGGCGACCAGAGGCCAGAAGGCGGCGAAGATCTCGTAGGTCCGCCGCCCGAGCAGGAATGCGTCGGCCTGCGCGAACCAGCCGGTGACCAGCCTGCCGAAGTCCTCGTCGGCGTAGGGGAACGACCACCCGCCGTGCTCGAACCCGCTCGCTGCGGTCCTCTTCCGGACCGCCCGGCGCCTGCATGACGCCGTCGAGCGTCAGGAACGTCGTGGCCGTGAGTCTCATGTCATGCCTCCCGTGTCGCCGGGATGGTGCCCGAGCCTCGAGTGACGAACGCGCGGGAGACGGCGAACCGTCAGCGGCCCGCCGGCCTCTCGACGCGGCGGGGAAGGTCGCGCTCGCCGAGCGCGGCGCAGAGCTCGGCGAAGTCGGACCGGACGCCGCGCCATTCGAGATCGGCGATGTCTTCCTCTAGCGGTACGTCGAGGCGCAGCGTCGCGAGGCGCAGGAACAACTCAGCGTCGTCGCGGCCCGCCCGCAGGCTCTCCACGAGGCGGGCCGCCCGCGCCGCCGGGAGGCCGAGCTGGGACGGGTCCTCGGGGATGGCCTCGAGGTGGCCGAACCGGGCCAGCACCGCGGCGGCCGATTTCGCTCCCCAGCCCGGAAGCCCGGGGAACCCGTCGGCCGAGTCGCCGACCAGCGCCAGCCAGTCGGGGATGGAGGCCGGCGGGACGCCGAACTTGGCGATCACGCCGGCCTCGTCCAGGACGACGTCCCGGCGACGGTCCCACGCGACCACCCGGTCGCCGACCACCGCCTGCGCGAGGTCCTTGTCCGGCGAGCACAGCACGACCTGCTCCACCTCGGGCAGGTCGCGGAAGCGAGCGGCGGCCGTGGCGATGGCGTCGTCCGCCTCGAACTCCACCATCGGCCACACCACCACGCCGAGCGCCCGCCCAGCCTGCTCGGCAAGCTCGAACTGCGCCAACAGGTCAGGGTCCACGCCGGCGCTGGTCTTGTAGCCGGCGAACAGCTCGTTGCGGAACGACTCGACGACGTGGTCGAAGGCGCAGGCGACGTGGGTCACCCCCGGCGTCGAGAGCAGCAGCCACAGGCTGCGCAGCAGGCCGACGGTCGCCCCGACCTCGCGCCCGTCGGCGTCCCGCCTCGACGGCGCGCCGAAATGGCTGCGGAACAGCTCGTAGGTGCCGTCGACGAGGTGGACCTTCATCGCGCGCTCACGTGCCGAACCTGCGGACCGCCCGGGCGCGCGCCCTCGCGGCCTCGGTCTCGCGGTCCCTCGGCGCCGCGGTCGTGACCAGGTCTGCGAGGAGCGTCGCCGACGCCTCGGCCACACGCTCGACGGCCCGGTCGAACGACTCCCGATTGGCGGCGGACGGCTGCGCGAAGCCGCTGATCTTGCGCACGTACTGGACCGCGGCCGCCCGGATCTCCTCATCGGTGGCGGGCGGCTCGAAGTTGTACAGCGTCTTGATGTTCCTGCACACGGCGATCACCTCGTCTCGGGACGCGACGCACGACGGCCGGCGGCGACGCGCGAACGCTCAGGAGATTTCCCGGGAGCCCCCGCGGCGAATCACCAGGCGTGACGGACGGCGCGGAACGGACCGGCGACGATCAGCCCCACAGCCCCCTGGCCAGTAGCGCCGCGAGGCCGGCGGCGAGCGCGATGGTCGCGCCGCCGGCCGCCCACACCATCCGGATGGCGTCGTCGATCACGCCCGTGGTGAGCGGCCGCTCCGCCCTGCCCAGCGCGTACACACCTGGCTTCTGCAGCTGCACGCCGAGGCTCCCGGCCATGGTCGCGATCGCGAGCGTCTTGTTGGGCCCGTGCTCCGGCAGGTGCTGGGTGCGGAACGCCCACCAGGCGCGCCCACCCGTCCCCTTCAGGGCGGAGACGCCCACCAGCAGGAGCGCCGTGATCCGCGTCGGGACCCAGTTGGCCGCGTCGTCGCTGCGCGCCGCTGCCTTGCCCACGTACTCGCGTTCGTCCCGGTACCCGATCATCGCGTCCATGGTGTTGACGGCCCGATACGCGAGCGCGCCGGGCAGCCCGAGGAGGGCGTAGTACAGCAGCGGCGAGACGACGCTGTCGGTCAGGTTCTCGGCGAGCGACTCGACGGTCGCGGAGACGATGAGCGGCGGGTCGAGGTCGGGCGAGCGGCTGACCAGCGCCGCCAGGCTGGCGCGAGCCGCGGCCGTGTCCGAGGCGAGCGCGCGTTGCACCTCGCGGCCGGCGCGCACCAGCCCGCGCAGCGAGAAGGTCGTCTTGAGCGCGTAGGCGCCGACCGGCAGCGCGACCCACCAGGGAAGCCGCTCCAGGGTGAGGGTGAGGACGAGGCCGGCGGCGAAGGCGGCTCCGGCCGTGACGAGCACGATGACCACGCCGTAGGCGAACTCGGTCCTCGGCCGGCGGCGCGGCCGGCGCCGCTCCAGCGCGCCGATCAGCCGGCCCATCCAGACGACGGGATGCAGGGCGTTCGGCGGCTCGCCGAGCGTGACGTCGATCAGGCCGGCGAGCAGCACCGTGGCGAAAGCGAGCCGCCAGTCGTGAGGGACGAAGAGCACGGAAGAAGCCGGCGGGGCTGCGTCAGCCGGCCAGAGACTCGTCCTCGGGCTCTCCGGGGACGTACTTCTCCGGCTCCAGCCCGGCGAGGTGGCCGGTCGCGTTGACGTAGCGAATGGTCACGCATCCTCCGGCGAACTCGAGCAGCGAGACGCCGCCGTGGGTGGTGGACAGCGTCCACCACTTCTCCGGCGGCACGCCGAGATAGTGGTTCAGGATCGCGCGGATGGGGCCGTCGTGCGCGACCAGACAGGCGCTGCCGCCGCCCTCGACGGGCAGCAAGCCGGTGGCGACGACGCTGGCGTCCATCGTGTCCGGCAGACAGGCATCGGGATCCTCGTCGGAGCCGGTGATCCAGTCGACGACCGCGGCGGGGGCGGCGTCGACGGCGGCCGCCGCCGCGCCCGCCTTCATGGCGCGGGTCGCGTCCGCCTTGGCGTTGCGGTCGGTCGCGCTGGCGTCACCCTGGCTGACCGCGTTGCCGCAGTACGCGCCGGTGTCGTCCACGCCGAACGGCTCCAGGATGTCGATCACGGCCGCGTGCACGCGCGCCTCGAGGTGTTCCAGCGACTCACCGTTGGGGAGCGCCGTGCCGTACGGATCGGCGGCGAAGGCGGCGGTGAGCTCCGTATCCGCCTCGAACTCCTGCCACGGCCGGCCCTCGTAGTCGCCGAGCGAGATCTCGCGCAGGCGCGGGTCGAGGACGATCGCCTCCGGTCCCCCAGCGGCGTCTTCACGCGGCGTCCAGGCGGCGACGATGCGCTCCGCCGTCGTCCGGGCCCGCGGCAGGTCGCTGGAGTAGACGGACATGGGGCCGAAGGGCGCGAGCCGCGCTGCGGCCGCTCGCGCCTGGTCCTCCCCAAGAGGGGTCAGCGGGTGGTCGCTCTGGCCCATCAGCGTGCCCCCGATGTTGCCGGTCGACTGGCCGTGGCGGACGAGATACAGCTTCATGCGACGTCCTCGGTGGTTGTGGAAGTCATCAGGTCACCAGGCCGACGATCGCGCACCCGGCGACCAGCGCGGCCGTCTCGGCCAGCTCGATGCCCATGCCGTAGACGTCGCCGGTGAGGCCGCCGAGCCGCCTCGCCACGGCGGCCTGCACGCTCAGCGCGACGCCGATGGAGACCGCCGGCGACGACGAGGCCGGCGTACCAGGAGCCGGCGGCGCCGGCCCAGAGGCCGGCCAGACCGGCGACCACGACGCCGGCCACCAGCAGGCCGCCGGCCAGCTGCAGCGGCCCTGGCGTGTGCTCGCGCGTGAACGCCTCGCCGGTACCGGCCGCACGCGCGTACGGCCACCAGTACACGTTGAGCGCCGGTAGCGCGCGCGCCGCGCACCAGCCGGCGAGCAGCGGCGCGGCCGCGTCGGCGCGTGTCAGGGCGCCCAGGGCCGCGACCTTGAGGATGAGCAGCAGCACCGCGGCGACCACGCCCATCGCGCCGACGTTGCTGTCCTTCATGATCTCGAGGGCGCGCTCGCGCGGCGCCCCGCTCAGGATGCCGTCGGCCGTGTCCATCAGGCCGTCCATGTGCAGCCCGCGGGTCAGCAGTTCGAGCAGGATGACGACCAGCGCGGCCGCGACGAGGCCCGGCAGGAACCAGAGCAGTCCTGCGTACACCGCCCACGCGGCGGCGCCCATGGCCAGGCCGACCAGCGGGTACCAGCCCATGCTGCGCCACAGGTCGGCTGGGCTCACGTCGCCCTCGACCTTGAGCGGGATGCCGGTGAGAAAGGTCACCGCCAGTGTCAGCTGTCGCCGCATCGTCCTCTTCTCAGAACGCTTCGTCCGCCCGGCTACCGCGTCAGCTCGGCGTCGGCCTCGTTGGGGTCGCCGGCGACGCCGGCGCTCTCGAAGGTGGCCATCTCGCTGAGGATGCGGGCGGAGGCCTCGATGATGCTCATCGACAGGGCCGCCCCAGTGCCCTCGCCGAGCCGCATCTGCAGGTCGAACAGCGGCACCAGGCCGAGCTCGTCGAGCACCACCTGATGGCCGATCTCGATGCTCACGTGACTGGGCAGGATGTAGTCGACGCACTCGTGGCACAGACGCACGGCGGCGAGCGCAGCCGCCGCGCTGATGAAGCCGTCCATCACCACGGGAATCCGATGCGCCGCGCCGCCCAGGAACACGCCGGTCATGGCGGCGATCTCGAGGCCACCCACCTTGGCGAGGACGTCGATGGGGTCGGCCGTGTCCGGCGCGTTGACGGCCAGCGCCTTCTCGATGACGGCGACCTTGGCCGGCAGCGCCTCCCTGGCGATGCCGGTGCCGCGCCCGGTGACCCTGGCCGCCGGCTCGCCGGTCAGCGCCGCGATCACGGCCGACGCGGCCGTGGTGTTGCCGATCCCCATCTCGCCGGTGGCGATGATGTCGAGCCCCTTCGCGAGCTCCTCCTCCACCAGCTCGATGCCGATCTCGATGGCGCGCACGCACTCCTCGCGGGTCATCGCCGGGCCCTGGGCCATGTTGGCGGTACCCATGCGGACCTTCTGATGGCGCACGCCCTCCGCCCCGCTCAGATCGGCGTTCACGCCCACGTCGGTGACCAGCACCCGAGCCCCGACGTGACGCCCGATGACGTTGATGCCGGCGCCGCCGGCGGCGAAGTTCATGACCATCGCCGGCGTGACCTCGGCGGGGAACGCGCTGACGCCCTCGGCGGTCACGCCGTGGTCGGCGGCCATGACGGCGATCGCCTTGCTCTCGATCACCGGCTGGTCCTTGGCCTGGATGCCGGCCAGCTGGATGGAGAGGGTCTCGAGGCGTCCCAGCGCCTTGGGCGGCTTGGTGAGCTGCATCTGGCGCGCCTCCGCGGCGCGCATGGCGTCGGCGTCGAGCGGGCCGATCGCGGAGATGGTGCGGTCGAGAAGGTCGGTCACTGGGGCTCCTTGGGGGGCGACGGAGAGTCGTCGATGGACTGGTCGGACGAGGCGGCCGCGGGCGAGACCGAAGCGAGCGCCTTGACGTCGAGGGGGTAGCCGGAGACGAGCAGGTGGAGGCCGTCGGCGTCGCGGGCGAGGCGCTGGTTGGCCCAGCCGAGCTGGTCGCGGTAGAGGCGGGCGAGCGGGTACTCGGGCACGACGCCGAGCCCGACCTCGTTGGTGACGGCGACGAGCGTGGCGCCGGTCTCGGCGACGGCGGCCAGCAGGTCGGTGACGGCGGCCGTGACGCGCGCCGCGGCGGCGCGCTCCTCGGCCGCCGGCAGCAGTTCCTTGTCGTAGTTGTAGCCGCCCTCCGGCGGCTCGCTGCCGCCGAAGGCGCCGCCGCTGAAGAGCAGGTTCGTCACCCACAGGGTGACGCAGTCGAGGAGGATGACGGGAGGGGCGCCGGCCGAGCCTGCGGCTCCAGCGCCTTCCGCTCCCGCGCCGGCGGCGGCCGCACGCACGGCCGCCGGCACCTCGAGCGGGCACTCGACCGTCGTCCACGCGGCGGGCCGAGAGGCCTGGTGCGCGCTCACGCGCTGCTCCATCTCCTCGTCGTGCGCCTCGGACGTCGCGATGTACGTCACGCTGCCGCCGCGCGGCTCGGCCAGCTGCGCCGCGAGCCGCTCCGCGTACGTGCTCTTGCCGCTGCGCGCGCCGCCGGTGACGAGGATGAGTGAGCCCTGAACGGACCGGTCGTGAACTGTGTCCACCGCTGCCCTCCCTCGAGGCGTTGTCGCAGTGACCTCTCAGCCGTGGTGTCCTGGCTCGCGCTTCGTCCTACCGGCCGCGCCTTCCCACCCGTAGGGCAGTGGCCTGTTTGCGGCTTTCGTCGGCGCCTACAGTTGCGGGGCAGCGCCGGCGTTGCACCGGCTTCCCAGCAGCTGAGAGATGCCCGGCAAGGCTACAGCCGCCCGGGCAGGGGCGTCAATCTGGCGGGCGGCTGCCGGCAAGGCCCTTCGCCCCGCTCAGCCTGCGCACGACCTCGACCAGCTCGGCCGGCGAGAGCACCGGCAGGCCGAGACAGCGGTCGTCGGGGAAGTGCACACCGTTCCCCGTGACCAGACACCGCGCTCCTCCGGCCAGCCCGACCTCGACGAACAGCTCGTCGTCCGGGTCGGGCAAGGGACGCGGCAGGGGGACGGAGGCCACCGGCAGGCCGGACCGCCGCAGCTCCTCCAGCACGTCGTCCGCCTTCGCCGCGGCGATCGAGAGCCTCGGACGATGCAGGACGTCGTCGTACTCGGCGAGGATCCTCGCGTCCACGCAGCACTCGATGGCTCCGGCCATGACGAGCCCCAGGATCCGCGCCGGCGACCCGAAGGGCGACAGCAGCGCCGAGACGAGGACGTTCGTGTCGAGGACGATCCTCACTCTGGACGCCGTGCGCGCCGAGCGGCCCGGATCTCCTCGTCGATCTCCTCCATCGTCATGCGGTCCAGACCCGACGCTACAGACGCCAGCTGGATGGACTGCACCGCCTGCACTGCGCGCGCCCGGCGGATCGCCGCCGCCGACTCCTCGACGGTCGTCTCGTCGACGGCGGCGAGGATCGCCACCGGCTTGCCGTTGCTGGTCACCACCATCTGCCCCTCGGCGGGGAGGTCCCGCCAAAGCTCGGCCGACTTGGAGCGCAGCTCCCTGACGCTGACGAACCGCATGCCGCCTCCTCCGCTCGCTGTGACACGATTGTGACACAGATGAGTCACAGGTCAAGGAAGCCTGCGGGCAGGGAGCGACGAGCGGGCGGCGGGCGGGCGACCGGCTGCCGGCCCCGCCCCGCCGTTCACTCGTCAGGCCGGACGGCCCGCCTGCGCACGCAGCGCCGTCAGGCGGGCCTCGCCGGCGGCGCGCTGCTCCGCGCCACCGGCCTGCGCGGCGACCCACTCCTCGAGCTTCGCGATGGCCGCCCCGCTCGCGACCGACCTCGCGCGCCTGCGCGAGTCCGTCGCCGAGGTCGGCGGCCAGGCCGGCCACGTAGAGCACCGCGGCGGCATTGAGGCAGGCGGCGTCGGCGCACGCCTCGTGGCCGCGGCCCGCGAGCACCTGGACGAAGCGCACCGACTCGGAGCGCAGGTCGTCCAGCGGCGCGATCTCGCTGTGCGCCGCGCGCCGCAGCCCGAAGTCCTCGGGCTCGACCGTGTAGGAGTCGCGACGCCCGTCGGAGCGCAGCTCGCCGACGACGGTAGCGCCGAGCACGGAGAACTCGTCCATGCCCGCCTCCCGCCGGTCGTCGTAGCCGTGCACGACCAGCGCGTGCTCGTAGCCGATCTCCATCATCACGTCGCCGACCGGGCCCACCATGCCGCCGGCGTACACGCCCCGAACACCGTGCGTGGGGCGGACCGGATTGGCGAGCGACGCAGCGATGTTCAGGGTGGAGCCGAAGCGGATCTGGCTGAGGATGCGGCCGAGGCCGCCGGGGTGCACGGCCGGGCTCATGCCGTTGAAGATGCCGATCCCGGCGACGTCGATGCTGCGCTCAACGGTGGCGACGCTGCAGTCCACGTCCACACCGACGGCCTCGAGGATGTCCACGGCGCCGCACTTCGAGGTCAGCGCGCGGGCGCCGTGACGGGCGAGGCGGGCGCCGCCCGCCGCGGCGATGATCGCCGCGGCGGAGCTCACGTTGAAGGTCTTGAGCGCGTCCATCCCGGTGCCGGAGTTCTCGACCAGCGGGCCGGCGCCGGCCACCGAGGCGACCGCCGCGGTGACGGTGTCGAACTCCACGATCGCCTGCCACGCGCCGGCGATCTCCTCCGGCGTCTCGCCCTTGGCGACGAGGGCGGCGAGCAGGGCTCCCTGCTGCAGGTCGGGCTGCTCGCCGAGCAGCACCTGGCGGAACAGGTCGTAGGTGCGCTCGCGGGTCAGGTCGTTGCGGTCGATGAGGCGCTGGATCTCGGCGCCGAAGGCGCGCAGGGCGTTCTCGTCGTTGTTCACGGGGTTCCTCTCTCGGGATACAGGTGTACTTTCATGCCGGCGCGCCGTTCGACGAGGTCGAGGCCCCGGTCGAGGTCGGCCAGCGGGAGCCGATGGCTGATCAGGTCGTCGACGCGCAGACGACCGGTGGCCAGGAGGCCGAGAGCCTCGACGCCGTGGCGGAAGCTGCAGCCGTAGGCACCGACGAACGCGTGCTCGTAGTAATGGATGCGGCTGAGACTGACGTGCAAGTCCTGGTCGGCGGCGGGAAGCAGGCCGGAGAAGACGACGAGGCGGCCGCGCGGCGCCAGCGCCGCGATCGCCGCCTCGTACGCCTCGGGGTCACCGACGGCAACCACGGCCACGTCGACGAGGCCGGGAGCGGCAGCGTGCGCGCTCACCTGCGGCGGCGCGCCCGGCGAGGTGGTGACGAACGCGCGGCGGCTGCGGGTCGGGCTCCACCACGACGACCTCCGCGCCGCGCAGGGCGCCGGCCCGGCTGAGGAGCGTGCCGGCCGGGCCGGCGCCCCACACGCCCAGCACGTCGCCCTCGCCGGCGCCGCCGAGCTCGAGGGCGTTGAGGCAGCAGCTGAGGGGCTCGGCGAAGACGGCCTCCTCGTCGCCGAGCCCGTCGGGCACCCGGATCAGGCTCTGCAGGGGCGCCGCGACGTACTCGGCGAAGCCGCCGTCGCGGTGGAAGCCCATGATGCGCATCTGCCGGCAGAGGTTCTCGGCGCCGCGAAGGCAGCTCGGGCACTCGCCGCACCACACGCCCGGGTACATGTACACGCGGTCACCCGGCGCGAAGGGATCGGACATGCCAGACGCGACGGCGCCCACGTCGGCGACCGGACCGTCTGCGCCGGCCGCCGGCGCGGCGGCAGACGGCTTGGCCGCCGCGGGGCCGTCCGGCCCGAGCGCGACGATCTCGCCGACGACCTCCTCACCGGGGATTCGCGGCAGCGTCAGGTCGCGGTGCCCGTGTCGGATGATCTTGAGGTCTGTGCGGCAGAGGCCGGTCACACTCACCCGGATCAGGGCTTCGCCCGGTCCGGGCTCGGGGACGGGGACGTCGACCAGCTCGAAGCCGCCGACCTCGCGGATCAGGATTGCCTGCACGGGCGCCGCCTTCCGGTCTCGAGAACGACAAAACCCGGGCCGACACTTCGTCGGGCCCGGGCCTCCCGCATTCGAGGCCGCAGCCGTGCGCCGCCCCGCCCCGGTTACCACGCGGAGCGCAACGACACGCACATCGGAGGCAGGTCTTCTGGCTCCCGGATCGTCCTTCGGGCGCGCCTTCCCGCCGGCACGCCGGCAGTGGCTTCTCGCGTCCGTCGTCCCCGGTCACAGCGGCGGGTCCGCGCCGGTCTTGCACCGGCTTCCCTTGTGGCCCTCGCGGGCACCTCCAAGCGTCGCGCATGCTAGCCGATGCCGTCCGGACCGGTCAAGCCGGTCGCGCGGCCCGCGCCGTCTTCAGCGGGGACGACGCCGGCCGCTCAATCTGGTCGTACCGGCGTCGAGGAGTACCATGGTGCACAGAACGGAACCACAGGGGGTGGATCATGGCACGCCAACCGCTCACCCGCGCCGAGTTCCTCAAGATCCTCGCTGCAGGCGCCGGCGGCGTTGTCTTCCTGCGCGGCTCGGAGGACGCCCTCGCCGCCATCACGGGGGTGGACGACGACCTCGACGAGGCGGCGTTGAACGGCGACGCCGCGCGCGCGGCCGCCCTGCCGTACATGACGGTCGTCCACGGCACGCCGATCGACGTCAACGTGAAGACGGCGATCGCGAAGCTCGGCGGCATGCGTCGTTTCGTCGGCAACGGCGACGACGTGATCATCAAGCCGAACATCTGCGCCGCGCGGGCACCGAAGTACGCGGCGACGACCAACCCGACCGTCGTCGCCACACTCGTGCGGCTGGCGCGCGGCGCCGGCGCGCGCCGCGTACGCGTCATGGACAACCCGATCTCGTCGAGCCCGAACAGCTGCTACTCGGCCAGCGGGATCGCCTCGGCGGTCAAGGCCGCCGGCGGCTCGATGCAGGTCATGAGCGGCTCCCGCTACAAGACCTACGACATCCCGGGCGGCAAGCTGAGGCGGCATCCGTTGTACCGCGACATGGTCGAATGCGACGTGCTCATCAACGTCCCCATCGCCAAGCAGCACGGATCCACCGGGCTCACCCTCGCGGGCAAGAACCTGATGGGGTGCACCAGCGATCGCAGCCGCATGCACAACCTGGGTCTCAGCCGCACCATCGCCGAGCTCAACGCCAAGCTCAAGCCTGAGCTCACGGTGCTCGACGCGATCCGCATCCTGGTGAGGAACGGCCCGACCGGCGGCAGTCTCAGCGACGTACGACGCAAGGACATCGTGATCGCCTCCAAGGACTGGGTGGCGGCCGACGCCTACGCGACCCGCCTGTTCGGCAAGTCGCCGGGCTACGTTCCTTACATCGCCGCGGCCGCCAAGATGCGGCTCGGCAAGGCGAACCTCTCCGGCCTCGTCATCAAGAAGTACGAGGTCTGACGAGGCCGTGCCGGACGGGCGCGAGGCGGCGGGCGCCGCGCACGACGACGCCGGGGGCGGCGCGGCAAGCCCGCGGCGGCGGCGGACGAGCGGCTGGAAGGCCGCCCGCTGGGCGCGGCGCACGGTCCAGGTCCTCACGTTCGTCGTCTTCGTCTCCCTGCTCTTCGCCGGCCTCCAGCGACTCGAGCCGCAGCACTACGCCAGCATCTTCTTCCGCTTCGACCCGCTGGCGGCGCTGGCCACGATGCTGGCCGCCCGCTCGTGGCTCGCACCCTTCGCGTTGGCCTTCATCACGCTCGGGCTGACCCTGGTGCTCGGCCGCGTGTGGTGCGGCTGGATCTGCCCCCTCGGTACGCTGCTCGGCTGGTTGCGCTTCCGCTCGGCACGGCGCCTGAGTGGCGCCGTGCCATCGGCGTTCCGCCGCGTGAAGTACGTGCTGCTCGGGGTCATCGTCGTCCTGGCCGCTCTCGCCAACCTCACGCTGCTCGTACTCGACCCCCTCTCGCTTCTGACGCGAACGCTCACGACGTCCGTGATCCCCGGCTTCGTCTACGTCGTCGACGCCCTGGAGCGGGCGGGCATGAGGTGGGGACCCACCGTCGGCATCGTGACCTGGGTGGAGGACCAGTTCCGCGGCTCGGTGCTGCCGACGATCCAACCGCGGTACGAGCAGGCGGTCGGCCTCTTCTTGCTGCTGCTGGCGCTGATCCTTCTCAACGCCCTCGCCGACCGCTTCTGGTGCCGGTACCTGTGCCCGCTCGGCGCGCTCCTCGGCCTCGTGTCCAAGGTCCAGCTGCTGCGTCCGGTCGTGAGCGACGGCTGCGGCGCCTGCGGCGCCTGCGCCACCGCCTGCAGGGTGGATGCGATCGAGGCCGGTGGCCGCGACAGTGGCGCGCGCGATACGCCCCCTGCTCGCGTGGTGAGCTCCGAGTGCACGATGTGCCTGGATTGCCTCGTCGCCTGCCCCCGCGACGGCGGCATGACGCTTGGCCCTGCCAGACCCGGGCCGTGGGCGCAGTACGACCCCGGGCGCCGCCAGGCGGTGCTCGCCGTGGGCGCCGGCCTCACGGCCGCCGTTCTCCTGGGCACCGGCGTCGCCCGCGCCGTCAAGCGCCCGGGCCTGATCCGGCCGCCGGGCGCCCAGGACGAGAGCCGCTTCCTCTCTCGCTGCCTGCGCTGCGGCGAGTGCATGAAGGTGTGCCCCACCTCGGGCCTCCAACCGACGCTGGCGGAGGCCGGCCTGGAGGGCCTCTGGACGCCGGTCCTCAGATCGCGACTCGGCTACTGCGACTACGCCTGCAACGCCTGCGGGAAGGTCTGCCCGTCGGGCGCGATCCCGCCTCTCGCGTTGCCGACGAAGCGCCGCGCGGTCATCGGCGTCGCCGTGATCGACACGGACCGCTGCCTGCCTTGGGCCGCCGGCACCCCGTGCATCGTGTGCGAGGAGATGTGCCCCGTCCCCGACAAGGCGATCGAGCTCGGCCGCCGGCGGCTCATCACCCGTGCCGACGGGAGTCAGGACTACCTGTCCCGGCCCACGGTGGTCGCGAGCCGCTGCATCGGCTGCGGCATCTGCGAGTACAAGTGCCCCATGGAGGGCACGTCGGCGATCGTCATCCTGCCGACCGACCCGGACCTCGCCGGAGGCGGCGCCCCGGCCGTCGGCTGAACGGCGGCCCCGTGCGTGCCGCGCTCGATATACTCGCCCCATGAGCGCCGACGACCGAACGCTCGCCGACCTGCGCGCCGCCGCCCTCTTCGGGCTTCTGGACGACGGCCAGCTCGAGCGGCTTGCGACCCTCGCGCAGCCGCGACGGCTGCCGGCGGAGGAGACCCTGTTCCTCCAGGGCGATCCCGCGACGGCGTTCTTCCTGCTCGCGGAGGGCCGCCTCAAGGTCTTCAAGCTCCTGCGCGACGGCCGCACGGCCACGCTGCGCCATGTCGAGGCGGGCCAGACGTTCGCGGAAGCGGCGCTCTTCCACGAGACGTACCCGTCGTGCACCGAGACGATGAGCGAGTGCCTCGTCTATCGGTTCGACAAGGAGGCGACGCTCGCGCTGCTGCTCGCCGATCCGCAGCTCTCCGTCGGCCTGCTCGGCGCGATGGCCGAGCTCCTCGGCCTGCTGAACCGGCGCGTCGAGGAGCTGCTGCTGCCGGTCCCGGCGCGCCTCGCCAGGTACCTGCTGGCGCGCGCCGACGAGCAGCTCGAGCCGGTCGCCTCGGGAGCGACGCCGGCAGAGGGAGAGCCGGCCCTTCCGCCCGACGTCCCGCGCGTCATCGCGCTCCCCGTGAGCAAGCGCGAGCTCGCCGCGCGGCTCGGGACCGTGCCCGAGACGCTCAGCCGCACCTTCGACCGCCTCAAACGCGGCGAGGTGATCCGCATGAGCGGCGACCACCGGCTCATCGAGATCCTCAGCTTCACCAAGCTGCAGCGGCTGGCTCAGGAGTAGGGCCCCCGACGCGCCGGCCGCGGCGACACCGCGTCAGGTGAGCTCGGCGAACGCCTGATCGAGCGCGACGTCCAGGTCCACCGGCCCGGGACCATACGCCGCGAACTGATCGCCGAAGACGGGCCGGTCGCGCACGCTGAACGTGCCCAGCGCGACCGGCCCGTCCGAGCGGTAGTCCCACTCGCGGATCTTCGCCAGCGCCTGCGCCTCGTCGCGAGGGTCGTGTCCCTCGAGCTCGTAGACGCGCTCGTTGTACGAGGCGTACATATCGCGGAACGTCACGCACACCTGCAAGGTGTCCACCACGCTGAAGCCGCGGTGCGCGATCGCCTCCGCGTACAGGGTCTTGAGCAGTTCCTTGCCGTGCGAGTAGCCACGCGCGAGGTAGGTCGCGCCGGCCACGTGCAACAGCTCGAGCGGGTTGAACGGGTCCTCGACGCTGCCGTAAGGAGTCGAGCGCCCGCGGTAGCCGGCGGGCGTCTCCGGCCCGGCCTGGCCGATGGTGAGCCCGTACACGCCGTTGTCGTGGACGATCAGCGTGAGGTCCACGTTGCGCTTGGCGGCGAACAGCACGTGCTCCAGTCCCTCGGAGAAGGTCGCTCCGTCCCCGGCGTGCACCACCACGGTGAGCTCGGGGTTCGCGAGCTTCACGCCGACGGCGGTCGGGATGGACCTGCCGTGCAGCGAGTCGAAGCTGTTCACGCCGATGTAGTCCATGATCTTGCTGTTGCAGCCGATGTCGCTGACCAGCACGATGTCCTCCGGCCGCGTGCCGGAGGCGATGAGCTGCTGGAACACGGGCTTGATCGCGTTGAGCACGGCGAAGTTGCCGCAGCCGGGGCACCAGGTGTTCTTCGCGTACGTGGTGAGCCGGGCGGCCGGCGCGGCGGCGGCCGCGGCCCGGGCGGCCGCCTTCGCGCTCTTCTTGCCGGCGGCGCTCATGCCAGCACCTCCTCGGCCTGCCGGCGCAGCTCGCCGACGCCCCACGGCCTCCCGTCGTAGCGCAGGAGGCGGCCGTCGATGTGGAAGCCGCGCTGCTCCAGCAGCCGGGCGAGCTGGCCGCGGGAGTTGCCCTCGGCCACGGCCAGCGTCTCCGTACCCTCCAGGGCCTCGGCCATCTGCCGGTCGGGGAAGGGCCAGAGCACGACCGGCTGCACGATGCGGATCCCCGCGAGCTCGCCGACCTCGCGCGCAGCGCCCGTCGGCGAGCCCCACGTGACCAGCGTCTCCTTCGCGTCCGGATCGCCGTACACGTACACCTGTTGCACGGTGTCGAGCTCCTCGGCCAGCGCGAACCCCTTGGCGTTCCACTTGTCCTGCATGCGCACGGTGAGCTCCGGGTCCTCGGTGGTGATGCCGAACTCGTCGTGGGTGTAGCTGTTGACCTTGACGACCGCGCCCTCGCGGCCGGGGAAGGCGAGCGGCGAGATCCCGTCCTCGGCGAAAAGGTAGCGCTTGTAGGCGAGCGCGGGGTCAGCGGGCAGCTCGGGCGCGCCGCGCGGGGCGCCCTCGCCGTGGAGCGCCTCCCGCGCGGAGGCCGTGGCCGTGTCGCGCGCGGCGCCCGTGCCCGCTCCGGCGCCGCGTGGCACGTCCGCGGCGCTCTTCTGCGGACGGCCGTCCCAGAGGCGCGGCTCCAGCCGCGGCAGCTCGGGGACGGCGTCGCGGTCGAAGCTCTGTGAGTCGTCGTTGAGCGTCCTGTCGCCGAGTACGATGGCCGGCATCTGGTACTTCCAGGCGGCGTCCATGGCGTACGTGCTCCACGCGTACGCCTGCTCCACGTCCGCGGGCGCGACGACGAAGCGCGGGAACTCCCCGTGCCCCGCGCTCATGGCGAAGTGCAGGTCGGCCTGCGCCGTATAGGTGGGCAGGCCGGTGGCCGGCCCGGTGCGCTGCCCCAGGACCACGACGATGGGCAGCTCGGCCTGGCCGGCAAGGCTGAGGCCCTCGACCATGAGGGCGAAGCCGCCGCCGGAGGTGCCGACCGCGGCCCGTTCGCCCGCGTAGGCGTGCCCGAGGGCCATCATGACGGCCGCGATCTCTCCCTCCGGCTGCACCACCTTGAGCTTGAAGCGCGGCGCCTGACGGGCGAGGTAGTGCAGCAGGCCGCTCGCCGGCGTCATCGGGTACCCGGCGTACGCCTGGAGGCCGCCGCGGATGAGCCCCAGCCCGGTGGCCTCCAGCCCCGTCATCACCGGGCGCGGGCCGCCGCCCGGCAGGTCGATCAGCAGCTTCTCCGTGGCGAGGTCGAAGCCGCGTCTCGCGACGCGGAGGTTGAGCTCGGTCTGCTTGGGCTGGTAGCGGTGGATGACGTCCTGCAACGTCTCCCACGGGATGGACACGGCCTTGCAGAAGGCGCCGAGGATCGCGCTGTTGCGCATCACGCTCGGCGCCTCCTCCTGCTCCAGGATCGTCTTGACCGGGATCCCGGTACGGAACGGGTGCGCCATGCTCGGCAGGCTCGTCGGCCTGATGCTCTCGCTGTCGAACACCGTCACCGGCCGCTGCTTGAGGCGCCAGTGATGACGCTCCAGCGTGTCCGGACTGAGCGCGACCAGCACGTTGACGTGGTCGCGGTGCGCCGCGATTCGTCCGCGGTGCGCGCGCACGATGACGTAGTTGTGGCCGCCGCGGATGAGCGACGGCGAGTCGACGTAGGTGTAGAGCCGGTAGCCGAGCTCGTTCAGGAGGTGGGCGATCATGCTGCCCGCCTGGGTGATGCCGTCGCCGGCCTTGCCGCCGATGAGCACGGAGAACGAGTCCACGCGGGCCTCCTGCGCGAGTGATACGGTCGCCCGGTTCTTACCCGGTGCACCGGAGAATCCTGCGACCTGATCGCGAGGCGACCCGAGAGGACGGCCGGCGCCATGCCCGAGCGCAACACCCCACGCGGCGAGATCCCGGTCCCCCACGACCTCCAGATCGAACTGCACGACGACCCGGAGGCGGAGGCGGCCTTCGCTGCTCTGCCGCCTGCGCACCAGCGTGAGTACATCGACTGGATCATCTCGGCGCGGCGCCCGGAGACACGCATGCGCCGCGTGGAGGAGACGGCGCGGCGCATCAAGCAGCCGCGAACCTGAAGGCGCCAGACCAGGCCGCTGCGCGCGTCATGGACAGGCGGCGGCACGACCCTTGACACAGGTCAAGGGGGCTGCGGCCCTCCCCGGGGTACCCTTAGCAC